>CBDFFO010000011.1:0-153702 GCA_965246805.1 Caldimonas sp. | reverse complement strand
GGGCGCGGCGACGCCAGCTCGGTCGCCAGCACGGTGCGGCTCCGATGACGATCGACGTGTGCGCTCCCGCACAAAGGTCGCCGCATGAAAGTCACCGCATGAAGTCCGCGGCATGAAAGTCGCCGCGATCGCGCTCGACCTGCGCCCGCGCAGCATGACCGAAGCCGGCGACCTCGGCGTGCGCCTGGTCGGCTCGTGCCGGCGTTCGGTGTGGCGCAGCGTCGGCCCGGTCTACGGGGTCGTGCTGCTGCTCGCGCTATCGACGATCGAGCTCGGCTTCTGGCTACCGCTCGTGGTGCTGTTCTGGTTGAAGCCGTGGCTCGACCGCAGCCTGCTGTTCGTGCTCGCGCGTGCCACGTTCGGCCAGGAAACCCGGTTCGCCGACATGTGGGCCGCGCGCGGCGACGTCTGGTGGCGCCACTTGCTGCCCACGCTGACGACGCGGCGCTTCTCGCCCTGGCGTTCCTACGTGGCGCCGGTGCAGCAACTCGAGGGTCAACCATGGCGCGAGCGCCGGCCACGCGTGAAACAGGTGCTTCGGGGTCGCTACGGCGCGGCCTACGCGATGCAGTTCGCGTTCTCGACCCTCGAGCAGGTGTTCGCGGTCGGCGTCGCCGGTCTCACGCTCTGGATGGCGCCGGTCGGCAAGGGCAGCGACTGGTTCGACGCCGCTTTCCTCGATGGCAATCTCGTCAACGCGTTGATGATCGCGCTCTGCTACGCGGTGGCGCTCGCCATCGTCGAGCCCTTCTTCGTGGGCGCGGGCTTCACGATGTACCTGAACCGACGCGTCGAACTCGAGGCCTGGGACATCGAACAGGAGTTCCGGCTTGCATTCGCGCCGTGATGCGATGGCGACGCCGCGGCGTGCACGCGCGTCGCGCCCGGCGGTTCTGGCGCCGCGCGCCGGGCCGTGGCTGGCGTCGGTCACGCTCGCGGCCGTGCTCGCCGCGGTCCCTGCCGGGGCCATCGCCGGGCCGTCCGCCACCACCGCCGAACAGGTCGAGGCTGCCGCGTCGGCCGTGCGCGCCGACCCGGCACTCGGTGGCACGCGGAAGAAACGCACCTGGCGCTTCCGCTCGTTCTTCGACGCAGAGCCGAAGCCGATCGACAAGCCGAATCCGTGGCTGCTCGAATTCGCGCGCTGGCTCGCCGAGAGCGGACGCGGCCTGGTCTGGCTGGGAGGCGCCGTTCTGGTCGCAGTGGTGCTCGTCGGCGCGCGCCGCTGGATCGCGTTCAAGGGGCCCGGCCCACGCGACGGCATCGCCGCGCGACCGAGCCATGTGCGCGACCTCGACATCCGTCCCGAGAGCCTGCCCGACGACATCGGCCGGGCCGCGCGCGAGCTCTGGCTCGGCGGCTCGCACCGCGCGGCGCTGTCGCTGCTCTATCGCGGCACCTTGTCGCGCCTGGTGCATGGCCATGCCGTGCCGATCAAGTCGGCCAGCACCGAAGGCGACTGCGTTCGGCTCGCCGAACGTGCCTTGCCGGCCGAGGCGAGCGGCTTCGTGCGCCGCCTCGTCGGCGCCTGGCAGTTCGCCGTTTACGGTGCGCGCATGCCCGAGTCGGCAGCGGTGCTGGCGCTGTGCGACGAGTTCGACCGCCGCCTCGGCTCCGCACCGCTCGCGACCGCGGAGGCCTGACCGATGGCGACGCCGCGCTTCACGACAGGGCACGCCGCATGGCTGCTCGGCGCGCTCGTCTTCGCCGCGATGCTCTGGTGGCTCGCCAGCCGCATCGAATGGGTCGAGGTCGACATCCACCTGCCCCCGAAAGACGCGGCCGCCCGCGACGACCTGTACACGACCAAGGCGTTGGCGCGGCACCTCGGCGCCCGGGTCGTGACGCGCGAGAACTTCGGCGCGATGCCGCCGCCGCACGCCACGCTCTACCTCGCTTCTTCGCACTGGAACATGTTCGAAGGGCGCGACGCGGCGCTGCGCCGCTGGGTTGAGGGCGGCGGCAACCTGATTCTGGCCAACTGGCTCTTCGCCCAACCCGACGAGGACCATGCGCTGACGTGGATCCCGCTCGACTGGAAGCGCATCCAACCCGCGAACGCGGCTTCGGCGCCGAGCGCGGCATCGGCGGCGCTGGCGGCGCTGCCGCGCGCATTGCGAGACGTCGACCACGATTGCCACGACGTCGCGGTGGGCGACGCCCGCCTCGCGCCGTTCAACAGCCGCTCGCGCTATCGGCTCTGCGCGGAGCCCGGGCGCGTGATCCAGTCGAGGGCGCCGCTGGTCTGGGCGCTCGACGACAAGGCAGGCCACGTGTTCGTCTCGGCGCGCGTCGGCCAGGGCCGCGTCTCGGCCACCAGTGCATGGGAATTCTTCGACAACGAGAACGCCTTGCGCGGCGACAACCCCTTGCTGATCGCCGCGCTGCTGAACCTGCAGCCGGGCGGCGTGGTGTGGTTCGTCGCCGAGGAAAAGCGCGAGCCGGTGATGGTGTGGCTCTGGCAACGCGGCTGGCCCGCGGTGCTGCTCGGCGCCTCTGCGCTCGCGTTGGGCCTCTGGCGCAGTGGCGTGCGTTTCGGGCCACGTTTGGCGACGCCGTCGCGTGCACGGCGCTCGATCGTCGAGCAGATCACCGGCACCGCGCGATTCATCGCCAAGCACGACGGCGCGCCGTTGCATCGTGCCGAAGTGCGCGCCCTCGACGACGCGGCGGTGAAACGCATCGCGAACTACCGCGCGCTGCCGACGCCACGCGAACGCGCCGACGCGATCGCCAAAGCCACGCATCTGCACGCCGACGAGTTGGCAGCCGCGCTGGATCGCAAGCTGCCACGCACACTGCGGGCGCTCGCATCGGCGCTGGTCACGATCGAACACGCGCGGCGCGCACTGCTGGCACCCGCGAACCCGGTGATCGCCGCACCCGCGACGCCGCCCGACCCGTCCGATTCCCCTTCCACGAGAGACCCCGCATGAGCGCCATCGCCCCCGCCGACATCACCCGCGCCGCCGAAGTGCTCGGGCAGCTTCGAGACGAGATCGGCAAGGCGGTCGTCGGCCAGCACGAGGCGGTCGAGCAGACATTGATCGCGCTCGTCGCCTCGGGCCACGTGCTCATCGAAGGCGTGCCGGGCCTCGGCAAGACACTGCTCGCGCGCGCGCTCGCGAAGGCGCTCTCGTTGCGCTACGCGCGCGTGCAGTTCACGCCCGACATGATGCCGTCCGACATCACCGGTCATGCGGTGCTCGACAGCAGCGAGAGCGGCCAGACCACGCTGCGCGTGCGGCGCGGGCCTGTCTTCACGAACCTGCTGCTGGCCGACGAGATCAACCGCGCGCCCGCGAAGACGCAGAGCGCGTTGCTCGAGGTGATGCAGGAATACCAGGTCACGCTCGAAGGCGAGACGCTGCCGCTCGACAAGCCGTTCATGGTGCTCGCGACGCAGAACCCGATCGACACCGAAGGCACCTATCCGCTGCCCGAGGCGCAGCTCGACCGCTTCCTGTTGAAGGTCGAGATCGGTTACCCGACGCTCGCCGAGGAAGCGGCGATCGTGGTGCGCACGACAGACGAGCAAAGCGGCGACCAGCTGCCGCTCGATCTCGTCACGTCGCGCATCGACGAACGGGCAGTGCTCTCGCTGCAACGCATGGCGGGCTTCGTGCGCGTCGACGAGCGCGTGGTCGACTACGCCGTGCGGATCGCCAGGGCGACGCGCGGCGGCCTCGGCCTGGCCGGTGGAGCCGGCCCGCGCGGCGCGATCTCGCTGGTTCGCGCGGCGCGCGGCGCCGCACTGCTCGCGGCGCGCGACTTCATCACACCCGACGACATCAAGCGATGTGCGCTGCCCGTGCTGCGCCATCGCGTGCTGCTGGCGCCCGATGCGGAACTCGAAGGCCGGCGCATCGACGAGCTGATCGCAGGGTTGCTCGAATCGGTCGAGGCGCCGCGGCTTTAGGGCACATGGGTGATCTGTGGTCTGCGCGTACTGCCTGCCGAAGCGGATGCTCAGCCCCCTGACAGCGCCGTCAGCAGCTTCGCGCCGCGCGGCGAACCCCAGCCGGTGCACGCATCCCACCCGAGCTTTGCCGAGTAGCTGCCGTTGTTGCCCTCTGTGATGTCGTTGAAAAGTCCTTTGCCCGCGAGCGAGCCGTAGAGCAACGGGTTCAGGAAACCGACCGGCTTGCCGAGCTTCTTTTTCATCAACGCCTGGTTCATCAACGCGATCAGGCCGGCCCAGAGCGGCGCGACGGCGCTGGTGCCGCCGATCACCATGTTCTGGCCGTCGACGCGCACCTGGTAGCCGCTCGACGGGTCGGCATCGCCCGCGACATCGGGAACGCCACGGCCGGTCTTGGTGCTGCCCGCGACGGTCGGCACGTTCGCATGTTGCTGGTACGCGGGCACGGCGAAAAAGCCGCTCACGCCACCGCCCGTCGCGCTCGACGCGGCGTTCTCGTTCCACACCACCTCGCTCGTGATCGTCTGTCCGCTGCTCGCCAGACGGGTGCCACCACAACCGAGTGCGAACGGACTGGACGCGGGGAAGTCGACGTGCGGCTTGCCATCCTTCACCGCGTCGGCCGAGCCGTTGTCACCGGCGGCGCAGCAGATCGTCACGCCCATCGCGGCGGCGGCCTGGAAAGCCTGGTCGAATTGCGTCATCGCCTGCGCGGTCCAGTTCGCTTCGGCCGAGCCCCAGCTGATCGAGATCACGCTCGGCTTGTTGACGTTGTCGTGCACCGCGGTCGTGATCGCGTCGAGGAAGCCTTTGTTGGTGTTGGGCGCGAAATAGACCGCGATCTTCGCCTTCGGCGCGATCGCCGCGGCGACCTCGATGTCGAGCATCACCTCGCCGTCGGCGCTGTTCGCGTTGGTGGGCCGGTTGCGGCCGCCGTCGACGCTGACCGCGAGCACCTGCGGGACGCCGAGCTTCAACGCGGTGAAATAGGTCTTGATGTCGGCCGGTGCGAAGCCGCCGCCGAGTTCGATGATGCCGATGCACTGGCCACTGCCGTCGAGACCGGTCGGAAATCCGTACAGGCTCGCCAGCTGCGGCGGCGTGAAAGACGCGTTCGGCCCGCGTGACGCGACCTGCCCATCGGGCCGCCAGACCTGGAAGTGCGGCGTCGCCTGGGGTCGGTCGTCGAGGCCGAACACGCCTTCGACGATGCCGGCGAGATCGGCCGGCACCGAGACCGGCCCGACGCGGCCGCGGTAGGTGCCGCCGTCGTGTTCGAACTGCTGCAGCCGGACATCGAACGCGGCACCGAGCTGCGCGGCCGTGCCCGACAGCACGACCGTGCGCCGCGCCTCGCTGGTGTCGACCACCGCGAGCTGGTGCGCGTCGGCGAACGCGGCGACTTTCGCGATGTCGTCGGCCGCGGCGCCGTGCGCGGCCGCGAACGCATCGCGCGAGAGGTACTGGCGCGCGGCGGGCAATTCGTCATTCATGGCCGCCGCGCTCGACGCGTCGCGCGGCGCGAGCGGGTTGGCCCGCAACCGCACCGAGACGGCGATGCGTTCGTCGGGCGTCACATCGGCGACCGCGCGTGCGCCTGGCAGCGCTGAACGCTCGCTACCGGGAACGACATGGCGTGACTTCGGGCGGGGCATGGTGTTCTCCTTGGCAGCGCTCGCGTTCGCGGCGGATGGCATCGTGGCGCGCTCCTGATTTGGAGCGCAATTGGCGTCGCCGTCAACGCGACACGGCACTGCACAATGCCTATCGATGCGGCTTCCGATCCTGCCCACCGCGGCCACCATCAACGCGCTGGCGATCGGCGCCGCGGGGACCGCCGCCGCGCTGTTCGCCGGCGCGCAGCTCGACATCGTCGCCGGAGTCTGCGCGTTGGCGTTGGCGCTCGGCGCGATCGTCGTCGGCTACGACATCCGGGCGAGCAGCCGCGCGTGGCGGGCCGCGCCGCTGCAATGGAAACGCGCGCTGCCGGCAGCGCTCGCGGTCGGCGTCGCGCGCGATCTGGTCGGCGAGCTCGTCAACGACAGTGCGAACGCGTGGCGCGTGGTGCTCTTCGACTCGGTCGACGAGTCGCTCGTCTTCGAAGGCCTGCCATGCGCGGTGCGCGTGCTGCCGAACGCCAAGACCGTGATCGGCTACCGGGCGCAGCCGACGCGGCGCGGCAAGGTGCGCTTCGAACCGGCCGAGCTTCGCGTGCGCACGCTGCTCGGCAGCTTCGACCTGTTGCGACGCGCCGGGCAGGTCGAGAGCCTGCACGTGTACCCGAACTTCGCCGCGGTCGCGCGCTATGCCTGGCTCGCCGGCGACCGCCGGCTTGCCGAGATCGGCATCAAGGCCGTCGCGCAGCGCGGCGCCGGCACCGACTTCAAGCAGCTCGCCGACTACCGGCCCGGCGACGCGATCCGCGACATCGACTGGAAGGCGACGCAGCGCTACCGCCGGCCGATCGTGCGCGAGTACCAAGACGAGCGCGACCAGAGCGTCGTCTTCCTGCTCGACTGCGGCCGCCGCATGCGTGCCGACGAGAGCAGCGGTGACATCAGCAGCGGCCAAAGGCCGCGCCACGGCAGCCACTTCGACGAGGCCCTGAACGCATTGATGCTGCTCGCCTACGTGGCCCTGCGCGACGGCGACGAGGTCGGCGCGATGACGTTCGGCCACCAGCAGGGCGAAGAGCGCCGCTTCGCGCCACGCAAGGGTGTGAACGCGTTGAACGCGATGATCGGCGAGCTCTACGACATTGAACCCAAGGCGACGCATTCCGACTACCGGAGCGCCGCGACCCAGCTGATGCGCTGGCGCCACAAGCGTTCGCTCGTCGTCGTGCTGACGAATTTCCGCGATGAAGATGCGAGCGAACTCGAACCCGCGCTGCGCCTGATGCGCTCGCGCCACCTGGTGCTGCTCGCGAGCCTGCGCGAACGGGCGCTGCGCGAGGTGGCCGAGCAACCGATCGCGCTGCAGAGCCAGGCCATCGACGTGGCCGGCGCGCACCTGTTCAACCAGTCGCGCGCGGACGCGTTCGCGCGACTCGCGGCGCGCGATGCGTTGCTGCTCGACGTCGAGCCGGAGAAGCTCGCGCCGGAACTGGTGAACCGCTATCGGGCGGTGAAGCGGGCCGGGTTGCTCTGACGCGCCGCTCGCGATCGGCGGGCGGCCTGCAACCTCCGATTTCAATGTTTCAGGCCACTAGCGAATCAGCTGGGCCGCCCACGGCAACAGCACCGATGCCAGCAGGACCTGAAGGCCGAGGGCCACGCCCGCATAGGCGCCTGCATCGGGATGAACCTGCAGCGCACGAGCTGCGCCGATCCCGTGCGATGCAGTTCCTAGCGCGAAGCCGCGAACGGGCCAGCTGTCGATCCGAAGCACGTTGAAGAGGTACTTCGCCGACAGCGCACCGACGACCCCGGTCAGCACGGCGAACACCGCGGCCAGCGCCGGCACACCGCCGATGCGTTCGGCGATGCCCATCGCGACCGGCGCGGTCACCGACTTCGGTGCGAGCGACAGCACGATGCCGGCCGGCATGCCCAGCATCTTCGCGGTCAACACAGCGCTGCCGGCCGCCGCCGATCCGCCGACGACGGCGGCGACGACGAGCGCCACACCGCGCCTTTGCAACTCCTGGCGACGCTGCCACAGCGGCCACGCCAGCGCGACGACGGCCGGCCCCAGCAACACGTGCACGAACTGCGCCCCGGCGAAGTAGACGGGATACGGCGTCCGCGTCAGCACCAGCATCAGCCCGATCGCCACCACCGACCACAAGACCGGATTGGCCCACGGAGCCCGACCGAGCCGGTCGTACAGGCCCTGCGCAAGCGCATAGACGAGGAGCGTCGCGGTCAGGCCGAAGAGCGGGGTCGTCGACAGATAGACCCATAGCTGCACGAATTCGTCCATGCCTCAGGCGCTTTCGGTCTTAGACCGCAGCATGAACCGCAGCAGCAGCGCCGTTGTCGCCAGGCCGATCCATGTCGAGACGACGATCACGATCATCAGTCGCGAGCCGTACTGCGAAACCAGGTCGAGATGGGTGACCACACCGACCCCGACCGGAACGAAGAGCAGCGACAGATGAGCGAGCAGCATCTCCGCCGCCGCGGCGACCGGTTCACGGACCGCACGCACGCGGAGCAACGGCAGCAGCAGCACCATGCCCACCACGGGGCCGGGAAACGGCCAGGCCAGCGCATGCGTGAGCAGCTCGCCTGTCGCCTGCAGCAACAGCAGGAACGCAAGCCCGAGGATCGCGCTCATGACGACCGACCCATGTCACTCCACCGGCGTCAGTTTCGCAACGCTGAGCGCGAGCCATTTCATCCCGTGGCGCCCGAAGTTCACCTGCGCGCGCGCGTCGTCGCCCAGACCTTCGATGGTGATGAGCACGCCCTCGCCGAACTTGTTGTGAAAGACGGTCTGACCGGGGCGCAGGCCATGTGCCGCCGGCTTCGCCGACACGAGCGGGCCGGCACCGAAGCCGCTTCCCGGTGCCGATTCGACACGCCCCGCGCCGACGATCGAGTGCAGGCCCGAGCCGCGCTGCCACGCGCTCTGGTAATCGCGCTGGAAGCCCGAGCCGAAGCCCTGGTTGCGCGGCGTGATCCACTTGAGCGCGGCCTCGGGCAGCTCGTCGAAGAAGCGGCTCTTGACGTTGTAGCGGGTCTGGCCGTGCAGCATCCGGGTCTGCGAAAAGCTGAGGTAGAGCCGCTTCCTAGCGCGCGTGATCGCCACGTACATCAGCCGACGTTCCTCCTCGAGGCCATCCGCATCCGAGACCGAGTTCTCGTGCGGGAACAAGCCCTCTTCGAGGCCGGTGATGAAGACCGCGTCGAACTCCAGGCCCTTGGCCGAGTGCACCGTCATCAGCTGGATCGCGTCCTGGCCGGCTTGGGCCTGGTTGTCGCCCGCTTCGAGCGAGGCGTGCGTGAGGAACGCGCCGAGGGGCGACATGATCTCGCCGGTCTCGGCGTCGGGCACGGTCGTGCCGGGCGATGGCGCGATCAGCGGCGCACCCTGCACCGGCTCGGCTCCCGGCAGGTTGTATTCGGCCTTGCCCGCGGTGCCGCCAAACGTGGCCGGGTTGTGTTCGTCGACCGGCAAAGCGACCGCGTCCTTGCCGAAGCCTTCCTGCGTGACGAACGCCTCGGCGGCGTTCACCAGCTCTTCCAGGTTCTCGAGGCGCTCGCGCCCTTCGCGATCGGTCTTGTAGAACTCAACCAGGCCCGATGCCTCCAGCACGTGCACGATGATCTCGCGCAACGTGAGCCCGCGCGTCGCGTCTCGCATCGCGTCGACGCGCGCGACGAAGCCCTGCACGTTGCCTCCCCCCTTGCCGGTGACGGCGCCGGCGCTCTGGTAGAGGCTGCGGCCGCTGACCTTGGCCGCGTCCTGCAACTGCTCGACCGTGCGCGCGCCGATGCCACGCGCCGGAAAGTTCACCACGCGCAGGAAGCTGGTGTCGTCGTTGGGGTTCTCGATGAGCCGCAGGTACGAGAGCGCGTGCTTCACCTCGGCCCGCTCGAAGAAACGCAAGCCGCCATAGACTTTGTACGGGATGCTGGCGTTGAAGAGCGCGCTCTCCATCACGCGGCTCTGCGCATTGCTGCGGTAGAGCAGCGCGATGTCGTGGCGCGGCGTGCCCTCGCGGTGCAGTTGCTGCGCCTCCTCGACGAACCACTGCGCCTCGGCATAGTCGCTGGTCGACTCGCGCACGCGCACCAGCTCGCCTGGGCCGGCCTCGGTACGCAGGTTCTTCCCGAGCCGCTTGGTGTTCTTCGAGATCAGCTCGTTGGCGGCGTCGAGGATGTTGCCGAACGAGCGGTAGTTGCGTTCCAGCTTGATGACCTGCTCGACGTGGAACTCACGCTCGAACGCAGCCATGTTGCCGACCTGCGCGCCGCGGAACGCGTAGATGCTCTGGTCGTCGTCGCCGACCGCGAAAACCGCGGACGCATTGGGACCAGAGACAGGCCCCGCGAAAACCTTCAGCCACGCGTACTGCAGCCGGTTCGTGTCCTGGAACTCGTCCACCAAAATGTGACGGAAGCGCCGCTGGTAGTGCTCGCGCAGGCTCTCGTTGTCGCGCATCAGTTCGTAGGTGCGCAGCATCAGCTCGGCGAAGTCGACCACGCCTTCACGCTGGCACTGCTCTTCGTAACCCTGGTACACCTGGACCATCACGCGCGACTGTTCGTCCTTCACCTCCGCCTCGCGCGGGCGCCGGCCATCTTCCTTCTGCGCCGCGATGAACCACGTCACCTGCTTCGGCACGTAGCGCTCTCCATCGAGGTTCATCGCCTTGACCACGCGCTTCACCGCGGAGAGCTGGTCGCTCGAATCGAGGATCTGGAACCCTTGCGGCAACGCGGCGAGCTTCCAGTGCGCGCGCAGGAAGCGGTTGCAGAGGCCGTGGAAGGTGCCGATCCACATGCCGCGGACCGGAATCGGCAGCATGGCGCCGAGCCGCGTGAGCATCTCCTTCGCCGCTTTGTTGGTGAAGGTCACGGCCATCACGCCGCCGGGCGAGAGCTGCCCGGTCTGGATCAGCCATGCGATGCGCGTCGTCAGGACCCGCGTCTTGCCGGAACCAGCGCCGGCCAGGATCAATGCTGGGCGCGGCGGCAACGTGACGGCGGCGAGCTGTTCGGGGTTGAGGTTTTGCAGCAGCCTGGACGGAGCTGTATCGAGATCGGAAATCATCGGGCGATTGTCTGGCAACCGACTGTGCCGGATCGGAGTAGCGAAACGGCCGGTCCGTGGGAGCGAGCGGGAACCGTCATGCGCTCTTACATGGAAGGCGAGTCGGCCACTCGGGATCGCGGTCTGCTAGCCGAAGGTTAAGCTTCGTGAATGGGTATGAAGTTTTCACGCGTCTTCCCCTCCGTCCATGCGCCCCCAGACCCACTCCAAACCGGCCGCCAGCGCGTTGTTCAGCGTGCTGATCGTCTGCGAAAATGCGTCGGCCCGGTTCGGCGGGGAAGCGTTGCTGCCACTGCAATACTTTCGGCTGCTGCGCGATCGCGGCGTGAACGTCTGGCTGGTCGCGCACGCACGCACACGGCCCGAGTTGACGGAACTGTTCCCGGGTGAGCAGCGAATTCGCTACGTCGAGGAAAGCGTTCTGCACGCCTTGATGTGGCGCCTCGGCAAATGGTTGCCGACCCAGCTCGCCTACATGACGACCGGCTTCGTCTCCCGTCTCGCGCTGCAGCTCAGCCAGCGACAGCTCGTGCGTGACCTGATCGTCTCGGAAGGCATCGACATCGTTCACCAGCCGACGCCGGTGTCACCGCGCGAGCCGTCGCTGATCTGCGATGTCGGCGCGCCCGTGGTCATCGGGCCCATGAACGGAGGCATGGCGTATCCGCCCGGCTTTCAGCCCAAGCAGGGCTGGCCGGAACGAGCGCTGTTTCGGCTCGGTCGCAGCCAGGCCGCCCTGCTGAACCGGATCCTGCCCGGCAAGCGGAGGGCTGCCCTGCTGCTGGTCGCCAACGAGCGCACCCGCGCCGCGCTGCCCGAAGGCGTTTGCAAGCAGATCGAACGGATGGAGGAGAACGGCGTGGAGCTTGGCCTGTGGGTCAATTCCAAGGAGCCAGACCACGATCTGCAGGCGGCTTCACGATCCGACACTGTCACCTTCGCATTCGTCGGCCGCTTGGTCGCTTTGAAATCGGTCGATTTGCTGCTCGAAGCGTTCGCCATCGCCTCGGCGGCGGTGCCGATGCGCTTGATCGTGATCGGCGAGGGCGATGAGCGCGAGCGGCTGCAGCAGCAGGCGGCGGCGCTGTCGGCTTCGGACGATCTTTCGCCCTCGTCGGTGCGCTTCACCGGCTGGCTCACGCAATCGTCCTGCGCAGCGGAATTGGCCGCGGCCCAGTGTCTCGTCATGCCCAGCGTGCGTGACTGCGGGGGCGCGGTCATCCTCGAAGCGATGTCGATGGCCAAGCCGGTCATCGCAACGGCGTGGGGTGGCGCGCTCGATTACCTCGACAGTTCATGCGGAATCCTGGTCGAGCCCCGCGATCGTCAATCGCTGGTGTGCGGCCTGGCGCTTGCCATGGTGCGCCTGGCGAAGTCTCCGTCCGAACGCGCCGCCATGGGGCGTGCTGCGCGACGCAAGGTCGAACGCCTATACGACTGGGAAGCGAAAGCCGAACGCATCCTCGCGGTCTATCGACAGACGCTTCGCGTTTCACGGCGCGTGCCCGACATGACGGTCGCCTGAACCCACCCTTGCAGTCGATCTCCAACCGGCTTCGCTCGGCTTTTGCACGCCGCTTCCTGCTGAACATACGGCGGGCGACGCACCGCCTTCCGGTGCAGCTCGAGACGCTGCGCCGCGAACGCGTGCTGGTGATCGCACCGCACATGGACGACGAAGTCATCGGCTGCGGTGGCGCGCTGCTGCTCCACAAGGCACTGCAGAGCGACGTGCGCGTCATCTTCGTTTCGGACAGCTCCGGCGGCGTCGACGATACGGTCGTGGCTGCGAACGTGCGAAGCATTCGGCGCCTAGAAATGCTGCGAGTGTGCGACGCGCTGGCGCTCGGATCGGTCGTCGAACTCGGTTTTCCAGACGGCTCGTTGATGCGACACGAACAGGCCATCGCCGCCCGATTGGCTGACGCCCTGCAGACCTTCCGGCCAAGCCAGGTTCTCTGTCCGTTCCCCGCAGACGGGCATGCCGACCACCAGGCGTCCGCATCGGCTTTTGGCGTGGCCACCGGGCTTTCGGGCTGGCAAGGGGAAGTGCTCGCGTATGAGGTCTGGTCGACGCTGTGGCCCAACATGGCCGTGGATATCGGCGCCGTCGCGGACGAAAAGGCACGGTTGATCCGCACCTACTCGTCGCAGATGAGCGATCGAGACTATGCAGAGGCCATCCTGGGTCTGAACCGCTTTCGAGGCATGCAGCACCGGATCGAATTCGCTGAAGCCTTCCACCGCTGCCATGCCAGGCAGTTCCGAACGCTGACCGCCTGCCTCGACAGCTTTCGCGCCGACGCGCGGGGTGACGTGGCCTCCCCACGATCGTAAAGGGGGGTGCCGCCGAGCCGGTCGACGGCGACAGGCGCATGCGCGCAGTGTGCCGAGGAGACCTTGCGAAAGCGCGCGAAAATCGACCACTCTCCGGAACGGCCTTCAATGGAAATCTTCGACTACGACAACGTGTTGCTCTTGCCGCGCAAGTGCCGCGTGCAGAGCCGTTCGCAATGCGATGCCTCGATGACTTTCGGACCGCGCCGCTTCGAGCTGCCGGTGGTGCCGGCGAACATGAAGACGGTGGTCGACGGACCGATCACCGAATGGCTGGCAGCGAACGGGTACTTCTATGTGATGCACCGGTTCGACATCGACAACGTCGCGTACGCGACGCGCATGCGCGAGCTCGGCCATTACGTGTCGATCAGCTCGGGCGTGAAGGCGGCCGACGTGGAGGCGATCAGCCACCTCGCAGCGAGCGGTGTCGGCGCCGATTACGTGACCATCGACATCGCGCATGGCCATGCCGACAGCGTGCACAAGATGATCGAGCACATCAAGACGACGCTCCCGGGCGCGTTCGTGATCGCCGGCAACGTCGCGACGCCGGAGGCGGTGATCGACCTCGAGAACTGGGGCGCCGATGCGACCAAGGTCGGCGTCGGGCCGGGCAAGGTGTGCATCACGAAACTGAAGACGGGCTTCGGCACTGGGGGCTGGCAGCTCTCTGCGTTGAAGTGGTGCGCACGCGTCGCGACCAAGCCGATCGTGGCCGATGGCGGCATCAGGAACCACGGCGACATCGCGAAGAGCATCCGCTTCGGCGCCTCGATGGTGATGATCGGTTCGCTGTTCGCGGGGCACGAGGAATCACCCGGGCGGCTGGTCGAGGTCGACGGCAAGCGCTTCAAGGAGTACTACGGCTCGGCCTCGGATTTCAACAAGGGCGAGTACAAGCACGTCGAAGGCATGCGAATCCTCGAGCCCGTGAAGGGCCACCTGGCTGACACGCTGCGCGAGATGCGCGAAGACGTGCAGAGCTCGATCTCGTATGGCGGCGGTACCCGGCTCAGCGATATTCGCAAGGTGAATTACGTGGTGCTCGGCGGCGACAATGCGAGCGAGCATCTGTCGATGTAGGCATCGAAAGCGAATCATGAAGTTGAAGTTGCACAGCTGGGGTGGGTCGTCTTGGCGCTGGAGCGTGGCGGCCGCGTTCGTGCTCACGGCGTGCGGCGGCGGTTCGTTGCCGAACACCGTTGGCTCGGTGCGGGTCGTCAACGCGACCAGTGAATACACAACGATCGACGTCGTCACCGGCAGCAAGACGGTGGCGAGCGGCACCGCCTCTTACGCAATCAGCGCCTACACCGAGCTCGACCCGGGCAGCACCAGCTTCTCGCTGCGCGCGGGTGGCAGCACGTCGACCGCGGCCACCGTGACCGGCACGGTCGTGAAGAAGGATCACGCCACCCTCGTGGCCTACACGAGCGGCGGCACGTTGACCGCGACCGTTCTGTCGGATCAGGAAGGCGCTCCGGGCAAGGGCAACGGCAAGCTGCGCGTCTTCAACACCGCGAGCACCGAAGCCGGCGCCGTCGATGTGTATCTGACGAGCGCGGCGTGCTCGAACCTGGCCGGTTCGACGACCGCCGCGGTCGCGAACAGCGTCGCCGGTCTGCAATCGGCTTACAGCGAGATCGCAGCCGCGAACGCGGTGCACGTGTGCGTCACCGCGACCGGCGACAAATCCGATGTGCGCCTCGACATTCCGTCGTTCACGTTGGCCGATCAACAGATCACGACGCTCATCCTCGCGCGCGGCGCCGGCGGCGTGCTGCTGAACGGCTTGCGGCTCGACCAGCAGGGCGCGCTCACGAAGACACTCAACGCGTCGGCGCGGGTGCGGGTCGTCGCGAGCCTGTCGAGCGCGGGCCTGGTGAGTGCGACGGTCAACGGCACCGCCGTGACGGTCGGCTTCGCATCGCCGGCGGTCGGGCCCTACAAGCTCATCGGTGCAGGCACCTTGACGGTCGTGGTGAACGGCGTGGACGTGCCGGTCACGGCGAGCACCGCGGCGGCCGGCGCCGATCTCACGCTGCTCGTCACCGGAACGGCGACGGCGCCGGTCGCCTTCGCCATCAACGACGACAACACGGCGTCGACCAGCCCGTCACGGCCGGTCAGGATCCGCCTCGTCAACGGCCTGAACGGCGTGACCGGCGTGGCCACGCTGATCGTCGACAACGCCCCCGTCGGAGACGGCGCGGTGTTCGGTGCGGCCTCGAGCACCGCCGCCGTGTCGTCGAGCGCTGCACTGACGCGTCTGGACCTCAACTACGACGGCGTGACGCGCAACCTGGGCAACACGTTCACGCTGACGAGCGGCGCCGTGTACACGCAGTTCCTGCTCGGCACCGTGGCGTTGCCGGTCGACGTGCTGCGCGCCGACCGCTGACCTTGGCTCTCTTGATCGCCTCTGCCCTCCCCACCCGATGAGTGACCTCGCCAAATCGTTCGAACCCGCCGCCATCGAGGCGCGCTGGGCGCCGCTGTGGGAACGGAGCGGCGTCTACGAACCGACGCTCGATGCGAGCAAGCCCTCGTTCTCGATCCAGCTGCCGCCGCCGAACGTGACCGGCACGCTGCACATGGGCCACGCGTTCCAGCACACCATCATGGATGCGCTCACGCGATACCACCGCATGCGTGGCGACAACACGCTGTGGGTGCCGGGCACCGACCACGCCGGCATCGCGACGCAGATCGTCGTCGAGCGGCAGTTGCAGGAGACCGGGTTGACGCGTCATGACCTCGGTCGGAAGAACTTCGTCGCCCAGGTCTGGGACTGGAAGGCGACGTCGGGCGCGACCATCACGAATCAGATGCGTCGCATGGGTGACTCGGTCGACTGGCGGCGCGAGTACTTCACGATGGACGAGAAGCTCTCGGCCGCGGTGACCGACACCTTCGTGAAGCTCTACGACGAAGGCCTCATCTACCGTGGCAAGCGGCTGGTGAACTGGGACCCGGTGCTGAAGTCGGCCGTCTCCGATCTCGAGGTCGAGAACGAAGAGCGCGACGGCTTCATGTGGCACATCCTCTACCCGTTCAGCGACGGGCCGCAGGCGGGCCATGACGGCTCGTCCGTGCGCGGCATGCACATCGCGACCACGCGACCCGAGACCATGCTGGCCGACGGCGCGCTCGCGGTGCATCCCGATGACCAGCGCTACAAGCACCTCGTCGGCAAGCTCGTCGACCTGCCGCTCTGCGACCGACGCATCCCCGTCATCGCCGACGACTTCGTCGACCCCGCCTTCGGCTCCGGCTGCGTGAAGGTGACCGGCGCGCACGACTTCAACGACTACGCCTGTGCGCTGCGCCACGACCTCCCGCTCATCACGATCTTCACGCCCGACGCGAGGATCAACGACAACGGGCCGGCCGCGTACCAGGGGCTCGATCGCTATGTGGCGCGCAAGGCGATCCTGCGCGACCTCGAAACCCTCGGCCTCTTCGCGGGTGCCGTGCCGCACAAGAACAGCGTGCCGATCTGCACGCGCACTGGCCAAGTCGTCGAGCCGATGCTCACCGACCAGTGGTTCGTCGCGATGAGCAAGGCCGGCGCCGATGGCAAGTCGCTGGTGCAGAAGGCGATCGACGTGGTCGCCGACGGCCGCGTCCGCTTCGTGCCGGAACAATGGGTCAGCACCTACGACCAGTGGATGACGAACATCCAGGACTGGTGCATCTCGCGCCAGCTGTGGTGGGGTCATCAGATCCCGGCGTGGTACGGCGCAGGCGGCGAGATCTTCGTCGCGACAGACGAAGCCGGCGCGCACACGAAGGCCGATGCCGCCGGCTACCACGGCGACCTGAAGCGAGACGACGACGTGCTCGACACGTGGTATTCGTCGGCGCTGATCCCGTTCGCGACGCTGGGCTGGCCCGAGAAGACCGCGGAGCTCGAACGCTTCCTGCCGTCGAGCGTGCTCGTGACCGGCTACGACATCATCTTCTTCTGGGTCGCCCGGATGATCGTGATGACGGTGCACTTCACCGGCCAGGTGCCGTTCAGCGACGTCTACATCCACGGCCTTGTGCGCGACTCGCAAGGCAAGCGCATGAGCAAGTCGGAAGGCAACGTGCTCGACCCGGTCGACCTGATCGACGGCATCGCGCTCGCACCGCTGCTCGACAAGCGTTCGACCGGCCTGCGCAGGCCCGAGACCGCGCCAGCCGTGCGCGAAGCGACGAAGAAGGAATTCCCCGAAGGTATTCCCGGTTTCGGGGCCGACGCGCTGCGCTTCACGTTCTGCTCGCTCGCAAGCCTTGGCCGCAACGTCAACTTCGACAGCAAGCGCTGCGAGGGCTATCGCAACTTCTGCAACAAGCTCTGGAACGCGACCAAGTTCGTGCTGGCGAACGCCGAAGGTCAGGACTGCGGGCTGGCCGAGCACAGCAAAGCCGAATGCGCGCCGGGCCAGCCGTTTCACCAGTTCCTGCGCTTCTCGCAGGCCGATCGATGGATCACCGGCGAGTTGCAACGCGTCGAGTCGGATGTGGAGGCCGCGTTTGCGAGCTATCGGCTCGACAACGTCGCGGGGGCGATCTACAGCTTCGTGTGGGACGAGTATTGCGACTGGTACATCGAGATCGCCAAGGTGCAGTTGCGTGGCGACGACCCGTCGGTGCAGCGGGCCACGCGCCGCACGCTGCTGCGCACGCTCGAGACCGTGCTGCGACTGCTGCACCCGATCTCGCCTTTCATCACGGCCGAGTTGTGGCAGACCGTGGCACCGCTCGCGGGACGCGCCGGCGCCGGCTTCGAGCGCGGCATCGTCGTCGCGGCGTATCCGAAGGCGCAACTCGAACGCGTCGACCCGGTGGCCGATGCCTGGGTCGCGAAGTTGAAGGGCATCGTCGGAGCATGCCGCGCGCTGCGCAGCGAGATGACCTTGCCACCCGGCAAGAGCGTGCCGCTGCAAGCCTTCGGCGACGCTGCCTTCGTGGCCGAGGCCGCGCCGTTGCTGAAGGCGCTCGGCAGACTGTCCGACGTTCAGGTATTCGAGAGCGAGCCCGCGTTCGCCGCGGCGACGCTGAATGCGCCCACCGCGGCGGAGGGCGCGACACGCTTCGCGTTGCATGTCGAGATCGACGTGGCCGCCGAGCGCGAGCGGCTCGGCAAGGAGGCGACGCGCCTCCACGGCGAGATCGTGAAGGCCGAAGCCAAGCTCGGCAACGAGAGCTTCGTCGCCCGGGCGCCCGTGGCGGTCGTCGAACAAGAGCGCAAGCGTGTCGCCGAATTCAGGGCCACCGTGATTCGTCTGCAAGAACAACAAGCCCGGCTCGGCACGCCGGGCGCCGCGGGCTGAAGGGTCGCCCAGGCATGCAGCCTGCTCGCGCACGTCGATTTCTCACCTCCTCACGAAAGCCCGCCGTCCATGCCGATCCGCCACGCCGTTTTCCCCGTCGCCGGTCTCGGCACCCGCTTTCTGCCCGCTACCAAGGCGATGCCGAAGGAGATGCTGCCGATCGTCGACAAGCCGCTCATTCAATACGCGGTCGAAGAGGCGTATGCCGCCGGCGTGCGCGAAATGATCTTCGTGACCGGCCGTCACAAGCGCACGATCGAGGACCACTTCGACCTCACCTTCGAACTGGAGTACGCGCTCGAACAGAGCGCCAAGCACGAACTGCTCGAAGCGGTGCGCAGCGTGAAGCCGAGCGACATGGAATGCGTGTACGTGCGGCAGGCGCAGGCGCTCGGCCTCGGCCACGCCGTGCTGTGCGCACGCAACCTGGTCGGCCAGAACCCGTTCGCGGTGTTGCTCGCCGACGACCTGATGACCGGCGCGAAGCCGGTGCTGCAGCAGATGGTCGAACAGTATGAGGAACGTCAGGCCTCGATCATCGCGGTGCAGGACGTGCCGGCCGATCAGACGGGGCGCTACGGCATCGTCGGAGGCATCGTCGTCAACGATCGCCTGCTCGACATCGATCGCATCGTCGAGAAGCCGGCGCCCGCCGCCGCGCCGTCGCTGCTCGGCGTGGCGGGCCGCTACGTGCTCACGCCGCGCGTGTTCGACGCGATCGCCAACCAGCCGCGCGGCGTCGGCGGCGAGATCCAGCTCACCGACGGCATCGCGGGCTTGCTCAAGCGCGAGAAGGTCTTCGCGTATCGGTACGAAGGGAAGCGCTACGACTGCGGCAGCAAGGAGGGTTTCCTCCAGGCCAACGTCGAGCTTGCGCTCGCCCACGCGGCCCTCGGGCCCGACTTCAAATCGTATTTGAAGACGCTGTCGCTTTGACCATCGGCGGCTTGCGTACCGGGCGCATGCGATTTCGCAGGCGCCCGTTACGGCCGGTTCAGCGACGTCGCAGGAAGTGCACGAACTCGTGCTGGTCGTTGGTCTGCTCGAGCAGCTCGTTGCCGGTCTGGCGCGCGAAGGCCTGGAAGTCGCGCATCGAACTCGGGTCGGTGGCCACCACCTTCAGCACGTCGCCGCTCGACATCTCGGCCAACACTTTCTTGGCTTTCAAGATGGGTAGCGGGCAGTTGAGGCCACGCGTGTCGAGTTCTCGGTGTGCTTCCATGGGGTTCCGGGCTGCGCACGAATTCTAGAGGCCGCGTGCTCGGCCCGTGGAGCGGTCGGGCATCACTCCGGCGCCGCGCCACGATTCGCGGTGGGCCACGCCAGCCACTGCGGCTCGATGCCCCGTGACCGCAGGAAATCGGCAAGCGCCTGGCCGGTCCCGGCCGGCCAGCACTTCACGCTACGCGGCGACACCAACTTGTATTCCACGAGCTCCGGCGAGAGCACGATCTCACCCCGTGCCGCAGCGTGGTACGCGATGATCACCTGGTTCATGCGCGTGAATTCATAGGCGCCGATCAGCGCGAGCGAATCGACCTGCAACGCGGTTTCTTCCATCACCTCGCGGGCGATGCCTTGCTGCGGCGACTCGCCCGCCTCCATGAAACCGGTGACGAGACCGAACGCGTCCTTGCTCGGCCACGCGGCATTGCGCGCCAGCAGCAACGCTCCGTCGCGATCGATGAGTTCGATGACGGCCGCGAGCACCGGCGTGGGGTTGTTCCAGTGCGTCCATCCGCAGGCGGGGCAACGCAGCCGTGTCTTCGGGCCGCCGTCCTCCATCAGCGCGAGCGGCTCGAGAGCCGCGGCGCAGTTCGTGCAGAAACGGACATCGAAGCCCATGGCGCCGTCGACCCGAGCCGTCAGGCCGGGAACACGCCGGTCGACAGATACCGGTCGCCGCGATCGCAGACGACGAACACGATGGTCGCGTTCTCGACCGCCGCCGCCACCTGCAAGGCGACCCAGCACGCGCCTGCGGCGGAGATGCCGCAGAAGATGCCCTCCTCGCGCGCCAGCCGCCGCGCCATCTCCTCGGCGTCCGATTGCTTCACCTCGACGGTCTCGTCGATCGTCGAGGCGTCGTAGATCTTCGGCATGTACTCGGCCGGCCACTTGCGGATGCCCGGGATGCGCGAACCCTCGCTCGGTTGCGCACCGATGATGCGCACCGCCGGGTTCCTGCCCTTCAGATAGCGCGAGACGCCGGTGATGGTGCCGGTGGTACCCATCGCGCTCACGAAGTGCGTGACGCGGCCCTCGGTGTCGTTCCAGATCTCGGGGCCGGTGGTCTCGAAGTGCGCGCGCGGGTTGTCGGCGTTGGCGAACTGGTCGAGCACCGTGCCTTTGCCGTTCGCCTGCATCGTCATCGCGAGGTCGCGCGCGGTCTCCATGCCGCCGGTGCGCGGCGTCAAAATGAACTCGGCGCCGAACGCGCGCATCGTCTGCGCGCGCTCGACGCTCAGGTCCTCCGGCATGATCAGCACCATGCGGTAGCCGCGGATCGCGGCCGCCATCGCGAGCGCGATGCCGGTGTTGCCCGATGTCGCCTCGATCAGCGTGTCGCCCGGCTTGATGCGGCCCTCTTCTTCCGCGCGTCGGATCATGCTGATCGCCGGGCGGTCCTTCACGGAACCGGCCGGGTTGTTTCCCTCCAGCTTGCCGAGAACGATGTTGCCCCGCGTGGTGTTCGCGGCACCGGGAACGCGGGTCAGGCGAACCAGCGGCGTGCGGCCGATGGTGTCTTCGATGGTGAGGTAGTGGGGCACGTGTTTAGGCTCTTGTGTGACGGCGCTGTCTCTTTGCTCGCGACGACGTTTCGTTCGTGCGCGCATCCGGGGGAGCAATTGTCCGAGCATCGGCTCGCGGGGCTTCGCCGCGTTCCGACACGTCGTGATTGCACTCGAAGACCGAATGCTTCGAAGAAACAAGGACTATTTCCACGCCCATCTTTGCGGATGCATCGCAGAGCGAGAACAGCGACACAGGAGCCGAGGACGTGGTGCCGCAAATTTCACTACAGCTTGCTTCGGACCGTGCCGATAAGTTTTGGACGTTGCGGCGGTCAGCTCCAACCAACCGGTGAGAGATGAACTCAAGGACCGAGGCAATCGATTCACTTCATCTCTAACCTTCGATACAGATAGGAACCATCATGACAGTCCACTTCAAGAAGTTTCCCCGGCGCCTTGCCCTCGTCGCAGGTCTGTCGATGGTCTGCGCAAGCGGTGCCTTCGCGCAGTCGAGCAGCACCGTCGCGACCGCAGCGTCGGCCACCATCGTTCGCCCGATCGTGCTGACGAAAGTCACCGACCTGGTGTTCGGCAACCTGGTCGCCGACGCGACTGCGGTCGGCACGGCGATTCTCGACAATGCCGACGGCCTCACGGTCGGCGGTGCCGCGACGATCCCGGGTACGCAAGGTGGCGTGCACACGTCGGCGTCGTTCACGCTCACCGGTGAAGGCGCGTTCACCTACTCGCTGACCTTGCCTGCTTCGGTGACGATCACCGACGGCACGAACACCATGCTCGTCGACGGGTTCACCAACAGCCTCACCTCGAGCGCCGGTACCCTGTCGGGTTCGAACGGTGCTTCGGGCTCCGGCGCGTTCAAGGTCGGCGCCACGCTCCATGTGGGCATCGCCCAGGTGCCAAACGCCTACACGGCCAACTTCAACGTAACCGTTCAGTACAACTGATTCGGCGGGCCTCTCGAGAGGCGCCCCTCGGCAGTCCGTGCTGTAGAGAAAAGGCCCGCTTCGGCGGGCCTTTTTCTTTTGTGGCCGTTCGCATCGATCCACCTCCGGACCAAAGTGCCGTGGAGTGGCCGCTTATCGGCACATGCCGGCTCGACGTGAGCGGATATAGTGGCTCCGCCGTGCGAAAGGTCACACCCGACGTCGGCGCCGGAGGCCCGTCACATCGACGACGCCATGGCGGGTGCGATGGGCTCGATCGATGCGGCTGCGGTGGAAAGGCTGGCTCTGGCTGGCGTGCCTGGAGGCGACGACGGCATGCGTGCCGGCGATCGCCGCCACCGTCTCCGCGAGCGTGGGCGTCACCATCGTCGCGGCGCCGGTACGCGCGGCGGCAGAAATCGACGTCGCCGCCCTCGCCCGCCTGCTGGGCGGCATCGACGACGGTGCCATGCGCACGCGCGTCGTGGCAATATCGAGCCTGCCGGCTTCAACCGAGCTCCAACGCATCACCGTCGAATTCAATTGACCGCCACGCTGTGACAAGCATCGCCCGCGCCGCTCGATCCGGCGCAGCGGTGTCTGCGCTCACGGCAGCGGTGCTGTTCTGGGCAGTGGTCTTGCTACCGACCCGCGCTGGCGCGCAGACGGTGGAGGCAACCGGCAATCTCGCGTTCGGCAGTTTCCTGGCTGGCAGTGGCGGGACCGTGACGGTCTCGGCAGCGGGCGCACGAAACGCTGGCGGCACGGTGATCCTGGTGGCGCAGGGCGTCGGTGTGGGCCCGGCCCAATTCACCGTGCACGGCACCAACAACGCCATCTATTCGATCAGCGTCGTCGACAGCGCCATCACGCTCTCCGATGGCGCCGGGCACTCGATGAGCGTCAACAGTTTCGTTACCAACCCTAGCGGCACCGGTATTTTGTCAGGCGCTGGCGCGCAGACCGTGAGCGTCGGGGCCACGCTCAATGTCGGCCTCAACCAGCCGGCAGGCAACTACTCGGGCAGTTTCGGCATCTCTGTCAATTACCAATAGGCATGCTCCCGGCTTCCGATTCGGGCTTTCGGAATCCGCGCGACATGCGACGCTAGCGCACGATCAAACTCGCATGAACACGCCCGTATGAACAAACGTTTTGTGCCCTGGCTGGCTGCAGTCTCCCTGCTGGCCCTGGTGCCGTCCGCTTGGGCCGACCTGATGCTGTTCCCGACCCGCATCGTGCTCGACAAGAACCAGCGTGCGGCGCAAGTCGAACTGATCAACCAGGGCAAGGAGCCGGAAACCTATCGCATCAACATCGTCAACCGGCGCATGAGCGAGACCGGTGAATTCGCGGCGGTCGAGACGCCCGGCCCGGGCG
This sequence comes from Caldimonas sp., assembly GCA_965246805.1. Lineage (GTDB taxonomy): Bacteria > Pseudomonadota > Gammaproteobacteria > Burkholderiales > Burkholderiaceae_C > Schlegelella_A. Next base: position 130,334 of record CBDFFO010000011.1, on the reverse strand, counting down.
AGCAGTTTGCCGACCCGATGCTGCGTTACTCGCCGCGCCAGGTGACCATCCCGCCAGGCGGCTCGCAGACCGTGCGCATCCTGCTGCGCAAGCCTGCTGAACTGCCCGCTGGCGAATACCGCTCGCACCTGCAGTTCGATCGGGTGGCCGATTCGACTGAAGGCACCAGCGTAGAGTCGGCGGGCAAGCGCAGCGAAAACCAGATCGGCATCGTCATCAACGCGCTCGTCGGGGCGTCGATTCCGCTGATCGTGAGACACGGCGATACCCATGCGCTCGTGACCTTTACCGACCTGGCCTTGATCCCGAAGGGTGCCGAGAACGAGAGCGACGTGCTCGCGTTCGTGATCAACCGCGAAGGCAATCGTTCGGTGTTCGGTGACCTCGTCGTCACCTTCACGCCACCGGGCGGCGCACCGGTCGAGGTGGCGAAGGCCGGTGGCGCGGCGGTCTACGTGCCGAACGCACTGCGCCGTGCACGCATTCCGTTTCGCGTGCCGACCGGCGCGACGCTGAAAGGCGGCACCGTGCGCATCGTCTACCGCGAACGCCAGGACTCCGGCGGCAAGGTGCTTGCCGAAGCCACCATCAAGGCACCCTGACGAGTCCGTCGAACCCGCGCGAGCCTGCTCGCACGGCACGCGGCGAAACCACGAATTGACGGACAAGAGCAGACCTTTGATCCGCTTGAGGCCGTTATTCGTGCGCTTTTCGACCGACTGCTGACATCCATCTGGCCGCAAAGTGCGGCGGATGAAGATCCCTCTATTGCGTCTATCGTTCCCGTGCCTGCCTCGCGCAGCCACGCGCGGAACATCCACTCGCGCGGCCATGGCCGACGCGAGGCGCAATCCCACCCGCGATGCGTGCGACGACTAGAGCCACTGGCCACGCCCGCCTGAAGACGCTGAGCGTCGCGCTCGGCGTCGCTTTCGCGCCGGCGGCGTGGGGGCAGGCCCTGCCCGACAACACCATCGATGCGCCGTCCGCGTCGGCCGATGGCGCGCCCGCGCAGCTCATGCTCGCCGTGCGCTGGGACGGCCACGACCTGCCCGGCCGGCTCGAGGCGTATGCCGACGGCGGCAACGTCTACCTGCCGCTCGGCGCGCTCGCCAGACAACTGTCGCTGCCGATCGTGGTGAGGCCTGAGATGGGTCGTGCGAGCGGCTTCGTGCTGAACGACGAACTGAACTTCGACGTGAATGTGGCCACTTCAATGGTGCGCATCGGTGGCCGCGAACGATCTTTCGACGCGCGCCACGTGATCGTGATGCGCGACGATCTCTACGTGTCGACCCGCTTGCTCGCGCGCTGGCTTCGCCTCGACATGTCGGTCGACCTGCCAAGCCGGCTGCTCGACATCATGACCAACCACGGCGTGTTGCCGCCGGCGGCCACCACGCACGTGCTCGAGGCCGACCCGAACGAACCACCCGCCAGGCCGCCGATTCCGCCCGACGAGAAGCCGACGCCGCTGCAGGTGATGGTCGACGGCAAGCCGTTGCCGCAAAGGCTCAACACGTACCAGGCCGGCGCCAAGGTGCTGCTGCCGCTGCGCGAACTCTCGCGGCTGCTGACGCTTTCGATCACCGTCAGTCCCGAGACCGGCAGCGCGCGCGGCTCCGTGTTGAGTGGCGCCAAGAGCCTCGATCTCGACGTCGGCGAATCGACGATCTGGATCGGGGGCCGCGAACAGCACTTCGACCCGCATTGCGTGACCGTGATCGGAGACGACATCTATGTCTCGAGCATCATGCTGTCGCACTGGCTGCCGGTCGATCTCGACGCCGACGTAAAGACCGGCCAGTTGCACGTGAAGCCGCAACGGCTGCTGCCGGTGCAGGAGCGCATGGCCAAAGCCGCCGCGCCCGCGCCCGCGCCCGCGCCCGCACCAATAGCCGCGCCCGCGCCCGCTTCGGCTGCAGCGGCCGGGCCGGCGAAAGTCGCGCAGCCGCCGCCACCGCGCCTGCAGCAGAAGAATCTCGACAGCAACCTCGTGATCCTGGAATTGAAGCTCGATGGCCACTTGCTGTCCGACGGGTTCAACGCCTACCTCGACGGCCAGACCGTGCTGCTGCCGCTCGGCGAGCTCGCGCGGCTGCTCACGCTCGGGATCAACGTTCAGCCGGAGCGTGGCACCGCCGATGGCTTCGTGGTCCGCGAAGACCGCACCTTCAACCTGAACCTGACCGAATCGACGGTCAGCCTGTCGGGTCACGACCAGGTGTTCGAAAAGCAACTCGTGACCGTGATCGGCGACGACATCTACGTCTCGAAGGACCTGCTCGCGCATTGGCTGCCGATCGACTTCGAGGTCTCGCTCTCGAACCTCGAGTTGCGCGTGAAGCCGCGCCAGAAGCTGCCGCTGCAGGAACGTCTCGCACGTGAGAGCAGCAGCCCTCGCCAAAGCGTCGCGCGCGTCGAAGACCCCGGCTACGAACGCGTGATCTCACCGATCAAGCTTGCGGGCGTGCCGTTCATCGACCAGACGCTCGGCACGCAGTACAACAAGTTCGGCGATGGGAAAAGCCGGCTCGACGCGAACTACACCGCCTACCTGACCGGCGACTTTCTCGGCATGGAAGGTGCAGCTTATGTGTCGAGCAGCCGCCTCAAACCGGAACCGCAACTGCGCGCCACGTTGTCGCGCCACGAACCCGACGCCCACCTGCTGGGCCCCCTGAAGGCGCGATCGCTCAGCATCGGCAGCGTCAACGTCTCGAGCGTGCCCGGCATCCTGACCGGCAGCCCGCAAGGCCTCGGCGTGACGTTGAGCAACCGGCCGCTCGACCAACCGACGAGCTTCGACCGCCAGACCTTGCGCGGCCCGTTGCCCCCCGGCTGGGACGTGACGCTCTATTACAACGACGCGCTGATCCAGTATCAGCAATCGAGGCCGGACGGCCAGTACTCGTTCGACGACCTGCCGCTCTCGTTCGGCCCGAACGAGTTCCGCCTCGTCTTCAACGGTCCGCTCGGCCAGGTCCGGGTCGAGCGCCAGAACTTCCTGCTCGATCAATCGGTCGTGAAGCCCGGCGAGCTCTTCTATTCGATGGCGCAGCAGCGTGCGAAGAACGGCGACCTGCGCAGCGTCGGCCAGGTCGACTTCGGCCTCACCAAGGCGATCGCCGGCAACGCCGCCGTCGTGCGGATGCCGGCCGAGGGCGGCAAGGAGCGCGCGTATGTGCAGTTCGGCGCGCGCGGCTACTGGAACTCGATGATCACGAGCGCACAGTTGACAACCTCGCAAGCGGGCGGCGCGTTGCTCGATTTGGCACTGAAGACCAAGGTCGGCATCTACTCGCTCGACGCGCAACACCTGCAGAGAGCCGGCGCGTACTCGAGCGACGTGTTCTCGGCCGGCGGCGACGCCCTCCGCTACCGCGACAAGATCCGCCTGACCGGCACGCATCTGCGAACCAACGCCGCGCCGATCACGGTGGCGGTCGAGGCGGTGCGCGACGTGCTGGACTCGGGCAATAGCAACCTCGGCGTGCAGGGGCGCGTGTCGAGCATGATCAAGGGCACCGCCATCTCCAACAACCTGCGCCTGCAGCATCAGCCCGGCATGACCAACCTCGACGGTTCGCTGCAACTCAGCCGGCGCATGCTCGACGTCGGCGTCAACGCGCAACTCGATTACCGTTTGAACCACGGCGCGGCGTTCCAGGCCGTGTCGATCAGCGCCGACCGTTCGCTCGACAACGGCTATCGCGTGAACGCTGGCGTGCTCCACAACCTGTCGAGCCGCGACGCTTCGACCACCAACGGCCCGTTCAACACGACGACGACGACGGGTCTGTCGAACCCCGGCCTGCTCCCCGGCCGCGCGACGGGTCAGACGACCTTCAACGCCGGCGTGAGCAAGAACCTCGGCAGCTTTGGACTGGCATTGACCGGGAGCTATTCGACCCGCCGCGAAGCGTCCGTTGGCGTGCAACTGTTCGTGGCCCTCGGTCGCGACCCGCGCAGCGGCTCCTGGACCTCGGACGCGCAACCGCTCGCCGGCAGCGGCGCCGTCTCGGCCCGCGCCTTCGTCGACCGCAACCTCAACGGCGTGCGCGACGAAGGCGAAGAGTACGTGCCGAACGCCGGCTTCATCATCAACGGCAGCGGCCGCCACCCGAGCCGCACGGACGACAAAGGCACGGCCTTCATCGGCCGCCTGGCACCGAACCAGTACGCCGACATCGCGATCGACACATCGACCCTCGAAGACCCGCAGTGGCGCCCGATCAAGCCGGGCTTTCGCGTGTTGCCGCGCCCGGGCCTCGTCGAGGTGATCGAGTTCCCGATCGCATCGACGACCGAGATCGACGGCACGGTGTACCTCGACGATGGCAGCAGGCATCGCGGGGTGGGAGATGCGCATGTCGAACTCATCGACGGGTCGGGCAACGTCGTCGACAAGACCACCAGCTCGCCCGACGGCTATTACCTGTTCCACCAGGTGCTGCCGGGCAAGTACCGCCTGCGCATCGCGCCCGACCAGGCCGCGACGCTCAACCTCGGTGGCCAGCTCGAGCGGCCCATGCTGGTGCCGTTCGAGGGCGACTTCATCAACGGACAGGATTTCGAACTGAAGCTCGTGGGACGTGGCGCACCGGTGGCACTCGATGGGTCGGGCGCGCGACCTTAGACTTCGCCACCTCAACCGACGCGGAGATTTTTGATGGCCTTGTCAGATCCACCGCAGTCGAACCCAGCCGGCTCGTCGGCCACCCCCTTGCTCGACCTTCACCTGGCGCAACGGGGCAAGGTTTCGGACAAGTGGTCGGCGTATTTCCCGGTCTACGAACGAACCTTGGGGCCGTTGCGCCAGAGGCCGCTGTCGATGCTCGAGATCGGCGTGCAGAACGGCGGCTCGCTCGACGTGTGGTCCCGCTACTTCCCCAACGCGACCGTGATTGTCGGTTGCGACATCGACGAGCGCTGCGCCCGTCTCACCTACGAAGACCCGCGCGTGCGCGTCGTCGTCGCCGATGCCAATGCCGATGCGGGCGAAGCTGGCGTGCTGCGCCATGCCACGTCATTCGACGTCGTGATCGATGACGGTTCGCATCTGTCGGACCACATCATCCAGTCGTTTCTCACCTACTTCCAGCACCTGAAGCCGGGCGGCGTCTACATCGTCGAAGACACCCACACGCTGTTCTGGGAGCCGTGGGGTGGTGGCATCCTGAAGCGCAACAGCGCGCAGGCGTTCTTCAAACTGATCGCCGACTTGGTCAACGCCGAGCACTGGGCGCGCGAACTCGACCCGGCGGTCCTGTTCACGTCGTTCTTTCCGCGCTCGCGGTTTCCGTCGTTCATGCACGCGGGCGAGGTGGCAAGCGTCGAGTTCGCGAACTCGATGATCGTGCTGCGCAAGTCGGCGGGTCCAGAAGGGTCGCGCCTCGGCGCGCGGCTGGTCACCGGGCAGACCGCGGCGGTGGACGATGGGCCGCTGCGGGCGACCGGTCAGTTGCCCCCTTCGCGGCTCGCGCCGTGATGCACACAGAGATCCGTGGTGCCTCGGGCCGGAATCGAACCGGCACTCCTTGCGGAACAGGATTTTGAGTCCAGCGCGTCTACCAATTTCGCCACCGAGGCCGCTCTGTGCGGGGCCGCGGAGTTTGCCACATCGACGGCGTTGCCTCGACTCGCCTTGATGGGCTTGCCGCCCGAGCGGCCGCTGCCCGGCCTATAAACTCTTCGGAGTTCACCGCCGCCGAAAGCACGCATGCCTCCGATTCCCGCCGTCACGCGCACGCTGTTGATCATCAACGTGGGCGTGTTCTTCCTGCAGTCGCTGGTCGGGGGCGAGGTGGTGCGCTGGTTCTATCTGTGGCCGCTCGGTCCGCAGTTCATGCCGTGGCAGGTGGTCACCTACGCGTTCCTGCACTTCGATTTCAACCACCTGTTCTTCAACATGCTGGGCCTCTGGATGTTCGGCGCGCAACTCGAAGAGGTTTGGGGCGAAAAGCGCTTCGTCCAGTTCTATGGCGCAAGCGTCCTGGCCGCGGCGCTGACGCAACTGGTCGTGAACTACGCACTCGGCGCGACGAGCCCGACGATCGGCGCCTCGGGTGGCATCTTCGGGCTGCTGCTCGCCTTCGCGATGCTTTACCCGAATCGCGTGATCCTGGTGTTCTTCGTGTTGCCGATGAAGGCCAAGTATTTCGTCGGCCTCTACGGCCTGGTCGAGCTCTACCAGGGCGTCTACGTGATGAATTCCGGCGTCGCGCACTTCGCGCACCTGGGCGGCATGCTCGGCGGCTGGCTCACTATCCGGTACTGGCGCGGGCAGCCGCCGTTCGTGCGTCGTCGACGCTGAGCGTCGCCCTGGCCGCGGCGCGGTCGGTGCTCAATAGCCGCGCGACCGGTCGACCGCGTTCGGCACGCCTTCTCCGCGCTGCAACGCGCGCAGCGCGTCGAGGAACTGCCGCACGATCGTCGCCGGCGACGACTGCGCGGCGATGTGCGGCGTGACGGTGATGCCCGGCACGGTCCAGAGCGGGTCGTCGTGAGGCATCGGCTCGCGCCGTTGCACATCAAGCGCGGCGCCGGCGAGGTGGCCCGAGCGCACCGCCGCGATCAGGTCGGGCTCGACGACATGCGCACCGCGCGCCACGTTGACGAGATAGCTGCCCGCCTTCATCGCCGCGAACGCGTCGGCGTCCAGGATGCCGTCGGTTTCGTCGGTGAGCGGCAGCGCGCAGACGACGATGTCGTTGCCGCCGAGCGCCTCGGCGAACGCTTCGTTCGAGCGCCGGTTCCATCCGGTCGCCTGCAAGCCAACCCGGTTCAGCCATTCGACGATCGCGCTTCCCATCGCACCGGTGCCCAACACGACCACGCGATGCGTTGCGAGCGCGAGCGGTTTGCGTTTCCATGCGCGGTCGCGTTGCTGTTGTTCGTAGAGCTCGAGTTGGCGCGCATGGCGCAGCACCATCGTCACCACGTACTGGGCGATGCCAGCGGCCTGTTCGCGATCGACGATGCGCGAGACCACGACGTGCGGTGCCAGATCGGGCACCAGCAGCTTCTCGACGCCGGCCGCGATCGAACAGACCCAGCCGAGCTTTGGCATGCGGGCGGCGATGCCGTCGGGCATGCGCCAGCCGAGCGCGACATCGATATCGGCGAGCTCGTCGTCGGTCAGGTCGGCGCGATAGGGGACGAGCTCGAGCTCGGGCGCGAGCGGGCCGATGGCGCCGATGAAAGGTGTCGGCGGCAGTGGATCGGTGATGAGCAGGACCTTCATCGAATGGGTCGGGAACGGTGACGAAGGGTCACGGCGCGTCGCCCCTGAAGTCGCCGCAATCCGCAGACGGCTGCATCGCATCGCCCCCCGTAGGCGCCGGGAATGGCATCGACGCAGACCTGCTGGCCGAGTCGCCCGCCGGGCTTTCCGAACAACGCAAGCGGCACGTTCATGTCGCACGCAAGCCGTCTTCGACAACCGGGTAACGCAGCGCGACGCGCAGCTCCTGCTTCATGCGCGTGTTGACGAGCCTGCGCGATTCACCCATGAAGCTCAGCTGCATCGGCGACAGGTGCGCGGGCCCCTGCGCGCGCGCGATGCGCGGGGGTCGCGCGACGTGCGCGAGATCGGCCGCGAGATCGAAGTACGCGCCCATCTTCAGCGCGCTGTCGTCGCTGATGTTGATCACGCGTTGCGGCTTGCCGCGAAACAGCGCCGCGATGCAGAGGCGTGCCAGATCGTCGGCGTGGATGTGGTTCGTGTAGACGTCGTCGGCGTCGTCGAGCACGGGCAAGCCACGCGCGCCGCGCGTGCTCGCCGGCTCGCCGCGGTCCCTCGCATAAATGCCGGGAACGCGTAGCACGGTGGCGCCGACGCCGAACGCCCGCCCGTGCGCCCGCAACCTCAGCTCCGCATCGGCGCGCCGCGCCGCGCGACCGGTCGAAGGCTGCGGCGTGCGCGTCTCGTCGACCCAGGCGCCGGCGCAGTCGCCATACACGCCGCTGGTGCTGACGTAGACGATGCGCTGCACCCGCCCGCGCCGCGCGAGTGCGCGCAGCAGGTTCGCGGTGCGCCGGTCGACATCACTGCCCGCTTCGGGCGGAGCGAGGTGGAGCACCGCATCGGCCAGGCCGCTCAGGCGTTGCAACGTGGCGGGCTGGTCGAGATCGCCGATCAGCGGGACGACGCCGAGCGCGCGCAAGGCGTCGGCATGCGTCGCGCGCGTCGTCAGTGCGATCACGCGCCATCGGCCGACGAGCAGACGAGCGACACGCCGGCCGATATCGCCACAGCCCACGATCAGCAACGCCGGTCGGCGGCCGTGTGCGCGAGCGTGGGTCACGGTGGCATTCATGTGGGCGTTCATGTTGGCGTTCACGGTCGCAACAAGGCGGTGCAGGCAGAATCGGCGCGAGTCTAGGTGCTACCCTCTTCGTCTTCCGATTCTCGCCATGCCTTTTTCCGTCACCGTGCAGCCGAGCGGCAAGCTCTTCCAGGTCGAACGCGACGAACCCGTGCTCGCCGCCGCGATTCGCCAAGGCATCGGTCTGCCCTACGGCTGTCGCGACGGCGCGTGCGGCTCGTGCAAGTGCAGGCTGCTCGAAGGACGCGTCATTCACGGCGCGCATCAAGCCAAGGCGCTCAGCGAACAGGAGGAGGCGGATGGTTTCGTGCTCACCTGCCAGGCCACGCCGCAGACCGACCTCGTGCTCGAAGCGCGCACGGTGCCCGGCGCGGGCGACTTCGCGGTGCGCAAGATGCCGAGCCGCGTCATCAGCATCGACAAGGTCGCGCCCGACGTGGCGATCCTGAAACTGCAGACGCCGTCGAACGACGCCTTCCTCTATCGCGCCGGCCAGTACCTCGAGTTCATCCTGCGCGACGGTTCGCGGCGCAGCTACTCGATGGCCACGGCGCCGCTGCCGAACGCCGAGAAGCCGGCGGTCGAGTTGCACATTCGGCATCTGCCGGGTGGCAAGTTCACAGACCTCGTCTTCTCGACGATGAAGGAAAAAGACATCCTGCGCGCCGAAGGGCCGTTCGGCAGCTTCTTCCTTCGCGACGACAGCGACAAGCCGATCGTGCTGCTGGCCTCCGGGACCGGCTTCGCACCGATCAAGGCGATCATCGAGCTGCTCGAGTCGCAGAAGAACCAGCGCAAGGCCACGCTCTACTGGGGCTGCCGCCACAGGGCCGACCTCTACCTGCACGACTGGGCCCTCGCCGCCGCGGCGCGCCTGCAGAATTTGACCTATATCCCGGTGCTCTCCGAGCCGAAGCCCGACGACGAGTGGAAGGGCCGCACCGGCTTTGTCCACCAGGCCGTGATGCACGATCTGCCGGACCTGATGCACCACCAGGTCTATGCCTGCGGTGCACCGATCATGGTCGACTCGGCGCAGCACGACTTCGTGGTGAAGTGCGGCCTGCCCGATGACGAGTTCTATGCCGATGCCTTCACGTCGGAGGCCGACAAGCACGGGAGGGTGGTCGGCTGAGCGTTGCGGCTTGACGCCGTCGGGTGCCGGTGATTTTTGCAGGCTTGATACACAGTGGGAACGAGTTCTCGCGCGCATGCAGACGAACGCGATTGTTCCGGCCTTGGTGACCGTGCTAAGCGGCCCCATGATCGCGTCGCGCGCCGATGACCGCCCGTCCCGCGCCCGGGCCCGCACGACCGACGGTTAAAATGAGCCGCTCTTTGGCCGTCCGCATGGCTGCCGAACTGACACGGCGAGGGGCATGTCCGCCGCGGTCTTTCCCTTCACCGGCTCGCATCCGTCACCGCATGGCCTTCGAACAAACCGACCTGCAACGCGAAATCGCCGCCTTGCTGGTCGAATCGCTCAACCTCGACGTCGCGCCGACCGAGATCGACCCTTCGGCTCCGCTCTACGGCGAAGGCCTCGGCCTCGACTCGATCGACATTCTCGAAGTGGCGCTGGTCGTGTCGCAACGCTACGGCTTCCAGATGCGCTCCGACGACGAAGACAACGTGCGCATCTTCAAGTCGCTCGCCAGCCTGGCCGAGCACATCGCGGCGCATCGCCAGGCTTGACGCGGCGCGGGCCAGCACCTCGTGAGCGCGTTGCGTGGCCCCGCGTGGGCAGTGGCGCTGGCCGTGGCCTACGTCGCCGCCTCGCACTGGTTGATGACGCGCGCGACCACGTCGGCCTGGGCGGCACTCGTGATCCTCGCGCCGAGTCTGCTGGGGGTCGCGGCGTACGGCTGGCGCGTGCGTTCGAAAACGCTGGTGCTCGCGTGCGCGATCGGCGTCGCCGGTCTGCTCGGCTGGGCGCTGCGCGACAACGGTGTCGCGCCGACCGCTGCGCCGGGCCTCGATGCCACATCGCGCACCGCTCGGTCGCTCGCACGGATGAGCCTCGGCACCTCGACCTCGCTGCTCTATCTGACGCAGCATGTCGCGATCCACATCGCCCTCGCCCTGGTGTTCGCAGCGACCTTGCGGCGCGGCGCCACGCCGCTCATCTCCGCGTTGGCGGCCCGCGTGCATCGCACGCTGACGCCGGCCATGGCGGTCTACACGCGCCACGTGACCCAGGCGTGGGTCGTCTACTTCGCGGCGATGGCGGTGCTCTCGTTGCTGCTCTACGGCTTCGCGCCGTTCGACGCGTGGGCGGTGTTCGCGAACCTGGTGACGCCGCTGGCCGTCGCCGCGATGTTCATCGGCGAATACCGGTTGCGCTATCGATGGCACCCGGAATTCGAACGCACCTCGTGGCGCGACGCCGTCGCGGCGTATCGCGCGCACGCTGCCGAACAGAAGCGTGGGCAAAGCGCGCGCGGCGGGAACTCGCCATGAGCGGTTCGTTGCTGAGCGCCGCCGAGACCCTCGATCGAGCGTTCGCGTGGCGCGGCGGCCGGATGGCATCGCGCCGCGAACTGCTGGCCGATGCGTCCGCGCTCGCGGCGCGCCTTCCGGGGGCCGGCTTCATGCTGAACCTGAGCGTCGATCGGTACCGATTCGCGGTCGGCCTGGTCGCCGCGCTGATGCGTGGCCACACGAGCCTCCTGCCACCCAACCAAACGCCCGACACCCTGGCGCGCCTGCAGGCGCTGTTCCCGTCGGCTTACGCCGTGGTCGATCGCCCGGTTTCGTCGACGCACGCCTTGCCCGCCGGCATGCGAGGCATCGCCAACGACGACGAGCGCGTGCCCGACGCGTCGCAGGCCTCGCCGCACCTGCTCCCCACCGACATCGACGACGACTTCATCGTGGCCCACGTGCTCACGTCGGGCTCGACCGGCATGCCGGCGCCGCACGCGAAGCGCTGGGGCGCGCTGGTGCGCAACGCGCACGCCGAAAGCGCGCGCCTCGCTGACGCGATGGGCCGCGCCAGCCTGCGCGACGTGACGCTCGTCGCGACCGTGCCGGCGCAGCACATGTACGGTTTCGAATCGACGGTGCTGCTCGCGCTCGTCGGTGGCGCCGCGTTCGAGAGCGAACGGCCCTTCTTTCCGGCCGACATCGCGGCCGCGCTGGCGCGAGCACCGCGCCCGCGCATGCTGGTCACGACGCCGTTCCACCTGAAGACCCTGCTCGACGCGGCCATCGAGCTGCCACCGGTCGACCTGGTGCTGAGCGCGACGGCGGCGCTCGCGCCGCAACTCGCCGCGCGAGCCGAGACTGCGCTGCACGCGCCGCTCGTCGAGATCTACGGCTGCACCGAAGCCGGCCAGATCGCGACACGGCGCACCACTGAAGGCGCCGACTGGCTGCTCTACGACGGACTCGCGCTCGAAGGCGACCGCGAGCACGTGGCCGTCCACGGCGGCCACGTCGGCGCGCCGACGCCGCTTGCCGACGTGATCGCGGTGAACGCCGACCGCGTGACCTTCCGGCTCATCGGTCGCTCGAACGACCTGGTCAACATCGCGGGCAAGCGCAGCTCGCTCAGCCATCTGAGCTTCCAGTTGAACCGCATCGAGGGCGTCGCCGACGGCGCGTTCTGGATGCCGCCGCACGATGACGCCGAGCTGGTGCGCCTGGTGGCCTTCGTGGTCGCACCGACCTCGACGCGCGAGCAGCTGATCGCCGCGCTGCGCGACAAGGTCGATGCGGCGTTCCTGCCGCGCCGCGTGGTCTTCGTCGACGCGTTGCCGCGCGACGCGACCGGCAAGCTCACGTCGACCCGGTTCGAGGCCTGGGCCTCGGGCCTGTGCGCCGCGAAAGACGTGCGGCCGTGAAGGGGGTGACAGGCGATGCCGGCGACCCGTCGCACACGGTCGCGCACCGCATCGACATCGCCGCCGACCACCCGGCGTTCGACGGCCACTTCCCCGGCCGCCCGGTGCTGCCGGGTGTGGCCTTGCTCGCCGAGGTGGTCGAACGGGTGATGGCCGATGCGCGCCTCGCGGCACAGGTCGGCGCGATCCCGCAGCTCTCGGTCGTGAAGTTCCTGCACCCGGTGGAGCCGGGCGCGCGACTGCTCGTCCACTTCGACAAGACTGCGCGCGCATTGCGGTTCTCGGTGCGCAGCGCCGACGGTGCGTACGAAGCGGCGACGGGCCAGTTCGACTTGGTGGCGCTTGCGGGCGCATCGGCGCGGGCGTCATCGCCGTCTGCATGACCGCGCCCCGACCCTCGGACGACTGGGCCACACGCGAAGAGCGCAGCAGCCTCGCGGCGTTGCGGCTGATGCGCACCGTGGCGATGACTTTCGGCCGCTCGTTGACGCGCTGGCTGCTGCCACCCATCACGCTCTATTTCGTGCTTGGTGACAGCCGCTCGCGCCGCCATTCGACGCGGTACCTGAAGCGCGCGCTCGGCCGAGAGCCGAGCTGGCGCGACATCTATCGCCACTTCCACGCCTTCGCATCGACGGTGCTCGACCGCGTCTATTTCCTGCAGGAGCGCTTCGACCAGTTCGCGATCCACGCGACCGGCATCGAGTGCATCCTCGAGCCGTTCCGGCGTGGCGAGGGCGCGCTGCTGTTCGGAGCGCACGTCGGCAGCTTCGAAGCCTTGCGCGCCATCGGCGAAGAACACCGCCTGAACGTGGCGATGGTCATGTACGAAGACAACGCACGCCTCATCAACGACACGCTGGCCGCGCTGGCGCCGAAAGCGCACCTGCACACCATTCCGCTCGGCCGCATCGATGCGATGCTCGCGCTGCGTGAATGGCTCGACGACGGCGGCGTGGCCGGCTTGCTCGCCGACCGCACCTTGCCCGGCCCGGCCGCGGGCCGTTCGCGCGCGATCAGGCAGCCCTTTCTCGGCCAGCCCGCGGTCTTCGCCGACGGACCGTTCCGACTCGCCGCAATGCTGCGACGCAAGGTGGTCTTCATGGCGGGGCTCTATCGTGGCGGTCGGCAATACGAGCTGCGCTTCGTCGAGATCGCCGACTTCGGCGCGCCCGGTCTTGACCGCGACGCCGCCGTGCGGGAGGGGCTCGCGCGCTACGTCGCCACGCTCGAGCAGCTGTGCCGAGACGCGCCGTACAACTGGTTCAACTTCTTCGACTTCTGGAGCGACGACGCCGTGACACCCGACGCTTCGATCGACCCGTCGACGACGACGCGCACCAGCCCATGAACAGGTGGTTCGGTCTCAGGTCGGCGGCTTGCCGATTCGGTTTCGCCTGGTGCATCGGCACGCTCGTCGCGCTCACGCTGTCGTCGGCCGCGCGCGCCGACGAGACCTTCGACCTCGGCATGCTGATGCAGATGCTGTCGCGCACGCGTTCGGGTGAAGCGACCTTCACCGAGGAGCGCGAAGTCGCGGTGCTCGACCGCACGCTCGTCTCATCGGGCCGCCTCTCGTTCGAAGCGCCCGACACGTTCGTGCGCGAGACCCTGAAGCCCGCGAATGAAAGGCTCGCGGTGCAAGGCAACCGGCTCACGATGGCGCGCGGCGGCCGCAGCCGCACCGTCGAGCTCGACTCGGTGCCCGAAGCGGCCGTCATCGTCGAAGCGATCCGGGGCACGCTCACGGGCAACCGAAGCGCGCTCGAACGCTTGTTCGAATCGAGCGTCAACGGCACGGCCAGCCGGTGGGTGCTCGACTTGGTGCCACGTGACCTGCGCTTGCGCGGGCAGGTGGCGTCGGTGCGCGTCTCGGGTGTCGAGGGCCTGGTGCGCGAAGTGCAGGTGCGGCTCGCCGATGGCGATCGATCGGTGATGAAGGTCTCGCCCGTACCGGGCGGCGCGGCGCGCCGATGACCGACCCGCACGCCCGCCCGCGGACCGGCCCGCGCGTCCCGTGGTCGCGCCGACCCGTCGTGTGGGTGTGGCTGGCCGGCGTCGTCGCGGCGCTCGTCATCAGCGGGCGCACGGCTTACGTGGCGGACCTGTCGGCGTTCCTGCCTTCGTCACCGAGCGCGCAACAGGCCGCGCTGCTCGACCAGATCACGCGCGGCAGTGCGTCGCGCCTGGTGCTGATCGGCATCGAGGGCGGCGACGCCGGCGCGCGCGGCCGCGCTTCGCTCGGGCTGGCCGGGCGCCTGCGCGCGGGCGGTCTCTTCGCATCGGTCGACAACGGCGACCGAACCGCCTGGTCATCGGTGGGGCCGCTGCTCTTCGAGCATCGCTACCAGCTGAGCCCCGCCGTCGACGCCGAGCGCTTCAGCGCCGGCGGCCTGCGGGCCGCGATCGACGACACGGTGGCGCTGCTCGGCACGCCGGCCGGCACGCTGGTCAAGCCCGTCCTGCTGCGCGACCCGACCGGCGAGACCGTGCGAATGGCCGAAGCGATGCAGCCCGCTGAGGCACCGCGTGTCGAAAACGGCGTGTGGGTGTCGCGGCGTGCGGCGCGCACGCTGATCGTCGCCACCACGCGCGCGGATGGCGCCGATCTGGACGGCCAGGAACGCGCGCTGGCGTCGATTCGCGGTGCGTTCAGGGCCGTGGCGTCATCGCTCGACCCTGCGGCGACCGCATCGACTGCCGTCGCCCCGCTGCGCCTCGCGGTGTCCGGCGCGGGCACCTTCGGCGTGGCCGCGCGCGCGCAGATTCGCGCCGAGGTCGAGCGCCTCGCAGCGCTGGGCAGCATCGGCCTCGTCGTCTGGCTGTGGCTCGCCTTCGGCAGCCTTCGAGCGCTGGCGATCGCGGCATTGCCGGTCGTCTGCGGGGTGCTCGCCGGCATCGCCGCGGTGAGTCTCGGCTTCGGCCATGTGCACGGCCTCACGCTCGGCTTCGGCACCACGCTGATCGGCGAAGCGGTCGACTACGCGATCTTCTACCTGATCCAGGCGCGGCATCGCGACGGGGCGCCCGACGATCCGCACGCAAGCGCCACGACCCCGCCGCGCGGCGGCGCCGAGCATTGGCTGCGCACCCAATGGCCCACCGTGCGCCTCGGCCTCTGGACCTCGCTGTGCGGTTTCGCCGCGCTCGTGTTCTCGGGCTTCCCGGGCCTCGCGCAACTCGGCGTGTTCTCGGTCGCGGGCCTCGCCGCCGCCGCGTTCACGACGCGCCACATCTTTCCCATCGTCGCGCCCGACGGTGCGCCCGGCACGGCGATGCGCCACCGCCTCGGCCGCGTCACCGCTCGCGTGGCCGGGTCGCTGCTGCGCTGGCGCATCGGCTTTCTGGGCCTGACCCTGCTGGCCGTGGTGGCGATGCTCGCACTGCCGTCGCCCTGGCGCGGCCAACTCGCCGGCCTGAGCCCGATCTCGGCCGACGCGCTCGCACTCGATGCCGACTTGCGCGCCGACCTCGGCGCGGCCGATGCCGGCACCCTGATCGCGATCGCGGCGACTAGCGAAGCGGAAGCGCTCGAACATGCCGAAGCGGCCGGCGCCCGTCTCGACCCGATGGTCGCGCGCGGTCAGCTGCAAGGCTACGACTCGCCGGCGCGCGTGCTGCCCTCGCCGCGCACGCAAGCGCAGCGCAGGGCAGCCCTGCCCGACGCCGCGACGCTGCGATCGCGCCTCGCGGAGGCCACCGCAGGCGGGCCCCTGCGCGCCGAACGCCTGCAGGCGTTCGTGGCCGATGTCGAAACGGCCCGCGCGAAGCCCATGCTCGATCGAAAAGCGCTCGACGGCACACCGCTCGCAGCCGTCGTCGACGCCTTGCTGATCGCCGGCGATGCCCCGCCATCGAACACGATCGACCCCGCGCGACCCTGGCGCGCGTTGCTCACGCTGCACGCGGGCGCTGCCGCCATCGACACCGCGGCCGTGCAACGGGCCATCGACGAGGTGCCCGGTGCGCAGGTGATCGCCGTGCAACGCGAACTCGACGCGCTCTACGCGAGCTATCTGCACCGCGCCGCATGGCAGGCGCTGGCCGGCGCGGCGGCGGTGTGCGTGTTGCTCGGCGCCTCTCTGCGCAGCGTCCGACGGCTGCTCGCGGTGGCGTGGCCGATCGCGGCGGCGGTCGTCATCGTGCTCGGTGCGTTGACGGCGGGCGGCGTCGCGCTGGGCATCCTGCATCTGGTCGGGCTGCTGCTGGTGGTGGCCATCGGCTCCAACTACGCGCTGTTCTTCGAGCATCTGCAGGCCCGGCCGGCGCGCGCATCGGCCGACCCGTCGCGCGCTGACGATGTCGACACGCTCGCCTCGCTGCTGCTCGCCAACCTCACGGCCGTGTGGTCGTTCGGCTTGCTGGCGTTCTCGAACATCGCGGTGCTGCAGGCGATCGGTATCGTCGTCGCGCCCGGCGCCTTCTTCTGCCTGCTGTTGTCGGCGGCGTGGCTCGGCGGCTCGCGTGGGAAGATGGCCGAAAGCCGTTGACCCACCGACCGAGTCCATGCCCACCCGGACGCCCCCTTTCGTGACAGCGAGTGTCGCCTGGCACGCCGGCGCCGCACTGGCGACCGTGGTGCAGCCGGCGCTTTGGCCGTGGTCGCTCGGTGCCGTCGTGTTCAACCATGCGGCGCTCACGGCGATCGGCCTCTGGCCGCGTTCGACCTGGCTCGGCCCCAACCTGCGCCGACTGCCGGCGGCCGCCGAGGCGCGGCGCGAGTTCGCAATCACGATCGACGACGGCCCCGACCCCGATGTCACGCCCGCGGTGCTCGACATCCTCGACGCGCACGGCGCACGTGCCACGTTCTTCTGCATCGCGACGCGGGCGCTGGCGCATCCGGCCCTATGCCGCGAGATCGTCGCCCGCGGCCACAGCGTGCAGAACCACAGCCACCGCCACGTGCACACCTTTTCGCTGCTCGGCCGGGCGGGATTCGCGCGCGAGATCGGCGCCGCGCAGCAGGTGCTCGCCGACCTCACGGGCACCCTGCCGCGCTTCTTCCGCGCCCCGGCGGGCTTGCGCAACCCGTTGCTCGACGGCGTGCTGCAACAGCTCGACCTCATGCTCGTGAGCTGGACGCGCAGGGGCTTCGACACACGGCGCGGCGACGCGGCGCGCGTGCTGGCCGCGCTGACACGCCACCTCGGCGCCGGCGACATCGTGCTGCTGCACGACGGCCACGCCGCGCGCACGTCGCAAGGGCGCGCGGTGGTGCTCGATGCGTTGCCGGCGTTGCTCGCTCGCCTCGAGGCCGAACGCCTGAAGACCGTGACCTTGCCGCAGGCGATGGCGCCGACGTGGGTCGCCTGCGGCACGGGCACGAGCACCGATCCGAACACGAGCATGAGCAAGAGCAGCGTCGCAGACTCGAAATCGATCACGACGTCAACCACGACGACGAACGCGAGCCCGAACCCGCATTCATGCGCCAGCGCATGAGGCCGATCCCCGCCGTGACGGCTGCCAGTCCCATGACCGAACGCACGGCGTGGCGAGCGCTCGCCGACGAAGCCGGCGCACCGTATCGGCAGGCCGGCCGCTTCGCGTGGCACTTCGCGCGCGGCAAGCTGCGTTTCGACCCGGTCTTCGCGCACGTGATGCGGAGCGGCCTCGTTCGCGCCGGTGATCGCGTGCTCGACATCGGCTGCGGCCAGGGCCTGCTGGCGAGCCTGGTCGATGCCGCGAACCGCCAGCCCTCGAACGACGGCTGGCCTTCGACATGGCGCGCAACGCCGATCGGTGCGCACGTGACCGGCATCGACATCGCGCCGCGCGAGATCGCGCGCGCTCGCACCGCGCTCGACACCCGCGCGACCTTTCATTGCGACGACATGCGCGTGGCCCGCTTGCCGACCAGCGACGTGGTGGTGCTGCTCGACGCGCTGCACTACATCTCGCACGCCGAGCAAGACGCGTTGCTCGCCCGCGTGCGCGACGCGCTCGCACCGGGAGGCCGCCTCGCGATGCGCGTGGGCGACGGCGCCGCCCATCGGCGCGGCGGCTTCGCGCGCACGGTCGATCACGTGGTCGCGTTCGTGCGCCAAGGTCACGTGGTACCGCAGTCGACGCGCACGGCCGACGCGTGGATCGACGCGCTCGTCGCGCTCGGTCTCGAGGTCGACGCCCTCCCGATGGGCCAGGGCACCCCGTTCGCCAACGTCTGGCTGGTCGGCTCGACGCCGGCCGAGGCGGCGAACGCGGCGCTGGCGTCGAGGCTCGCACCATCGACGTCGTTGACCGCGCCGTGACCGCCCCCGAGCAGACCCTCGATCACGCCGGCATCGTGCGCCTGGTGCCGCACCGGAACGCGATGTGTCTGCTCGATCGCCTGCTCGCGTGGACACCGACCTCCATCACCTGCGCGGCCACGAACCACCGCGATGCCGAGCACCCGCTGCGCAGCGCGAGCGGCCTGCTCGCCTCGGCGACGATCGAATACGCCGCGCAGGCGATGGCCTTGCACGGCGCGCTGCTCGGGCTCGAGGCAGGCCGGCCGCCGTCGCCCGGCTTGCTGGTCAGTGCCCGCGGCGTGGTGCTGGAACGGCTTCGGCTCGACGACCTCTCGGGCGACGCGTTGATGGTCGAGGCGACCCGTCTCGTCGGCGACGAGCGCCAGCTGCTCTACGCCTTCACCGTGCACAACGGCCCCCAACGCATCGCGAGCGGCCGTGTCGCGGTCGTGCTCGACACGGTGCCCGCCTCTGCCTGACACGACCATGCAAACCATCTCTTCCACGCCACCGAGCGAACCGTCGAAAGAAGCGCCTCGCTCACGCAAGCGAGCCTTGGTGACAGGCGCCAGCGGCGCGATCGGCCACGCCATCGCCGAGCGCCTCGCCCGAGACGGCCTGCACGTGCTCGTGCACGCGATGAGCCGCATCGCGAACGCCGAAGCGATCGTCGCGGGCATCGTCGGCGCTGGCGGCAGCGCGGAAGCGGTGTCGTTCAACGTCACCGACCTCGAAGCCACGCACGCGGCGTGCGAGGCGATGCTGAAGGGCGGCCCGATCCAGGTCATCGTCAACAACGCCGGGGTGCACGACGACGCGGTCTTTCCGGCGATGAGACCGTTGCAGTGGCAGCGCGTGATCGACGTCTCGCTGCACGGCTTCTTCCACGTGACGCAGCCGCTGCTGATGCCGATGATCCGCACCCGCTGGGGCCGCATCATCAACGTCTCGTCGGTGGCCGGCATCACCGGCAACCGCGGCCAGGTGAACTACGCGGCCGCCAAGGGCGCGCTGAACAGCGCCACCAAGGCGCTCGCGCTCGAAGTGGCGAGCCGCGGCATCACGGTGAATGCGATCGCTCCCGGCATCATCGCGAGCGCCATGGCCGATGCGGCGTTCGACAAATCTGTGATCGAGCGACTGGTGCCGATGAAGCGCGCGGGCCGGGCCGACGAAGTGGCCGCGCTGGTTGCTTTTCTCGCGTCGGACGACGCCGCCTACATCAGCGGGCAGATCGTGTCGATCAACGGCGCGATGGTCTGAGCAGGTCGAACGGCGCCTGGTGGGCGATGCGCTTGGCGGCGAGTGTCGGAACGCGGACGAGGAAGCCGGCCAACAGCCGCAGGTGCATCCACGTCAACAGCAGGTTGTCGCGCACGTAGTGGAAGTGCGAAACGCCGCCTTCGTCGGCGCGCAGATACTTCACCGGCGCCGCGATGTTGATCGGCGAAATACCGCCCCAGGCGAGCCGCACGACGGCTTCGGTGTCGAAGTCGAAGCGGCGCATCCAGCGATGCGTCGTCATCACGTCGACCAGCGGCACGATCGGGTAGACGCGAAAGCCGTAGAGCGAATCGTCGATGCCGGCGCCGAGGGTCTCGAGGTTGGTCCACAGATTCGAGAGCTTCCTGCCGCGCACGCGGATCATCGGCGCCGAGGCGTCGAAGACCGGCCGCCCCAGCACCATCGCGGCGGGCAGCTGCATCGAGGTCTGCATGAACGTGGCGATCAGGTCGGGCGGGTGCTGGCCGTCGGAATCCATCGCCAGCGCGTGCGAGAACCCGGCCGCAGCCGCGGCGCTCAGCGCGTGCAGCATGGCAGCGCCCTTGCCCCGGTTCTCGGCCAGCACCAGCACCTTCAGCTGGTCGTCGTGGCGCGCCATCGCGAGCAGGCCTTCGGGAGTGCCGTCGGTGCTGCCGTCGACCACCACCCACACCGGCGCCCAGTGCGCGCGCGCCGCACGCACCGTGGCATACACCGCGGGGCCGGTGTCGTAGCTCGGGATGACGACCAGGTGCGTCGTTGACGGTCGCAAGCTCACGACAGCTCCGCGCCGAAATACGCCTCAAGCCTGGCGAGCATCTGCCGGTGGTCGGCCTCGGGCGCGAAGCGAACACCGAGCCGCACCCGCATCACGACCGGTTCGGGCGGCACGCGCAGCAGCGGCCAGCCCTTGGCGAGGTAAGGCGAATCGGTCTCGATGATCACCGTCTGCACCGGCGTGTGCGCCAGTCGGGCGATCAGCGTGATGCCGGGCCTGAACGCGTTGACCGGCGCCTGCACGGTGCGGGTACCCTCCGGGAAGAACACCAGCTGGGCGCCCTCGTGCAGGCTTTTTACCGCCTCGCGGATCATGCTGCGCGGCGAGTCGTTGGCGATGTAGCGCGCGAGCCGCGCGCCCGCACCGAGGAAGACGTTCCTCATCAGGTCGGCCTTCATCACGCACACCGACCGCGGCAGGCGCGCCACCAGCACCAGGGCATCGAGCATCGTCGGGTGGTTGGCGGCGACGATGAGGCCGCCGGGTTCGGCGCGCAGGACGTCGAGCGCCGACGCATCGATGCGCATCATGCCGAGTGCGGCTGCGCTCGACCAGAGCCGCGCATAGATCCACGCGATGGCGGCGCGGCCGAGACGCGTGCCGCGTTGGCGGCCGAGCACGAGTTGCAGCAGCGGTGCGATCAGGTTCCACAGCAGCGACACGGTGCCGATCTGCGCGATCAGGCACGCGAAGCACACCCGACGCCACCAGGTCGGCGGCGCGCCCTCGCGCGCAGCGGTGGGCATCGAGCGAGCCGGGCCGTCCATCGCGCGTTGGTCAGCGCTGGAACCAGCGCGCCCCGATGCCGCTGAAGAGCATCACCATCGCCGCCATCTCGATGCCGACGCAGAACACGCCGAGGGCGGCGGCCAGCGGCGCCTTCGAGAACTCGTCGGCCAGGCCGTCGACCGAGAGCAGCCAGGTCAGCGCGAGAAAGATGAAGAGGCCCCAGCGCGCGCGGTTGCTGCGCGCGCGCACGAGCGTGGTCAGCCAGTACGTGAGCCACGTGACGCCGATCAGCCACGCGACCGCGAAGGCCTGCTCGCCGCGCGTGGCGGGCCATGGCAGACCGAAGCCCGGGATGAGCGTGAGGTAGCTGAGCGCCAGCGAGATCAGCACCAGCGCACACGCGTTGCGAACCCCGACCGGCGCGCGCGGCGCCGGGTTCTCGACATCACCGACAGGAACTCGGGGCGGCTTGAAATGATCGTCTGGCAAGGGCGTGGTCTCGGGGCGATACGTCGGCGTGGAGGCTCGATTCTCGCGGACGGCGAGGCACTTCCCGGTTCGGGCGGATCGACGAGGTTGGGCGTCGCGTTCAAGCCGTGTTCGGCTGCCTGCGAGCAGCCGGCCACTCGTCCCGCAACAGCCCGTAGACGTGCACATCGCGCGCCGACCCCTTCGCGATCCAGCGTTGCCGCAGCAGCCCTTCGCGCGTGAAGCCGAGGCGCTCGCACAGTTGCAAAGACGGCAGGTTGCGCGGATCGATCTCGCACTCGATGCGGCGCAGGCTCATCGGGCCGAAGGCATGGTCGAGCAACGCGACGAGGGCTTCGCGCATCAGCCCCTGGTTCCAGTGCGCGCGGCCCAGCACATAGCCCAGCTCGGCACGCGCGCTCGCGGCCTCGAGGCGAAACAGCAGGCACGAGCCGATCGCCACCCCGCTTGCCTTGTCGACAATCGCGTATTGCAGCGTGTGGCCGGCGTCGATCGCGATCGTCATGCGCGAGAGCCAGGCTTCGGCGTCGGCTGGCGTTTGCCAGCTCGCGTATGGCAGGTAGCGGGTGACGTCGTCGTCGCCGTTCACGGCCATTAATGCGGGCAGGTGCGCCGCGTCGATCAAGCGGATCGAGACGCGCGCGGCATCGATGGCGCCGGTGTACGCGAACGGCATCGGTCGAGCGCTCGGTTCGGGAGAGGCGAGGCGAGGCGCGCAGCGATCCGGCCGGCGACGCGAATGGCTGATCGGGAACGCTCGGCCAGGGATGCGCGCTCAGGGCAGCGCGTATTCGAAGTCGTAGAAATGCTTGCCGCCGTCGATGCGGATCGTCAGCTGGCCGGTGATGCCGACGAGCTCACCGCGGCCTGAATCGGGCACCACGGTGATGACCAGCGATGGCGCGCCGCGGTTCATGGAGCCGGAGTGTTGCAGCATGAAGCTCCCCTTCCTGCCCTGCAAGGTCCCACTGACCATCTCGACCGCGACATAACCTGCCGAGCCTTTGGTGTCGGTCATCGCGGTCAGCATCTCGCCGCTGCCGGTGCCGACGAGTTCGCCGCTGAAGGTTTTGTCGAGCGACATGCGGCCGACGCCCTTAGGCTCGGCGGCCGACGCCGGAGCGGCGGTCGGTTGAGGCTGGATCACGACCTCGAAGGTCCCGGTGGCGTGGTGCGTCATGGCGGCTTTCGTTTGCGCGTCGGCTGTCGATGAGGCGAGCACGATAACGAAAGTGGCCGCGAGCGTGAAGAGGGCAGACCGCGTCATGGCTGCAAGCGCCTCACGAAGAAGTCGGCCGTCGCGCGGTCGACGTGCAGCTGCAACGCGCGGCCGTTCACGCCATGCGCCTGGCCCGGGTAGACCACCGTCTCGAACAGCTTGCCTTCACGCTCGAGCGCAAGGATGAGGCGCAACGAGTGTTCGAACAGCACGTTGTCGTCGGCGGTGCCGTGCATCAGCATCAGCGGTCGGGCCAGCAGCTTCGCGCGCGACGCGAGGTTGCTCGCGGCGTAGGGCGCCGCCTTGCCGCCCTCGGGCATGCCGAGATAGCGCTCGGTGTAGGCGGTGTCGTAGAGCGTCCAGTCGACCACCGACGACGCGGCGACGGCAGCGGCGAACGGCGTGTCGGCATCGAGCACCGCGCGTGCCGCCAGGTATCCGCCGTACGACCCGCCGACCACGCCGATGCGCGCCGGGTCGACCCCGCTCACGACCTTCGGCAACTGGCGCGCCGCCGCGAAGAGGTCGTCGACCTCGACAGCCCCGAACGCGCGGTAGTGCGCGTGCGCGTAATCACGGCCGCGGTAGTGCGCCCCGCGCGTGTCGACGCGCAGCACGCCGAAGCCGAGCGATTGCCAGTACGCGTCGTGCAGCGCGGCGCCACTCCACGCGTATTGGACCGTGACGGCGCCGGGCCCGCCGTAGACCTCGACGATGGTGGCGCTGCCGTGCGGGTTCGCAGAAGGTTTCGACGGCGCCATGTAGAACGCGTTCAGCACCGTCTTGCCGTCGGCCGCGAGCAGGTCGATCGGCTGGATCTTCGGCACGACTTTCGCGAGCAGCGGATCGGGCGCGTCGCCGTTGATCGCGACCGGCCGCGCGTTGCCGCCGAGCGTCAGCACCTCGCGCGTCGGCGGCACGCCCCAGGTCGATTCGCTCGTCAACAGACGGCTGCAAAGGCGATCGGCGATCGCGCTGCGTGTGAGCGGCAGGCCCGTCGTCGACGAGCCGGCGATCCTCGTCACCTCGTCGTTCGCTCCGAGCATGAAGAGTTCGGTCGCGCGACCGCGTTGCTGCTCGGCAGTGAACACGATGCGGCCGCCGCCGATGCACACCACGTCTCGCACCGGTTCGACGAGCGTCGTGAGCGGCGCGAGCGAGCCCGTCACGCGGTCGAGCAACCAGAGCTGCCTGCTGCCCGAGCGCTCGCTCACCCACACGATCGATGGCTTGCCCGAGAGCGGCCGGGTCGGGAACTCGAACAGGTTGGGGCTGGCGTCGATCGACACCCAGGTCGCCGCGTCGCTCTCGACGAACACCTCGCGCGGCGCCGCTTGCGCGTTCGGATACTCGACGAGCCGCAGCTCGGTCTGCGTGCGGTTGAGCGTTTCGATCCACGGCGTGCCGTCGGCGAACCAGCCGGCACGCGGCAGGTACTCGGTCGCCGGCGGCAGGTCGAGGCGCTGGACCCGACCCGACGCGACGTCGATCACCAGCGGCACGACGACCGCGTTCGTCTCGCCCGCCGCCGGGTAGTGCTGCGTGATGAGGTCGGTGCCATCGGCGCGAATCTGCGCGCGGGTCTTCGAGGGCACTTTGCGCTCGTCGGCCTCGAACGCGAGCAGGCGCTTGCCGTCGCGCGACCACCAGTAGCCGTCGTAGCGGTAGAGCTCTTCGGCGGCGATGAACTCCGCGAGGCCGGTGCTGAGGCCATCGGTACCGGTCGTGGTGAGGCGCTTGACATCGGGCAGCGGCGTGTTGGCCACCGTGCTCGGGCCCGGCAGTGAACGACGCGTGACGATCGGCTCGATCTCTCGCAGAGGGTCGAGCGTCATCACCCACAGGTCGTTCTGCTTCACGAACGCGATCTGTCGACCGGCCGCGTCGCAGCGCGCGTCTCGCTCGGGCTCGTTCTCGTCGAAGGTCAGGCGGCGCGTGTGGACGTTCTCGCCATCGAGCTCGACGAGGTAGAGATCGCCGGAGAGCGGCACCACGATGCGTTCGTCGCGCTCGCCGCACCACTCGTAGCTGGTGAGGCCGCCGCCGCGCACGCGCCGCCGCTCGAGCGCCATCTTCTCGGCCTCGCTAACGACCGCGGTGCGGTTGCCGATCAGGTCGCTCGCGCCGACCAGGCGGCGCGCATGGCCGTCGGCAATGCGGCGCACCCACAGCTCGAACACCTCGCTGTCGGCCGCCGAGGGCTCGAGCGTGCTGACGAAACGGCCGCCGGGCGAGAGCTTGGCCAGGCGTGGTTGCCTTCCGGCGAGCGGCGGGTCGGCATGGATGCGTTCGAGCGTGAGCGCGCCGACGGGCGCCGCCGATGGAGCGGCTTCGGTCGCGTGCGCCGGCGCGGTCAGCGATGCCGTCACCACCGCGACGGCCAGGCTCTTCAACACGATCGACGCGCATCGCTTCAGCATGTGTTTGGCTCCCACTGGTTATTCACCCCACGTTCACCAAATCATTCGCCCAGATAGGCGGCCCGCACGCGCGGATCGTTCAGCAGATCGCGACCGGCCCCGCTCATCGTCACTTCGCCCGAATCGAGCACGTACCCGCGCGACGCCAGCTGCAACGCGCGGCTTGCGTTCTGCTCCACCAGCAGGATCGTCGTGCCTTGCCGGTGGATGTCGTTCACGACCTCGAAGATCTTGTCGACCATGATCGGCGCGAGGCCCATCGACGGCTCGTCGAGCAGCAGCAGCTTGGGGCGGGCCATCAGCCCGCGGCCCATCGCAAGCATCTGCTGCTCGCCGCCGCTCATCGTGCCGGCGAGCTGGTGGCGGCGTTCCTTCAGGCGCGGAAAGATCGCGAACACGCGGTCGAAGTCGGCGGCGATCTCGCCATCGTTGCGGATGAACGCGCCCATCTGCAGGTTCTCGGTGATGGTCATGCGCGTGAACGTGCCGCGGCCTTCGGGAACCATCACGAGGCCCTGCTTGACGAGGTCCCACGGGCCCTGGCCCCGGATGCTCTTTCCCATGAACTCGATGTCGCCACCGGCGACGGCCTGCGTGCCGGTCACGGCCTTCAACGTCGTCGTCTTGCCGGCTCCGTTTGCGCCGATCAGGCTCACGAGTTCACCGGCGCCCACGTCGAACGACACGCCCTTTACCGCCTGGATGCCGCCGTAGGCGACCTTCAGGTCGGTGACTCGAAGGAGGATGTCGGAGAGGCTCATGCAGACATCGTCGGCTTGTGCATCCACGGCACCCTCACCCCAACCCTCTCCCGGAGGGAGAGGGAGTAAAGCATTGCCCCCTCTCCCTCCGGGAGAGGGCCGGGGTGAGGGCGCGAAGCACCATCCACATGCAACTTGCGCATCGACTTCAATGCGCCTTGTGACCGGCACCGAGATAGGCCTCGATGACTTTCTCGTGGCTCTGCACCTCGGCCGGCGTGCCTTCGGCGATCTGCTTGCCGTAGTCGAGCACGGTGACGCGGTCGCACAGGCCCATCACGAGCTTCACGTCGTGCTCGATCAGCAGGATCGTGCGACCGTCGTTGCGGATGCGGTCGATGAGTTCGCGCAGCACGACCTTCTCGGTCGCGTTCATCCCGGCGGCCGGTTCGTCGAGCGCGATCAGCTTCGGGTCGGTCGCGAGCGCGCGGGCCACCTCGAGGCGGCGTTGATCGCCGTAGCTCAGCGTGCGGGCCTTGTACTCGGCCAACGCGCCGATGCCGACGTAGTCGAGCAGCTCGCGCGCGCGCGCGGCGATCGCCTTCTCTTCGGCCTTGAAGCCCGCGGTTCTGAACACCGCGCCGATCAGGCCCGAGTGCGTCCGCACGTGGCGGCCGACCATCACGTTCTCGAGCGCCGTCATATCGGAGAAGAGCCGGATGTTCTGGAACGTGCGCGCGATGCCGGCTTTCGCCACTTCGTGCACCGCGGTCGGCCGGTACGGCTTGCCGCCGAGCTCGAAGCTGCCGGCGTCGGGGGTGTAGAGGCCGGTGAGCACGTTGAAGAAGGTCGTCTTGCCGGCGCCGTTCGGACCGATGAGGCCGTAGACCTGGCCTTCCTCGATCTTCACGCCCACGTCCGACAGCGCCTGCAGGCCACCGAAACGCTTCGAGACGCCGCGCACGTTCAGCACCACCGGCGCCGAAGCACGCGACGCCGGGGCCGTGTGCGACGCGCCCATGTGGGTCGGGTTGCCGGCGAGGCTGGCGCTCGCGCCCATCGCGTCACTCATGCCGGGCTCCGGTGCCGTGCGTCGCATTGGTGACGGCGCCGCCCTCCTGCGTCACGTTCTGCAGGACCGCCGGATCGGCGACCGGGTCGCCTTCCGTGTCGATGCGGCGCGGCTTGCCGACGGCGCCCGCCGGGTCGGCGGCGATGCGGCCGTGCTCTGGCGACGGCCACAGGCCGCGCGGCCGCGCCAGCATGATCCCGATCATCGCGAGCGCGATCATCAGCTGGCGCAGGATCGATGCATCGAGCCGGCCATCGCTCATCTGCTGCAACGGCCCGGCCACGTAACGCAAGGCCTCCGGCAGAATCGACAGCAACAGCGCGCCGACGATCACGCCGGGCAGGTGGCCGATGCCACCGAGCACCACCATCGCGACGATCATCACCGACTCCTGCAGGCTGAACGATTCGGGCGACACGAAGCCCTGGAAGGTCGCGAACATCACGCCCGAAACGCCCCCGAAGGTCGCGCCCATGCCGAAGGCGAGCAGCTTCAGGTTTCGCGTGTTGATGCCCATCGCCTTGGCCGCGATCTCGTCTTCGCGGATCGCCATCCACGCGCGGCCGATCCGGCTCCTCTCGAGCCGGTGGCAGATGAGCACTGCCGCCACGACCAGCAGCAGGAACAGGAAGTAGTAGTTCATCACCTTCGGCATCTCGAGGCCGAACAGGTGTTGCGTCTTGCCGAGGTTGATGCTGGTGAACGGGATCACCATGTCGTCGATCGCGTCGAGCCCCTTCGGGCCGTTGGTGATGTTGACCGGCGCGTCGAGGTTGTTCATGAAGACGCGCACGATCTCGCCGAAGCCGAGGGTGACGATCGCCAGATAATCGCCACGCAACTTCAGCGTGGGCGCGCCCAGCAGCACGCCGGCCGTACCCGCGAGCAAGGCGCCCAGCGGTATCACCCACAGCAGCGGCGTGTGCAGGCCACGCGGAAATATCGCCGCGATGGCGGGGAAATTGTTCGTCAGTTGCGGCGACGCCAGCAGCGCGAACATGTAGGCGCCGACCGCGTAGAACGCGACGTAGCCGAGATCGAGCAGGCCGGCATAGCCGACCACGATGTTCAGGCCGAGCGCGAGCAACACGTAGAGCAACGCGATGTCGATGATGCGAACCCACGCGTTGCCGAACGCCTGCGCGGCGAAGGGCAACGCCAGCAGCAGCACCGCCGCGACGACGAAGACGACGAGTTTGTTGTCGTGCACGCGTTGCATGTGGGTTCGGGCGCTTTTGCGGCTTCAGGCGCGATCGGCGACCCGCTCGCCGAGCAGGCCCTGCGGCCGCAAGGTGAGCACCAGGATCAACACCACGAAGGCGAAGATGTCCTGGTAGTTGCTGCCTAGCACGCCGCCGGTCAACGCACCGAGGTAGCCGGCGCCGAACGATTCGATGAGGCCCAGCAGCACGCCGCCGAGCATCGCGCCCGGCAGGTTGCCGATGCCGCCGAACACAGCGGCGGTGAACGCCTTCAGGCCCGGCAGGAAGCCCATCGTGTGTTGCACCGAGCCGTAGTTGGCCGCATACATCACTCCGGCCAGCGCCGCGAGCGCCGCGCCGATCACGAAGGTCGCGGAGATGACAGTGTCGGGCCGCACGCCCATCAAAGCGGCGACGCGCGGATTCTCGGCGGTGGCCCGCATCGCACGGCCGAGCTTGGTGCGGTTCACGAGATACATGAGCCCAGACAGCGTGATCACCGTGACGACGAGGATCAGGATCTGAACCGTGTTGATCACCGCCCCGCCGATCACATAGGGCTCGCTCGGCAGCAGGATCGGAAACGACTTGTAGGTCGGCTTCCAGATGATCATCGCGAGCGTCTGCAGCAAGAGGCTCATGCCCATCGCGGTGATGAGCGGCGCGAGCCGCGGCGCGTTGCGAAGCGGGCGGTACGCGATCTTCTCGATCGCGAAGTTGAGCACCGTGCAGACGACGATTGCGGCGATCAGCGAGATCAGCAGCAGCAGCCAGCCTGGCAGGCCGTAACCCGCGAGCGCGGTCACGACGGTCCAACTCGTGAGCGCGCCCACCATCAGCACCTCGCCGTGCGCGAAGTTGATGAGGTTGATGATCCCGTAGACCATCGTGTAGCCGAGCGCCACCAACGCGTACACGCTGCCGAGCACCAGACCATTGATGATCTGCTGGATGAAGGTATCCATGGGAAAGGAAAAGTCGCGGTCGGGGCGGAAGGCTGCCGAAGAAATTCTAGGGGCGCCGTCGCAGCCCCTCGGCACTCGCTTTCCCATGCCCGCAGGAACCGGGCCAGCCACGGGCTACTCAGGGCCCTCGCCCTGCCCGTGTCCGCCGGCGGTTTCGTTCAGCCGCCGCATCTCGGCCATGCGCTCGGCGATGCGGATTTCTAGGCCTCGCTCGACCGGCTGGTAGAGCCGGAGCGCATTCATGTCGTCGGGCCAGTAGCGCTCGCCGGCCGCGAACCCTCCCGGCTCGTCGTGCGCATATCGGTAGCTCTTGCCGTAGTCGAGGTCTTTCATCAACTCGGTCGGCGCATTGCGGAGCCGAAGAGGAACGGGCCGCGTGATGTCGCTCTTGATCAGCTTGCGCGCTGCGTTGTAGGCCGCATAGACCGCGTTGCTCTTCGGCGCGACAGCCAGATAGATCACCGCTTCCGCGAGCGCCAGCTCGCCTTCCGGCGAGCCGAGGCGCTCGTAGGTCTCGGCCGCGTCGAGCGCCATGCGAAGCGCACGCGGGTCGGCGAGGCCGATGTCCTCGGTGGCCATGCGGACCAGTCGACGGGCGACGTAGCGCGGGTCGACGCCACCGTCGAGCATGCGCACGAACCAGTAGAGCGACGCGTCGGGGTCGCTGCCGCGCACCGCCTTGTGGAGCGCGGAGATGGTGTCGTAGAACTGCTCGCCGCCCTTGTCGTAGCGGCGCAGCTGCTCGCCGAGCGCGTGCTCGAGCATGCGTTCGTCGATGAGTTCCGGTGCCGCGGCGATCGGGCTCACAGTCATCGCGATGAGGTTGTCGTAGGCGTTGAGGAGGCGGCGCGCGTCGCCGTCGGCGTAGGTGACGAGTCGCGTCTGCGCGCCTTCGGTGAGGGACGGCGCCGCGAGCAACGCGCGCGCGCGCACGAGCAACTGCCGCAGGTCGGCCTCGTCGAGGCTCTTCAGCACATGAACCGTCGCGCGCGACAACAGCGCCGAGTTGACCTCGAACGACGGGTTCTCGGTGGTCGCGCCGATGAACGTGAGCAGCCCCGATTCGACGTGAGGCAGGAACGCGTCCTGCTGGCTCTTGTTGAAGCGGTGCACCTCGTCGACGAAGATCACCGTGCGCCGGCCCTGCGCCTTCAAGGCCTGCGCGCGCTCGACGGCCTCGCGGATGTCCTTCACGCCGCCGAGCACGGCCGACATCGCGATGAACTGCGCATCGAACGCGTCGGCCATCAACCGGGCCAACGTGGTCTTGCCGACACCCGGCGGTCCCCACAGGATCATCGAATGCAGGCGACCCGATTCGAACGCGACGCGCAGCGGCTTGCCGGGCCCGAGCAGGTGCTGCTGGCCGATGACGCCGTCGAGCGTGCGTGGCCGCAGGCGTTCGGCGAGCGGCGCGCCGGGGTCGGACACGGTGTCGTCGTCGAGGGCGGTGAGGAGGTCGGGCATCGGTCGATGGCGCGGCAACGGGTGTTCCTGGTGCGCAGTATCACGGCCAGCTCTGCTCCCTCGGCCGGAGGGAGGGGAACGTGCCCGAGGAGGTGACCAGCCCCGACTCGCGGCCGAACAGGTGCCCCGCGCTACTGCTCGATCACATCGGCACCGGCCGGCGGCGTGAAGTGGAACGCGTCGGCCGGGGTGCTCACGTTGGGCGCGAAAGCGCTGAAGAGCAGCATCGACCGCTGGCCGAAACTGTCGACGATCTCGAGTGCCGCGAGGTCCTTCGCTTTGAAGCCGATGCGCAACAACTGGAACGGGCCGTCCTTCACCTTCGGCCTGGCTTCGACCCAGTCGAGGCCGTCCTTCGCGGGCGCACTCGCGAGATCGAACTCCTTGTCGAGCGAACCGCCGGCGAGCAGCGCCGCCGGCGTCGCGCCAAGCGCGTCGCCGAGCTTCCTCGAACTCACCTGGTTCAGGTCGACGTCGTAGATCCACACCTTCTGGCCGTCGGCGACGATGGTCTGCTCGAACGGCTTCGCGTAGACGAAGCGAAAGTGATTGGGGCGCGCGAATTCGAAGCTGCCGCTCGACGACTTCTTCCTAGCGCCATCAGGCGAGGTGACCGTCTGCGTGAATTGCGCTCGGCCGCTCTTCACGTCGCGCACGAAACCGCGCAGCGTGTCGACGTTGTCGGCGTGCGCCGGCGCCATCGCGAACAGAAAATTCAACGCGATGCCCCAGATGGCTCGCTGCCACGGGTTCGTGCGAACCCACGCGGCTCGCACCGAACGGAAGAGGCGTCGCGCCATGCCGATCGCCATCACTCCGCCCGCGCGGGCACGAGCAGGTCGCGGTTGCCGTTGGTGGCCATGCTCGTGACGAGTCCGGATTTCTCCATTTGTTCCAGCAATCGAGCGGCGCGGTTGTAGCCGATGCGCAGATGCCGTTGCACCAGCGAGATCGACGCCCGACGGTGCTGCAGCACGACGGCCACCGCCGAGTCGTACATCGCATCGGCCTCGCCGTTCGAGCCGCCGAGATCGGCCGTCGAGAGCTCGCCGTCGCCATCGAGCACGCCGCCCTCGAGAATGCCCTCGATGTAGTTCGGCTCGCCCTGCGTCTTCAGGTAGGCGACGACGCGGTGCACCTCGTCGTCGCTGACGAACGCGCCGTGCACGCGCACCGGCGCGCCGGTGCCGGACGGCAGGTACAGCATGTCGCCCATGC
Source organism: Caldimonas sp. (assembly GCA_965246805.1). Taxonomy (GTDB): domain Bacteria; phylum Pseudomonadota; class Gammaproteobacteria; order Burkholderiales; family Burkholderiaceae_C; genus Schlegelella_A. Next base: position 98,400 of record CBDFFO010000011.1, on the reverse strand, counting down.
CGAGCAGCGCTTCGGCGCCGGATTGGTCGAGGATGGTGCGGCTGTCGATCTTGCTCGAAACCTGGAACGAGAGCCGCGTCGGAATGTTCGCCTTGATGAGGCCGGTGATCACGTCGACGCTCGGCCGCTGCGTCGCGAGGATCAGGTGCACGCCGGAGGCGCGGGCCTTCTGCGCGAGCCGCGCAATGAGCTCCTCGATCTTTTTGCCGATCACCATCATCAGGTCGGCGAGCTCGTCGATCACGATCACGATCATCGGCAGCCGTTCGAGCGGCTCGGGCGCATCGGGCGTGAGGCTGAACGGGTTCGGCAGGCTCTCGCCGCGCTCGGCCGCTTCGGCGAGCCGCTTGTTGTAGCCGGCGACGTTGCGAACGCCGAGCTTGCTCATCAGCTTGTAGCGCCGCTCCATCTCGCCCACGCCCCAGTTGAGCGCGTGCGCGGCCTGCTTCATGTCGGTGACGACCGGGCAGAGCAGGTGCGGAATGCCTTCGTAGACGCTCATCTCGAGCATCTTCGGATCGATCAGGATCAGACGCACGTCGCGCGCCTCGGCCTTGTAGAGCAGGCTCAGGATCATCGCGTTGATGCCGACCGACTTGCCAGCACCCGTTGTGCCAGCCACCAGGCAGTGCGGCATCTTCGTGAGGTCGGCGACGACCGGGTTGCCGACGATGTCCTTGCCCAGGCCGAGCGTGAGCTGCGACGTCGAATCGTTGTACTGCGACGAGCCGAGCACCTCGGAAAGCCGGATCGTCTGCCGCTTCGCATTCGGCAGTTCGAGCGCCATCGTCGTCTTGCCGGGAATCGTCTCGACCACGCGGATGCTGACGAGGCCGAGCGAGCGCGCGAGGTCTTTCGCGAGGGTGAGCACCTGCGAGCCCTTGACGCCGACCGCCGGCTCGATCTCGTAGCGCGTAATGACCGGGCCGGGCGAGGCCGCGACCACGCGCACCTCGACACCGAAGTCCTTCAGCTTCTTCTCGATCATGCGCGACGTCATCTCGAGCGTCTCGGGCGCAACCGACTCCATGCGCGCCGGCGCGGCATCGAGCAGGTCGACCTGCGGCAGCTTGGTGTCGACGAGCTCGTTGAAGAGCGGCTTCTGCCGTTCCTTGACGACGCGCGCGCTCTTCGGCACGTCGATCAGCGTCGGCTCGATCACGATCGGCAGGTGCGCCTCGTGCAGCTGGTGCTCGACCTCGCCGACCTCTTCGCGCTCGCGCAAGGCCTTCTCGCCGACGCGCACGTCTTCCGCACGCTCGATGCGTTCGACCCGCCGGGTGCGCAACGCGTCGACGCCGGCGCCGATGCTTTCGGCCACGCGCAGCCACGAGAAGCGCAGCGCGAGCGCCGAGCCGGCGACCAGCAGAGCGATCCACAACACACCCGAGCCGGCAAAGCCGAGGAGCCGCATGCCGAGCGTGCCGAGCGTGTAGCCCAGCACGCCGCCCGCGTGGCCACCGGCCACCGATGCTTCGTACTGGTAGAGGCGGGTCCATTCGAGCGAGGCGCTGGCGGCCAGCAGCATCGCCAGGCCGAGCCACGGCGCCCAGCCCGGCAGCTGCGATCCCGCGTTCGACGATGCCGCTGCATTAGAGACAGGCTCGATGTCCTCGTGCCGCAAGCGACGCGCCAGCGAACCGAGCCATGTCCGCAGGCTCGCGAGCATCACCCACCACACCGAGTAGCCGGCGAGGAAGAACGCGAGGTCGGCGGACCACGCGCCGATCACGCCCGCCTTGTTGAGCACCGCGCCGCCGTTGCCCGAGGTCGAGAAGCCGGCATCGCCCGCATGGTGCGTGACGAGCGCAAGCAGCGCGAGCAGCCACAGCACGGCGCCTGCCATCAGTTTGGCGTTGGCGATCCAGCCCGGCGTGGGGGCGAGGTCGAGGGCCGCGGGCGCGACGCCGGCGTGGGCCGCGGGCGCGACGCAGGCGTCGCGCCGATGCACGTTCGCGCGCTGTTCGGCGCGCGTGCTAGCGCCAGGTTCATCGGCGCCTAGCGAAGCGAGGGGGAAGGTCATCGCCGAATTGTCATGCAGCCGAAGGTTCCCTCGGTTTCAAGGAGCCGCAAAGCGCCAACCCGTACACACGGTGCGCGGGCGACGCCGGGGTGCGCGCTCAACCGGAGAGCTGTTCCTTGATCACGACCCAGCCGTTCTCCTGGGTCTGCACCATGCCGCGGCTCTCGAGGTCCTTCATGACGCGGCTCACCATTTCGCGCGAGGCACCGACCACCTTGGCCAGGTCCTGACGCGAAACCTTGCTGCGGATGACCTTGACCTCGCCTTCCATCTCCGACATGTCGAGTAGCGTGCGCGCGACGCGGCCGTAGACGTCGAGCAGCGCGAGCGATTCGATCTGCCGGTCGGCGCTGCGCAGGCGCTGCACGAGCCCGCGCATGATCGCGTACGAGAGGCTCGAGTTCTCGGGCAGGCAGCGCGCGAATTCGGCGCGGCCGAGGATCAGCATGTCGGTCTGCACCTCGGCGCGCACCGTGGCCGAATGCGGCTCGTTGTCGATGAGGCTCATCTCGCCGACGTAGTCGCCCGACTGCAGCACCGCGAGAATCACTTCGCGGCCCCGCGAGTCGGCCGTGAGCACGCGGGCCCGACCGGTCAGCAGGATGTAGAGCGCGTTCGACTTCTTGCCATGCTCGACGACGATCTCGCCGCGTCGAAAGCGCCGCTTGACCACGCTGTCGGCGATGCCCTGGGCCTGGTCGGTGGTGAGCAGCGAGAAGAGCGGAACGCGTCGGATCAGGTCGAGGTTCGAAAGCATCGCCATCTGGAATCACCTTTCGGTTGAAGTCGCAAGTCACGCCACACACGTGCCGATCGATGCCGCGAGACAATCCCCTACCGCACCAAGTCAGCTTTGTGACCGTGGCTATTGTCACCATTGCGCGGCTTGACGCCAGCCCCCTCGCCCCGCATGTCAGACTTTGGCGACGGTGCCCCTTGCCGATGCTCAGCCGACCACCCATTTCCTTCGTGACATGACCACCTCGAATCCCCACGCGAAAGTCCTCATCCTCGGCTCTGGCCCCGCGGGCTACACCGCGGCGGTCTATGCCGCGCGGGCCAACCTGAAGCCGATGCTCGTGACCGGCCTGGCGCAAGGCGGCCAGCTGATGACGACGACCGACGTCGACAACTGGCCAGCCGATGTCGACGGCGTGATGGGCCCCGACCTGATGCAACGCTTCCAGAAGCACGCCGAGCGCTTCGACACGGACGTCGTGTTCGACCACATCAACGAGGTCGACCTCTCCAGCCGTCCCTTTAAGTTGCGCGGCGACACCCACCAGTACACGTGCGACGCACTCATCATCTCGACCGGCGCTTCGGCCAAGTATCTCGGCCTTCCGTCGGAGGAAAAGTTCATGGGCCGCGGCGTGAGCGGCTGCGCCACCTGCGACGGCTTCTTCTATCGCGGCCAGGACGTCTGCGTGGTCGGCGGCGGCAACACCGCCGTGGAGGAAGCGCTCTACCTGTCGAACATCGCGGCCAACGTCCACGTCGTGCATCGGCGCGACAAGTTCCGGGCCGAAGCGATCCTCATCGACAAGATGATGGCCAAGGTCGCCGAAGGAAAGATGCACCTGCACTTTTGGAACACCCTCGACGAGGTGCTCGGCGATTCGAGCGGCGTGACGGGCGTGCGGCTGAAGAGCACGACGGAGGGCAGCACCCACGAGCTGAAGCTCACCGGCTGCTTCATCGCGATCGGCCATCAACCGAACACCGACATCTTCAAGGGCCACCTCGATATGAAGGACGGCTACATCGTGACGCGCGGCGGCCTCTCCGGCATGGCGACGATGACGAGCGTCGACGGCGTGTTCGCGGCCGGCGATGTGCAGGACCATGTGTACCGCCAAGCCGTGACGAGCGCCGGCACGGGCTGCATGGCCGCGCTCGACGCGCAACGGTTCCTCGAACAGGTGTCGTGAGACATTGGCCCTCACCCCATCCGGATGAGGGCCGTGCCGCACCACCCTTATCCATCTCCTATCCCAGAGGGAGCGGGGCTGGATGCGCCTTTGCATTCCCCGACCTCGCACCCAGCCCGCTATACTCACGGGCTTTGCCCCACGGGGCACCGCTATAACGGAGTAGAGATATGGCACGCGTCTGCGAAGTGACCGGCAAGAAGCCGATGGTTGGCAACAACGTTTCCCACGCGAACAACAAGACCAAGCGTCGATTCCTGCCCAACCTGCAGTACCGGCGTTTCTGGGTCGACGCCGAGAGCCGCTGGGTTCGCCTGCGCATCACCAATGCCGCTTTGCGCCTGATCGACAAGCACGGCATCGAGAAGGTGCTCGCCGACATGCAAAAGCGCGGCAACGCTTGAAAAACCCCACGACTTAGGAGCCATCATGGCAAAAGGCGGACGCGAAAAGATCAAGCTCGAATCGAGCGCCGGCACCGGTCATTTCTACACGACCGACAAGAACAAGAAGACCACGCCAGAGAAGATCGAGATGATGAAGTTTGATCCGGTGGCTCGCAAGCACGTGAGCTACAAGGAAACGAAGCTGAAGTGAGTCTTGCGGGCCGAGCCCGAGCCCTGCGCTTCGCGCGACGGCAAAACAAAAAGGAGTCGCTGAGCGACCCCTTTTTGTTGGTGCAATGACTGCCGTCACCCCGGCCCTCCTCACGGAGCGAGGAGGAACCGGTCAGGCTCGCGCGGCGCGCAGTTTCAGCGCGAACTCCTGCAGGGCGGCGATGCCGCTCTCCTCGGCCTTGCGCAGCCACACCTGCAGATCGGCAACCAGCTGTTCGGCCGACACGTTGGTACGGGTCCAGAGCTGACGCAACTCTTCACGCATCGCCACCAGCTTGGCCAGACGCGGGGTGCCCGCCACCGCTTCAGCCACTTGCGCCTTCACGTCGGTCGGAATCTTGTCGGCATCGCGATGGAGCCAGCGGCGCGCGAGACGCATGTTGCCGAGCTTCGTGCCGCAGGTCTCGCCGTCGTTCTTCAGACGGCGCACTTCGGCGCGGCTCGCACGGCGCAGGCTGTGGGCGTACTTCGCCATCACCTCGTAGCGGTTCGCGATGATCGCCTCGAGGGTCTTGTTGTCGGCGACCGACTTCACGTCGCCGCGCTTCAGCTGCGGCGCGACCTTGCGCACCGTCGCAAGACCCAGCATCTCGAGGCCGCGGATGTAGGCCCAGCCGATGTCGAACTCGAACGGCTTGACCGAGAGCTTCGCCGAGGTCGGGTAGGTGTGGTGGTTGTTGTGCAGTTCCTCGCCGCCGATCAGAAGGCCCCATGGCGATACGTTCGTGCTCGCGTCGACGGCCTCGAAATTGCGATAACCCCACCAATGGCCGATGCCGTTGATGATGCCGGCCGCCGTGATCGGGATCCACAGCATCTGCACGGCCCACACCGCCGCGCCGATGGCGCCGAACAGCAGCACGTCGATGAGGAGCATCACGCCCACGCCCTGCCAGCTGTAGCGGGTGTAGAGGTTGCGTTCGATCCAGTCGTTCGGCGTCTGGTGGCCGAACTTCTCGAGCGTCTCGAGGTTCTTGGCTTCGGTGCGATAGAGCTCGCTGCCTGTCAGCAGAACGGTCTTGATGCCGCGCGTCTGCGGGCTGTGCGGGTCTTCCTCGGTCTCGCACTTCGCGTGGTGCTTGCGGTGAATCGCGACCCACTCCTTCGTCACCATGCCGGTCGTGAGCCAGAGCCACAGGCGGAAGAAATGCGCCGGGACGGCGTGGAGATCGAGCGCACGATGAGCCTGCGCACGGTGCAGGAAGATGGTGACCGACGCGATCGTGATGTGCGTAAAGACCAGCGTGAAGGCCAGCACTTCCCAACCACTGAAGCCCGCGAGGCCGTCGGCCAACCAGCCGACCAGTGCATCGCGAACCGAAATCAATACGTTCATTCCATCGCTTTCAAGGGTGGAGCGCCTGTGGATGCTGCAACGGCAGCCGCTCGGGCGCGTCGGGGCATTCTATCGAACGGCCCTTTGTTTCGATGCCCTTGAAAAGCCGCGGATATGTCCGATTGCGACGCCAGATGGATGTCGGTCGGCCGCGTTTCAAGGGAGAGGCTTCCGTTCAGGCCGGACGCTTCTGCCACATGGCCGCGAAAAAACCGTCGGTCGCGTGTCGATGCGGCCACAGCCGCAAGAAATAGCCGTCGACGAGCGACGAGGCGTGCTCAACGCGGGCGCTCGTGAGTGCGTCGAGCACAGGCATCACTTGCCAGGTCGATTCATTTGCCGCGCTGAACTCGAGCGCGACGTCGTCGTTTTCCATCTCGAGCGGGCTGCAGGTCGCATAGACCAGGCGACCGCCGGGTTTCACGAGCTTCGCGGCCGCCGCCAGGATCGCGCCCTGCTTCACGCGCATCTCCGCGACCGACTGCGGCGACTGGCGCCACTTCAGATCGGGGTTGCGGCGCAGCGTGCCGAGGCCGGAACACGGCGCGTCGACGAGCACGCGGTCAATCTTGTGGGCCAGGCGATGCACGCGATCGTCGCGTTCGCTGGTGAGCTGCACCGGGTACACGTTAGAGAGGCCGCTTCGCGCCAGCCGCGGCTTCAACGCGGCAAGCCGATGGCCCGACACGTCGAACGCATAGAGCCGGCCGGTGTTGCGCATCTGCGCGCCGAGAGCGAGCGTCTTGCCGCCGGCGCCCGCGCAGAAGTCGACCACCATCTCGCCGCGCTTCGCGCCCGTGATGAGCGCGAGCAACTGGCTGCCTTCGTCTTGAACCTCGACGTCGCCGCGCAGGAAGACGTCGAGTTTGTGCAGCGCCGGCTTGCCGTCGATGCGCAAGCCGAGCGGCGAATAAGGCGTGGGCACGGCTTCGATGCCGGCCGCCGTCAGTTCCGCCTGCACGTCCTTCCGATCGGCCTTCGCGCTGTTCACGCGCAGATCGAGCGGCGCGCTCGAGTTCACGCAGTCGACCCACGCCGAGAACTCGTCCGCCAGCAGCGGCTTCAGGTTCTCGACCAGCCAGTCTGGCAGGTTGTGGCGGCACTTTTCGGGCAGCGTCGCAACGTCGATCGCCGACACCCGCTCCAGCCACGACCGCTCGGTGTCGCTCAGTGCCGCGCGCAGCACGCCGGCGTTGCCCCGCCAGCCGAGCAGCACGAGGCGTCGATCGCCCTCGCCGCTGCCCGAGGTCGCGAGGTGCTGATAAAGCAGGCGTTTGCGCAACACGGTGTAGACGGTCTCGGCGAGCGTGCCGCGCTCGCGTTGGCCGAGCGTGCGCTGCTCGCGAAAGTAATCGGAGACGACAGCATCGGCGGGCTTGTCGAAGCGCATCACGCGGTTCAGCAATTCGGTCGCGTGCTCGACCAGGGCGTTCGGATGCATGGTCGCGATTATCCTCAGGCGAATCCATACGCCAGCTCGGTCGACCGAAAGGCGAATGCCGGAGCGCGCCGCGCGAAGGACACCCATGAGCCAGCTCCTCCACTACATCCGCTCGCACGCGCGCCTGCTCATCTCGATGGTGGCCGGCATCGTCGCCGGCATGCTCTGGCCCGACGGGTCGAACATCGTCGGCCGCTTCCTGCTCGGCTGGAACGTCTTCGTGTGGACCTACCTGTTCTGGGTCGTGTACACGGTCATCAAGGCCGATCGCGGCCACATCCGGAAGGTGGCGGTGGCGCAGGCCGAGAGCACCTATCTCGTGCTCGCGATCATCATCGTGGCGTCGGCAGTGAGCTTCGCCGCCGTGTTCTACGAGCTCTCGGCCGTGAAGGGCAGCGGCGCGCACATGGCGTGGAAGCACCTGTTGCCGGCACTTACCACCGTCGTCGGTTCGTGGCTGATGGTGCCCTGCCTCTTCACGCTCAGCTACGGCAGCCTCTTCTTCGGCATGAAGCCCGGCCGCGGCCTCAACTTCCCCGGCGAGCGCAGCGACTTCAACCCCGACTACGTCGAGTTCCTCTACTTCTCGTTCACGATTGCCGTGGCCCTGCAGACCTCGGACGTCACCGTCACTTCGCGCGAGATGCGACGCCTGGTGCTGCTGCAGTCGATCCTGGCGTTCGTGTTCAACACCACCATCCTCGCGTTCTCGGTGAACGTGGGCGCGAGCCTGTTCTGATCGCGGCCGGCGGCCGCGAGGTCATGCCTCGGGCAACATCAGCCACTGCGCTGCGCCGCGGCGGTGGCGCACTGCCATGCCGTCGAACAGCAGCGCGTCGTTGACGAGCCAGCGCACGGCACGCGGGTAGATCACGTGCTCGGCCTTCAACACGCGCGCAGCGAGCGCCGCGGCATCGTCGTTCGCGAGCACCGGCACCGCCGCCTGGATCAGGATCGGCCCGTGATCCAGATCAGCCGTGACCCGGTGCACGCTCGCACCGGCGAGCTTGCAACCGGCATCGATCGCGCGCTGGTGCGTGTGCAAGCCGGGAAACATCGGCAGCAACGATGGGTGGATGTTCACCAGACGCGCGTCGAATCGCTGGACGAACGCCGCGCCAAGAATGCGCATGAAGCCAGCGAGCACGACGATGTGGGGCGAGTGCGGCTCGATTGCATCGCCGAGTGCGGTGTCGAACCCGTCGCGAGACGCGTACGCCCGGTCGTCGACGACAGTCGTCGCGATGCCCTTCTGCTGCGCAAACACGAGTCCGGCGGCGTTGCTTCGATTGGTGATGACCGCAGCGATGCGCGCGTGCCAGCCTTCGCTCGCACAGGCTGCCACGATCGCTTCCATGTTCGAGCCACGGCCGGAAACGAGGATCACGATGTTCTTCATGCGGGCCGCAGTTTACGGGGGCGAATCTACAATCGCGCCCCTGGCAAGAGTCTGCTGCCCTTCCATCCGAGCGTCCTGTGAATCCTTCTGAACCTTACCCACTCGCGCCTCCCGCGCGCCGCGAGCGCGTGCTCTCGGGCATGCGGCCGACCGGGGCACTGCACCTCGGCCACTACCACGGTGCGCTGAAGAACTGGGTGCGGCTTCAGGACGACTACGAGTGCTTCTATTTCGTGGCCGACTGGCACGCGCTGACAACGCAGTACGAGCAGCGCGACGTCATTGAGAAGAGCGTGTTCGACATGGTGATCGACTGGCTCGCCGTCGGCCTCGACCCCGATCGATCCACGCTCTTCATCCAGAGCCGCCTGCCGGAGCACGCCGAGCTTTTCACGTTGCTCGCAATGGGCACGCCGCTCGGCTGGCTCGAGCGCATGCCGACCTACAAAGACCAGATGGAGAAGCTGAAGGACCGCGACCTTGCAACCTACGGTTTCCTCGGCTACCCGCTGCTGCAGGCCGCCGACATCCTGATCTACAAGGCCGGCTACGTGCCGGTCGGCGAGGACCAGGCGCCGCATGTCGAGATGACGCGCGAGGTCGCACGCCGCTTCAATCACCTGTATGGCCGCGAGCCAGATTTCGAAGCGCGCGCGCAGGCCGTCATCAAGAAGATGAGCAAGGCCGATGCGAAGGCGTTCGAGGCCGCACGCAAAGGCTATCAACAGGACGGCCACGACGACGTGCTCGAACTCGGCCGGGCCCTGATCTCCGGTTGCGGCGCGTTGAGCGGCGCCGATCGCGAACGCCTCGAGGGCTATCTGCGCGGCGCCGGCAAGACGGTGCTGCACGAGCCGCAGGCGCTGCACACCGAAACGAAGCGGCTGCCCGGCCTCGACGGCACGAAGATGAGCAAGAGCTACGGCAACACGATCGCGATGCGCGAGGAACCGGCCGACGTCGAGCGCAAGGTGCGCCGCATGCAGACCGACCCGGCGCGCGTGCACCGCAGCGACCCGGGCAACCCGGAGCACTGTCCGGTTTGGCAGTTCCACCAGGTTTATTCCGACGAAGCGACAAAGGCGTGGGTGGTGGAGGGTTGCACCACCGCGGGCATCGGTTGCCTCGACTGCAAGCAGCCGGTCATCGAGGCGATCGTGCGCGAGCAGCGACCGTGGCGCGAGCGAGCCGAGCCCTACCTCGCGAATCCGAAGCAGCTGAACTGGATCATGGAAGTGGGCACCGAGCGTGCGCGCGCCGTGGCGCAGGAAACGATGCGCGGCGTGCGCGAGGCGATGGGGCTGAAGTACTGAACCTGGCGCCGGGATCGGCCTTACGCGCGCCCTTCAATCCGCGCCGCCCGGTGATCAGATCGCCGCGGTGATCACGATCTCGATCTTCCACTGCGGCTTCGCGAGCTTGGCCGACACGGTCGCCCGTGGCGGCGCGTCGCCCGGTGCGCACCAGTCTTCCCAGATCTCGTTCATCGCGTCGAAGTCGGCGAGGTCGGGCAGGAAGATCTGCGCCATCAGGATGTGCGCACTGTCGGTGCCGGCCTCGAGCAGCAGGCGGTCGATGGCGGCGAGCACCTGCCGTGTCTGTCCGCGGATATCGGCACTGGCGTCTTCGGCCACCTGGCCGGCGAGATACACCGTGCCGTTGTGGACGGTGATCTCCGACAAGCGATCACCGACGTGAAAGCGGCGCAATCCCTGGCTCATGAGGTTCTCCGTGACGCGGCGCTGCTCGCGCCGGTTTCCTTGATGGATGGCGGCGGTGCGACATCGGCCTTCTTGCCGAGCCGGCTCTCGGTGCCCTTCAAAAGGCGCGCGATGTTGGCGGCGTGGCGCCAGCACAGCAGCATGGCCATCCCGCCCGCAGCCAGCGCGATCGGGCCAACGCCCCAGATCAGCACGAGATAGAACGGCGCGAATACTGCCGCCACGATCGACGCGAGCGACGAGTAGCGGAAGAAGAACGCAATGACGAGCCAGGTGACGAGCGCCGCGACCCCGAGCCACGGATTGAAGCCGAGCAGCACACCGGCCGCCGTGGCCACGCCCTTGCCGCCCTTGAAGCCAAAGAACACAGGCCACAGGTGACCGACGAAGGCCGCGAGTCCGGCCAGCGCGACGGCCCATTCGAGCTCGTCTTCTCCGAGGCCGTGGTGGCTGCCGTACCACGCGACCGCGACCACCGGCACGAAGCCCTTCAACGCATCGAGCACCAGCGTCAGCAACGCCGCACCGCGGTGACCCGAGCGCAACACGTTGGTCGCACCCGGGTTCTTCGACCCATACTCGCGCGGATCGTCCAGGCGCCAAGCGCGGCTCACGATGACGGCGAACGACAGCGAGCCGATGAGGTAGGAGGCCAAGGTCGCCACGCCTAGAAAGAGAGCCATGACCGGTGTCTGCAATGCGCCGCGCGAAGTGGGCGATCAGTATCGCATCGGCCGCCGGCAGCTCGACTCGAGGCCACCCCGTGGGAGTCAGTCGTCGGTGATGGCGGCGATCAGCAAGCGCACCGCGATACCGATGCCCACCACCATGCCAGCGCGGCGCAGCAGGCGCGAAGCGAGCGAGCCCGGAGGCGACGATGCGCTCACCGTCGCTGGCCCTTCGTCGCCGGGCGCCGCGCCGTCCGCGTCGCCGGGTTTCAGCACCGAGCCGGCGAGCGCGCCGGCCGAAGTGGGGTAGCCCACCGGCACGGCAGCCGCGGGCCCGCTCGGCAGGGCCGCATCACCGCCGGCGGCGAGATTCCTCATCGAGCCGTACGTTTTCGCGTACACCCACGTGAATTCGGCGCCAAGCAGGAACACCTGTGCCGAGTAGTAGACCCACACGAGCACGACCACCAGCGAACCCGCCGCGCCGTAGGCCGACGCGACGCCGCTCTTGCCGATGTACAGGCCGATCACGAACTTGCCGATCGTGAAGAGCAGCGAGGTCACTGCAGAGCCGATCCACACGTCGACCCATTGCACCCTCACCCTCGGCATGATCTTGTAGATCATCGCGAAGACGACGGTGACGAAGACAAAGCTGAACATGAAGTTGACGCCCTGCGCCAGCACTTCCCAGCCGCCGAAGAACGGTGCCCACCATTTACCGAGAGCCGACAACGCCGCGCTCGACACCAGCGAGACCATCAACAGGAATGCGATGCCGAGGATCATGCCGAACGACAGCAGACGGGTGCGCAGCAAGCCCCAGAGCCCGCCCGACTTGTCGCGCATCGGTGCGCGCCAGATTCGGTCGAGCGCGTCCTGCAGTTCGCCGAAGACGGTGGTTGCGCCGACCAGCAGCACCGCCAGCCCGATCAGCGTTGCGACGATGCCCTCGGCCGGCTTGCTCACGCTGGTGAGCAAGCCCTCGACGCCAGCGGCGGCGTCGGCGCCCATCATGCCGCGCAACTGACCGAAGATTTCACCGCGCGCGGCGTCGGCACCGAACACCAGACCGGCGACCGAGATCACGATCAGCAGCAGCGGCGCGATCGAGAACATCGTGTAGTACGAGAGGGCCGCACCCATGCTCGGCGCGTAGTCGGCGAGCCACGCCGCACCGGCCGACTTGGCGAGCGGCCACCAGAGCCCGGGCTGCGTGAGGAGGGGGACTCTCATCGCTACGGGGTGGGCGCCCGACGGCGCATCTTCGCAAGCAAAGTCAGAAGCAAAGTCAGAAGCAGAGGTCATCGCATCACGTTAGCAACCGTCGGGCCCGCTTCAACGCTGCGGCATGTCTTTCGCGCCGTAGCCGAGGCTCACCGCGGCGTCTGGCGGGATCGGAGGCATCGTCGCGTTCCAGGCGAGCCACTCGTCGCGCATCGCGGCCAACCGAGCCGGCTCGCGCGAGGCATGGTTGGCGCGCTCGCGCTCGTCGGCCGGTATGTCGAACAGGTATTCGTGCGCGTCGACCTTCAGGTACTTCCAATTCTCGACGCGCATCGCGCGTTGGTCGCGGTGGTTCATGCGCCAGTGAAGCTTGCGCGAAAAGGTGTGGGAAGCATCGGCCAACACCGGCAGCAGCGAGACGCCGTCGAGCGGATACGACGGATCGGCCTTCACGCCGGCCGCGTCGAGCAGCGTCGCCGACCAGTCCATCGTCAGGCAGAGCTGGTCACTGACGCCACCGGCGGCGATGCCGGCAGGCCAGTGCGCGATCCAGGGCACGCGGATGCCGCCTTCGGTCAGGTCCATCTTGCCGCCGACGAGCGGCCAGTTGTCGGAGAAGCGCTCGCCGCCGTTATCGCTCGTGAAGACGACGAGCGTGTCGCGCGTGCAGCCGTGCGTTTCGAGCGCCGACATGATCCAGCCGATGCCTTCGTCCATGTGATGCACCATGCGACGGTAGGTGTGGATGTTGCCGCCGTGCAGGTGGAAGAGGTTGGCCTTCACCTCTTTCGCGAGCGCTTCGTCATCGCGCGTTTCCCAGGGCCAGTGCGGCGCCGTGTAGTGAACGCTCAGAAAGAACGGGTCCCCGCCCGGTGCGTGGCGGTCGATCCAGTCGACCGAACGCTTCGAGATCAGGTCGGTGAGGTAGCCCGCTTCGTGGTGCTCGGCCTCGCCTTGCCATAGGTCGTGCGCGCCGCCAGAGTCGCAATGGGTGAAGTAATCGACACCGCCCGACATCGGGCCCCAGAACTCGTCGTATCCGGAACGCAGCGGGCTGAAATTCGGTGGGTAGCCGAGGTGCCACTTGCCGATCAGTGCGGTGCGATATCCCGCGCCCTTCAACAGAGACGGCAACGTGGGATGTTCGGGCGGCAGGCCGAGGATGGTGCTGCCGCGGCTTCGGCTGTTGATCGGCTCCTCGGCCGCGCCGCGCAGCCGGTACTGGTAGCGCGCGGTCATCAGTGCGAAGCGCGTGGGCGAACACACCGGCGAATTTGAATAGCCGTGCGTGAAACGGACGCCGTTGGCCGCCAGGCTGTCGAGCACCGGCGAAATCGGCGCGCGGCCGCCGTAGCAGCCGAGGTCGGCGAAGCCGAGGTCATCTGCCACGATGAAAACGATGTTGGGCGCGTTCGGGCGTCGTTGGTTCATGTCGTCACCTCGTCGCGCTCGAGCGGCTGGTGCGAGCGGGGCCGTTCAGGGCTTCGGCCAGCGCGGCGCGCGACCGTTCGATCGGCGCCGGTCCGGCGGCCGGCATCAGCGCCGGCTTGACAAGCGTCAACCCCGACACGAGCGGCTGGCCCTGGCGCGAACCATGGGCGTGCGCGTAGACGCGCGTGAACTCGGCGCCGAGCAGGAAGATCTGCGCCGAGTAGTACATCCACACCAGCATCACGATCAGCGAGCCGGCCGCGCCGTACGCCGAGCCGACACCGGCCTTGCCGATGTAGAGCCCGATTGCGAACTTGCCGATCGAGAACAGGAGCGCCGTCAACGCGGCGCCGAGCCAGACGTCGCGCCACGCCACGTGCACGCGCGGCATCCACTTGTAGATGAGCGCGAACGCGGTGGTCGCGAGCGCGAGACTGACAACGATGTTGGCCCCCTCGAGCACGACGGCCACACCGCCGAAGAGCGGCGCCCACCAGGTGCCGAGCGCTGCCAGCGTCGCGCTCGCCACGAGCGACACCATCAACAGGAAGCCGATGCCCAAGATCATGCCGAACGACAGCACCCGTGCCCGCAGCACGGCCCAGAGCCCTGCGCGGCCCCGCCGCGGTGAAGCGCGCCAGATGCGGTCGAGCGAACCCTGCAGTTCGGCGAGCACGCTCATCGCGCCGAGCAGCAACACCACGCCTCCGATGGCCGCCCCGACGACCCCCTCCTCGGGACGCGCCGCACTTTTCAGCAGGCCCTGTACGGCGCGCGCGCTGCCCTCGCCCATCAGCCCCTGCAGCTGCGCGACGATCTGGCCCTCGGCGGCATGGCGCCCAAACAGCAGGCCGGCGATCGCGATGACGATCAGCAGCAGCGGGGCGATCGAAAACAACGTGTAGTAGGCGAGCGCGGCGCCCATGCTGGGCACGCGGTCGTCGACCCAGGCGAGCGCCGCCCGGCGTCCCAGCGCGACCCATTCCTTCACTTGCATGCCGGTGATTGGAACCGATGCCGCCGGCAGCGCGTGTAGGTCGGCGTCGCAACCGGGCCCGGACCGTACGGACGACCGACGCGCCGCCCGCGCCAGCGCCGAACCCGATCGCGACATATGATGCGCCCCGCGACGAGACGGTCCCTTGGTCCGTCGTTCGTATCGACCACCCAACGACCCACTCGTTCCACAAGCTTCAGGAGAACACCGCATGATCCAGCCCCGCCACGTCCATCTCGCCCGCCGTGGCGCCATGCTGCTCGCGGCCCTCGCGATTGCCGGTTGCGGGGCGATGTCGATGACCTCGCGCACGACCAGCATGACCGCCCGCATCGCGCCCGAGAACGAAGTGCCACCGACCGCCTCCACCGGCGGCGGCACGCTCACCGCGAGCTTCGACAAGGACACCAACACGCTGAGCTGGACCGTGACCTACAACGGCCTCACCGGCCCGGCCACCGCGGCGCACTTCCACGGCCCGGCCGTCACCGGCCAGAACGCCGGCGTCGTGCTGCCCTTCACCGGCAGCGTCGCCAGCCCGATTCAGGGCAGCGCGAAGCTGACCGACGCGCAGATCAGCGACCTGATGGCGGGCAAGTGGTACGTTAACTTGCACACCGCGAAGAATCCTGGCGGCGAGATCCGCGGTCAGGTGATGCCGAACTGACCCGCGCGTTCATCACGCAAGGCCCGGCTGGCGCGACGCTGGCCGGGCTTTTTGCTGGGCGCTCGCTGTCGCTTCTTCCTGCAGCCTGAGCACGCGACGCTGCACCTTGCCGGTCGTTGTCATCGGCAGCGCGGCGATGAATTCGATCTCCTTCGGGTACTCGTAAGGGGCGAGCTTGCCGCGCACATGCGCCTTCAGCTCGGCGACGAGAGCCGCATCGCCGTCGACACCGGGGGCGAGCACAACGAAGGCCTTGACGATCGCACCGCGCTCGCTGTCGGGCTTCGGCACCACCGCTGCGTTCGCGACGGCAGGGTGCTTGACAAGGCAGTTCTCGATTTCGCTCGGCCCGATGCGGTAGCCCGCGGCCTTGAACACGTCGTCGCTGCGGCCGTGGTACCAAAGGTAGCCGTCGGCGTCCATCACGGCCGTGTCGCCGGTGCGGCACCAGCTGTCGTCGACCCGGCCGGTGAACTTCTGTCGCGTCGCGTCGTCGTTCATCCAGTAGCCGAGGAAGAACACCGGGTCGGGGTCGCCGTGCACGTCGCGCCGATGGATCGCGACGTCACCGGCCTGGCCGCGCGCGCACTCGCGCCCGGCGTCGTCGATCACGCGGACCCGATGGCCGGGGTAGGGCCGCCCCATGCTGCCCGGCTTTGCCGGCCAGAAACGTGCGGCGTTGCCGACGATGTAGTTCACTTCCGTTTGCCCGAACATCTCATTGATGGCGATGCCGAGCTCGTTCAAGCCGTAGGCGAAAACGGCATCGCCGACCGCTTCGCCGGCGCTCATCACGCCCTCCAGCACGAGCTGGTAGCGCGCGCGCGGGTGCGGCACCGCCTTCATCATGGCCTTCAGTGCAGTCGGGAACAGGAAGGTGTGCGTGACGTGGTATTGCTCGAGCAATTCGAACGCGGTCTCGGCCGAGAAGCGGCCCTGGTAAGCGACGATCTCGCGGCCGAAATAGAGCACCGGCCAAAGCGCGTCGACCAGGCCGCCGGTCCAGGCCCAGTCCGCCGGCGACCAAAACACCGCTTTCGACGGACGCGACGCGTCGTTCGGATCAAAGCCGAACCAGTTCTGGCTCGCGACGAAACCGGAGAGGTTGCCGATCAGTGCGCGATGCGGGATGAGCGCACCCTTCGGCGGCCCGGTGGTGCCGCTCGTGTAGATGAGGACGGCCGCGTCGTCGGATTGCGTCGCGACGGGTTCGAAGTTCACGCCCTCGCGTTGCAATGCATCGCTCCAGTCGACGTCGCCCTGGCCACGCGCGCCGCCCACGGCCACCACGGTTTCGAGGTTCGGGCACAGCGACCGCGACGCGCGCACGTGGCCGATGCCGTTCTCGTCGACGATCGCGATGCGCGCCCCACTGTCGTTCAAGCGGTGCTCGAGCGCGTCGGGGCCGAACAGGAACGAGAGCGGCATCGCGACCGCGCCGAGCTGGTAGATGCCCATGTGCGCAACAGCCGTCTCGAAACGCTGCGGCATCACGATGGCGACGCGATCGCCGCGCATCACGCCGAGCTTCTTGAGCGCCGACGAGAGGCGGTTGGCGTCGCGCTGCAGTCGCGCGTACGTGAAGGTGAGCCGCTCGCCGTTCTCATGCTCGAAGCGGATCGCCACCGCGTTCGGCGTGGCGCGGGCCCAGCGCGCGCAGCATGCGTCGGCGATGTTGAAATGCCGCGGAACATGCCAGCGGAACGCGCGGTGCATGTCGTCGTAGCGGTCGGTTGACGGGCCGGCCACGGCCGGCGCTGCGCTTGCCGCCGTCATCGTCGAGGCGGCGCGTCGACGGCTGCCGCGCCGAAGGCGCGCAACGCGTCGCCCGTCATGCGGCAGAGACGCCAGTCGGGCATCACGGTCGCGCCCATGCGTTCGTAGAAGGCGATCGCGCTCGCGTTCCAGTCGAGCACGCTCCAGTCGAAACGACCGTAATCGCGCTCGACGGCAACGCGCGCCAGGTGCTGCAGCAAGGCCTTGCCAAGGCCCGCATCGCGGTGCTCCGGCTTCACGAACAGGTCTTCGAGATAGAGGCCGGGCTGGGTCAGAAAGGTCGAGTAGTTGCGGAAGAAGAGCGCGAACCCGATCGGCGTGGCGTCGTCGTCGAGGGTGGTCGCGACGACCGCTTCGACGACCCGGTCGGGACCGAACAGATGGCGCTGCAACGCCGCCGGCGAGGCCTTGCAAAGGTGCGCCAGCTTTTCGAACTCGGCCAACGCTTCGATCAGCGCGACGATCCCGTCGACATCGCGCGGTTCGGCGGCACGGATCGAAAAGACAGTGGCAGGCATCGGCAAATTCTCGTTGAGGCGGCTGCTTCGTCGCGCCCGGGTTATCGCGAGGGGTGCGGCCACCCCGACGCGGCGCGCGACGAACGCGGCGCGGCACGCGTACATTGCGACGATGACGCCTCCCCCCTCGCCTTACCGGCCGCGCCGCGCGAGTCGCAGCTTCTTCGTCGAGGCGCGAGGCCTTCGCCATCACGTGCTCGCGTGGGGCGAGCCGTCGATGGCCAGCCCCGAACGGCCGCCGCTCGTGATGATGCATGGCTGGATGGACGTGGCCGCGTCGTTTCAGTTCGTTGTTGACGAGATGGCCCACGACCGCTACGTGATCGCGGTCGACTGGCGCGGCTTCGGCCTCACCGGATCGTCGGGCGGCGACGTGTATTGGTACCCCGATTACCTCGGCGATCTCGACGGCGTGCTCGACGCGCTCGACGCGCCTGGCAGCGAGGGCGACGGTCGTTTCCAGCGCATCGATCTCGTCGGCCACAGCATGGGCGGCAACGTCGTGATGATCTATGCGGGGCTGCGGCCCGCACGCGTGCGCCGCCTCGTCAACCTCGAGGGCTTCGGCATGCCGGCTACGCGCCCCGAGCAAGCGCCCAAGCGCTATACGCAATGGCTCGATGAGCTGAAGACACCGATGGAACTGCGCATGTACCCGAGTGTCGGCGCGGTCGCCGAGCGTCTGCAGAAGACCAACCCGCTGCTGCCGATCGATCGGGCGCTCTGGCTCGCGCAACACTGGTCGCGGCCGCGGGTCTCGCCGAGCGAGAACGAAGGCGCGAGCAAGACCAACTGGGAGATCCTCGGCGACCCGGCGCACAAGCGTTCCAATCCGACGCTCTACCAGGTGGCCGAAGTGATGGAATGCTGGAAACTCATCACCGCGCCGGTGATGTGGGTCGAGGGCGACCGAACCGACCTCACCCGGTGGTGGGGCACTCGCTTCACGAAAGAGGAGTTCCACCGCCGGCTCGACGTGGTCGCGAAGACCGAACGCCACGTGGTCACGCCGGCCGGGCACATGCTGCACCACGACCAGCCCGGTCCATTGGCACGCCTGCTCGAAGCTTTCCTCGCCGCATGAGAAAATCGCATCCCCCGCCGATCAGGCGTTGCCACCGGCCTCGGCTGGACAGGAAGCTTTCATGGACGTCGAACACATCAATGCCATCGGCCACGCCCTCGCCGATCTGAGCCAGCGCACGCTAGACCTCCGGGGGTATCTTTGACTACGACCGCAAAGCCCTGCGGCTGAATGAAGTCAACGCGGCGCTCGAGAACCCGAACGTCTGGAACGAGCCGAAGCGGGCGCAGGAACTGGGGCGCGAGAAGCGCACGCTCGAGACCGTGGTCGGCACGATCGACCACCTCTCCAGCAACCTCTCCGACAACACAGAGCTCTACGACATGTCGAAGGCCGACGGCGACGTCGACGGCCTCGTCGCGATCGAGGCCGATGCCGCGAAGCTCGAAGCGACGGTCGCGCAACTCGAATTCCGCCGCATGTTCTCGAACCCGGCCGATCCGAGCAACTGCTTCATCGACATCCAGGCCGGGGCGGGCGGCACCGAGGCCTGCGACTGGGCCTCGATGCTGCTGCGTCAGTACCTGAAGTACTGCGAGAAGAAAGGCTTCAAGACCGAGGTGATGGAAGAGACCGAGGGCGATGTGGCCGGCATTCGCAGCGCGACGATCAAGGTCGAGGGCGACTATGCGTTCGGCTTGCTGCGCACCGAGACCGGCGTGCATCGGCTGGTGAGGAAGAGCCCATTCGATTCGGCCGGTGGCCGGCACACGAGCTTCGCGAGCCTCTTCGTCTATCCGGAGGTCGACGATTCGATCGAGATCGACATCAACCCGGCCGACGTGCGCACCGACACGTTCCGCGCGAGCGGCGCCGGTGGCCAGCACATCAACAAGACCGATTCCGCGGTGCGGCTCACGCACATCCCGACCAACATCGTCGTGCAGTGCCAGAACGACCGGTCGCAGCACCGGAACCGCGACGAGGCGTGGCAGATGCTGCGCTCGCGCCTCTACGAACACGAGATGCGCATCCGCATGGCCGCGCAGCAGAAGCTCGAAGACACCAAGACCGATGTGGGTTGGGGCCACCAGATCAGGAGCTACGTGCTCGACCAGAGCCGCATCAAGGACCTGCGCACCAACTTCGAGATCAGCAACACGCAGAAGGTGCTTGATGGCGACCTAGACCCGTTCATCGAGGCGAGCCTGAAGCAGGGCGTGTGATGTTGGTGACGGTTCGGTTCTGGGCGGCGGCGGTGGCCGGGCAACCCGCGATCGACCAGCACAACCCGATGACGTGGCCTCGCTAGAAGTCGATGGCCTTCGGTTGCACCCGCAACTTGTTGTGAGACGAGATCCCGTGTCACGCTGCTAGAATCCGTGTCACGCGGGTGCTGCCGGCGTCTGCGTCGCAAAAGGAAAGACCGCGTGAAGACGATGAACGTTCGTGAGTTGAGGCAAGCCACGCCGAGCCTGAAGGAAACGCTGGCGGCCGAAGGCGAGGTGTTGCTGGTATCGAACGGCGAGCCGATCGCGAGGCTGTTGCCCGTCGAGGCACCGAAGCCGCGCCCGAAACTGCCGTCGCTGAAGGCCTTTCGCGCGACGATGCCGAAGATGGCCATTTCGTCCGAGGAGCTGATCCGCCTGGATCGTGATCGCCGTGGCACGTGATGTCGCGCTTGCGGTCACGTGCTACATCGATACCAGTGCGCTTCTCAAGCGCTATCTGCACGAGACCGGCACCGATGCGTTCGAGGCGTTTTGTGAGCTGCCGTCGGTCGAGCGGGTCATCTGCCCGCTCGGCACCACCGAATTCACCGGTGCGCTGCAGCGCCTGATGCGAATGGGCGCGCTGTCGCGTCAACAAGCGAGCACGGTGCGGCAGGCCTTTCTCTCCGACTTGGCCGCCGGCAGTTGGCGGCTGATCGACTTCGGTGCCGACATTTTTTCGCGCGCCCAACAGTTGATCTTGAGCCTGGGCGCGCCGCTCGCGACGCTCGATGCACTGCACCTTGCCGCCGCGCTGCAGCACGGTGCCGACGAATTCGCCACGGCCGACCGTCAGTTGGCCGAAGCCGCCCGCAAGACCAAGCTGCACGTGCACATATTCTAAGAACCGATCGAGACCCACCATGCGTGAAGGCACAGCTTCCATCATCCGCCGCGAAGATTACGCGGAGCCGGCCTACTGGATCCGCCACGTCGACCTTACCTTCGACCTCGCGCCCGCTAAGACCATGGTCGTGAGCAAGCTGCGCATCGAGCGCAACACCGCCGTGCCGGCACAGCCGCTGAAGCTCAACGGCGACGGCCTCAACCTCACGCGGGTGTGCGTGAACGGCGCTTCGGTGTCGTTCCGCCACGAGCCGGGCTTCCTTGTCATCGACAGCCTGCCCGACGGCGAATGCGAGATCGAGATCCGGAACATCTGCGCACCCGACAAGAACACCGCCCTCTCCGGCCTCTACACGTCGAACGGGGGGCTCTTTACGCAATGCGAAGCCGAAGGCTTCCGCCGCATCACCCACTTCCTCGACCGTCCCGACGTGATGGCGATCTACACCGTCACGATGCGCGCCGACAAGTCGGCGTATCCGGTGCTGCTCTCGAACGGCAACCTGGTCGAGCAAGGCGAACTCGAGAACGGCCGCCACTTCGCGAAATGGCACGACCCGTTCCCGAAGCCGTGCTATCTGTTCGCACTGGTCGCGGCCGACTTGGTGGCACGCGAGCAGACGATCCGCACGCGCGGCGGCAAGGATCACCTGCTGCAGGTCTACGTCCGCCGCGGCGATCTCGAGAAGACCGAGCACGCGATGAACTCGCTCGTGGCCTCGGTGGTCTGGGACGAAGCCCGCTTCAAGCTGCCGCTTGATCTCGAGCGCTTCATGATCGTCGCGGTCAGCGACTTCAACATGGGCGCCATGGAGAACAAGGGCCTCAACATCTTCAACACGAAGTACGTGCTAGCGAGCCCCGCTACGGCGACCGACACCGACTACGCCGCGATCGAATCCGTGGTGGGCCACGAGTACTTCCACAACTGGACCGGCAACCGGATCACCTGTCGCGACTGGTTCCAGCTCAGCCTGAAAGAGGGCCTCACCGTCTTTCGCGACCAGGAGTTCAGCATGGACATGGTGGCGAGCCCGTCAGCGCGAGCGGTCAAACGTATCGAAGACGTGCGCAACCTGCGCCAAGTGCAGTTCTCGGAAGACGCGGGGCCGATGGCGCACCCGGTGCGACCCGACCGCTATGTCGAGATCAACAACTTCTACACCCCGACGGTCTATGAAAAGGGTGCCGAGGTCGTGCGCATGATGCAGACGCTGGTCGGCCGCGATGGTTTCACCAAAGGCATGAGCCTCTACTTCGAGCGCTTCGACGGCCAGGCCGTGACCTGCGACGACTTCGCGCAGTCGATCGCCGACGCCAACCCGGAGAGCGCCCTCGCCCGCACGCTGGCGCCCTTCAAGCGCTGGTATGCGCAAGCCGGCACGCCGCGCGTGTCGGCGCGCGGCCGTTACGACGCGCCGTCGCGCACCTACACGCTCGGCATCGAACAAAGCGCCGGGCCGACCGCGCTCGCCGGCGCGCGCGAGCCTTTCGTGATTCCACTCGGCATCGCGTTAATCGGCCGGGACGGGAAGGCCTTGCCGGTGCAACTGGAAGACGACAGGGGCGACCCGTCGGCGGCCCGAACCGAGCGCGTCCTGGTGCTCGAGGACGCGAAGAGCTTCTTCACGTTCGTGAACGTCGACGAGGCGCCGGTGCCGTCGTTGCTGCGCGGCTTCTCGGCGCCGGTCGTGCTGACCGACGGGCTTAGCGATGCCGACCTGCTCGTGCTGCTCAATCACGACACGGACCCATTCAGCCGATGGGAGGCCGGCCAACGCCTGGCGCTGAACCGCCTCGTCGCCGCTGCGAAAAGCGGCGCGCCCGCCGAACTCGATGCCGACTACATCGGCGCGATGCGAGCCGTGCTGCAGAGCGAAATGCTCGACGCCGCATTCAAGGATCTGGTGCTGACCTTGCCGAGCGAGGCCTACCTGGCCGAACAGCTCGACCGCGTCGACCCGCCGCGCATCCATGCGGCGCGCGAACACATGAAGCAGCAACTCGCCGTCGCGCTGCGCGACGAATGGGCCGTCGCCTACGAGAGTCACCAGACGGCAGGAGGTTTTTCGCCCGATGCCGACTCGGCGGGCAAACGCGCGCTCGCGAACCTCGCGCTCGCAATGTGCTGTCTGGCATCGACGAAGAGCGGCGACACGGCTTGGCCGAGCCGTGCCTATGAACGTTTCAAGGACGCCGGCAACCTCACCGACCGCCAGGGCGCACTGATCGCCCTGCAGGGCGCGCGCAGCGATCTCGCGAAGCCCGCAATCGACCAGTTCCATGCGATCTGCGACGGCGACGCGTTGATGCTCGACCGCTGGTTCGCGCTGCAGGCGAGCGCGCCCGAGCACGATGGCGCGGTGTTCGCCAAGGTCAGGAGCCTGCTGCGCCATGCCGACTTCCAGCTCGCCAACCCGAACCGCGCCCGCAGCCTGATCGGCACCTTCTGCATGGGCAACCCTGGTGCCTTTCATCGCGCCGATGGGGCGGGCTATGCGTTCTGGGCCGATCGCGTGCTCGAGCTCGATGCGCTCAACCCGCAACTCGCCTCCCGCATGGCACGCACGATGGACCGCTGGACGCGACTCGATGAGCCGTATCGCAGCCGTGCACATGCCGCGCTCGCGCGCGTCGCGGCGCACGTGGGTCTGTCGAGCGATGTCTCGGAGATCGTCGGGCGCGCGTTGGCCGCAGGTGAAGACAGGCCCGCGACGGCTTCGGTCGATTCACACATCGCGTATGCATCGAACACGCCGGCGCCGACGCTGCACGCCGATGCCATTGCCGGTGTGGCCAAAGCCGACATCACCGGCGCGGGGAGCGTCTCATGAGCCTTCCCGCCCGCCCGAAAGGCGAACACCGCAGCGCGCAGCGCAAGGTCCTCCAATGAGCGCGGCCGGGAAGAATGCGTTCTACGCGCAGTCGGGCGGCGTCACGGCCGTCATCAACGCGTCGGCCTGCGGCGTGATCGAAACCGCACGCGCGCACGGCGACCGCATCGGCCGCGTGTTCGCGGGCCGCAACGGCATCATCGGCGCGCTGACCGAAGACCTCATCGACACCAGCCTCGAAAGCGCCGACGACATCGCGGCGCTGCGCCACACGCCGGCGGGCGCGTTCGGGTCGTGCCGCTACAAGTTGAAGTCGATCGACGCCAACCGGCGCGAGTACGAGCGGCTGATCGCGGTATTCAAGGCGCACGACATCGGCACCTTCTTCTACAACGGCGGCGGCGATTCGGCCGACACCTGCTTCAAGATGAGCCAACTCTCGGCTGCGATGGGCTACCCGCTGCAAGCCATCCACGTGCCGAAGACCGTCGACAACGACCTTCCGATCACCGACTGCTGCCCCGGCTTCGGCTCGGTGGCGAAATACGTGGCGGTGTCGGCTCTCGAAGCATCGTTCGACGTGCGCTCGATGGCGCGCACCTCGACCAAGGTGTTCGTGATGGAGGTGATGGGCCGGCACGCCGGCTGGATCGCGGCGGCGGGCGGGCTGATCGAGTCGTACGGCATTCCGGTCGCGATCCTCTTTCCCGAAATCGAGTTCGACGAGGCGGCGTTCATCGCGCGCGTCGATACGCTCGTGAAACTCCACGGCTATTGCACCGTCGTGGTCTCGGAAGGTTGCCACCACCCCGATGGCCGCTTTCTCGCCGAGCAGGGCACGCGCGACGCGTTCGGTCACGCGCAGCTCGGCGGCGCGGCGCCGGTCATCGCCAACATGGTCAAGACCGCCCTCGGCCACAAGTTCCACTGGGCCGTCGCCGATTACCTGCAACGCGCGGCGCGCCACATCGCATCGAAGACCGATGTGGAACAGGCCTACGCGCTCGGTGAACGTGCGGTGGAGCTGGCGATCGAAGGCAAGAACGCGGTGATGCCAACCATCGAACGTGTGTCGGATGCGCCCTATCAATGGCGTATCGGCGTGGCCGACCTGGCCGACGTGGCCAACGTCGAGAAGTTCATGCCGCGCGACTTCATCACCGCAGACGGCTTCGGCATCACCGAAACCTGCCGGCGCTATCTCGCGCCGCTGATCGCCGGCGAAGACTACCCGGCCTACCGGGACGGCCTGCCGGTCTACGCGACCCTGAAAAACGTCGCGGTCGCGACCCAGCTGCCCGCCTTCGACCTGCGCTAACATCCGCCCTTCGCCGAAGCAGCAACGCTGCCTCGCGCGACGCCGGCGTAGCTCAGTTGGTAGAGCAGCGCATTCGTAATGCGAAGGTCGGGAGTTCGACTCTTCTCGCCGGCACCAGTCGTCTAAAAAAGCGAGCGGCCATGGGTGCGGCACGGCACCAACGCACGACCTCCGCAACGTCGATGGCGCCGTCCCGTTTTCCATCAGAGGCATTCTTCATGTCACTCGACCGTGGAAGACCGATCCGCACCATGCTCGGCTTCGATCAGCGTGCCGCTCGCGTCGCATGGACCGTAGCGCTGGTGGCGCTCGCGATCTACATCGTCTATGCGGTGCGCCACACGGTCTTCGTTTTCGTGCTCGCGCTTTTCTTTTCGTACATGGTCCATCCGCTGGTTCAGCGCATCTCGAGATGGGCGCCCGCGCGCTGGCCGAAGAGCGTGGCGACGGCACTCGTCTTCGGGATGCTGCTGCTCGCGCTGTTCGGCGTGGCCGCGATCGCCGGGCCGCCGATCGTCGACCAGGCGTCGTCGCTCTCGGAACAGTTGCCGCGCCTCGCCGACGGCACCAACCTGTTCGACCGTGTGCCGTTGCCCGACTTCCTGTCGTCGTATCGAACGCGACTTTCGCAGTTCGCCAAGGACCATCTTCAAAGTGGCGCCGCGTATGCGTTACCGGTCGCGCGCCAGGTCGGCCACGCGTTGCTGATGATCGCCGGCAATCTGATCTACGTGGTGCTGATCCCGGTGCTCGCCTTCCTGCTCATCAAGGACGGCAGCACGATGCGCGATGGCTACCTCGCGTGGACCGGCCGGCGCGAGCACGCGACGATGTGGCGCCGGATCGTCGACGACCTAGACACCCTCCTCGGCGGCTACATGCGTGCGTTGCTGCTGCTGGCGTTGGCGACCATCGTCGTCTATTCGTGCGTATTCACGATCATCGGCGTGCCCTACGGTCTGCTGCTTGCGCTGCTTTCGGGAGTTCTCGAGTTCATCCCGGTGCTCGGGCCGCTCGCCGCGGCCGTCATCTGCGCGGGCGTTGCCGGACTGAGCGGCTACGAGCACGTGTTCGCGCTCCTCGGCTTCATCGCCGTGTATCGCGTGTTCCAGGACTACGTGTTGAATCCGTATCTGATGAGCGAAGGCGTGACGGTGCCGCCGTTGCTGGTGCTGTTCGGCTTATTGGCCGGCGACGAACTGGGCGGCGTCGTGGGTGTGTTCCTGTCGGTGCCGGTTCTCGCGGCAGCGAAGATCGCGGTGCAGCGCATCGGCGAAGAATCGACGCGGCGCGACGCAGCGTCGCGGGCCGCCGAGAGCGGCGTGGTCGTGACGCCGCGGACGTCACTCGAACGTGAATAGCCGCCCGCCGTTGCGGCACCCCGAGGTCCCGGGAAAGGTTGACCCCCATCGCGTGGACATCACGCAGGCGGCGCCGCCCTTCAATCGCGACGACCGTGCCCGCGCCCATGGCTCTCGCCGCGATCGCGGTCGTCATCTCCGTCCCGGCCCTTGTCGTGCTTGTCCCAACCCTTGTGCTTGCCGCGGTTCCAGCCGGGATGCTCATGCTCGTAGCGCTCCTCGACCCAGCGTTCCTGCACGAAATACACCGGCTGGCCGCACGCACCGTAGCGACCGCAGTACCGGCCCCACGCCTGCTGGTGTGCGACGGGCACGTAGAGGTACACCGGCGGCTGTTCACGCACCACGACCCGGGGCGGCGCGATCAGGACCGGCTGGCTATAGACCAGTGCCGGCGGCGGCACATCGCCGATGTCGATGCGCCCGTAGACGCCGGGCTGGTTGATGCCGATCGAGACACCGACCCGCGTTTGCGCGCATGCGGAACCGACGGCAGCGACGCCGAGCAACAGAGCGATGGCTTTTTTCATGGGTGACGTACCTGTTCGTTTGACTGCAACCCCTCATTAACGCATCGCCAGCGCGGCACGCAGACAGGGCCCGGCCCTGTCGACCGTGCTTTACGCACGCTTACCCCGGGCCCGGCCAGCGCCTCGGAGGCACGTGGCCTGCCGATCCTGTTCAAGAGAGAATGACGGCTCGCCGCCGCCCGAGACCGCGCCGGTTCTCTCACCGCTTGCCCACGCCAGGCCGCTCGGCCCCTTCGCATGAAGCCTGAATTCGTTCGCGCCACGGCCTCGCTGCTCATCGTCGCGGCCTGCCTGTACCTGCTGAAGGGCCTGCTGGTGCCGATCTGCTGGGCCAGCCTGATCGCGATCGGCACCTGGCCGTTGCACGACAGGCTGCGCCGCCGACTCGGCAAGCGCTTCGAGGTGGCGAGCGCGGTGCTGTTGACGAGCGCGGTCGTCGTCTTCCTGCTGGTGCCGATCGGCTATCTTTTCTTCCGCGGTTTTCGCGAGCTGCCGTCGCTGATGCATTTCTGGAGTTCGAGCCAGCAGGACGGCGTGCCAGCGCCCGCCTGGCTGGCCGGCCTGCCGATGATCGGCGACTGGGCCACGCACGAATGGACCGACACGCTCGGCGAGCCGGGCGCGCTCAGCGGCTACGCGCATTCGATCTTCGGCGACCACGGCTTCACGACCGGCCGAACCCTCGTCACGCGGATCGGCCACCACGCGATGGCCCTCTTCTTCTGCATCGTCGTGATGTTCTTCCTCTTCCTCGGCGGCGACGCGCTCGCTGCGCAGATCGACCTCGTGCTGAAACGCCATGTGGGCCCGACCGGCGTGCAGATGCGCGGCCTCGCGGTGCGTTCGATCCGCGGCGCCGTCAACGGGCTCGTGCTCGTCGGCCTCGGCGTGGCCTTGGTGATGAGCATCGCCTACGCCATCGCGGGTGTGCCGCACCCGGCGGCGCTCGGCCTGGCCACCGGCCTGCTCGGCATGGTGCCGTTCGGCGCGATGGTGGTCGTTGCCGGCGTGCTGCTTTTCTTGCTCGCAAGCGGGGCCACCGGCACGGCCATCGGGCTCGGCGTGTTCGGTGGCGCGCTCATCTTCGTTGCCGATCACTTCATCCGGCCGGTGTTCATGTCGGGCGCGTCGCGCCTGCCGCTCGTGCTGGTGCTGCTCGGCATCGTTGGCGGGCTCGAGACGTTCGGCGTGCTCGGCCTCTTTCTCGGGCCGACATTGCTCGCGTTGATGGCCGCGGTGTGGCGCGAGCTGGCGGCGAAGGATTCGAACGAGGTGTGAAAATGCGCTGTCGTCGGTTTTGCGAGTTCGCACGTTGTGGCTTGACGTTTGCAAGCCGCGCCCGTTCGCGGTTACCGTTCATTCGAAGGAGACCCTGATGAAGAAGACCTTGCTCGCCCTGGCATCGATGGCGTTGATGTTCGGCGTCGGTTCCGTGCAAGCGAAGGGCTGCCTGAAGGGTGCGGCCGTCGGTGCGGTCGGTGGCCATGTCGCCGGCCACCACGCGGTGATCGGAGCGCTCGGCGGCTGCGCGGTCGGTCACCACATCGCGAACAAGAACGCGAAACAGGCGGCACCTGCACCTGCACCTGCCCCGGCAGCCGTGCCGGCAACCACGCCCGCACCGATCAGCGCGGTGCCGACGACGCCGCCGGTGCACTGAGCGCGGCTTGAATCGGCCCCGAGCCGAGAGAGGCCGCGGAAAAGTTCGCGGGTTCTGACCCCGTTTGGCACGCACCGACGTGCAAGCGATATCCACCACCGGAGATCGCCATGCCGAACCGTCGCCACGTCCTGTCCCTTCTCGCTGCTGCCGCGCCCCTCGCCTCATCCACCGCCGGGTGCGCCGCGAGCCCGCCGATCGTCGACATGCAAGTCGTCGATCGCAGCGAGAGCCGCGCCTTGCCGCTCTGGCGCCATGCCGGCGACGCGTATGTCGTCGGCCAACCCGGCAACCGCTACGCGCTCCGCCTCACCAACCGGAGCCGCGGCCGCGTGATGGTGGTGCTCTCGGTCGATGGCGTGAACGTCGTCACCGGCGACACCGCGGCGTCGTGGCAAGGCGGCTATGTGCTGAACGCCTGGTAGTCGTACGACGTGATCGGCTGGCGCAAGACGCACGCCGATGCCGCAACCTTCTACTTCACAGCGCTCGGCGATTCGTATGCGGCACGCACCGGCCGACCCGACAACGTCGGCGTGATCGGCGCGGCCGTGTTCCGCGAACGCGGCATGCCATCGTTGGCGCCGGTCAACGTGTTCCCAGGCGAGACACCAGCGGTGCGCGCCAGGGCGCGCCAGCGCTGTCGATGCCGGCGCCAGCGGCCGACGGCGGCGCGTTGGTGAATCGCCGCGCGGCGCCCGCGGAGCGTCTCGGCACCGGCCACGGCGAGCGCGAATACTCGCCGATCACGAGCGTCTCCTTCGAGCGCGCGAGCTCACGGCCCGACGCGGTCATCGAGATCCGCTACGACAGCTCAGAGCGCCTGCTGGCGAGCGGCGTGCTGCCGCGGCCGATCGAGCCGAGGGTGCCGAACCCGTTCCCGAGCTTCGTGCCCGACCCGCGTTGATCAGTGTGCGAACGTCACGCCTGCCAGAGGCGAGGCGTCGACATCGCCCTGCAGGGCGCGCCAGACCTTCTCGGCGCTGAGCGGCATCTGCACGCGTTCGGCATCGTGACCGTGGCCGGCGTGGTCGAGCGCGTCGATCACCGCGTTGACGATGGCCGGCGTCGCGCCGATGGTGCCGAGCTCGCCGACGCCTTTCACGCCGAGCGGGTTGGTGAGGCAAGGGATCGACGTGTCGAACACGGTCTTGAAGACGCCGCCGACAGCGGCGCGCGGCATCGCGTAGTCCATGAAGCTGCCGGTCACGAGCTGGTGGCTGCCGGCGTCGTACAGCACCTGTTCGCAGAGCGCTTGGCCGATGCCCTGCATCGCGCCGCCCTCGATCTGACCCTGCACGATGGCTGGGCTGACGACGCGGCCGATGTCGTTTACCGACGCGTACGACTGCAGCGCGATGTCGCCGGTCGCCGGGTCGACCTCGACCTCGCACACGTGGCACGCGTTCGGCCAGCTCGAGCTCGCGACCGACGACTGCATGTCGACCGCAATGCGCGCGTTGGGCTGGCGTGCGGCGAGCTCGAAGAGTCCGATGCCGAGATCGGTGCCGACGACCGTGTAGCGCCCGGCACGGTATTCGATGTCGGCCGCGGCCGCTTCGAGCGCATTGGCCGCGAGGTCTTGCGCCACCTTCACCGCCTGCTTGGCGGCCACGCTCACCGCCGATCCGCCAACGAAGAGCGAGCGCGAACCGGCGCTGCCGAACCCGTTCGCGCGGTCGGTGTCGCCCTGCACGATGCGGATGCGGTCAATCGGCACCTCGAAGACGTCGACCGCGAGTTGCGAGTAGCTGGTGGCGATGCCCTGCCCCATGGCCTGCGTGGCCGACACGATCTCGATGAAGCCGTCGCCCGCGATCCGGATGCCGACCTGCTCGCCGAGCGCGCCGCCGCCGGTCCATTCAAGAAAGGTCGCGATGCCACGACCGCGCAACAGGCCTTTCGCTTTCGAGGCGGC
Source organism: Caldimonas sp. (assembly GCA_965246805.1). Lineage (GTDB taxonomy): Bacteria > Pseudomonadota > Gammaproteobacteria > Burkholderiales > Burkholderiaceae_C > Schlegelella_A. The sequence continues at coordinate 67,886 of CBDFFO010000011.1, read as the reverse complement.
ACGGCGCGCCTCGAAGCCGCGCCAGTCGGCGAGCGCGAGGCCGCCGTCGAGGATCTGCTCGAAGCGCCCGCTGTCGTAGGTCTGGTTGAGCGCGGTCTTGTAGGGCATCTGCTCGGGCCGGATCATGTTGCGGCGGCGCAGCTCTGCCGGGTCGAGCTGCAACTGGCGCGCAGCCGCATCGAACAGGCGCTCGACAATGTAGATCGCTTCGGGCCGCCCTGCGCCGCGATAGGCCGCCGTCGGCGCGGTGTGCGTCATCACTGCCTGGATCTGCAGATCGACGTTCGGGATGTCGTAGATGCTGGTCGACACCCACGGCCCGATCATGATCTGGATAACCACGCCCGACACCGTCGCGTAGCCACCGACGTTGGCGAGCGAACGCACCCGAAGCGCGAGCGCCTTGCCGTTCGCATCGAGCGCGAGCTCGGCGCGGCTCACGAGGTCACGGCCATGGGCGGCCGAGACGAAGTCTTCGCTGCGATCCGATTGCCAGCGCAGGTCGCGCTGCAACGTGCAGGCGGCGAACGCGATCGCCACGTCTTCCGGGTAGGCGCCGGTCTTCATGCCGAAGCCGCCACCGACATCGCCGACCACGACCTGCACGTTGTCGATGCTGCGGCCCGGGATCAGATCGACGATGGAGCCGCGCACGCCGGTCGGCATCTGGCTGCTGATGCGGAACACGAGCTTGCCCCTCGCGGCATCGACACGCGCGAGCACGCTGCGTGGCTCCATCGGCGCGGCCACGAGGCGCTGGTTGACCAGATCGAGCGCGACGACATGGGTCGCTCGCGCGAACGCGTCTGCGGTGGCGGCCTCGTTGCCGTGGCGCATCTCGGCCGCGATGTTGTCGGGCGCCGCGGGCGTGAGCACCGGCGCACCTGGGGCTATGGCGGCCACCGCGTCGGTCACGGCCGGCTGCTCGTCGTAATCGATGGCGAGCGCTTCGGCGGCATCACGCGCGCCGTCACGCGTGGTCGCGACCACGATCGCCACCGCCTCGCCGACGAAGCGCACCACCTCGTGCGCGAGCGCACGGCGATCGGCGGTGCCCATCGGCTTGCCGTCGGCACGCTTGAAGTTCGGCGAGACCGGCATCGGCTTCACGCCGGCGGCGACCAGGTCGGCGCCGGTGAAGACGCCGATCACGCCGGGCCGTTCGAGCGCGGCGCTGGTGTCGATCGCGGTGATCAGGGCGTGCGCGTACGGCGAACGCGCAAAGGCGACGAAGAGCGCGTCGGTGTCGCTGGCATTGTCCGATGACGCGTTTGCCATCGCTTCGCCGGCGGCGACGTTGTCGGTGAACCGGCCACGGCCGACGAGCAGCTCGCCGTCTTCAATGCGGGGGACCGCGCGGCCGCTGCCGAATCGGGTCGTCTCGAGGGGAGTGCTCATGCCTCGATGCTACCGATGCCAAGGGCGACGCGCCGAGCGACGCGCCGGCTGCGAACTCAACCCCCGCGTGCCGCCGCGATCGTCCCCCGGCAATCGCCGAAGCCGATTCGCGCGAACCCGTCGCGCTGGCAGTACGCTCGCAGCAGCACGCTGTCGCCATCGGCGAGGAAGCTGCGCGTCTCGCCGCTCGGCAGCGTGAGTGGGCTCTTGCCGTTCGCACTCAACTCGAGCAGCGAGCCACCCTCGCCATCATTCGGCCCCGACATCGTGCCGGTGCCGAACAGGTCACCGGTGCGCAAGTTGCAGCCGTTGCTGGTCTGGTGCGCGACCAGCTGCGCGAGCGTCCAGTACGCGTCGGCAAAGTTCGAGGTCATCAAGCGAACCGGCGGCAGCTTCTGCGCGCGCATCTGCATCGTCGTCATCCACACCTCGAGGTGGATGTCGAGGGCGCCTTGCGCGCGGTTCTCGGCGCTGTCGAGATAGGGCAGCGGCGCCGGGTCGGCGGGCGGTCGCGCGGTCGCGACGCGGTAGGGCGCGAGCGCTTCCATCGTGACCACCCACGGCGAGATCGTCGTCGCGAAACTCTTGGCGAGGAACGGCCCGAGCGGCTGCGATTCCCACGCCTGGAAGTCGCGCGCCGACCAGTCGTTCAACAGCACCATGCCGAACAGATGCGACTCGGCGCGCGCCATCGGGATCGGCTGGCCGAGCGGGTTGCCGGTGCCGATCAAAGCACCGAGCTCGAGCTCGTGATCGAGCTTGCGCGAGGGGCCGAACTCGGGCGAACCGCCCTCCCCCTTGAACTGGCCCGACGGCCTCGTTACCGAGCGCCCGCTGACGCCGATCGACGACGCGCGGCCGTGGTAGCCGATCGGCACCCACTTGTAGTTCGGCAGCAGTGGGTCACCGCCCGGCCGGAACAGCTTGCCGACGTTGGTGGCGTGGTGGATGCCCGCGTAGAAATCGGTGTAGTCACCAACGGTGCACGGCATCGCCATCGTCACCTCGCGCTGCGGCACCAGGCACGACTCGAGAAAGGCACCCAGCTCGCTGCCGACCATCAGCGCGCTCGACAGCTGCAGCCGCAATTCCTGGCTCGCCTTGGCGCCGAGCGCCATGAACGTCTTGAGGTCACCGAGCACGAGCGGCTTCAGCAGCAGCGCCTGCGAATGGGTCCACGGGTATTGTTCGGCCGCCATCGCGAGGTCGACGACCTGGTCGCCGATCGCGACGCCGACCCGCAGCGCGTCTTTGGTGCCCGAGCGACGGAAGCGGCCGAACGGCAGGTTCTGGATCGGGAAGTCGGTCTGTCCGGCGTTGGCCGATTCGACCCAGCTGCGCAGCGCCGGGTCGTGGGTGGCGTCGATCCAGCTCATCGGGTGGGGCGCATGCGGCACGCGCGCTCGGTCGGTTGCATCAGAGTCCTTGCCAGCAATGGATGTACTCGGCGTCGAGCGAGTCGCTCGCGAGCGCGAGCTCGGTGGGTGTGAAGGCCCAGCGGCTCTCGAACATGAAGGCGAGCGTGTCGTCGAGCTTTTGCGGCGCGAGCGTCGATTCCGACGCCTTCTCGAACGCCTCGGCATCGGGGCCATGCGGCACCATCGAGTTGTGCAGGCTCGCGCCGCCCGGCATGAAGCCCTCTTCCTTGGCGTCGTAGCGGCCGTTGACGAGGCCCATGAACTCGCTCATCACGTTCCTGTGGAACCAGGGCGGGCGGAACGTGTCTTCGGCCACCAGCCAGCGCGGCGGGAAAATCACGAAGTCGCAGTTCGCGGTGCCTGCGAGATCGGAGGGCGACGTCAGTACCGTGAAGATCGACGGGTCCGGGTGGTCGTGGCTGATGGAGCCGATGACGGTGAAGCGCGCCGTGTCGTACTTGTACGGCACGAGGTTGCCGTGCCACGCCACCACGTCGAACGGCGAGGCGCGCAGCGTGGCGTTCCACAAGCGGCCGCCGAACTTCTTGATGAGCCGCCATGAGGCCTTGCCTTCGCCGGCGCCGTCGTCGAAGGCAGCGACCGGCGCGAGAAAGTCGCGCGCCGCAGCCAGGCCGTTCGCGCCGATCGGCCCGAGCTCGGGCAGCCGGAACGGCGCGCCGTAGTTCTCGCACACGTAGGCTCGCGCGCTGCCGTCGGGCAGGTCGACCTTGAAGACGACGCCGCGCGGCAAGAGCGCGATCTCGCCCGGCTCGACATCGAGCAGGCCGAACTCGGTGGTGATGCGAAGCCGGCCCTGCTGCGGCACGACGAGCATCTCGCCGTCGGCGTTGACGAAGGCGCGTCGGCCCATCGAGCAGTTCGCGAGCATCAGGTGCGCCGCCATGCCGACCTGCATCTGCTCGTCGCCGTTGACGACCCAGGTGCGCATGCCGTCGACGAAGTCGAGCGGTTCGCGATCGGCGTCGGGCACGATGAGCGGCTTCCAGCGCATCGGGTCGGGCGGCGCCGCAGCGCCACCGCGCGCGCCGCTCTTCCAGGTGTTGTGCGTCTGGCGCACGTAGGCGCCGCTCTGCACCGACGGGTGCCGCCGATAGAGCCACGAGCGCAGGTTGCTCTCGCGCGGCGCGGTGAACGCACTGCCGCTCAACTGTTCGGCGTAGAGGCCGTGCGCCACGCGCTGCGGGTTGTTGCGACCGATCGGCAAGGTGCCGGGCACCGCCTCGCTCGCGTGCTGGTTGCCGAAGCCGGACAGGTACAGAAGCGGTTCGCTCATCGTCGGATCGATCGGCCTGTCGTCGGACCCCAAGGAAAGACGTGATGTATAGCACCGAGCGCGTGGTTTGCTGGCGACGCGGTGCGAGCGCTTCGTGACGCAGCCGACGCTGCGGGCGTCGGCGTGGCGGCGCGTTTCACACCGCACATGATGCGCGCGCCGCTGCACCTGCCCCGCGGCGCGGCATGGCCGTTCAGCAGCGCCGCAGGAAGCGCTGCACGTGCTGCTCGAAAACGGCGGGCTGTTCGATCACGCTCAGGTGCGACGCATCATCGATCACCGCGAGCTCGGCGCCGTCGATTCGGCTCGCGATTGCTTCGGCCATCTCGACCGGCGCGCCGAGGTCGTGCTGGCCCGCGATCACGAGCGTCGGGCACCGGATGCGGCCAAGCTCGTCAAGCCAGTCCACGTGAGCCACAGCCTTCGCGGCCGCCGCATAGCCCTTCGCATCGGTGCGCAGCAGGACGCGCCGGTAGGCCGCCGCGACCTCGGCCTGGCTGCTCCGAAAACCGGCGTGAAAGTAGCGCTCGATCACCGTGTCGGCGACCGCTTCGACGCCGCTCGACTGCACCGTCGCGATGCGCGCGGCCCACATCGCAAGCGCCGATTCGGGGTAGCGCGCGCTGGTGTTGGCGAGCACCAGACCCTTCACGAGCGCGGGGTGGCGGATGGCCAAGCCCTGCCCGACCATGCCGCCCATCGACAGGCCCAACCACACCACCGGTCCACGACCCCATTCGGAGACGACGCGGGCCGCGTCTGCGACCAGGTCGTTCATCGCGTACGGCCCTGCCGGCACGGCTGAACCGCCATGCCCGCGGTGGTCGTAGCGCAGGACCGGATGGGTCTTGCCGAGCGACGCGGCGAGCGCGTCCCACATGTGGAGGTCGAGGCCGAGCGCGTGACTGAGCACGATCGGCACGGACCTTTCATCGGCGGTCCCGCCCTGCAGCGCGACTTCCAGTTGCGGCTGGCTAAAGGTGTGATGGGTGGACACGCGTGCGACGGCCGTCAGTGGTTCGGGTGACGGCAGATGGCCTTCTTCGCGCAGGATCTCGACCGCCATCTTGAACGCCGTGTTGGCCGCCGGCACGCCGCAGTAGATCGCGCCCTGCATGAAGGTTTCTTTCAGCAGCTCGAGCGGCACGCCACCGCGGACCGCGGCCTTGCAGTGCAGCTCGAACTCCTCCCATCGGCCGAGCGCCATCGTCATGCCCAGCACGAGCAGCCGGCGCGTTGTGTGATCGAGACCCGGGCGGCCCCAGATGTCGTGCCAAGCGTAGCGCGTGATAAGGCTCTGGAAGTCGGCGTTGAACGCGTTCGCGCCGGCCAGCGATTGGTCGACCCACGCGTCGCCGAGCACGGCGCGCCGGTTCCGGACGCCGCGATCGAAGTCGTCCTCGGGTCCGCCGGGTGTGGCGGGGGATGGCGGTGGGGCGTGTGGGCTCATCCGTGTGTGCCGGCAGTTGGATTTCGTGACGCTTCGGCGAGCCTCGCGTGCGTCGCCTTCAACGCTTCGAGCTGCAGCCTAGCGACGGCGCCTGCCTGGCGCGCCGCGCCGTCGACATCGAAGCCGCGCGCGATGTCGTGGGCGTCGAGGCGAGGCGCGAGCGTCGCGTCGTGGGCGACGGCCTCGGTGGCGATCTGCTGCAGGCCGGAGCGTTCTGAAATCGCACGCTTCGACCAGCCTTCGACCAGCTCGCTGGCGCGCGCCTTGCCGACGACGGGTGCGAGCACGGCGGCCAGCGCTTCGGAAAAGACGAGACCCTGCAGCGCATCGATGTTCGCTCGCATGCGCACCCCGTCGACCTCGATACCCGCCGAGATGCCCGCCAGCGCATGCGCCGAACCGTGCGCGCCGATCCACAACGCCGGCCACTCGGCGAGCTCGGCCTGCCAACCGCCGAGGCCGCGCTCGTGCTCTTGCGGCATCGATGCCAGCAACGCGGCGACCCGGTGCGGCGCGCGCAACGCGGCGGCCCGCGCCACCATCGCCGCGACCGGGTTGCGCTTGTGCGGCATCGCCGACGAACCGCCCTTGCCTTGCGCCGACGGCTCGGCGAGCTCGCCGACCTCGGCCTGCGACAGCAGCGCAAGGTCGGTGCCGATCTTGCCGAGCGAGCCGCACAGCACCCCGACCTCGCATCCCAGCACGACCCACGCATCGCGTTGCGTATGCCATGCGCCCTGCGCACCGGCACGCCTGGTGACGAGGCCGAGGTCATCGGCCATGCGGCGCGCGACGTTCGGACCCGACCAACCCATCGACGCGAGCGTGCCGACCGCGCCCCCGAGTTGCAGCTGCAAGGCTTCGCCGGCAGCACGGTGCAGGCGTTCGCGCGAGCGCAGCAGCGGCGCGATCCACGCGACGAGCTTGAAGCCGAGGCTCACGACCTGCGCCGGTTGCAGCAGCGTGCGACCGAGGATCGGTGTGTCGATGTGCCGCTCGGCCAACGCGAGCAGATCGCTCGTCAGCGCCGCGATCGACGTGTCGACGAGCGCGAGAGCGCGCCGCGTGCAGAGCACCATCGCGGTGTCGATGACGTCCTGGCTGGTCGCGCCGAGATGGACACGCGCCGCCGCGTCGGCGTGACTCTCGGCGACGACCTGCGTGAGTGCTTTCGCGAGAGGGATCGCGAGGCTGCCGGCGCGGGCGCCGTCGGCGAGCAACGCGTCGAGGTCGTAGCGCTCGACGACGCAAGCGTTGCCGATCGCAGCGGCCATGTCGTCGCTCATCAGGCCCTCGGCCGCCTGTGCGCCGGCAAGCGCGGCCTCGACGTCTAGCATCGCCTGAACGACTGCGGGCGTATCGAACACGGCGAGCGCCTCGGCCGTCGACAGCAGGCGTTCGAACGGCGCGTTCACCGGCGTCATCTCGAATCAGCGCAACGTCGCGTGCTCGTGCGACACATGGACCGCGTCGGGCGCGAGCGCGCTCGCGAGCACCTTATCGACGCGCTTGCCGTCGAGGTCGACCACCTCGAATTTCCAGCCGCCCCACTCGACCGAATCGGCCGTGTCGGGGAGCCGTCCGAGCAGCAGCATGATCATGCCGGCGAGCGTGTTGTAGCGGCCGCGGTCTTCTTCGGGCAGGTCCTTCAGCTCGAGCCGGTCTTTCAATTCGGGGATCGGGATCAGGCCGTCGAAGAGCCAGCTGCCGTCTTCACGCTGCACCGCCCAGGAGTCTTCGTCGACGCGCGTGTTGAACTCGCCGGTGATGGCTTCGAGTACATCGCGCACGGTGATCATCCCCTGCACCTCGCCGTACTCGTCGACCACGAACACGATCTGCGCGCTCGACGCACGAAAGTGCTCGAGCAGCTCCATCCCCGATAGCGTCTCGGGAACGAAGACGGGCGGCTGGATGCCCACGCCGCCGACGGCGGCTAGTTCGCCGCGCAACGACTGCTGCAACAGCGTCTGCGCCGAGATCACGCCAACCACGTCGTCGAGCCCGCCGCGGCACACCGGGTAGCGCGAATGCTCGTCGTTGACCAGGATGCGCAGCACGTCGTCAGCCGAGCCATCGGCCTCGAGCCAGACGATCTCGGCACGCGGAATCATCATCGAGCCGACCTGCCGGTCGTCGAGGCGAAAGACGTTCCTCACCATCTGGTGCTCCTGCGCTTCGATCACGCCGGCATCGAGCCCTTCCTCGAGGCTCGCGGCGATTTCTTCCTCTGTCACGCTTCGGTCGGGTTCGCCGCGCACGCCGAGCAGGCCGAGCACGCCTTCCGTGCACCACGACAAGAGCTTCACGATCGGCCGCGCGATCAGCGAGAGAAATTCCATCGGCCGGGAGACGAAGCGAGCGATGGTCTCCGGGTAGTGCAGGCCGAGACGCTTCGGGACCAGCTCCCCGAAGATGATGCTCATGAAGGTGATGGTGCTGACGACCATCGCTGTCGCGCTGATTTCCGAGGCGCGCTCGCCGATCTCGAAGCGAGCATGCAGCCAGCGCGCGAACGGTGCCGAGAATGCGGCATCGCCGACGATGCCGTTCAGCACCGTGATCGAGGTGATGCCGATCTGCACCACCGACAGAAACTTGGTGGGGTTGTCGTGCAGGTCCATCGCGTGCTGCGCACCCGAGTCTCCCGCTTCGACCATGACCTGCAGCCTCGCCTTGCGGCTCGCCGTGAGCGCCATTTCCGACATGGCGAACAGCGCGTTCAACAAAAGGAGGAAGAGCAGTAAAGCAACGTCCATGCGGGGCGCGCGGCAGTGTCGGGCGACGAGCGTAGCAGAATCATCCGATGGTCTATCTGATGGGCGACGTGCAAGGCTGCCGCGATGCACTTGACCGGCTGCTCGCCGAAATCGGCTTCAGTCCGTCGCGCGACCACCTGTTCGCGCTCGGCGATCTGGTCAACCGCGGTCCGCAATCGCTCGCCACGCTACAGCGGCTGCGCGAGCTCGGCAACGCCGCCACCTGCCTGCTCGGCAACCACGACTGGCATCTGCTCGCAGCCGCCCACGGGGTGCGAAAGTCGGGCCGGGGCGACACCATCGACGACATCCTGAGCGCACCCGACCGCGAGGCCTGGCTCGAGTGGGTCCGGCACCGCCAGATGGCCGTGTACGAGCACGGCTGGCTGATGGTGCATGCGGGCGTGGCGCCGGCCTGGGATCTCGGCCTCACGATGCAACTCGCGAGCGAACTCGAAAGCGTGCTGACATGCGACGCGCTGCCCAACTTCCTGACCGTGATGTACGGCAATGGGCCGATGCGCTGGGATGCGGCGCTCGCGGGCAACGAGCGGCTGCGCTTCGCGTTGAACGCGCTCACACGCATCCGCTTCGTCGCCGCCGATGGCGCGCTCGACCTGAAGACGAAGGACGGCGCCGGCGAGCCGCCGCCCGGGCTGGTGCCGTGGTTCGACGCGCCGAATCGCGCGACCGCCGGCGTGCCGATCGCGTTCGGCCACTGGTCGACGCTCGGCTTTCTGAGCCGGCCCGATCTGCTCTCGCTCGACACCGGCTGTGTGTGGGGCGGCGATCTCACCGCGGTGCGCATCGACGACGGGCGGCGCGACGTGTGCCGGGTGGCGTGCCAGCAGGCACAGGCACCGGGTTGAACGTTGCGCGAACGAGATCGCGGCGACGCGTGCTCGAGCCGTCGTCGTCCGCATCCATCTCGCCGCGCGGGCCGTATGTCACCGGCAGTTCAAACAAGAGCACCACACTTCGCTTCCATGACGGCCTCGAACCTTGCTCACCGCATCCATCGCTCTGCCAGCGGCCGGGCGCTGCTGGCGTTCTTCGCAGTGGTCGTGATGTGGCAAGGCCTGAGCGTCGGCGTCGTGGCGGTTCGGGGCCCTGCCCACACCCACGGTGCGCCGGTGCTGCAGGACTTCCGGCGCGGTCCGGTCGCCGTGACCGAGTCTGTCGCGCGACCAGGCCCATTCGTGCATTCGCACGACATCGCCATGCGACACCACCACGGTGCTGCCGATCCGACCGTCGTGCTGGACGCGGGCGAACATGCGGCTGACGCCGCCGCGGATGAGGCGAGCCTGACCCTCGAGCTCGCGATCGCTGCGTTCGTTGCCCTCGTCGTCACGTTCGCGCTCGGTGTCTTCAACCGGTCGACCCTCGCGCGCGCGATGCGCGCCGGCTGGACCTGGTCGGTGGGATTCAACGCCCGCCTCGAGCGGCCCCCGCAAGCGGCTTGAATCCGACGCACCGCTAAACGCTTCGGCAAACGTTGCCCGCCTTGAAAGCGGGTTCGCTTGCAGGCGGCTGATGGACGGCGCTCGCTCGTGTCAGCCCCGCTCGACCTTGTCGGCACCCCGTCGTCATCGACGTGTGCCGTTCACCCTTTTCAACTGGATCTTCCCCATGCACCCATTCCATCGGGTGCGCTGCTGTATGACAGCCGCGCACCAGTCCATCGGCGCTTCGCGCGCCCTGCCCTCGGCTCCCCCGCACCTTCGCGTCCTTGCCGTTGCGGCGCTGGTCGGCGGCAACGCCTGGGCCGGCGGAGAACAAGTGCTCGAAAAAGTCGTCGTGACCGGCGCCAAGACCAACCTTGTCGGCGTTGCCGACTCCGCCAACCAGGGCACGGTGACGCAAAAGCAACTCGAGGCGCGCACGGTATACCGCCCGGGCGAGTTGCTCGAATCGGCGCCCGGTCTCATCGTGAGCCAGCACAGCGGCGAGGGCAAGGCGAACCAGTTTTACTTGCGCGGGTTCAACCTCGACCACGGCACTGACCTGCGAACCACGGTCGACGGGATGCTGGTAAACCAGCGCTCCCATTCGCACGGGCAGGGTTGGACCGACCTCAACTTCCTCATCCCGGAACTGGCGACCGGGCTCGAGTACAAAAAGGGCACGTACTACGCGAGTGAAGGTGACTTTTCATCGGCCGGCGCGGTGAACGTGAACTATGCCGACCAGCTCGAGCACGGCATCGCCAGTGTCGGCTTCGGCCAGCACGGTTTTCGTCGGGCCCTGCTCGCCGACTCGCCGGCGCTGGGTGCGGGCCATCTGACCTATGCGCTGGAGGCGATGCACAACGACGGGCCCTTCGTCCACCCGGACGACTACCGCAAGACCAACGGCGTTCTGCGCTACAGCCAGGGCGACCCCGCGAACGGCTTCAACGTCGGCTTGATGGGCTACCGGGCGACATGGCATGCGACCGACCAGATCCCCAAACGCGCAGTCGACTCGGGCGCACTCGATCGCTTCGACGCCATCGACCCGAGCGACGGTGGCGACTCGCACCGCTTGAGCCTGTCGGGCGCCTGGCACCGGGCCTCCGACACATCGGCCACGAAAGTCAATGCCTATCTCATCGACTGGCAACTCAAACTCTTTTCCAACTTCACGTACTTTCTGGACGACCCGGTCAACGGAGACCAGTTCCATCAGCCAGACCGACGTCGCACGACCGGTCTCAATGCGAGCCATACCTGGCAAATGAGCGGCCTCGGCAGCGAGTCTGAAAACACGGTGGGCTTGCAGTTCCAGAACGACAACGTCTTCAACGGTCTCTTCAACACCGTGAAGCGGCAGATTCTGTCGACGACCCGCGCGGACCACATCGTGGAAACCAGCGTCGGCCTTTACGCGGAAAACGCCACCCGCTGGTCGCCCTGGTTCCGAACCGTGGCGGGTCTGCGCACCGACACCTATCGATTCGATGTCAAGAGCAACCTCGTCGACAACTCGGGCCGGGTGACGTCGGGTATCGCCAACCCGAAGCTCGGCCTGATTTTCGGACCGTGGCTCCAGACCGAACTTTATTTGAATGGCGGCGGCGGATTCCACAGCAATGACGCGCGCGGCACGACGCTGCGGATCGATCCGAAGAGCGGCGACCCGGCCGACAAGGTCGCGCCGCTGGTGCGTTCGAAAGGCTACGAGGCCGGCCTGCGCACCACGCTCTTGCCCGGCCTTCAGACGTCGCTCTCGTTGTACCGGCTCGATTTCGGATCCGAACTGGTTTTTGCGGGCGACGCGGGCACCACCGAAGCGGGGCGACCGAGCCGGCGCACCGGGTTCGAACTGGCGAACTACTACAAGCTGTCCGACTGGCTCACCGTCGACGCCGATATCGCTTTTGCCCGGGCGCGCTTTCGCGATGGCGACCCCGACCTGATCGGTTATCGCATCCCGGGCGCCGTGGAAGGCGTGGCATCGACTGCCATCGCGATTGACAACCTCGGACCCTGGTTCGGTGCGTTGCAGTTGCGCTACTTCGGGCCCCGTCCATTGATCGAAGACAACAGCGTGCGATCGGCGAGCACCGTGACGATGAACGGGCGCGTTGGCTACAAGATCAATCCGAGTCTGCGCGTGGAATTGGAGGGTTTCAACCTGCTCGATCGCAAGGCTTCGGCGATCGACTATTACTACAAGTCGCGCTTGCCGAGCGAGGCCTCAGCAGGTGTCGACGACATCCACTTCCACCCGATTGAATCGAGGTCGTTCCGAATCACGGTGGTGATGAATTACTGAAGAGACGGACGTCGCGGACCGGACGGTGGGGCAGATGGCCCCAAGAGCCCGGCCCGCCGGCACGCCTCCGCCGGCGCTGTGCAGGCGCGATCGATGTAAAAATGACGCACTCGTCAGCGCGCGAGCCGATCGATGCGGGAGACGTGGCCGAGCGGTTTAAGGCTGCAGTCTTGAAAACTGCCGAAGGGGAAACTCTTCCGTGAGTTCGAATCTCACCGTCTCCGCCAGAGCGCTAGGTTTCATGCGGTTTTGCGGTCAGTCAAGTGCTGCTAACCACCATCGGACCCGCCAAAGCAAAAATGATCCAGGCCAAAACGGCATGCTGTATAAAAGCACAGTATGCAAGTCTTCGTCGTCCAGATGCGCGAGCGACCGACCGGCGAGAAGCTTTCCCGAGACGCGCTACGTGATGCCCCCAGAGTGATGGGCGAACTGATCATCGATGGAGATGCCGCGTATCTGTGCGGGGGCCACCGTACGGGGGAGTGGCCGAGTCACGGGCAGGTGCTGCCACCCTTGTACGAACCACGCGTCCGGCGTCTGCAGGGCGATCAGATGGTGGTGGTCGGTAAGTACCTGCGCGACGCGATCCATGTGCATGTGACGCAGCCGCAGGCGTGGTGGTGCCGGGTGGTGCAGCTCGAGCGTGTCGAGGACGCCGATCCGAATTTCAAACGGGACGTGTTCGAGGCAGCGAAGTTCTATCGCAAGCCCGGCCGGCGCTAACTGGCGAGCTCCCGAAGTGGTGAGCCCGCACGGTCTCAACCCCTGAGCTGCGCCTTTATCGCTCTCAGTACCGAACGCCGATGTGCGCCTTCAGGCGCGAGGCCCCAACGTGGCCTGTGTGCGGGTCCGACCGGCCAGGCAGCCGTGCTGTCCAGCGGCGAACGCTTCGACGCCGTGCTACTGGACCTGGGCCTGCCCAGGCGCAGCGGCCTGGAGGTGCTGCGTCATGCGCTCGCGCGGCGACGCGCCGACACCGCACTTGCCCTGGCCGGCCTTCGCCTGGAGCCGGCCACGCGCGAGGTCACACGCGGCGGCAAGCCCATCCTGCGGTCGGCCCGCGAGTTCGCGCTGCTGCAGGCGCTGGGGCTATTGCGCGGGGCCGGAAATGGGCGGAGCGGCCTGAGCCTGCGCGGCCAGGAACTCCCGCAGCCGCGGGTCTTCGGTCAGGCCGATGGCACGCTGCAACGCCGCCTCGTGGCCGGCCGCGCCGGCGCGCTGCAGCACATGGGCACGCGCCACCCAGTAGGCCGGGTAGGCCTGCACGGCGACGGCAGGCAAGGCGTCCAGCGTGGCCAGTGCGGCCGTGGGGTCGCCCGCTTCAGCCTGCGCCACCGCCTGGCCCACGCGCGCGCCCAGGCTGGGGTGGTGCGCCACCAGCAGCGCATAGAGCTGGGCGATGCCGGCCCATGGCGTGAGGCCGGTGGCGCGGCGCTGCGCATGAGCGGACTGGATGGCCGCCTCCGACTGGAAGGGGCCGGGCTGGCGCAGCCGCGCGGCGGCCCACAGCGCCTGCTCGGCCTCGGCGGCCAGGCCCGCGTTCCAGGCTGTCGGGTCCTGGCGCGGCAACGGCACGAAGCGGCCTGCTGCATCGAACTGCGCTGACCGCCGCGCCTCGACATGCAGGAGCAGCGCCAGCAGCCCCCAGGCCTCGGGCTGGTCCGGCTGCAGCGCGGTGACGAGCCGGGCCAGGAAGACCGCCTCCTCGCGCAGGTCGCCGGCCGGCGTGTCGGCACCGTGCCGGCCCAGCGTGTAGGCGCCATAGATGGCATCCAGGACGGCGGCCAGGCGGCCGGGGAGCTCGCTGGCCTCGGGCGGGTCGAAGCGCAGGCCCACCTCGCGGATGCGGGCCTTGGCGCGCACCAGGCGCTGCGCCATCGCGGCGGGCGACACGAGGAAGGCGCTGGCGATGGCCTGCGCGTCCAGCCCCAGCACAGCCTGCAGCATCAGCGGCGCGCGCACGTGCTCGGCCAGGGCCGGGTGGGCGCAGACGAACATCAGCCGCAGCCGCGCGTCGGGCACGGCCTCGGCGGCGGGCGCGGCAGCATCGCCTTCGAACAGCGCCATCACCGCCGGGTCCTGCGTCAGCCGCGTGTGCCGGGCCTCGTGCAGCAGCCGGCGCTTGGCGGCCTCCATCAGCCAGGCCTCCGGCGAGGCGGGCAGGCCCTGCACCGGCCAAGTGCGCAGCGCGGCGGCGAAGGCCTCGCTGAGCGCGTCCTCCGCTGCAGCCAGGTCGCGCCACTGCCAGGCCAGCAGCGCGACCAGTCGGCCATAGCACTCGCGGGCGACGCGCTCCGCCGCTCTTGCGGCGTCGGTGACGGCCCGGGCGGCCTCGCTCACTGCGCGGGCGGCGGCGGCAGCACAGGCCGCACTTCGACGCTGCCGGCCGAGGCGCAGGGTGCGCGGGCGGCCCATTCCAGCGCAACGTCCAGCGACGGCACCTCGACGATGAAGTAGCCGCCCAGATGCTCGTGGGTGTCTGCAAACGGGCCGTCTTGCACCTGGCGCTGTCCGCCGGTCACGCGGACCATGGTGGCAGTGCGCGGCGGCTGCAGGCCGTTGCCGCTGACGATCACGCCGGCGCCGCCGAGGGCGCCGATGTAGGCGTTCCAGGCGCCCCAGTAAGCCGGGGCGGCGGCCGGGTCGTCGCGGCGGCCGACCTCGGCGGTGGCTTCACGGAAAATCAGCATGAATTGCATGACAGGCTCCAGTTCAGTGGGAAGTTCAACGCGCGGCGGGCATGCCGGGGCGCAGATTACAAGGGCGGAACCCGCACCGCGCGGGCTCCTGACCATGTGATGCGCGAGCCTGCGCCGGATCGACAGCGCCGCGCAATCTTTTTCGCAGCGGCAGAATGCCTCGCGACACCCCTGCCCCATGCACCTGCTGCCTGTTGATGACCGAGCCATGACCGCCGCCGCGAGAGGCCAGCATGATGCTTCTCCGCACACTGTGCGGTCGCCGCTTCGCCTTGCTTGCCGTGCTGGGGCGCCGTGACCGCCCTGGCCGTATCCGGCGCGACCTACATCAGCGTCCGCGCGGAAGCCGACCAGCTGTTCGACTACCGGCTGCGCCAGACCGCGCTGTCGCGGCGCGACCAGGGCCAGGTCGCGCCGGACGACGCCGCCGCGCTGGCCGACCCGAGCGTCAACTGCGTCGTGCAGATCGGGTCGCTGCAGGGGCTTGAGCTGTATTCCAGCCGGCCCCAGGACATGACCGAGCCGTTGCCGGCGCGCACGGTGCTGGGCTACTCCCACCTGCGCCTGGGCGGGCGGGACTGGCGCGCCTTCAGCGCCGCCATGCCGCTGAGCGTGGTGCAGGGTGGCCCAGCCACCGGCCATGCGGCAGAAGCTGGCCGCGCTGGCCGCACCGCGCAGCGTGGGCTCCACCTGACTCGGAAGCCCAGTTTTGGACGCTCGGTGGACGGGTGAAGCGTGTCGGCGTGCATCCTTCAAAGTTCATCGGCGAGGCTGCTATGGGCGAGTAACGCTGGCGCGGGCGGTACCAGGCCTCGATTCAACTGAAGACCGCAAACCTTGCTTGGTCGACGGCAGGTTGTCCAAGGAAGCGACGTTAACGCCACGCTCACTTTGTACGACTTTGCTCGTCGACCCGGCGCGCCTCTCCGAACCATTGCAACGGGGCCGATACCTCTACTTCGTCGCACGAGGCAGCGCGTAAGCGATGACGGAATCGCCGGCCTTGGTTCCCGTGGAGCCGTGTCCACCCGCGACGACGAGCACATATTGGCGGCCGTCGGCACCGGTGTAAGTCATCGGCGTGGCCTGGCCGCCTGCGGGCAGCCGGCTCTCCCAAAGTTGCCGGCCATCGGTGACGTCGTATGCGCGAACGAAGTAGTCGAGTGTGCCCGAGAGGAACGCCACGCCGCCCGCGGTGACGATCGGGCCGCCGAGGTCGGGCACGCCCATCTTGAACGGCAGCGGCAACGGCGACAGGTCTCGAACGGTGCCGTTCTTGTGCTTCCAGACGATCTTCCCCGTCGTCAGGTCGGCACCTGCGACGTAGCCCCAGGGCGGCGCCTGGCAAGGAACGCCGAGGAACGACACGAAGGGGTGGAGGTCGACGGCGAACGGCGCGCCGAAGTTTTCGTTGAGCGCCGGCAGGCTGCCCGTCGGCAGGGTCGCGCTCAAGACCAGCGCCGTATCGTTCGGCCGCGGCTTCAACTGCGACACGAAGGCGAGGTAGACCGGCGTGGTGAACGCGACCTGACGCATCGGATCGACGGCCACGCCGCCCCAGTTGAAGACCCCGAAGTTGCCGGGATAGATCAGCGAACCTTGCGTCGACGGCGGCGTGAAGCGGCCCTCATAACGCAGCCGATGAAAGGCGACCCGGCACGCCAGTTGATCGAACATCGTGGCGCCCCACATGTCGCGGCCTGTGAGGCGCGGCGGCTCGTATGACAGCGATGCCTTTGGCTGGGTCGCAGCCGTGTGGTCGCCGGCCGACGCGCCCTGCGGCGCCGCCACCTCCTGGATCGGGCGGATCGAGCGGCCGGTGCGCCGGTCGAGCACGAAGAGCTCGCCCTGCTTGGTCGGCTGAACCAGCGCCGGCACGGTCGCGCCGTCGATCCTCAAGTCGACGAGGCTCGGTTGCGAAGGGACGTCGTAGTCCCACAAGTCGTGGTGGACGGTCTGGAACACCCATCGCACGGCCCGGTTGCGAGATCGAGCGCGACCACCGACGACGAATAGCGCTCGACCGCAGCGCTGCGATTGCCGCCCCACTGGTCGGGGGGCTGGTTCCCCATCGGCACGTAGACCATGCCGAGCGCTTCATCGACGCTCGAGATCGACCAGCTGTTGGGCGAGTTGACGGTGTACGTCTGCCCGGGCGCGAGTGGCGCCGTGACGGCGGGGTTGCCGGAATCCCAGTTCCAGACCAGCGCACCGCTGTCGACATCGAACGCGCGAATCACTCCCGACTGTTCGTGCGTCGACACGTTGTCGAGCACTGTCCCGCCGACGATGACGAGCTTCGCGGTGACGACCACCGGCGAGGTCGAGTAGTACGAACCCGGGCGTAGATTCGGCATGCCGGCCCACAGGTCGATCTGGCCCGCGCCTTTGCCGAAGGCCGAGCAAACGGCGCCCGTGTCGGGGTCGAGCGCGATCAGGCGGCCGTCGGCCGTAGGCATGAAGAGCTTGGCGGCGCAAGCGCCGATCGTCTTGCCCGAGCGGGCAGCAACCGGCTGCGCGGCCTGTGCCGACGTGCGATCGCCGGCCGGGGCCATCGAGCCTGATGCTGCTGCCGAAGCTGCGCTCGCCGACTCGTTCAATGGCACGGTCGACGGGGCACCGCCCACGTCGCGCGGTGCCGAGTACGAAAGACCGCGGCAGGTCAGGTGCTGCAAGGCGAGCTTCGATTGAATCTGCGGCTTGTAGCGCCACACCTCGGCACCGGTGGTCGCGTTCAAAGCGATCACGTCCTGGTGCGGGGTGCAGAAGAACAGGCGATCGCCGATCTTCAGTGGCGTGACCTCGTCGGTGGTCTCGACCGGGTCCCCCGGCTGACCGCGCAGATCGCCGGTCTGGAAGCGCCAGGCCACTTCAAGCCGAGCGACGTTGCCCACATCGATGTCCTTCAACGGCGAGTACCGCTGGCCGAAGCCGGTGCGCCCGTACGCGTGCCACTCACCCGGCAGCACGCCGCGCACCGCGTCGTCGAGCGCGGCCATCACGCCTTGCGATGGCGGCAGCGCGCCGGCGAGGTCGTGCGGATGCGTGAACCACGAGGCGATGCTCACCAGCATGGTCGCGACGAGGGCGGACGCGAGTGCGAGACCTGCGCCGCGCCGCACCGACACGCCGCTGCCCGAAGAGCGGGATCGTGACGTTCCGGCGGCGCGAGCGTCCGACCCGAGCCGCGGCCCCAGCGAGCGCGTGAGCCATGGCAGCAACAGCACGGCGCCGATCACGAACAGCACGTCGAGCCGCGCAGCGAGCGGCCACCAGTCGAGCCCGACCTCGACGAGCGCCCACGCCAGCGTGCCGACGACGAGCGCCGCGCAAACCCACAGCGCAAGCGTCGAGCGCTGCCACAACAGCACACCTGCCAGCAGCAACGCCATTGCCGCGACCACGTAGTACGCCGAGCCACCTAGCGCCACCAACCACACGCCGCCTGCGCCGAGAACCAGCGCGAGCACGACCAAGACGCAGCCGACGACGCCGGTGAAGCCGCCGAATCGAAATGATTTCATGATGCGAGATCCGTGTTGCAGCGCCGCCCCGGCACTCAAAGGTGCGTCGCGACCGAGCCGGCCGCTACCCCCACGCTGAGCGGATTGTGTGCCGATCCACATGCGTTGCAGTCGGATCGCGGGTGGGTCGCCCGCGGGTCGCGCCTCGCCGGCTGGTGAAGTCACCGACCCATGTTCCAATTCGATCGACGCGGCGAGGCCGATCTCGTCGACGGACCCGCCATTGCCCGCCCACCTCCGCAAATTCCTGACCCGACTCGGCGAGACCTTCTGGCTCCTGCCGGCTGCGCTCACGCTGCTCGGCATCTTCGGCGCGATCGGCCTCGTGCACATCGATCGCAGCGGCGCGCTGCCGCAGTGGCTGACCGACGGCGAGTGGGTCTACAACGGCGGCGGTACCGGCGCGCGCACCTTGCTCGGCGCCGTCGCGTCGTCGACCATCGGCGTCGCCGGCACCGTGTTCTCCATCACCATCGCGGCGCTCTCGCTCGCAGCCGGCCAGATGGGGCCCCGCCTGCTGCGCAATTTCACGCGCGACCGCGGCGTGCAGATTACGCTCGGAGCGTTCCTCGGCACCTTCTCGTACGCGCTGATGGTGCTGCGCAGCGTTCGCACGCAGGACGAAGGCGAATTCACGCCGCACCTTTCGCTGAGCGTCGCCATCCTGCTCGCGTTCGTGTGCGTCGCGACGCTGGTCTACTTCGTCGGCCACATGGCCGGCCGCATCAACGTCGACACCGTGGTCGAACTGGTAAGTGGCGATGTGCGTCGTGCGATCGAGCGGCTGACGGTGACGGCGCCGTCACCCGAAGCGCCACCGGCCTCGTTCTGGGCTGCCGAGACCGCCGTCATCGATGACCGCCGAGGCTATCTCCAGGAGCTCGACGCCAAGGGCCTCGCCGATTGGGCAGCCGAGCGTGGCGTCGCGTTGCGGCTACTGGTTCGGCCTGGCGACTACGTGTTCCCGGGCACGCCGAGCGCGATGGTGCTGGGCGCCTCCGACGGCGTAGCAGATGCGATGCGACGCTCGTCTGCGCTCGGCCCGACGCGCGTGAGCTCTGACGACCTCGAGTTCGCGGTGCGCCAGCTGGTCGAGGTCGCCGTTCGTGCGCTCTCGCCCGGCATCAACGACCCGCATACAGCGATCAGCGTGCTGGATCGGCTGGGCGCATCGCTTTGCGATGTGGCGCGCGTGCTGCTGCCGAACGGCGTGCACCTTCGCGACGGCAAGCCGGTGCTGGTGGTCCCGAGCGTCGACTACGGCGGCCTGTGCGACAGCATGTTTCACATGATCCGGCAGAACGCGACGAGCAGCGCAGCGGTCCTGATCCGCTTGCTCGAAGTGCTGACCGCGGTCGCGGGCTGCGAGCACGCACCGGGGCGTGTCGAAGCCCTGAAGCGCCACGCCGATCTCGTGCTGGACGACGCCGAACGCGGTCTCGGCGCGCGCGCAGACCGCGCCGACGTGCGCGCGCGCCACGCTGCTTTCGGGCGCGCGCGACTCGTCGACAGGCGAGCCGCTGGCGATTCACGCTAAACACTTCTCTCATCCTGAACCAAGACATGGACATCTTCGGCGTCAACTGGGTCGGCATCAACGCGGAGAACGGCAGGAAGCTGCTGCTCACGGTGGTCTTCATCGCCATCGTGCTGGGGGTCGCCGCAATGCTGCGCGCAGGGGTGAATCTCGCGCTCGGCCGGACCGACCACGCCACCAAGCAGTCACGCTTTTGGACCCGCCAAGGCGTGAGCCTGCTGGCCACGCTGGTCCTCATCATCGGCGTGCTCTCGATCTGGTTCAACGACCCCACCCGGCTCGCTACCGCGTTCGGCCTGATGTCGGCCGGCCTCGCCTTCGCGCTACAGCAGGTCATCACCGCGATCGCCGGCTACTTCGTCATCCTGCGCGGCTCGACCTTCACGGTCGGCGACCGCATCTCGATGAGCGGCGTGCGTGGCGACGTGCTGCGCCTTGGCTTCATCCAGACGACGATCATGGAGATGGGAGAGCCGCCAAGCGTGCAGGGCGTCGATCCAGGGCAATGGATCAGGAGCCGCCAGTTCACCGGCCGCATCGTGGTGGTGAGCAACGCCAAGATCTTCAGCGAGCCGGTCTACAACTACACGCGCGACTTCCCCTTCATCTGGGAAGAGATGGTGATCCCGATCACCTTCAAGGCAGACAGCGCAAAGGTCGAAGCGATCATGCTGTCCGCTGCGGCCGACCACGCGGTGAACGCCGACAGCATCGCTGCCGATGCTCGGCTCGACCTTCAGGAGCGCTTCGGCGTGACACCTATCGACCTGGTGCCCAAGGTCTACTTCCGCATCACCGACAACTGGCTCGAGCTCACGGTGCGTTTTCTCGTCAGCACGCACGGCGTTCGCAACGTGAAGGATGCGATGAGCCGCCGCGTCGTCGTCGAACTCGACAAGGCGGGAATCGGCATCGCCTCGGCCACTTACGACATCGTCGGCTTTCCGGCGATCGAGGTTCGCCACGCTCCGGAGTCGGTGCGAAGCGCGCCGCCCGCGGCCGCTTCGGCCTGACAGCGGGCTTTGCCGCCATGGCCGCTCTCTCGTTCTTCGACCTCGTCGCGCTCCTGCTGACCTTGTCGGCCGCGTTCGGCTGGCTTAACCACCAGTTCATCCACCTGCCGCATTCGGTGGGCCTCGTCGTCATGGGGCTTGTCGCCTCGGGGCTGGTCGCTGCCGCCGAGTTTCTGTTTCCTGGCACGCCGGTCGTCGCCGCGCTGACCCACACGATGGAGCAGATCGACTTCAGCGCCGTGGTGTTGAACGGCATGCTGGCTTTCCTGCTGTTCGCCGGCGCGATGGGTTTGAACGTGAACGCGCTGCACGACCGGGCCTGGCCGGTCGCCGCGCTCGCCATCGTCGGCACGCTGGTGTCGACCGCGATCGTGGGGCTCGGCCTCTGGGTACTCGCCAACGCCCTGGGGCACGCGATCGCGCTGCCGTGGGCGCTCGTTTTCGGCGCCCTCATCAGCCCGACCGACCCGGTCGCGGTGCTCGCCATGCTGAAGGGCGTGAAGCTGCCCTCCGAGGTCGAGGTCGAGCTCCAGGGCGAAGCGCTCTTCAACGACGGCGTCGGTGTGGTGCTCTTCGTGCTGCTGCTCGGCTATGCGACCGGAACATCCGGAACCACCCCATCGGTTGCGAGCGTGACACTCGTCGTCTTGCACGAGGTCGGTGGCGGCATCGTGCTCGGTGTGGTGGCCGGCTACGTCGCCTACCGCGCCATGCGTGCGATCGACGACTTCGCGGTCGAGACGCTCATCACGCTGGCGCTCGTCACCGCCCTCTACGCGCTCGCGCAACGCTTGGGCGCGAGCGGCCCGCTCGCGGTCGTCGCGGCCGGCCTGCTGGTCGGCCATCGCGCGCCACAGGACGCGATGACCGACACCACCAAACGCTATGTGACCACGCTCTGGACGCTGATCGACGAGATCCTCAACTCGGTGCTGTTCCTCCTCATCGGGCTCGAGGTGCTGGTGTTGCGCTTCGCGCCCGAGACGCTGTGGATCGCGCTGGCCGCCGTGCCGCTGGCGCTCGCCGCGCGGCTGGTCGCGGTCTTTGCCCCGATCGCGCTCTTCCCCTGGAGCCGGCGCCTGTCAGTCCGCAACGTGCCGTTCCTGACGTGGGCGGGCGTGCGCGGCGGCATCTCGGTGGCGCTCGCGCTCGCGCTGCCCGACCACCCCGCCAAGGCAGTGATCCTCGCGTCGACCTATGCCGTGGTGCTGTTCACGCTCATCGTGCAGGGCTCGACGGTCGGGTGGATGGCGTCGCTGACGCTCGGCCCCAAACGCAAACCTCGCGGCCAACGGCGCGCGTGATGCCCCCTCTCTGTCGTGCCGGCGATGCCGTCATCGCCGGCACGTCGCAGCCTCGTCCCGAGCCGGGCAGCGTCGGGCCCGCTGCTCGCCGCACCTGGGCCAGCACTGCCGATATCATGCGCGGCGGGATCCCACCGAGGCAGCAAAAGCGAGCGCATGGACATCCGGAAGTTCGTCGCGCCATTGCTGGCGGTAACGTTGTTGGGCGGCGTGGGCGGCGGCATCTGGTATTCGCATCGCGAGGTTGCCGACAGCCAGTCGGCTGAGCGCACCGCGCAGCTCGAAGCTGCCCAGCAGGTCAGCGCGCGCGGCCTCATCGGCTCCGAGAAGGAGCCCTTCTTCGCCGACGCGCGGGTCGTGAAGGCACTGGCCGCGCACGGCATCACGGTCACGGTAGAAAAGGCCGGCTCGCGGGCGATCGCGGGCCGCTACGACGCCACCAAATACGACTTCGGCTTCCCGTCGGGCTCGCCGGCCGGCGTGCAGCTGCAGCGCCAGGCCAAGGCGAGCGCGGTCTTCAACCCGTTCTACACGCCGATGGTGCTCGCAAGCTGGCGGCCGATCGCCGAGATCCTGGTCGCCAACGGGCTCGCCGAGAAGCAGGGTGAGATCTATTACGTGACCGACATGCCCGGGCTGCTGGCGCAGGTCGAGAAAGGCACGCGCTGGCGCGACCTGAAGTCGAGCCAGGCGTTCTCGACCGGCAAGTCGGTGCTCGTGAGCTCGACCGACGTACGCACCTCGAACAGCGCTGCGATGTACCTCGCGCTCGCGAGCTACCTCGCCAACAACCAGCAGATCGTGCAGAGCCAGGAAGACGTCGATCGGGTGCTGCCCACGGTGGTACCGCTCTTCCTGCGCCAGGGCTTTCAGGAGCAGTCGTCGGCCGGGCCGTTCGAAGACTATCTCGCGCTCGGCATGGGCAAGGCGCCGCTGCTGATGGCGTACGAGTCGCAGATGGTCGAGTACTGGTTGAAACACCCCGACAAGATCAAGAGCGACATGGTGCTGCTGTACCCGAAGCCGACCGTTTTCTCGAAGCACGTGCTGGTGCCGTACACGCCGGCCGGCGTGCGGGTCGGCGAAGCGCTCGAGAACGACCCTGCCCTGCGCGCGCTTGCGCACGAGTACGGCTACCGCACCGGCGGCACCGAGAAGGGGCCCGAGCTGTGGAAGAGCCGCGGCATCCCAACCCCCGATGTCGTCGTCGACGTGATCGACCCGCCGAGCTACGAATGGCTGGAACGGATGATCCAGGCCATCGAATCTCGATTCAAATGAAGGAGTCCTGAATGACCGAGCCTCTCGCGCCCCAACCCGCGGCCACCACGACCGCGACCACCACGGCGGCCCCATCCTTCGTGCTCGAACCGCCCGCGCCGGTGGCGGTGGTGCCGGTCGAGTCGGCGAGCGGCCATGTCCGGCTCAAGCCCGAGAAGGTGGGCGAGCTCGATGCGCAGGTGCGCCAGTTCATCGACGACATCACCACCCACGACGCCCAGGACCCCACCTTCAAGGAAGCGGTCGAGCGCATCCATTCGATGGGCAACAAGGACATCGAAGCGTCGGCTGCGGTCTCGAACCGGATGCTCGAGCGGCCGGTGAAGTCGCTCGAGAACGGGCTTTTCGACAAGGGCGCGCAGATCGGCAAGGGGCTCGTCGACCTGCGGCGACAGATCGAGCAGCTCGACCCGTCGCGCCAGGGCGACCTGTTCTCGGTGCGAAAGCTTCTCGGCGTGATCCCGATGGGCAACCGCCTCGCTGACTACTTCGACCGCTATCAGTCGTCGCAGTCGCACCTGAACGCGATCATCGAGTCGCTGAAGCGTGGAAAAGACGAGCTGCTGCGCGACAACGCCGCGATCGAGCAGGAGAAGACCAACCTTTGGAGCCTGATGGAGCGGCTCGAGAAGTACGTGCACATCGGCAAGAAGCTCGACACCGTGCTCGACGCCAAGGCCGCCCTTCTCGACGCGAGCGACCCGCAAAAGGCCCGCGTGGTGCGCGAGGAGATGCTGTTCTATACGCGCCAGAAGGTCACCGACCTGCTGACGCAGATGAGCGTGAACATCCAGGGCTACCTCGCGCTCGACATGATCCGCAAGAACAACCTAGAGCTGATGAAGGGCGTCGACCGCGCGACCACCACCACCGTGTCAGCGTTGCGCACGGCGGTGATCGTCGCGCAGGCGCTCTCGAACCAGAAGCTGGTGCTCGACCAGATCAGCGCGCTCAACACCACCACCGGCAACCTGATCGCGTCGACGAGCGAAATGCTGCGCGACCAGAGTTCGGCGATCCATCAGCAGGCGGCCTCGAGCACGATCGAGATCGCGAAACTGCAACAGGCGTTCCAGAACATCTACCTGACGATGGACACGATCGCCGACTTCAAGGTCAAGGCGCTGTCGTCGATGCAGACGACCGTCGACACGCTGACGAGCGAGGTCGCGAAGTCGAAAACGTATCTCGACCGCGTGCGCCGCGACGACACGGCGCAGCTCACGAACGACGTGGGCGGGGTTCGCTTGTGACGTTCGTGCGGGCTTGCGGTCGGAAGCTCGCCGCCGGGTCGCGAGACGTGTGGCGGGCGGCGCGACGAGACGGCGAACGGCGAACGATGGGGCGACGTTCGAACATCGGCCTCGGCCTTTCAATCGCCGCCGCGGTGGCGATGTCGCTTGGAGGCTGCGGCAAGTCCGACAGCGAAAGCACCGTCGGGCCGTCGAGCCCGCGCGCAGCACAGGAGTTCACGGTCCTCGCGGGTTCCGAGCTGCGCGACATCGAAGCCCCGCTGGTCGAGGCGGCGCGGGCCGGCGGCGTGAACCTCAAGCTCTCGTACGCGGGCGCACTCGACATCGTCGAACGCGTCAACGCGGGCGAGCGCTTCGATGCGATCCTGCCGGCAAGCGGCGCCTATCCATCGCTCGCGTTGACCGCCAAGCCGCTCGCAAGCGAGAAGCTCTTCTACTCGCGAGTCGCGCTCGGCGTGAAGGCCGCGAAACTTCGCGAGCTCGGATGGGACCGCGCGCCGCCGACCTGGGCCGACATCGCCAGGGCCGCTGGCGACGGCCACCTGCGATACGCGATGACCAACCCGACCAGCTCCAACAGCGGCATGAGCGCGCTCTTCGCGGTGGCCTCCGCGGTCGCCGGCAAGACCGAAGACCTCGCCGCCGACGAGGTCGACGCCAAGGTGCTGACGGCCTTTCTGTCAGGGCAAAAGCTCACGGCCGGCAGCTCGGGCTGGCTCGCCGAGGCTTACGTGAAGGAGCCGTCGGCGCTCGACGCGATGGTCAACTACGAAGCCGTGATCCTGCGCACGAACGAGAAGCTCGCCGAGGCCGACCGGCTCACGCTCGTCTACCCGAAAGACGGCGTCATCTCGGCCGACTACCCGCTGATGCTGCTCGACGCCGGCCGCCGCGACGATCACACGAAGCTGGTGGCGGCGTTGAAGGCACCGACGTTGCAGCGCAGCCTCGCGCGCGACGCGTTCCTGCGCCCGGCCGTGGCCGACGTGCCGCTCGCGAGCGGCCTGTCGGCCGCGCCGGTTGCCGAGCTCAGCTTCCCGAACCGGCTTCCGGTGATCGACGCCGTGCTCTCGGCCTACCAGGGTGAATGGCGAAGGCCGGCAACCTCGATCTTCGTGCTTGATGTGAGCGGCTCGATGAAGGGCGAGCGGCTCGACGCGATGCGCCACGCGTTGAAGGTGCTGGCCGGCGTCGACGCCAGCGCGGCCGGCGCGCGCTACGCCCGCTTCCAGAGCCGCGAGCGGGTCGTGCTGCTGACTTTTTCGGATCGCGTCGACGCGCCGGTACAGATCGACTTCACCCCTGCCAAGCTTGAAGCGGCACGGCAGGCGGTGCAGACGTATGCCGACCGGCTGGCCACGCGGGGCGGCACCGCGATCTACGCCGCCGTCGATGCCGCCGAGGCGCTCGCGGCTCGCGAGCTCGCGAGCGATGCCGGGCGCTACGTCAGCATCGTGCTGCTGACCGACGGCGAGAACACGAGCGGCCCCGACCTCGGGGCTTTCACCGCCGGCACCGGCTCTCACGCATCGGCGCGCGTCTTTCCGATTCTCTTCGGCGAAGCGAGCAATGCCGACATGGCCGCGCTGGCCCAGCTCACCGGCGGCCGCACCTTCGATGGCCGCAAGGCCTCGCTCGCGCTCGTCTTCCGGGAAATCCGGGGCTACCAGTGAGCGTCGCCACCGAGCCGAGCCGCCCGCTGAAGCTGCGCTTGCTGCTCTTCTTGTACAGCAACCCCAACATCGCCGGCTGCGCGCTCGCGTTGCTCGGGCCGGCGCTGCTCTTCGCCGGGGTCATCGGCCCCGGCTGGCTGACGATCACCGCAGGCCTCTATGCGGCAGGCTGGGCCATCGGTGCCACGAGCCGGCAGACCGCGGCGATCGACCGCCGCATCGAAGAGACGCTCTCGATCGGCGAAACCGTGGGCGCGCTCGATGCGCTCGTCTCGAGCGTCAAGCCGCACCTCAGCGACGACATGAACGTTCACCTCACGAACGTGCGAAGCTCGATCACCGAGGTGCTGCCCAAGCTGGTCGGCGCCGGCAGCCACGACGCCCAGCTCTTCACCGTGCGCGAGACGGTGTTCCGCTACCTGCCCGAGACGCTCGCCAACTACGTCGCGCTCCCGCCGGTCTTTCGCACGACGCAGGCGCTGGCCGACGGCAAGACCGCGAAGTCGCTGTTGGCCGACCAGCTCGCGCTGCTCGACACGCAGATGCGCGAGGTGGTGAGCAATGTCGCGAGCGCCGATGCCCAGGCGCTACTCGCCAACGGCGCGTTTTTGAAGGCGCGATTCCAGCAGCCTGATTTTCTGGTGCGATGAATTTTGGTACGCTGAATTCTGATGGCACACTGCCCGCCGCGGCGCGCCGATTGCTCCGCGCAGTCGCCTGAACTACAGATGAATTGCCATGCCAGACGCCATCTACGCCGACGACCTTCTCGAAGAACACATCCACGAACTGCAGGGCAGCATGCTCGCGGTCGAGTGCTTCTTCAACGCGCTGGTTCAGGCCCTGCCGGCCGAAGCGAAGACCGCGTTGCAGGCGTATTACGCGGCCGAGACGGCAGCGTTCCGGGCCGCCTTGATGAACTCGACAGCGCCCGAGGCGAGCGTGTCGGGCTTCGAGCGCGACGTGCAACGCGCGCTGCGCGTGATCGGTGAACCGGCCAACGACGGTGCCGGCATGGGCGAACTGGCAGCCGACGACTGAGTCTGCACGCCGGCGCCGCCGAGGCCACGGGGCCCGTCAGCCGAGGCACGTGCGGTTCTTGCCCGTGCGCTTGGCTTCGTAGAGTGCGCGATCGGCGCGCTCCAGCGAGTCTTCGATCTTCTCGTCCATCCGGTATGCGGTGACGCCGGCCGAGAAGGTCACGAAGATCTGCTTCTCCTTGTGCATAAAGAGTCCGTTGGTGAGCGAGCGCTGCAAGCGCGTGAGCACCGTTTCGCCTTCATCGACATCCGTCTCCGGCAAAAGCACGACGAACTCCTCGCCGCCGTAGCGGGCCACCTTGTCAAGCGGTCGCAAGGTCTGGCTCACGCGAGCCGCGAGCGATTTCAGGGCCTCGTCGCCGGCAGCGTGGCCGAGCTCGTCGTTCAGGTGCTTGAAGTTGTCGATATCGAGCAGGCCGATCGACAGGTTGCCGCCGTTCCTCTTCAGCTTCGCGACCTCGGTGTCGAACGCCATCATCAAGCCGCGACGGTTCGCGATCTGCGTGAGCTGGTCGGTCGAGACCTCGTCGGAGAGGCGCTTCATCTCGTCTTCGAGCTCGCTCACGCGCTGCGTGAGGTCGGTCGCCTTGCTGTGCTCCTCCTGCAAGCGCTCCTGCGTCTGCTGTACGAGCGTCTGCACGGTACGGCTCTCGGCCACCATCTCGCGCACCACGCCCGTCAGGCTTTCGAGCGAATCCGACTCCTCGATGACCGATGCATAGCGGCCCACGCTTTCGCTGAAGTTGCCGGTCTTCAGGCCGAGCTCGCCGAGCTCGCCGAGCATCTGCGTCATCAACTGCTTCAACGAATCGCGCGCTTTTTCGCGTTCGCCCTTCACCTCGCCATGGCGCGCGCGCGCGTGGTGCAGCATGTCGCTCACCTGGCGCACGCCGCGCGCGGTCAGGCCTTCGCCGATCTTGACCTGCATCGCCTCGACCTGGCCCTTGACCCAGCTCTCGTTCTCGGCCAGGTCGGCGAGGCTCGCGGTCAGTTCACCGCAAAGCTTGCCGAGTTGGTCGAACAGGTGATGGCGGTGCTGCAGCACGCGCCCGGAGTCCTTGCAGAGCGTGTCGAGGCGCGCGGTGAGCGCGTCGGTCGGACCGTTTTCGGCGAACGCGTGGGTGAGGGCATCGAGTTCGGTGGTGAGATCGCGTGCGGCCGCGTCGCCCGGAGGCATGGCCTGCGCCACGGTGTGGCCGAGAGCGCCGAGCGCGCGCTGCCAGGCAGCGTCTCGTGCCTTCGTGGCAACGGCCAGCGCGGCCTCCGTTTCGGTCGGCGCCGGCACCGGCGCGTCGTCGGCCTTGGCCGCGGCCGCGGCGATCACGCGTGACGCTTCGGCCGCGCTGGCCTCGGCCTGCGCCGAGCGGGAGGCATCGAGCTGCAGCGACAGGAGCTCGATCGGACCCGCCCGCGTCGGCAGTTCAGGCTCCGGCTCGTGCATCAACGGCGTCAGTTGCGACGACGCGAAATCGTCGTCCCAGCTCGCGAGCAACTGGCCGAGACGCTGCATCACGCGCGCGTCGTCGCGGCTGCTCGCCAGCACGCGCAGCAGACCTTCACGGCGCCGCACGGAGGTCCAGTTCTGTCCACTCTGCTCGAGACCGCGCACGATCATCTCGATCAGCTCAGCGACCGCGTTCGACGAGCCGGCGGCTTTCGGCCTTCCGACCGCCCGATCGGCCTGCTCCCAGCGGCCGTGCGACACCGCTTCGCGGAATTCACCGAGGGCGCGCGGGTCGTTCTCGAAGATGCGCGACGACATTTTCTCGACCAGCTTCTGCGCCTTCGATGGCACGATGCTGCCGACGCTGGTGGCGCCGCCGACCGTGCGATAGATGCGCGCGTAGTTCTCCGGCGTGGGTTCGAGGCGCTCGGCCGCCAGGCGGTGCAGCACGGTCTTGGCGATCGCGGCGGCCGACAAGTCGGCGGCGGCGGGTGCCTTGGGGGTGGTGGGTCGCGTCGCGTCCATGCGTTGGTGAGGTCGAAGCGTTCAACCGAGCGGTCGCGGGCCGAAGGTGCGGGCTCTTGCGATGCGCAGGTGCTCGCCATCGTCGGCGTTGCCGGCCTGGCCGATCCAGGGCGCCTTGCGCGGCAACACGGTCTGCTGCAGCCACTGCTCGATCTCGTCCGGGGGCTGCGGTTTGCTGAACAGGAACCCTTGCATGATGCCGCAGCCCAATCGGTGCAGCACCTCCATTTGGCGGAGGTTTTCCACGCCTTCGGCGACGACCCGCAAATTGAGCGAACGCGCCAGCGCGATGATGGCGGTGACCACCGCAGAGCTCTGCGGCGTCATGCCCAGATCGCGGATGAAGCTGCGGTCGATCTTCAGTTCGCTGATCGGCAGAGTCGTCAAATACGCGAGCGACGAGTAGCCGGTTCCGAAGTCGTCGATCGAGATCTCGACGCCGATCTCGTTCAGCCGGTGCAGCGACGGGATCACGTTCTGAAGGTCCTTCATCAGGCCCGTCTCGGTGATCTCGAGTTCGATCGCGTGGTGCGGCACGCCGTAGGTGGTGACGGCGTTGTGGATGTACTCGACCAGGTCGGAGCGCTCGAACAGGCGGTTCGGCAGGTTGACGGCGATCGAGTCCGAGAAGCCGAAGCTGTCCTGCCAGATGCGGGCCTGGCGCGCCGCCTCGCGGATCGCCCATTCGCTGAGCGGTGTGATGAGTCCGGTCTCTTCGGCGAGCGGAATGAAGTCACCCGGCGGGACCAGCACGCCGTGGCGGCGCCAGCGCATCAGCGCCTCGGCGCCCACCATGCGCGCGCCACGCACGTCGACCTTCGGCTGGTAGTGCAGCACCAGTTCGTTCCGTTCGATCGCCTTGTGCAGCGCGCTTTCGAGTTCGAGCTTCTCGCGGCCCTGCCCCGACAGGCTCGGCCGATAGAGCGTGGCCGAGTTGCGACCCGACGACTTCACCGAATACATCGCCACGTCGGAATTGCGCAGCAGGTCGGCCACCGACGTGCCGTCGCGCGGGTAGAGCGCGATGCCGACGCTCGCGGTCACGAAGCACTCCTGCATGCCGACCATGATCGGCTGGCGCATCATGTCGAGGATGCGTTCGGCGACGCGTTCGGCGTCGCGCTCGTCGACCACTTCGGGCAGCAACGCGACGAACTCATCGCCGCCCAGGCGACCGACCGCCTCGAGCGTGCGGTGCGAGCGCGGGCCGACCGACTCGAGCGCGTTCTCGGGCACCTGGTCGGAGTGGCGCACGCAGGAACGCAGGCGCCGCGAGACCTCCATCAGCAGTTCGTCGCCGGCACCGTGGCCGAGCGTGTCGTTGATGACCTTGAAACGGTCGAGGTCGATCAGCAGAAGCGCGAACTGGTGCGTCAGCCGGCGCGCGTGCTCGAGCGCCTTCTCGGCGCGCCAGATCAGCTGGCGCCGGTTCGGCAGGCCGGTCAGCGTGTCGAAGTTCGCGAGGTGGCGGATGCGGTCTTCGGCCATCCGCCGGTCGGTCACGTCCTGCACGATGCCGGTGTAGCCGATGAGGTTGCCCTGCTCGTTGAACTCCGGCTCGGCCTCGATGTGGACGATGCGCTGGCGCGTGTCGCGCAGGCTCGTCGGGATGTCGTACGCGAGTACCGCGCTGCGGTTGTACGCGTCATGCATCAACTCGATGAAGGAGTGGCGCTGGTCTTCCGGCACCATGCGCAGCAGCGTGCGCAGGCTCAACTCATCGTTCGGACCGAGGCCGAACACGCGCAGGCCCTCGACCGAGAAAGCCAGGCCGCCCTGGCGACGCCAGTCGAAGCTGCCCATGCGAGCAAGGTCTTGCGCGCGCGCCAGGCGCGACTTGCTGCGCTCGAGTTCGACGCGCGTGCGCGAGGCGCGCAGCATGTACTGGATCCGGCCGACCAACAGGCTCCACTGGGTCGTCTTCACGAAGAAGTCGGTCGCGCCGGCTTCGTAGGCACGCGTGATGGAGGCATCGTCGTCGAGGCCGGTGAGCATCAATACCGGCAGTGACTCGAATCCGGGCAGCGCGCGCATCTCGCGGCAGGTTTCGAAGCCGTCGAGTCCGGGCATCAGCGCGTCGAGCACGACGATGTCGGGCATCGAGTCGATGAGCGCGATCAGCGCCTGGTCGCCTGCGGCCGCTTCGATCACGGCGAAGCCGCGCTCGCGCAGCGCCACCGAAGTCAGCAGCAGGTTGACTTCGTCGTCGTCGACGAGCAGCACTCTGGGCTGCTCGGGCAGGAAGTCGGCAGCCGACTCGTCTCGCGCAATCATGGCGTCGGTCCCAGCATGGGCTGCAACGCTTTTAGCACGATGGCGAGCTCGTTCGCCATCTCGTCGAGCACTGAATCGAGAGGCTGCGTGGCGTCGTTCCGGATCAGGGTTTCGATGTCGACGCACCGGCGCGAGAGACCGAGCGCACCGATGCACGCCGCCGACGACTTGAAGGTGTGCACGACGTGGCGGATCGAGCCGATGTCGCCCTTTTCACGGGCTTCGTCAAGCTGCGCGCTCAGGCGGCGCGCCGAGCCGTCGAACGCTCGCAGCACGCGCAAGACGAGGCCCGACTTGTTGTCGGGGTCGAGTTCGCGCAACCGGCCGAGGGCCACCGCGTCGAGCACGTCGGGCGGTGACGGCGAGCTCGCGCTCGTCGCCGACGGGGCATCGCGGTCGCTCACGTCTGGCCTTGTTCGGCGCTCTGCATCAAGGTGTCGGGCCACACCGGATCTTCGTCGATCGCGGCGACCCTGTTGCCCTCGATCGACGCTTCCTTGTCGAGTGCGGCACGGGTGGCGTGAAGGAGTCGCGCCACTTCGCCGAGTCCGATCGCGATATCGATCGCGCGCCACTCGATCACCGCGACCACCTCGCCGAGCCGGCACACCGGCACCGCGAGCGCCATCGGGAAGGCTGCGACTTCGCGCTTTTCCCGGATCGCGCGTGCCATCGCGTCTTCGCGCGGCCCGAAGTGGCGCGCGACGCCGCGAAAGCCCGATTGGTCGGCGAACATCTCGAGCAGCACCGGGACATCGTCGGCATGGACGTCGACGTCCGGATTGATCGCGTAGACGCGGTGCGATCGCGCACCGATCTCGCCCTGCAGCGCGAACGCGACCGCGTGCAGGGCCGACTCGAAGCCCGGTGAGCGCGAGGCCGCGCGGCGGATGTTCTCCTCGGCCTCGGCCACCGCGGCCTCGTTGAACCACAGCGCACTCTCGGTCGGCGTGCGCCGCACCTTCAATTTCCGCGCGAGGCTGGCGCGCCACGCCATGTACGCGACGAAGCCGGCGCCGACGGCGATCGCGCCGCACACCGCCTGCACGACGCCATGCAACGTCACGGCCAGCCCGCCAGAGACGGCGGCCAGCCAGAACGAAAGACGAGGCAGAAGGGTGATCATGACGAGAGGCTGCGGACGAGAGCAAGCTGCGGACGGGCGACGGTACGACTGGCAACGCAAACAGATCACACGAAACGGCGACGAAACGGGCACGCGCGACCGCTGCGATGCGCTCAGGGGGTGGCGAACCACGCGAGACACCTCGAAGGGGGCTAGACCTTTTTCGGCGGGCCGCGACGCAACTTGAGATGCGGTCGGAACGAGCAGTGGATCACGCAGGCCGCGTTCGTACAATCTTCCGCATGCTCCGCGACCCCGCCGCTCCCGTCGGCATGCGATCTGCCGGCACGCGACTCGACGCGCGGCGCTTGAGGCCTCGGGTGGTGGTTCTCGTGTCGGTGGCCATGGCGGGAGCGCTGGCCGGCCTCGCGAGCCCGTGGTGCCAAGCCGAGCCTTCGGTCGCGACACGGGCCCTGCCATCGGCCATCGGATGGTCGTGGCTCGGCTGGTGGCTGGCCGCCCTCGCGCTCGGTCTTGCAGGCTGGGCGCTGTGGCGGCGCCATGTCGCCCTCGCCGGCCTCCACGCCGCGCGAGTCCACGCGCAAAGCCTCGGCGACGTGCTCGACGTCTGGCAGTGGCAGACCGATGCACGCCACGTGCTGGTGAGCGCCCGCCCGCCGAGCGGCGCGGTGGCCGCCGACTGGCGCCTCGGCACCGAGCGACAGCCGCTGTCCGAGCTGTTCAGCGCCGGCAGGGTCGGCGAGCTCGAGGCCCGCATGTCGAGCGCCGCGCCGCTCGACGACGTGTCGGTCGTGCGCCTTACCGACGCCGGCGCCTCGGTGCAAGGCAACTTGCGTGGCCGCGCGCTCATCGACGAGACGGGCCGCTTCGCCGGCTACATCGGCACGGTGCGCGAGCAGGCCTTGGCCGGCGCGGCGTCGCATGGGTCACCGAGCGACGCCAACGACCCGCTTCTCATTTCGGCCGAGCCGGCGCCGATCGAAGACCCGCTGGACAACGACCGCGAATCGTTCAGCTACACCGTGTCGCACGACTTGCGTGCGCCGATCCGCGTGGTCGAGGGATTCACCAAGATCGTCAAGGAAGACTACGGCCGCGTGCTCGACCGCGTCGGCCACGATCATCTCGACCGCGTGCTGGGCGCGGCCGCACGCATGAACAACATGATCGATGCGCTGCTTGCGCTGTCGAAGCTGTCGTCGCATCCGGTCGCGCGCCAGCCGGTGAATCTCACGAAGATGGCCGGCTTCGTCGCCGAGGACCTGCGCCGCCAATGGCCCGACAGCCCGGTTCAGCTCGACGTCGCCCCGGGCCTCATCGCGATGGGCGACCCGACGCTGCTGCGGCTGGTGCTCGAAAACCTGCTCGGGAACGCGTGGAAATACACCTCGAACACCGCCGTGCCGCACGTGTGGTTCGAGCCACTCGCCGGCCAGCCGCAGGCCTTCACCGTGCGTGACAACGGTGCCGGGTTCGATATGCGCTTCGCCGACCGCCTCTTCACCGTTTTCCAGCGGCTGCACAGCGCCAGTGAGTTTCCCGGCCACGGCGTCGGACTAGCCTCAGTGCGCCGCATCGTGCGGCGGCATGGCGGCGAGATCTGGGCCGAAGCGGCCCCGGATGAAGGCGCAAAGTTCCACTTCTCGTTGCCGGGCGCCGAGGCGCAGCAGCCTTAGCGCCGATACTTCAAGACGCTTTCAAGAACACGTCAGGACACGTCCAGCCGGCGCTCGTTCGGCGGAATGAACGACTCAAGAAAGTACACCGGATGACTCCGACCGGCTGCCGCAGCGCTTTCGAGCAGCAGACCCTGCGACCCGGGGCTGATGCCGATCGTGCGGGTCGCTTCCGCGGAAAAACGCACGAACGACAGTTGCTGACGGACCTCGGTGATAGGCAGGCCGATCGCCGCCCCGAACAGCTGCTTGAGGTTGACGCCATCCAGGGTCTCGAGCGGCCGTGAGGCGATCTCGGGGAACGCCGCTTCTTTGAAGTAGCAGCGGTTGTAGACGATGAACTCGCCATTGACATCGATCGAGCGGCTGATGCGGATGACGCCGGCGCCGTTTGGCTTCAGCCACTCCGACCAGCGGCCGCGCTGGGCCACGCGCATGCGCGTGATCACCTTGGGAAAGAGCGGAAGAAACGCGGGTTCCGCCTCGTTGCCGAGAAAACGCAGATGTAGCGGCTCGTCGATCGAACCCTTGCCGACGGCCACGTAGGTGCCGCTGCCCTGGCTGCGCACGACGATGCCCTCCTTAGCGAGCTCGTGCAATGCGCGTTGCACTGTGCCGAGACTAAGACGGGTCACACGCGTGAGCTCGGTCTCGGGCGGCAGACGTCCGCCCTTTTCCCAGTGACCCGCCCGTATCGCGGCGTGCAGTGACTCTCTCAGTTGCGCGTATTTGGGGAGGCCCGGCATGGCAGGCACGGCGAACTTTTCGAGGAAGCGCGTGGTCGCAGCCGGTTCGATGTCGGGCGTTTTCATGGCGACAGGGTACTTTCCAGGTGTTCTAGTCCTATATAGCACTATAGGATATGCTGTTCGTTTCAGCTTCGGGATCAACAGATGAACGCAAAATCGTGTTTTGCAGTGGTGGCTGCTGCGTTGGCCCTGGTGGCGTCGCCCCTGGTCCGCGCGGAGCCGAACTGGCCAACCAAGCCCGTGAAGATTCTGTTCGGGTTTCCGCCGGCGAGCGCCACCGACATCATCGCCCGCGCCGTGGGCCAGAAGTTGTCCGAGAAGTGGGGCCAGCCGGTCCTCATCGACAACCGGCCCGGAGCGGGCGGAAATCTGGGCAGCGACGCGGCAGCGAAAAGCGCCGCCGACGGCTACACGATCTTTTTCTGCACGGTCGCCAACCCGATCGGCGTGGCGCTCTACTCCCGCCTGAGCTACGACTACGTCAAGGACTTCACGCCCATCACGCTGGTCGCGACGACGCCTTTGGTGCTCGTGACCAACACGTCCGTGCCGATCAACAACGTCAAGGAACTGATCGCCTATGCAAAGGCCAATCCGGGCAAGCTGAATTTCGGATCCGGCGGCATCGGCACCTCCAATCACCTGGCCGGCGAGATGTTCAAGCGCGCGACGGGCACCGAACTGACCCACATCCCGTACAAGGGAACGCCCGCGGCCTACACCGACCTGATGAGCGGCCAGATCTCGCTGATGTGGGACAACATCGTCGCCGTGACCGGGCAGATCAAGTCGGGGCGGCTGAAGCCGATCGCCGTCACGAGCCTGACGCGCGCGCCCTCGCTGCCCGACGTGCCCACGATGGACGAGTCGGGGCTGCCAGGATTCGAGGCGCTGTCGTGGATCGGTGCTTCCGTTCCGGTTGGAACCCCGAAGGAGATCGTCGACAAGATCCACACCGACATCGTCGCCGTGCTGCGCATGCCCGAGATCCGGGACCAGCTGGCGAAGTCGGGCGCGGTTGTGGTCGGAAACACCCAGGAACAATTCGCCGAATGGAATCGCAGCGAGATCGCGAAATGGGGCAAGGCGGTGCGCGAATCCGGCGCCAAGCTCGACTGACTCGCCAACCCGAACCACCGCCTGAAGCCGAGGCCGACACAGGAATAAACGTCATGCAAAAGACCGTGCAGCGCCGCACCATCACCGAACCGTCCCGCCAGACACCGACACTCATGGAGGCCGATGTCGTCGTCGTCGGCGGCGGCACCACCGGACCGATCGCCGCGATCGCCGCGGCGCGTCGCGGCAAGTCGGTGGTGCTGATCGAGCGTTTCGGATCGCTCGGCGGCATCCTCACACTGGGCCTCAACACCAAGCCGTCCGGCACGCTGCTGGGCGGCATTCCGCTCGAGCTGTGGGACCTCGCCCGCTCCGTCGGCGGCGCCGGTGCAGACTACATGGCGACGACAAAGACCGGCGGCGTGAAGATCGCGTCGCCAACCGACCCCGAGGTGATGAAGATGCTGCTGACGCGACTCTGCGTCGAGGCCGGCGTCAAGATCCTGTTCGAGACCTTCGTGTCGATTCCGGTGGTGGAAGGCGGTGCCGTCACGGGCGTGGTCATCGAAGGCAAGGGAGGTCGACAGTTCGTCGGCGCCAAGGTGCTGATCGACTGCTCCGCGGATGCCGACATGGCCGCCAAGGCCGATGCCCCGTTCATCATGGGCTCGGGCGGTGACGACGCGAAGATGCAGCCCGTCTCGATGTACTTCATCATGAAGAACGTCGATCTGGTGCGCCTCGCCGAATGGGCTCGAACCTGCGACGACATTCCGGCGCGGGCCATTCCGGCCGACGAGGCAGGTCTCGCCTACGGCCTCTGGCTCACCGGCTTCAACGGCATGCTGCGCGCCTTCCAGGAGAAGACCGGTGTCGTCTTGCAGCGCGAGAACATCACGCTGAAAACGGCCGATGGACAGATGTATGTGAACGCGACTCGCGTGCTGGGCGTCGACGTGTTCTCGCCGGACGAATTCACCGCCGCCATCGTCGAGTGCTATCGGCAGATCGAGGGTGTCGTCCGCTTCCTGCGAGAGTCGGTGCCCGGGTTCGAAGCATCGCGCCTGGGTCAGGTGTCGCCGGTTCTCGGGGTTCGCGAGACGCGCCACATCCTTGGCGAGTACACCTTGACCGGCCCCGACTCGCGCGGCGAAACGCGCTTCGACGACAGCATCGCCGCCGACTCGTCGGCGCTCGACATCCACGACCCGAAGGGGGGTGATGTCGACTTCCAGTCGATGCCGCCGTACGAGATTCCGTATCGCTGCCTGGTGCCGCAAGGCATCGACCAGATCCTGGTCGCCGGGCGCTGCATCTCTGCCGATCACGAAGCGCACGCGCGTTCCCGCAACATGCCGGCGTGCATGTCGACAGGACAGGCGGCCGGGATCGCGGCGGCGATCTCCATCGAGGATGGCGTGAAGGTCCGCGACGTCGCCATCGCCAAGGTGCAGCAGGCTTTGCGCGACATCCGCATGCCGCTGCACGCCGAAGACATCCAGGCTTGACGTGACGATGGCGGACGCCAGCAAGGCGCCCGCGTCCGGCGCGCCGAACATCGAATACTGGTTCAGCACCGCCAGCCCCTGGGCCTGGTTGGGCAGCCGCTCCTTCGCGGACCTTGCGCGGGCTCATGGCTGCGTCGTCGAGGTGCTGCCGATCGACCTCGGCCGTATCTTCGACGCATCCGGCGGCGTCGCTTTCACGAAGCGATCGGCGGCGCGGCAGAGCTATCGACAGCTCGAGCTGGCGCGGTGGTCGGCGCGCCTAGACGTTCCAATCACGCTGGAACCCCGCTTCTATCCGGTCGACCGCGGGCCGTCCAGCCGCTTGCTCATCGCCGGCCGGCAGTCGGGTCTCGATGTGCTGTCGCTCTCCCACGCCTTGCTGCGCGCCATCTGGCACGAGGATCGCGACATCGCCGACTGGACGGTGCTGGTCGATATTGCCGAGGCCTCAGGATTCGACGGCCGATCGCTGGCTGAATCAGCATTCAGCGAGACGATCGGAACGCAGTATCTGAACGACACGCAGCGTGCGCTGACCGCTCAGGTTTTTGGTTCTCCGACCTATGTCGTTCACGGCGAGCGCTTCTGGGGACAGGATCGACTCGACATGCTGGCCGATCGGCTGCGCGCGTGATCGAGCGCGGGTGGCTGCACGCATAGCGCTGTCCATCAGCGCGGCGGCCCGGCCGCCATCAGGTTGTCGGACGGGAAGGCGACGGGTTCGATGTCGCCGCAAGCAGCTCGACGGCATCGAGCAGACGCTCGGCATGAGCGACCAGGGAGCGCTTCTCAGCCGCCGCCTGCTTCGCCAGACGATCAAGCGCTTCGCTTCGCTTCAGGGAATAGCGGTGCATCAACACGCCAGTGGCCATCGCGACAACCGTCGCGAGCGGATCGTTGGAAGCGACGCCGCCCGCTGGCTCCGGATGAGGCGCGAGCGACTGCGCTGGCGCCGCACGCCGCTGCGCCTCGAGGTCGGCAAAAGCGGTCTCGACCACCGGGAGGATCTGCCGGATGTCGAGCGGCTTCACAAGATAGGCCACGGCGCCGAGTGCCTTCACCTGGGCGACCGTCGAGTCATCGGAGAACGCCGAGAGGAACATGAACGGCATGCGCTGGTGGTTCGAACGCAGATAGGTGGCCACGTCGAAGCCGCTCTTGCCTTCCATGCGGATGTCGAGCAGCGCGAGGTCGGGCTTGTGCTCGCGAGCGAGCAGGATCGCGTCATCGCCGTTGTCGGCATCGATCACTTCGTAGCCGGCCTGCGTGAGGCCGTCGGCCAGCGTGGCGAGCACGAGGCGGTTGTCGTCGACGACGAGGATCCTGCCCTTGGTCACGGGGAATGCACCTTGAAAGCCCGGCGCCGATTGTGATCCAAGCGGCTGCCGGCTCTGATCGATGTCGAGGTTCCCATGCGGCTCAGGCCTCGATCGGCGCCAGCGCTAGACGCGCCACGCCGGGCGGCCGCAGTGCGATCGTCGCGACCACGTAGGACTCGTGCTGCTCGATCGTCAATTCGGCGCTCTTGCGCGGCAGGAGCGCGCGCACCAGGCCGAGCCCGGACACAGCTCCCGGGATGCGCGCGAGGTTGAAGCCGGCGGGCAGGCTCGCGCGGCTCGAGATCGAGAACTGCACGCCGGTGTCGAAGCAGTCGAGCCGGCAGGCGACGGGGTCGTCGGCCGGCGCGTCTATCGAGCGGTGCTTGATGGCATTGGTCAGCAGCTCGTTGATCGTGAGCGCGATCGGGATCGCCTCGACCTCCGGCAGCGTCCACTCCGCCGACGTGTGGCCCGACACGCTGCACCGGATCGGCCGGCCGAACGTGCGCTGCACCGACCCAGTGATCGCCTCCATCACGCTCACCACCTGGAGCGGCCCGGTCTCGCCCACCTGCAGGCCGTAGACCTGCGCGATCGCCTGCACCTGCCCGACCACCTCGTCGATCGCCGCAGCCACCTCGGGCTTTCTTTGCGCGATCTGTTGCAACAGCCCGGCCACGCCCTGCAGGTTGTTCTTGATGCGGTGATGCACTTCACGCACCAGCATCTCGCGCTGCGCGATCGCCGCCTCCAGCCGCGCCTCCTGCGCGGCCCGCTGCTCGGTCACGTCGGTCGCGACGAGCAGCAGCTTGTCGGGCGGCTCGCCATGCGCGGCCGCGAGCGGCACGTAGCGCGCGTCCCACACTTGCGTTTCACCGTGGATATCGAAACGGTACTCTCGGCTCGTCACGTCGCTCGAAGCCAGCGCGGCGACCATGTCGGCCTTGCGCGCGGCCGCGAGTGCGGGGCCGAAGATGTCGTCGGTGCTGCGGCCGATCAGCGCGATCGGATGCCGCCGCACGGTCTGCGCGGCGACGTGGTTCGCCTGCACCACCTTCAGCGTGTGCGCGTCGAGCAGCGCGATGGCCAGCGGCGCCGCATCGATCACGCGCTGCAGCGAGATGCGGGCTTCCGACATCGCCGCTTCGGCCTGGCGCCGGCGTTCGATGTCGAGCAGCGCGTACGTGAGCTGTCGACGGCTCGTCTTCGCGCCCGTCGCGACGGCGTTGCCGACAACCCAGAACTCGCGCCCGTCTTTCGCTTGTACGCGGCACTCGAACGTTTCCGCCTGACCCTCGACGAGGTCGTTGAGGTACTGCGTCTGCCGGAACGGGTGATCGTCTTCGTCGGTCGCGACTGTCGCCATCGGCTGGCCCATGAAATCGGCGAGGTGACCGGCGAACATGCGGCGCGCCGAGCGGTTCATCCATTCGATGCCGGCGCTGCCGACGATGACGATGCCCACCAGCACCGAATCGAGGATCGAGCGCGTCTGCTCGGCCTGGTTCGCGACGGCCTGCGCGAGTTGCTCGAGCTCGACCTGCTGGCTCTTCAGGCGCGTCACGTCCGACAGCACCGCGATCGCCTCCATCGGCGCCGCGCGGCTCACCAGCTCGGCGCCGAGCACGCCTGGGTTGGCCGTGCCGGCGCGCCGCACCGAGAGCGAATACCAGCGCGTTTCCGCCTCGCGGCCCGGCTCGGGTGAAGGCTCCGCCAGTTCGAACTCGGTCTCGTAGGCCGCGTCGTCGGCGAGCGCTTTCTGAATCTCCTCGGCCATGCGGTGCGCTTGCGCATGGCGGCCGAACAACTCGCCGAAGCCGCTGCCGGCGATGCCCCCGGCGCGCAAGCCCAGCATCGCCTCGAAGCGCTGATTGCAACGCACCAGCGCATTGCCGCGCAGATAGGCGATGCCGGCCGCCGTGCTTTCGAGGATCGTCGTCATCTCGCGCAGCAGCTGCTCGCTGCGGCGTCGGCTCGTGTGTTGATCGGTGACGTCGAGCGTCACGACCGAGGTGGTGCGCTTGCCCGAAGCGAGCGTCGCGGGTTCGACGCGCGTCAGCAGCCAGCGCATGCCCAGCTCGGGGTGCGTGATCGCATAGCGCACCTCGGCCCGCTGGTTGGTCTGCAGCGCCTGCTGCAGCCGCTCGTATTCCGGCATCGATTCCGGCACGACGATGTCGCGGTTGATGTTCTGCAGCGCGGCCGAGGCGTTCGATGCCGGGCCGCCACCCCCACTGCCACCTTGCGGCGGCCGGACCCAGCCCGACGACTCCTGGAACGTCGCGAGGCCGACGCCGGCGGTGTCGATCATCGCGCCGATCTGCATGTGGGCGAGGTCGCGCTCTTCCTCGATGCTCCGGTCTTCCACGACCGCCATGTAGCGCGTCTGGCCGCCCGCGCTGCGATAGCTGCGCACGATGGCGCGCAGGCTCACGCGCTCGCCGTTCGGCTGCATCACGAAGCCGTGCGACTCGATCGGCCGCGAGTCGGGTTGCAGCAAGCGCGTGGCGCCACCCCCGCCCCAGGCCAGTAACTGCTGCAAGCTTGGCGAGGCCTGCGCGAGCGACACCGGCACGCGTCCGACCAGCCCATCGAACGCGGGGTTGGTTCGCACCAAGAGGCCGCTGTCGTCGAACAGCACCATTCCGATGGGGCTCAGATCGAACCAGTCGTCGAGCTCGCGGATCGAGCGGTCGGCGCGTTCCTTCGCAACGTGCTCGCTGGTCGTGTCTTGCAGCACCGCCAGGTAGAGCGGCTCGCCATCGGCCGGCGCGAGCGCGCGCCGCGCCACCTGGTACCACCGTTCACGACCTTCGGCGTCGACGAGACGGCCCTCGGCGAACTCGCGCGACGTGGCGCCACTGCCGTGCCGCCCGAGGGCCGTGCGCGTGGCCCCTGCCGACGTCTGTTCGTCCACGGGTATCAGGTTGACGGGGTCGAGGCCGATCAGCTCTTCGCGCTTGTAGCCGAGGTAGCTGACGAACGCGTCGTTGACGTCGACGATCCGGAACCCGGCATCCTGCAGCGTGACCGGGAACGGCGAATCCCAGAACAGGCGGATGGTCTCGCGTACGGCCGAAGCGGCACTCGCCACTTCGGGTGCGGTCGGCAGCGCCGACGTGACGACCGTCGGCTTCACGTCGAAGCGCACCACCCCGTGCTTGCCGTCGAGACGCAGCCACCTGAACGCGATGTGGCGGCCATCGGGCAGCACGATCGGCGGCGGCGAACCCTCGGGCGCGCCGAGCGCGGCGTGCTGGAGCCAGCGCACCGCCGGGTCGCCGAGCGTCGTCTGCAATTGCGCGATCGGGGTGCCGGCGTCGCAAGGCAGGAAACGCAGCGCGGCGGTGTTCGCGAAGGTCACGCGAGAACGCGTGTCGATCACGAGCACCGCGTCGGTCAGCAGATCGAGAAAGTCGCGCCAGGCCTTGGCGCTCGACCACGACTCGGGCGGCGTCATCGCGGCGTCAGCCCGCCATCACTTGAGTGCGCTCGCCGCCATCAAAGCGTGCAGCTGCGCGCGGTTGATCTCGCTCACGCTCATGAGCAGCTGCTCGGCCGCTTCGCGGTAGTCGGCGACCGATTCGCCTTCGGCCGCACGCACCATCGCGATGTACGGCTGGTACGGGCCGGCGTCGTCGACGAGTGCCTGACGCACGCGCTCGGGCACCGGAATGCTGCCGAGCAGTTTCGCGAAACTCTCCTGGAACATCTTGTCGAGCAACG
Source organism: Caldimonas sp. (assembly GCA_965246805.1). Taxonomy (GTDB): domain Bacteria; phylum Pseudomonadota; class Gammaproteobacteria; order Burkholderiales; family Burkholderiaceae_C; genus Schlegelella_A. The sequence continues at coordinate 25,114 of CBDFFO010000011.1, read as the reverse complement.
AGAACACGCCGCAGATGAAGACCTCGTTGCGCATCTCTTCGTCGCCGCTGCCGCGCACCAGCTCTTCCATGAGCAGGCCGCGCCGCACGGCCGCGAACATCACCGGTTTCAGGTTGATGTCCTTGCTCGCGGTGGCGAGCAGCAGCGCCAGCCAGCGCTTCAGGCGTTGATAGCCGAGCAACATGATCGCGTGGCGAAACGAACTGATCTCGACGCGCAGGCCGAACGCCGGCGAGTTGATGTAGCGCAGCAGCTTGAACGCGAGCGACGGGTCGCGCTTCAGGGTGTTCTCGAGCTTCTCGATCGGCTCTTCGTCGTCGACCCGCCGGATCAGCTCGAGGATCACCTGCAGATCGGGCTGAGCCGTGGGTTTGCGGCCCCCGCGCGACGGCGTCGACGTGATCGCGTCGTCGATCGGCCAGCCGAGCACCGCGTGCGCGCCACGGCTGAACGCGGCCTCCATGTCGGTCATCGTGCGCACGCCCGACTGCACGTGGGCGATGTGGCGGGTGATGCCGGGCGGCGCCGTGGCGGCGTCGCCAAGACGTCGTTCGTCGGCCAGATCGATGATTGAGTACTTGAAGCACGGCAGCACGTCGCGCGCGAGCTCTTGCCGCGGTCGGCCCTTGATGAGCAGCACGTTGCCGTTCGCGTGCAGGCGCAACAGCGCGTCGGCATTGGCCGGATCCAGAGCCATGAAGGCCGGCACCTCGACCATCAGGTTCGGCGTGATCGGGGCCTTCAGCAAGTCGTGCAGCAGGCTTTCGCTGACAACGTTGAGGGACGCGCTCGCGCCCGTCGCCGGCCACACGTCGCCGACGGCATGCAGCAATTGCGCCACGTCGAGCGACGCGTCGGGACGCAGCGGAACGATGGTGAGGCGGGTCGCGGCGACCGTGCGGTTGCGATCGATGAACGGGGAGTAGCCGAGGGCTACCTGGCCGAGGATCGCGACATCGAGCACGTGCTGGGAATCTCCGGTGGACCGGGTTCGATGGCGCTCGCCGGCCCCGAACCAAAACCCGTCGGCTTCAGCCGGCGCTCAGGTACTGGAAGAGCGACAGGCGTTGCACGATCGAGTACGACTTCAGTGCGGCATCGTAGCCGCTTTGCTTGTTCTGGAACTCGGAAATAGCGCTCACCAAGTCCAAATCTTCCGCGTTCGAGCGTTCGGTCTGGCTCGCGAGCTTCTGATCGGAAAGGCGGTTCGTGTCGTTGTCGATGCGGCCGAGGATCTGGCCCGCGTACGAGCGGCCGGCCTGCATGCCGTTCATCACCGAGTCGACGTTGCGCAGGTTCTGGTCGTTGGTCTGCGCCGTCTGCGAGCCGGTCTTGCCGGTCGTGGCCAGATCGGCGATCGCCTTGTCGATGGTGTCGAAGACGCTCAACGTGGGCGTCGACGGCACGAGCTGGAACGAGTCGCCGGTGGCCGGCGTGCCGCTCACGACGACGCGCTGACCGTCGATGTCGATCGCCTGGCCGGTCGCGTAAGGCGCCGCCGTGACGGCCGTCGCGGCGCCGTTCTTCGTGACGGCATACGTCGTCACGCCGCCGCTCACGGTGAAGTTGATCGCGTAGGTCGCGCCGGTGAGCAACGAGGGATCGGTGGTCGTGCCGCCGTCGATCGTCGCGCTGGCAACGCTGCTCGACGCGCTCGTCACGAAGACGCCGTTGCCGGTGCGCGCCGCGAGCCATGTCGATGAACCGTCGGCGGTGAGCGGCAGCTGGGTCGTGCCTTCGGTGTGGTTGGCGCCGCCTGTCGCGACGAACTTCACGCCGCCCGGCGCGTCGACGAAGGGCTTCTGCGTCGCGCCCTGGCCACCGAACAGGTAGGTGCCGTTGCCGTCGGTGCGATTGGCCACTTCGAGCAGCTGCGCGCGTGCGGCCTTGATGTCGTCGGAGAGCACCCGGCGTTCGGCGTCGGTGTAGGTCGCGTTGCCGGCCGCGACCAGCTTCTCGCGGATCTCCTGCATCAAGGTGCCGGCGGCCGCGAACGCGCTCTCGGTCTGCGCGACCGCGACCTGGCTCGCGTCGACCGCGCGCTGGCTCGCGTCGGTGCGCTGGATGCTCGCGAGCGCGTACTCGGCGCGCGCCGCGGCAGCGGGGTCATCGCTCGACTTCGACACGCGCTTGCCGCTCGAGAGCTTCGATTGCGCCGCACTCAAATCGATCTGGCGCAGCGACAGCGAGTCGATACCGGAGTCGTAGGTGTTGGCGGTGCTGATGCGCATGGCGGGTCTCGTGAAAGGGGTGGGACGGGTCAGGCGGCGGAAGACTGCGGCACCTCGGCGCGATCAGCGCGACGTGACGCTCAAGATCGTGTCGAACATCGTCTGTGCCACCTGCAGCATCTTTGCCGCGGCCTGGTAGCTTTGTTGGAACTGGATCAAGCGCGCGGCTTCCTCGTCGAGGTTCACGCCGGCGTTCGAGGTCTCGGCCGTTTTAGCCTGCGCAGCGAGGCTCGCCGATTGATCCGCCAGGATGCCCGCGCGCTGCACGCGCACGCCGATGTTGGCGATGGTGTCGCTGTAGGCATCGGTGACCGAGAGGCCGGCCGTGAGACCGCCGCTGCCGTCGGGCACACGCCCGAGGATGCCGCTGTCGCGCAGCGCGAGCAGCGCGTTGGCGTTGCCGTTGTTGCCCGATGGGAAGGGGGTCTTCTCGACCACCAGCGTGTCGCCGGTGGCTGGCACGCCGTTCAGCTTCATCGCCCAGCCATTGAGCGTGATCGGCTTGTCGGGCGCCCAGGTGCCGGTGCTCGACGCGGTCGGCAAGGTGCCGGTCGTGTCGACGAGCGTGTAGGTGTAGGCGGTCGGGCTCGTGAAGGTGAGTGTCGCCTTCAGGTTGGGGTTGAGCGCCACGCTGGTCGCGTTCACCGAAGCGATCGTCGCGGTGCCGCTGTTGCCGACGCCGATCGTGCCGATCACCGGCGACGCGGCCGCGATGCCCTTCGGATCGTCCATCGTCGTCACCATGCTGCCGATCGCGTTGCCGACCGGCTTCAGCAGGAAGCGGTCGCCGACGACCGGCGCCGGCGCGACCACGCTGATCTTGAATCCGTCGACGACTGCGCCGTTCGTCACGTTGGTGGCGGTGCCATCGGAGAGGCGCGTGAGTTTGTAGGTGCCGGCGGGCAGCGCGGGGTCGGCGAAGAGCTGGTAGTCGCTCGCGCGCAGCTGGCTCGAATCGACCGTCGTGATCGCCACGCTCGGCACGCGCAGGCCGGTGACGTCCACGTACGACGCGACCGGCACACCGCCCGACTTCGCGTTGTTGGCCGAGGCCAGCGTCTGCGGGGCGCCGACGCCGAGCAGCGGTGAACCCGAAGTCGGCGGCACGCGCAGGTCGAGGCCGAGCGATTGCTGCAGGTTGATGGCGCCGGTGATGGCCGACGCCATCTGGCCCACCAGGTTGCGGGCGTCGGTGAGGTCCTGGTTCTGGAACGCGAGCAGGCCGGCGATGGCGCCGCCCGAGACGTAGCCATCGGGGAACGCCCGCGCGCTGGTGCCCTCGACGATGCCGAGCTGCACCTTCGACGAATCGAATGGATCGGGCACCGCCGCGAGCGGCGTCGATTGCGCGCCGAGCACGATGCGCTGGCCACCGCCGATGAAGACCGCGACCGAGCCGTCGCTGCTTTGCACGGTGGTGAGCGACACCAGCTTGCTGAGGTCGTTGATCGCGGAATCGCGCTGGTCGAGCAGGTCGTTCGGCGGCTGGCCGCTGCCCTGGCTGTTGGCGATGCGCTGGTTCAGGCTCGCGATCTGCGCCGTCAATGTGTTCACGGTGCCGATCGACGCCTTCAGCTCGGCGCTCACGCCCGATTGCATCGCCGAGATCTGGTCGCCAGCGGCCCGGAACCGCGCCGCCACTTCGCTCACTTGCGCGAGCGCGACCTGGCGCGCCGCCGAGTCCTGCGGCTTGCTCGCGACATCGACGAACGAGTTGAACATCACCTGTGCGGCCGAACCGATGCCGGCCTCGCCGGTCCTGAAGGTGCCTTCGAGTTGCTTCAGGTGCGTGTTGCGCGCCGCGTCGTTCGCCGCGGCCGATGCGGTCAGTGCCGATTCGCGGGTCAGGAATTCGTCGTGCGCGCGCGTCACGGTCGTCACGTTCACGCCCTTGCCGAAGAAGCCCGAGCTGGTCTGCTGGCTGAATGCGGTCTCGAGCTTCGCGCTCTGCACCGAGTAGCCCGGCGTGTTCGCGTTCGAGATGTTGTTGCCGATGACCGACAACGCGGAATAGTTCGCCTGCATGGCGCGAACGCCGAGCGACAGGAGTGCGGAGACGGCCATGGCTCAGGTCCGCCCGGTCAGGTCGCGATGCGCTGCATGCGCAAGGTCGTGTTGATGACGCGCGTGAGCTTGTCGGCGTAGGCCGGGTCGGTGGCGTAGCCGGCCTTCTGCAAGCCTTGCGCGAAGCCGGCGGCGGAACGCGCGTCGACACCAGCCTGCGCCACCGTCGCGACCACGCCCGAATAGCGCGGGCTCTCTTTCAGCATCCGCGCGTAGTCTTTGAACGACTCGTCGGCCGAGGCGTAGGAGCGGAACTTCGCGGTCACCTTCTGCGCTTCGCCGTTGACGTATTCGGTCGTCGTGATCTCGGCGACCGGCCCGGTCCAGCCAGCGCCGGCCTTGATGCCGAAGAGGTTGTGCGAGTCGCTGCCGTCGGCGTTCCTGATCGCGTGCCTGCCCCAGCCGGTTTCGTGCGCCGCCTGCCCGACCATGAACGCAGCGGGGATGCCGCTTTGGGTTTCCGCCGCCTTCGCCGAGTCGGCGTTGACGCGGACGAATTCACTCTGCCGCTGGTTGATGTTGGATTTGTCGGCGACGCTCAACGCCACGCCGCCGGCGGCCGCGCTCGGGCCCATCGGCGGCACGCCCGGCGTGGTGCCAGCCATCTGGCGCTCGAGCTGCTTCACGATCACGTCGGAGAGGCCGCCCTTCAGGCCCGTCATCTGCGCGGCGAACTGCGTGTCGAGCAGGTCGGTGCCGAGCTTGGTGCCGGCGTTTTCCATCATCCCCGAGTTCTCGGTCGCGTCGCGCATGCTCTTCATCAGCTGCTGCATGAAGATGGCTTCGAATTGCTTGGCCGCTTCCTTGATCGCGGCCTTCGGGTCGCGCGCGGCGCTCGCCTTCAGCGCGTCGACCGACAGCGTGTTGGCGCCGGCCACGGCATAGCCCGCGGTCGATGGGGAGGGCCTCGCTGCGTTCATGTCAGATCACCTCCAGCTCGGCCGTCAACGCGCCGGCCGATTTCATCGCCTGCAGGATCGCGAGCAGGTCCTGCGGCGTCGCGCCGAGCGAATTGAGCGCTTTCACGACGTCGGCGAGCTTCACGCCGGGTGGCAGCTGGATCAGCGAGCCAGCGGCCTGCGTGATCGTGATGTCGGCCTTCTCGGTCACGGTCGTCGTCCCCGTTCTCGAGAACGGCGCGGGCTGGCTCACCGACGGCGTGGTGCTGATCGTCACCGAAAGGTTGCCGTGCGCCACCGCGCACGACGCGAGCGTGACCGCCTGGTTCATCACGATCGAGCCGGTGCGCGCATTGATCACGACCTTCGCAGACGGAACCGAATCGGTGACGACGAGGTTCTCGATGTCGGCCATGAACGCGACCCGCATCTCGGGCAGCGCCGGCATCTTGACCTTCACGACGCGGCCATCGATCGCCTGCGCGGTGCCCGGGCCCATCTTGGCGTCGATCACGCGCACCACCTCGCGCGCGGTTGCGAAATCGTTGGTGTGCAGGTTGAGCTCGATGCTGTCGCCCTGCGCGAGCGGCGTCGCGACCGCGCGCTCGACGGTCGCGCCTTCCGGTATGCGGCCGGCACTCAACTGGTTGATCTGCACCTTCGAGCCCGCCGCCGAAGCACCGGCGCCGGCGATGATCAAGTTGCCTTGCGCGAGCGCGTAGATCTGACCGTCGGCGCCCTTCAGCGGCGTGGCGATCAAGGTGCCGCCTCGCAGGCTCTTCGCATTGGCGAGCGACGAGACGTTGACGTCGATGGTCTGCCCGGGCTGCGCGAACGGCGGCAACTGCGCGGTGACCATCACGGTCGCCAGGTTCTTCAGCTGCATGTTCGTGCCAGCCGGCACGGTGACGCCCATCTGCTGAAGCAGGGCCAACAGGCTTTGGGTGGCGAACGGCGCCGAGGTGGTCTGGTCACCGGTGCCGTCGAGGCCGACGACCAGGCCATAACCGACCAACTGGTTGGTGCGCACGCCCTGCACCTGTGCCACCTCCTTGATGCGCGATGCCGAGGCCGGGAACGGCCACCACAACGCCGACGTGGCGAGGATCGTTGCGAGGATCAGTGAAAGGCGAAGGATGCGTTGGGAATGAAACATGCGGTGGGCACCTTGGGTGTGCCGACCGATTCTTTCCAAACTTGAGCTCGCGCAACGCGAGAAAAGCGGGTCAGAACCGGCTATTCCCGCCGCGTCGAAATCAGACCGGGAGCACGTTCAGGAAAAACCGCCCGAGCCAGCCCATGCCTTGCGCATCGGCCTGCGCGCCGCGACCGCGCTGCTCGATGCGCACGTTGGCGATCTGCGCCGACGCGACGACGTTGCCAGACTGGATCATGCGTGGATCGACCTGGCCCGAGAAGCGCAGCACGTCGACGTTTTGGTTGACGCCGATCTGCTTCTCACCCGCGATCAACAGGTGCCCGTTGGCGAGCACGCCGGTCACGACCGCGGTGATCGTCCCCGAGAAGTTGTTCGTGTTCTCGGTCGTGCCGGCGCCCGCGAACGAGTTCGTCGACGAGCCGCTCGTGCTTGCGTTGTTGAAGGCCTTCGGCGAGAAGAACGGCACCGCGGTGATGTTGGCCGCGATCTTGCCGGTCTTGTCGATGGTGCTGGTGCTCTTCTGCGTGGCCGAGACCTTCTCGACGATCTGCACCGTGATCGAGTCGCCGACGATGCGCGCGCGGTGGTCTTCGAAAAGCGGCCGGTACGCGGCGGCCTGGAAGATCGCACCGTTGTTGACGGCCGGCGCGATCACCGCCACCGGCTGGGCGTAGATCGGCTGCGCGATGTCGACCGGTGGCAGCGGATAAAGCGTCGAGCAGCCGGCCGCGAGGCCGAGCATGGCGAGCATGGCGATGCGGGCGGTGGCTTTCATGGCGGGTTTCAGCGGCGGCCACCGAACGCATGTGCGATGGCGAGAGCGATGACGGGAATGACGGCGAGCAAGGCGAACATGGCGTGGGTGTCTCAGAGTTGGGCGAGCTTCTGCAGCATCTGGTCGGACGTCTGGATCGCTTTCGAGTTGAGCTCGTAGGCGCGTTGCGTCTGGATCATCTGCACCAGCTCCTCGACCACGTTGACGTTCGAGGTTTCGACGAAACCCTGGCGCAGCGTGCCCAGGCCGTTCAGCCCCGGCGTGCCGGCCTGCGGCGTGCCCGACGCACCGGTCTCGGCGTAGATGTTGCCGCCCTTCGGCTCGAGACCGGCCGGGTTGATGAAGTTGGCGATCTGCAACTGGCCGACCGACTGCGGCGCGGTCTGGCCGGGGAGCTGCACCGTGACCGAACCGTCACCGCCGATCGTGATGCTCTGTGCATTCGCCGGGATCGTGATGCCCGGCTGCACCTGGTAGCCGTTGTTGGTGACGATCTGGCCCGTCGCGCTCAGTTGCAACGCACCATCGCGCGTGTAGCCAGTGGTGCCGTCGGGCAGCTGGACCTGGAAGAAGCCGTTGCCCTGCACCGCGACGTCGAGCGGGTTGGTCGACTGCTGCAGGCTGCCCTGGCTGAAGCTGCGCGCGGTGGCGACGGCGCGCGTGCCGAGGCCGAGCTGCAAGCCGGTCGGCAAGGTCGTCTGGTCGGTGCTCGCGGAACCGGCCTGGCGCAGGTTCTGGTACATCAAATCTTCGAACACCGCATGCGAACGCTTGTAGCCGTTCGTCGAGGTGTTGGCGAGGTTGTTCGAGATGGCGTCCAGCTGGGTCTGCTGGGCCTCCATGCCGGTCTTCGAGATCCACAGGGAACGCATCATGGGAGTGACTCCGGTAATGCGTGGATGGTGTCGCCACCGCCGAAAACTGAAGCGCTAAACAGAGGGCTTTTACGCCGCATCTGCAACACCTTCGAGGTGTGCATGGCACGGTCACGAAACGAGTCGCGCCGCGCTTGCGGATCAGCTTGCCGACAACAGCTGCGCACCGGCCTTGTCGTTGGCTTCGGCGGTCGACAGGATCTTCATCTGCGCCTCGAATTGGCGCGCCGCGGAGATCATCGCGACCATCGTTTCGACCGGGCTCACGTTCGAGCCCTCGAGCGCGCCGTCTTGAACGCGTGCGGTCGCGTCAGCATCGAGCTGGCCGCCATCGGCGCCGCGAAAGAGGCCGTCGGTGCCACGCGTCATCGAGGTCTCTGGCGTCACCAGCTTCAGCTTGCCGATGCCCGTGCTGCGGCCGTTCGCCGAGGTCGCGCTCACCGTGCCGTCGCTCGCGATGCTCACCTCGGCGTTCTGCGGCACCTGGATCGGCCCGCCGTCACCGAGCACCGTGAGGCCGGCGCTGGTGATCAAGGTGCCGTCTGACGAGACGTCGAGCGAGCCACCGCGCGTGTACGCCTCGGCGCCATCGAGGCCTTGCACCGCGAGCCAGGCGTTGCCGCGCATCGCGACGTCGAGATTGCGGCTGGTGCCCGTCACGGGGCCCGGCGTGCTGTCGTAGCCCGGCGTCGATTCCAGCGTGTAGACGCGCGTGCTCGCGCCGCTGCCTTCGACCGGCACCGCACGGAACGCCGAGAGCTCGGCCCGAAAGCCGGTGGTCGAGACGTTGGCCAGGTTGTGCGCGAGCACGTCCTGCCGTTGCATCGTCGCCTTCGCACCCGACATCGAAAGGTAGATCATGCGGTCCATGCGGGCTCCTGGAGGTCGGCGATGACGAATGCGAACGCCGGGTCGATCAACGCAGGTTGACGATCGTCTGCAGGATCTGGTCCTGCGTCTTGATGGTCTGCGCGTTGGCCTGGTAGATGCGCTGCGCGGTGATCATGTTGACGAGCTCGCCGGTCAGGTCGACGTTCGATTCCTCGAGCGCGCCGGCCTGCAGCACGCCGAGGTTGCCCGAGCCCGGCACGCCGGTCAGCGGGTCGCCCGAGGTGAAGCTGCGCGCCCACGAGTTGCCGCCGGTCGGGGTCAGGCCCTGCTGGTTGCGAAAGCTCGCGATTTCGAGCTGGCCCGCCGGCTTCGACTGGCCGTTCGAGTAGCGCGCGGTGATGATGCCGTTGCCTTCGACCGTCACGCCGGTCAGCTGGCCGGCCGAGTAGCCGTTCTGCGGCACGTCGGTCACGCCGAACGAGGAGCCGTATTCGGTGGCGCGCGACACGTTGAGCGCGATGCCTGTGATCGGCACCGTCGTCGAACCGCCCGCGAGCGTCAATGCGGGAATGTCGACGGCCACCGTGCCGACCGGCGCGGTCGGTGCGGTCCCGCCGGCCGGAAACACGATCTGCGTCGATGCCGCCGGATTGCCGCCCGCGGTCTTAACCGGCACGCCGTTCGCGCTGATGTAGACGTTCCACGTGTCCGTGGCCGCCTTCTGGAAGTAGTACGTGAGCGAGATGTTTTCGCCCTTCTGGTCGTAGACCGTGGTCGACGTGGCGTTGTTGTAGGTCGCCGGGTTCGCGAAGTCGATCGGGGCACCCGATGTCGGCAACGTGATGGCACCGCGCGCGTCGAGGTTCATTTCGACGCCCATCGTCGTGGTGCCCTTCGGCGTGATGCCGGCCGTGGGCATCTTCAGCGCCACCGACGAGCCGGCGACGATGTTGCCGTCGGAGTCGGCGCCGTAACCCATCAGGCGCTTGGTCTGGTTGTTGACGATGTAGCCGTCGCGGTCAACCTTGAACTCGCCGTTGCGCGTGTAGGTGACGGCGCCTGCGGTGTCGGCGATCTGGAAGAAGCCGCTGCCGCTGATTGCGAGGTCGAGCGCATTGTTGGTGGACGTGATGTTGCCCTGCGCGAACTGCTGCGACACCGCCGCCACGTTGACGCCGATGCCGACGACGTTGGCCGATCCCACCAGCGCGTTCGCGTAGACATCGGCGAATTCGGCCCGCGACGACTTGTTGCCGACGGTGGTGGAGTTCGCGATGTTGTTGCCGATCACCTCGAGACTCTTGCTCGATGCGTTCAGTCCGGACAGGCCTTGCTGGAATCCCATGGGGAGCCTCTTTCGTGGTGTCTTGCGATTGCGGTGGTCTGGCGAAACGATCAGGCGCTGAGATCAGTTGAACTCGCGCACGTTCTTGTAGGCCACGGTGCCCGACTTGGCGAGTTCGAGATTGAAGGCCGTGCCCGACGTGTTGACCGCGGTCACGCGGTCTTTCATCAACGCGGTCGACGTGACCGGTGTCGCGCCGGCGGTGGCCGTCACCTTGAAGGTGAAGCCGGTGGCGTCGACGCCGGCCGGGGGCGTCCACGAGAAGCTGTTGAGTCCGGTCGACTGGGCGCCGAGCTGCAAGGTGTCGACGACCGCGTTGGCCCCGTTCAACACCTCGACCTTGACCGCATCGACCGGCGCGGCGAGTTCGTAGCCGCCTTGCGCGATGGTGGTGCCGGAGCCGGTTGCGAGGTTGAGCTGGTTGCCCGGCACGATCACGTCGTGGCCGATCAGCGAAGCGCCTTGCAACGTCTGTTGCGAGAGAAACTGGGCCGAGAGACTGGCGACCGTCGCGTTCAGTTTCTCGATGCCGCTCACGGTGTTGATCTGCGCCATCTGGCTCGTCACCGCGGCGTTGTCCATCGGCGAGAGCGGGTCCTGGTTCTTCATCTGCGCGACGAGGAGCTTCAGGAAGCGATCGGACGTGGCCGCCGCGTCGGTGGCGTTCGCGGTCTGCTTCGCGAGCAGGTCGGTGGCGGAGGTGGAATTCGTTGCGGCGACGGCCATGGGGTTCCTTGTGCGAGGGCGGTGAAGTGGGTGCTAGGCGGGGCGTCGCGGTGAACCGCAATCGGCGTGCGGGTTCAGCCCTGGCCCATCTGCAGGGTCTTCAGCAACAGGCTCTTCGCGGTGTTCATCACCTCGAGGTTGTTCTGGTAGCCGCGCGAGGCCGAGATCATGTTGACCATCTCCTCGACCGCGTTGACATTGCTGTAGGTGACATAGCCGTCGGCATCGGCACTCGGGTGCTTCGGGTCGTGCACGCGCCGGCCGGCGGTCTGGTCTTCGGAGACCGTGCTCACGCGCACGCCGGCCGAGGTCGGGTCGGTGCCCTGGGCGTCCATCAGCTGCGTCTGGAACGTGACCTGGCGCGCCTTGTAGGCGCTGCCGTTCGGGCCCGCCACGGTGTCCGCGTTGGCCAGGTTGCTCGCCACCACGTTGAGGCGCTGGCTCTGCGCGCTCGCGGCGCTGCCCGAGACGTTAAAGATGTTCATCATGCTCATCGCAATCTCCTGTCAGCCGTTTGCAAGTTGCGGGTTCATCGTGACGCCGAGTTCGCCGCTCACTGGCCGGTGATCGCGCTCAGGGTCGTGCGCACGCTGCTGTTGATGAAGCGCAGGGTGGCCTCGTACTTGACCGAGTTGTCGGCAAAGCTCGCGCGTTCGCGGTCCATGTCGACGGTGTTGCGATCGACGCTGCTCTGGCTCGGCATCGCGTACACCAGGTCGCCTTCGCGCAGGCCACTGCTGCCGGCGGGCATCGACGTGATGTGGCCAGGCTGGCTGGCCGTCAACGAACCGATGCCTTGCAGAGCGCCCGCGGCGCCCGAGGCGGCGTGCATGCCGCCGGTCGCGGCGGACAGCGCCTTCGCGAAGTCCATGTCGCGGGCCACGTAGCCCGGCGTGTCGGCGTTCGCGATGTTCGATGCGATCAGCCGATGGCGCTCGGAGCGAAGCGTGAGCGCGTGGGCCTGGAAGTCGAGCGAGTCGGTCAATCGGTTCATGGTGCATTCCCTTTCGGGCTCGCCGCATCTGGCCTCCGGAAGACGGGCAGACGGCGAGTTGAAAGATTGTGAGAAGCCGGACCCGAAAACATTAGCGGGAATAGAGCCGCCTAAGTCGATCAATTCGGGCCCTCTTTCGACCGCACGGCCTTCTACATTGGCGCCATGCATTTGCTGCCACACGCTGCTCTGCCGGCCCACCACGCCGCGCCACACCCGGAGGTCGATTTCGCGGCCGGCACCTTCGTGCCACTCGAATTCGATGAGGTCGACGTCGACCTCTCGAAACTCGCGCCCCTGAGCGACGGTGCCCCCGCCAGGCTGCGCCGCGCGCTGGCCGTGATGGCCTGCGGCCTGGTGGCGATCGCCGCGTTGCCGGCACGTGGTCAGGAGGCCCCGACCGGCCTCGACAGCGCGCTCGAGCAACAGGTGCGCACGCTCGCGGAGACGAGCACCCGCCCCACCGGCGCGACGCGCGTGGAGGTGAGCATCGGTCAACTCGATTCGCGGCTGAAGCTCGCCCCTTGCCAACGCATCGAACCCTTCTTGCCGAACAACGCCAGGCTCTGGGGCAAGTCACGCATCGGCCTGCGCTGCACCCAGGGCACCACGCTTTGGAGCGTGTATCTGCCGGTGACGGTGAAGGTGTACGGCCGCGCGATCGTGGTGCCCAACGGTGCCGCGGCGAACAGCGTGCTCACCGCGGCCGATCTCGGCGAAGCCGAGGTCGATCTCGCCGAGGACTTCACGCCGGCGTTCACCGATTCGGCGCCCCTCATCGGCCGCACGCTCGCACAATCGATGAAGCCGGGCCAGACCTTGCGCCAGGGCCACGTGAAGACGCGCCAGTGGTTCGCGGCTGGAGACACCGTTCGCGTGGTCGCCAACGGCAATGGCTTCGTGCTCGAAGGCGAGGGTCAGGCCCTCACCAACGGCCTCGAGGGCCAGACAGCGCGCGTTCGAACCGAATCGGGTCACGTGGTGACCGGACAGGCGGTCGGCGAGCGACGGGTGGAGATGACGCCATGAGCCGGCCCGACCACCGAGGGTCACGGCATGGCGCCTTAGGGCGACCCTCGTGAGCGCACCGTTGGTGTGCAATGAAATAGGCCTAAAGTCGCGCGACGGCAGGCCGATACAGCTTCATGTCGAATGGCCGCTGGCCTTCTGGAGAGCAGGATGAAGATTGGTAACCCCGCAGACAAGCCCCCCGTGCCGCCCGTCGGGACCGGGAAGATCACGCCGGCCACGGTGTCCGACGTCAAGTCGGGCGTGCAAGCCACGCCGACCGTCGCCGCGCCGATCTCGACCGTGCCCGACGCCAGCGCGCAGGTCGCGCTGTCGAGCACCGCATCGTCGCTGCTCTCGGGCAGCTCGGGGGCGGAGTTCGATGCCGCCAAAGTGCAGAAATTCACCGACGCGATCGCCAACGGCACGTTCAAGATCGATGCCGGCGCCATCGCCGACAAGTTGATCTCGAATGCGAAAGAGTTGCTGACCAAGGCTGGCAGCTGAAGCTCGATCACGCCGGCCCCATGACGCTGAACCTGCTCGCGGACCGGGAGCCTCCGTTGACCCCACAGGTGGCGCCGCTCGCCTCCGGCTCGGCCTTGCCCGTTCAACTCGATGACGCGCTCGCCGCCGTCGAGCGCACGCTGAGCGAACTCGGCAACGCGCTGCGGTCGCGTGACGCCGACGGCATCGATCGTCACGCGAGCGAACTGCACCGCGCGATGGCGCAGGCGGTCGAGAACTTCTCGCACGCCGCGCGCAGCGGGCCGGTGCCGCCCGCCATGCGCAACCGCCTCGCGCGCGCCAGCGGCCAGGTCGCGGCGCAACGCGAATCGCTCGCCCGCGCCACCGCAGCACTCGATCGCGCGATCGACGTGCTGATGCCGCGTGACCAGGGCATGCTCTACGGCGCGCACGGCAGCGCCGATCGCGGGGTTTACAGCAGCGGTGTGATCAGCGCCTGATCGCACCCCCTCGTAGCCGTCGACGCCACGTTCAGCGTGGCGTTTTGCATGGTGCGTCTTGAATCGGTCGGTGCGAAGCGCGGCTCCGCGCCGGTCTTCAGGCCGATTCGGCCTCTGCAACGCGCAAGTCTTTCACCATGCGCACGCTCGCTTCCACGCCGCGGTAGTAGCCGGCAACGACCTTCGATTCGCGATAGCCGAGCCGCCGATAGAACGCGATGCCGGCGCTGTTGCTCTGCCGCGCTTCGAGATGGATGCGCGCCGTGCCGGCGCTGCGCGCGCTCAGCTCGAGCCACTCGACCAGCCCACAGCCGAAACCTCGCCGTGCATAGCGCGGCGTGACCGCAAGCAGCAACAGGTGAGCGTCGTCGGCGCGGTACTTCATGATGCCGAAGCCGATGCGCGCGCCCTGTTCGAGCGCGAGAATGACGTTGGTGTCGGCATCGGCGATGCTCTCGGCGACACGACGCGCGGTCCAGTTCCAGCCGAGGCCGTGTTCGATCAGGTCGCGAGACATCTCGGCCACGCGCGAGGCGTCGGCAAGCGTCGCGAGCCGGATTCGGCGGATCTCTTTCGACGGTCGGGGGTTCGGCATCAACGGCGCCTCTCGCGCATTCTTCGGCATCTCGAAGGCGAATCTTCAACGTCTTCAAGGCCGTTTCGCGGTGTGGCACGATACTGTAATTGCATCCAGCTCTTCGGGTGCGCCGAAGTGATCATGAACCAGCGCCTCATTGCCCATCTCGACATGGATGCGTTCTACGCCTCCGTCGAATTGCTGCGCTATCCCGAATTGAAAGGCCGTGCAGTCGTGATCGGCGGCGGGCGCGACCACCAGCCACGCGTGCGCCAAGACGGCAGCCGCGAGTTCTCGCTGCTGCGCCACTACGCGGGCCGCGGCGTCGTCACGACGAGCACCTACGAAGCGCGCGCACTCGGCGTCTTCTCGGCGATGGGCATGATGAAATGCGCCGCGCTCGCACCCGACGCGGTGCTGTTGCCGGTCGACTTCGACCAATACCGCCAGTTCTCGCGGCGCTTCAAGGCCGCGGTGCGCGAGATCGCACCGGTCGTCGAAGACCGCGGCATCGACGAGATCTACGTCGACCTCACCGAGCTGCCAGGCGCGCACGCCGATGGCGGCCGGGAGGTCGCAGCCGCATTAAAGGCGGCGGTGTTCGACGCGACCGGCCTCACCTGCTCGGTCGGCGTCACGCCGAACAAGCTGCTGTCCAAGCTGTGCTCCGAATTCGACAAGCCGGACGGCCTCACGGTGCTGGGCCACGCCGAAGTGCCGACCCGCATCTGGCCGCTCGCGGCAAAGAAGGTGAACGGCATCGGGCCCAAGGCGGCCGAGAAACTCACCGCGTTCGGATTGCACACGGTGGGCGACATCGCGGCCGCCGAGCCCGAAGTGCTGGTGCAGCGCTTCGGCAGGAGCTTCGGCGCGTGGCTGCACGAGATGGCGCACGGGCGCGACGCGCGGCCGGTGGTCACGACGAGCGAGCCCAAATCGATCAGCCGCGAAACCACGTTCGATCGCGATCTGCACGCGGTGCGCGATCGCGGCGAGCTCGGGGCGATCTTCACCCGGCTGTGCGAACAACTGGCCGCTGATCTCACCCGCAAGGGCTACGCGAGTCGCACCATCGGCATCAAGTTGCGCTTCGACGATTTCAGGTCGGTGACGCGAGACCTCAGCCTGCCGGCGCACACGATGGACGCAGAAGCCATTCGCCGCGCCGCCGGCCTGTGCCTGAAACGCGTCGACCTGACCCGACGCCTGCGGTTGCTCGGTGTAAGGGCCGGGGCGCTGGAGCAACTTGCCGAGCTGCTCGGCGCCGCGGCCCCTGCTGCGCTCGATGCCCCGTCAACCAAAACGCCGCACGCGAACGGCAGCTTGCCACTCTTTTGACGCCGAGTGCCGGGGCGCTGCCTCATGCAACGAAGGCGCCATCCACAAGGGCCGAGAAGGCGTGCAAAACGACGCTTGTTTCGCCCCCCGCAACATTCGAAGTTGACTAGCCTCGCATGAGCCACGGCGTGCCTCGAGGAACTGTGGCGCAGCACCCGGGATCCGCACCGCCCATTTCAGGCTGCCTGCGTTTGCAATGGAGTGATGACGCGCCGAGCTTGACCTGTCGCTGCGCGAGATTAGCGGGGGCAACAGGCCTTGATCGGGCGAACAAAAACCGATGCGAGTTATTAAGGTGTGGGAATGATCGCAGCATCGCCACTTGCGCTCTCGGACCCACCTTGCGTTCGTCTGAACGAGCGCACGCGTCGCGACGCGCGAGCGGCGCCGGCAAACGCGTCGCGCTTCGCGCAGGCGTTGCGCCGGCTGTGCGCCGCCATCGGGCTGCCACTCCTTCTGATCGTGTTGGCGGCCTTGGGCCTTGCCGACACCGCCCAGGCGCGAACCAATGTAGCGTTGAACAAGACGGCCACGCAATCAAGCACTTACAGCCCTACCGCCACATATGCCGCGTCGAATGCCGTCGATGGCAATTGGGCAAGCGTTTCGAGCACCACTTACGAAGCGCAGGCCTGGATCCAAGTCGATTTGGCGGCGGTGTACAACATCGACACGATCGCACTTGTCAACCGCAGGGATTGTTGTCAGGACCGCCTTGCCGACTTCTATGTACTGGTCTCGGACACCGCGTTCGGCTCCACCGATTTGGCGACCGCCAGAGCGCAATCGGGCGTCAGCAGCTACTTTTTCTCTGGCACAGCCGGCGAGCGGCCAACCTTCGTCATCGGGCGTACCGGGCGTTATGTGCGGGTTCAGCTTACGGGCACGAACGCCCTGAACCTGGCTGAATTGCAGGTTTACGACAGCAGCGGCGCCTTCGACATGGCCTTGTCCGAGCGGGGCGGCAGGTCGAGCGCGTCGAGCTTTTACAACGGTTTCCCGCCGTCGTTTGCCAACGATGGCACTCGGGGAGGGAAAGGTAACCCTAATTACTGGAACAACGACACCGCCAATTCATTTCCGAACTGGTGGCAGGTCAATTTCCCGCTGCCGCAATCGATCAATCAGGTCAATGTTTTCACTGTGGCTGACGCTGCACAGCAGGACATCACGGAGCCCACCACCACCCAGACGTTCACAACCGACGGCATCACGGCCTTCGCCGTGCAGTACTGGTCAGGAACGACCTGGGTCGACGTGCCAGGAGGGAACATCACAGGCAACAACAAGGTCTGGACCCAAATCAGCTTTTCGGCGATCTCGACCGACCGCATTCGTGTCTATGTGACCGCGGCGCTCGCCAATTATTCGCGGATCGTCGAAGTCGAGGCGGTGGCAGCCACCGCCAAGGGCCTGATGAACGGCTCTTTTGAATTGCCTGCATTGGGCGTCGATTACGGAACGCCAGCCGGCAGCGGTTGGAGCTTTTCCGGTGCAACGGCGAGCGACAACGCAGGAATCAACAAGAACGGGGTCGGCTATACCACTGGTAATCCCAGCGCGCCGGAAGGTGCTCAGGTTGGATTCCTGCAGCGCGCGGGTGCGATGACGCAGACCTTTCAATTGCCGGCGGGCAGCTACTCGTTGTCGTTTCGAGCGGCCCAGCGCGGTGAATACCAATACGGCGTGCAAATCATTGAGGCGTCGATCGACGGCACGGTGATCGGGACTCGGGAGCCCTCGAGCAGCAGCTACTCGACACACAAAATTCAATTCACCGTCGGGTCCAGCGGCGCCCACACCCTGCGCCTGGCAGGTGTTGGCAGCGGCGGCGATTACACAGCGTTGCTGGACGACGTGAACATCACCGTCGCACAGCCTCTCACGTTGGTCGGCTACTACCGCCTCGACGAAAGTGCCTGGAGCGGCGCGGCCGGCGAAGTCATCGACTCCAGTGGTGGGGGTCATAACGGAGCCGGAATTGGCAGCCCCTTGCCCTCCTTCAGCGCCGATGCGCCGGCCATTCCCCAAAACCCTGGCACCTGCAGTTATCCGTACTTTCCCGGTCCCAGTACCGGCGGTGGCGCGTTTCTCATTTCCGGCTTGCCGCTTTCAACGTCGGCTGGCGATCAGGCGAGCGTGTCGTTCTGGATGTACTGGCAGGGCCAGGACGACATGTTTCCGTTGGGATGGTCGGACTACTACTTCTGGCTCGCCTACAACTCGCTCGGCTTCACCACCAACGGCCAGCGCCTGTATGGCGTCGACTGGACCGGGCTGGCGAACGGTTGGCACCATATCGCCGCCGTGTTCTCCAACAGTGATGAGGCAGGCAACGCAATTTATATCGATGGGGTATCCCAGACCCTTTCACAGCGCAGCGGGGGGGCTGCATTGGCCAATCCTTCGGTCGCCGGAGATCTGGTGATCGGTGGCGCCGCGGGTCGCACGGATAAGCGTTACCGGGCTGGCGTGATCGACGAGGTCAGGGTGTACGACGGCGCGATCACCTCGGCGCAAGTGGCGGCCGACATGACGGCGCGGCACGCCTGCACCGCGGACTCCGCTCCGAGCGGCTTCAACGTGTTCGAAACCTCGACGGCGGCCGCGGCCATCACCGGCGTAATCCACACCAAGGTATCGGCGTCGACCTTCACGCTCGACATGGTGGCCTTGAATGCGGGAGGAACCGCCGTGCTGCCTAATTTCACCGGCGCCGTGAAGATCGAATTGCTCGACGTGCGCGACAACAGCGGGGCCCTCACCGGCAGCTGCCGTTCGAGTTGGGTGCCGCTCGCCGGCTCGGCGCCACTGACCGCGACCTTCAGCGGCGTCAACGGCCGCCAGACGATTTCGCTCGCCGAGTCCGATGCCTGGCGTGACGTTCGTGTTCGCGTCAGCTTTCCGGCGACCGGCACGCCCACTGCAGTCGGGTGCTCGACCGACGATTTCGCGGTGCGGCCCAGCTCCTTGATCAACCTCACGGCGACCGACGCCACCTCGACGAGCGTCGGCACCGCGCGCGCGCTCGTTAACGTCGCGGCGAGCGGCGGCATCGTGCACAAGGCGGGGCAGCCCTTCACGCTGGGTGCGACCGCTGTCAACAGCGTCTCGGCCACCACCGCGCGGTACGACGGCGCACCGACTCCCGTGCTCACCGCTTGCAGCGGCGGCGCGTGCCCCACCGACTGGGTCTACGCCGCCGCCGAAAACAACAACTTCACGGTGTCCGGCCGACACCTGATCCGCTACGGCGTGGCGCCGTACTGGAACTACCTCACCTTGAGTGGGCCGGTCAGTTGCAGAAACTCGCAATTTGGCGACCCGGCTTCCGGCGTGGCGAAGCACTGCGACCTCAACCAGTTGGGCACCCTGGCACTGACCTCAGGCGCCTTCGCCTCCGGGGTGCTGAATGTCGGCGCCACTTACAGCGAGGCCGGCAGTTTCGCTTTGCAGCTCGTCGACAGCGCGTTCGCCGCCGTCGATGCCGCCGACGGGTCGACGCTCTCCGAGCGCACCGTGTCGTCGAGCGTTGTCAACGTAGGCCGCTTCGTGCCAGACCATTTCGAGCTGACCTCACTCGCCGCGCCGATGCTGCGCACCTTCGATTCGTCGACGTGCGTGGCACGCTCGTTCACCTACGTCGGCCAACCGTTCGGCTACGTCAGCGCGGCGCAAGCCACCGTGCTGGCGCGCAACGTCGCGGGCGACACCACCAGCAACTACAACGGCGCGCTCTGGAAGATCGGCAATTCGAACGTGACGCAAAGCTACGCCACGGCACCCGTTTCGCCGACGCTCGATACCTCGCTCGTCACGGCGGCAACCCTGACGAGCAACAACGACGGCAGCGGTCTTCTCGTGGGCGCGGCGGGGGACAAGATCAAATTCAACCGACCGGCCAGTGCGACTGTCAATCCCTTCAACGCCAACTTGACTCTGAGCTGGTCCGTGCTGGACGGCGCCGAGACCGGCGTCACCGGCAACGGCTCGATCATCACCACGACACCACTCGCCTTTTCGGGCATCGCATTCGACTCGGGCAACGCGATCCGCTTCGGCGTGCTGCGCTTGCTGCCGGCCTATGGCAGCCAGCTCGTCGACCTGCCGGTGCGCATCGAGGCACAGTATTGGGATGGCCAGCGCATGGCGCTCCACACGGCCGACCAGTGCACCGCCCTGCCTTCCGCGACGCTTGCCATGAGCAACTATCAGCGCAATCTGGCGGCTTGCAAGACGGCCACCGCCGGTGCTCTGACACTGAACGGGGGGGGCGCCTTCGCGAAGCTCACCAAGCCCGGCACGAGCAGCAGTGGCAGCGTCGACCTGTCGCTGCAACTCGGCGCCACGCCCTCTGGTCAGACATGCACGGCCGTCGGCGCGGGCCCAGGCACGGCCGCAGCGACCGCTGCCCTGCCCTGGTTGCAAGGCAAGTGGAACGGTGCCTCGGCGTTCGACCAGAATCCCACCACCCGCGCAAGCTTTGGCCAGTACCGCTCACCGCTGGTTTTGCAACGCGAAATGTATTGAGGCCGGCGTGCCTCCCCCCACCAGGCCCAGCCCGCCCACACATCGGCGTTGGCTTTGAGGTGGCCCTTAAAAAGCGGTGGCGAGCCGGGCCTAGAAGTCAGCAAAGGCCGCGTTCGGCACCCTCACGGCGGTTTCCTCGTCGATGGTCTCAGGTTGGCAAGCTCGATTCTCTCGAACTCACCTGGAAACCGCCGCCTCGAGTTCCAACTGCGCCTGGGACGTCACCCCAGGTGGGTTCATAAGGTCGATTGTTGACTCGGTCAATTTCGTAAATCAACGGATTGAGCGACGATGCGAAACCGCTTGTTACCGTTATTGCTAAATGGTTGCTCCTTTGGCTCGGTGTTCCCGGTAGAAAACGAAAACGCAAGCCGCCGAGAGGGCCGAGGGCTGGGTTTCCCGAGGTCAAAGGCGATGTCACCGGATGTAATGCTCCTGGCGGTCACAGCATGCGTTTGTTAATGTCATGCCGTGCTTTTTGCCAATTAAACCATCTGGAGTCTCTATGCGTTCGAAGCCGAACCTGATTGTTCAAGCAGCCATCTACTCTAGCGTCATCCCGCTCGTTTTCATCGGCGGCTGCGGCGGCGGTAGCAGCTCGACTGCACCGGAGAAGCTATCCACTGCATCGACCAGTTCCAAAGTATCCACTGCATCGACGGGTTCCAAAGGGACCGCCCGGGCGTTGTCGCCTGGGTGGAACAAGGTCGCCAATGAGCACGAATCGTTCAATGTGACTTCACAAGTCGTTCGATTTGGCGCCGAGCCGAATTGGATCCAAAAGACTGTGTCGGGCGCCGCCTTCTGCACGAACGAGTTCTTTCAACGCGACCCCTTCTTTGGAACATTCAAAACCTGCGAGACAAGAACATCCACACCAAATACGGCAGACGGTTGGAGCACGGTTGCGAACGAGGGCGAGGGTTTTGTTTCGAACGTCCAGCGCCGCGTGCGTTTTGGTGACGGTTCCCGTTGGATCGAAAAGTTGGTTGGTAATGGCCAATGCACCAACGAGTTCTTCGGAAGCGACCCTGCCTACCAAGTGTTCAAACACTGTGAGGCGATCGATGCACTGCCGGTGGCGGTGGCGCCGCCCTTGGTAGCGGCACCGCCCGTGGTAGCGGCACCGCCCGTGGTAGCGGCACCGCCCGTGGTAGTCGCGCCGCCCGTGGCAGTCGCGCCGCCCGTGGCAGTCGCACCGCCCGTGGCAGTGGCACCGCCCGTGGTAGTCGCGCCGCCGGTGGCGGTCGCGCCGCCAGTGAGTACCGGCGGCCTCGCTATTTCACAAAGTGATTTCGAGCAAGCCATCGCCCTTGACTTCGAAGGCGAAAACGGTAAGGTTGCCGGCAGCACGCAGCAAAGTGTGGGCTATCCCTGTGGCGTTCCGAACAACTACAGCTGGAAATTTGGGGGTGGCGGCACGACCGATCTGCAAGCAGCCACGCGCGGGCGTGGTCCTCAACTCGCGGGTGCCGGGTACAACCAAGTCTACAACGCCTGCTCAGGCGGATCTCCTCGAAAGAGTGTGCCCAACGCTCGCATCGAGTTCACCGACATGGCGGTGCAGTACTACTCGAAATCAAAGCGTGCTTGGATCACCGTGACGAAGCAAGTCGTTGGCGGCGCCGCGTTTGCCGAGGACTTTGTCAACAACGATGCGACTGGTGCTGATTATCGCGTGGAGCCGAACAATCACCGCTCGGTGCGAAGCGGCATTGGCAATGCCAGCCCTGGAGACGTGGGGCAGGCGGGAGGGCACGTGCCGAGTTTCAGAACGGTGCAGGACAGTTCGGTGGGATATAACTTCCACGGCTTTCCAGATCGTTTCGGCATGGATTGGAGCGATGCCGAAGCAGTCGTGATTTCGCAGGCCATGCGTTGCATTCCGCAAACGGGCAGCGACACCAGCGATTGCAAGCAACTGGGCTACATCGCCAACGTCGGCGTTGATTCGTGGGCCAGCACCAGTTCCGGATGGGACAACTTTGTAACCCACGGTGGCATCAGCGGCGGCATGTTCAAAGCGGTGACCACGAATTGGCAGGTCTTCACCAATTATGTGGGGCCGCGAAACTACGTCGGCATCGTCCCGCCGCCGGTGCCGCAATATTAATGGGTGTCTATCGCGGCACTGATCGATGGGGCACTCGCAAGCGTTACTTTGAGCTTGTGTGTGCCCCCTCCTTATTGTGCGCAAGCTTGCCTGCGGGTTGACGGGTACTGTCACGCAGGCGCTATGGCAAGCTGACAATCTGAAGGAGATGCGGGCGGCGCCTGCGTTTCCTCGGCTGAACGAATCTGCGCTCGCAGCCCCCATCGCCAGTGGCGGGGCGCCCTAAAACCGCTGACGTAGCATCGCCGCTCACTTCGTGAGAGCGCCCCGCATGCCCGTCATCACCCACATCGAAGACCTCCGGATCCTCGCCGAGCGTCGCGTGCCGCGCATGTTCTACGACTACGCCGATGCCGGCTCGTGGACCGAGAGCACCTACCGCGCGAACGAGGCCGACTTCCAGCGCATCAAGTTCCGCCAGCGCGTCGCGGTCAACATGGAGAACCGCACGCTGCGCACGAAGCTGATCGGCATCGACAGCACGATGCCGATCGCGATCGCACCCACCGGCATGACTGGCATGCAGCACGCCGACGGCGAAATCCTCGCCGCACGCGCGGCCGAGAAGTTCGAAATTCCGTTCACGCTCAGCATGATGAGCATCTGCTCGATCGAGGACGTCGCCGCCAACACCAGCGCGCCGTTCTGGTTCCAGCCCTACATGCTTCGAGATCGCGGCTTCATGGAGCGGCTGATCGAGCGCGCCAAGGCGGCGAAGTGCAGCGCCCTGATGCTGACACTCGACCTGCAAATCCTCGGCCAGCGTCACAAGGATCTGAAGAACGGCCTGAGTGCGCCGCCGAAGCCGACGCTCGGCAACATCCTCAACCTGATGACCAAGCCGGCGTGGTGCCTCGAGATGCTTGGCACCAGGCGTCGCTCCTTCGGCAACATCGTCGGGCACGTCAAGGGCGTGACCGACATGACGGCGCTCGGCGTGTGGACGGCCGAACAGTTCGATCCCTCGCTCACGTGGGCCGACGTCGAATGGGTGAAGAAAAAGTGGGGCGGCAAGTTGATTCTCAAAGGCATTCTCGACGTGGAGGACGCCAAGCTCGCCGCGCAGAGCGGCGCCGACGCGCTCGTGGTCTCGAACCACGGCGGGCGCCAGCTTGACGGCGCACCGTCGTCGATCAGCGCATTGCCAGCGATCGTCGACGCGGTCGGCAAGGACATCGAGGTCTGGATGGACGGCGGTATCCGCTCGGGTCAGGACGCGCTGAAGGCTTGGGCCTTGGGCGCCCGCGGCATGCTGATCGGGCGCAGCTTTCTTTACGGGCTCGGCGCGATGGGAGAGGCCGGCGTCACGAAGGCGCTCGAAATCATCGCCAACGAGATGAGCCTGACGATGGCCTTTTGCGGGCACACCGATATTCAGAACGTCGACCGGGGAATCTTGTTGCCGGACACGCGTTGACGCGCGTCAGAGCTGCCCCTTGAACGTGTCGCACTGAACGATGCGACCGCTGTCCGACCCTCGCTTGAACCAGCTGACCCGCTGCGCGCTGGAACCGTGCGTGAAGCTCTCCGGCACGACCGTGCCTTGCGACTGACGCTGCAAGGTGTCGTCACCGATCTTCGACGCCGCGTTCAGCGCCGATTCGATGTCGCCGGCGTCCATCCGCCAGCCGTTCTCGGTCTGCGATCGGTTGGCCCAGACTCCGGCGAAGCAGTCGGCCTGCAACTCGACGCGCACGCTCAGCGCGTTCGCCTGTGCTTCCGAGCCGCGGCCGCGCATCGAGTCGACCTTGTCCATGATGCCGAGCTGCTGCTGAACGTGGTGGCCGACCTCGTGCGCGATCACGTAGGCCTGAGCAAAATCGCCAGGCGCGCCGAGACGCTGCCGCAGCACGTCGTAGAAACGCAGGTCGATATAGACCTTCTGATCGTTCGGGCAGTAGAACGGACCCATCGCAGCCTGTCCGCGGCCGCAGGCCGTTTGCCAGACGTTGCTGAAGAGTACGAGCTTCGGCGGTTGATAGGTCCGGCCGCTCTCGCGAAAGAGATCCGTCCACACCGTCTCCGTGCTGTGCAACACCTTCGAAACGAACACCGCCTTCGGGTCGTTGGCCGGCGGGGCGTTGCCGGTGGGCGCCGCCTGCTGCTGCTGCGTCGGCGCATCGATCCCGCCGCCACCGCCCATGCCGAGTAGCGTGAGCGGGTTGATGCCGAAGATCCACCCGGCGATCAGCGCGATCACGATCGACCCGAGTCCGATCGAACGACCGCCGAAGCCGCCTCCGCCCCCACCGCCGCCCATGCCACGCACGTCCTCGACGTTCGAGCTCTGGTCTTCGCCGTCCATTCTCATCTCGCCACTCCTCTCGCGCGGGGCGCTGGTGCTGCGGGCGATGCTAGAGAGTTCCGGCGTGCGACGTCTGTCGGAGAAGCGGCCGCTGACCGATCGCCCGACGACCCGCCGAGTTCACGTCTTCGGCAACGTCACGCCGCGCTGGCCCTGGTACTTCCCGGCCCGGTCCTTGTAACTCGTCTCGCACTCTTCATCGCTCTCGAAAAAGAGCACCTGCGCGCAGCCCTCGCCGGCATAGATGCGCGCCGGCAGCGGCGTGGTGTTGCTGAATTCGAGCGTCACGTAGCCCTCCCATTCCGGCTCGAACGGCGTCACGTTGACGATGATTCCGCAACGCGCGTAGGTGCTCTTGCCGAGGCAGATCGTCAGC
>CBDFFO010000010.1:0-245657 GCA_965246805.1 Caldimonas sp. | reverse complement strand
CGGCCGCGACGAGCCTGGCCGACGACGGCGCGACGCCGCTCTGGCTCGCGCAGCCACCGAGCGTGAGCACGACCGACGACGCGACCGCGAGCACCAGCGTCACGATCGTCGGCCGGCCGACCCACGGGCACTTCGCGAGCGAGCTGCTCCATTCGCCGAGTTCACAAAGCAGACGGGTCATGTGGTGGTTTCCTTGCGCGCCTCGGCGTTGCTGAGCATGCGTTTCAACAAGCTCTTGAGCGTCTGCCACTCGGCCTTGGTGAACCCCTCAAGGTGCTCGTTCAACACCTCGGCGAGTACCACCGGAATCTTGGCCGCGGCCTTCTCGCCCTCCGGGGTGAGTGCGAGCCTGACGACCCGCCGATCGTCGACCGAGCGCTCACGCCTGCACAAGCCTTTCGCTTCGAGCCGATCGAGCAGCCGCGTCGTCGCGCCCGGGTCGTTCTGCAGCTCGCGCGCGAGTTCGGCCACCGTCGATGCCTGGCTTTTGTAGAGGATGAAAAGCGGCGCCCACTGTGCATGCGTGAGGCCGTGCGGCTCGAGGCGCTGTTCGGTGGCGTGCGAGATCGCGAGCAGCACGCGGCGCATCAAAAAGCCCACACTCTCTTCCGCGCAATAGCCCTCGGACTGATAGAAATTGCTGATGTTGCGCGCCATCGACGGAATATACATGCCTAGGCATTTATTGTCAAGGCTATCATTGCCGCGGCTCGCCGTAAACTGCGCACTGCCGCCGACGCGCGGCGTCCTTCGAAGAACGTTCAGATCGATTGATGACCCCTGCTGCCCAAACCCTTGTAGCCGCCGACGACGCGGCTCGCGACCGCCAGCGCGCCGACCCTGGGGCCGCCACCGCAGCCGCCAACGCAGCCGCCACCGCGACCGACACCGCGTCGATCGTCGCGCCGCCGGCGAGCGCACCGGCGCCGGAGCGCGCCGTGCGGTCGTTGGGCGGCCTGGTTCCCTTTCTGCGACCGTATCGGTGGCGCATCGCGCTGGCCATCGTGTTTCTGGTGCTCGCCGCCGCCAGCACCTTGCTCTTTCCGATCGCGCTGCGCGCGTTGATCGACCAGGGCTTCATCGCCGCCGACCCGGGCGCGCGGGTGCTCGGCCTGCGCGATCACTTCTTTCAGTTGTTCGCGGTCGGCGTCGCGCTCGGCATCTTTTCGGCGCTGCGCTTCTACACGGTGAGCTGGCTCGGCGAGCGCGTGACGGCCGACTTGCGCAACGCCGTCTACTCGCACGTCGTGCGACAAAGCCCCGAGTTCTTCGAAAGGGCGCAGACCGGCGAGGTGTTGTCGCGCCTGACGACCGACACGACACTGGTGCAGACCGTCGTCGGCACGAGCCTGTCGATGGGCTTGCGCAATGCGGTGATGGGCGCCGGCGCGATGGGCATGTTGATCTTCACCAATCCGCGCGTGATGACGCAGGTGCTCGGCATCCTGGTGCTGGTGGTGCTGCCGTCGCTCTACTTCGGGCGCCGGGTTCGCAAGCTCTCGCGCGCGAGCCAGGACCGGGTCGCCGACTCGAGTGCCATCGCGGCCGAGGTGCTGAACGCGATCCCTGTCGTGCAGAGCTACGTGCAGGAAGATCGCGAAGCGAGCCGGTTCGCCGCGTCGACCGAGAACGCGTTCGGCACCGCGATCAAACGCACGCGCCTGCGTGCGCTGCTGGTCGCTTTCATCATCAGCGCGACCTTCGGCGCGTTGCTGTGGGGGCTCTACCAGGGCACGCAGGCGGTGGTGCGCGGCGAGATCAGCGCCGGCCATCTCGGCGAGACGGTGGTCTACGTGATCATCTTGGTGAGCAGCGTCGCCGCGTTGTCGGAGGTGTACGGCGACCTGCTGCGCGCTGCCGGCGCGACCGAGCGGCTGATGGAACTGCTCGCGCTGCGTTCACCGATCGTCTCGCCCGCTCGCCCGCGCGCCCTCACCGCACGCGTCGGCGGCGCGAGCGTGCGTCTGCACGATGTGACGTTCCGCTATCCGTCACGGCCGAACCATCCAACCCTGCTGAACGTCGACCTCGACGTGAAGCCCGGCGAAACGGTGGCGCTGGTCGGCCCGAGCGGCGCGGGCAAGAGCACCGTGCTGCAGCTGCTGATGCGCTTCTACGACGTCGCGCAGGGCGAGGTCGCGATCGATGGCGTGCCGGTCGCCGACGCGGCGCTCGACGAGTTGCGCGCGCGCATCGGCATCGTCCCGCAAGACAGCGTGATCTTCTCGGCCGATGCGATGGAGAACATCCGCTACGGCCGACCAGGCGCAGGCGACGACGAGGTCGTCGCGGCTGCGCGGGCGGCGTTCGCGCACGACTTCATCTGCGCCTTGCCCGAGGGCTACCGAACGTTTCTCGGTGAACGCGGTGTGCGCCTGTCGGGCGGACAGCGACAGCGCATCAGCATCGCGCGCGCGATCCTCAAGAACCCCCCCCTGCTGTTGCTCGACGAGGCCACCAGCGCGCTCGACGCCGAAAGCGAACGCATGGTGCAGGCCGCACTCGAAGCCGCGATGGCCGGCCGCACCACCCTCGTGATCGCGCATCGGCTCGCGACCGTGCAACGCGCCGATCGCATCGTCGTGATGGAGTCGGGCCGCATCGTTGCCGTGGGTACGCATGCCGAGCTGGTCCAGGCGGGCGGGCTCTATGCGCGGCTCGCGGCCTTGCAATTCGTGACCGACGGGCGTCAGGCCGCTTCGGTCGACGGCGTCGAACCATGATCGGCGCCCACCCAGGAGCCGACGTGCCGACTTCGCACACCGCCACCCACGAATCGCCCGACGTGGCCGACATACCCACAGCCGGCGCACGATCCGAACGACCGGTTCGCTCGCAATACGAAGACTTCATGCGCCACGTGTTCGAACACGGCGTGCGCAAGTCCGACCGCACCGGCACCGGCACGCGCAGCGTGTTCGGCCATCAGATGCGCTTCAACCTGCGCGAGGGCTTTCCGCTCGTCACGACCAAGAAGGTGCACCTGCGCTCGGTCATCCTCGAGCTGCTGTGGTTCCTGCGTGGCGACGGCAACGCGCGCTGGCTGCAGGAACGCGACGTGACGATCTGGAACGAGTGGGCCGCGCCCGACGGCGACCTCGGTCCCGTCTACGGCGTGCAGTGGCGCTCCTGGCCCGCGCCCGGGGGCGCCCACATCGACCAGATCTCGGCGGTCGTCGAGCAATTGAAGGGCAACCCCGATTCGCGCCGCATCATCGTGAGCGCATGGAACGTGGCCGATCTGCCGAAGATGGCGCTGCAGCCTTGCCACGCGCTGTTCCAGTTCTACGTCGCCCCGCCTCGGCACGATGGCGGCCGTGGCCAGCTGAGCTGCCAGCTGTACCAGCGCAGTGCAGACATCTTTCTCGGTGTGCCGTTCAACATCGCCAGCTATGCGCTGCTCACGCACATGCTCGCGCAGCAGTGCGATCTCGACGTCGGCGACTTCATCTGGACCGGCGGCGATTGCCACATCTATTCGAACCACGAAGAACAGGTGTTGCTGCAGCTCTCACGCACGCCCTTCGCGTATCCGGTACTCGACATCGCGCGTCGGCCGCCGACCTTGTTCGACTATGACTGCGATGATTTCGCGGTGCTCGACTACCAGCACCACGCTGCGATCAAGGCACCGGTCGCGGTTTGAGAGGCGCGGATGCGCGTGCGCCTGGCCGCGCATCGAATTCGCGGGCCGGGCGTGCGCAAAGTCACTCGTCGGTCGCGATCGGATTCAGCACGTTCTGTGGCCCGACGCTACATTGGGCGAATGGCGATGAATTACCTCGCACCGAGCCCGAGCGAGCTCGTTCGCAACTGGAACGTGTCGTTCGCGGGCGAGTGGCAGCCGGAGGTCTATCCGGGTGACCACGTTCCGATCATTCGTCGGCGGATCGCCGGTTATGCGGGGCCGCGGGAAGTCGTGATGGCGCGCTTCGGGTTGTTGTCGTCGACATCGAAGGTCGAGAAGTCGGCCGGCACGAACGTCAACCTGCGCTCCGAAGCGGCTGCCGCGAAACCGGGCACCAAGGCCGCGTTCTCGGAGAGGCAGTGGTGCATCGTCCCGGCCCGCTCGTTCTTCGTGCCCTACCTCGAAGCCGGCGCGACCGAAGCAGAACGCTGGAGCGTTCAACGCACCGACGGCACGCCGCTCAGCATCGCTGGCGTCTGGGATCGCTGGGTCGGCGCCGACGGCCGCGAGGTCGTGAGCTTCGCGATGCTCACGGTGAACTGCGATCTGCACCCGCTGCTGCAGCGTTTCACGAATCGGCGCACCGCCGGCAAGACCGACCCGCACGGAAAGCGCACGCCGGTGCTGCTCGCCGATGAAGATTTCGATGCCTGGCTCGACACCCCGCCCGGCCGCGCGCCCTATTTTTTCGGCACCTTCGGGCCGAGCGACATCACGGCCACACCGGCACCTGCGTCGTGGCGCGACTCGACGGTCGCGACCTCGATGGATTCGTCGCTCTCGGGATACTGAGCGCGCCAAGGACGCCGCGCTGCGGCGCCCGTCTGGGAAGCAACCAAAGTGGCCACGCCACTTGCTTGAGAGGCATTCGGAGCGTCGATGCATCCGCCGCGGCAGGAGCGCGAGGTTCGCTGGCGAACCGTTCAGATTTCGGCGTGAAGCGTGTGCGCCAGCCATCGACAGAGCGCGCTCTGCGAATGCTCGAAGCCGGCGATCGCGGTGTAATGGTTGCATCCGGGCTGTGCCAGCAGCGTCGACGTGTTGCCCACGCCGCGCCATGCCGCATCGAAGCTTTCGGCCTGGCGCGCGAACTCCCCGCTTTCGTCACCACCATACGTGACGAGCACTGGCGTTGTCGAGCGGCGCACATGAAAGAGCGGCGAATTGCGGGCCACGAGGCCGGCATCGAGCCGGATCACCGGTTGCAGATAACTGTGCCGCAGCGGCTCGATGTCGTAGATGCCGCTCACCGGCAGCGCGGCGGCGAGCGGGTCGGCGTCGATGCCGTATTCACCCTGCCAGTCGGTCGCAAGGCACATCGCCGTCAGGTGCCCGCCGGCCGAATGGCCGCCAACCGCGACGCGTCCCGCATCGCCACCATGTGCGCCGATGTTCCGCAGCGTCCACGCGACCGACTCGCGCGCCTGCCGTGTGACCTCGTCGAGCGTCACGTGAGGGCAGAGCGCGTAATTGACCACCACCGTCGTGATGCCGAGGGGTTGCAGGCCCAGCGCCACGCCACTCAACTCCTTCGACGACAACGCGCGCCAGTAGCCGCCGTGGAGGAACACGAACACCGGGGCGTGAGCGAGTGCCGCCGGAAAGATGTCGAGCGTTTCTTCGGGCGATGCGCCGTACGGCACGTCGAGCACGCAGGCCAGACGCGACCTCGCATGCGCGGCGCGCTCGATGTAGTGCCGAAGAAACGCGCCTTCGTCGGCGACGAGATGGCCAGGGTCGTACTGGGCATCGATCTCGGCCGCGGTGGTGAACTCGCCATAGAGCGCGTCACCGTGGGTGTCCACGTTCAGAAGCCCACGGCCTGCCCGTCGCGACGCGAATCGCTAGCGGCCACGTAGCCGTCGTCCAGGTCGTTCGAAAGCTTCCAGATGAACTGCCCGCTGCCGTAGTCCATGTAGGGATCGGCGGTGGCTTCGAAACGATGCCCGAGGGCGATCAGGTCGGCGACCAGCGACGGCGCCATCGTCGACTCGAAGTCGACGTCGAGCCCCTCGGCCACCTTCCAGCGCGGTGCATCGCATGCGGTCTGCGGCTGCTGCCGGTGCACGAGCATGCGCACCAGCGTTTGCAGGTGGCCTTGCGGCTGCATGTTGCCGCCCATCACGCCGAAGCTCATCCGCGGCTGCATCTTGCCGTCCACCTGCTGAGTGAGGAAGCCGGGAATGATGGTGTGGAAAGGCCGCTTGCCGCCGGCGACGACGTTCGGGTGCTTGTCGTCAAGCGTGAAGCCCTGGCCGCGGTTCTGCAGGCTCACACCGGTGCCTGGCACGACCACGCCGCTGCCGAAGCCCATGTAGTTCGACTGGATCAGGCTCACCATCATGCCGCGCTCGTCGGCTGCGGTCAGGTAGATCGTGCCGCCGCTCGGCGGCCTGCCGTGCGCGTAGTCGGTCGCCTTCGTCGTCGTCAACAGCTTCGCGCGCTCGGCGAGATAGCCGTCGCTCAGCAGATCGGCCGCCGTCACCTCGGTCATCGCGCGCTCGTCGGCGACCCAGCGATAGGTGTCGGCGAAGGCGAGCTTCATCGCCTCGATCTGCAGGTGCTGCGACTCGGCGCTGTCGATAGGCAAGCGGCCGAGGTCGATCCGGTCCAGCATGCCGAGCGCCATCAGCGCCGCGATCCCCTGCCCGTTCGGCGGGATCTCGTGCACGGTGTGGCCAGCGAAGACCTTGCGGATCGGCGTGACCCACTCGGGCCGGTAGTTCGCGAGGTCGGCCGACTGCATGCTGCCGCCGTTCGCGGTCGAATGCGCGACCAGCTGCGCCGCGATCTCACCGCGATAGAAGGCTTCGCCCTTGGTCAGCGCGATCTGGCGCAAGGTCGCGCCGGCTGCCTTGAAAACGAATCGCTCGCCCGGCTCGGGTGCTCGGCCTCGGGGCATGAAGGCTTCGGCAAAGCCCGGCAGGTCTTTCAGCACCGGCACCTGGCGGCTCCACTTTTCCGAGACGACGCGGCCGACGCCGTGGCCACGCTCGGCCAGCTCGATGGCCGGCTCGAGCAGGTCGGCGAACGGCAGCTTGCCGAAACGTTCCGACAACGCGACCCAGCCCGCCACCGCGCCCGGGGTGGTGACCGTGTCCCAACCGCGCATCGGCATGGTGGCGCCGTGCTTGCGACGAAAGTAGTCCGGGTTCCATGATGCCGGTGCCACGCCGGACGAATTGAGGCCGTGCAGCTGCTCGCCGTCCCAGAGGATCGCGAAGTTGTCGCTGCCCAGGCCGTTCGAGACCGGCTCGACGATGGTCAGCGCGGCGGCCGCGGCGATCGCGGCATCGACGGCGTTGCCGCCCTTCAGCAGCATGCGCAGCCCCGCCTGCGAGGCCAGCGCCTGCGACGTGGCGACAACGTTGCGCGCCATCAACGGGCTGCGGATCGTCGGGTACGGGTTGTTCCAGTCGAAGTTCATGGCGGTGTGGAATCGGTTGAGATGATGAATCAGCGTTGGCGTGGGTCGAGTGCGTCGCGCAGGCCGTCGCCGAGCAGGTTGAAGGACAGCACCAGCAGGAAGATCGAGAGGCCGGGCCAAATCGCCATCCAGGGCGCGCTGTCGATGAAGTTCTTCGCGGTGTTGAGCATGCTGCCCCAGCTCGGCGCCGGTGGCTGCTGGCCGAGGCCGAGGAACGACAGGCTCGCCTCGGCGATCACCGCGGCCGCGATCGCGAGTGTCGCCTGGACGATCAGGGGCGCGGTGATGTTGGGCAGCACGTGGCGCAGCGCGATGCTCAGCGGCGGGTTGCCGACGGCGCGCGCCGCCTCGATGTAGTCCTCGACGATCAGGCCCTGCACCTGCGCGCGTGTCAGCCGCACGAAGATCGGCGTGGCCGAGACGCCGATCGCGATCATCGCGTTGGTGAGGCTCGGCCCGAGAAACGCGGCGAGGGCGATCGCGAGGATGAGGAACGGGCACGCGAGAAAGGCGTCGGTGACACGCGAGACCACGCTGTCGACCCAGCCGCCGAGAAAGCCGGCGGCCAACCCGATGGGCACGCCCAGCAGCAGCGAGATCGAGACCGACACCACGCCCGCGAGCAGCGACGCGCGGGTGCCCCACACCACGCGCGCGAAGCCGTCTCGGCCGATCTCGTCGGTGCCGAACCAGTGCGCGGCGCTCGGTGCCTGGCGGATAGCGCCCCAGTTCGTCGCGATCGGGTCCTGTAGCGCGGCCCACGGCGCGAGCAACGCGAGCAGGATGAACATCGACACGACCCCCAGACCGACGAGCGCGCCACGCCGCCGACGCAGACGCCGCCAGGCGCGCTGCCACGGACCGGCCTCGAGGTCGACCGGCCGCGAAGCGACCGCAGGAAGTACCGCGCTCATCGGTTCAGCGCCGCAGCCGCGGGTTCACCGCGAACTGCGCCATGTCGGCCAGCAGGTTGAGCAGCATGTAGGCGCTCGCGGTGACGAGCACCACGCCCTGCACCACCGCGTAGTCGCGGTTGAACACGGCATCGACGACGAGCTTGCCGAAGCCGGGAATGGTGAAGACCTGTTCGGTCAGCACCGCGCCCGACAGCAACGTTCCGAGCTCCAGCGCGCCGAGCGTGATGATCGGCGTCAGTGCGTTTCGCAGCGCATGCTTGAAGACGACGGTGCGTTCGTCCAGCCCCTTGGCGCGCGCCGTGCGCACGTAGTCGGCCGACAGCACCTGCAGCATCGCGCTGCGCGTGTGGCGCATCAGCACCGCGGCGATCGCGTTGCCGAGCACGAAGGCCGGCATGATCATCGCGGCGAGGTTGGCACGCAGGTCTTCGAACGGGCTCACGTAGCCCGACGCCGGCAGCCAGCCGAGGTGAACCGAGAACAGCAGGATCATCAAGATGCCGAGCCAGAAGTTCGGCGTCGACAGGCCCCACAGCGCGAACCCGTTGGCCGCGTAGTCCCACGCCGAGCCGCGACCGACCGCCGAGACGATGCCGGCCGGGATGCCGATCACGAGCGCGATCGCGAACGCGAGCAGCGCGAGCTCGAGCGTCACCGGCAGCTTTTGCAGGACCAGATCGAGCACCGGCTGCTGGTTGCGGACCGATTCGCCGAGGTCGCCGCGCAGCACGCCACCGGCCCAGTACGCGTAACGCATCGGCAGCGGCTCGTCGAGGTGGAGCCGAGTGCGCAGATAGGCGACGACGGTGGGATCCTGCTCTTCGCCGGCGAGGATCTTCGCCGGGTCGCCAGGCAGCAGTTGCTGCAGGCCGAAAATGAGGATCGACACCAGCACCAGCGTGGGTGCGAGCGTGACGAGGCGCTTGACAAGGTACTCGAACACGTCAACGGCCGACGTTCGCCCGCAGGTGCCAACGTGTCATCGGTGTCCTTCGATGCTCACGGCGCCAGTTGCAGGCCCACCACTCGCAGCAGCCCGTCGGGCACGTTGCGCACGCCACCGAGCCTCGCGGTGTAGGCCCATAGCCAGTTGCGGTGGTACAGGTAGATCAGCGGTCGTTCCTTACTGACGCGCGCCACGATCTGCTCGTACACCTTGGCGCGCGCCGCCGGTTCGCGCAACTCGCGCGACTGCGCGAGGAGGCGATCGGTCTCGGCGTCGCAGTAGCCGATGTAGTTCAGCGGCTGCTTGCAGCCGTAGAAGCTGAACACGTTGCCATCCGGATCGGCACGGCCGCTCCAGGCCAGCACGTACGCTTCGTAGTCGCCCTTGTCGGCCATGTTGAGCGAGGTCGCGAACTCGGTGGCCTGGATCTTCACGTCGAAGCCGGACTCGCGCGCCATCGCCTGCACGACGAGCGCGATCCGCTGCGCATCCGACGTGGTCGGCGTAAGCAGCGTGAAGCTCGGGTTGGGCACGCCGGCCTCCTTCAGCAGCGCCTTCGCGCGTGCGATGTCGCGCTTGGGCAGTGGCACGTTCTTCGCGTAGTACGGGTTGCGCGGCGAGACCCACTGGTTGCCGACCGTCGCCTCGTTGTCCATCACGACCTGCGCCAAGCCTTGCCGGTCGAGCGAAAGTTCGAAAGCTTCGCGCACGCGGGCGTCGCGACCGAGCGGGTTCTTCCTGGCCAGCTCGCTCTTGCCGATGTTGATCGTGATCCCCTGGTAGCCGATCTCGGTGATGCGCGAGACCTTGAATTTCTTGTCGGCCTCGATCCTGGCCATGTCGCTGGAAGCGACGCGTTCGGCGAAGTCGAGCTGGCCCGATTTCAAGTTGGCGAGCCGCACGGTGGCGTCGGGGATCGGTGTGTAGGTCACCTTGTCGAAATGGACCGCCTCCTTGTTCCAGTAAGACGAAAAGCGCTCGAGCACGATGCGGTCCTGCGCGATGCGCTCGACGAACTTGAACGGCCCCGAGCACACCGGCTTCGTACCGAACTTGTCGCCTTCGGCCTGCGCCGCTTTCGGCGACACCATCATGCCGGCGCGGTCGGCAAGCTGGGCCAGCAGCGGCGAAAACGGCGCCGACAGGTTGAGCCGCACGGTCATCGGATCGATCACGTCGACGCTCGAGACGGGCGCGAGTTCGCCGCGCCGGTTCGAGCCCGGCAGCGTCTTGTGGCGTTCGATGTTGAACTTGACGGCGGCGGCGTCGAACCGTTCACCGTCGTGGAAGGTGACCCCTTGCCGCAGCTTCAACGTCAGCGCCTTGCTGTCGGCCGACCATTCGTAGGCTGTCGCAAGCTGCGGCTGGATCGCGAGCTTCTCGTCGATGTCGAGCAGCTTGTCGCACAGCGCGGTGAAGACGACGCGGCCGACGAAGCTGCGGGCGAGCGACGGGTCGAGCACGTCGGGGTCTTCGGCCAGGCCGATGCGCAGCGTTTGCGCCGACACCGCGAGCGGCGCCAGCAGAAGTGCGAGCCACAGCGCGGGCCCAGGGGTTCGGCGGAACGGGTTCATCGAGCGGTCTCCAACGGCATTGAAAGCGGGGCGGCATCGGCGACGAACGCCGACTGAAGGCGCTGCAGGCGCAGTCGCGCCGGCGTCATCGCCAACGCATCGGGCAACGCGCGCGGGGCCGGAATCTCGCGCCAGAAATGGCAGGCCACCGCGTGGCCGTCGTGCGGCTCGAGCAGCGGCGTGCGCTGTGAACACAGCTCGCGTGCGTGCACGCATCGCGGGTGGAAGTGGCAGCCGGCAGGCGGGCTGATCGGGCTCGGCACATCGCCGGCGAGCAGCACGCGCTCACGCGCCAGCTGCGGCTCGGGCAGCGGAATTGCAGCGAGCAGGGCCTGCGTGTACGGGTGCCGAGGTGTCGTGAAGAGCGCGTCCTTCGGCGCGGTCTCGACGATGCGGCCGAGGTACATCACGGCCACGTGCGTCGCGATGTGCTTGACCACCGCGAGGTCGTGCGCGATGAAAAGGTAGGCCAGGCCGAAGCGGCGCTGCAGGTCGTGCAGCAGGTTCACCACCTGCGCCTGCACCGACACGTCGAGCGCAGACACGGCCTCGTCGCAGACGATCAGCTTCGGCTCTGCGGCGAGAGCCCGTGCGATGCCGATGCGCTGGCGTTGGCCGCCGGAAAACTCGTGTGGGTAGCGCCGCGCGTGCTCCGGCGCGAGGCCGACCGTGTGCAGCAGCTCGGCCACGCGCTCGCGGTAGCGGCCCGCGTGAAGGCCGTGCAGCATCAGCGGCTCCGCGAGCGTCTGCCCCACCGTCATGCGCGGGTTGAGCGACGAGTACGGGTCCTGGAAGATGATCTGCATAGCGCGGCGCTGGGCCCGAAGCGCAGCCGCGTCGAGCGCGCCGAGATCGCGCGCGTCGAAGCGCACGCGGCCGGCGCTCGGTTCGATCAACCGCAGCACGAGCCGGCCCAGCGTCGACTTGCCGCAGCCCGATTCGCCGACCACGCCGAGCGTTTGGCCGGCCCCGATCTGCAGGCTCACGCCGTCGACCGCACGCACCGCCCCGACCACGCGACCGAACACACCGCGACGCACCGGGAAATGCTTTACCAGCCCATCGACCTGCAGCAGCGCGTCGTCGCTCATGACGGGTGTCCTGCGTGACGGCAGTCGGCAGTCGCCGTGGCGCGCAACGTCAGGCTTACTGAAGTACCTTCGCGCGGTGCGCTCCGGTACTCGCCTTCCGGGGGGCCGGGCAGGCTCATTGGAATACCTTCGCGCGGTGCGCTCCGGTACTCGCCTTCCGGGCGGCCGGGCAGGCTCATTGGAGTACCTTCGCGCGGTGCGCTCCGGTACTCGCCTTTCGGGCGGCCGGGCAGGCTCATTGGAATACCTTCGCGCGGTGCGCTCCGGTACTCGCCTTCCGGGCGGCCGGGCAGGCTCATGCAGCCACCAGCACGTTCGCGTCGAGCGGGGCCTTCCAGCAAGCCGACAGCTGCTGCAAGCCGATTTCGCGCAAGGGCGGCGACTGGGCACGGCAACGCGCATCGGCGAACGGGCAGCGATCGGCGAAGCCGCAACCGGCGCCGCGCCGCAGCGGGTTCGGCACCTGGCCCTCGATGGCCGTGAGGCGCGCCCGCTGCACGTCGAGCCGCGGCACCGAGCCGAGCAGGCCGACGGTGTAGGGGTGCTGCGGCGCGTCGAACAAGGCCCGCACCGGCGCCCGCTCGACAACACGGCCCGCGTACATCACGACGACCTCGTCGGCCACTTCGGCGACGACGCCGAGATCGTGCGTGATCAGGATGATGGCGGTGCCGCTCTCGGTCTGCAGCGTGCGCATTAGGTCGAGGATCTGCGCCTGGATGGTGACGTCGAGCGCCGTCGTCGGCTCGTCGGCAATCAGCAGGCGCGGCTCGCAAGCCAGCGCCATCGCGATCATCGCGCGCTGGCGCATACCGCCCGAAAGCTTGTGCGGGTGCTCGTGAAAGCGCTGCGCGGGTGCCGGGATCCGCACCCGCGCCAGCATCGCGATCGCGCGTTCGACGGCCTCGGCGCGGCTGATCCGGCGATGCCTCAGCAGGACCTCGACGATCTGCTCGCCGATCGTGAACACCGGATTCAGCGACGACATCGGCTCCTGGAAGATCATCGCGATGCCGTTGCCGCGCAGGTCCCGCAGCAGCGACTTCTTCGCACCGACGAGCTCGGTGCCTTCGAACCGGATCGAGCCGCACGCGATGCGCCCCGGCGGATTCGGCACCAGGCCCATCACCGACAGCGCCGTCACGCTCTTGCCGCAGCCCGACTCGCCGACGATCGCGAGGGTGCGTCCGGCCTCGACGGCGAAGCTCACGCCATCGACCGCGGCGAACTCGCCGCCGTCGGTGTCGAACAGGGTGCGCAATTCACGCACCTCGAGCAGAGCCGTCATCGCGTCGAGACGGGCGGGCTGGCGTGAAAGGCCGCGATGCGTGCCTCGGTCTCGGCCTGATCCACGACCCCGAAGCGTCCGCCCGCATCGCGTGCCACGATCGACCAGCTCACCGCCCCACCCTCTGCACCCAGCGCGTCATCGGGTTCGCCTCGGTTGAATTCACTGCAACTCGTGCCGCAAGCCGTGTGCCACGTCAGAACGTCGGCGGGGTGTTGATCCAGAGCACCCGCGCGATGTCGAGCCCCGGGTTGCGATAGGCGTGCGCCAGGTGCGACGGGAACGCAAACGAATCGCCCGGCCCGAGCTCGTGCAGCTTGTCGTCGATGCTCAGCTCGAGCCGGCCGTCGAGCAGGTAGCCGAATTCGTCACCCTCGTGGCGCATCGGCCCCATGCTGCCGCCCCCGGGCGCGACGATGTGGATGTTGCCCTGCAGCAGGTGGCCCTTGCCGTTGGGCACGAGGCGCTCGAGCATCACGCCGGCCGCCGCCTTGCTGCCACCCGCCGAAATGCGCGGACGAGCGCCGGAGCGAGCGACGTGCTGGGTGCCGGTCCAGTTGGGCTCGAACAGCGCGCCGATGTTGGTCTCGAGCTCGGTGACCACGCTGTGCAGCACTGTCAGCGGCGGCAACAGCCTGTCGTTCTCGTACTTCGAGATCAGGCTGATGGAGACGCCGACGCGCTGCGCCAGGTCCTTGATCAGCAGGCCCTTGAGCAGCCGCGCGTGCCGCAGCCTAGCCCCGATCGCCACCGGCGCCGGAGCGGGCGCAGCGGGCACAGCCGGGCGCAGGCGCGGTGCGGGGCCGCCGACCGCGGCGCCCTTCTTCGGAGTTTTCTTCATGGGAAAGTCATTTGAGCGGAAATCAAGTCGCTGCACAAGCACGGTGCCTGCTGCACCGTTGGCGGGCCGCGCCGTGAATGCCCTCGGCTCCCACGCAATTCTCCGGCCTGCGCGGCACGGCCTGGCGACGCTCTGGCACGTGTCGTGCAATCCGCGATGCACATCCCTCCGGAGTCATCGCGATGTTCTCGTTCACGAATCGTTTGCAGGGCTGGCTCAGCGTCGTGCCGCTGGCGCTCGGCTTGGCTGCCGCCGTGCAGGCCGAGACCGTGGCGCGTTACGGCATCTCGATGGCCGACATCCCGCTCACCACCGGCCAGCCGGACCGCGGCGCGGGCGCTTACCAGTTCACCGGCCACACCATCTATGACCCGCTCGTCGCGTGGGAAGCCAACATCGGCAACCGTCCCGGCAAGCTGATCCCGGGCCTGGCCACCGAATGGAAGGTAGACGCCAAGGACCAGAAGGTCTGGCGCTTCACGCTGCGCAAGGGCGTGAAGTTCCACGACGGCTCCGAGTTCACGGCCGATGCCGTGGTCTGGAACCTCGACAAGGTGCTGAACGACAAGTCGCCGCAGTTCGATGCGAAACAGGCCGCGCAGGTGAAATCGCGCATTCCGTCGATCGCGTCGTACAAAAAGATCGACGACGGCACCGTCGAGATCACGACCAAGAGCGTCGACGCGTTGTTCCCGTACCAGATGCCGTGGTTCCTGATCGGCAGCCCGGCGCAGTGGGAGAAGCTCGGCCGCGACTGGTCCAAGGTCGCGACGCAGCCGTCGGGCACCGGCCCGTTCAAGCTCGACAAGCTGGTGCCGCGCGAGCGCGCCGAGCTGGTCAGGAACGCGACCTACTGGGACAAGACCCGCCTCGCGAAGACCGATCGCATCGTGCTGATCCCGATCCCCGACGCGGTGACGCGTGCGAACGCGCTGCTGAACGGCCAGGTCGACCTCATCGAGACGCCGCCGCCCGACGTGACACCGCAACTGCTCGCGCAGAAGTTCCGCATCGTGCAGAACGTGACGCCGCACGTCTGGCCCTATCACTTCAGCACCCAGCCCGGCTCGCCATGGACCGACGTGCGCGTGCGCAAGGCCGTGAATCTCGCGATCGACCGCGACGCGATCGTCAAGCTGCTCGGCGGCCAGGCGGTCGCGGCCAAGGGCCAGCTCGACAAGTCGAGCCCGTGGTTCGGCAAGCCGGCCTTCGACCTGCAATACAACCTGCCGGCGGCCCGCGCGCTGATGGCGCAGGCCGGCTTCAGCAAGGCGAACCCGCTGAAGGCGAAGATCATCATCGCGCAGGGCGGCACCGGTCAGATGCTCTCGTTGCCGATGAACGAGTTCATCCAGCAAAGCCTGGCCGAGATCGACGTCAACGTCGAGTTCGAGGTCGTCGAGCTCGAAAACCTTTACCTGCACTGGCGCAGCGGCGCGAAGGCCGAGATGAACGCCGGCAAGGGCATCACCGCGATCAACCTCGGCTACGTCACGGCCGACCCGTTCTACGCGCTGACGCGTTTCGCCGCGGCGAAATACATCGCGCCCAACGGCGTCAACTGGGGCGGCTACGACAACCCCAAGGTCAACGACGCCATCGACAAGATCGGCGCGACCTTCGACACCCGGGAGCAGGACAAGCTGCTCACCTTCGTGCACGAGCAGATGGTGAACGACGCGCTGATGCTGTGGGTGGTGCACGACACGAACCCGCACGCGCTGTCGCCGAAGGTGAAGCAGTTCGTGCAGGCGCAGCACTGGTTCCAGGACCTGACCACCATCGGCATGTAGGGGGTGCTCGCCTATCTCTTCAAGCGCCTGCTCTACGCGTTGCCGATCGCGCTCGGCGTCACGCTCGTCTCGTTCACGCTGGTCTACCTCGCGCCCGGTGACCCGCTGAATGCCATCGCGCCGGCCGACGCGCCAGCGGATGTGATCGAGGCGCTGCGCACCACCTACGGGCTCGACCGACCGATGCCGGTGCGCTATGCACTCTGGCTCGGGCGCGCGCTTCAGGGCGACCTGGGCGTATCGATCGCGAGCGGGCGTTCGGTCACGCGCGAGGTGCTGGTCGCGGCCGGCAACACGTTGCGGCTCGCGGTCGTGGCTGCCGGGGTCGGCGTCAGCGTGGGCTGCGTGCTCGGCGCCTTCGCCGGCTACCGCGCCGGTGGCTGGGTCGACCGCATCGCGAGCGCGATCTCCGTCGTTGGCGTCAGCGTCCCGCACTACTGGCTCGGGCTGGTTCTGACCATCGTGTTCTCGGTCAAGCTCGGCTGGCTGCCGGCGATGGGCGCCGGGCCCGGCGGCTCCGGCGAGTGGCAATGGGACGCCGACCACCTCGGCTACCTCGTGCTGCCGGCCGCGACGCTGAGCGTGATCCCGATGGGCATCATCACGCGCACCGTGCGTGCGCTGGTGGCCGACACCGTGAACCAGGAGTTCGTCGTCGCGCTGCGGGCGCGCGGCCTTGCCAGTGCGGCGGTGTTCCGCCACGTCGCGAAGAACGCCGCGCCGACGGTGCTCGCCGTCGCCGGGCTGCAGATCGGCTACCTGATGGGCGGCTCGATCCTGGTCGAGACCGTGTTCGCGTGGCCGGGCACCGGCTTCCTCTTGAACACCGCGATCTTCCAGCGCGACATCCCGCTGCTGCAAGGGATCATCCTCGTGCTGTGTCTGTTCTTCGTCGCGCTGAACCTGCTCGTCGACCTGGCGCAGCCGCTGCTCGACCCGCGCATCCGCCGCGCCTGACCGATGTCGGCAGCGGTCATCACGTCGCCCGTCGCGTTGCCTGTGTCGGCTCCGCGACGCGGCTACTGGAGCGGGGTCGGGCGCCAGCTCGCGCGCGACCCGGTCGCGGTGACCAGCGCGGCGGTGTTGCTGGTGATCGTGCTCGCCGCGGTGTTCGCGCCGTGGGTCGCACCGGCCGATCCCTTCAAGGCCAGCATGATCCGACGGCTGCTGGCGATCGGCAGCGACGGCCACCTGCTGGGCACCGACGAACTCGGCCGCGACATGCTGACGCGCCTGATCTACGGCGGCCGTCTGTCGCTCGTGATGGGCGTGCTTCCGGTGCTGTTCGCTTTCGTGCTCGGCACCTCGCTCGGCGTCGTCGCGGGCTACCTCGGCGGCTGGGTCAACATGCTCGTGATGCGCACGTTCGACGTGTTCTACGCGTTTCCGTCGGTGCTGCTCGCGGTCGCGGTCGCCGGCGCGCTCGGGCCGGGCATCAGCAACAGCCTGATCGCGTTGACGCTGGTCTTCGTGCCTCAGGTGGTGCGTGTGGCGGAGAGCGTGACGACGCAGTTGCGCGGACTCGATTACGTGAACGCGGCGCGCATGAGTGGTGCGGGTGCGCTCTCGATTATCCGCGTGCATGTGCTCGGCAACGTCATCGGGCCGGTGTTCGTCTACGCCACCGGCCTCATCAGCGTCAGCATGATCCTCGCGTCGGGCTTGTCGTTTCTCGGCCTCGGCGTGAAGCCACCCGAAGCCGAGTGGGGGCTGATGCTGAACACGCTGCGTTCGGCGATCTACGTCAACCCGACGCTGGCCGCGTTGCCGGGCGTGATGATCTTCGCCACCTCGATGGCCTTCAACCTGCTGGCCGACGGCGTGCGCTCGGCGATGGACATCCGGCGATGAGCCGCGCCATCGCCGAATCGCTGGCAGCCCTGCCGCCGCTCGTCGATCGCGGCGGACCGGCCCAGCCGCTGCTGACCGTGACCGGCTTGCGCAAGCACTTCGCGGTGCGCGGCGGCCTGCAGCTGCGCGCCGTCGACGGCGTGAGCTTCACCGTCGCCAAGGGCGAGACGCTGGGCGTGGTCGGCGAATCGGGCTGCGGCAAGTCGACCACCGCGCGCCTGATCGCGCGGCTGCTGCCGGCCGATGGCGGCGAGATGGTGTTCGACGGCGATGGCGTCGGCCAGTTCGGCGGCATCGCGCTGAAGGATTACCGCCGCCAACTGCAGATGGTGTTCCAGGATTCGCTCGCCTCGCTGAACCCTCGCATGAACGTGCTCGACGCGATCGCGTACGGCCCGCAGGTGCACGGGCTGAGCAAGGCGTCTGCACGGGGGCGCGCGGCCCAGCTGCTCGAGCGCGTCGGCCTCGCCCCTTCGCAGTTCGGCGACCGCTACCCGCACGAGCTTTCGGGCGGCCAGCGCCAGCGCGTCAACATCGCGCGCGCGCTCGCTTTCGAACCGCGCCTGCTGATCCTCGACGAGGCCGTGGCCGCGCTCGACAAGTCGGTGCAGGCGCAGGTCTTGAACCTGCTGCAGGAGCTGAAGGCCGAACGCGGCCTCACCTACCTTTTCATCTCGCACGATCTCCACGTCGTGCACTACCTCGCGGACCGCGCGCTCGTCATGTACCTCGGCCAGGTGGTCGAGGTTGCCCCCGTGACGCAGCTCTACGCGCAGCCACGCCACCCGTACACGCGCGCGCTCTTATCGGCCGTGCCCTCGATGGACCCGGCACGACGCACCGACCGCTCGCCGCTCGCCGGCGACCCACCGAACCCGATCGACCCGCCGAGCGGTTGCCGATTCCGTGATCGCTGCGCGCATGCGCACGCGGTGTGCGAAGCGGTACCGATGCTGCGCGAGACCACCGAGGGGCACTGGGCCGCGTGCCA
Source organism: Caldimonas sp. (assembly GCA_965246805.1). GTDB lineage: Bacteria > Pseudomonadota > Gammaproteobacteria > Burkholderiales > Burkholderiaceae_C > Schlegelella_A. The sequence goes on along the minus strand of CBDFFO010000010.1, from coordinate 227,250 downwards.
TCTCGACGACCCGCGCTCGCTCCATCCCGAAGCCCCAGGGCGCAACGCGCCCGGAATGGCACTGGCGATGGCGTTGCATGAGATCGGCGCATGACGCCGCCGCTGCTCTCAGTCCGAAACCTGGGTGTGCAGTTCATCGGCGAGCGCACTGCACAGGCACTGACCGACGTCAGCTTCGACGTCGGCCACGGCGAAGTGCTGGCGCTGCTCGGCGAATCGGGTTGCGGCAAGAGCGTCACGCTGCGCACGCTGCTGCGCCTGCATGCGCCGACGCGCACGCTCATCACCGGACGCATCGAACTCGGCGGCAGCGATGTGCTGGCGTTGCGCGGCCGCGAGCTGCAGCAGTACCGCGGTGGCGCGGTCTCGATGGTGTTCCAGGAGCCCGGCCTCGCGTTCGATCCGGTCTACACGATCGGTGACCAGATCGCGCAGGCCGTGCGCGCGCACGAGGGCATCGGCCACGCGGCGGCGCGGGCTCGCGCGTTGCAGATGCTCGAACGGGTGCAGATTCCTCAGGCGCAGCGAAGGCTTGATGCCTACGTGCACGAGCTCTCCGGCGGCATGCGCCAGCGGGCGATGATCGCCCTCGCGCTCGCCTGCCGACCCAGGCTGCTGCTTGCCGACGAGCCGACCACCGCGCTCGACGCCACCGTGCAGATCCAAATCCTGCTCCTGCTGCGCGAGCTGCAGCGCGAGTTCGGCATGTCGGTGATCTTCGTGACGCACGACATCGGCGCCGCGGTCGAGGTGGCCGACCGCATCGCGGTGATGTATGCCGGCCGCATCGTCGAGGAGAAGGCAGTGGCCGACATCCTCACGGCGCCGCGCCATCCCTACACCGTCGGGCTGCTCGCATCGACCGTCACGGCCGCCCATCGCGGCCACCGGTTGCCGACCATCGCCGGCGCGCCGCCCGACCTCGCCGCGTTGCCACCGGGCTGCGCGTTCGCGCCGCGTTGCGCGTCGGCCTCGGCTCGTTGCCGCGAGCAGCAACCACCGATGCAGCGCGACGGCAGCGCCGCGTTCGCCTGCTGGCACCCCGAGAATCGGGCCCCGGCAGGAGCAACCACGTTCGCCTTGCCCGAGAGCCCGCGGCCGGCGGATCTGCATGCTTAGCGGGATCGCTTCACGATCCGGTGTCGGGGGCGCGACTCACCGTCGCGACGCCGGCAGCGGGTATGCCGCCAGGCTGGCGTTGCCACGTCGGTCCAGCGCCTGCACGCCGAAGATCACGTTGTCCTTCGAGATCGGCAACGTGGCGCGGGTCACGAGACCCACATCGCGCCGGCCTTGCCAGATCGGCGAACCGGTGTCGCGCCAAACCACACGGTAGCCCGCGACGTGTGCCTCCGGACTTGCATCCCAGTGCAGCGTGCTGTCGTTGACGAGCTCCACCGTTTCGATGCTCGCGTGCAGCGGAGCGCTCGGTGCGTGCGCGAGCGTGGCCAGGCCCGCGAGGTTGATGCGCGCCACGTCGGCCACGTAGCGGAAATCGACGAACTCGGGCAGGTCGCCGTACTGGACACCGCCCTCGGTGCGAAGGTCCTGGTGCTGGTGCGCGAAGTTCTCGAACGGCTCAGTGAAACGGACCGCGGCGAACCCCCGCGACAGGAACGCCATGTGATCGCCGCCGCGCAGATAACGGTCGGGTCGCTGGATCAGATGGACCGTGAATCCCGGGACATAGCGCTCGCCGACCTCCTTCAGTTGGCGACCGAGCTGGTTGGTCGCGAAGTCGGCCGCGCCCCCGGTCCGGACGCGAGAGAGGATGTCGGCACGCAGCGACTCGACCGTCGAATCGTCGTCGCTCGGCAAACCCGCACCTCGCGGCCGCAGCGCCGTCTGCAGCAGCGGCGCGAGACCGTCGGCGAAGAGCCGGACCTGATGCGCGTCGCGCTGCCCCGCATCGCCGACCGGGCTGCCGATGATGTCGTTGGTGATCATTGCCTCCACCTGCAGGCCGTGCCGCCGCGCGTCCTCGGCCCACTGCTCGGCGCCGAGCAAGCCCTGCTCTTCGCCGGCCACCGCCATGAACACCAGCGTGGCCTCGTACCGATGCGACGCCATCACGCACGCCATTTCCATCATCGCCGCGACACCCGACGCGTCGTCGTTGGCGCCCGGCGCGTCGGCCGTCGAATTCATGATGTCGCTGACCCGCGAATCGTAATGACCACTGACGACCAGGATCCGCTTCGCCGACTGCGGATCGACCCCAGGCAGCGTCGCGACCACATTCACCAGCGGGGTGGCACTCGGAACCCGCGGCCCCGCCGCCACGACATGGCGGTCCATGCCGACCTGAAGCCGACCCCCGGTCCTGGCCGAACAAGCCTTCAATTCACTTTCGATCCAACGGCTTGCCGCGCCGATGCCACGCGTGTCGGAACCCGACTCAGACAGCGTGTGGCGCGTCCCGAACTGCACCAGGCCGCGGATGTTGCGCTCGATCCGCTGCGCAGAAATGTCGGCCACAGCCGACTCGATGTCGGGATCGAGCGCTGCCGGCGGCGCGCGATTCAACACGTCCGATCCCGCGCAGCCGGCAAGGCCCACTGCGGCCCACACCATGCACATCAAAACAACACCACGATGGGTTTCTGGCCGTTTCATTTCGTTCATGTGAGGTCCTTATCGATGCTTCGGATCATCATAGTTGCCGCAACATGTGAAAGCGCTGCGCGACGTCAAAGCCGGTCTGAGCTGGCACTCTAATTGCCCATCGCACCGCCAATCGATTTGGACCAGACACTTACTCGAAGGGCAAAGATGCATCGCTCGAAGAACCTCCGTCATTCCATCCGCGTCGCCCGTCAGGCGTTCCCCGCGGTTTTCGCGATGGCCGCAGCAGCGCATGCGCAAGGCACGTCCTCGGCCGATTCGCAGCAGTTGGAGCGCGTCGAGATCACGGGCTCGTCCATCAAGCAGATATCCGGAGAGACGGCACTCCCGGTCCAGATCCTCACGCGGCAGGACATTCAACGGACCGGCGTGTCCAACGCCGAGCAATTGCTCAAGACCATTTCCGCATCGTCCACGCTGGGAAGCACGAACGTGGCCAACTCTGGTGCGGGGGGTGGGCAAGGCGGAGGCAATTCGGTGTCGCTGATTTCATTGCGCGGCTTGGGCACGGCACGCACGCTCGTGCTGATCAACGGCCGGCGCAGCGCACCGGCCGGCGGCACGTCGGCGGTCGACATCAGCACCATTCCGATCGCGGCGATCGAACGGGTCGAGGTCCTGAAAGACGGCTCATCGGCCATCTACGGCAGCGACGCCATCGCGGGCGTCGTCAATTTCATCCTGCGTCGCGAGTTTTCCGGAACCGAAATCTCGTCGACGGTGGGCGTTCCGACCCGCAGTGGCGGCGGCACCGAAGCTCGGCTTTCGGTGATCAACGGCTTCGGCAATATCGACACCGACCGCTACAGCGTCACGCTCACCGGCAGTTATTCGAGCACGCGCCCGATCTTCGGATCGAGTCGTTCCTTCGCGAAGAACATCGACGTCGCCGAACAACTCGACAAGACCAGCTCGACGGCATTTCCCGCCAATGTAAGACTGCCCAACGGCACCTTGAGGAGTCCCAATTACCCGGATTGCGGGCCTTATTCGCTCGTCTCGCCATTGAGCCCCGGGCTCTGCCGGTACGACAACGCGCCATACATTGCGCTCGAGCCCGAGAACAAGCTGGCCAATGTCGCCGCGACGGCTCGATTCAAGGTGTCGAGCTCGGTCGAGGCCTACCTCGAATCGAGTTTCACCCGCAACAAGACGCTCAACACGCAGCAGCACGTGCTCATCAACGGAGCGGCGCTGCCCGCGGGCAGTCCCTATATCGCGTCGCTCACCAACCTGATCAATACGCAGTACCCGCAGTTCCCTCAATTGAGAAATCTGATTGGCGGCGCCTGGGCGCTGCTGCCGCCGACGAGTCCGTATTACCCGACGACGTTCGCGAATGCGAACGGCCTGACCGGCCAGCCGCTCGTCCTGCTGTTCCGTTCGATACCGACCGGCGTGCGCAAGACCGAGGACGTGGCAGACAACATCCGCGCGGTCGGCGGGCTTCGCGGCACGGCTTTCGACTGGGATTACGACACCGGGCTTCTCTACAGCCGCAACAAAATCGCGACCTCGCTGAAACAGGGTTGGGCGCAGACCGACAAGTATCTGAACCTGCTGAACACCGGCGTGATCAATCCGTTCGGTCCGACCACCGACCCGACAGCCCTCGCCGCCGCGATGGACAGCAACTTCAACGGCCTCTTCAACACCACCACCACGTCGATCACCAGCATCGATGCCAAGGCCTCGCGAGACGTCTACAAGCTGCCCGCCGGCATGATGAGTCTGGCGGTCGGCGCGGAGCTTCGCAGCGAGAAACTCGACATCAACCCGAGCGACGCCAACAAGCAGTTCCTGGTGTCGGGCTTCGGCGCGGCCGGGGTCCCTGTCAACGCCACGCGGCGCGTCGGGTCGACCTACGCGGAATTGGGCATTCCCATTTTGCACGGCCTCGATGCCGACGCCGCCGTTCGCTACGACAATTACCAGAACGTCGGCAACACGGTCAATCCCAAAGCATCGCTGCGTTGGCAACCGATCGAACCGGTCCTGATGCGGGGATCGATCGGCACCGGCTTTCGCGCACCGACGCTCGTCGACCTCTATCAGCCGGCGGCCCGCGGCATCACGAGCAACGGCAGTCGCGACCTCGTGCGCTGCCCCATCGGCACCTCGGGCCTGATCGATTGCAGCACCCAGTTCGTGACGCTCGGCGGCGGTAATCCTGCGCTGCATCCCGAGAAATCGAAGTCGACGACATTCGGCGTGGTGTTCGAGCCGATCAAGAATTATTCGGCGGGGGTCGATTTCTTCCACATCTCCGTCAAGGACGTGATCAGGACCGGGCTGTCGACGGCCACGATCCTGGGCAATCCGGTCACGTACGCCAATTACATCGTGCGCGGCGCGCCGGACGGAAATCCGAGCGGCGTCGGTCCAATCATCGGCATCAACCAGTCGTTGACCAACCTGGGCAAGACGAATGTGCGCGGATTCGACGTCGATTTGAAGGGGCGTATCCAGGCGACACCGGAAGATCGCGTCGTCGTGCAATTCAACGGCACCTACATTTCGAGTTACGACCAGCAGAACCTCGATGGCAGCTTCAGCTCCGCGATCAACCAGCCCGCCGCGATCGGCATCGGCGTGGTGCTGCGGTGGCGCTATGCGTTGAACGGCACGTGGTCGAACGGGCCCTGGGCCGTGACGGCGGCACAAAACTACCAGGTCGGATACCACGACCTGCGGACCAGCCTTCAGCCGGCCACCGTCCGGCCGCGCAAGGTTGGCGACTACTCGACCTACGATGCCCAGGTCTCGTACAGCGGTTTCGATTCGACCCGCCTCAGCCTGGGCATCAAGAATCTGTTCGACAAGGATCCGCCGTACACCAATTACGGTGCGGGCTTCGTCGGCGGATACGACCTGAGCTACACCGATGTGCGCGGTCGGTTCGTGTACGTCACCGCGTCGTACACCTTCAAGTGAGCCTGATCGCGCATTGGAGATCCGGGCCCTCCAAGGGCTAGGGGCCTTGTCGCAGACCAGCTCGAACGTTCCCCCGACGCGTTGACCTGTGACTGCACGATGCCCACCGCCGCCAGGCCGATCTGTGTGATTTTCTAGATCGTGTCGCGCAAGAAGGTGATCAGGCGCTGCCGCATGTCGTCGGGCAGCAGGTCGCCGCCCGGCAAGGCGGCGATCAGCCGATCGGCAGCGCTCGGGGATGCCAAGAGGCCATTCCTGCCATCCGCCACGGTGTCAAGCGCCATCGTGTCAACCGCCATCGGCCCCTCCGACTACACTGCGTCTTCATGTCAGCCCGCCCTCGCCTGCGACGCCTCAAGACCGCTCTCATCGCGGTCATGGCATTGCTTTTTGCGCAGATGGCGCTTGCCAGCTACGTCTGCTCGAGTCGAGTCGAGACTCGAGCGATGGACGGCATGAAGATGACCGCGCTTCCTTGCGACGCCGTCGATCTCCAGCAGCCTGCCCTTTGCTACCAGCATGTCGTCGATGCGGTGAACATCGTCGCGCAGCACGACGCCGTGGCGCCGTTGCCTGCCGTCGTTCCGGTTCTGCTCGTACCCAAGGCCTTGGCTATCCGCGCGGCCGCCGTTCGCCCTCGCGGCCTGGAGGCGGAACAGCAGCCGCCACCCGATCCCCTTTTCTTGTCCACACTCAGACTCAGGGTCTGATTTCTCCGCTGACCGACAGGTGCTGAAGCGGCTTCTCCCGCTTTACGTCATCGTTTTTTCTGCGGAGTCTTCATGGACATCTCCTCTTTGCGCGCGGCTCTATGCGCTGCTGCGTTCATTCCGATCTCGGCGCACAGCGCGACCCTTGGCCTCGAGGCGGCGCTTGAACTCGCCGTCGCCCGGTCGCAGACCGTCCGATCGAGCGAAGCGGCGCGGCTGAGCGCCACCGAGGTCGCGCGCGGCGCGGCCCGGCTGCCCGATCCGACACTGAGCGCCGGTGTCGAGAACCTGCCGATCACCGGGCCGGATCGGCTGAGCACGACCCGTGACTCGATGACGATGAAGCGCATCGGCATCAACCAGGAATGGCTCTCGCGTGAAAAACGCGCGGCGCGCACGGCCGCGGCCGAAGCAGCGGTGCAGCGCGGGGCCATCCAGGTACGCATGGCGGTCAGCGACACCCGGCTGCAAACAGCGATGGCCTACGTCGATGCGTTCTACGCCGGCGAGGCACTTCGACTGACGGAGCTCATGGCGCACCACGCCCACGAAGAACTCGACGCGGCGAAGGCACGGTTTGCCGCGTCGACGCTCGGCAGCCAGGAGGTCCTGGCATTGACGGGCGCACGCGGTGCGGCCGACGATGAATCGGCCCAGGTGCGGCAAGAGCAAAGCGCCGCGCTGGTTCTGCTGGAACGCTGGGTCGGCGTCCACGTCGACGCGTTGTCTTCGCCCGTCGGGCCGATGCCGCCGTCCGAGGAAGACTTCGTCGCGGCGCATCCGGTCGTTCTGGCATCGATGCAGGCGGTCGAGGTTGCCAGACGAGAAGCCGCGGTGACCGCCGCCGAACGCAATCCGAACTGGACCTGGGGCGTGTCTTACGGCCAGCGCGCCGGCTATTCGGACATGCTGTCTTTTGGCGTGAGCATTCCGATCCCGTTGTCGCGCGAGGATCGGCAGGACCGGGATACGGCCGCCAAGCTTGCCTTGGTCGACATGGCAGAGGCCGACGCCGCCGAGGCCTTGCGAGCAGCCGCTGCGCAATACCGCGCATGGACGAGTGACAGCCAACGCCTGCAAGACAGGATCGCGCGCTTTCGGACCGGCGTCGTCGAGCCGGCCACGCAACGAATCGGCGTGGCGACGGCGGGTTACGCCGCGAACCAGACGACGCTGGCCGTGCTCTTCGAGGCCCGGCATGCGGAAATCGAAGCGCAGCGCAAGCTGCTGTCGCTGCAACGCGAACTGGCCAAAGCCACGCTCCAGTTGCGATTGCGGCCTCTAGAGCCTGGAGCCGCATCGTGAAGCGCGTGCCTTGGGCAGCCGGACTGGTCGTTGCGCTCGCGCTGCTGGCGGGGTCGTTCTATGCCGGGCGCGCATCCCGGTCCGTGAGCGCCGACAACGTGCGCGCGCCGACGCCTGCCAGCGCCGAAGCGAGCCGCAAAGTTCTCTACTGGCACGACCCGATGGTTCCTGCCCAACGGTTCGACAAGCCAGGCAAGTCGCCTTTCATGGACATGCAGCTCGTGCCGGTGTACGCGGAAAGCGAAAGCGCCTCGACTGGCGTGGCGATCACGCCGGGCGTGCAGCAGAACCTGGGGATCCGCTACGCACGGGTGCGGCGGGCCGATGTGTCGGCGTCGTTCGACGCGATCGGCACCGTACAGTTCAACGAGCGGCTGAGCACATCGGTACAGACGCGGGTAGCGGGTTACGTGGAACGCTTGGCGGTGCGTGCCCCGATGGAGCGCGTGCACAAGGGACAGGCACTGGCCACCGTTTTCGCGCCCGACTGGCTCGGCCCGCTGAGCGAGCTCCTCGCACTGCAACGCGCCGGCGTTTCCGCCGATCTGGTCGCCGCGGCACGCGAGCGCTTGAAAGCCATGTCGATTCCCGGTGAACTGGTGCGCCAGAGCGAGGCCGCCGGTGTCGCCCAGGCACGATATACCCTCTCGTCGCCCATGAACGGCGTCGTGGCGGAGCTCGGAGTTCGCGAAGGCGTTGCGGTCGCGCCGGGCATGACGCTGTTCCGGATCGCCGGGCTCGACACCGTCTGGGCGGTGGCAGACGTTCCCGAAGCGCAGGCGCTTCGCCTGAGACCTCGCCAGAAGATCACGGCGACCCTGCAGGCCGATGCCGCCCGCACGTTCGACGGGGTGCTCGCGGAAATCATCCCCCAGGTCGATGCCTCGACCAGAACCCTCAAGGCGCGAATCGTGGTCGACAACCGGCAGGGCCAGCTGACGCCGGGCATGCTGCTGCGTCTGCGCTTGCAGGGCACGGCCAGTGCACGACTGGTCGTGGCGAGCGAAGCCGTGATCCGCACCGGCACGCGCGCGGTGGTGATCGTCAGGAACGACAAGGGTGGCTTCGAGCCGCGCGACGTGTCGATCGGTGCCGAAGCCGGCGACGACATCGAGGTCACGAGCGGGCTGCGCGAAGGTGAGCAGGTCGTGGCGAGCGGTCAGTTTCTGATCGACTCGGAAGCCGGCCTCCGCTCGGCGCTCGGCAACCTCGCCACCCCCCTCGCTGCGGCGGCCTCGTCGGCCGCGGCATCCGCGCCAGAGGCCCTCCACACCGCCGAAGGCAGCGTCGAACAAGCGACGCGCGAAGCCCTCACGATCTCGCATGGGCCCGTCGCCTCGCTGCAATGGCCGGCGATGACGATGGGGTTCGCGAAATCGAACCCGGCCGCTTTCGCCGGCATCCAGCGGGGTGACCGGGTTCGCTTCCAGTTCAAAGCGGGCGGTCCATCGGGGTACGAGCTGGTCAAGGTCGAGAAGCTCGCGGGAGCGGGCCGGTGATCGCGGCGTTGATCCGCTGGTCGATAGGCAATCGGATGCTCGTGCTGATGGCGACGGCGTTCATCGCAGCGGCCGGACTTTGGTCGGCGTCGCGAACCTCGCTCGACGCGCTGCCCGATCTCTCCGACGTGCAGGTCATCGTGCGCACGCCGTATCCCGGCAAGGCGCCGCAACTCGTCGAGGACCTCGTCACCTATCCCTTGACGACGACGATGTTGAGCGTCCCGGGGGTCAAGACCGTGCGCGGCTACTCGTTCTTCGGCGACTCGTTCGTCTATGTGCTGTTCGACGACAAGACCGATCCCTACTGGGCCCGCTCGCGCGTCGTGGAGTACCTGAACCAGGTTCAGGGCCGGCTACCGCCCGGTGCCAGCGCAGCGCTGGGGCCCGACGCCACGGGGGTCGGATGGATCTACGAATACGCGCTCGTCGACCGCACCGGACATCAGGACCTCGGACAACTGCGCGCCTTGAACGACTGGTTTCTCAAGTTCGAACTGAAGACCGTCACCGATGTGTCGGAGGTGGCGAGCATCGGCGGCATGGTGCGCCAGTACCAGGTCGTGCTCGACCCGGACCGGATGCGTGGACTGGGTGTCACGCAGGCCACGGTGGTCGATGCGTTGCAGAAGGCCAACCAGGCCGCGGGCGGATCGGTGGTCGAGCTGTCGGAGGCCGAATACATGGTGCGCTCCAGAGGTTATCTGCAGTCGCTCGATGACTTTCGGGCCATTCCGCTGGCCCTCACGGGCGCCACACCCGTCTTGCTCCGCGATGTGGCGACGATCCAGCTCGGCCCGGAATCAAGACGTGGCGTCGCGGAGCTCGACGGCCAGGGCGAAGTCGCGGGTGGCGTGGTGGTGATGCGCTCGGGCAAGAACGCGCGCACGACGATCGAAGCCGTCAAGGCCAAGCTCGACGCGTTGAAGTCGAGTCTGCCGGCGGGCGTCGAGATCGTGCCGACCTACGACCGCTCGCTGCTGATCGACCGTGCTGTCGACAACCTCCGTTCCAAGCTGGTGGAAGAATTCATCGTGGTGGCGCTGGTCTGCGCGTTGTTTCTTTTTCACCTCCGCTCCGCGCTGGTCGCCGTGGTCGCGCTGCCGGTCGGCGTGCTGGCCGCATTCACCGTCATGCACTGGCAGGGCGTCAACGCCAACATCATGTCGCTGGGCGGCATCGCGATCGCGATCGGCGCGATGGTCGACGCCTCGATCGTGATGGTCGAGAACGTGCACAAGCATGTCGAGGCATTCGAGTCGAAAGCGGCACGCCCGCCGTCGTCGAGCGAGCGTTGGCACCTCGTGACCGATGCCTGTGTCGAGGTCGGGCCCGCGCTCTTCTTTTCGCTGCTGGTCATCACGCTGTCGTTCGTGCCGGTGTTTTCTCTCGAAGCGCAGGAGGGGCGCCTCTTCGCGCCGCTGGCGTTCACCAAGACATACGCCATGGCCTCCGCCGCCGGCCTTTCGGTGACGCTCGTGCCGGTGCTCATGGGCTACCTCATCCGCGGGCGAATTCCGCACGAGGCGTCGAACCCGATCAACCGCTTTCTGATGGCCGTGTACCGGCCCGCGCTCAACGCCGTGCTGCGATTCCCTAAAGCGACGCTCGGCCTGGCCGCGCTGCTGCTGGCGTTGACGGTGATACCCGCGTCGCGCCTCGGCGGCGAGTTCATGCCCCCGCTGGACGAAGGCGATCTGCTCTACATGCCGTCGGCGCTTCCGGGACTCTCGGTGGCGAAGGCCGCTCAGCTGCTGCAGCAGACGGATCGACTCATCAAGACGGTGCCGGAAGTGGCTCGCGTTTTCGGCAAGGCAGGGCGCGCCGACACGGCCACGGACCCCGCACCGCTGGAAATGTTCGAGACGACGATCCAGTTCAGGCCGCGCGCTGAATGGCGGGCCGGCATGACAGCGGACAAGCTCGTCGAAGAACTCGACCGCGCGGTCGAAGTCCCCGGGTTGACCAACGTGTGGGTTCCGCCCATACGCAACCGGATCGACATGCTGGCGACGGGCATCAAGAGCCCGGTGGGCGTGAAGGTCGGCGGCGCCGACCTTGCCACCATCGACAGGCTGACGACCCAGATCGAAGCCGCCGTCCGGGCCGTTCCGGGCGTGAGTTCAGCACTGGCCGAACGTCTCACGGGCGGCCGCTACGTCGACGTGGAGGTCGACCGCCTCGCCGCGGCGCGCCGCGGCCTGTCGGTCGCCGACGTGCAGGCGGTGGTCGCCACCGCCATCGGGGGCGACAACGTGGGCGAAGTGATCCAGGGTCGCGAACGCTACCCTATCAACGTTCGCTATCCGCGCGAGATCCGCGATTCGCTGGAGCGGCTTCGCGAACTCCCCTTCGTCACCGCCCGGGGCGCGCAGGTGCTGCTGCGCGACGTGGCGCGAATCACATTGCAGGATGGGCCGCCGATGTTGCGCAGCGAGAACGCGAGGCTGTCGGGCTGGGTCTATGTCGACGTGCGAGGGCGCGATCTGCGCTCCGTCGTGACCGATATGCAGGCTGCAGTTTCTTCGGCGGTGAAGCTGCCGCCGGGGTATGCGATCAGCTGGTCGGGGCAATTCGAGTATCTCGAGCGCGCGACCGCGCGACTCAAGCTCGTGGTGCCCGTGACGCTGGCAGTGATCTTCGTGCTGCTGTTCGTGCTCTTCGGGTCGACGCTCGACGCAGCGCTGGTGATGGCGGCAGTGCCGTTTTCACTGATCGGCGGGTGCTGGCTCGTCTGGTCCCTCGGACACTCCATCTCGGTCGCCACCGCCGTCGGATTCATCGCGCTAGCGGGCGTCGCCGCGGAGTTCGGTGTCGTGATGCTGGTGTATCTCAAGAATGCGCTCGCGCGTCGCATCGCCGCCGGCGAGCCGGCCGATGAAAGCACCCTGCTGTCCGCCATCCGGGAAGGCGCCGTGCTCCGCGTCCGACCGAAGGCGATGACCGTCGCCGTCGTGATGGCCGGCCTGCTGCCGATCCTGTTCGGACATGGAACCGGCTCGGAAGTGATGACGCGAATCGCCGCGCCGATGGTCGGCGGCATGCTGACCGCACCGCTGCTGAGCATGCTGGTGATTCCGGCCGTCTGGTATCTCGTGCACCGGCGCCGATGCAGACAAGTTTGACGGCGGATGCGGGCTTGGTCGCGGCAGGTCTGGCAATCTTGAGAGGCTGCACTGGGCCGCAGCCGCCGAGTCGCCGCCCGACGGCGCGCCACCGATGACCAAGCACCCCTGGAGCGGGTCCATTGTCTACAAGGCGGAAGCGTTGCAAGCAACCCGTCCTCGTACCCTCGCGGCGATGGACAACCTGAACTTTCAGGTCGATGCCGACGCAGCGCTTTTTGAAATTCAAGAGCCGCGAAGTCGGCGATTTGACTTGCAAAACCTGACGTCGGTGACCTACGTCGCACTAATACTGGTGGGCTGGGGTCACTTGAAGTTCGGCCGCAAACCCGCATGGATGCTACCTCTGCTGGTTTGCCACCTTCCCAGTTACCCGGAAAGTTACCCAAGCGGCTCGACGCGTGAACCAGTTCGGGCCGCCTCTCCTGTCTGCAATTGTGCTTGAAGCTCGACGATCTTTTCAGCTGCATCGCGCCACTGCGCCTCGGCGTGCATCAGGTCTTCAATGGGGCCGGGCGTGACGATCCAGCTCTGCCCGAGCACGTAGTCCTGCTGCAGCACTCCAGCCACGACACGCTCATATCCGGCGAGCGTCATCACCTCACCATTCAGCGAGATCAACTGCACGTCGTAAAGCGGGGGCAGCCTCTGCATTAACGTTCCGTTCCCTTTGGCCGGGGTGAAGCGAGCCACGAGGACGGTCCGGCGCCGCAGCGCATCTTCCTCCTGGGCGACCGACAGTCGGCCGCGTACGGTCGTGGCATTCCGGATGTGGCCGGGCATCACCCTGCCTCCGTCGAAAACTCGCGTAACCAAGAAGTCCACCTGGACGTTTATACAGTATCGTCTCTCTGCATGATGTGCGCATGTGGATGTATTTGCGCGCATGACATCAGCCACGCCTTAAAAGGAACACAGATGCACAGTGCCGCGACCGCCCCCACCCCTCCATCATCCCCGCCTCCGGCGCCTTTTCGCCCGCGGCAGCCCGCGCGGACAGTGAAGCACGAAACTCCGACAAGGAAGACCTAGATGGCACCCGCAAAGAAAGCGCCAGCCAAGAAGTCGGTGGCCAGAAAGGCACCGGCAAAGAAGTCGACCGAAGGGGTCTACAGACCCAAGCAACCTGGGAAGACGAAGAAGGCAATCAAAAAGGCTTAGCAGCTATGGCACAGCGGACAAGCTATCGAACCGTGAGGACTCGGCATGAGAGCTGGCCGGACAGACTCAAGTGGGCGGAAGAGAACGGCCTCAAGAACCTGCAGGAGAAGTTCACCACGGCAGACAACATGGGCAAAGAAGCTCAAACCACGTTGACCTATGTTTTGGCCGGTATGGGAGGCACGTTCGTCTACATATTGCCTGGGCTTGAACGCACGCTAGACACGCTGTTGTTCGGCACGATCGTTCTCTGCGGGTACTTTGTGTTGCTCGGACTACTACTGGTCTGGAAGACATTCTTCATTCGCGAGTACCCGGCGCCATACCAAGAGGCTGCAAACCTTCTAGATGAACCGCACCGGTCAATCGACGAAGTGCGCTATGGCGAAATACTCAACATTACAGACCGCCTGAAGGACAGCAGTGACTGGATCGCGAAAAAGGCTTTGGCGATCAACTTAGTTCGCGTCGCCCTATTGCTGTCCCCCGTAGTCTTTGTCTTAGGGTGTCTGTTGTTTAAGAGGTTTTCTTAGTGATCCCTGCACGACGACGCGCAGTGGGGAAGAGCGAGTTGTCGGCGGCCATCTGAATCACAAACGCGACGTATGGGGCGAACGGATATTCGTGCGCACAGGTAGCTCGCCCATCGTGAACGGGATCCCCAAATGACCATAGGCTCTGGAATCTTCATGTCATCGGTCGTCTTGGCCATCGTGATGCTGTATGCGGTGACCAAGGATCGTTGGAACTGGAGCCGACTTGGCAAGGATGATCCTCGCGCTGCTCTTAGTCGCGGCTTTCGGAGGCCTTGGCACTTGGGGGTATGTCCAGTACGCTGGGCGGCCCAGACCTCAGATCACTTTCTTCGACGTTCCGCTCCACGCGAGCCGGTCTGACGTGAGGTTTGCCAAAGGCGAACCGTCGATAATTCCGGAAGATAACAAGGACGAATGGATCTATAGGTCTGCCGACACCAAGTCCTTCATCGTTGTTCGGTTTAGAGGGGACAACGTCAGGTACGTCGAATATATGGCGCTCGACGAAGAAACGGTTCACCCCTATTTGCAGGACTTTAAAAAGGACATGGAAATTGGGTACGTAATCCAGGTTCTTGGTGAGCCATCGCACGTCTCGACAACGCAAGACGGGCTGCAGAAAATCTTGAGCTTCGACAAGTACAACACCTTCTACCAGTTCGAGAAAGCAAAGGTAGTCACTTACGGCATCTTCGACCCGAAAACTGGGCCTATGGAATTTCCAAAAACAGGTTTGATCACAAAGTAGGCGCATCCGGCAAGAACCCGCCAGGCACTCATTTCAGCTTGAGTAAAGCAAGACCCGCGGCAAGCGGTTCGGCGATTCGATCTGCGCTTGCACGCGGCCAAGGAACTGCTCTTCAGACTCGTCATGAGCCCGTCGCCATTCCCGGTCGCCGAAGGCACACCGGGTTCCCTCCTCGCCCAGTCGCCCCACGTCGATGATCTTGCAAACGATCATGGTGAACCGCACGGCTGGCGAGGTTGCCTTTTCCAGCTCCTGAAGCCGCTTGTCAAGCGTCGCCATTTGCTCTGTCCTGCTCGACGATTCGCTGCAACTCGCTCACATCCGGTAGGTACCCATAGTGCAGCACGAGGAGTCGTTCGAGTTCGTGTGTCGGCATGTCCCGCACGTCACCGTACACGCGCTGCTGCTCCAGCTCTTCGAGCCTAGCTCTTAACGTTGCCATCGCGGGTCTCCAGTGCCTTGATGCGTGCTGCCAGTTCGTCCGTCTCCACCAGCTTGGCGAGCGAACTCAGGCCGGTCAGCAGCTGGGCGGCTTGTCCCGTTGCCAGTTCGCCAGCGCCAGCGGCGGCGAGCACGGCTCGACCTTGATCGGTCAGGGAGCCCGTAGGCAACGCGATCACGACTTCCTGCTCGATCGGCTTCACAGCGGGCAACACGCGCTCTAGGAGCAGGCGTGCAGCGCCAACATCACCGGCCTTCGCAGCGTCAACCAGCCTGGCCACGATCTCGGGGACGTGTGCCACGATCGACGCGCGCAAGGTGCCCAGCTGACCGGCGCCCGGTGGTCGCCCTTTGGGATTGCCACTCTGGCCTGGCTGAAACCGACCGGCTTCTTTCATCTGTTCCTCATCTGCTCGATCAGGGCGACCTGATAACTCATTGCACCGTGGGAGGCTGCATGCCGGGACTCACAGATCCCAATCGATGGCCGTCACGAAGACGATCGGTCTACCTGCTTCCCGGGCGGACCTGATCTCCTGCTCCTGCTCTGGAGTGCGTTCGTCGCTCACCATGATCAACACCGGCCCGGTTTGGATGTGCGGCGCCTCCAGCCTGGCGAGCCTCGTTTCGATCGTCGGCATGTTCAGCGGCGGTTTTTGAGGATCTCGCGAAGCTTGTTCAGCCTGTTCTGCCCGACCTCGTTGTCGCCACCACCGACGGCGTCGACCGACGCGGTATCGAAAACGTGTTCGCCCGATGACAACTGCGCCGGGATGAGGTCGTCCCGAGGACCGCCAGGGCCATGCACTGCGCCGCCCATGGCGTATGCACCGGCCTGCCGCATCCGCTGATCAACGATCTGACCGGGGTTCATGAGGTAGTCGCCGCCTGGTGCTGTTTGAGTTTGCGGGAGCTGATGAGCCATCACCAGCGCGAGCAGGGCATTGGGGGAGAAGCCACCGCCTCCACCCGTCCGGACAGGGGACCGCGATCCGACTACTGGCTCAGCTCGCACGGGTCCACCATCGGCACGCTTGATCGGATTCCAGCCGAAGTCCGATCCGTTCTGCGCGTACTTGCTACTGGGGTCGATGTAGGTCGGCGAGTTGGAGATCACGCTGCCGTTGCTGTTGGAAGGTGCGAACCACCCGCCGATGCGATCGCCGAGACCACCAAGTGCGTCTTGCCCGTTGGGGGACTTGGCCCAGCTCCCGAACTGGTTCAGCCCGCCAGCAATGAGGTTGCTCTGGGCGATGTTGGCGGCGCCTTGAGAGTTCGCATTGCTCATCAAGGTCTGATTGTTCGCGTTGACCATGTTCTGGCCAGCGTTGGCGATGCTGCTAGCGCCGGCTTGGCCCAGGTTGCCGATGTTCAGATAGTGGTTGAAGTCGTTGGTCTGCGAGGTCTGAAGGTTGTCGAAGGCGTTCTGATACTTCGTCGTTGCGTAGTCAGTGCCATAGCGGGTCAGTGCTTTGCCGGCCGCACCCGAGTACAGGCCGCCTCGGGATGCGGCGCTGTTCTCGATGTTGTTGTTGCCCTGGTTCAGCCCGAACTGGTAACCCGGGGTCGCCATCACTTGGTCGGCGGTCGGGGCTGCGCTGTACTGGCCGGCCTTCTGCTGCAACATCATCAGTGAGTTGTTGCGGGCATCGAGCGCGGGTAGGTTGTCGGTGCGGTTCTGCTGGTACTGGGCCTGCTGGGCCGCGATGGCCTGATTGGCGGCCTGCTGTTGACCTTTGGCGGCCTTGCTGGCGCCAATCATGCCGGCCACCGTGCTGGCAGCCCCTACTCCTACGGCAACCCACATTTACATCACCTCGTAAGTCTTAGCGATCACGTCGTTTTCGATCTTTTCCAGATCGGTCTCGGTCGTGGGATGGAAGCCCACGATGAATGTGTCAGCAAGCACATGCCAGAAGCGCTTCTCGCCAGGTACGGCGGTGCGAACTTCAAAGCCTTTCACCTCGTGCTCGTCGATCTCGTTGTAGATCCAGCAATGGCCCGACACGACATAGATGTGCGCGTGCCGATGGATCTTCCCGACGACGGTCGAGCCAGCTGGCATGAAGAGCGAGCGTGCGTACAAGCCAGGTGCGAAGTGGTGCTCGGCGGTTTCCTCGAAGGGAAACATCACCGCCAGCGCTCTGGCCTCGGTTTCAGCGTGGGCGATCTTTTCGCGCCGCTCGAACCGAGTCGCCTTCATGCCCGTGAGCTTGGCGAAGCTCTCGTGGATCACGATGTTCATCAGTGACAAACCGGAGCCGGTCGTCCGGCGTTGGCCTTGCGCTCGGTCCGGATCGAGACCAGCGCCGTGATGCGGTCAAACGGCGTCGGGTTTTCTATCCAGTGCCGATACGAGTCGTTGAAGTAGTACGCGTCACCGGGCTTTGATTCCTGTCGCCTGTCCTCGTAGCAGAGAAGCTGGCCGGGCGCGCAATCGATCTGGATCGCGAACGTGTCAAAGCAGCGGCCCTGCTGACCTGTTGCGATGTGGGGCTTGGTCGTCGTGTGGGCAGGAACCTTGTGGATCACGACGCCCCCCAACAGGACGCCCCCGACAAGGCCCATCAGGGGGTAGACCAGTTCGCGCAGGGGCACCGCGTCAGCCGTGGGGTACCAGTTCGATTCTGTTGGCGTCCCGATATCCGAACCCATGGCAGCGGAGCGGACCCAGATCGCGTCGTAACGTGGAGTGGCCCGACCTTTGGCGGTCTCGGCATGAGTCCATAGACCAGGATTCGCTCGCAACGCCCAGAGGACCGGAGCGACGTCCACCCCAGCGGTCACGAGTTCAACTTTGGAACGCCCGTCTTCGGAGCGCCCAATCTCAGACGCGGGCGTCATGCAAACGGCTCTCGACAAATGCGTCCACGTCCGAAGCGCGGTAGCGGACGCTCGAACCGAGCTTGATGAAGGGAAGTTGCTGACGACCGGTACAGCGCCAGACGTTCAGAGTGCTCTCCGCGATCGCAAGTCGTTGCGCGACCTGCTCGGGCTTGAGCAGTGGTTCGGCTTCGTGTGTCTGCATATGCGCTCCGCAACGTGGGTGAATGCGGAGCAATGTCGACGGGCGACCTTCAGCTCGTGTCCGTTCCCGGTGCCTTTCGCTTTTCGGTATGCGTGGCGCAGCTGTCTACCGGGAGTGCGGCGGGCCGTGCGATCCAGGTGTCACGGTTGCGGCCATGCAGAGCGGGGGGACACCAGGGATGGTGCTCGATCGCGGACACGCCGACGATGACGATCCAGTCGATCAGCGCTTGTTGACGCAGATCCGGGCGTCGCTGTTCGGCCGTTCGCAAGGCGGCTTGGGCGGCTTTGCCGGGCATCCAGTCGATGCGGGGGCGGTTGACGCTAGGCATGGGGCTGTCGCGTCATGTGAGTCCCTTCCTTAGGCCGAAGCCTTCGCAGCGCTGAAGGATGTCGGGCACGGGTTCGTGTCGTCGGTCGGTGCCGCTCAAACGCCCCGCCGCTGCGGCCAGGCATCGCCCACGTTCGCCGAGATGGCTGCACTCGACACACATCCGGCGGTCATCACCTTCCTGATCGCGACGTACAAGACGATCAGCGATTGCCTCAGATTGGGCAAGCGGCCACCCCCATCGGGTCAGCCGGTCGCGTCGGTCGACAAATTTCGCGGCGTCGCTGTCCGTCCAGGGTTCTGAAAGCGCAATGGGTTCCTTTCGGACGGGCGCCAGCAGGGCCAGCAGTTCACCACGGTGTGCCTTGATCGCCTCTCGATCGGTGTCGGTCAGTGCGGCGGCCGGCGCCACTCGAATTCCTCCGCCGACCAGCGCGACCGCAAACCCCGCATCGCGTAGGTACGTCAACAGGTCCGGCGCTCCCATCAGAACACCTCGCCATCATCGGCAAGGGGGCCAAGGGGGCCAAGGGGGCCAAGGGGGCCAAGTGTTCCAAGGGGTGATTCGCTGGCACCCTTGAAGTTTTCGGCAAGGGGGCCGTGTGCTTCATGCCTGGTTTCCTTGGCACTGTTGGCACCCTTGGCACCCTTGGACGGCAGATGCCACACCCAGCCCGCTTTTTCCTTGAGTGATGCGACGCTGAGCTGCAATTTGGCTCGCTTGAGAGTTCGATCACTGTGCCCAGACCTCCGCGCCTCCCGGTAAATCTCCATCACCGGCTTCGCCCCATACGCCAGCTCGGACTCGAGAAACTCGATCGCCTCGTCCAGCGCAGACGATTCCTCGTTGCCCTCGGGATTGGCTTCCGCTTCGGCGAGCACATCACGCGCCGAACCCTCCAGCGCCTCCAGCCACAGAACTCGCTGCCCTTCGACTTCGGGAGCCACTATCACCCGATCGAGCGAATAGGCGAACCCGCCGTCGTCCGGCCCGATGTTGGACTTCGCCCGCACCAGCACGCGCTTCGGCTCTCCGCCCTCATCGGCTTGCACCTTGGCGGCCACGAGCACCAGCCGCGCAAGGGCGGCGAACGCGATGCTTCCGGTGATGCGTTCCGCTGGATCACGGCCCGCTGTGCCCTTGCTGAAGTGCGTAACGCCCACCACGGCGCACCCGAGCCGCTGGGCGAGGGCCACCACTGGCTGGAGCGATCTGCGCACCTCGGCGCCTTTGTGCGAGTCGCCTGAGACCGCCGACACGATGGGGTCCAGGATCAGCAGCCGTGGCGCCACGAGCCGCACAGCCGCCGCTTCAAGAAGGGGCATATCTCGGCCGGGGTCGAACGCCTCGCCCTCGCTGCCGGAAATGCCGTCGATGAAATGAACGCGCTTCATGTCGGCGCCCATAGCTGCTAGACGGGCGGCGAGTACCGGGTGCGCATCCTCGCCGCTCCAGATGAGCACGTCGCCCGCCGTTGCGCGAGTCACACCACCGGGCCAGGTGCCGGCGCTGCTGACGGTGGCCGCGAGCGACAGCGCGATGGTGGTCTTGCCACAGCCCGGAGCGCCGCCCAAGATCGTCAGCATGGCCGCGGGCAGGAAGCCCGGCCATAACCAGCGCACGGGCTCCAGCGTCACTGTGTCGCCTCGAACCAGCCGAACGGCGATCGCTTCCCCAGTGGGCTCCCCTTGGTGTCGCGCAACTACCGGAGCCGCACCACCACGGACCTTGATCGCGCCATCAACGGCAGCGGCGCCAGAACCATTTGCGTAGCGGCTCAAGACATGACCTCTTCGCGCAAGTAAGCGATCCGCGCAGCGGCCTGCAGCAGGCGCGCACGGTCAACATCGGTGAGCTCGATACCGTTGCCGATGTTGGCGGCGGCGACGAAGACCAAGTTGGATTCCTCGTGCATCAGATCGAGCGCCTGTCTGTCGCTGATCATTCGGCGACGGGCCAATGGTCGACCAGCGGCCTCACGAGGCGGGAATAGATCCTCGATCACAAGTCCAACCGCTCCCGCGATCTCGTCCGGACCGCAGCCCCCTTTGAAGCAAGTGACCAGGACCGCTCCGGTGTCCCCGATGCCGATCGATAGCGCGGACTTGCTGCTTCCGCCGCAGACAGGGCATCCGCTACGCCAGCGATCTCGGCCGGTGGGCTTGTGGTCGGGCAGCCTTGACAGCAGCAAATCGATTGCGCCGCTCATCGGGCAATGCTCCAGAGCTGGCGGCGAACCTGCACGCGGCCATAGTGCCGCCTCCACCGCAGACACACCAAGCACAAGGCGCCACCGGACAAGCGACAGGTGCAGGGTGCGAACAGGAGTGAATGCAGATGCTTCGAGGCCTCCGCCGGCTTGGCCGGCGTCATGCCGCACCACCTATCAGCAGGGAGACTTGCCGGATGGTGCCTTGAAGGCCAGAATTCGAACTTGTCTTTGGTTGAAATCTCGAAGGGCCACCGGTGCAAACGGCTGGCCTTTCGTCTTTATGGGGCGTGATAGAGCCCGCCCGACGGGCGTGAAGTTGGGGGTGCATGTCGCCCCCTTCACTGCTCGGCCGCTGCCGCGACACGCTTGACCTGCGCCGCTGCGCTGGCCTTCTTCGCCCGAGCGGTCACCGTCTCGGCCGCAGCTATGTCGACGGTCTGCGCACGTTTGATCAGGTAATCGCGGACATCCGAGGCGCGCCACCGTGTGCAGCGTGACTGCCGAATCACCGGTGCCGGGAATCGACCCGACCGAACTTCCTCCAGCACCCAGCTTGCGGACATCCTGACCGCGGCTCGCAGGTCGTTGATGTCGAGCAGCGCAACGTCTGCTAGCTGGGTCGGCACCGGCCGAACGACCGGGTTCTGTTCTCGTCTTGGGTTCACTTGAGGCTCCATGCGCAGTTGCGATGGAAGTGACTTTGGCCGGTGGGTGGCCGCTGGTGGGTCACCTTTCACGGCCGATAAACGATGCTTTTCACCGGGGGGGCAAACGCACGCGAATTACGCCCGGCTTCTCCCCCCGCTACCGCTAGACCTCTTTGCGAGAACGATGCATCCGGTTCATGCGCTTGACGATGTCTTCGACCGTGCTCTGATCTGGAATGCGATCGTGCAGAGAGGCTAGCTGCCACACCATCGCTTGCGAGACATAGCCGAAAGCGTCATCTAAAACCGAAGCGAGGTTGAAGACGAACTCTCGACCGGAACTGAAGTCGTCCGAACGATCCCGTCGTTCAACTGATGTCAGTGAGCCTCTGAGAGTTCGAAGGAGAGCGATGAGCCGATCTTCATCGCCTGCCGACTCTAGAACATCAAAAGCGGCTGCTTCCAAATCAACCTTGAGCAATACGTCGATTGCCTTGACCGCCTTCCTCCTCTGGTCAGCATTTGGTGGCCGTATGTATTTCAAATCGGCGGCTGCTACAGCCAAAGCCGCGCACCGCCAAAAACGGAAATCAGCCGCCCCATCGCTGAACTTGGGATCGTCGCGACGCTTTTGCTGAACCCTTCGGAACGACCCCAACGCCGATGTAATCGAAGCCCGGTCGCTTATGGCCTGGTAACCAGGGAACTGACGCAACCACTTGTACAGCTGTAAAAAACGCTCCGAGCGAGTGCCGTTTAGGCGCTCGCCGCTCTCGAACGGGGCAGCTCCGTCAACAAGGTCGGCAAGCGAGAACGGCCGGGTAAACGCTGTGGGGAAGGCAATTGTTCTTAGGGCGTTTTGACCGTAGGTGACTTCCGCATCGACAACGCATCTATGCGCGAAGCCAGCCATGTCGTAAAGCTCACAGCGAGCCTTTGATGGACTGCTCATAAACGATGCGTTACGTGCCGGCAGGCTTGTAGACCTGCCGCACCAAGCCGACGATTCGCCAGCCCACCGCGTCGAGATCTATGAACTGCCAATCGCCATTGCCCGTACGGTCGACTTCGAGGCCGTGAGGGGTGGTGATGAACCTCCGGCATATGCCTGCTTTGGCTCCTTGAACCTCGACCAGATACAGGCCGCCCCCCGTTCCCGCGCCGCGCACGTCAAAGTCAACCTCGACGAGGTCGCGGGCATCGATCGCAGGGGGGTAGGTGCAGGTCCGGCCGCTCAACATGCGGATACCGCTCACCGGTGTGGTCGAAAGGACGGCCACCGTGCCTTCCGGGTACTCGATGACGGCGCTCATGCCTTCGCCTCTTGAGCCTTCTTGAACATGCGATCGGTGGCGGCGTCCAACAGAAGCATCACCTCCTGTGCGATCGGCTCCAGAACACATGTCACCTCGCGCACTTGAACGTTCCCATCCTCCATCCGCGACCACGCGTCGAGCATCTTCTGGATGCCGTCTGCGCGACGCATGGCAGCAGATATCAGCCGCAGGTCGGACGCTTCGGGATTGATGATCAAAGCCGGCGCCTTGTCGATGTCGGCCTCGGATCGGATCAAGTAGCAACTGTCGATGTCGACTTCAAAAGAGTTCTTCGTAGTCGCGTTGGTTGTTGCAGTCATTTGCCGCTCCTCGAAGGTTGACCCACGAATGCATCGACTTCGGTTTCACGACAGCTCATGCAGACCGCCCCTGGCACGGCATCGAAAGCCAGCCGCAGTGCGTCGCGCTGGCAGCACGCATAAACATCCAAGCGCTTGATCGCGCCTCCGGGCACGGTGGCCCAGCAGTTAAAGTGAGAAGTAGCCATGGTGTGCGGTCCTTTCAGGTTTGCACGTTGTGGTTAGGTCGGGTCAGGTGTTACTGCACCTGGCTCGGCCGACTTGCTGCCTACCGGGCAGCGCGGGTTCTTCAGGCGACCATGAGCGGCACCACTTGCGCGCCAGCGCGTAGGCGGTCGAGATAGTCAGCCCAGGTCGACATCATTTCGCGGCGTTGGTCGAGGTACTGCGTGCGGTTGT
This sequence comes from Caldimonas sp., assembly GCA_965246805.1. Lineage (GTDB taxonomy): Bacteria > Pseudomonadota > Gammaproteobacteria > Burkholderiales > Burkholderiaceae_C > Schlegelella_A. Next base: position 203,913 of record CBDFFO010000010.1, on the reverse strand, counting down.
AGGCCCGGCCAAGCGAGTCAGATACCGTGTGCGCTAGCTGCGCCTCGATGACTTCAGGCCCCACGTTCAATCGTTCCGCGATCATGGTGCGGGCCATTGCGCGGAAGCCATGTGCGGTCATGTCGTCGTTGCTGTAACCCATGCGGCGCAGAGCACTCCTCACCGTGTTCTCGCTCATGCAGCGCTCGCCGGTGAGCAGCGACGGGAAGACGTACCGGCCATGCCCGGTTAGCGGCTGGAGATCGCGCAGCAGCGCCACGGCCTGCGGTGCGAGGGGCACGAGGTGCGGCGGGCCGCCGGCCTTGTCGGCCTTCGAACGCTTCATGACCTCCGCAGGGACGGTCAGGGTCGATGAGTCGAAGTTCACCCAAGCCCACTCCATGTTCCGCAGCTCTCCCGGGCGCAGCAGCAGCAGCGCCGACAGCGCCAGCGCCACGCGCGTTACAGGGTGGCCCTCGTAGCCGACCATGTCGCGCAGCAATGCGCCCGCCTTCACCGGCTCGACGATCGCAGCGAGGTGCCGTGTCTCCACCGGGCGGAGCGCATCGCGTAGGTCGGCGGCGGGGTTTCTCTGGCACGCACCAGTCGCGATGCCGTAGCGGAACACCTGGCCGCAGGCGTCCTTGATGCGGTGGGCAGTCTCGATGGCGCCGCGAGCTTCTACACGGCGAAGGCAGGCCAGCAGCTCCGGCGCCTCGATCTCGTTGATGGGTCGCTTGCCGAGCCACGGGAAAACGTCTTGCTCCAAGCGGATCCGGGTGCGCTCGGCATGTCCCGCGCTCACCTTCGACTCATGAACTGTCGTGAGCCAATCGCGGGCGACCTGTTCGAATGAGCCGGTGACGGCCAAGCCTGCCTCGGCCATCGCGAAAGTCTTGCGCTGGTGATCGCGGCGAGCCTTGTCGTCTTTCCGTGCGTCGCTCGGGTTGACGCCCGAGGCGATCAGGCGCTTCGCCTCGTCACGGCGCTCGCGGGCCTCGGCGAGCGTGACCGCCGGGTAGGTGCCCAGGCTGAGCATCCCCTCGCGGCTGTCGATCCAGTACCGAAGGCGCCACCAGCCCGCGCCGGTCGGGCGGGTTTCCAGATAGAGGCCGCCGCCGTCGCTGATCTTGCGCGTCTTGCCACCCACGACGGCCGCTTTCAGCGCCGCCTTGACTGCCTTGTCGCTCAAGATGTCTGTCGCTGCCACCGGGTAACTTTCTGCCGCCTAAGGCCGCATGAGATGAGTTACCCGGTATGTTACCCGGTCCGCAGCAAGATGCAAGCGCTGTTACCCGGTCGCATGTGGACGTGAAAAAGGCCCTAAGCCGTTGATTTGCTTAGGGCCTTGGTCACTTGCGCTCCCGTTCGGAACCTAGTCTGGTGGAGCTGGGGGGAATCGAACCCCCGTCCGAAAGCCATCGTCAGGCAGATCTACACGCTTAGCTGACTGATTTGGTTTTAAGGAGGCCGGTCGCGCAGCAGCACGCTACCGTCATCCCGATTCACTTGATTTGATCCGACGCCGAATGACGCGACGCCGGACGAGCCCATGTGTATGACTTCGCAGTCTTTCGGGTTTTACCCCTCAGACCCAGCCCATCGGCCAACTGTTGCGAAGCTCACCGGTTTTAAGCGGCGAGAGCGTACGTTTGATCGTTCGCAGTTACTTTGTTTCCAGTGGATTTACGAGCGAACTGGTGCTCGGCGTGCACTGTTCCAACTCCGAACCCTCGTCGAAGCCAGGTCAGCCCCAGGAGGCGGAGTTTACGCGAGCGCGTCGAGGTGCGGGCGCGGCTGGCCATCGCCGTGCGTTCGTGCGTGATCAAGGTCCGATCAGCAGGTGGGCCAATTCGGCCGCCGTCGCCACGATGTGTTCGGCGCCCCAGGCGTCGACCGCCGGGCCGTCGCCGAGGTAGCCCCAGCGCACGGCCACCGTGGTCATGGCGGCTGCGCGGCCGGCCTGCACGTCGCGCAAGTCGTCGCCGACATAGACGCAATGCTCGGGGTCGACGCCCATGCGGCGCGCGGCCTCGAGCAAGGGTGCAGGATGCGGCTTCGAATGCGCCATGGTGTCGCCGCACACGAGCGTCGCGGCCCGCGTATCGAGCCCGACGCTTCGGACCACCGGCTCGGCGTAGCGCGCGGCCTTGTTGGTGACGATGCCCCAACGAATCGCTGCCGCATCGAAGTCATCGAGAAGATGCTTCACGTCGTCGAACACCACGGTTTCTCGTGTCATGCGCGCCTGGTAGCGCTCGAGAAATTCATCGCGCAACGCGAGATAGCCCTCGCCTTCGGGCGTTGCGTTCATCGCGACGCGCACCATCCCGCGCGCGCCGGAGCCGACCATCCGCCGCAAGTCGGCATACGGCATGGGTGCCAAGCCCCGAGCCGCGCGCATCTCGTTGGCAGCGCCGGCGAGGTCGGGTGCACTGTCGATCAAGGTGCCATCAAGATCGAACAGCACCGCCGCGACGCGCGGTATCAAGATGCTTTCCGGCACGCGAAGAGGAAGTTGACACCGGTGTCGGACGACAGCTTGTAGCGTTTCGTGAACGGGTTGTATTCCATGCCGCGCGTCGACACAAGCTCGAGACCCGCATCGCGACACCAGTGCGCGAGTTCGCTCGGCCGAATGAACTTCGCGTACTCGTGCGTGCCCTTCGGAAGCAGCCGCAGCAGGTGCTCAGCGCCGACGATCGCGAACACGAACGCCTTCGCGTTGCGATTGATGGTCGAGAAGAACGCCCAGCCGCCAGGCTTCAGCAACGCAGCGCACGCGCCCACAACCGACGATGGATCGGGCACGTGCTCGAGCATTTCCATGCAGGTCACGACATCGAACGATCGGGGCGATTCGACGGCGAGCGCCTCGACTTCGACTTCGCGGTAACGAACACGTTCGGTAGCCGCTTCGATCGCGTGCAACTGCGCGACCTTCAACGCCTTGCCAGCGAGGTCGATACCGAGAACGTCGGCGCCACGCCGTGCCATTGAGTCGGCCAGGATCCCGCCCCCGCAGCCGACATCGAGCACCGCCTTGCCCTTCAAGACCGCGAGACCGTCGATCCAGTCGAGCCGCAGCGGGTTGATCTGGTGGAGCGGTCGGAAGTCGCCATCGGTGTCCCACCACACGTGGGCGAGGTCACTGAACTTGGCAAGCTCGAGCGGGTCGGCGTTGGTCATGTATCGATCTTAATGAAGGGCCGACTCGGGCTTGGCGCGCTAAAAAACAAACCCCGCCGTGGCGGGGTTTGTCGGCAAGCGCGGCGCCGGGGCGCCGCACTCGGGGGCATGGCGCTTACTTGCCGCGCGTGCCCACGACCTCGATCTCGACGCGACGGTTCTTGGCGCGACCATCGGCCGTCTTGTTGTCGGCGACCGGTTGCTTCTCGCCCTTGCCTTCGGTGTAGACGCGGTTATTCTCGACGCCCTTGCTCACCAGATACGCCTTGACGGCTTCCGAACGACGCACGGACAAGGCCTGGTTGTAGGCATCGCTACCCACGGAGTCGGTGTGGCCGACGGCGATGATCACTTCCAGGTTGAGGCCGCTCATCTTGCTCACCAGGTCGTCGAGCTTCGCGCGACCTTCCGGCTTCAGCACCGACTTGTCGAAGTCGAAGAAGGCGTCGGCAGCGAAAGTCACCTTTTCGCTGATCGGCACCGGGACCACGACCGGAGCAGCAGGCGTGGCAGCTGGCGGAGTGGCGGGCTGCGTCTTGGCGGGCGGCGGAACGATCGGAGCGGCCGGCGCCAACGCGCCGTCGCATCCGGCGAGCGCCGTGGCAGGCGTCCACGTGCCGTCACGCCAGCACAGATCGTTGGTGCCGTTCTTCCAAGGCAAACCGGTGCCGCTGACCCAGTTGTCGACCGTTTGCGCAAACGCGCCCGACATGGATGATGCGAGAGCAGCGGTTGCAAAAAGCGACGCCACCTTGTTTAGTTTCTTCATTGATTCTCCTCTCGAGGGAAGGGCAATAGTGTTCTGCAAAAACGTCCAAACCTGAACGGATCTGTACGGGTCACTTCCTAGCCGAATATTGACCAGCGACGGGCCGGATTGTGCCATAGGGGACTCTCTTCACTGGCTTTTGCCGAGGCGTGGCGCGCCTTCTGAAGCCATTGTTGCGTCGCTGCGACAAGTGCTGCCACTTAGAATTCGACCCTCGCTGCGAGCCTCGTTGAAGGCTGGCGCGCGACCCGGTGCTCTCGTCGAGACCCGGGCTGCTCCACGCACCACTGAACGCACCCATGACCCAGTTCGCCAAGGAAACGCTACCGATCAGTCTCGAGGAGGAGATGCGTCGCTCCTACCTCGATTACGCGATGAGCGTGATCGTGGGCCGCGCGCTGCCCGATGCGCGCGACGGTCTGAAGCCGGTGCATCGACGTGCCCTGTTCGCGATGCACGAGCTCAACAACGACTGGAACCGGCCGTACAAGAAGTCGGCCCGCATCGTCGGCGACGTGATCGGCAAGTACCATCCGCACGGCGACCAGTCGGTCTACGACACGATCGTGCGGATGGCGCAGGACTTCTCGATGCGCCACATGCTGGTCGACGGCCAGGGCAACTTCGGCTCGGTCGACGGCGACAACGCGGCGGCGATGCGCTACACCGAGATCCGCCTCGCGAAAATCGCGCATGAGATGCTCGCCGACCTGGACAAGGAGACCGTCGACTTCGGCCCCAACTACGACGGCAGCGAGCGCGAGCCGCTCGTGATGCCGTCGCGCTTGCCGAACCTCTTGGTGAACGGCTCGGGCGGCATCGCGGTCGGCATGGCGACCAACATCCCTCCGCACAACCTCAACGAGGTCGTCGACGCCTGCCAGCACCTGCTGAAAAACCCGTCGGCGTCGATCGACGAGTTGATGGAGATCATCCCTGCGCCCGACTTCCCGACCGCCGGCATCATCCACGGCCTGGCAGGCATCCGTGATGGGTATCGCACCGGCCGAGGAAAGGTGATCATGCGCGCCGCGTGCCACTTCGAAGACATCGACAAGGGCCAGCGCCAGGCGATCATCGTCGACGAGATCCCCTACCAGGTGAACAAGAAGAACCTGCTCGAGCGCATGGCCGAACTGGTCCACGAGAAGAAAATCGAGGGCATCAGCCACATCCAAGACGAGTCCGACAAGTCGGGCATGCGCGTCGTCATCGAGCTGAAGCGCGGCGAGGTGCCGGAGGTCGTGCTCAACAACCTCTACAAGCAGACTCAGCTGCAGGACACCTTCGGCATCAACATGGTGGCGCTGATCGGTGGACAGCCGAAGCTCTGCAATTTGAAGGACCTGGTCGCGGTGTTCCTCGAACACCGCCGCGAGGTGGTGACGCGGCGCACGGTGTTCGAACTTCGCAAGGCGCGCGAACGCGGTCATGTGCTGGAGGGTCTCGCGGTCGCGCTCGCGAACATCGACGAGTTCATCGAGACCATCAAGTCATCGCCAACGCCGCCGGTCGCGAAAGCGGCGTTGATGAGCAAGAGCTGGGACTCGTCGATGGTGCGCGAGATGCTTTCGCGCGTCGGCGCGGGAACGCCCGGGGGGCTCGACGCCTACCGCCCCGAAGGACTGCCGAAGAACTTCGGCATCCAGCCCGACGGTCTCTATCGCCTGTCGGAAGACCAGGCCGGCGAAATCCTGCAGATGCGCCTGCAGCGCCTGACCGGCCTCGAGCAGGACAAGATCCTCGGTGAATACAAGGAGGTGATGGCGAACATCGCCGACCTGCTCGGTATCCTGACCGACCCGTCGCGCGTGACGGGCATCATTTCCGAAGAGCTTGCCGCGATCAAGGCCGAGTTCGGTCAGACCAAGCTGGGCGCACGCAGGAGTCGCATCGATTCGGCGGCGACAGACCTCGGCACCGAAGACCTGATCACCCCGACCGACATGGTCGTGACACTCTCGCACACCGGCTACATCAAGAGCCAGGCACTCTCCGAATACCGCGCGCAAAAGCGTGGTGGTCGTGGCAAGCAGGCGACGCAGACAAAGGAAGACGACTGGGTCGACCAGCTCTTCATCGCCAACACGCACGACTACATCCTGTGCTTCACGAACCGGGGCCGCGTCTACTGGCTGAAGGTGTGGGAAGTGCCGCAGGGCTCGCGCAACGCGCGCGGCCGGCCGATCGTCAACATGTTCCCGCTGCAGACCGGCGAGAAGGTCAACGTGGTGCTGCCTCTCACCGATGGCTTTCGCAGCTTTCCGGCCGATCACTTCGTGTTCATGGCCACGGCACAGGGCGTGGTCAAGAAGACCAGCCTAGACGAATTCAGCAACCCGAGGAAGGCCGGCATCATCGCGGTCGACCTCGACGACGGCGACTTCCTGATCGGTGCGGCCCTCACCGACGGCAAGCACGACGTGATGCTCTTCAGCGACGGCGGCAAGGCGGTGCGCTTCAGCGAGGCAGACGTGCGGCCGCTGGGCCGCAACACCCGTGGCGTGCGCGGCATGATGCTCGATGACGGCCTCGCGGTGATTGCGATGCTGGTCGCCGAAGACGAGACGCAGGGCGACGAATCGCAAGCGCGTACGAGCGTGCTCACCGCCACCGAGAACGGGTTCGGCAAGCGCACGCCGATCGTCGAATACACCCGCCACGGCCGCGGCACCAAGGGAATGATCGCGATCCAGCAGACCGAGCGCAACGGCAAGGTCGTCGCCGCGACGCTGGTGCGCGCCGAAGACGAGATCATGCTGATCACCGACCGCGGCGTGCTCGTGCGCACGCGCGTCGGCGAAATCCGCGAAATGGGCCGCGCCACGCAAGGCGTCACGCTGATCGCGCTCGACGGCGCGTCGAAGCTGATCGGCCTGCAGCGTGTCGTCGAGAACGATGCGAACGTGGATGCGAGTGGCAACGCGCTCGAGAACCCGCCCGCCGATGCGGGCGAAGACACCGATGACGATTCATCGGACAACGAAAGCCACTGATGAAGTCACTCGTTTCGATCGCCGCGCTGTTTGCGGCCACCATGCTCTCGACCGGCCTGCATGCGCAGTCGTCGCCGACGGCATCGAAGAAAGATCTTGCGCAAAGGTTGATCCAGTTGCAGCAGCCTGAAATAGACCAGCTGGCACGCAGCCTGGCCGAGCGGCCCGCCACGCAGCTGATGCAGTCCGCAGCCGAATACATGCAGGTGAAGATGGCGCCTGAACAGCGCGGCGCCGCGCAAAAGCGCATCGAGGCCGACGTCAAAAAATACGTCGACGACGTCACGCCGCTGTTGCGCGATCGCGCGACGAAAATGGCGCCTGCTGCCATGGGCGCGATCTACGAAGAGCAGTTCAGCGAGGCCGAGCTGAAAGAGCTGATCGCGTGGTTCTCGTCGCCCACCAATCACAAGTTTCAGCAGGTCGGCGCCGAGATGCAGAGCGCGTTCGTACAGAAACTCATCGCCGAATCGCAGCCGCTGACACGGCCCCGCTTGGTGGCGCTCGACGGCAAGATCCGGGTCGCGCTCGGCCTGCCGCCCGAACTGCCCGCGCCCGACGCCGCCGGTGCCAGCGCACCTCGTGCGAGCCGGCCAGCGGCCTCGTCCGCCAAGGCGACGAAGCAGTAAGCAACACTTGGCGCCGAGGCCGCTCGGCTGCCGGGCGTAGCGCGCCGCGGCGAGGTCGGAGTGCACCTCCTCGCATGCGAGAATGCACGCCTCACATGGCCGAGCTTTCCACCGTCACCGACGCCGATTTGTCGGCGTTGCGCACCCAGATCGATGCGCTCGACCGCGACCTTCTCGCCCGCCTGAACCAGCGCGCGGCACTCGCGCAATCGGTCGGCGAGATCAAGAAGCGCGAAGGTTCGGCGGCGTTCAGACCTGATCGCGAGGCCGCGGTCATCGAGGCGCTCAGGCAGGGCAACGCCGGGCCGCTGCCGGACGCGAGCATCGCTCCAATCTGGCGCGAGATCATGTCGGCGTGCCGCTCGCTCGAGATGCCGACACGCGTCGCCTACCTCGGCCCTGCCGGCACGTTCAGCGAACAGGCGAGCGTGGCCTTCTTCGGCTCGTCGATCGGCAAGGTCGCCTGCGCGAGTTTCGACGACGTGTTCCGCGCCACCGGCGAAGGCATCGCCGACTTCGGAGTGGTGCCGGTCGAAAACTCGACCGAAGGCGTGGTCGCGCGCTCTCTCGATCTGCTGCTCGCGTCCCCGCTCGTGATCGTCGGCATGACGAGCCTCTACATTCGCCACCACTTGATGCGGCTCACCGCAACCTCGCCAGGCGTCGCGGTCGTCTGTGCGCATCCGCAAGCGCTCGCGCAATGCGCGCACTGGCTCGACGTGAACCTGCCGCACGCCGAACGGCGCGCGGTGGCAAGCAATGCCGAAGGCGCGCGGCTGGCGTCGCTAGACGGCTCGCTCGCCGCGATCGCCGGCGAGCGCGCGGCGAGCGAATACAGCCTGCACATTGTCGCGTCGGCGATCCAGGACGAGATCCACAACCGAACGCGCTTCGCGGTCGTCTGCGACCCCGATCGGCAAACGCCCTCGCAGCCCACCGGCCAGGACGCGACGAGCCTGGTGCTGTCGGTCGAGAACAAGCCGGGCGCGGTGCACGACATGCTGGTTCCGCTGAAGACGCATGGCGTTTCGATGACGCGCTTCGAATCGCGGCCCGCGCGCTCGAGCCAGTGGGAGTACTTCTTCTTCATCGACATCGTCGGCCACCGCGAGGACCCCGCCGTAGCCGCGGCGCTCGCCGAGCTGAAGCGGCAATGCGCCTTCTTCCGCGTCTTCGGAAGCTACCCGGCCGATGCCGGTTGACGCGGTCGACACCGATGCCCGGCGAAGCGATGTTCAACCAACTCGGCGTGATCGGCTGCGGACTGATGGGGGGTTCGTTCGCGCTCGCCGCGCGGCGCGCCGGCATCGTCAAGCGCGTGGTGGGCTACAGCAAGTCGCCGTCCACGACCGAGCAGGCGAAGCGGCTCGGCGTGATCGACATCGCGGCCGAGTCGGCGCTGCTCGCGGTCTCGGGCAGCGATCTCATCCTGATCGCCGTGCCGGTCGCGGCGACCGAAGCCACCTTCAAGGCGATCCGCCATCTGATCGATCCGGGTGCGTTGATGATGGACGTGGGCTCGACCAAGCGCGACGTCGTCGACGCCGCGCGCCGCACGTTGAAAGACCGCATCGGGTCGTTCGTGCCGACGCATCCGATCGCCGGCAAAGAGGTGGCCGGCATCGGCAACGCTGACGCGACGCTGTACCAGGGCCGCCAGGTGATCCTGACGCCGCTCGCGAAGACGTCGCCGGAGCTGATCCAGAAGGCGACGGACACCTGGGCCGCGCTGGGCTCGCAGGTGCTCCGCATGACGCCGGAGAACCACGACGCCGCGTTCGCCGCCGTGAGCCACCTGCCGCACATCCTCGCGTTCGCCTACTTCAACGCGGTGGCGCGCCAGCCGGCTGGCCGCGACTACCTCTCGCTCGGCGGCCCGGGCTTTCGCGACTTCACCCGCATCGCTGCGAGCAATCCCGAGGTGTGGCGCGACATCCTGATGGCGAACCGCGAAGAGATCCTGAAGCAGACGCAGTCGTTCCGCCACGCGCTCGATGCGATGGAACACGTCGTCAAGACCGGCAACAATGACGCGCTCGAATCGCTGATTCGCAGCGCGTCGGATGCGCGCGCCAACTGGCAGATGAGCGCCACCGCACCGAGCGTCAAGCGCTAGTGGCCTGTCACATTGAAATGGGAGTCGACGGACGGCGACTTCCGATCTCAGTGTGACAGGTCAACAGACCATCCAGCGTCGAGTCGTCAGCCCGAGGAGAGCGTCGCGCCGCGACACCCCATGTACCACGCGCGCTTCATCGATATCCCGCCGCTGCAACGCGTGGCCGGCACCGTTCGCCTGCCGGGTTCGAAGAGCATCTCGAACCGCGTGCTGCTGCTGGCCGGCCTGAGCGCGGGCATCACGACCATCGAAGGCCTGCTCGATTCCGACGACACGGTCGTGATGCGCGAGGCGCTGCGGGCGCTGGGCTGCCGCGTGGAGTCCGATGGCAGCGCCACGCACGTGACCGGCACCGCCGGCGTGCTGCCGGTCAGCCAGGCCGATCTCTTTCTCGGCAACGCCGGAACCGCGATGCGGCCGCTCGCCGCCGCGCTCGCGCTGCTGGCCGCGCGCCAGGGCGGGCGCTTCCGGGTGCACGGCGTCGCACGCATGCACGAGCGGCCGATCCGCGATCTGGTCGACGCGCTCGTCGCACTCGGCTGCGTGATCGGGTACGACGGACAAGCCGGCTACCCGCCGCTGCGCATCGGTGGCGAGGTGTCGACGCTGCAACTCGGCGCGCCGATCCAGGTGCGCGGCGATGTGTCGAGCCAGTTCCTGAGCGCGCTGCTGCTCGCGCTGCCGCTCGTCGCGGCGGAACAGGCCGTCACGATCGAGGTTCAGGGCGAACTCATCTCCAAGCCCTACGTCGAGCTGACCTTGAGGTTGCTGGAGCGCTTCGGCGTGACGGTCCCGCGCGACGGCTGGCAGCGCTTCACGATCGCGGCCGGCAGCGCCTATCGCTCGCCGGGGTCGATCCGCGTCGAAGGCGATGCGTCGTCGGCGTCGTACTTCATCGCGGCAGGCGCCCTGGCGGCGATCGATGCGCCGCTGCGCATCGAAGGCGTCGGCCTCGATTCGATGCAAGGCGACATTCGCTTCGTCGATGCGGCAAGGTCGATGGGCGCGGTGGTCGACGGTGGTGACGGCTGGCTCGAGGTGACACGCGGCGCGTTCCCGCTGCGAGCGATCACGCTGGACTGCACCAACATCCCCGACGCCGCGATGACGCTCGCGGTGCTCGCGCTCTTCGCCGAGGGCACGACGCGCCTGACGCATATCGCGAGCTGGCGCGTGAAGGAAACCGATCGGATCGCGGCGATGGCCACCGAGCTGCGCAAGCTCGGCGCTGGCGTGGTCGAGGGGCCCGACTTCATCGAAGTCTCGCCGCCCGCGCGCGAGACCTGGTTGCCGGCGGCTATCCACACCTACGACGACCATCGCGTGGCGATGTGTTTCTCGCTCGCCGCATTCAACCCCGTCGTGCGGGGTGCGAGTGCGCTGCCCGTTCGCATCCTCGATCCGCGTTGCGTCGGCAAAACGTTCCCGGATTATTTCGAGACGCTGTTCAGCGTCGCCACGACCGACCTCGCCGCCATCCCCGTGCTCGCGATCGACGGCCCCACCGCATCGGGCAAAGGCACGCTCGCCAGCGCGGTCGCCGACGCGCTGGGCTATCAGCTGCTCGATTCCGGCGCGGTCTATCGCGCGACCGCCCTGGCCGCGATGCGGCTCGGCATCCAGACGAGCGAAGAAACGAGCCTGGTCGAGATCGCCGCATCGATCGACCTGCGTTTCGCCAAGGGCCAGGCGTACTTGAATGGCGACAACGTCACCGATTCGTTGCGTGCCGAAGACGTCGGCCTGTACGCGTCGCGCATCGCATCGCTGCCGCGCGTGCGCCAGGCCTTGCTCGACCTTCAACTGTCGTTCCACCGCCTGCCCGGTCTGGTGGCCGATGGCCGCGACATGGGCACGGTGGTTTTCCCCGGCGCGGCGCTCAAGGTCTACCTCAGTGCAACGGCGGCGGAACGGGCGGCACGCCGGCACCGGCAATTGCTCTCGGCCGGCCTTTCCGCTAACATCGTCGCTCTTCGAGCCGACCTCGAGGCGCGCGACCTGCGGGACACCACCCGCGCGGTCTCGCCGTTGAGGCCGGCAGCCGACGCGCTCATGCTCGACAACTCGAACCTCTCCATCGAACAGTCGGTGAAGATCGTTCTCGATGCCTGGGAAGCGCGCCGGCCCTTCGATTGAAAAGCCCCGTCGCTCTCCCTCAGTGCTGCTTGCACGCCAGGGCGCCGGTTTCAAACCCCAACCGCAGCCCACGCTGCACCGGAAATCCGATATGAGTACCCAAGTCGCCCACGCCGAAGGCATGGAATCGTTCGCCTCGATGTTCGAGGAGTCTTTGAAGAAGGCGGAAATGCGCAGCGGCGAAGTCATCACCGCCGAAGTCGTCCGCGTCGAGCACAGCTTCGTGGTCGTCAACGCCGGCCTGAAGTCGGAAGCGTACGTGCCGATCGAGGAATTCAAGAACGACCAGGGCGAGCTGGAAGTGCAGCCGGGCGACTTCGTCTCGGTCGCGATCGATGCCGTCGAGAACGGCTACGGCGACACCATCCTGTCGCGCGACAAGGCCAAGCGCCTCGCGTCTTGGATGTCGCTCGAGAACTCGCTCGACTCCGGTGAATTCGTGACCGGCACCGTCAACGGCAAGGTCAAGGGCGGCCTCACGGTGCTCGTGAACGGCATCCGTGCCTTCCTGCCCGGCTCGCTACTCGACACGCGGCCGGTCAAAGACATGTCGCCGTTCGAAGGCAAGACGATGGAGTTCAAGGTCATCAAGCTCGACCGCAAGCGCAACAACGTCGTGTTGTCGCGCCGTGCGGTGGTCGAGGCTTCGATGGGCGAAGAGCGCGCCAAGCTGCTGAGCACCCTGTCCGAAGGCGCGATCGTCAACGGCGTGGTGAAGAACATCACCGAGTACGGTGCGTTCGTCGACCTGGGCGGCATCGACGGCCTGCTGCACATCACCGACATGGCCTGGCGCCGTGTTCGCCATCCGAGCGAGGTGGTGCAGGTCGGCCAGGAACTGCAGGCCAAGGTCCTGAAGTTCGACGCCGAGAAGAACCGCGTCTCGCTCGGCATCAAGCAACTGGGCGATGACCCGTGGCACGGCGTGTCGCGCCGCTACCCGAACGGCACGCGTCTGTTCGGCAAGATCACCAACATCGCTGACTACGGCGCGTTTGTCGAGATCGAGCCCGGCATCGAAGGCCTGGTGCACGTGTCGGAGATGGACTGGACCAACAAGAACGTCGCTCCGAACAAGATCGTCGCGCTCGGTGATGAAGTCGAAGTCATGGTGCTCGAGATCGACGAGGACAAGCGCCGCATCAGCCTCGGCATGAAACAGTGCAAGGCGAATCCGTGGGAAGAGTTCTCGACCACCGTCCAGCGCGGTGACCGCGTCAAGGGCCCGGTCAAGTCGATCACCGACTTCGGCGTGTTCGTGGGCCTCGCGGCCGGCATCGACGGCCTGGTGCACCTCTCGGACCTCTCGTGGAACGAGCCCGGCGAGACAGCCGTTCGCAACTACAAGAAGGGCCAGGAGGTCGAGGCGATCGTGCTGGCGGTCGACGTCGACCGCGAGCGCATCTCGCTCGGCATCAAGCAGCTCGACAGCGATCCGTTCACGGCCTACACCTCGGTCAACGATCGCGGCATGATCGTCAACGGCAAGGTCATCACGGTCGACGCACGTGGCGCCGAAGTGCAGCTGACCGACGAGGTCACTGGCTACTTGCGCGCCTCCGAGCTGAGCCGCGACCGCGTCGAAGATGCGCGCAACCTGCTCAAGGACGGCGACGAGGTCTCGACCATGATCATCAACGTTGACCGCAAGGCGCGTTCGATCCAGTTGTCGATCAAGGCCAAGGACAACGCCGACAACCAGGAAGCGATGCAGCGGCTGACGCAGACCAGCGAACGCGAGAACGCCGGCACCACGAGCCTGGGCGCCCTGCTGCGCGCCAAGCTCGACAACCAGACGCCGAACAGCTGAGGTTGAAGAGCCCAGCGGCTTCATCGCGTGACGCGGTCCGATCTGGTCCTGCAGCTGGCCGAGCGATTCGGCCAGCTCACGCACCGCGACACCGAGTTCGCGGTGAAGACAATCATCGATGCGATGTCCGGGGCTTTGGCCAAGGGGCACCGCATCGAGATTCGCGGCTTCGGCAGCTTCTCGATCAACCGGCGCCCGCCGCGCATCGGCCGCAATCCGCGGTCGGGCGCGAAGGTCGTCATCCCCGAAAAGCTGGTGCCACATTTCAAGCCGGGCAAGGCCTTGCGTGAAGCGGTTGATGCGCGAGCGGCGGCGCTGGCCGGCGAAGCGGTCTCATCCAGCGGCCACTGAGTCGATACGCACGCTCGGCGTCCTTGCCTCGGTGCGCACGCTGCACTCTTAGAATCCGCGCGGGACTTCCGATGCGAACACTCGTCTGGCTCTTTCGAGCTGCCATCTTCTTCACGCTCTTCGCGTTCGCGCTCAACAACCTGCAGGAAGCGAAGATCAACTGGTTCTTCGGCTTCGAGTGGCGCACGTCGATGGTCTTCATCGTGCTCGGTGCGTTTGCACTCGGCTGCGCATTCGGGGTCGTCGCGATGGTGCCGAGCTGGTGGCGCCACCGGCGCGTCGCGCGCAGCAATGTGGCCGCCGCGACGGCAGCCACCCCGCTCGACGCGGCGACCGGCGCGTCCGCACCGCTGGTCGACCGGCCGCTCACGATCCACGATGGACTTTGAGCTGCCGTGGCTGCTGTGGGCGCTGCCACTTGCCTTCGCGTTCGGCTGGATCGGATCGCGCTTCGATGTGCGGCAGTGGAAACGCGACCACAAGGCTTCGCCGAAGGTGCTCTACAACGGTCTCAATTTCCTGCTGAACGAACAGCACGACAAGGCTATCGACTCGTTCATCGAGGCACTCCGGCAAGACCCTGACACCGCCGAGCTGCACTTCGCGCTCGGCAACCTGTTCCGGCGCCGCGGTGAGTACGAACGCGCCGTGCGCGTCCATCAGCACCTGCTCCATCGCGCCGACCTGCCCAAGGCTGAACGCGAACGCGCGCAGCACGAGCTGGCGCAGGACTTCATGAAGGCTGGCATCTTCGATCGTGCCGAGGCCTCGTACCAAACGCTCTCGGGCACCGCGTTCGATACCGAATCGCGCCTTGCGCTGCTGGTGTTGCACGAGCGCTCGCGCGATTGGCGCGCCGCGGTCGACATCGCACGCCAGCTCGAAGCGAGCGCCTCCGGCTCGTTCTCCTCGCGGATCGCGCACTACGCCTGCGAGCTCGCGCTCGAGGCCGATGCCGCCGGCAAGCCCGACGATGCCGAATCGTTTCTCAGGGAAGCGCGCGAGGCCGCGCCGCAGGCCGCGCGACCGTCGGTGCTCGCGGGTCAGCGGGCCGCAGGGCAAGGTCGGCACGACGAAGCGATCCGCCAATGGAACACGCTGATGACAACGCAGCCCGGCGCGTTCAACCTCGTCGCCCGCGATTACGCGGCCAGCGCGCTCGCCCTCGGCACCGCACCGGCGGCACTGGCGCGCCTCGCGCCGCTCTACCGGCAGACGCCGACCATCGATCTGCTCGAAGCGATGGCCGCGCTCGACGCCGCGCCGGTCGCGCGCCACGCGCGCTTGCTGACGCACCTGCGCGAGCACCCGACCCTCGCCGCCGCGCGGGCGGTGCTCGACGAAGACCAAACCTCGTCCTGCGACGCCGTGCCCGGCGCGATCCGCGACGCCGTTCGGCGTGCCGCCAGGCCGCTGCACCGCTATCGTTGCGCGGCCTGCGGCTTTGAAGCCGAACACTACTTCTGGCAATGCCCCGGCTGCCTCGGTTGGGACACCTACCCGCCCCAACGCCTAGAGGATCTTTGATGCTGCCGACGCTGCCGCTCACGACGCTGCCCGCGCGCCAGACCATCGCCGAGGCCAACGTGCTGGTGGTCGGCGACGCGATGCTCGACCGCTACTGGTTCGGCGCCGTCGACCGGATCTCGCCGGAAGCCCCGGTGCCCGTGGTACGGGTCGAGCGCGAAGAAGAACGCCTCGGTGGCGCGGCCAACGTCGCGCTCAACGTGAAGGCGCTCGGCGCGAAGGCGACGCTGCTCACGGTGGTGGGCGCCGACGATGCCGCGCGGCGCCTGCGCGAGCTGCTCGAGCAGCAAGGCGTCACGGCCTTGCTGGGCAGCGACCCGCAGCTGTTCACGATCGTCAAGCTGCGCGTGATCGGACGCGCCCAGCAGCTGATCCGCGTCGACTTCGAGAACCAGCCGGACCACGAGGTGCTGAGCAGCATGCTCGCCGACTACGAACGCGCGCTGCCCGAGCACGATGTGGTGCTGTTCTCCGATTACGGCAAGGGCGGCCTGACGCACATCCCGCGGATGATCGAACTCGCGCTCGCGGCGGGCAAGCCGGTGCTCGTCGATCCGAAGGGCAGCGACTACTCGCGCTACGCGGGCGCCAGCGTCATCACGCCGAACCGTGCCGAGCTGGCGCAGGTGGTCGGCGCGTGGAGCTCGCCGGAACAGCTGGTCGAGCGCATCTCGACGCTGCGCCATGCCAACACCATTGGCGCCATCGTGTTGACGCGCGCCGAGGAAGGCATGTCCATCTTCGACGCCAGTGGCCAGGTTCACGTGCCGGCGCAGGCCCGCGAGGTGTTCGACGTGACGGGCGCCGGCGACACCGTGATCGCGACGCTCGCGGTGATGCTCGCGAGCGGCCTCGAACTGCGCGCAGCGATGCCGATCGCCAACCACGCCGGTGGCATCGTGGTCGGCAAGTTCGGCACCGCGAGTGTGGGCTACGAAGAGCTGGCCACGTCGATGAGGGGCACGCCGTGAAGGTCGTCGTCACCGGCGCGGCCGGCATGATCGGCAGCAACCTCGTGCACGGGCTGAACGCGATCGGCATCGACGACATCATCGCGGTCGACGACCTCACCGACGGCACCAAATACCGCAACCTCGTGGGCGCGCGCCTCGTCGATTACTTCGACCGCAGCGAGTTCTACGGACGCTTCGCGCGCGGCGAATTCGGCCGGGTCGACGCGGTCTTTCACGAGGGGGCGTGCTCCGACACGATGGAGCACGACGGTCGCTACATGCTCGACACCAACTACCGCTGCTCGAAAGACTTGCTCGACGCGGCCCAAGCGCGCGGCACACGCCTGCTCTACGCGTCGTCGGCAGCCACCTATGGCGGCAGCTCGACCTTTCGCGAAGAGCCGGCGTTCGAGCAACCACTCAACGTCTACGGCTACTCGAAGCTGCTGTTCGACAACGTGGTGCGCCGCATGCTGCCGGCCTGCACCGCGCAGGTCGCCGGCTTTCGCTACTTCAATGTGTACGGGCCACACGAGCAGCACAAGGGCCGCATGGCGTCGGTCGCGTTCCACCACTTCAATCAGCTGCGCGACAGCGGCAACGTCAGGCTGTTCGGCCCGTACGGCGGCTACGAGGCAGGCCAGCAGTCGCGCGACTTCATCCACGTCGACGACATCGTCGCGGTGAACCTCTGGTTCCTCGAGCACCCGGAAGCGAGCGGCATCTTCAATCTCGGCAGCGGCCGCGCGCAGCCGTTCAACGACGTGGCCGTCGCGGTCGTCAACGCGCAACGCGCGCTCGACGGCGAGCACGCGATGTCGCTCGGCGACCTGGTCCGGCTCGGCGCGATCGAGTACATCGAGTTCCCGGCTGCCCTGGTCGGCAAGTACCAGAGCTTCACCGAAGCCGATCTGTCGCGGCTGCGCGCCGCGGGATGCGGGCACGACTTCGTCTCGGTCGAGAACGGCGTGGCGCGCTACGTCGATTGGCTGGCGGCCCAGCCGCCGGTCTGAATCACCGTCGATCGCCCGGCTGACAAAATCCGGCCGCGACGGGTCAACCGGCCGGGAGGCCGACCGTTACGGGTTGACGGCACGCATTTCGACGCGCCGACTCATCTACACAGGGGAAATCCACATGTTCAAGAAACTCATCGCGGCGCTGTGCGCGTTCATCGCGTTCTCTGCGTTCGCCGTCGAGGCCAACACCGCCACGCAGGCCGAACTCGAAGCCGTCAAGGGCATCGGCCCGGTCATCTCCACGCTCATCATCAACGAGCGCAAGAAGGCGCCGTTCAAGGACTGGGAAGACATGGTGGTTCGGGTCAAGGGCGTGGGCGAAGGCAGCGCGGCCAAGTTCTCGACCGAAGGTATGACTGTGAACGGGGCCGCCTACAAGGGCGCTCCCGCCAAGCCCGCCAAGGCGGCTGCCAACGAGACGCCCAAGTCCACCATGGCGAAGGCCGTCGATTCAACCGAAAACAGCATGAAGAAGGGTGCTTCGGCCACCGCTTCGGCTGTGAAGAAGGCCGCTTCGGCAACCGCCACGGGCTCTGAAAAGGCCGTCAAGGCCACCAAGACCAAGGCCGGCGATATCAAGGACGGCGCGGTTGAAAAGAAAGACGAGATGAAAGCGGAACGCGCCGAGAAGAAGGCCGCCAAGAAGGCTGCGAAGAGCGCCTCGGACACCAAGTAAGTCTGCTGCGCTCGCAACGGAGCGAGGCCGCGTCCCGCTTCGTTCACAGGCCGCTGAGATCACCAGCCACGGTTTCCAGCGGCCTGTCCTTTTCCGGCACCCAATCGAAGAAGGCGAGCACCTCGTCGCGCCGCGCGAGCGTGTCGCGCTGGCCGAGTGCGATGAGTTCGCGGGTGTACGGCGCTTCGAACAGCAGGTAGCTCGCGAGCGCGGCGCCGCGGGCGTCGTCGCCCTTGCCCTTCACGCCCAGGCCTCGAAGCAGCGCACGAATCGGCAGCGGCATGCTGCCCAGGTGCTTGGCGGCGATGTCGTCGATGCGCTGGCTCGGCGCGATCAGCAGCACCTCGATCGGCTTGAGCGCGGTTTTCGCGCGGATCTCGGGTGGCAGCAACGACAGCGTGGCATTGATGCGCTGCAGGCGCTCGACGTCGACCGCGAGCGCATCGAGAAAGATGTTGGCGAGCGCATGACCGGCGATCTGCGCGAGGTTCGGGTATTCGCTCGTCGACGGGCGCTCTCCCGGTGGCTCGTGCATCCGGCCGGCGCCGATCACCAGGATGCGTTCAGCGCCGAGGTGCACGGCCGGCGAGATCGGCGCGGCCTGGCGCATCGAGCCGTCGCCGCAATACTCGATGCGGCCATCGCCGACATCGAGCGCCACGGCCGGGAACACGAACGGGATCGCCGACGAAGCGAGCAGGTGCGGCGTGTCGATCGAGTCGCGCACCGCGATGCGTTGCGAGCGCGTCCACGGCACGATGTCGTCGATGGCGTCGTAGAAGGTCACGTGAAGACCCGAACCGTAGCTCGACGCGGTGACCGCGAGCGCGTGCAGGTGGCCGGCCTGCATCAATGGGTGCAGTCGATCGAAGTCGACCAGCTTGCTCAGCAGTCCCTCGAGCGGCGAGTTGTCGAGCAGCGACCGCGGCCTCGCGCGACGAAAGCGGGCGAGCGCCCAGCCGATCGACATCATCGTCAACCAGCGCGCGCCGGTGCGAATCACGCCGATGGAATCGGATCGATAGACCTGCTCCGCGCGAAAGTTTTGCCACACCTCGGTAAGCCCGGCGACGGCGCCGCCGAAATCGTCGGAGCGGGTCGCGAGCGCGGCGGCATTGATGGCGCCCGCTGAGGTACCGGCGATCACCGGGAACGGGTTGCCTTCCTTGATGCCGCACTGGCGGCGAATCTTCGCGACCGCGCGCAGCACGCCGACCTGGTAGGCCGCGCGCGCGCCCCCGCCCGTGAGCACGAGGCCCGTCACTTTCTCGTCGGGTCCGAGCGGCGGCGCAGCGCGGATCAGGGTCGGCGGCTTCATGCGGGCGTGAGGGAAGCGATATCGGCAGTGGGCGGCGCGCGAGAGGCGGATGGAAGCAGCCCGCAGTGGGCCACGCCGACGCTGGCTTGGATCTCCCGATAAGCACCGGAGATCGCGCCCACATGGAAACACATGTCGCCGCGACCGACGGCCCGCTGCTCAGGCTGCGCGAATCACGCTGGCGCCGCTGCGTGTGCCGTCACGCTCATTCATAGACGACCGTGGTGCCGCCACGCACCGAGCCGGCCCGCCAACGGGCCAGCGCGGCATCGCTCGGGTAGAAACGCACCGCGTCGCCGAGTTCGAGTTCGGCCACGGCTTCGCCGCGCTTCAACGCCAAACGGATTGCGAGCCCCTGCGAAAGATCGCCATGCTCGGTCGGCAGCTGGCGCGACGGAAAGTCGCGCAGCACCTCCGCCACCGGCGGCACGCTGCCGTTGACCTCGACGCGAAGGTACTTCGCGAAGCGGCAACGCGCCGCCGCCAGGTCCCAGACCTGAGTGACGTTGAAGCGCACACCGCCCGAAAAGCGATCGGGCTGCACCTTGCCTTGCAGGATCACGAGTTCGTCGTCCTTCATCTGTTCGCGATTCGCGTTCAGCAATTCCTCGTTCGCGACGGCCTCGATCACGTCGCTCGTGTCGTCGAGCTTGAAGAGCGCGACGCGGCCGCGATGGCCGTTCACCACCCGCAGGTCGCCGACGATGCCGGCGAGCAGCAGCGGTTCGCGGCTGTCGATGAGGTCACCGATGCGCATGCGCACGAACCGGCGCACCTCATCGGCGACCGGGTCGAACAGGTGGCCCGACAGGTAGAAGCCGAGCGCCGCCTTCTCGAGCAGCAGCCGCTCCTTGACCGTCCACTCTGGCGCAGCGACGAGCTCGGGCTCCTGGGTGCTCGCGGCGTGCGAGCTTTCGTCGTCGGGACCGAAGTCGAAGAGGCCGGACTGGTCGGCGTGTGCTGCGCGCGAGTCGGCGTATTCGAGCGCGAGGCCCACGCTCGCGAGCGCGGTCGCGCGATCGGCGTGCATCGGATCGAACGCACCGGCTTTCACGAGCGCTTCCACGGCTCGCTTGTTGATCGCTTGCCGATCGACGCGCGCGCAGAAATCGAAGAGGCTTTTGAAGGGACCCCCGTCGGCGCGCGCCGCGATCACGGCCTCGATTGCCGAACGGCCCGTGCCCTTGATCGCGCCAAGGCCGAAGCGCACGCGGTTGCTGGCGATCGACTCGAAGCGGTAGGCGCCGCGGTTGATGTCGGGCGTTTCGATCGTGATGCCGAAGGTGCGCGCATCGGCGAGCAAGGCCTTCAGCTTGTCGGTGTCGTCGAGCTCGATCGTCATGTTGGCCGCGAAGAACTCGGCCGTGCAATGCACCTTGATCCAGGCGGTGTGATAAGCGAGCAGCGAATACGCGGCGGCGTGCGACTTGTTGAAACCGTAGCCGGCGAACTTCTCCATCAGATCGAACACCTCGTCGGCGACCAGCGCCGAGATGCCCTTCCCTGCCGCGCCGCTGCGAAAGATCGCGCGATGCGTGGCCATCTCCTCGGCCTTCTTCTTGCCCATCGCTCGGCGCAGCAGGTCGGCGCTGCCGAGCGAATAGCCGCCGAGCACTTGCGCGGCCTGCATCACCTGCTCCTGGTAGACCATGATCCCGTAGGTTTCGCCGAGCACGGTCTCAAGCAGCGGGTGCGGATATCGCACCTCTTCCTTGCCGTGCTTCCTCAGGCAGAAGCTCGGGATGTTCTCCATCGGCCCCGGCCGGAACATCGCGTTCAAAGCGATCAGGTCTTCGAGCCGGTTTGGCTCGGCGTCGCGCAGCATGCGCCGCATCCCCGAGCTTTCGAACTGGAACACCGACTCGGTGCGACCGTCGGCAAAAAGCTTGTAGACCTTCGAGTCGTCGAGCGGCAGGTCGTCGTACGAAAAGTTCGCGTGTTCCGGTCGGTTCGCGACGATGAAATCCTTCGCGAGTTCGAGCACCGTGAGCGTGGCCAGGCCGAGGAAGTCGAACTTCACCAGGCCGATCGCCTCGACATCGTCCTTGTCGAACTGGCTCACCGCGCTCTCGCCGCCCGGCTGCATGTAGAGCGGGCAGAAGTCGGTGATCTTGCCGGGCGCGATCAACACGCCGCCCGCGTGCATGCCGACGTTGCGCACGATGCCCTCAGCCCGTTCGGCAAGCGCGAGCAGCTCGGCGACCTCGACCTCCGCCTTCTCGCGCTGCTCGATCTCGGGCGCCTCGCGGCGCGCATAGATCACGCCGCTCTCACCAGCACCAACGGGCCTCTTCAACGTCACCGACTTGCCGGGCGGCGCCGGCACGAGCTTGGCGATTGAGTCGACGTGGCCGTAGCTCATGCCGAGGACGCGGCCGATGTCGCGCAGCGCCGCCTTCGCGGCCATGGTGCCGAAGGTCGCGATCTGGCTCACCGCGTCGCGGCCGTACTTCCCTTTCACGTAGTCGATCACGCGGTCGCGGTTGGCCTGGCAGAAGTCGATGTCGAAGTCTGGCATCGACACGCGTTCCGGGTTCAGGAAACGCTCGAACAGCAGGTGGTACTTGAGCGGGTCGAGGCCGGTGATGTTGAGCGCGTACGCCACCAGCGAACCGGCACCCGAGCCTCGCCCCGGCCCGACCGGACAACCGTTGTCGCGGGCCCAGTTGATGAAGTCGGCCACGATCAGGAAGTAGCCCGGAAAGCCCATCTTCAGGATCGTCGCGATCTCGAAATCGAGCCGCTCGACGTAGCGCGGGCGCTCGGCGTCGCGCTTGCCGGCATCTGGATACAGCTGGGCCAGCCGTGCCTCGAGCCCCTGGTGCGACGCGATGGCGAAGTAATCGGCCATCGGCACGCGCGCGCCATCCACCATCGGCGTTTCGAAATCGGGCAGTTGCGGCTTGCCCAGCACCAGGCTCAGGTTGCAGCGCTTCGCAATCTCGATGCTGTTCTGCAGTGCCGCGGGCAGGTCGGCGAAGAGCGCCTCCATGGCGGCCTGCGGCTTGAAGTACTGCTCGCGGGTGAAGCGCTTCACGCGCCGCGAGTTGCCGAGCATCTCGCCATCGGCGACGCAGACGCGGGCCTCGTGGGCCTCGTGATCATCGGCGGTGAGGTACTGGACCGGATGGGTCGCGACCACCGGCAGGCCGAGCTCGACAGCGAGCTCGACCGCCGCACACAGCTGCGCTTCGGCGCGCGGCGTGCCGGTGCGCTGCACTTCGAGATAGAAGCGATCGGGGAACGCCTGCGCGAGCCGGTTCGCGACCATCCGCGCTCGCTCGCGATCGCTGGCGAGCAGCGCCTGGCCGATGCTGCCCAGCTCGGCGCCGGAGAGCACGATCAAGCCATTCGCCATCGCTTCGAGCCATGCCCACTTCACCCATGCCTGATCACGTTTCGCGTTCTCGAGCCAGCTTCGCGAGAGCAGGTCGCAGAGGTTGCGGTAACCGGTCTTGTCCTGAGCCAGCAGTAGAAGACGGCTCGCGCCCTTGTCGGCGCCGTCGGGCTCCATCCACACGTCGACGCCGATGATGGGTTTGACGCCGGCGCGCCGCGCGCTGGTGTAGAACTTGACCGCGCCGAACAAGTTGCTGAGGTCGGAGATCGCGAGAGCGCCCTGCTGGTCGGCCGCTGCGGCGGCGACGACGTCGTCAATGCGCAAGGTGCCGTCGACCACCGAATACTCGGTGTGGGTACGCAGATGTACGAAAGCCATTCCGCATTTTACGGATCGATCGCACCCGTAAGATTCGGCGCATGCGGCCCGTTCTCAACCTGAGCGCCTACCGGTTCGTCGCGCTCGACCGGCTGCCGACGTGGCGCGCGTGCATCCTCGCCGAAGCGGCTCGCTGCCATTTGAAGGGCACGGTCCTGCTCGCCGGGGAAGGCATCAATCTCGTGCTGGCCGGCGCCGCCGAAGAGGCGCGAGCGTTCGCGCGCTGGTTGCGAGAGGAACCGCGCTTCGCCGATCTGGACGTCAAGGAAACATGGTCGGACACGGTGCCTTTCGCCAAGCTCATCGTGAAGATCAAAGCCGAGATCATCCGCATGAACCGGCCCGCGATCCGGCCGCAACGAGACCGCGCGCCGGCCGTCGATGCAAAGACACTCGCGCGCTGGCTCGACACCGGCCACGACGACGGTGGCCGCCGCGTCGTCACGCTGGACACCCGCAACGGCTTCGAGGTCGACGCCGGCCGCCTGCGCGGCGCGCTCGATTGGCGGCTCGCCCGTTTCGGCGACTTCCCGCATGCGCTCGAACAATGCGCTCGTCAGTTGGCCGGCGCCACCGTCGTCGCGTATTGCACAGGCGGCATCCGCTGCGAGAAGGCAGCCCTGCTGATGCGGGACCACGGACTCGACAACGTGTACCAGCTCGAAGGCGGCTTGCTCGCATACTTCGATCAGGTGAATGGCCGTCATTTCGACGGCGATTGCGTCGTGTTCGATGACCGCGTCGCGATCGATTGCAGCGGGCAGCCCGTTTGCCGGGAGTTGGCATGAACGACACCTCATCCCTTCGTTCCGGCGCGGCCGCGGCGGGCGCTCGCTCGGCGCTTGCCGAACGCTACGCCACCATCCGCGCGCAATCGATGACGCTCGCCGCGCCGCTATCCGACGAAGACGCACAGGTTCAGGCGATGCCCGACGCGAGCCCCGCGAAGTGGCATCTTGCGCACCTCACCTGGTTTTTCGAGACCTTCGTCCTCGAGCGCCACGAGCCCGATTTCGCGCCGTTCGATACGAGCTTTCGCGTGCTCTTCAACAGCTACTACCAAGGCATCGGCGAGCAACATCCGCGGGCCCAGCGAGGCCTCATCACACGGCCGACACTGGCCGACGTGAAACGCTATCGAGCCCAGGTCGATGCCCGCATGCAGGCCTTGCTGGCGGCGCGACCCGAGGCCGAAGGCCTGACCGAACTCGTCGAGCTCGGTCTTCACCACGAGCAGCAGCATCAGGAGCTGCTGCTGACCGACATCAAGTACGCCTTCAGCCGCAATCCCGTCGCACCGGCCTACGCGAAGCGGTGGCCGATGGCACGGGTGCAGCCGCAACCGCTGCGCTGGTTCCGCCACCCAGGCGGCGTCGTCGAATGCGGCCACCAACCGGAGCGCGATGGCGCGTTCACGTTCGACAACGAAACGCCGCGCCACCGCGTCTACCTGGTGCCGTTCGAGATCGCATCGCGGCCGACCACCAATGGCGACTACCTCGCGTTCATCGAGGACGGCGGTTACGAGCGCCCCGAGTTCTGGCTCGCCAAAGGGTGGGACTGGCTGCACGAAACGACCGTCGCACGTCGCTCACCGCTCTACTGGCGGAGCGGTGCGAGCGGCTGGGAATGTTTCACGCTGCAGGGCATGGTCGAGATCGACCGGCACACGCCCGTTTGTCACTTGAGCTATTTCGAAGCCGACGCGTACGCGCGCTGGGCCGGTGCCCGCTTGCCCACCGAATTCGAATGGGAACAAGCGGCCCGTGCGCTGAAGCCACTGGCGCGCGACAACTTCGCCGACCGCGGTGCGTTCCACCCCTTGCCGCAAACGCAAGCGCTCGACGACCAGCCGGTGCAAATGTTCGGCGACGTCTGGGAATGGACGTCCTCGGCCTACGCCGCCTACCCCGGCTATCGGCCGCTGCCTGGCGCCGTCGGGGAATACAACGGAAAGTTCATGTGCGACCAGTTCGTGCTGCGCGGCGGTTCGTGCGCGACGCCAGCTGGCCACGTGCGGGCCAGCTATCGCAACTTCTTCCCCGCGTCGGCGCAATGGCAATTCAGTGGTCTGCGACTGACCCGCGACGCTTGACAGCGCTGCAGGCCACGACCTGACTCAACGACCGCGGCGTGCATCCACGCTGTAGGCGCCGGGGCCGAAGGCAGCGAGCAACAAAAAGCCACCAGCGATCGACACGTTCTTCCAGAAGTGGATGGTCGCGTTCATCACCTGATCGGCAGGCGCGCTCCAGAACGCATGAAAAAAGACCGCTGCGACGATCGTGAAGATCGCCATCACCAGCGCGACCGGGCGGGTGAAGAAGCCCGCGACGATCGCGAGGCCGCCACCGAACTCCACCGCGATCGCGATGATCGCGCCCAAGACTGCAAGCGGCAGGCCCTTCGACGCGATGTAGCCCACGGTCCCATCGAAGCCGCCGATCTTGCCGTAGCCCGATGTGACGAAGAGCACCGCCAACAGGATGCGGCTGAGCAATGCGAGCGGGTCTTGCAACTTGGTGAACATGAGCAATCCTCTGGGAAATGATGGACGGTGAAAAGAAATTAGTCGAGGTCGAACACGAGCAGTTCGGCGTCGCTCGCCTGGTCGATTCGCAGCTCGCTTTCCTGCTCGATGCGTAAGGCGTCGCCGCCTTCGAGCAATTGGCCGTTGACGCGCGCCTTGCCCCGCACCAGGTGCACGTAGGCCTTGCGCGACGGATCGAGCACGCGCACCACGTGCTCATCGCCATCGAAGAGGCCGCTGTAGATCGCCGCATCGGCGTGAATCGTCACCGAGCCGTCACGACCATCGGGCGAGGCGACGAGACGCAAGGCGCCGCGCTTTTCGGCAGCGTCGAAATGCTTCTGCTCGTAGCTCGGCTCGATCGAGCGGGCCGACGGTTCGATCCAGATCTGCAGGAAGTGCGTGGTGTCGCTGGGCGCGTGGTTGAACTCGCTGTGCATCACGCCGCGCCCGGCGCTCATGCGCTGCACGTCGCCCGGGCGGATCACGCCGGCGACGACCGAGCCGGCAGCGCCGTTGCCCATGCTGTCCTTGTGGGCGAGCTCGCCCGACAGCACATAGCTCACGATCTCCATGTCGCGATGGCCGTGCGTGCCGAAGCCACGGCCCGGCGCCACCCGGTCTTCGTTGATGACGCGCAGGTTGCCGAACCCCATCTGCGCCGGGTCGAAGTAGTCGGCGAACGAGAAACTGTGGAAGCTCCTGAGCCAGCCGTGGTCGGCGAAGCCACGCTCATCTGATTTGCGCACGGTGATCATGTTGTCCTCCTGGGTTGGATCGAAGCTTAGGGCGCCGAGCCGTCTTCATCGGTGCAAGGCCGCGTAGGTCGCATTCAAATAAGATGAACGAAGGACGCTTGGCCCCTCGGGTCGGCGCAGGCCGACGCCGCACATTCGATGAGGAAAACCCGATGAGTGCCAGCCGCAACGTGTTGACACCCGAAGCGCTGACGATGATGGACGTGATCGCCCGCACGGGCAGCTTCGCTGGCGCCGCCCGCGAGTTGGGCAAGGTGCCGTCCTCGCTCACCTACAGCGTGCGCCAGCTGGAAGACGCGCTCGACGTGCTGCTCTTCGATCGCCGCTCGCGCCAGGCCCGATTGACGGCCGCTGGAACCGAACTGCTCGAGGAAGGGCGGCGCCTCCTCATGCAGATGGACGCGGTCGCGAACCGCGTGCGCCGGGTCGCGACTGGCTGGGAAACGCAGTTGAGCATTGCGGCCGACGACGTCATATCGCCGATCACCGTGCTCGAACTTTGCGCCGACTTCTACGCGCTGCCGGTCTTCGCGGGCGCCGGTACGAACGTGCTCGGCATCGCGAGCGGCCCCGGCACGCGCCTGCGCGTGCGCACCGAAGTGCTCGCCGGCACGTGGGAGGCACTCGTCACCGGCCAGGCCGATCTGGCGATCGGCGTCGCGGCGAATCGGCTGGTGCCGCCCGGCGTGCAGATGAAAGACCTCGGCGGCGCGGCGTTCGTGTTCGCGGTCGGGCCCGACCATGCGCTCGCGTCGGTGGAGGAGCCGATCACCGATTGCGAATTGATGCGGCACCGTGCCGTCGCGGTCGCCGATTCGGCGCAGCGACTGACACCGCTCACGCTCAACCTGCTGCCCGGTCAGGACGTGCTCACCGTGAGTTCGATGCAGATGAAGATCGACGCCATCGCACGCGGAATGGGTTGCGGCTTCTTGCCCGAGCCGATGGCGCGCAGCCACCTCGCGGCAGGTCGACTGATCGCCAAGCGGGTCGAACGCGAATCGCACGAACCTCGCTTCGGCTATGCGTGGCGCGTGCCGACCACCGACACGCCGGGGGCAGCGCGCAAGCCGCAACTCGGTCTGGCCTTGCGCTGGTGGTTGGACCGGCTCGAGAGCCCGGCCACCCGGGCGGCGCTGCTCGACCGGTATGCATCGTCGGCGGACCCGAAAACGCTGCCGCGTATGAAGCCGTTGCCGCGGAAGCGCGAGCCGGTGGGCCGCTCCACCGGCCAAGTTGCCGGCCACGTCACCCGCAAGGCGACGGGCGCCCGGTGACCCTCGGCCGCTTCGCGCCCTCCCCGACCGGGCCGCTGCACGAAGGCTCGCTTGTCGCGGCGCTGGCGTCGTGGCTCGACGTGCGCGCTCAGGGCGGTCGATGGCTGGTGCGCGTCGAAGACATCGACCCGCCGCGCCAGGCGCCCGGCGCCACCGAGACCATCCTGTGGCAACTCGATCGCTGCGGGCTGCGCGCCGACGAGGCGCCACTGCTGCAGTCGACGCGTGGTGAGGCTTATCGCACCGCGCTGGAACGGCTCGGGCGCGGCGGCTGGGCCTATCCGTGCGCGTGCAGCCGCAGGGAGATCGCCGATTCGGCAACGTCGCTCGACGCGGCGGGAGACCCTGCACCGTCGGCCTTGAACCGCGAGCGCGTCTATCGCAACACGTGCCGCGACGGCCTTCATGGCCGTCCCGCGCGCGCGACGCGTCTGCGCGTGTCGAACCTGGCGGGCTTCGAGAAACCGGGTGCAGGCCTCGTCGAAGAGCCGATCGTGATCCGCTGGCACGACCGCCGCCTGGGTGACCGCATCGACAACCTCACGGACGAGGTCGGAGACATGGTGCTGAAGCGTGCCGATGGTTTCTGGGCCTACCAGCTCGCGGTCGTCGTCGACGATGCCGCGCAAGGCGTGACCGACGTCGTGCGCGGCGAGGACCTGGCGGGCAGCACGGCGCGTCAGATCTACCTGCAACGCCGCCTCGGCGTGGCGACGCCGCGCTACCTGCACACGCCGCTCGTGCCCGGCGCCGACGGCCAGAAACTTTCCAAGCAGAACGGCGCCGCGCCGCTGGTGCTCGACGGCAGCGACCACTCCGCGCTTGCCGCCCTGCGACGTGCGGCCGGCGTGCTCGGCATCGTCGCCGACGGCACCGCGATTGCCGAGTGGCTCGCTGCCGCGGTGTCCCAGTGGCGCGTGCGTTGGCCGTCGACACTGGCATGATCGCCGGCCTCTCACCCTCACCCACTCGAAAGGAAGCCATGACCACCACCGATTCCGGCCTGCAATACGAAGACACCATATCTGGCACCGGCGACATCGCCAAGGCGGGCGACAGGGTCTCGGTCCACTACACCGGCTGGCTCTACCACGGCGGTGTCAAGGGCGCCAAGTTCGATTCGAGCAAGGACCGCAACGACCCTTTCGAATTCGATCTCGGTGGGGGCAGCGTCATCCGCGGGTGGGACGAGGGCGTGCAAGGCATGCAGGTGGGTGGCACCCGGCTGCTGGTGATCCCGCCCGAACTGGGCTACGGCGCTCGCGGTGCGGGCGGCGTGATCCCGCCGAACGCAATGCTGATGTTCGAGGTCGAGCTGCTTCGGGTCTGATGCTCCCCGACTGAGCGCCTGGGCTTTCACGTTTCATGGTTCGCTACGACATCACGCACACCACCGTCTACCGGTACCGGCAGCCGGTGACGTTCGGCGAACACCGCGTGATGTTCCGGCCGCGCGACAGCCACGACCTGCGTGTGCTCGCGACCGACTTGGTGGTGAGCCCGAAATCACGGGTGCGGCTGATCCAGGACCCGCACTCGAATTCGGTGGCGCTGGTACAGCCGCTGTCGGCGGCGGACGAACTGAAGATCGTCTGCACGTTCGGCATCGAACACGCGCACAGCAACAACCTCGAACTGCCGCTCAGCCCGAGCGCCGAGCTTTTCCCGTTCGCATACAGCATCGAAGACCGTTACGACCTCGAACACTACTTGCGGCCGAACCACGACGACCCGCAAGGCGTGCTCACCGCGTGGGCGCGCCAGTTCCTGCGCACCGACGGCCCGACCGGCACGCGCGACATGCTGGTCGCGATGAACCAGCACATCCGCGCCCATTTCAGCTACTCGAATCGCCACGAGGAAGGCACGCAACCGCCGCTCGAGACCCTGAGGCTCGGCAGTGGCTCGTGCCGCGACTTCGCATTGCTGATGATGGAAGCTGGTCGCCGCCTCGGCGTCGCGACGCGCTTCGTGTCGGGCTATCTCTACGACCCCGCGCTGGACGGCGGTCGCAACGACGGCGCCACGGTCGGCGCCGGCTTCACCCATGCCTGGCTGCAAGCCTACCTGCCGGGCGCCGGCTGGGTCCCTTTCGACCCCACCAACAACATCCTGGGCAGCAACCAACTGATCCGAGTCGGCGTGTCGCGCGACCCGGCGCAGGCTGCGCCGATCTCCGGCAGCTGGTTCGGCGAAAGCGGCGACTATCTCGGGATGGACGTCACGGTCACGGTGCGGCGTCGGCCCGGCACCTAAACGCCCAACCGTCGGCGTCGAACGTCGGTTCGTAAAAAAGCCCCGCTCGAGCATCGATGCGGGGCTTTGCTGGCGGCGAGGCGAGAACCCCGCGTCAGAAACGAGCGGCCGAAGTCAGCGGCTGAACGTGCCCGCGCGCGGACGCGCCGGCTTGAAGCCACCCTTGTCGACCGGGCCGCCCTTGCGCGCACCAGAACCCGCGAAGGCGTCGGTGCGGTGGCCGCTCGGGGCCCGATCGAACGGGCTGCGGGCGGCGTCGCGACCACCGACCTGCGGCGCCGCATGCGCGGCCGGTGCACGGTCGAACGGACGACGGTCGTTCGAGAACGGACGATCTCCACGCGCGTCCCCACCCCGCGGGCCGTACGTCTTGGCACCGCCCGGCTTGGCGTACCCCGAACGCGGCGCCGGACGGCGATCGTCGAAGTTCTGACCCGGACGAGACGCGTACATCTTCGGCTCTGGCGTCTTCGGCTCGAGGCCGACGATGGTCGCCACGGGCATCGATTGCGTCGTGAATTGCTGGATGCGGCGGATCATGCCGGCGTCCATGCGCTCGGCGAGCGTGACCGCGAGACCGTTCCGCCCAGCACGACCGGTGCGGCCGATGCGGTGCACATAGTCTTCCGGCTTCATCGGCAGGCCGTAGTTGATGACGTGGCTGATGCTCGGCACGTCGATGCCGCGGGCGGCCACGTCGGTCGCGACGAGCACCCTCAACTGCTTCGAGCGCAGCCCTTGCAGCACGCGGTTGCGGCGGCCTTGCGGCATGCCGCCATGCAACGATGCGACGTGGTGGCCCATGTCGGCCAGGCGATCGGCCAGCCAGTCGGCGTCGCGCTGCGTGCTCGTGAACACGAGCGCCTGCTCCATGTCCTTCTGCGTGAGCAGATGGTCGAGTAACGCGTTCTTGTGGTTCTGGTTGTCGGCCCAGTGCAGGCGCTGTTCGATGTTGGCGTGCGTGTCGGTGTGCGACGCCACGTCGATGCGCTTCGGATCGCGCAACAGGTTTTGCGCGAGGCGGCCGACGTGGCCCGCGAACGTGGCGCTGTACATCACGGTCTGGCGCGCTGCGGGCACGTGGTCGGCGATGGTGGTGATGTCGTCGATGAAGCCCATATCGAGCATGCGATCGGCCTCGTCTAGCACCAGCATCTCGACGTTCTCCAGCACGGCCTTGCCGGTCTGCAGGTGGTCGAGCAGACGGCCGGGGGTCGAGATCAGGATGTCGAGCGGGCCACGCAGGGCCTGGATCTGCGCCGGGTAGGGCACGCCGCCCACGACCGTCGCGACCCGCAGGCCCGGCACGTGGCGGCCGTACAGCGAGGCGGCCTTGGCGATCTGCATCGCGAGTTCGCGCGTCGGCGTCAGCACGAGCACGCGCGGGCCGTAGACCACGCCCTTTTCGCGGCGCTTGGTGTTGTCGCCACGCGCGGCCAGGATGCCCTGGAGTGCGGGCAGGATGAACGACGCGGTCTTGCCGCTGCCGGTGCTGGCCGAGACCATCAGGTCGGCGCGCGCGAGCGCTGGCGGAATCGACTGGCTTTGCACGGCGGTGGGCTCGGTGTAGCCCGAGTCGCGGACCGCCTTGAGCAGGGCTTCGTGCAAGCCGAGGGTTTCGAATGTCATGGGTGTCTTCTCGTTTCACGCGCAGCCGCGCACGGCTTCGCCATGGCGCGGTTGCGCAGCCCGTGCCGAAAGGCGCAGGCGCGGCCACTGCCGAATGGCGGTGACCGGTCGGGTCGCTGGAAAAACGTTCGAACCCACGCCGGAACGGCGCATGGTGCGAGAACGGTCGAAGCGACGGCATCGCCGCCAACCATTCCCGAAGGGATTCGATGAAGTCTCTTGGGACAGCGCCGCTGGTTGTGAGCGACGTGCCACACGAGAAGACTCGGTGCGGTCAGAGGGGATGAGCGAAATGCCGCGGTGTTTTGCGGCAAGCCTGAGAGTATATGCTGGAAATCCCGAATGTCCAGCGTGACGACGTGCTGGTTGCCCGGTCGGTCGCGCCGCCTACAACTTGAGGAAATGTTCTCGGTAGTACGCCAGCTCGTCGATCGATTCTTCGATGTCGGCCAGCGCCGTGTGCGCCTGTGCTTTCTTGAAGCCCGCCATCAGTTCCGGCTTCCAGCGTCGCGCGAGCTCCTTCAAGGTGCTCACGTCGAGATTGCGGTAGTGGAAGAAGGCCTCGAGCTTGGGCATCGTGCGCGCCATGAAGCGCCGGTCCTGGCAGATGCTGTTGCCGCACATCGGTGACCTGGACGCCGGCACGAACGGCTTCAGGAATTCGATCACCTGACGCTCGGCCTCGGCTTCGTCGACGGTCGATGCGAGCACGCGATCGATGAGGCCGCTGCGGCCATGCGTGCCCTTGTTCCACGCGTCCATGCCGTCCATCGTGGCCTGAGTCTGGTGGATGGCGAGCACCGGCCCCTGCGTGCGACGCCCGAGCTGGGCATCGGTGACGACGACCGCGATTTCGATGATGCGGTCGGTGTCGGGGTAGAGGCCGGTCATTTCCAGATCGACCCACACCAGGTTCTGGTCGTCGAGGGTCAGGGGGGTGTCGCTCATTCGTGTGCTCCTGCACAGATTCTCGCAGGCGTGGGCGTGAAGGGTGACAGCGCGCCGGTGCAACCGGCGTCCCACCTGGGCAAACGGTTGTTGCATCGACCTACACTTCGGGTCGATGCAAGCCGCCTTCGCGCTCACGACGATCTTCGCCATCGCGTTGATGGCATCGCTCGCACTGCGCTTCTGGTTGTCGTCGCGCCAGATGCGGCACGTGCAGTTCCATCGCGACGCGGTGCCGCCCGCGTTCCAGGACGCCGTCTCGCTCACGGCCCATCAAAAAGCCGCCGATTACACGCTCGCGAAGGGCCGCCTCGGCTATCTCAGCACCGCGTTCGGCGCGGCCGTGCTTGTCGGCTGGACCCTGCTCGGCGGACTCGACGGGTTGAGCCGGTGGACGCTCACGACCTTCGAACCCAGGCTCGGCCTGCTGGGCGCCCAGACGATGCTGCTCGCGGCGTTCGCGTTGATCGGTGCGGCGCTCGAGTTGCCGTTCGACGTTTACTCGACCTTTTGCATCGAGCAGCGCTTCGGCTTTAACCGCATGACGTGGAGGCTCTATGCGACCGACCTTGCCAAAGGCGCGGTCGTCGGCATCGCCGTCGGCGTGCCGCTCGCCGCCGCGATCCTGTGGATCATGAACGCGACCGGCCCGCGCTGGTGGCTCTGGGCCTGGTGCGCGTGGAGCGTGTTCAACATCGCGGCGCTCATCATCGTGCCGACCGTGATCGCTCCGCTTTTTAACAAGTTCGTGCCGCTTGACGACGCCTCGCTCACGCGCCGCGTTCATGCGCTGATGGCTCGCGCCGGCTTCGCCTCGAAGGGCCTTTTCGTGATGGACGGCAGCAAGCGCTCGGCGCACGCGAACGCGTACTTCACCGGCTTCGGCGCGAGCCGCCGCGTGGTCTTTTTCGACACCTTGCTCACGCGGCTCACGCCGCCCGAAGTGGAAGCCGTTCTCGCCCACGAGCTCGGCCATTTCAAGCTGCGCCACGTGACGACGCGCTTCGTCACGATGTTCGCGTTGAGCCTCGCTGCGTTCGCGTTGCTCGGCTGGCTGTCGTCGCGCACGTGGTTCTATGCGGGCCTCGGTGTGACACCCGTGCTCGGCAGCACGAACAACGCGGTCGCGCTGATCCTCTTTCTGCTGCTCTCGCCGGTGTTCGGCTTCTTCATCTCGCCGCTGTTCGCTCGCATGTCGCGTCGCCACGAGTTCGAGGCCGATGCGTTCGCGAGCCGTCTCGCCGATGGCTCCGACCTGGCTTCGGCCTTGCTGAAGCTGCACGAAGACAACGCTTCGACGCTGACGCCCGACCCGATCTTCGCGCGCTTCTATTATTCGCACCCGCCGGCGAGCGAGCGGCTTGCGGCGCTGCCCTCCGCTTCACCGGCACGCGCGGTGGCGGCGCACCCGTCGATACCCGCCTTCACCTGACGCGACACGACCATGCCCAACCTGCTCGAACAGAAGTGCCGCAGCGCCGGCGTGACGGCGATGGACGAGCACGACATCCACAACCACCTCGCACAGGTGTCCGGTTGGCAGCAGGTCGGCGACTCAATCGAAAAGATCTTCACGTTCAAGGACGATCTGGAAGCCGTCGTCTTCGTCAACGCGCTCGCGTGGACCTCTCACGTCGAAGACCACCATCCCGACCTGCTCTGGAGTTTCAACCGCTGCCGTGTGTCGTTCAGCACCCATTCGGCCCATGGCATCACGCTCAACGATTTCATCTGCGCGGCCAAGGCCGACGCGTTGATCGCTTTCGCCGGTTGAGCGACACCTTCTCGCGCGGCCGCATCGTGGCGGGGCATGGCCGCCACTACCTCGTCGAGACCGACGACGGCACGCGCATCACCTGCCACCCGCGCGGCAAGAAAAGCGATGCGGTGGTCGGCGACCGCGTTCGATGGCAAGTGACGGGCGACGAAGGCGTGATCGAGCGCATCGAGCCACGCGCAAACCTGCTGTATCGGCAGGACGAATGGAAGACCAAGTCGTTCGCCGCCAACCTCGACCAGATGGTCGTGCTGATCGCCGCCGAGCCGGTGTTCAGCGAATCGCAGCTCGCACGTGCGTTGATCGCGGCCGAGAGTGCGGGCATCCGGTCGCGCATCGTGCTCAACAAGCGGGACCTGCCGTCGTTCGCGCAGGCCCGCGTGCGTTTGCAGCCCTACGTCGACATGGGGCTCGCGGTCGACGAGGTCGCGCTGAAGCGCGAACCCGACGCCGCGCGTTCGACGCTGATGCCTTCTATCGAGGGCCGCGCGAGCTTCGTGCTCGGCCCGAGCGGCACCGGCAAGAGCACGCTCATCAATCTTCTTGCGCCGGACGCCAACGTGCTCACCGCGGAAATCTCGGCGGCGATGAACACCGGCCGGCACACGACGACCAGCACGCGTTGGTACTGGCTCGATGCCGAGCGCCGGACCGCACTCATCGATTCACCGGGTTTCCAGGAGTTCGGGCTGCGCCAGATCGACCCGCAACAGCTGCCTTCGCTGATGCCCGACATTCGCGCGCACGCCGACTGCCGCTTCTACAACTGCACGCACCTGCGCGAGCCGGGTTGCGGCGTCCGAACCGCCGTGGAAGCGGGCCAGATCAGCGCATCGCGCTACCGCATCTACGGTGAGATCCGGGATGAACTGGTTGAGCGGCACTGAGCACCCCCCTTTTCGATTACCCGATCAGATGGGCGACCGACAGCAACGCCAGCAAGAGCATCCACAACACGACCGACCGCCACACCAATCCCACCATGCTGTGCAGGTGCCCGAGCACGGGCGGCGCGCCGGGCGTGGAACCTTCGGCCTCACCCGACTCGGGCGAAGCACCCGCGTCGAACGTCTTCGATTGTTCCGGGCTCACGCTGGGCGCTGCGCTGCCGCCGAGCTGAACGCCGACGGCGCCCGCTGCAGACGCGAGGATCACGCCTTCGTTGCGATCCTTCCAGAGCCCGGCGTCGCGCTTCCAGCCCCGGATCGCTTCTTCGAAGTTGCCGACCACGGCGAACCCCGACGCGGTGAGGCGCGCGGGCACATGATCGAGCATCCGGAACAGGCGGCCCGACAACGCCATCAGCTGTTCGTTGACGATCACGCCGGCGCTGCCGCTCGAGAACGTCCAGTAGCGGCTGGCGAATTCGGCCATGCGATAGAGCACCGCGCCAGCAGGCCCGCAGCCGATGGTCGACAGCACCACGAACCAGAAAAACACGCCGAACATGTGCCGGTGCGCCGCCAGCAGCGAATGCTCGATCACGTGGCGGATCATTTCCGTGCGCGGCAACTCGCTCGCATCGAGGTGTCGCCACTCGGCCAACAGTCGGCCCGCCTCCGCTTCGTCGGCGCGCTCGAGGGCGTCGCGGATGTCGGTGAAGTAATGGCTGAACTGGCGAAAGCCGAGCGTGAGGTAGAGCACCGCGACGTCGAACACCAGCCCGAGGCCCACATGAATGCGCGCCGCGCCGACGTAGACCGCACCCACCAGGACGGCCGGCAACAACGCCGTCACGCCCCACACGACCCATGCGTGGCTCTCCTTGCCGGCGTCGAAATTGCGGGCGGTCCAGCGCATCCAGCCGGTCAGCGCGTCGTGCACGACGTTGCCGCGCGGCAATGGCTTCACTTGCTCGATGAACAAGGCCAGGAACACCGCGAAGAAACTCATGCGATCGATGATAGCGGCGGGTCCTGCCGCGCCGATGCCTTCACGCCGCGATGAAGCGGTACAGATTGCGCAGCATCGCCGCCGTTGCCCCCCAGATGAAGCGACGCTGCGCGGCGTCTGTGGGATCGACCCACGGCATCGACAGGAACTCGCGTCGCGTACCGGCGAGTTCGACCGCATGGCGGCGGTGGTGCGCCGGGTTCATCAGGAAGGCGAGGGGCACCTCGAACACCGCCGCCACTTCGCGCGCGTCGATCACGGCATCGTGCGGATCGACGAGCGCGACCACCGGCGTCACGACGAAACCGGTGCCGGTGGCGTATTCGGGCAACTGGCCGATGACCTCTACCGCGCGCGCCTCGAGGCCGATCTCTTCGTGCGCCTCACGCAGCGCCGTCGCAACGGCATCCATATCGGATGCCTCGACGCGGCCGCCGGGGAAACTGATCTGCCCGGGGTGATCTCGCAGGTCGGGTGCGCGCTGCGTCAGCAGCACGTGGAGTTCGCCGCGTTGCACGAGGCCGATCAGCACCGAGGCCGCCCGCGGCTCGCGCGCATGCAGACGGGCCTCAATGTCTGTCTCGGGGCGCCACACCGGAGGGTTCGAGAAACGCGCGCGCAACGCGACAGCGGTCAGCCGGTCTACACCGATCGACGGCAGGTGCGAATCGGTGCCGAGAACCTCGAGTGCTTCGGGATCGAAGCTCGCCACGACTTGGGGGCGGCCGAACAGGTCGGCCACCAAGCCGTCGTCAGGCGAGCTTTTCCTTGATGCGCGCCGACTTGCCCGAGCGGCTGCGCAGGTAGTAGAGCTTGGCGCGGCGCACGTCGCCGCGGCGCTTCACCTCGATCGACGCGATTAACGGGCTGTAGAGCTGGAACGTGCGCTCGACGCCTTCGCCGCTCGAGATCTTGCGCACGATGAAGCTCGAATTGAGGCTGCGGTTGCGCTTGGCGATCACCACGCCTTCGAACGCCTGCAGGCGCTTGCGCGTGCCTTCGACGACGTTGACGCTGACTATCACGGTGTCGCCGGGGGCGAAGACGGGAATCGTTTTCGCAAGGCGCGCGATTTCCTCGTGCTCGAGGGTCTGGATCAGATCCATGGGTTGCTCCTGGTGATCTTGCTCAACCGCTTGGTTGTTGTGTGGAGCCGCGAAGGCTCCGGCGTGGCAGAGGATCGGCAAACCGCGCACTATAACACCGGCGTGCGGGCATTGGTCAGCGCAACGAGGCAAGGAATCGCAAGTCCGCTGGCGTTAACAGGCCATCGCTTCTGGCTCGCTCGATCAGGTCCGGACGCCGCTCCGCGGTGAGCGCGAGCGACCGTTCACGTCGCCAACGCTCGATCTGGCCATGATGCCCGGACAGCAGAACAGATGGGATCGTGCCGACCGGCTCGGGTCGATCAGCGAGGTTCTCGGGACGGCTGTAGTGCGGGCAATCGAGCAGGCCCTCGGAAAAGCTGTCCTGTTGGTGCGATGCCGCGTCGCCGAGCACGCCCGGTTGCAGGCGCGCGACCGCGTCGAGCAGCGCCAGCGCGGCCAGCTCGCCGCCCGACAACACGAAGTCGCCCAGGCTCCACTCGATGTCGACGTGCGCATCGATGAAGCGCTGGTCGATGCCCTCGTAGCGCCCGCACAGCAGGATCGCGCCCTGACCCGCTGCCTCGCGACGCACCACGCGCTGGTCGACCGGGTGGCCGGTCGGCGTGAAGTGGATCAGCGGCGCGGGCTTGTCTAGAGCCTCCCCGCGCGAGGCACGGATCGCCGCCACCGCACGCTGCAACGGCTCGAACAGCAGCACCATGCCGGGCCCGCCGCCGAACGGCCGGTCGTCGACGCGGCGGTGCGGCTCGTCGCCGAAATCGCGCAGTTGCCAGAGCCGCACGTCGACCCGCCCGCTCTCAAACGCTCGGCGCGTCACGCCGTGCTTGAAGTGCGCGTCGAAGAGCTCCGGGAAGAGGGTGATGACGTCGTATCGCATCGGACTTCATGCCAGAGTTCGGCAACCCGACCCCTCAGTAGTCGAGTCCCCAGTCGACCGTGATGGTCCGTGTGGCCATGTCGACCCGGTCGACGTAGGCATCGACGAACGGGATCAGGCGCTCGTCGGCCACGGTCGCTTCGCCAGCGCCAACGTGGTCGGCATCCGAATCGCTGCCTGCCTTCGTCGGCGCCATTTCCGGCTTCACACGCAACACGCTTTGCGGCCCGGTGCTCATCAACCCAAGAACTTCGCCGAAGCGATGCCCGTCCCGGTTCACGACTGTCATGCCGATCAGGTCGACCCAGTAAAACTCGTCGGGTCCGGTCTTCGGAAAGACCGCGCGCGAGACGAAAAGGCGGCCACCTCGCAAGACTTCGGCCGCGGTGCGGTCGTCGACGCCGCGAACCTGTGCCACCACGGTGTCGCCGTGCATGCGCGACGACACAACCTCGAGCGATGCGGGCCATTGGCGTGCCACACCGGGCAAGCGCGCTGAGCGCTCGTTGTCGGGAGGCGCGAGGTACCAGTGTTTTGCCCGCAGCAAGGCCGGCGCGTCTTCGGAAAAGGGCTGTATCCGGAGCCAGCCCTTCAACCCCCACGCATCGAGGATGCGCCCGATTTCGAGCGCGTCGCGCGGCATCTCGCAATGCGCGACCGCAGACGGCCAAGAGCCATCGATGTCACTCGGCAACACCATGGCGCCGACAGTCAGCAAGGAGCCGCCGCTCTTCACGCGACGGCTCGCCGCCGGATGCTCAGGCCGCGGCCTTCGCTTGCGCGACCAGGCGCTGCACCGTCGGCGACATCTGGGCGCCGTGCGAGGTCCAGTGGTCGACACGGTCGAACGACACCCGCAGCGGCTGCTCGGCACCGGCCGCGACCGGGTTGTAGAAACCTACGCGCTCGATGAAGCGGCCGTCGCGGCGCAGCTTGGAGTCGGCGACGACGATGTTGAAGAAAGGGCGCTTCTTGGCGCCGCCGCGGGAGAGTCGGATGACGACCATCATGAGTCCTTTAAGTGCTTGAGTGGAGAGCCTTGAAGCGGACGGCCAGGTGAGGCCGCGCCCTCGAGACGGCGTTCAGCACGCGTCCGTCGACGGACGCGAAACCGCGCATTATATAAACTTGTCCTCCGCTGGCTGCTGAATCTCTCATGGACGCCGTGTTGCCCCCTTTGCTGATCCGCCCGAGCACCGCCAACGACCTGGCCGCGATCACACGGATCTATGGCTGGAATGTCGAGCACGGAACCGGCACCTTCGAGCTCGAAGCGCCGAGTCTGGCCGAGATGTCGAAGCGACGCGACGACGTGCTCGGCAAGGGCTTGCCATGGCTCGTCGCCGAGGCCGACGGGGAGGTGCTTGGCTACGCCTATGCGAACCATTTCCGCCCTCGCCCGGCCTATCGCTTTTGCCTCGAGGATTCGGTGTACCTCGCACCCGGTGCGGTGGGCAGAGGCGTCGGCAAGATGCTGCTGGTCGAACTCATGGCCCGATGCGAAGCGGCCGGCGCGCGCCAGATGCTGGCGGTGATCGGCGACTCGGCCAACACCGCATCGGTCGGCCTGCACCGCACGCTCGGCTTCGAACCGGTCGGCACCCTGCGATCGGCCGGCTGGAAGTTCGATCGGTGGCTCGATGTGGTCGTGATGCAGAAAAGCCTCGGCGCCGGCGACGGCTCGCCCGGTGCGCCGACGTTCGCCAGCGGCCCGTCCCCTTGAGCGCGCCGCGCGCGGATCGTTCGAAGGCGGTGGCCACATGGATTGCATTGGTCGCGGGCGCGTTCGGGATGCACCGCTTCTACCTGTTCGGGCCGAAGGACATCTGGGGCTGGGTGTATCCGTTGCCGACCCTGATCGGCCTGGTCGGCGTGATCCGTTTGCGTGAGCTCGGCGTCGACGACCAGTGGGCGTGGGTGCTGCTGCCGTTCCTCGGCCTCACCCTCGCGGCGTCGATGTTGTCGGCGATCGTCTACGGGCTCACGCCCGACGCGCGCTGGAACGCGCGCTTCGTGCCGTCGCAGCCTCGTGCGGTGCCGGGCTGGGAGACGATCGCAGGCGTCATCATCGCGCTCGCGCTCGGAGCCACCGTCGCGATGTCGACCATCGCCTTCATGGCGCAGCGCTACTTCGAATACCAGACCCTGCAGGCGCCCGCGACCTGATGTCGAACACCACGACGATCGAGCCGCCCGGCGCGGGCGCGCTATTGCGTTCGCACGCGCGGGGTGCGACGCGCCTGCGCGCGCAGGGCCTCGCTTGCCGACGCGGAGAACGGCTGCTTTTCATGGCGATCGACGTCACGCTGCATGCCGGCGAGCTCCTGTGGTTGCGCGGCGCGAACGGCAGCGGCAAAACGAGCTTGATGAAGATCCTCGCCAGCCTGTCGACACCCGACGCCGGAGTGGTCGAACGGGTCGCCGGCGTGCCTGACGCGGGCGATACACACTTGGCCAAACACACGCTCATCTACGTCGCGCACGCCAACGCGCTGAAAGACGATCTCACGGTGACCGAATCGCTGCACTTCCTGTTGCGCATGAACGGGATCACCAGCACGGCGGCGTCGAGACTCGACGCATTGACGCGGGTGGGCATCGCCAGCCGACGCGATGCCCTTGTTCGCACTCTCTCGCAAGGCCAGCGCAAGCGCGTGACGCTGGCGCGCCTCGCGCTCGCCCCGCCCACCAGCGTGTGGCTGCTCGACGAGCCGTTCGACGCGCTCGATGCCGACGGCATCGCGTTGCTCGAATCGCTGCTCGCGCTGCACCTCGCGAGAGGCGGCAGCGCGATCGTCACCAGCCACCGCCCGCTCGGCGACGCGCTGCCCTCGCCTACCGTGTTGCAACTCGGCGCCGCATGAGTCCGCGCGGCCGCCAAGGGCCACGAAGAGGCTCCTCCCGGTCCTCAGACGAATCTCGCACCGCGCAGCGCGAGGGACGCCAGTGAACGCCTTCACCGCCGTGCTGCTGCGTGATCTGCGGCTCGCGCTGCGCCGCCGTGTCGACGTGCTGTTGCCGCTCGCGTTCTTCACCGTCGCGATCGCGCTGTTCCCGCTCGGTGTCGGCCCCGAGCCGGAGATGCTGCGGCAGATCGCGCCCGGCGTCGTCTGGGTCTCGGCGCTGCTCGCCGCACTGCTCTCCGTCTCGCAGCTCTACGCTGGCGACCTGGCCGACGGCTCGCTCGAACAGATGCTGATGGCCGGCAGCCGCGTCGGCGTCGTCGCCGCGAAGGTTGGTGCGCATTGGCTCATGACGGGCTTGCCGCTCACGCTCGCGGCACCGCTCTTCGGGCTGGCTTTCCACTTGTCGACCGCCGCGACCGCAGCGCTTGTCGCGTCGCTGCTGCTCGGCACGCCGGTGCTAAGCCTGCTCGGCAGCCTCGGCGCTGCACTCACGCTGGGCTTGCGAAGCGGCTCGGTGCTGCTGATCGTGCTGGTCGTGCCGCTCTGCATCCCGGCGCTGATCTTCGGTGCCGGCGCGGTCGCGGCGATCGACAACGCCAGCTCGGCGCAAGGCCACTTCTCGCTGCTGGGCGCCT
The DNA here is from genome assembly GCA_965246805.1 of Caldimonas sp. Classification (GTDB taxonomy): domain Bacteria; phylum Pseudomonadota; class Gammaproteobacteria; order Burkholderiales; family Burkholderiaceae_C; genus Schlegelella_A. The sequence continues at coordinate 162,129 of CBDFFO010000010.1, read as the reverse complement.
TGCTGATCGTGACAGCGCTGGTCGCGTTGCCAGCCTCGGCCGCAGCGGTGAGAATCGCCACCGAATGACCCCCGCTGCTCCCTCAGCTCCGATCCGCTGGTTCCGCTTCGCCGCGCCGGCCCCGTTCTACGCCCTGGCCGGCAAGCTCGTGCCGTGGTGCTGGGCCGCGTGCTTCGTGCTCGCGGCACTCGGCCTCTACACCGGCTTCTTCCTCGCACCGACCGATGCGACGCAAGGCGACGCGTACCGCATCATCTTCGTCCACGTGCCGGCCGCGTGGATGTCGATGGTGCTCTACCTCGCGATGGCCGGCTGGGCAGCCGTGGGCTGGGCCTTCAATGCGCGGCTCGCGTCGATGGTGGCACGCGCCATCGCGCCGACCGGTGCGCTCTTCACGGTGCTCGCGCTGTGGACCGGCATGGCCTGGGGCCGGCCCACTTGGGGCGCGTGGTGGGTGTGGGGCGACGCGCGGCTGATGTCGGAGCTGATCCTGCTCTTCCTTTACGGCGGCTTCCTGTCGCTGGTCGCGGCCATCGACGACACCCGGCGTGCCGATCGTGCCGGCGCGCTGCTCGCGATCGTCGGCAGCGTCAACGTGCCCATCATCTACTTCTCGGTCAAGTGGTGGAACACGCTACATCAAGGTGCGAGCGTGGGCATTGGTTCTGCCCCGAAAATGGCCAGCGTTATGCTGACCGCCATGTTGCTGATGACCCTCTCGTTATGGGCTTACGCGTTTGCGGTGGTCTTCATGCGTACGCGCGCGATCGTCATCGAGCGGGAGAACGGCGCGCGCTGGGTCACGGAGGCCGCTGCATGAACTGGGACAGCGCATCGGCCTTCTTCGCGATGGGCGGCTACGGGCTCTATGTGTGGAGCGCCTTTGGCGTCGCGGCCGCGTGCCTGCTGTCGGAGCCGATGCTCGTTGCCATGCGTCATCGGCGCGCGTTGCGCGACGCGCGGGTCCGGCCGGCGACATGAAGCCGCGCCACAAGCGTCTGGCGATCGCCGCCGGCATCGCGTGCGCCGCGGCCGCCGCCACCGCCCTGGTGCTGAACGCGTTCCAGAGCAATCTCGTGTTCTTTTACTCGCCGTCGCAGATCGCGTCGCACGAAGCACCGACAGCGCGCACCTTCCGGCTGGGCGGGCTGGTCGAGGCCGGCACGTTGACTCGCGACGGCACGCGTGTGAGCTTCGTCGTGACCGACACCGCGCAGCAGATTCGCGTCCGCTACGAGGGCATCCTTCCCGATCTGTTCAAGGAGGGCAAGGGGGTGGTCGCGCAGGGTCGCCTGCAAGACGGCGTCTTCGTCGCGCGCGAAGTGCTGGCGAAGCACGACGAGAACTACATGCCGCCCGAAGCGGCCGAGGCGTTGAAGCGCGCGCAAGCCGGCAAGCTCGCCACACCGATGCGGTCGGATCCTCGACCTCGTTCCGATGCCAGTTTCAACACCAGTGTGAACACCAACGCGAACGCCAACATGAACCCGTTGAAGCCGAGCGAAGCGCCGTGATCCCCGAACTCGGCCACTTCGTGCTTTGGCTCGCGCTCGGCATCGCGCTCACGCTCGGCACCGTGCCGATGCTCGGCGCGGCGCGCGACAACGCCGCGTGGATGGCGATTGCGAGGCCCTCGGCGCGCTGGCTGTTCGCGCTCGTCGGATTCGCCTTCGTTTGCCTCGCCGTCTCGTTCGCGAACAACGACTTCACGGTGATGTACGTGGCGTCGAACTCGAACCGCTCCCTGCCGTTGCACTACCGCCTCGCCGCGGTGTGGGGCGGCCACGAAGGCTCGCTCCTGCTGTGGCTGCTGATGCTGAGCGTGTGGACCGTCGCGGTCTCTCAGTTCAGCGCCACGCTGCCCGCGAAAGTGCTGGCGCGCACGCTCTCGGTGATGGGCTTGCTCGCGGTGGGCTTCTTGCTCTTCCTGCTCGTGACGTCGAACCCGTTCGATCGCCTCTTCCCGGCGCTCGCCGACGGTCGCGACCTGAACCCGTTGCTGCAGGACCCGGGCATGGTGATCCACCCGCCGATGCTCTACATGGGCTACGTCGGTCTATCGGTCGCGTTCTCGTTCGCGGTCGCCGCGCTGATCGGCGGCACGCTCGACGCTGCCTGGGCCCGCTGGACGCGGCCATGGACCACGGTCGCGTGGGTCTTCCTCACCATCGGCATCGCGCTGGGCAGCGGCTGGGCCTACTACGAGCTCGGTTGGGGCGGCTGGTGGTTCTGGGACCCGGTCGAGAACGCGTCGTTCATGCCGTGGCTGGTCGCGACTGCGCTGATCCACTCGCTTGCGGTCACCGAGAAGCGCAGCGCGTTCAAATCGTGGACCGTGCTGCTGGCGATCGTCGCGTTCTCGCTGTCGCTGCTCGGCACCTTTCTCGTGCGCTCAGGCGTGCTGTCGTCGGTGCACGCGTTCGCGACCGATCCGCGGCGCGGCCTCTTCATCCTCGTCTTTCTCGCACTCGCGATCGGTGCTTCGCTCGCGCTGTACGCGTGGCGCGCGCCGAGCGTGGGCCTGGGCGCGCGCTTCGACTTCATGTCGCGAGAAACCTTCCTGCTCGCCAACAACGTGCTGCTGGTGGTGGCCTGCGCTGCGGTGCTGCTCGGCACGCTCTACCCGCTGGTGCTCGACGCGCTCGGCGCCGGCAAGATCTCCGTCGGCCCGCCGTACTTCGATGCGGTGTTCGTGCCGCTGATGGCGCCGGCGATCTTCCTGATGGGCATCGGGCCGCTTGCGAACTGGAAGAAGGCCGAACTGCCCGCACTCGCCGTCCGCCTGCGATGGGCCGCCGGCGTCGCCGTGCTCGCGACCGTGCTCACGAGCGTCGTGTCGGGCGGCATCAGCCTCGCCGCCGCCGGTGGTTTCCTGATGGCGTACTGGATCGTCGCGTCGATCGCAACCGACCTCGCCGAACGCCTGCGGCCGCGGGGCGCGAAGCTCGGCCTCATGCATCGCGCACGTCAGATCCCGCGAGCGGGCTACGGCATGCTGGTCGCTCACCTCGGGATCGCCGTCTTCATCTTCGGCGTCACGATGGTGAAGAGCCACGAGATCGAGCGCGATGTGCGGATGGAGATCGGCGACACGACCGAAGCCTACGGCTACGTCTTCACGTTTCGTGGCGTGCGCGAAGCGGCGGGTCCGAACTACAGCGCGGCGCAAGGCCTGATCGACGTGACGCGCGACGGCGCACCCGTCGCGCAGATGCGGCCCGAGAAACGCCTCTACCCGATCGCCCAGTCGACGATGACCGAAGCCGCCATCAACACCGGAGTCACGCGTGACCTCTACGTCTCGCTCGGCGAGCCGACCGGCGGCGGCGCCTGGATCGTGCGCGTCTACGTGAAGCCGTTCGTCGACTGGATCTGGGGCGGCTGCCTGATGATGGGCTTGGGCGGCTTGCTCGCCGCGAGCGACCGCCGCTACCGCGTGAAGACACGTCAGGCGATGGCGGAACGAACCGTTCTCGCCACCGCATGACGCGTCTTCGTTTCCTGATCCCGCTCGCCGCGTTCGGGCTGCTGCTCGCCTTCCTGATGGTCGGCTTGAAGCTCGACCCGCGCGAAGTGCCGTCGCCGTTGATCGGCAAGCCGGCGCCCGCGTTCGTGCTCGCCCGCCTCGACGACGCGAGCCAGGCCGTGAAGACCATCGACTTGCGCGGCAAGGTCTGGATCCTCAACGTCTGGGCGTCATGGTGCGTGGCGTGCCGCGATGAGCACCCGCTGCTTGTCGAGTACGCGAAGCGCAGGACCGTGCCGGTCTACGGGCTCAACTACAAGGACACACGAGGCGACGCGACCGGCTGGCTCAGCCGATTCGGCGACCCGTACGACTTCTCTCTCTTCGACGGCGACGGCCGCGTCGGCATCGACTTCGGCGTCTATGGCGTGCCCGAGACCTTCGTCATCGACAAGGCCGGCACGATCCGCATGAAGCACATCGGCCCGCTCACGCCGCGCGTGATCGAGAACGAGATCGAGCCGTTGCTGCGGCGCCTGAACAGTTGAGGACTCTCGCGATGTCCCGCGTTGCGATGACGATCGTCATCTTCGGCTCGTGGCTCTGCGCAGCGCTCGCCTCGTTCGACGTTCATGCGAAAGACGCGGCGCCCGAGGCCGCCGACCCGGCGATCGAAGCGCGCATGGTGCGCATCACCGCCGAACTGCGCTGCCTCGTCTGTCAGAACCAGACCATCGCCGATTCGAACGCGTCGCTGGCGGTCGATCTGCGGCGGCAGGTGCGCGAAGCCTTGACGCGTGGCGACAGCGACGCGCAGATCGTCGACTACATGACCGCGCGCTACGGCGACTTCGTGCTCTACCGGCCGCCGCTGCGCCCGAGCACGGCGCTGTTGTGGTTCGGGCCGGGCGCGCTGCTCGCGGTGGGCTTCGTCACGCTCGCGGTCGTGATGCGGCGCCGCACTCGCCTGCCGGATGATCGCTTCGAGAGCGACGCCGTCGACGACGATGCCGAGCGAGCCGACGGCGTTCGGGACACGCCTGCGCGCGACCTTCCCCTCATCTCATGACCACCCGGAACCGGCCCGGCATGGCCTCGCCCAACGCCACCGCCAACAACGCCGCCACCGCCGCCACCTTCACGGCCGGGTCACTCGCGGCCGTGAAGCTGCCACGCGCGTTGCTGGCATCGGTGAGCTTTCTGGTGCTCGCCATCGCGTCGATCGGCTACGCGTTGACCGGCTCGCCATCGCTCGCCGGCATCGGGCCTGCCCCATCGGCGCTGGCCGACAACGCCGATGCGAATGGCAAGCCGCCCGGTCCCACTGGCACCGGTGGCACCGCCGATGTCACACCCAAGCAGATCGCTGCGATGGTCGATCGCCTCGCGGCGCGCATGAAGGAACGACCCGACGATGCCGAGGGCTGGACCATGCTGGCTCGCTCCTACATGGTGCTCGGGCGCCCGGCCGATGCGGTGTCGGCGTACGCGAAAGCCGCCGCGCTGCGCAAGGACGACGCCGACCTGCTGGCCGACTGGGCCGATGCGCTCGCCGCCAGCAACAACGGCCGCAGCGACGCCGAGTCGCTCGCCCTGGTCGAACGGGCCCTGGCGATCGCGCCCGGCAACGTGAAAGCGCTCGCGCTGGCCGGCGGCGCCGCCTACGACCGAGGCGATTTCGATGGCGCCGTCGCCCGCTGGACCCAGGTCGCCGCCGCGTTGCCGCCGAACAGCGAACTCGCGGGCCAGGTGCAGGCGAGCATCGCCGACGCGCGCGCGAAGGCGCGTACCGGCGGGTCCGGCGCCGCTGCGGCAGCGCCCGCCTCACGCGGCGGCTCGCCGGCTGGCGCGACGCCCGATGCGGCACCGACGACCGCCCTGGCAGCCGACCCGACGTCAGCCACACCTCAAGCATCGGCCGAGATCAGCGGCATCGTGACGGTCGCGCCCGCACTCGCTGCGAAGGCCGCTCCCTCCGACACCGTTTTCGTTTTCGCCCGCGCCGCGGCAGGCAGCCCGATCCCGCTCGCGGTGATGCGCGCCAAGGTGAGCGACCTGCCGCTCCGCTTCAAGCTCGACGACAGCATGGCGATGGGCCCGATGGCCAGGCTCTCGTCGGCGACGAGCGTGATCGTCGGCGCGCGCATCAGCAAGAGCGGCGACCCGATCGCGCACGACGGCGACTTGAACGGTCAGTCGAAGCCGATGGCACCGCGCGGCGCGAACGTGTCGATCGAGATCAACGAGGTCTTGAAGCGCTAGCGGGTGGTCTTCCAGCGCCCGCGGCGCGCCGGGCGGCTTGTCGAATCGCGTGCGCCTTCGAGCGCGCAGCCGCTGAATCAGATCAGCGGCATCTGCGCCGAAAGGTACGAATCGCGCCGACCCTCGAACTGCTCGAGCCGCTCGATCAACACCTGGAAGTCGGCGTCGTTGTCACCGGGGTTGAAATCGTCGGTGCCGATCGTGAACACCGGCGCGCTTTCATAGCTTTGGAAGTACGTGACGTAGGCGTCGCAAAGTCGCTGCATGTAGTCGGGCGCGATCGATTGCTCCATCGCCACGCCGCGCCTGGCCACACGCTTCATCAACGCCGCGGGCGACGCTTGCAGCCAGATGACGAGATCGGGCTCGCTCATCTGCGCGGCGACCTGGGTGTACATCGTCGAGTAGAGCCGGTGCTCTTCATCGGAGAGCGTGAGCCGCGCGAAGATGGCGTCCTTCGCGAACATGAAATCGGACACGATGGTCTGCGAGAACATGCCGGGCTGCGCGAGCGCCTGCAGTTGCTTGGCGCGCTGGAACAGGAAGAAGAGCTGGGTCTGGAACGCGTAGCTCGCCATGTCTTCGTAGAAACGGCCGAGGAAGGGGTTCTCGGTCGCTTGTTCGAGCACGAGTTCGGCATCGAGGTGCGCCGCGAGGCGCCGGGCGAGCGTGCTCTTGCCCGCGCCGATCGGTCCTTCGACGGCGATCGAGCGGAATCGGCTGAGTGGCAAGGCGGTCATCGGGTGACGAGTCTATCGACGCGTTGCGAGGCGACCGCCTTCACCAGTTCGGCGACGCTGCCGTGGCCTTCGATGACGAGTTCGGCGGCGATCTCCGCGAGCGGCGTCAGCACGAAGGCACGTTGATGCAGACGCGGGTGCGGCAGTTGCAAATGCGGGTCTTCGCTTCGGGTGTCGCCATGCAGCAGCAGATCGAGGTCGAGCGTGCGAGGCGCGTGGCGGCCGCCGCGCTCCCGGCCGTGGGCGAGTTCGATCGCCTGCAACGCACGCAGCAGGTCAGGCGCCGAGAGCCGGGTCTCGACGCGGGCCACCGCGTTGATGAAATCCGGGCCGGTCGCATCGATGGGCGCGCTCTGATAGAGCGACGAGCGGCCGGTGAGCATCGTGCCGGGCAACCGCGCGATCGCATCGAAGGCGGCTTCGATGGTCGACGCCGCGTCGCCTAGGTTGGCGCCGAGACCGATGAATGCGGCGACCGGATCACGCACCGCCGACGCGATCACGCATCCGTCGCAGGATCGGCCACCGGCACGCCGGCCACGTCGCCGCTCGCACCATCGACATGCGCCGCCGCGCCGCCCGCCGGCTTGCGACGTCGCCGACGGCGCTTGCGGATCGGGTTGCCGTCGGCATCGAGCTGCGGCTCTTGCGGCGACGTCGAGTCTTCCGACCCGCCTGCGGTCGCTTCGGCCGGCTCGTGCCCGCCACCGTCGCTTGTCCCACCAACCGAGCCGGACGCCGCCTTTCTGACCCGGCGCGGCGGTCGCGGCTCGCCGCGGTTGGCAGACGACATCCTGCGGCGCTCTTCGTCGTCGGCGAGCGAGAACGTTTCCCACCACGCCGCCGCTTCGGCATCGATTTCGCCGGCGCGGCCGCGCAAGCGCAGGAAATCGAGCCCGGCCCGAAAGCGCGGTTGCTCGACGAGCGTCATCGTCGAGCTGCCGGTGCGGCGCTCGAAACGCGGCTGCATCATCCAGATCTCGCGCATGTCGATGGCGAGCTTGCCGCGGCCCGAGATGTCGCCGATGCGCGCGTCGAAGACCGCATCGATCGCATCCTGCAGCGCCGGGAAGGTGCCGTCGCCGGCCTTCATTCGCTGGTTCCACGCGGTCTGCACGTCGTGCCACAACAGGCACGCGAGCAGGAAGCTCGGCGCGACCGGCTTGCCTTCGTCGACGCGCCGGTCGGTGTCGGCGAGCGCGAGCTGGACGAAACTCCCGCGGCCGCTTTGGCCCGGTTCGTGCCGGTTCGATTCGTCGAGCGCGACGTCGAGAACCGGGAACACGCCGCGGTGCAGCCCAAGCTTCTTAAGCTCGACGATGCTCGCGAGCGCGTGGCCGGTCTGCAGCAGCTTGATCATCTCGTCGAACGTGCGCGAGGGCGGCACGTTGTCGAGCAGCGCGGCCATCTCGGCGATCGGGGCCCGCGTCTTCGGTTCGATCTCGAAGCCGAGCTTGGCCGCGAACCGCACCGCGCGAATGATGCGCACCGGGTCTTCGCGGTAACGCGACGCCGGGTCGCCGATCATGCGCAGAAGCTTCTTCTTCACGTCGGCCATGCCGCCGTGATAGTCGACGACCATCTCGCGCACCGGGTCGTAGTACATCGCATTGACGGTGTAGTCGCGCCGCGCCGCGTCTTCGATCTGCGGGCCCCAGACGTTGTCGCGCAGCACCCGGCCGCTCGCGTCGACCACGTGTGCGCTGCCGCCGAGCTTGCCGGCGGCCGTCTTCTCGTTGCCGGTCACCTGTTCGGCCGTCGCCGCATCGACAAATGCACGGAAGGTCGAGACCTCGATCACCTCGCTCAAGCCACGATCCTGCCGGCCGCGCCCGAACACCACGTGCACGATGCGAAAGCGCCGCCCGATGATGAAGGCGCGCCTGAAGAGGCCTTTCACTTCCTCGGGCGTCGCGTTGGTCGCGATGTCGAAGTCCTTCGGGCGCATGCCGACCAGCAGGTCGCGGACCGCGCCGCCGACGATGTAGGCCTCGAAGCCGGCCGCCACCAGCGTGCTGACGACCTTCACGGCACGCTCGTCGACGAGCTTCGGATCGATGCGATGTTCCGACTTCGCCACCTCGACGCGACGACCGCGCGGCACGCCGCCGACGATCTCGGGCTCGGCCGGCGTCTTGCCGAGCAGTCGGTCGATGAATTTCTTGATCATGCGGGTGTCTCGAGCCTCGGGATCGTCAACAGGTGGAGGATGGTCCAGCCGCGCTCGGCGGCGACCCTTGCCAGTTCGGCCGACGGGTCGACCGCCACCGGGTCGGTCGCGCGTTCGAGCATCGGCAGATCGTTCCACGAGTCGCTGTAAGCGCTGACGCGTCGAAAGCTGCCCCAGCCCAGCCCGTCGCGGGCGAGCCACTCGCCGATGCGGGCGACCTTGCCTTCACGAAAGCTCGGCATGCCCTCGATGCGACCGGTGATGGTACCCGCCGCGTCGCGCGCGAGCCGAACCGCGATCAGCGCGGCCACGCCGAAGGCCGCCGCGATCGGTCCGGTGATGAAGTCGTTGGTGGCGGTGACGATGGCGACGCGGTCGCCGCGGGCCTGGTGTTCGCGCACCAGCGCGAGCGCCTTGTCAGTGATAAATGGGGTGATCTTGCTGCGCATGAAATCCGCATGAGCGGCATTCAGCTCGGCGGGCGAGCGCTTGCGAAGCGGGCGCGTCGCGAACTCGATGTATTCGTGGATGTCGAGCGAGCCGGCCCGGTACTGCTCGAAGAACGCCTCGCTTGCACGCTTCGATTCGGTGGCGTCGACCCAGCCGCGCTCGATCACGAAATCGTTCCACGCGTGGTCGGAGTCGATCGGCAGCAGTGTGTGGTCGAGGTCGAACAGGCAGAGGTTCGGTCCGGAGTCCGCGGTGAGCCCGGGCCGATGCAGGCCGCATGAACCGGGCTGGCCGGGCCCCGTGCTTGGGCCGCTCTCCGCTGCCGCGCCGATCAAGCGGCGCTCTCTTCGGCGAGCATCTGCTTCAGCAGCGGCACTGTGATCGCGCGCTTGGCAGCGAGCGAGAACTCGTCGAGCCGGTCGAGCTGCGACATCAGGTGCTTGAGGTCGCGCGCGAAGCGCGTGAGCAGATAGTCCATCACGTCGTCAGACAGGAAGGTGCCGCGTCGATCCGATTCACGTCGCAGCGCCGCACGCACCTCGCATTCCGAGAGCGGCTGCAACGCGAACACATGGCCCCAGCCGAGCCGCGTGCGCAGGTCTTCCCGCAGCGCAAGATCGATCGGCGGCACCTGGCCAGCGGCCAGGATCGGAGTGCCCTGATCGGCGGCGTCGACGAACAGCGCGAACGCGGCTTGCTGCCGATCGGCGTCGAGCGCGTCGCAGTCGTCGATAACGATCAGCGACTCGCCCGCCGCGCGCGCCCAGGGCGTCGGTGTGGCCGCGGAGAAGCAGCCCGCGCGGCGGCCGTGCTGCAAGGCGCTTTGCGCAGCGGCATGCAGCAGGTGGCTCTTGCCGCTGCCGGGCGCACCCCACAAATAGACCGGCGCAGCATGCGGCCGCAACGCCGTCAAGTGCGCGATGACGCCGCCGTTCTCGCCGGGCAGAAAGTTCTCGAAGGTCTTGGTGGCGTCGATGCCGATCGCCAACGGGAGCTGTCTCACGGCCGCGATCTCAATGGATGCGCGAGCGGCCGTCGCGGCCGAGCTCCTCGAGGCGCGACATCACGGCGCGCCGATCGACGGCGTGCGGGGTGTGGTCGAGGTAGGCCTTCAGGTCGCTGGCGGCGGCATCGGCGGCACCGAGTTCGGCGTACGCAAGTCCACGATCCCGGCGCTCGTCCCAGGCGGTCGGCAACAGGATCACCAGGCGTTCGCAGATACCGAGCAGTCGCGACCAGTCGCCCGCGCTGCGGTGGATCTCCTTCAGGTTGCGCAGCACGCGCCCGACGACCTCGCGCGGCGCGGCCGATTGCAGATACATCGCCAGCGGCGATTCCATGCCGTCGGCCACGTCTTGCTCGCGCCGGGCCCGGTACGGTGCGAGCAGCGCATCGAGCTCTTCCCGCGACAGCGATTGGCCAGTGAACGGGTCGATCACGACCTCGCCTTGCGGCATCCTGAGCTTCACCAGGAAGTGACCGGGGAACGACACGCCGTTCGCGACAAGACCGACCTGCGACGCGAGCTCGATGTAGATCAGCGCCAGCGTGATCGGAATGCCGCGCCGCGTTTCGAGCACGGTGTGCAGATAGCTATTGCCACGGTCGTAATAGTCGTTGACGTTGCCGGCGAAGCCGAGTTCGGTGAAGAAGAAGCGGTTCAGCCAGCGCAGCCGCTGCAACGGCACGGCGTCCGACGGGATGCGGATCTTGAGGCGCGCCGCGAGCGCATCGATGTCGGCGAGCACGGCCTCGGTGTCGAGCATCGGGTGATCGACATGGGCGATCGCAGCGGCCGCCTCGACGACGGACAGGGTGTCGTCATCGGCGACGAGGGTGGCGAAGAATTCCAGCGCGGTCGGCGCATGGAATTTGGGAGATCCCGACATGGCGAGATTTTAGGTCGCAGCTCAGCCGTGCCGCATGAAGTGGCGCAAACGCACGCCGGTCGCCCACAAGGTGCCGAGATAGAGCACGCTCGCCAGCGCGATGCAGCCGGCCAGCAGGCCGACGCGCGCGGTCTGCCGATCGACGAGGGCCACCCACGGGATTTGCTGCTCCGCCACGATCAGGAAGCCGCCGACCAGCGCGGTTGCCGCCATGACGCGCAGCGCGAACGCAGGCCAGCCGGGCAACGGGCGATACCAGCCCGCGCGCTTAAGACCGATGAAGAGCCACACCGCGTTGATGACAGCACCCAGGCTCACCGACAGCGCCAGACCGGCGTGGCCGAAGCGCGGCACGAACACCACGTTCAGCGCCTGCGTGATCACGAGCACGATGATCGCGATCGTCACCGGCGTGCGGATGTCCTGGCGCGCATAGAAGCCGGGCGCGAGGATCTTCACGCCGATGATGCCCATGAGCCCGCAGCCATATCCCATCAACGCTGCCGCCGTCTTCTGAACCGCGGCCGCGTCGAACGCACCGCGGTGAAAAAGCGTCGCGACGAGCGCGGTCGGGAACACCAGCAGCGCGACCGCGCAAGGCAGTGCGAGCATCAACGTGAGCCGCAGGCCCCAGTCGAGGAGGCCCGAATAGGCGGTCGCGTCGTCGCGCGCCTGAGCGGCCGAGAGTTGCGGGATCAGCACCGAGCCGAGCGCGACGCCGAGCATCGCCGTCGGAAACTCCATCAGCCGGTCGGCGTAGCCGAGCCACGACACGGCCCCCACGCCCTGATGCGACGCGATCTGCGTGTTGATGAGCACCGAGAGCTGGGCCACCGACACGCCGAGCAGGGCCGGCGCCATCTGCCGCATCACGCGGCGCACGCCAGGGTGATGCCACTCGATGCGAACCGCACTCGGCCGCAGGGCCAGCTTCGGCAGCGCGCCGATGCGCGCGAGCGCCGGCACCTGGATCGCGAGCTGGATCACGCCGCCGATCATCACACCGACCGCGAGCGCATAGACCGGCTCGATGCCCCTTAGACCGAACCACGGCGCGAGCCACCAGGCGGACCCGATTGACGCGACGTTGAGCAGGACCGGCGTCGCGGCCGGCACGCCGAAGCGTTTCCACGTGTTCAGCACACCGGCCGAGAGCGAGACCAGCGAAATGAAGCCGATGTACGGGAACATCCAGCGCGTCATCACCACAGCCTGATCGAAATGCACGAGGCCGGAAGCCATCGCCCAGACGATCCATGGCGACGCCACGACGCCGATCAAGCACACCAGCAGCAAGGTCCAGAAGAGCACCGTGGCGACGGCGTCGACGAGGCGCCGCGTCGCGTCGTCGCCGTCGGCCGCGCGCGTGTGGGCTAGGATCGGCACGAACGCCTGGGTGAATGCGCCCTCGCCGAACAGGCGCCGCAGCAGATTCGGAATGCGGAACGCGACGTTGAACGCGTCCATGCTTGCGCCGGCGCCGAACATCGCGGCGACGACCACTTCGCGCGCGAGGCCGGTGACGCGCGAGATCAGCGTGAAGAACGAGATCGTCGAGGCGGCCCGCAGCAGATTCATGAGGGGCGCGTCGGGAAGGCGCGGCACGGCACCGGGTCGGTGGCCGGGCGATTATATGAAGCCCCTTTCTACCCATCCTCGACAGCGAGGCTCACGATGCTAGAATCGCGGGTTGTTCCAGACCCACTCTTTCGAATGCGTCGGAAACCCGTCTCGACACCCCCTTTGTCGACACCACCCTCGATTCATCGAGCAATCGGATTTAGAGAAAGATTGAGCTAGACATGGCCACTGCTACCAAAGCCAAGAAGAAGACCGTTCGCATCGCATCGGGCCTCAAGCGCGTTCGCCAGGACACCCGGCTCAACGCCGCCAACACCGCGATGCGTTCGAAGTTCCGCACTGTGATCAAGAACGTGCAGAAAGCTGTCGACGCGGGCGACAAGGCTAAGGCGGTCGAGCTCTTCAAGACCGCGCAGCCGGTCATCGATTCGATCGCCGACAAGGGCCTCTTCCACAAGAACAAGGCTGCTCGTCACAAGAGCCGCCTGGCCGCGAAGGTGAAGGCGCTCCAAGCCGCAGCTTGAGTCGCACAGCTGATGAGCGCCACAAGCGCTCGCGGTAGAAAAGGGCTCGCGATGCGAGCCCTTTGTCATTGTTGAAACGCCCGCTCGTTTTCTGGCACGCCGCCCGCGGGCAGCAACCGCTTAGGCTTCGTCGCCCCGGCTGGTTGCATCGCACGAGATCACCTCGAGGTCGTTGTCGCGAGCGAAGTTCATCACGAAGTCCCAAGCCATCGGTTCGAGATCGCGAAGCGCTTCGCTGACGATGATGCTCTTCACCCCGTCGATGGTTCGCGGCACGCAGAACGGCGAGTAGCCGATGAACGACGCGATGCCGCCAGCGTTGCCCTCCGGGCGGAACGACGACATCGCGCCCGCGAGACGCTCGGCCCAGTCGCTCGGGCGAAAGGTCTTGCCGTCGCGGGTCTGGCCCCGGATGATTTGTTCGCGCGGCAACGGCAAGTGATGTCGGCTCGGTGAGAAGCTGGGGGACGCGGTTCGCTCGAAGCGCCGATTGTGCCGAAGCACCTGCGCTCGCCCGTCGCGCTGGCGCTGCAAGCCGAACGGCGTAGAAGCATTCCGTGCATTCAGCCGCGTGAATCCGGCGCGGCCTTCGCGCCTTAGAATTCGCCCTCTTCGCGACGCCAGACGAGTGCCCGGCGCTGGCCGGCCACTGCCTTGCTGTCGACCCTGATCGCCATCATCGGAGCAGTGCCATGAACGCCCCGGAAAAGTTGCCGCCCGTCTCCTTGCCGATGGCCTCCGTGTCGATGGCTTCGCAAGAACCGCACGTGATGCACACGTACGGCCGCCTGCCGCTGGCGCTCGCCCACGGCGAAGGCTGCTGGCTCTGGGACACCGGGGGCAAGAAGTACCTCGACGGCCTGGGCGGCATTGCCGTCAACACGCTCGGCCACAACCACCCGAAACTGGTGCCGGCGCTGCACGACCAGATCTCGAAGCTGATCCACAGCTCGAACTACTACCGCGTGCCGCTGCAGGAGACGCTTGCGGCCAAGCTGTGCGAGATGTCCGGGCTCGAGAACGTGTTTTTCTGCAGCACGGGGCTCGAGGCGAACGAGGCGGCGCTGAAGATCGCGCGCAAGTTCGGGCACGACAAGGGGATCGATCGGCCGGAGATCATCGTCTACGAAGGCGCGTTCCACGGCCGCTCGATCGCGACGCTGTCGGCGACCGGCAACGTGAAGGTGCAGGCCGGCTTCGGGCCGCTCGTCGAGGGTTTCGTGCGGGTGCCTCTGAACGACATCGCGGCGATCGAGGCGCTGTCGTCGAACCCGAACATCGTCGCGGTCTTCCTCGAGGTGATCCAGGGTGAAGGCGGCATCCGGCCGACGACCGTCGACTACCTGCGCGAAGCGCGTCGCGTGTGCGATCAGAACGACTGGCTGCTGATGCTCGACGAGGTGCAGTGCGGCATGGGCCGCACAGGCAAGTGGTTCGCGCACCAGTGGGCCGGCATCAAGCCCGACGTGATGCCGCTCGCCAAGGGCCTGGGCTCGGGCGTGCCGATCGGCGCGGTCGTCGCGGGCCCGAAGGCTGCGCACGTGTTCGGCCTGGGCAACCACGGCACCACCTTCGGCGGCAACCCGCTCGCGATGCGGGCGGGCGTCGAGACCATCCGCATCATGGAAGAGGACGGCCTGCTCGCGCACGTGGTCGAGGTCGGCGGCGTGCTGCGCGGCGCGCTGGAGGCCGGCCTGGCCGATTTGGAAGGCGTGGTCGAGATCCGTGGCCAGGGCCTGATGCTCGGCATCGAGCTCGATCGCCCGTGCGGTGCCTTGCTCGGCGAAGCGGCCGATGCGGGCCTGCTGATCAGCGTGACGGCCGATCGCGTCGTGCGCCTGCTGCCGTCGCTCATCCTCAGCGCCGATGAAGCGCGCCAGATGGCCGCCATGCTGGTCCCGCTCATCAAAGGCTTCCTCGAGCGCCGATGAAAGAGGGCATGTCGCTCATCAAGCATTTCCTGCAGTTCAAGGATTTTCGCGCCGAGGAATACGCGTATCTGTTCGAGCGCGCGAAGACGATCAAGACGCGCTTCAAGAACTACGAGAAATACACGCCGCTCGTCGATCGCACGCTGGCGATGATCTTCGAGAAGGCCTCGACGCGCACGCGCGTGAGCTTCGAGGCTGGCATGTACCAGTTGGGCGGCCTGGTCGTGAACCTCACGACGACCGACACCCACCTCGGCCGCGCCGAGCCGGTCGAAGACACCGCGCGGGTCATCAGCCGGATGGTCGACATCGTGATGATCCGCACTTTCGAGCAGACGAAGCTCGAAACCTTCGCCGCACACTCGCGCGTGCCGGTCATCAACGGGCTCACGAACGAGTTCCACCCGTGCCAGATCCTGGCCGACCTGTTCACCTGCATCGAGCAACGCGGCTCGATCGCCGGCAAGGTGGTGGCGTGGATCGGCGACGGCAACAACATGGCCAACACGTGGGCGCAAGCGGCCGCGGTGCTGGGCTTCACGCTGCACGTGAGCACGCCCCGGGGCTACGGGCTCGACCCGAAGATGGCCGGGGTCGACCTCGATGGCGCCGTCGAAGTGTTCGACAAGCCGATCGATGCGTGTCGTGGTGCGCACGTCGTGACCACCGACGTGTGGACCAGCATGGGCTTCGAGTCCGAGAACGACGCGCGCCGGGTGGCGTTCGCCGATTGGTGCGTTGACCGGTCGATGATGGCCGTCGCATCGCCCGATGCGCTCTTCATGCATTGCCTGCCGGCGCATCGCGGTGAGGAGGTGACGGCCGAGGTGATCGACGGCCCGCAATCGGTGGTGTGGGACGAGGCCGAGAACCGCCTGCACGTGCAGAAGGCGCTCGTCGAGTACCTCGTGCTCGGTCGGATCGGCTGAGGCGATGGGCCCGCTGCCGGACGCTCGTGTGCCGCGGCGCCTGACGGCCTATCGAGCGATGGGCGCGGCGTGGTGATCTCGATCCGGGACATGCTCGCGATGTCGCGCGACGAGTGCGCGGCCTTTGATGAACGCGATGCGCTCGCGCCGTTGCGCGACGCCTTCGTGCTTCCGGAAGGCGTCAATTACCTCGACGGCAATTCGCTCGGTGCGTTGCCGAAGGCGACGGCGTTGCGGGTGCAGCAGGTGGTGCAGGCCGAATGGGGCCAGGGTCTCATCGGCAGCTGGAACAGCGCCGGGTGGATCGGGCTTTCGCAGCAAGTGGGCGACAAGATCGCGACGCTGATCGGCGCGGCCCCGAACGAGGTGATGGTGGGCGACTCGACCTCGGTGAACCTCTTCAAGGTGTTGCACGCGGCACTCGCGCTCGCGCAGGCCGATGACCCGGCGCGACGCGTCATCGTCAGCGAGCGCGGCAATTTTCCGACCGACCTCTACATCGCGGCCAGCGTGGCCGACGCGACGGGTTGCCGCGTCCGGCTCGTCGACGCCGATGGCGACGACGGCGTCGATGCGATCGAAGCGGCGCTCGACGAGACCGTCGCGGTGCTGCTGCTGACGCACGTCCACTATCGCACCGGTCGCATGCTGCCGATGGCGCGGCTCTCGCGCGCGGCGCATTCGGCCGGTGCGCTCGCGGTGTGGGACCTCGCGCATTCCGCAGGCGCCGTGCCGTTGGTGCTCAAGGGCGCGCAGGACAACGCGGCGAACGACGTCCTCAAGCCCTCACCCGACGCGGCCGATTTCGCCATTGGCGGCGGCTACAAGTATCTGAACGGCGGGCCCGGCGCGCCCGCCTTTCTGTGGGCGCACCCGCAGCACACCGCGCGCATGGACCGTGAGCAACACCGGCAACCGCTCTGCGGCTGGCTCGGCCACGCCGCACCGTTCGCGTTCGATGCCGACTACCGACCCGCCGCCGGCGTTCAACGCTTCGTCTGCGGCACGCCACCGGTCATCTCGCTCGCGGCGCTCGATGCCGGCCTTGACGTGTTCGTCGCCGCCGAACGGTGCGGCGGCATGAACGCCTTGCGCGCGAAGTCGATCGCGCTCACCGATCTCTTTATCGAGCGTGTCGATGCGTTCGCGGCCACGCACCACCTCACGCTCGTCACGCCGCGCAGCGCGTCACTGCGCGGCAGCCAGGTGAGCTACGCGCATCCGGATGCGTACGCCCTGATGCAGGCGTTGATCGCGCGCGGCGTGGTCGGCGACTTCCGCGCGGGCGATGCCGCCGCGACCGACACCCAAGATTTGCTCCGCTTCGGTTTCACACCGCTCTACACGCGGCTCGTCGATGCGTGGGACGCTGCCGACGCGCTCGAAGCCGTGCTCGAGAGCGGCGCATGGCGGGACGCTCGCTTCGCGCAACGCGCCGCGGTGACATGAGCGCCAACACCGACCCCAAGATCGACTTCAGCCGCGACATGAGTTACGGCGACTACCTGCACCTCGACACGTTGCTGGGTGCGCAGCACCCGCGCTCGCAGGCGCACGACGAGATGCTTTTCGTCGTCCAGCACCAGGTGAGCGAACTGTGGATGAAGCTGCTGCTGCACGAGCTCAAAGCCGCGATCGCCGCGGTCGCTGCCGACGAATTGCAGCCGGCCTTCAAGATGCTCGCGCGCGTCAGCAAGATCATGGAGCAGCTCGTCCATGCCTGGGACGTGCTTGCGACGATGACGCCGCCCGAGTACTCCGCGATGCGCCCTTCGCTCGCGAGCTCGAGCGGTTTCCAGAGCTGGCAGTACCGCCAGATCGAGTTCCTGCTCGGCAACAAGAACGCCGCGATGCTGAAGCCGCACGCGCATCGGGCTGACATCCTGGCCGAGGTGCAGGCCGCCCACGACGCGCCGTCGCTGTACGACGAGGCAATGCGTCTGCTCGCACGCCGGGGCCTCGCCGTCCCGCCGGAAAACACCGCCCGCGACTGGTCAGTGCCCCACGTGCCGAGCGAGGCCGTCGAGGCCGCATGGCTCGTGGTCTACCGCGACCCGAAGACCTACTGGGACCTGTACCAGCTCGGCGAAGAGCTCACCGACCTCGAAGACATGTTTCGCCAGTGGCGCTTCCGCCACGTGACCACCGTCGAACGGGTGATCGGGTTCAAGCGCGGAACCGGCGGGACCGGTGGCGTGAGTTACCTTCGCAAGATGCTCGACGTGGTTCTGTTCCCAGAAATCTGGAAGCTGCGCACCGATCTTTGAGGGGGTCGCACACCCCATGACCGCACGCGTCTTCATTCCGCTACCGCTCCAGCGACGGCGCCCGATGATCCGGCGCGCCTCGAGCTCCGCGATGCACTTGCGGCCAACGCCCTCATCATTCCGGTGATGTGTGACGGCACGCCGTGACGACAAGCGCGCGTGCCCTCGTCAGCCGAGGTGCACCGGCACGAAGATCTTCTCGCCGTCGCGCTGTACCAACAACGCCACGCTCTTCGGCTTTGCGACGAGCACGCCCTTGACCTGCTCGATCGATTCGACCGCCTTGCCGTTGATCGCGAGCAGCACGTCGCCCACTTCGATGCCGGCGCGCGCCGCGGGGCCGGTCACGCGCTCCACCACCATGCCTCGATCGAGCTTCGCTTCGCGCTTCTCGTCGCGTGTCAGCGCGCGCAGCGCCAGGCCGATCTGCGGCCCTGTCACGGCATCGCGAGCGTCGGCGACCACCGCGCTGTCGGCGTCGGCGCCGCCCAGCTTCGCTTCGACGATGCGATCCTGATGGTCGCGCCACACCTTCAGCTTCACTTTCGAACCGGGTGACGAGAGGCCGATGAGGCTCGACAGCGCGCCGGAGCGCACGACCGGTTCGCCGTTCACCTCGGTGATCACGTCGCCCGGCTTCAAACCGGCCGCTGCAGCGGCGCTGTCGGGTGCGACGTTGGAGACGAGCGCACCGCCCACGCTCTGGATGCCGAATGAATCGGCCAGCGATTGGTTGAGGTCCTGGACGGTCACACCGAGCCGGCCGTGCGTCGCCTTCCCGGTCGCGACGATCTGGTCCTTCACCGCGAGCGCCACATTGATCGGGATCGCGAACGAGAGGCCTTGGAAGCCGCCGCTGCGCGAATAGATCTGCGCGTTGATGCCGACGACCGAGCCGCTGCCGTCGAAGAGCGGACCGCCCGAGTTGCCCGGGTTCACGGCCGCGTCGGTCTGGATGAAGGGCACCACCGCGTCGCCCGGCAGCGACCGCGCCTTCGCGCTGACGATGCCCTGCGTCGCGGTCTGCTCCAGGCCGTACGGCGCGCCGATGGCGAGCACCGGATCGCCTACCTCTAGCGTGCGCGGGTCACCCAGCCGCACCGTCGGCAAGCCGGTCGCCTGGATTCGAAGCACCGCGATGTCGGTGGTCGGGTCGACGCCCAGCACCTTGGCCACGAACTCGCGCCTGTCGCTAAGCTTTACCGTCACTTCCTTGGCTTCGCTCACCACGTGGGCGTTGGTCAGGATGAGCCCGTCGCTGCTGATGATGAAGCCCGACCCCATGCCCCTGAACGGCGTCGAGCTTCTCGGAAGGCCTCGTTGCTGCATGCCAGGCACGCCCCGGAAAAAGCGGAACAACGGATCTTGGTCCGCGCCTTGCGAAGGCGCGTTGTCGTCGTCCTCGAGCGAGGCCTTGTGCATGCCTTCGACGTTGACGCCCACCACCGCGGGCGCCGACTGCTTGACGATCGCTCGATAGTTCGGCACCTGACCTTGCGCGACCATCGGCACCGGCGGCGGCGCGCCCGGCGAATTGACGATCACCGGCGAAGGAGCCGCGCCGACCGCCGCGACCTGCACGTCGGCGCGTGACGAGAACCATCGGGGCGTGAGGTCCAGTGCGCCGGCGGTTCCCACCGCCAGCAAGCCGGCCGCGACCAGCGCAGCACTCAGGGGTTTGATTTGCATGAACATCTCCGGAAGTTGGACGGCGGTGCAGACCACACCGCATCGACGCCGAAGATAGAAGCGCTGCGTTAGGGGATCGTTAAGGCGCGCAATCACGCGTTGACGTGTCGGCCTTCGCGCGCCGTGGCGGCGTGCTCGCGAAACGAATTTGCACGCGCAGGCCGCCGAGTGGCGACTCGCCGAGCGTCACCTCGGCACCGTGCGAGGCAGCGATGCCGCGCACGATCGCGAGGCCGAGGCCGCTGCCGGTCTCGTCGGCGTGGCGCCGATAGAAGCGATCGAACACCCGCTCCCGATCCGGGCGCGGGATGCCCGGGCCGGCGTCGTCCACGGTGAGCACCGGCGAACCGGCCGACGCGCCGACGCGCACCTCGACGCGCGAGCCGCGCGGCGAATAGCGAACCGCGTTGTCGACGAGGTTGCGCGCCATGACCTCGAGCCCAGCCGCGTGGCCGTCGATGAGGATCGGCGGGGCGGCGAACAGCTCGACGATGGCGTCGCGCGTGCGTGCGAAAGGCACCGTGTCGGCGATCGCCTGACGGGCGGATTCGGCGAGGTCGGTGGGCTCGAACGCGACTGCTTTCTCGGTGCGCGCCAGCAGCAACAGTTGCTCGACCAGCCGAGACGCCCGATCGATGCCCGCGCCGAGCGCCGCGCTCGCGGCTTCGCGCTCGTCGGCGTCGGGCGAACGTCGCAGCACGTCGAGCTGCAGCTTCAACGCCGTGAGCGGCGAGCGCAGTTCGTGCGCAGCGTCGGCGACGAAGGCGCGCTGCACGACCAGCGATGCGTCGAGGCGTGCGAGCAAGGCGTTCAACGCGACGACCAGCGGCGCCACTTCGTCGGGCAGGCCCTGCGCCTCGAGCGGCGCCAGCGACTGCTCGTCGCGTCGCTGGACATCGGCCGCGACGCGGCGCAGAGGCCGGAGCGCAGCCGCCGTGAGCCACCAGACGACGAGCCCCATCAACGGGGCGACCAGCAGCAGCGGCAACACGCCGCGCAACGCCGAGGCCGCCGCGAGGCGCTGGCGGATCTGGACCGGCTGCGCGACCTGGATCACGCGGCTGCGCGTCGCGACGCCGAAGGTGCGCCACGTGCGTCCGCCGGCGCTCACGTCGGCGAGTCCGAGCACCGCGCGCGCCGGCAGCTCGCCCTGCGGTCGCGACGCGTAGATCGCGCGGCCTTCGACCGACCAGATCTGGATCACGAAGTCGAGTTGCTCGTCGGTCAGCGAGCTGGCCTGCTCGCTTGCGATCTCGCCCTGGTCGCGCAGCGACAGCGCCATCTGCTGCAGTTGGTAGTCGAACAGCGCCTCGGTTTCGGAGAGCACGTTGCGATAGGTGAGCGTGCCCATCAGCAGCGCAGCGGCAGCGAGCATTGCGAACATCGCGACCAGCAAGCGCAGGCGAAGCGACGTCACGCGAGCTTGCCGATGAAGTAGCCGACACCACGCACGGTGCCGATGAAGTCGGCGCCGAGCTTGCGACGCAGCTGATGCACGTAGACCGACACGGCATCGCTCTCGATCTCGTCGCCCCAGCCATAGAGCCGGTCTTCGAGCTGCGCTCGTGACAGCACCGCGCCGGGCTTGGCCATCAACGCCTCGAGCAACGCCAGCTCGCGGCCCGACAGCGCAACCGGCGTGCCGTGCAACGTGACCTGCCGCGTCGACGGATCGAACACCACGCCGCCATGCGAAAGCAAAGGCTCTGCGCGGCCGCTGTGGCGGCGCATCACCGCGCGCATGCGTGCCGTGAGCTCGTCGAACTCGAACGGCTTGACGAGGTAATCGTCGGCACCGGCGTCGAGCCCGGCGACGCGCTCGCCACGCGCGTCGCGCGCGGTGAGCACGATCACCGGCGTCGCGTCGCGGGCGGCGCGCAAGGTGCGCAACGCATCGAGGCCGTCACGCGCCGGCGGCGGGCCGAGCCCGAGATCGAGCAACACGAGGTCGAACTTCTCGCTCGACAGCGACGCCTCGGCCGCTGCCGCGGTGCGCACCCAGTCGACCGCATGACCGTCGAGGCGGAGCGCGCGGCGCAGGCCGTCACCGATCATCGGATCGTCTTCGACGAGAAGCAGTCGCATGCGAACGGATTCGGGTGGCGGGTGGAAGGTGGCGGATTCGGGCGGGAAGGCGCGCTCGGCTATCGTATGTCTCGATGGCCTCTCCACCCGCTCGGCGTGACGGCGACGCGATCACCGCGGCGGTGCGACCGCGCGTGCTGGTCATCGGATGCGGATTCGGCGGCATCGAAGCGGTGCGCGGCTTGTCGAAGGCCGAGGTCGAGATCACGCTGATCGACCGCACCAATCACCATCTGTTCCAGCCGCTGCTGTACCAGGTGGCCACCGCCGGGCTCAGTGCGCCGGCCGTCAGCGCGCCGATCCGTCACGTGCTCAGACGCGAAATGGCGCGCGGCAACCTCACCATCCTGCAAGCCGAGGCGACCGACATCGATGTCGACCGGCGCGAGGTCGCGATCGGCTTGGGCGAAACGCTGGCGTACGACCACCTGATCGTCGCAGCAGGTTCCACGCACAGCTACTTCGGCCACGACGCGTGGGCGACGCACGCACCCGGACTGAAGACGCTCGCCGATGCGCTAGCGATCCGATCGCGCGTGATCGGCGCGTTCGAGCGGGCCGAGCGCTGCGGCGACGACGCCGAGCGCGCGGCCTGGCTCACCTTCGTCGTGATCGGCGCAGGCCCGACCGGCGTCGAGATGGCCGGGACGATGAGTGAGATCGCGCAGCACACGCTGCCCGACGAGTTCCGTCGCATCGACTCGCGCGCGGCCCGCGTGGTGCTGCTCGAAGGCTCGGATCGCGTCTTGAACAGCTTCGTCGCAGCGCAGTCCGAAGAGGCGCGCCGGCAATTGCTGAAGCTTGGCGTCGACGTGCGCACCGGCTGCCGCGTGACCTCGATCGACGCCGACGCCGTGACCTACGAAGCGTCGGCTGCGCCCGCCTCCGGCAGCGTCGGGGTGACCGTGTTGCCGAGCCGCACCGTGATCTGGGCCGCGGGCGTGGCGGGTTCGCCGCTCGGCCGCGTGCTGGCCGAAGGCACCGGTGCGGCGCTCGATCGCGCAGGCCGGGTCGTCGTCGAGCCCGATCTCGCCCTGCCAGGGCATCCGGAGATCAGCGTCGTCGGCGATCTCGCTGCCGCGCGCAGCGTCGGCAAGGGCGGCACCACAACGCCTGTTCCCGGCGTGAGCCCCGCGGCCAAGCAGATGGGTCGGCTCGCAGCGGCCAACGTGCTGCGGCGGCTGCGCGGCGACGCGGCCGTCGCCTTCCACTATGCCGACTACGGCAACCTCGCGACCGTGGGCCGCAAGGCCGCGCTGGTCGACCTCGGCGTGCCGGGCTTCGGCGCGCTGCGCTTCGGCGGTTTCGCGGCCTGGCTGTTCTGGCTGTTCGCCCACATCTACTTCCTGATCGGGTTCCGGAACCGACTGGTCGTGTTCATGGACTGGGCCTGGGCTTACTTCACCTATCAGCGCGGCGCCCGCGTCGTGGCCCACGTGCCGCCGACGGCCCCACGCAGCGGCCCGCCCTCCTAGAATCCGCACTCGGCGACCGTGTCACGCCCACGACACCGGACGCTCGCTGATCGCCCATCGACAAAGGCCCGCCATGGACACCCGCACCTCGCCCTTTCGCCTTCGCATCGAACGGGTGCGCGACGCGTTGCAACGGCACAGCCTCGCGGCGCTGCTGGTGCCGTCCAGCGATCCGCACCTGTCCGAATACCTGCCCGAGCGCTGGCAGGGCCGGCAGTGGCTCTCCGGCTTCACCGGATCGATGGGCACCCTCGTCGTCACGCAAGACGACGCCGCGCTCTTCGCCGATAGCCGCTACTGGACCCAGGCCGAAGCCGAGCTCGCCGGCAGCGGCATCGCGCTGGTCAAGATCCCGACCGGTGCTGCGACGCATCACGTCTCGTGGCTGGTCGAGCATCTGAACGCGGGTGACACGGTCGGCGTCGATGGCAGCGTGCTCGGCCTCGGCGCCGCCAACCACCTGCGCAGCGAGCTCGCGAAAAAGCAGGTCGCGCTGCGCACCGACACCGATGCGCTTGCCGACGCGTGGCCCGAGCGGCCGGCGATGCCGGCGGGCACGGTCTTCGAGCACGCGGCACCCGAAGCGACCGAGAGGCGACGCGAGCGCCTCGCGCGCGTGCGTCTCGCGCTGGCGAACGCCAGCGCCACGCATCACTTCATCTCGACGCTCGACGACCTCGCGTGGCTCCTGAACCTGCGCGGCAACGACGTCACCTTCAACCCGGTGTTTCTCGCGCATCTGTTGATGTCCTCGGATCGGACCACGCTCTTCATCGGCGCCGACAAGGTCGCGCCCGCGCTGCAGCGCACGCTCGCTGACGACGGCATCGAGCTCGCGCCCTACGCCGATGCAGCCGGCGCACTGGCGTCTTTGCCGGCTGAGTCGACCCTTCTGATCGACCCGCGCCGCGTGACCCTGGGCCTGCGCGAACACTGCAAGGTCGCGGTCGTCGAGGCGATCAATCCCAGCACGTTGATGAAGAGCCGCAAGAGCGACGTCGAGGCCGCCCACGTGCGCAACGCGATGGCCGAGGACGGCGCCGCGATGTGCGAGTTCTATGCGTGGTTCGAAGCCGCGATCGCCGACAAAGGCCGCACCGAAGCCATCACCGAACTCACCGTCGACGCGAGGCTCAGCGCCGCGCGCGCGCGCCGGCCCGGCTTCATGGGCCTCAGCTTCAACACCATCGCCGGCTTCAACGCGAACGGCGCGATGCCGCACTACCACGCGACCGACGAAGCGCACGCCACGATCGCTGGCGACGGCCTGCTGCTGATCGACTCCGGCGGCCAGTACAAGGGCGGCACCACCGACATCACGCGCGTGTGGCCGATCGGCAGCGTGAGCGCCGCGCAGAAGCGCGACTACACGCTGGTGCTCAAGGGCACGCTCGCGCTCAGCCGAACGCGCTTCCCGCGCGGCACCTTGTCGCCGATGCTCGACGCCATCGCGCGCGCGCCGCTTTGGGAACACGGCCTCGACTACGGCCACGGCACAGGCCACGGCGTAGGCTATTTCCTGAACGTACACGAGGGTCCGCAAAGCATCTCCAAGTCGATCCCCGAACCGCAGATGGCGATGGAGCCCGGCATGATCACGAGCATCGAGCCCGGCCTGTACCGGCCCGGCCAGTGGGGCATCCGCATCGAGAATCTGGTGCTCAACGTGTCGGCCGCGGGCCTGCCGACAGAGTTTGGCGAGTTCCTCGAATTCGAGACCCTCACGCTCTGCCCGATCGACACGCGCTGCATCGACAGGGGCCTGCTGCGTGCCGATGAAGCACGCTGGCTGAACGACTACCACGTGGTGGTGCGCAAGCGACTCGCCCCGCTCGTAAGTGGGCCGGCACTCGACTGGTTGCTCGAGCGGACCGAACCGATCTGAGGCGACGTGCGCGGCTCGGCAGAGTCGAAGCACGTTCATCGCCCCGGCCAACGCTTCATCGCAGGCAGGGCGCGCTCCGTCGCACCACGGTCGCGGCGCGCGGTGTGGCTTCCTACAGTTCGCTCATCGCATCACGCACGAACACCGGAGCTCACCATGATCAGCCGCCTCACCGCTTGCGCCGTCGCCTTCGCCTGCATTGCCACCACCACCATCGGCTGGGCCGCCGGCAGCCGCCGAGCCGAGGCGCTCACCCCGGCGCGGGCGGCGGTGAACCGCCACGTCGCACCCGAGGCGACGCCGATCGTTCGGCTCGAGACCCTCGTCATCACGGGTCGGCGTCGAGACCTCGCGAACTGACCACCTTCACGGTGGGCACGTCGACTCTTATCGACGCGTCGGTCTGCGGGCGTCGCCAGCGCCACCACCGAAGCGTGCATTAATCGACAACCGAGGTGTCCGGCGGCTCGACAGGCAGTCGCCATCGCCGACGCTGGCCCGAAACCTGCACGGTCTCCATCGCGGCCACCGCGCCGAGCGCAACGGCGCTCAAGGAATGCCCCGCCGCGCCGAAAAGCCAAGGGTGGGGCCGGCGACGTCGGACCGTACCCGCGCGTTCGGCACGAGTGAGCCAAGCCCTCCATGGATTTCTTGCAAAACAGCCGACCCCTGCTCTGGGCGGTCGGTTTCGTGATCGGTGCTGCTCTGCTGTGGCTCGGCTCCGAGATCGGTGCGGCCGCTCGCGTGCGGTCGGTGACGTTTTCGCGCCGGCTGCGCACCGCAGCCATCATCGTCACCGCGTGCGGATTGTGGTGGCCGGGGCACCTGACCGCCGACGCCGACTTCTCGGCCAATGGCGGCGGCCTGTTGCTGATCGCCGCGGCGCTTGCCATCGGCCTTGCCTTTCTGGCCACGTTGACGGCGGCCGCGGCCAAGCGCAAGACGGTGCTCGCCTGCCTCGGCCTCGGAGCCGGCACCATGCTGGTCGCCTATGCGCATTCGATGTTCGCCACCCCAGGGCTGATTCGCGCCGCATTCACCGCCGGCGCCTGGGGACCGGCGTCGGCGATCTTGGTGCTGTGCGCAGCAGTCGTTGCATTGCAACTCGACTTGCGCAGCACCAAGCGCGTGAGCGCTGGCCGCATCGCCGCCGCCGTCGTCGGCGCCGCGATGCTGACGATCGCCGGAACGTCGTCGGGCGCGGCCCTCAACGCGCCCATCGTCTGGACCGAGGTCGGCGTGTTGCTTGGCATCGTGACCTTCGCCACGCTGATGCTCTCGGCCCTCGGCCAACCGAGCGCTCGCGACAGCGATGGCGCGCGCCGGGCGCCGGCGCCGGTGGCGCCCACGGTAGACAGCCTGACGCAGTTGCCGACCCGTGTCTATTTCGAGGACCGGCTTGCCGCGGCCGCGACCAAATGCGACTCCAACTCGAGCCGGCTCGCACTGCTCTTCATCGACCTCGACGGCTTCAAGCCCGTCAACGACACCTTCGGTCACAGCATTGGCGACCTGGTGCTCGAGCAGGTCGGCCAGCGCCTGAAGGCGATGTCGCGCGGCCGTGACGTGGTGGCCCGCGTCGGTGGCGACGAGTTCCTGCTGCTGCTCACGAACATCACGACGCAGGAAGCGGTGGCGCATGTGGCAGCGCGCCTGATCCACGGCTTGAGCCAGGGCTACGCGGTCGATGGCCGCGAGGTGCTGATCTCGTGCTCGGTCGGCATCGCGCTCTATCCAGACGGCTGCAGCCACGCGAAGCTGATCGCCCGCGCTGACGCCGCGATGTACTCGTCGAAACGGTCCGGCGGCTCCGCGCACCACTTCTATTCACCAGCAATGGACGCCGACGCCGAAGCCCAGTTCGACCTGCTGCTCGATCTGCGCAAGGCAGTCTCCGCGAACCAGCTCGAGCTTTTCTACCAGCCGAAGATCGACGCGCGCAGCGGCAAGGTCACCGCCGTCGAGGCGCTGCTGCGATGGAAGCACCCGACACGCGGCACGCTGCTGCCCGGCGTCTTCATCCCGATCGCCGAACGCTTCGGGCTGATCGGCGCGATCGGCAACTGGGTCATCGAAGACGCCTGCCGCCAGAGCCGCGCCTGGCGCGACAAAGGTTTGCGCATGCGCGTCGCGATCAACCTGTCGGCCCACCAGATGCGACAGGACGACATCGTCGAGCGCATCACCGGTGCGCTCGAACACCACCGCATCCACCCGTCACTGCTCACGTGCGAGATCACCGAATCGGCCGCGATGGAGGACACGCGCACCACGCAGACCACCTTCCGCCGTTTGGGTGAACTCGGCACGCACCTGTCGATCGACGACTTCGGCACCGGCTATTCGAGCCTCGCCTACCTTCGCAAGCTGCCGGCCGAGGAACTGAAAATCGACCGCAGCTTCGTGATGGACCTCGAGCACAGCGCCGATGCCCGCGCGGTGGTCGACGCCGTCATCAAGCTCGCGCATGCGCTCGGCCTGAAGGTCGTCGCCGAGGGCGTCGAGAACCAGCGCCAGCAGCAGGTGCTGGTCGACATGCAGTGCGACGAATTGCAGGGCTTTCTCTTCGCGAAGCCGATGTCGGCCCGGGCGCTGCTGCTGTGGGCCATCAACGACCGGTCGGCGGCCGAGGTGTTCAAGCCGTCGCTGTTCGCGGAATCGCGCGAACCGGAGCGGGTCGACAGCTGAGGTTTGCTTTTGGGCGGGCCTTCTCTGGGCGTAGGTTGGTGCAGGGTGTGCCTTGCTTCGGCCGGGCTGATGGCGCGGCGCGGCAAAAGGCACGAACGGGCTGCGGAGCAGCAAAGGCGCAGCCGGCCGGCGTTCGCTGCGCAGCCTCGCACCCAAGATTCAGGACAGGCTCCGTTCCGCGATGACCCCCTGGAGCTGCTGCGATAAGCCACGCCCGCCGGCCGACTGCGCCTTTGCTTGGGGCGCGGTGAGGGCCCGATACCGGCATTGCGCACGCTCCTGCCCCCTCTCCCGCGGCTTCGCTGCAAGAGGCACAAAACGCCACAGCCCGAACCCGCCCCTCGCCATCTCCATGCGAACGATTAGCCCGTTCGTCGCGCTTTACGCGCGTTCGATCCGCCCGTTCCGCGCTTCGTCGCAAGGCCGTTGGCAGCAGCCATCGCGACTCCTAGAGTTCACTTCAACGCAGCAAGATATCGCGTTGCAACCACCAAGGAGTTCATGATGATCAAGGAAACATTCACCGGCGTTCTGACCTTTGCACTGTTGATCGGCGGCACCGTCGCAATCGGTTCGGCGTTGCTCGGACTCGATGTCAAGAGCACTCCGGCGCCGCAGGTCGCGATGGTCACGATGCCCACCGTGACCATCCTCGCGCACCGTGCCGACGTGCTCGTTGCCAAGGCCGACAGCGCTACGAAGACCGCCGAATGAGCGGCCGTGCCGCGCCGACGCTGCGCCGACGACCCTGGCGCCCCCCCTTCCTGAAACGCCCCATGCGGGGCGTTTCGCATTTCAAACGGCGATCGAGACCTGAGCCCGCGCGACCGAGCGCCGTCAGAGACCGATGCGCAGCAGGCGCGCATTCATCGCCTGCGTCAACGTGTCGTCGCTGTCCTGAAGGTGGCCACGCGCCTCGGCGCTGAGGTTCGCTCGCCGCTCGCTCGCCTTGATCTTCACGAGCAGTTGTTGCGCCTGCGCACGCACCTGGCTGCGCGTGTCGACCCGGCTCGACGCCGACGGTCGCAACATCAAGCTCGCGATCCGGTTGACGTAATCGCGCTGCAGTTCGCGTCGCATCGGCGTGATGTCGGCGCCGGTCGCGAGTTCGCTCCATACCGCCGCGTTGAGCCTGCCGTAGAGCTCGCCCACGCGCAGCGACCGGCTCGCACCGTTCGGCGCCTTCTCGGCGCCGTCGAGCAGGCGCGTCGCGGTGATGTCGCTCAGCAGCACGCCGAGCAACGCGCGTTGCAGATCGAGCACCTGGCTCGACAGCGAGAAGTCGGTGCCCTGCAGGAAGACGCCGCCGAAGTTGGCGTCGTCCCGCTCCAGGAAGTCGTTGCCGAGGCGGCGCTGCAGGGCCGGCGAGATCTTCAGGCTGTCGGCCGCGAGCAAGCTGCCGGTGATGACATCGAGCGCCTGGCGCTGCTGCTCGAACGGCACCGGCGTGAGCGGATCGCGGCCGCTAGACGGCGCATCGCGCAGCGTGCGAATGCCGCCGATCTGGCGCGCCAGCACGCCGGCCGCGCGCGAGACGTCGCGCACCGCATACACGACCGATCGGCGCAGCACCGCGTAGTCCTGGTCGGCCCGCAAGCGGCGCACCTCTTGCCGACGCAGCAGGTCCTGGGCGATGGTGATCCGCTTCTTCGCGAACGCGACCACGTCGCTGCTCAGGTCGTCCTGCAACGACTCGGGGTCGAGGCCGAGGAAGCTGTCTTCGTCGCTGCCGTAGCCAAGCAACGGTTCGGCGCTGCGGCTCGCGATCATCTGCAGACCGGCGGCTTCGTCGGCCGCATCGAACGGCCGGTAGCCGTATTCGATCGCCCAGTAGTCGTAAGGCCCCAGCGTGTCGCTGAACGGCGTGCCCTGGTCGGCGATCGGCTGGCCGAGCGGGCCGATGTTGATCGGCGTGTAATCCATCACCGAGCCGGCGATGCCGTACGCCGTGGTGAACACGGGGTCGGCGAGCTGCTGCGGCGTGTAGGCGCGCGAGGCCCGGAAGTTGTGGCGCAGGCCCAGCGTGTGGCCGACCTCGTGCATCACGACGCTCTTCAGGTAATCGAAGATGTACTGATCGCTCTCGGCGCTCGACGGGTCGGCATCGTCGCGCGCTTCCAGCAGGTCGAGCGCGTAGGTGAGCTGCTCGGCAGCGCTGTCGGCGTAGGTGCAGGCGATCGCGCCGTTCGAGCGAAAGTTGGACGCCGGTGCGCTTGCGCCATCGAGCACCGCGCTGCCGGTGCCAGAAAAGACTTGCGCGCGCAACGCCCGCAGGCCACGTGAAGCGAGGCTCTCGACGCCGATGTCGGCACTCAGGATTTCGCCGGTGCGCGGGTCGACGTGGCTCGGGCCGGTCGCGGCGAACGGCGAGGCCACGTCTGTCATCCAGCGGATCGAGTTGCGGCCGTAGTCGAGCGTGTCGAAGTCGGCATCGTCGGCCTGCACCTCGACCTTGATCGCGTCCTTGAACCCGATGGCCTCGAACGCGCGGTTCCATTCGAGGATGCCGGCGCTGATAGGCGCGCGGTATTTGAGCGGGATCGACTTGTCGATCCAAAACACGACCGGCTTGACCGGTTCCGACAGCGCGGCCGCCGGGTCCTTCTTCGCCAGCCGCCAGTGGTTGATGAAGCGCTGGCGCGGCGTGCGCTGCAGGTCGTTGCTGAAGTCGACCACGCCCGATTCAAAATAACCGACGCGCTGATCGGCCTTGCGAGGCGCCATCGGCGAAGCCGGCAGCCGCGCCAGCGAGAAATGGACGTTGAGAAAGAGGCTGCGAGGATCGGGCACCGTGCGCGGTGCTCCGGGGACCGGAAAACCGGGTGGCGCGCCGGGCTGCGGCACCGCGATCGATGCAGTCGCGAAATGGCTTTGCACATCGATCTCAATGCTGTCGGGCGTGCCGCGCACGTCGGCCAGCGACGAGTTGCGCGGATCGAACGAGTAGCCCTGGCGATAGGTGCGCTGGAGGTCCATGCCGATGCCGAGCAGATCGGTCAGGAAGATCGAGTTCGCCTCGACCAGCACCGATTTGCGGTCGGGCTCCGGGTTCGACAACACCGGCGTGCTCGCGAGCAGGCTCGGCGAATACGCGGCATCGACCGCGCGGCGCTCCGGCGTGCCGGCGCCGGCGGTGAAGCCGACAATGCGCCACAGCATCTGCATCTGGTTGTTGATGCGGCGGAACTCGATGACGCCACTGTCGGCCAGAACGCCGCCGAAGAAGCCGCGTTCGCCGATGCCGGTCTTCAGCTTCGAGGACAGGAAGAACGGCGTGTTGAGATCGTCCGGCTTGAGCTCTAGGTAGTACTTGTCGTCTTTCTGCCAGAGCGTGAGCGCACCGTCGATGCGGTGAGCATCCTTGACGACGTCGCCGAACGCGCGCAGCGGCCCGCTCGATGGCGATGGCGCCGATGGATTGCCGGGCGCCCGCAGCCCGCTCGCAGCATTGCCCGGCGCCACCGCGGCGAGCGGGGGATTGCCGGGCGCAACCGGTGCCGACGCCGCCGGGCTCGGTGTCCGCGCGGCGGCCCGCGCTCGTGCCGACGATGTCGACGATGTCGACGATGCAGGCGCAGTCGCGGCATTCGCGGCGCGACGAAGGGCGGCGCTTGCCGCCGTGGGGCTCGCGAGGGCCGCGTCGCCGGCCGGCGCCTGGCGCGTCACGCTGGACGCCGCCCCCTGAGGCGCGAGCGCTCGCGCCGGGATCGAAGCCGATGAATCGACCGAGCTCGCCGGCGTCGTGCACGCCACGATGGCGGCGCTCGCCAGCAAGCCGAGCAACGCCTGCGCGGCGCGGACCGGCCGCACCGCCTTCATCGGATCGCCCTGAACCGCAGGCGCTTCGGCTTGGCACCCTCCTCGCCGAGACGCTTCTTTTTGTCGGCCTCGTACTCCTGGTAATTGCCGTCGAAGAACACCCACTTTGAATCGCCTTCGGCCGCGAGGATGTGCGTCGCGATGCGGTCGAGGAACCAGCGGTCGTGGCTGATGACCATGATCGAACCCGCGAACTCGAGCAGCGCGTCTTCGAGCGCGCGCAGCGTTTCCACGTCGAGGTCGTTCGACGGCTCGTCGAGCATCAGCACGTTGCCACCTGCGATCAGCGTCTTGGCCAGGTGCAGCCGGCCGCGTTCACCACCGGAGAGATTGCCGACCAGCTTCTGCTGGTCGTTGCCCTTGAAGTTGAAGCGCCCGAGGTAGGCGCGCGACGGCATCACGAACTTGCCGACGACCAGGTTGTCGAGCCCGCCCGACACGTCCTGCCACACGGTCTTGTCGCTCTGCAGTTCCTCGCGGCTCTGCTCGACGAAGGCCATGCGCGCGGTCGCACCGATCTTGACGTGGCCGCTGTCGGGCTTTTCCTTGCCGGCGATCATCCGAAAGAGCGTCGACTTGCCCGCGCCGTTCGGGCCGATGATGCCGACGATCGCGCCCGCCGGCACCTTGAAGCTCAGGTCATCGATCAGCAGCCGATCGCCGAAGCTCTTGCTGACGTGCTCGAACTCGATCACCTCGTGGCCGAGCCGTTCGGCCACTGGAATGAAGATCTCGTTGGTCTCGTTGCGCTTCTGGTAGTCGACGTCCGAGAGCTCTTCGAAGCGCGCAAGACGCGCCTTGCTCTTCGCCTGTCGGCCCTTCGGGTTCTGGCGCACCCACTCGAGCTCCTTCTTCATCGCCTTGGTGCGGGCGTCTTCGGTCTTCTGCTCGAGCTCGAGGCGGGCTTCCTTCTGCTCGAGCCAGAGCGAGTAGTTGCCCTTGTACGGAATGCCCGAGCCGCGGTCGAGTTCGAGGATCCACTCGGCTGCGTTGTCGAGGAAGTAGCGGTCATGGGTGATCGCGACGACGGTGCCCGGAAAGCGCTGGAGGTATTGCTCGAGCCAGTCGACCGATTCGGCGTCGAGGTGGTTGGTCGGCTCGTCGAGCAGCAGCATGTCGGGCTTGCTGAGCAACATCCGGCAGAGCGCGACGCGGCGTTTCTCGCCGCCCGAAAGCTTGCCGATCACGGCGTCCCACGGCGCGAGACGCAAGGCGTCGGCGGCGATCTCGAGCTGCAGGTCGGTGTTGTCGCTGCCGGCCGCGGAGATGATGGCTTCGAGCTCGGCCTGCTCGGCGGCGAGCTTGTCGAAGTCGGCATCGGCCTCGCCATATTCCGCGTACACCTCGTCGAGACGCTTCTTCGCGGCGAGCGCGCCGCCGATGCCCTCCTCCACCGCTTGCCGCACGGTCTGGTCCGGGTCCATCACCGGCTCCTGCGGCAGATAGCCGATCTTCAGGTCGGGCATCGGCGTTGCTTCGCCTTCGATGTCCTTGTCGATGCCGGCCATGATCTTCAGCAGCGTCGACTTACCCGAGCCATTCAAGCCGAGCACGCCGATCTTCGCGCCGGGAAAGAACGACAGCGAGATGTTCTTGAGGATCTGCCGCTTCGGCGGCACGATCTTGCCGACGCGGTTCATGGTGAAGACGTACTGAGCCATGCAGGGTGTTCCAAAGCAGGGTGCGACGGCAGCAACGCCGTCGAGAGCGCGTATTGTCGCCGCGGCGCCGTCTCCACCACCGGCCGAGGGACGTCCGCGTGCGGCGGCACTCGTTGATCGGCCCGTGTCACGTGCAGCGTTCGCGACGAGACCGTACATTCGGCGCACACCACCACCGGGGTCCCCATGACTGAAAACATCCGCGTCGCCGTGCTCGTCGGCAGCCTGCGCCAGGGCTCGATCAACAGGAAGCTCGCGATCGCCGTGGCCGCGCTCGCACCCGAGACCTTCCACTTCGAGCACCTCGCGATCGGCGAGCTGCCGCTCTACAACCAGGATCACGACGGTGCGATGCCCGACGCGGCGCTGAAGTTGAAGCGCGAGATCGAGGCTTCGCAAGCGGTGCTGATCGTCACGCCGGAATACAACCGTTCGATGCCGGGCGTGCTGAAGAACGCGCTCGACACCGCATCGCGGCCGTGGGGCAAGAACTCGTTCGCCGGAAAGCCGGCGGGCGTGCTCGGCGCGGCGGGCGGCGCGATCGGAACCGCCACCGCACAGCAACACCTGCGCAATGTGATGAGCTATCTCGACATGCCGACCCTGAGCCAGCCCGAGGCCTACATCCAGTTCACCGAGAACCTGATCGACGATGCCGGCCACGTGAGCAACGAGAGCACCCTGAAGTTCCTCCAACTCTATGTCGACGCGTACGTGGCCTGGGTGCGCAAGCATCTCGCCACCGCCTGACCGCAAGGGCCAGGCGCGGGGCCCACGAAAAGCCGGCCTTCGCACGTGCCTCGGCGCCCCTGCGCAGGCGGCTAACAGCGAACTGACGGGTCGTTCACCGCCACTCCTGTGCACTGGATGGCGGGTGACAAACTACAATGCGGTACCGACGTGATCTCCAGTCATCACGCCGACGTCAAATCTGACTGAGCGCGCGCGCTCGCCACACCCCTCTGCCTGCGACTGGCGCCCTTCCCCAGGGCGCGGGCCGATCTCTCCCGTTTGGAATCCCATGTCTTTCGACACCCTCGGCCTTGCCGAGCCCTTGTTGCGCGCCGTTCGCGAGCAAGGCTATGAAACCCCCACCCCGATCCAGGCCCAGGCCATCCCCGCCGTGCTCTCGGGCGGCGACGTGATGGGCGGCGCGCAGACCGGCACCGGTAAGACCGCCGGTTTCGTGCTGCCGATGCTGCATCGCCTGATGGCCAAGGAAGCGATTCACGACGGAGGGTCACAAGGCGGCTCGCTTCGTGGTCCACGGGGCCGCATCCCGATCCGCGCTCTGATCCTCACACCCACCCGCGAACTCGCGGCGCAGGTCGAAGAAAGCGTACGCAACTACGGCAAGCACGCGAAGCTCACCAGCATGGTGATGTTCGGCGGTGTCGGCATGCAGCCGCAGATCGACAAGCTGCGGCGCGGCGTCGACATCCTCGTCGCCACGCCGGGGCGTTTGCTCGACCACCACCAGCAGCGCACGCTCGACCTCTCGCACGTCGAGATCTTCGTGCTTGACGAAGCCGACCGCATGCTCGACATGGGCTTCATTCACGACATCAAAAAGGTGCTCGCCGTGCTGCCGCAGAAGAAGCAGAGCCTGCTGTTTTCGGCCACGTTCAGCGACGAGATCAAGGCCCTCGCCGATCGCCTGCTCAACGCGCCGGTGCTCATCGAAGTGGCGCGCCGCAACCAGACCGCCGACACCATTGCGCAAAAGGTGCATCCGGTCGGCCGGGAGATGAAGAAGGATCTGCTCACGCACCTGATCAAGACCAACGACTGGCAGCAGGTGCTGGTGTTCACGCGCATGAAGCACGGTGCGAATCGGTTGGTCGAACACCTCGTGAAGAACGGGGTGACGGCGATGGCGATCCACGGCAACAAGAGCCAGACCGCGCGCACCAAGGCGCTCGCCGACTTCAAAAAGGGCGAACTCACCGCACTGGTCGCGACCGACATCGCGGCCCGCGGCATCGACATCGACATGCTGCCGCACGTGGTGAATTTCGAACTGCCGAACGTCGCCGAGGACTACGTGCACCGCATCGGTCGCACCGGCCGTGCCGGCGCGACCGGGGAAGCGGTGTCGCTGGTCTGCGTCGACGAGAACGGTTTCCTGCGCGACATCGAACGCCTTATCAAGCACGAGATTCCGAAGGAGACGATCGCGGGCTTCGAGCCGCACCCGAGCGAACGCGCCGAGCCGATCGTGCTGGGCCGGATGGTGATCGGTGAGGGCGCCGGGCGCGGCGGCATGGCGCGCAACAGCGGCGGGGCGGGCCGCGGCGGCCGACCCCCCGGCGGCGCTGGCGGGCGCCCGTCGGGTGGTGGCGGCCGCCCTGCGAATGGCGGCGGTGGTCGGCCGGCGACAGGCCACGGGGGCGGTGGTTCGCAACCCGCGCGCGGCAGCGAGCGCCGCTCGGGCAACGCGAGCGGCGGTCGTCCGCCGCAGCGCTCCAACGATCCGAAGCGCTGAGCATTTCGAACCGTCCGAAAAGAAAAAACGCGTCGCTGGTCGACGCGTTTTGCATTCGGGGGAGGCCGAACCGCACCCTTGCAAATCGAAAAGCCACACCGAGATGTCCGTGGTGCCGCCGGCGCGACCTATCATCGCTCCGAGTCGCGGCCCACACGCGTCCTGGAGACTTCGTCATGAAATCGTTCGTCCTGGCTTTGGCCCTCGCCTTCACCGCCGCATCGCTCGCACCGACCGCTGCCGAAGCGCGCCGCATCGGTGGCGGCGGTTCCTCTGGCATGCAGCGCAGCCTGCCGCGCACCGCACCTGCCACCACGCCAACGGCGCCGCCCGCCGCCGCACCTATCAAGCCGGCCGCCGCGCCGACCACCGCGCCCGGCGTCGCCGCCGCTGCGGCGCCACGCCGCTCGTGGATGGGCCCGATCGCGGGACTGGCCGCCGGTCTCGGCATCGCCGCGTTGATGAGCCACTTCGGTTTGGGCGAAGGCATGGGCAACATCTTCACGATGCTGCTGATCGCCGGCCTCGCATTCTTCGCGATCCGCTTTTTGATGCGCCGCTTCGCGCCGGCAATGAGCCAAGGGCCATCGTTCGCGAACGCGGGTGGCGCCAACGGCGGCGCGTCCGCGGCGCCGGCCGGCACACTCGCCGGCAGCCCAGCGCTGCCGCTGGCCTCGCAACCTGCCGTGTCATCGTTGCCGCCCGGCTTCGACGCGCCCGCGTTCGAGCGCACGGCCAAGCTCATCTTCATTCGCATGCAGGCCGCCAACGACACTGGTGACCTGAACGACCTGCGCGCGTTCACCACGCCCGAAATGTTCGCGAGCGTCAAGCTCGATCTGCAGGATCGCCGCAGCGCGCCGCAGACCACCGACGTGGTCCAGGTCGACGCACAAGTGCTCGAGGTGGTCGACGAAGGCCCTCAACAGGTGGTCAGCGTGCGATTCCATGGCCTGATTCGCGAGGACGCGAACGGCCCGACAGAGCCCTTCGACGAGGCGTGGCACCTCGTGAAGCCGAACGACGGCAGCCGCGAATGGGCAATCGCAGGGATTCAGCAGGTGGCGTGATCGACGCCAGACGAGGAGCTGAGAGGGAGGCCGTCGCCTCCCTTTTTTAACAGGTGGCTCGCGCTGCTCGCCAGTCCTCGAGTGGCGGTGCGCCGAGCGTCCGCGAAAGCAAGTTCACGCGGCGGTCGGACCCTGAAACCCGCCGGCCCGCAACGTCATCACCAACGTGTCGCGATGCCCGTGGCTCTCGAGCGGCTGGATCGGCGTGCTCTCGTGGATCATCTTCGCGTCGTCGAGCAGCAGACAGCTCCACGGCTCGACCAGCGTGAAGCGCAGGCCGGTCGGCCCGCTGGCATCGAACACGCGCGTCTCACCGCCCTTGATGCCGTGGCGCCCGACCATCACGACCGCCACGACGTCGACGCCATCGCGATGCGCGCCTTCCGGGGTCGGCCGGCCGATGCCGTCCGTGGTGTCGATGCGGAACTGGTGGGCTTCGAGGAACCAGCGCCGCGCGCCCCGGACGGCCGATGCCAGCTCGCCCATCGAGAGCAGCATGGAGGTCCATGCGCGGCTACCGACCACCGCGGCATCGATCGGCTCGAACCAGCGCTCGATGCCGCCGTGCAGCGCGTTGTATTCGAGCGGCTGCCAATGGGCGCGATGCGGCACCTGCGTGAGCGTCGAGCCGTCGACCGTGAAGCACGAGTGGCGACGGCGCCGATAGCGGCCACCGTCACGCAGGTAGGCGTCGAGCGGCAGCGCGTCCCATGACGGCCGGAGCGCGTTCAGATCCACGAGCGCGCAGTGCGCGAGCGACGCGAAGCCGCTGGCGTCGAGCACCGCGTGACCGTCGTCGCGCAACGCGATCGAGGCGCTGCCCGGCGGCGTGATCGGCGGCAGGAAAGGCGCAGCGCTCATTGGAGTACCTTCGCGCTGCACGCTCCGGTATTCGCCTTTCGGGCGGCCGGGCAGGCTCATGCGGTGAAGAACTCGCGCTCGGCGAGCGCTTCGGGCAAGCCGAACGCTTCGGCGAGTCGCGCATAGGAATGACGTCGGACGGCCGGATCGAAGGCCCAGGTGTTGACGACGAGCTCGTCGACGGCGAAGTCGGCCGCGAGCTTGCGGAGCTTGCCGGCCACGACATCGACTCGACCCACGAAGGCTTTGGCGCGCATCGCGTCGATCGTGACCATTTCGCTCGACGTGAAGCCGCGCTCGGCGATCGCATCGGGCGACTGCAAGGGTCCGAGCACGCCGCGCGCCCGATCGACGCGCCATCGATCGCGGCCGAGCGCGTGGTGCGTCGCATCCGCCTCGGTGTCAGCGGCCAACGCCCAGACGCAGAGCGTCGCGTGCGGTGTTGGATGCCGGTCGCTCGGCCGATACAGGTCGTGGTAGAGCGACATCGCCTGCGCCGCGCCCTCGCCGTCGGTGAAGAAATACGCGAACGCATACGGCAAACCGAAGTGCGCCGCGAGCTGGGCCCCGTAGTTGGAGCTGCCGAGGATCCAGATCTCCGGCGCGTGCGGCCCCAGCGGATGCGCAGTGATGCCGGCATGGGTGCCGGCGCTCGTCCACTGTTGCAGGTCGCGTACCTGCTCGGGGAAGGCGTCGGCGGCCATCGCAGCGTTCGGATTGAGCGCCCGCGCCGTGCGCATGTCGCTGCCCGGCGCCCGACCCACCCCGAGATCGATGCGGCCAGGCGCCAACGCCTCGAGCACGCGGAACTGCTCGGCCACCTTCAGGGCGCTGTAGTGCGGCAGCATCACACCCGCGCTGCCGATACGGATGCGCGAAGTGCGCGCCGCGATCGCAGCCATCAGGATCTCGGGCGCGCTGCCGACGATCGTCGGCAAGCCGTGGTGCTCGCTGACCCAGAAGCGCGAATAGCCGAGTCTTTCGCAATGCACGGCGAGGTCGAGCGTGTCGCGTATGGCGGCGTCTTCGCTGCTGCCGGCGATCGACACCGATTGATCGAGCACCGAAAGGCGCAAAGGGTTCGCCGCGTGCTCAGCCATGGGGATGCGTCGGGTCGATCCAGCGCACCGTCTCGGGCGCCTCGGCGGGTTCGATGTCGAGGTTCACCGCCACCGCCTCACCGTCGCTTCGGCAGAGCACGCATTCGAGCGTTTCAGCGCGGCTCGCGTTGATCTCCTGATGCGGCACCCACGGCGGGATGTAGATGAAATCGCCGGGCCCCGCTTCGGCGGTGAACTCGAGCCGCTCGCCCCAGCGCATGCGAGCGCGTCCCTTGACGACGTAGATCACGCTTTCCAGCGCGCCGTGGTGATGAGCCCCAGTCTTGGCACCGGCATGGATGTGCACGGTTCCGGCCCAGAGTTTTTGCGCACCGTTGCGTGCGAAATTGATAGCGGCCTGGCGGTTCATGCCCGGCGTCTGGGCGGTGCCCGGGTCCAGCTGGTCGCTCTTGACGACCTGCACGCCGTCGTTTTTCCAGGGTGCGCTTGTCGATGGGGTCATGAGGGCGCGTCGTTTGAAATCACGATTCTGCGCGGCCCGGGGCTGGCGCGAGCGAGCGGAACGCCATGCCCCTCAAAGGTCCGATTGCTGCTCGTGTACATTAGCCGCACAGTTATACGCAAGACAGTGGTTGTTCGTGATTCTGCTTCTGCCGGCTGCGGTTCTCGCAACCGGTTTTTGAAAATCCCCCTGATCGACTCTTTCGTGTTGCTGCATGCGCCGCATGTGCGACGCATCATTTGCATAGATAGGATATTGAAATGTCTGAAGGACAAACCCAAACCGGTACCGTGAAGTGGTTCAACGAAAGCAAGGGCTTCGGCTTTATCGCGCAAGACGCGGGCGGCGCCGACCTGTTCGCCCACTTCCGTGACATCGCCGGAACGGGCTTCAAGACCCTGGCCGAAAACCAGCGTGTCGAGTTCGAAGTGAAGCAAGGTCAAAAGGGCCTGCAAGCAGCGAACATCCGGGTTCTCTGAGACCCGAGGGCGCAAGCCCTTCGTGAAGCCCGCACGCCAAAAGCGCCAGGGTGGCCGCAAGGCCAACGATCCGCGGCACTGCCGCGGTTTTTTTTCGTCTGCCATTTCTTTGGGCCGCGATTTCTGCGCGTGCCGCGACGAACGGTTGCCCGCAACGTGCAGCACGGCACGCGTGTCACGCGGCGCCCCGCCCACTCGCCAAGGCCCCACGCTAGACTTTCCTCCGTTGGTGCGAGCTGGCCAATTCATCGTGACTGCACACCCGAATGAATGAATGAATGAGCTCTCGAAGCCGGTTTCCGCGCTGAGCTTGGCCTCGCCAGCACTTCGCGTGGCGCTCGAATTGAGCAGCGACCTCGCGGCCGTGACAGACAGAAGCGGCCGCATCCTCTGGTGCAATCGTCGTTTCGCCGAGCGCCTTGGCATTGATGCGGGTCGGGCGGCGCAGGCCGGGTTCATCATGTCGCTGGCCCGCAATGCGGCCGCTCGCAACACCTTGCTCGAGTCCTTGCGACGCGGCGCCCTCGAGAGCACCGAGATCAACCTCGCACCCTTCCGATCGAAGGCGCACGAAGACGCACTGCCTGTGGAAGCACGCGCCGCCGCGGTCGACGATCGCCTGGTCTGGACCTTCCGCCCGCTCGACCGTGAGCACCAGGCCGCCGCCGACGCGCGCTACCCCGAAGAGGTGCTCGCGCTCGCGCTCGGCTTCGGCCGGTTCGGCGTCTGGCGGCGCGACCTCATCACCGGTGAAGGCGAATGGGACCG
The DNA here is from genome assembly GCA_965246805.1 of Caldimonas sp. GTDB lineage: Bacteria > Pseudomonadota > Gammaproteobacteria > Burkholderiales > Burkholderiaceae_C > Schlegelella_A. The sequence continues at coordinate 121,392 of CBDFFO010000010.1, read as the reverse complement.
CGAGGTGTTCGAGGTCTGGGGGCTCGATCCGAATGGCAAGACGCCCACCTACCGCGAAGGCATGCAACGGGTTCACCCCGACGACCGGGAGGCGCTGAGCGAGAGCTTCTCGAGCGTTCAACCCGGCGTGCACGCGCACCGCTATCGCGTGATCAAGCCGAGCGGCGAGACGCGCTGGATCCGTTCCCAGTGGCATGTGATGAACGACGACACGGGTCGACCGGCCCGCGTTGTGGGCATCATGGCCGACGACACCGAGGTCTACAACGCGGCGCGCGCCCTGAGCGACCTCAACGCGCAACTGAAGATGGCTGTCGATCTGGGCCACATCGCGATCTGGCGTCACGATCTGGCCACCGACCGGGTCCACTTGAACCCGGTGGCGTTTGACCTGATCGGCATCCCGCCTTCGAGCACCGGCGTGCCCGCCGAAGACGTGAAGGCGCTCGTCCATGCCGACGATTGGCCACAAGTGCTGGCGTCGATCCGCGAGTCCTTGCATTCCGATCAGCCAGTCGATATCGAAGCGCGCTTTCGACGTGCCGACGGCAGCTGGCGCTACATCCTGGCGCGCCGCGTCGCATTGCGGGCACCGAACGGCCGCGCCACCGCCTTCGTTGGCGTCGCGCTCGACGTCACCGACCGGGTCGAGCGCATGCGCCATGCCGAGGCACTGTCGCGTCGACTCGATGCCGCGACCCATGCGGCGCGCGTGGGCATCTGGTCGGTCGCCGTGGGCGACGGGGAAGCCGACTGGAACCAGCAGATGTTCGAGCTGTTCGATCGACCGCATCGAACCCCCGTGCCGAGCTTGCGCGCATGGCTCGTCGAGTGCGTCGATGCGCGTGACCGCGGGCGCATCGGCCGGCAGGTTCGCCAATACATGCGCGCGGGCGAAGGGCCCTTCGAAACCCAATTCCGCACGGTGCGGCGCGACGCCCGCGCGCATTGGGTGGTGTTGCGGGCCGATGTCGATCGCACCCGAACCGATCAGCGCCGGTTGCTCGGCGTGGTCGTCGATGTGACCGACCAGCATGAAGCGCTCGACACGTTGCGGAAAGTCAGCGAGAGGTCGGCGCTGATCGCCGGCCACGCCGGCATCGGCACGTGGGAATACGGCCCTGGCGGTATTGACGAGCACTGGGACGAGCAGATGTTCCGGCTGCGCGGCCTCACCCCCGGCGAGTTGCCCAGCCGCGCGGAACGCTTGAAGTCGGTCCACCCCGACGACGTCGCACAAGTGATCGCGGCGCACCCGGCCGACACGCGCGTCGACTTGCCGAGCGCCTACGAATATCGCGTGAAGGCAATCGACGGGTCGTGGCGCTGGCTCGCGTCGCGCTCGGTCGTGATCGTTGACAGCGAGGGCGAGGTGCAGCGCCGCGTCGGCGTGAACTGGGACGTGACCGCGCAACGCAATGCCGAGATCGCGCGTCAGACCACCGCCGTGGCCGAGCGCGAAATGCAGGCCAAGTCGCAGTTCCTGTCGCGCATGAGCCACGAGTTGCGCACGCCGATGAACGCGGTGCTCGGCTTCACGCAGTTGCTGCAGATCGAGTCGCGGCGCGCCGGTGCGCACAGCCAGCTCGAGAAACTCGCACACATCCGCACCGCTGCCGACCACCTGCTCTCGCTCATCAACGGCGTGCTCGAGCTGTCGGCGCTCGAGTCGGGCGAGATGAAGCTCTCGTTGCAACCGGTCGATCTGGCGTTGCTCGTGGCCGAATCGATTCCGCTCGTGCAATCGCTCGCACACGAGCATCGATGCGTGGTGCGAAGCAGCCACATCGGCGGCTTCGTCGCGGCCGACCCGACACGCCTGCGGCAGGTGCTGATCAACCTGCTGTCGAACGCGATCAAGTACAACAAGCCCGGAGGCGAGGTGACGATCGAGACGCGCGCCGACGACGAGCATGCCTGGCTGGTCGTGCGCGACACCGGCCGGGGTCTCAGCGCCGATCAACTCTCGCACCTCTTCGAACCGTTTAATCGCTTCGGCGCCGAGCACGAGGCGATCGAAGGCACCGGCATCGGCCTCACGATCGTGAAGGCCCTGGTCGACGGCATGAACGGCCGCATCGACGTCAGCAGTGTGCCGGGCGAAGGCTCGGTCTTCGAGGTGATGTTGCGCGTGTCGGCCGAATCAGCCCCTTTCCAACCGGGTGCGACGCTCGCCGAAGCGCTGGCGCTCGACGCCATCACCGGCGTGAACCTCGCCGACGGCACCAGCCGCGCGGTAGCGACACGCGCGGGCCGTCTGCTCTACATCGAAGACAACGTCGTCAACGTGCTGCTGGTCGAAGAGCTGGTGGGCAGCCTCGCGGGGCTGCAGATCGACTCGGAGCAGACTGGCATCGGCGGTGTCGCGCGGGCGAAAAGCCTGGTGCCGGACCTGGTTCTCGTCGATCTGCAATTGCCGGACATCGATGGCTTCGAGGTGCTGCGTCGCCTGCGCGCCGACCCGGCGACGCGCGCGATCCCCTGCATCGCGCTCTCCGCCAACGCGCTGCCGGAAGACATCACGCGCGGGCTCGACGCCGGCTTCACCGATTACTGGACTAAGCCGATCAACTTCCGCATGTTCCTCGAGTCGCTCGAGCGCCTGTTTCCGGCGCCGGCGCCCGCGGCCTGATGCGGGCCGCGGCGCGGCATCAGTCCGAGATCGTCGTCAACCCTCGCTGCTTCAGCATCGGCGCGACGACCGGGGCGCGGCCGCGGAACGCGCGGTACGCGGCACCGGGCTCGATCGAATTGCCGCTCGAATAGATGAATCGCTGCAGGCGCTCGGCGACCGCGCGGTCGAACGGGCTGCCGGCCTCGACGAACGCGTCGTAGCCGTCGGCGTCGAGCACCTCGGCCCACAGGTACACGTAGTAGCCCGCGGCATAGCCCGAGCCGGAAAAGAGGTGCTGGAAGTGCGTGAGCCGGTGGTTCATGCCGACGACCCGCGGCGCATCGAGCGACGCGAGCGTTTTTGCTTCGAATGCCACCACGTCGTCGATCGGCGGGGCTGAGACCGCGTGCGCCGCCATGTCAACGAGCGCCGACGCGGTGTAGCGCACCGTCTCGTAGCCCTGGCCGAACAAACGCGCGGCGTGGATTTTTTCGATCAGTGCATCGGGAATCGCCTCGCCGGTCACGTGATGTCGCGCGTGGCGCTTCAACACCTCGGGCTCTTCGAGCCAGTGCTCGAAGAGCTGCGACGGCAACTCGACAAAGTCGCGCAGCACGTTTGTGCCGGAGACGCGCTCGTAGGTGACATTCGACAGCAGCCCGTGCAGGCCGTGTCCGAACTCGTGGAACAAGGTGCGCGCATCGTCGAAGCTCAGCAAGGTCGGCGCACCGGCCGCCCCCTTCGCGAAGTTGTTGTTGTTGACGACGATGGGCAACGCGTCGCCGTGCTCGGCCGTGGCGTTGCGCGACTGCAGGCGAAAGGTGCTCATCCACGCACCGCTGCGCTTGCTCGCGCGCGCAAAGTTGTCGTGCAGGAAGGTGCCGATCGCATTGCCCGAGGCATCGCGAACGTCGTAGACCTTCACGTCGGGGTGATAAGCGACGGCGTCGGGCCGGGCGACCATGGTGATGCCGAACAGCCGGTTCGCGCAATCGAACGCGGCTTCGACCATGCGGTCGAGCGCAAAGTACGGTTTGACCTCGGCCTCGTCGAGATCGAAGCGCACCTGGCGAACCTTCTCGGCGTAGTAGCGCCAGTCCCAGGCCTCAAGCGAGATCTGCTCGCCGCGGGAGGACGCCATTGCGTCGAGCGCCTCGCGTTCGGCTTCGGCCCGCGCTTTGGCCGGGCCCCAGACCTGCATCAACAGTTCGGTGACGGCGCTTTGCCGGCCGGCCATCGTGTCGGCGAGCGCGTAGTCGGCGTAGCTCCCGAAGCCGTGAAACGCGGCCTGCTCGGTGCGCAGCGCGAGGATCTCGCGGGCGATGGGCCGGTTGTCGTGCGGGCCGTCGTGCTCGCCGCGCGTGGTCCAGGCGCGCCACGCGGCCTCGCGCAGGTCGCGGCGCTCCGAGAACGTCAGGAAGGGAACGATGTGCGAGCGCGAGAGCGTGATCACGCCAGCCGCGTCGACGCCGCGATCGACCGCGGCCTGGGCGGCGGTGGCGCGAATGAAATCGGGCAGGCCGGCGAGATCGGATTCATCGCGCAACACCAGCCGAAAGCCGGTCTCGTCGGCCAGCACGTTCTGGCCGAACGCGGTGGTGAGTTCGGCCAGGCGCTGCATGACCTGCGCGTAGCGGGTCTGTTCCGCGTCGCCCAGGCGGGCGCCGGCGCGCACGAAGTCGACATGGAAACGCTCGAGCACGCGGCGCTGCTCGGCGTCGAGCGGCAACGATGCCCGCTCCTCGTACAACGCGTCGATTCGCGCGAACAGTGGCTTGTGCATCGAGAGCGCGCTCGCGTGCGCGGCGAGCCGAGGCGCGAGCCGCATCTCGGCCGCCTGCAGCTCGGGCGTGGTCTCGCTCGACGCCAGGTTGTAGAACACGCTCTCGATGCGATTGAACGCCCGGCCGCTGCGGTCGAGCGCAGCGATGGTGTTCTCGAAGGTCGGCCTGCTCTCGTCACGTCCAACGGCATCGATCTCGGCGAGTTGCTCGGCCATCGCGACGGCGAAGGCCGGCTCGAAATGTTCGGCGCGGATCGCCGCGAATGGCGGCAAGCCGTCCGTCCACGGCTGCAACAGCGGATGGGGGCTCGACACGGCGTCGATGCGATTCGGAGTCGGTGTCGTCATGGATTTGCTTTCATCGCCCGCCGGCAAACGGGCCGGGCTTCACTTTGCCTTGCGGATGGCGTTCTCGTCACGCACCTCGTAGAGCTTGTTGCCGCACGATTTCTCGAACGCCTGTTGATGCTCGCGCACGACGACCGTGCGGCTGTTGAACGCGTCGATTCGGGCCTTCAACGCATCGACCGCGGTCTCGCGCTCGGCGACTTCGGCGTTGTGCGCATCGACCGCCGACGCGCTGGTGCGGTCGAGGAGTGCGAGCCGGTCGGAGAGGTCGGTGCTGCGCTTTTCGAGCGCGGCCGTGGCCGTGGCGAGGGAGGCGCGCTCCTTGTCGAGCCCCTCGCTCTCGCTGCGCACACTCTCCTTTTGATCGAGGCACTTGCCGAGTTCTTCCTTGCTCATCACCGCGCTGGCCACCTTCGTGCGCGTTGCGGCTGCCGGCTTCGCGTCGGCAGCCTGTGCGACATCGGCGGCACCCAGCGCGATGCAGCAGATCGACAAAAAGATGGCTGAGGCGGAGCGTGTCTTCATTCGCATGGGTGTTCGATGAAAATCGGGGACTGGCGTGGGCGTGGCCGCTGGCGAGTCGATGCGCGGCGACGGCATCAGGCGGCTTGCGCCGCCACCATCGACGGGCTCGACACGGGCTGCCGCATCGTCACGAACTCTTCCGCGGCCGTCGGATGGATGCCGATGGTCGCATCGAAATGCGCCTTGGTGGCGCCCGCCTTCATCGCGACGGCGAAACCCTGCACGATCTCGCCCGCATCGGCGCCGACCATGTGCAGTCCGACGACCTTGTCGCTCGCGTCGTCGACGATGAGCTTCATCAAGGTGCGCTCGGTGTTGCCCGACAGCGTGTGGCGCAAAGCCTTGAACTCGCTGCGGTAGACGTGCACCTTATCGAACCGCGCGCGCGCGTCTTTCTCCGAATAGCCGACGCTGCCGATGCTCGGGTGCGTGAAGACGGCCGTCGGGATGTGCGCGTAGTCGACGCAGCGCTGGCCTCTGCCGAACAGGTGGTCAACGAGCGCCATGGCCTCGGCCAGCGCGACGGGGGTGAGCTGCACGCGGTCGATCACGTCGCCGATCGCATACACGCCGGGCACGTTGGTCGCGTAGTTGTCGTCGACCAGCACCGCGCCGTTGAGATCGAGCGCGACGCCGATCTCCGCCAGGCCGAGTCCAGCGGTGTTCGGGATGCGGCCGGTCGCGTAGAGCACCGTGTCGGCCACGATCGCGGGGCCGTCGCGCAGGTCGACGGTGATGCCGGTCGAACCGCGCGCGAGGCGCGCCACGCCGTGGCCGACCCGCAGGTCGACGCCTTTCTTGCGCATCTCGTCGGCGACGAAGTGGCGGATGTCGTCGTCGAAGCCCCGCAAAATCTGCTCGCCGCGATAGAGCTGCGTCACCGCGGAACCGAGACCGGAAAAGATCGACGCGAACTCGCACGCGATGTAGCCACCGCCGACGACGACCAGGCGGCGCGGGAACTCGGCCAGGTCGAACACGTGATCGGAAGAGATCGCGAACTCGCCGCCCTCGACTTCCGCCTTGGACGGTCTGCCACCCGTGGCGACGACGATGTGCCTGGCTCGGTAGCGCTCCCCGCCGACCTCGACCGTGTCGGGCGCCACCAGCTTCGCGCGGCCCCGCAACAGCCTCACGCCGGAACCCTCCATCAATTGCCCGTAGATGCCGTTCAGGCGCGTGATCTCGGCCGCACGGTTCCTTTTCAAAGTCGCCCAGTCGAGCGTCGGGTGGACGTCAGACCAGCCGAAGCCACGCGACTCCTCGAACGATTCGGCGTAGTGCGCCGCGAAGCTGTAGAGCTTTTTCGGGATGCAGCCGAGGTTGACGCAGGTGCCGCCGAGCGCCGAGTCTTCGGCCACGGCGACACGCAGGCCCATCTGACCCGCGACGCGCGCGGCGCGAACGCCGCCGCTGCCGGCACCGATGATGAAGAGATCGAAGGTCTGCGTGGTCATGAGAGCTCCAGGCCGCGACGGGGCCCGCGTGGCCGCGGTCGTGGCCGTGGCCTCGACTCGGGCGCGGTCGTCGCGATGATGCACTGGCCCTCGACTCGACGTGCCCGGCTCACGACAAGACCGTTCAAGCCATCCCCTTCGCGAGCAGCGTCGCGACGAGGCCGTTGAGGCCGCCGTCGTGCGCGACCGCTCGTTCCTGCAGGGTCGCGACCAACGCGCTCGGCAGCTTGCAGGCAAAGGGCACCAGGCCGGCTGCCGCGTCGAGGCGGCGCTGCTCGCGCCGGTCGACCACTTCGCCGGCGTGCTGGCCGAAGCGGCCGGCCATCCCGCCGACTTTCATCTGCCCCGTGATCTTCTTGCCCAAGTTCTTGTCGAGGTCTGACTTCTTCATGCTCATGGCGTGCGCTCTTTCCGGTTGCTCGTGCGGGATTGTCGCCGCGCGCTGTGGCACAGTGCGCGCCCATGGCCATCAAAGCGACGATCTTCAAGGCCAGCCTGCAAATCGCCGACATCGATCGTGGCGTTTACGTGAGCCAGAACGAGACCCTGGCACGCCACCCGTCTGAGACCGACGAACGAATGATGGTGCGCCTCCTCGCGCTCGCCCTCAACGTACCGCCCGATCCCGACCACGAGGGCGCGCTGCAGTTCGCCAAAGGCATGTGGGATCCAGACGAGCCGGAGCTCTGGCAGAAGGACCTGACCGGCCGGATCGTGCACTGGATCGAGGTGGGCCAGCCCGACGACCGCCGCTTGATGAAAGCGGCTGGCAAGGCCGATCGGGTCAGCGTCTATAGCTACAGCGCGAGCACGTCGATCTGGTGGGGCGGCATCGCAAGCAAGGTCACGCGGGCCCGCAACATCGAGGCGTGGCAGATCGCGGCAGCCGATTCGCAGGCCCTGGCGGCGATGGCGGCGCGCGGCATGCAACTGCAACTCACGGTGCAGGACGGCACGGTCTACGTGACCGAGAGCGAGCGCTCGGCCGCGCTCACGCCGCAACGCTTGAACGGTGCCTGAAGGAACTCGCTGATGTCCACTCCCACGCTCGACCCCCACGCGCAAGACGTGCTCGACTTCTGGTTCGGCGCAGCCGGCTCGGCCACCGAAGGCCGGCGACGCGACGAATGGTTTCGCAAGGACGACGGCTTCGACCACGAGATCGCCGATCGCTTCCTGCCCTGGATCGAACGGGCGCTGCGCGGCGAGTTGTCGGCATGGGCCACGCGCCCCGACGGTGCGCTCGCATCCATCCTGCTGCTCGACCAATTCACCCGCAATGCGTTTCGCGACACGCCGCGCGCGTTCGCCGGAGATCCGCAAGCGCTCGCGTTGGCCAGCGCCGCCGTCGGCAGCGGCCAGGACCTCGCGCTGAGCGTGGTTCAACGCGCCTTCATCTATTTGCCGTTCGAACACGCCGAAGGCATGGCCATGCAGGACGAGGCGGTCCGGCTGATGAAGCGCCTCGCGCTCGAAGACCCCGGCAGCGACGACCTCCTCGCGTACGCGAAGAAGCATCGCGACGTCATCTTCCGGTTCGGGCGATTCCCTCATCGCAACGACATCCTGGGCCGTCGTTCGACGGTGGAAGAGATGAGCTTCCTCGCGCAACCCGGTTCGCGTTTTTGAACAACCCACCGACCTTTGATTCGAGTGCGGGGCATCGGCGGCGGCCCGCCGTGAGGCCATGCCGTCGCGGCCTGCAGGTGAACGCTACACGCGGGTAAAGTCGTTCGAATGAAGCATCCATTTTTGTTGCGGCGCGCCCCGTTCTGGCACCTCACGCCGGCGACGGCGATGGCCTTGGTGCTGACCGGAGCGACGACGATGACCTTGCTTGCACAGCAGCCCCTGCAGTCCGCCAAGACAGACCCTTATCGCTGGCTCGAGGACGTGCAGGCACCGCGCTCGCTCGACTGGGTTCGCGCACGCAATGCCGAGTCGCAGAAAGTGCTCGAGGCGCGTCCCGAGTTCGCGCCGATCCAGGCCGAGATGCTCGCGCAGCTCGACGCGAAGGACCGCATCGCGTTTCCGCAGCGCATCGGCGCACATCTCTACAACTTCTGGCAGGACCAGGATCACAAGCGGGGTTTGTGGCGCCGCACCACGCTCGCCGATTTCCGCCGGGACGAGCCGGTGTGGGAAACGGTGCTCGACCTCGACGCGCTCGGCGCGGCCGAGAAGGAGAACTGGGTCTGGAAGGGCGCGAGCTGCCTCGGACCGATCTACCGCCGGTGCCTGATGAACCTCTCGCGCGGCGGTGCCGATGCGGCCGTGGTGCGTGAGTTCGACGTCGTCGACAAGCGCTTCGTCGACGACGGTTTCGCACTGCCCGAAGCCAAGACGAGCGTCGAGTGGATCGACATCGACCACCTCTATGTCGGCACCGATTTCGGCGCGGGCTCGCTCACCGCCTCGGGCTATCCGCGTGTGATCAAACGCTGGCGGCGCGGCACGCCGATCGCTTCTGCGTCGGTGGTCTACGAAGGCGAACCAACCGACGTCTCGGTGAGCATTGCCGTCGATGCGACGCCGCGCTTCGAACGCACGCTCGTGCATCGCTCGCTAGACTTCTTCCATCAGAAGACGTGGCTGCTTCGGGACGGCAAGTTGGTACCTCTCGACGTGCCAGACGACGCGTCGATCCGCTTCATGCGCGACACCCTGCTGATCGAACTGCGCAGCGACCTCGCTCTTGGCCCCACCACCTTCGCACGGGGCTCGCTGATCGCGGCCGACGCGAAGGCCTGGATGGCGGGCGACCGCAGCGCCACGTCGCTCTTCACGCCGACCTCGGCGCGTTCGCTCAACGGCTGGACCTTCACGCGCGACTTCGTGCTGCTGAACGTGCTCGACAACGTCGCCGGCCGGCTCGAGGAGCTGGAAAAGACCGGTCCAACGTCGTTCACGCGCCGCGAAGTCGACGCGCCCTTCCCTGGCACGCTGGGCGTGAGCTCGCTGTATGACGCGGAGGTCGATCCGATCGCCGACACCGTCGCGTCCCCGCCGGGCCGTATGGCGACGTCGTCGACGCTCGCGAACCGCTACCTCTTCACCTACAACGACTACCTGACGCCGAGCACGCTGGCGATCGGCGAGGCGGGCACCGATCGACGCGAAAGCCTCAAGTCATCTCCGACGCAGTTCGATGCGACCGGTATGCACGCGGAGCAGTTCTTCGCGACGTCGAAGGATGGCACCCGCGTGCCCTACTTCGTCGTGTGGCCGAAGGGCCTGGGCGCGGCGAAGGCCGCGGACGGCGGCGCGCCGACCCTGCTCTACGGCTATGGCGGCTTCGAGATCTCGATGCTGCCCGGCTACTCGGGTGCGCGCGGCAAGGCGTGGATCGAACGCGGCGGCGTGCTCGTCGTCGCCAACATCCGGGGCGGCGGCGAATTCGGGCCGGCCTGGCATCAGGCCGCCCTGAAGGAGAAGAAGCAGAACAGCTACGACGACTTCATCGCCGTTGCCGAAGACCTGATCGCGAAGAAGATCACGAGCGCGCGGCATCTTGGCATCATGGGCGGCAGCAACGGCGGCCTGCTCGTGGGCGCGGTGATGGTGCAACGGCCCGAGCTGTTCAACGCCGTCGTGTGCCAGGTGCCGCTGCTCGACATGCAGCGCTACCACCTGCTGCTCGCCGGCAATTCGTGGATGGGCGAGTACGGCAACCCCGACGTGCCGGCCGAATGGGCCTACATCAGCCGCTACAGCCCGTACCAGAACGTCAAGGCCGGCGTGACCTATCCGAACGTGTTCTTCGCGACCTCGACGCGCGACGATCGGGTGCACCCGGGTCACGCGCGCAAGATGGCCGCGAAGATGGCCGCCCAGGGACACCCGCTGCTGTACTACGAGAACATCGAGGGCGGCCACGGCGGCGCGGCCGACAACGGCCAGCGCGCGCATCTGCTGGCCTTGTCGTATGCGTATCTCTGGCAGCAGCTCGGCCAGGTCACGCCTTAGTGGTTGTCGCGCGGGACGAAGGCGCCGAACGCATCGCCTTCGGGTTCCGGCTCGTCGGGCCGCGGCACGAACGCGCCGCGGCGCCCGACGAGGAAGTCGAGGTCCGCACCTTCGTCCGCCTGCAGCACGTGGTCGACGTAGAGCTTCCAGTAGCCGCTGGCGAGCGGCGGCGGCGGGCGCTTCCAGTCCGCGAGGCGCGACGCGAGCTCGGCGTCGGTGATGTCCAGATGCAAGCGCCGCCGCGGCACGTCGAGCTCGATGTAGTCGCCCGTGCGCACGGCGGCGAGCGGTCCGCCGTCCGCCGCTTCGGGCGTCGTGTGCAGCACCACGGTGCCGTACGCGGTGCCGCTCATGCGCGCATCGCTGATGCGGATCATGTCGGTGATGCCCTTGCGCAGCACCTTCGGTGGCAACGGCATGTTGCCGACCTCCGCCATGCCCGGGTAGCCCTTCGGTCCGCAGTTGCGCAGCACCATCACGCAGGTCTCGTCGATGTCGAGGGTCTCGTCATCGATGCGCGCGTGGAACTCCTCGATCGTGTCGAACACCACCGCGCGGCCGCGATGGACCATCAGCGACGGCGTCGCGGCGCTGGGCTTGATGATCGCGCCACGCGGCGCGAGATTGCCACGCAGCACGGCGATGCCGGCGTGCGCCTTGAACGGCGCGTCGAACGGCTTGATGACCTCGACGTTGAAGTTCTCGGCATCGTCGAGGTTGTCGCCGACGGTGCGGCCGTTTGCAGTGACCGCATCGAGGTGCAGCAGCGACGCGATCTCCTTCAAAACGACCGGCAGCCCGCCCGCGTAGCAGAAGTCCTCCATCAGGTGCTTGCCCGATGGCTGCAGGTTGACCAGGCACGGCAGCTCGCTCGCAAGGCGGTCGAAGTCGTCGATGTTCAGCGGCACGCCCAGGCGCCCGGCCATCGCGATCAGGTGGATCACCGCGTTGGTCGAGCCGCCGATCGCAGCCAGCGTGACGATTGCGTTCTCGAAGGCTGCGCGCGTGAGGACGGTCGACAGCCGCTGGTCCTCGTGGACCATGTCGACGATGCGTCGTCCGGCCATGCGCGCGAGCACGTTGCGGCGGCCGTCGACCGCGGGATACGCGGCGTTGCCGGGCAGCCCGAGCCCGAGCGCCTCGACCATGCACGCCATTGTGCTGGCGGTGCCCATCGTCATGCAGTGGCCGTGGCTGCGATGCATGCAGCTCTCGGAGTCGAAGAACTGCTCGATCTTCAGCGTGCCCGCGCGCACCTGCTCGCTCATGCTCCAGAGGCCGGTGCCGGAGCCAAGTTCGGTGCCGCGCCACTTGCCGTTCAGCATCGGGCCGCCCGAGACGCCGATCGTCGGCAGATCGCAACTCGCCGCGCCCATCACGAGCGAGGGAGTGGTCTTGTCGCAGCCCATCAACAGCACCACGCCGTCGATCGGATTGCCGCGGATCGATTCCTCGACGTCCATGCTCGCGAGTTTGCGGTAGAGCATCGCGGTCGGCCTGAGCAGCGTCTCGCCGAGTGACATTACCGGGAACTCGAGCGGGAAGCCGCCCGCTTCGTAGACGCCGATCTTCACTTGCTCGGCGAGCGTCCTGAAGTGCGAGTTGCACGGCGTGAGCTCGCTGAAGGTGTTGCAGATGCCGATCACCGGACGACCATCGAACTGATCGTCGGGCACGCCCTTGCCCTTGACCCAGCTGCGGTATGCGAAGCCGTCGCGGTCCTGGCGGCCGAACCATTGCTGGCTGCGCAGCTCGGAAGCCTTCTTGCGGGGCTTGCTGCCCTCGCCCATTCCTATTCCTTCACCGAACCGGTGAGGCCCGACACGTAGTACTCGACGAAGAAGGAGTAGATGAAAGCGACCGGCAGCGAGCCGAGCAACGCACCGGCCATCAACGGGCCCCAGTGGTAGACGTCGCCTTCGACGAGCTCGGTGACAACGCCGACCGGCAAGGTCTTGATCTCGGACGACGAGATGAACGTGAGCGCGTAGATGAACTCGTTCCACGACAGCGTGAACGCGAAAATGCCGGCCGAGATGAGCCCCGGCACCGCAAGCGGCAGCACGATCTTCGTGAGGATCTGCCAGCGCGTCGCGCCATCGATCAACGCGCACTCCTCGAGCTCGAAGGGAATCGAGCGGAAGTAGCCCATCAGCAGCCAGGTGCAGAACGGGATCAGGAAGGTCGGGTACGTGAGGATCAGGGCCCAGCGCGTGTCGAAGAGGCCAAGGTTAAACACGACTGCTGCGAGCGGGATAAAGAGGATCGACGGCGGCACCAGGTAAGCGAGAAAGATGCCGAGGCCCACGTGCTTTGCGCCGCGAAAGCGCAGGCGCTCGATCGCGTATGCCGCGAACACGGAGGCCGCGAGAGAAAACGCCGTCGACACCACCGAGACGATCACGGTGTTCCACATCCATTCGGGGTACGCGGTGTGGAACAGCAGCTTGTCGAAATGCGCGAGCGTCGGTGCGATGACCCAGAACGGGTTGCCGGTGCGCGAAAGCAACTCGGGGTCGGGCTTCACCGAAGTGATGGCCATCCAGTAGAACGGGAACAGCAGCACGATCAGGAACACCACGAGCGGCAGATAGACCGTGACCAGGCGGCGCGGTATCGATTCGAGATAACCCATGCCGCCGCTGTCGGCGCCAGCCTTCGTCGCTGCGGTCGTGCCCTTCGCGAGATCGGTGCTCGCAGCGGTGCTCATCGGTCTTTGCCGCCTTGCTGCCAAGTTCGACGCTGCAGGCCGAAGTAACTGAACATGATGGCCGCGAGTAGGAACGGCACCATCGCGATCGAGATCGCCGCGCCTTCGCCGAGGGCGCCACCCGAGATAGCGCGCTGGAACGAGAGTGTCGCCATCAGGTGCGTGGCGTTGAGCGGGCCGCCGCGCGTGATGACGTAGATGAGCTGGAAGTCGGTGAACGTGAAGAGCACCGAGAACGTCATCACGACGGCGATGATGGGCGTGAGAAGCGGCAGCGTGACGTGGCGAAACTGCTGCCATGGGGTCGCACCGTCGATCGCCGACGCTTCGTAGTACGAGGGTGAAATGGTCTGCAGGCCCGCTAGCAACGTGATGGCCACGAACGGCACGCCGCGCCATACGTTGGCGCCGATCACCGAGAGCCGCGCATTCCACGGCTCGCCGAGGAAATCGATGTAGCGGTCGATAACGCCGAGCTTCACCAGCACCCAGCTGACGATCGAGAACTGCGCGTCGTAGATCCACCAGAAGGCGATTGCCGAGAGCGCGGTCGGCACGATGTACGGCAGCAGGATCACGGCGCGAAAGAAGGTCTTGAATCGAATGTTTCGGTTCAGCAGCAACGCGAGCCATAGGCCCAGCCCGAACTTCAGGACGCTCGCGACGAAGGTATAGAAGAGCGTGTTGAAGAGCGCGAGCCGGGTGACGCTGTCGCCCCACAGGAACTCGTAGTTCTCGAGCCCGATCCACTCACCCGGACGGCCGACCTTCGCATCGGTGAAGCCAAGCCAAACGCCGAGCCCGAGCGGATAGGTGAGGAAGACGACCAGCAAGAGCGTCGCCGGCAGCATGAACAGCAGCCCCAGCGCGTTGCGGTTGTTTTGAAGTTTTTCGAGATCAATCATGTGGGCGCCCTCTGCGCAGAGGGAAGAGAGCCGGCATGCATCTGCTCCCTCTCCCGCAGCGCGGGAGAGGGCTGGGGTGAGGGTGAGAGCGATACGCCCTCACCCCGGCCCTCTCCCGCAAGCGGGAGAGGGGGTCAAGTGTCGTCACACGCGGTAATAGCGTTCGGCGCGTTTCTGCGCGCGCTCCACGGCTTCTTTCGGCGTTTTTGATCCGCTGACCGATTCGGCGACCATGTTGACGATGATGAAGTCGGCGGCGGCACCCGCCGACGCGTAGCCCAGTCGCCCCGCATAGCCCGCCGGCCGCAGGTTCTTGACCGAGTCGCGATAGGGCGTGTTCTTCGGATCCGCCGTCCAGACCGGGCTTTTCGTGTAGGCCGCCAATGGAGGCGCCACATAGCCCCCGGCGCCGGTGAGCCACGCGTCGAACTGCTCCTGCTCCATCATAAAACGCAGGAATTCCTTCGCGGCCTGCGGATACTTGGTGTACTTCATCACCATCTGGTTGAAGTACAGATGCGACTCGGTCGGTACGCCCACCGGACCGACCGGGAACACCGCATGGTTGATGTCGGCGGCCATCTCCTTGAGCTTTGGATCGGCCGAGTTCTTCGCCGCGTAGTAGATCGAGATGCCGTTGTTGGTGACTGCGATCTGGCCGTCAAGGAAGGCCTTGTTGTTGTTCGGGTCGAGCCACGACAGCGTGCCCGGGATGAAGTTGGCGTACAGCTCCTTGCCGTACTCGAGCGCCTTGATCGTCTCCGGGCTGTCGATCACGACCTTGTTGTTCGCATCGACCAGCTTGCCGCCGAAGGCTCACACGAGCCAGTTGCACCAGAGGCCGTCGCCGGTCGCGTTGCCGAGCGCCATGCCGCCCGGCGTCCCCTTCTCCTTCAGTGCCTTGTAGAGCTTTAGGAAATCGTCGGTGTTCTTCGGAAACGAATCGAAGCCCGCGGCCTTGACCATGCTTTCGCGATAGACCATCAACGAGCCGGCGGCACCGAGCGGCAGCGCGATCCACTTCTTGCCGTCGGGCCGGTTGAACTGCTCGCCGGCTGAGAACCAGCCGCCGTACTTCTTGCCGAGATAGGTGGCGACGTCGGTGACGTCGAGCAGCTTGTCGGGGTAGAGGTTGGCATCGTCGTTGGTTGACAGGATGATGTCGGGGCCCGCGCCGGTGTTGGCCGCGACCGCCGCCTTCGGCCGCACGTCTTCCCAGCCTTCGTTGTCGACGCGCACCTCGATGCCGGTCTTGTCGGTGAACTTCTTGACGTTCACCATGTAGGCGTCGATGTCGCCCTGCACGAAGCGGCTCCAGCGCAGCACGCGCAGCTTGGCGTCTTTCTCCGGCTTCAGCGTGAGCGTGGCTTGCGCGTGCACCGCCGGCGCGAACAACGCGGTGCTCGCGAGCGTGCTGACTGCGGCCACGCCGGCCGAGCCTTCGAGGAACCGGCGGCGATTGAATTCGGTGGTCATGATGTCTCCTGCTGTGGTGAAGTCGATCTTCGGATCGATCTGCGGGTCTGGCGTGTACGAGTCACGCGGCGAGCCTCTGCCCCGATGCGGCGTCGAAGAGGTGCGAGCGTTCGATGTCGGGCTGCAGGTGAATGGTGCTGCCGGGCGCGAAGCCGTGGCGCTCGCGAAACACGACCGAGATGTCTGCGCCCGCATGGCGGCACGCGACGAAGGTGTCGGCGCCCGTCGGCTCCACCACAACCACCTGCGACGGAATGCCGCGCCCGTCGGAGAGCGAAAGGTGTTCGGGCCGGGTGCCGACGATCACGGGTTGGCCGTCGACGCCGGCCGCGCTCGACGGCGCGCCGAGTTCGGTGCCGTCGCCGAGCACCACCTGGTTCACGCCGCCCGTTCGACGCAGCGTGCCGGGCAGAAAATTCATCGATGGCGAACCGATGAACCCCGCGACGAAGACATTGGCCGGATGGTCGTACAGCTCGAGCGGGCTGCCGGTCTGCTCGATGCGGCCGTCTTTCATCACGACGATCTTGTCGCCCATCGTCATGGCCTCAATCTGGTCGTGCGTGACGTAGACGGAGGTCGTCTTCAGCCGCAGGTGCAGTTCCTTGATCTCGCTGCGCATCGCGACGCGCAGCTTGGCATCGAGGTTCGACAGCGGCTCGTCGAACAGGAAGACCTGCGGGTCGCGCACGATCGCGCGGCCCATCGCGACGCGTTGGCGTTGGCCGCCCGAGAGTTGGCGCGGATAGCGCTCGAGCAGATCGGTGAGCGCCAGGATCTCGGCGGCGCGCTTCACCTTCTGATCGCTCGTCGCCTTGTCGGCCTTCGCGAGCATCAGCGAGAACGCGAGGTTCTGACGCACCGTCATGTGCGGGTAGAGCGCGTAGTTCTGGAACACCATCGCGATGTCGCGCTCTTTCGGTGGCACCTCGTTGACACGGCGGGCGCCGATCGAAATCTCGCCCTCGCTCACCTCCTCGAGGCCAGCGATCATCCGCAACAACGTCGACTTGCCGCACCCGGACGGCCCCACCAGCACGGTGAACGAACCGTCGGCGATCTCGATGTCGACACCATGCAGGATGGGCGTCGCGCCGAAGTTCTTCTTTACGCCGGCGATGGTGACACTGGCCATGCGACAAGACTCGTGTGAGGGCCGCGTGGCGATGAATCGATCGCGCCGCGTGTGCGGTCGTCGACCCAGCCCTTGCAGCGAGGTGGCCGCAGTATCGACACAGCCCACGGCAACCACCATAGGGCAAACCGCAGGACGACTCGGCCACGGCCGCTTCCTATGATCCGCGCGATGCGACTGTTGATCACCGGAGGGGCTGGGTTCGTCGGCACGCGCCTCATCAGGCGGCTGCTCGAAAACGGCAGCTTGGACGGGCGGGCGATCGAGCGCATCGTCGTGGCCGATCAACAGCCGCCGATGGCCGATGTGGCAGCGCACCCGAAGGTCGAGGTCCGCACCGGCGCATTGCTCGCGCAGTGCGAAGGCATAGCGCGCGAAGCTTTCGATGGCGCGTTCCACCTCGCCTCGGCCGTGTCGGGCGAATGCGAGGCCGACTTCGAGCTCGGCTTGCGCTCCAACCTCGACAGCACGAGAGCCCTGCTCGATGCGCTGCGAGCCGGCGTGTCGCGCGGCGCGCCGGTGCCGCGCCTCGTGTTCTCGAGCTCGGTCGCGGTGTTCGGGCCCGATGCGTCTTCTCCCATGCCCGAGCTCGTCGGTGACGACACCTTGCCCGCGCCGCAGACCTCATACGGGACGCACAAGCTGATGTGCGAACACCTGATCGCCGATCACACCCGCAAGGGCTTCATCGACGGCCGCTCGGCGCGCCTGATGACGGTGACGGTGCGGCCGGGCCGCCCGAACGGCGCGGCGTCGTCGTTTTTCTCGGGCATTGTCCGCGAGCCGCTGGCGGGGCTCGACGCCGTCTGTCCCGTGGCGCCGGAGACCTCGCACCCGCTGATGTCGCCGGCGCGGACGGTCGACGGACTCGTCGCGATCTACGAGGCAGGCACGCCGGCGCTGGGCGGCCGGCTCGCGATGAACCTGCCCGCCCTCAACGCGACCGTCGCCCAGATGCTCGACGCGCTCGAAGCGGTCGCCGGCAAAGCCGTTCGACAGCGCGTGCACTTCGTGCCCGACGAGACCATCGCGCGCATCGTCGCGAACTGGCCGCGCGGGTCGACGGCGATGCGCGCGAACCGTCTCGGCCTCACAGCCGACATCGACTTCGCCGACATCATTCGCCAATACATCGCCGACTGCGAACGCGACGGCACGGCTGCGACCGCGCTGCGCGGCATGGCTGGCTCAACGAGACCGACACCATGAACCAGATCGACCTGACCGACCGCGTCGCCATCGTCACCGGCGGGGCGCAGGGCATCGGCTATGCGGTCGCCGAACGCATGCTCGCATCGGGCGCGAAGGTCGTGCTGTGGGATTCGGACTCGGCTCGCCTCGAAGAGGCGAAGTCGACGCTGCTGCCGCGCGCGTCGGTCGCAGTCGCCACGGTCGAGCTCACCGATGCCGACGCCGTCGTCAGGGCCTCGTCGACCGTGATGGCGAGCCATGGCGCGATCGACATCCTCGTCAACAACGCCGGCATCACCGGCGGCAACGCACCGACGTGGGAGCTCACCCCCGAGGTCTGGCGGCGCGTGATCGACGTCAACCTGGTCGCGCCGTTCCTGGTGTGCGCCGCGGTGGTGCCGCACATGGTGGCCAGAGGCTACGGCCGCATCGTCAACATCGCGTCGGTGGCCGGCAAGGAAGGCAATCCGAACGCTTCTCACTACAGCGCATCGAAGGCCGGGCTCATCGCGCTGACGAAGTCGCTCGGCAAGGAGCTCGCGACCAAGGGCGTGCTCGTCAACGCGGTGTCGCCGGCGGCCGCGAAAACCGCGATCTTCGACTCGATGACGCAGGCGCACATCGATTTCATGCTGTCGAAGATCCCGATGCAGCGCTTCCTGCAGGTGAACGAAGCGGCCGCGATGGTCGCCTGGCTGGCCTCGGAAGAGTGCTCGTTCAGCACCGGTGCCGTGTTCGACATCTCGGGCGGCCGCGCAACGTACTGAATCTCGGGGGCCGGCGGCTGACCCCGGCCGATCGGCACACGAACCGGGTCTCGTACCATCGGGCGCCCCGTTTCCATGCCCTCGCCCCGATGACAGCCTGCCACGACCGCCCTTTCCGCTTCGAGCCGTTTCACAGGTCCGGGCCGCGCCGATCGATGGCCAGACTCGGCGCGACGATGGGTGCCTCCGCGCTGCTGGTGCTGGCGACGTCGGCCGCCTGGGCTCAAACCGCGTCCAGCGATGCGGGCATACCGAAGGTCCGGGCATCGTCGGACGGCGCCGATCGGGTGATACCGATTCGCGCCGCGGCCACCGATGCCACCTCGTCGACAGCCGCTGACCGCAGCTACGCGATCCCCGCGATCGAGATCGTCGGCTTCGACTTCCTGCTCAACCGTTTCGAGCGCAGCTTCGGCTCCGACCGCAACGACTACCGTGTCGACCTTCGCACCATCCGCACCAACCTGCGCAGCGGGTGGAGCACCGACCACGATCCGTTTCGCACCAACCAGCTCGGCCACCCTTACCAGGGGTCGATGTACCACGGCTTCGCGCGGTCGACGGGGCACGGCTACTGGGAGTCGGCCGGCTTTGCCTTCGCGGGCAGCGCGGCATGGGAAATCGCCGGGGAACGGACCCGACCCTCACGCAACGACCAGGTCGCGAGCGGCATCGGCGGCACCTCTCTGGGCGAGGCACTCTTTCGCATGTCGAACCTGTTGCTCGAGCAAGGCGGCGGCTTGCCGCGTGCATGGCGGGAGGTGGCCGCCGCGGCGATCTCACCGTCGACGGGCTTCAATAGACTCGCGTACGGCAACCGGTTCGGTGGCATCTATTCGAGCCATGACGCGGCCTATTTCAGTCGCCTGCAAATTGGCTACGCACGAGACACGCATACGCGACTCGGCAGCTCGAACGACAACGTCAAGGAAAGCGAAGGCTTGATCGATTTCTCGATCGACTACGGGCTGCCCGGTGCGAAGGGCTACACCTACACGCGCCCCTTCGACTACTTCAACTTCGAAGCCGCCGCCTCGACGGCGAACGGCATCGAGAGCGTCTTCACTCGCGGCTTGCTGGTCGGAGAGCCATACGAGATCGGCGCCACCTACCGCGCCGTCTGGGGCCTATACGGCAGCTACGACTACGTGTCTCCGCAAACCTTTCGCGTGTCGACTACCGCCCTCTCCGTCGGTAGCACCGCGCAATGGTCGCTCACCGACGAGCTGACGCTGCAAGCCACCGCGATGGCCGGACTCGGTTATTCGGCGGTCGGCACCACCCGTGGCGCGGCGCGCATCGCGATGGGTGGCTCGGTCGGCGACCGCGACTACAACTACGGTGTCGCGCCGACGACGACGCTCGCGCTGCGCCTCGTCCACAGCGACCGTGCGGCGCTCGACATGACCTTGCGCGAGTATTTCGTCAGCAGCGTCGCATCCGGAACCAGCGGCGGCCACGACAACATCGTGCGCGCCGACGTGGCCTTCACCTATCGTGTCTCGAAGCAGCAGGCGGTGACACTGCGGTACCTGGCCAACCGGCGCGATTCGGCGTTCGACGGCTTCGGCTCGAACAAGCAGAGTCGGGCCACGGTCGGCATCTTCTACACGCTGCTCGGGCAGGACCGCTTCGGAACCGTCGACTTCAAGTGAGGCGCGCGCTTCAGGTCTTGCCCTCGTCCTCCTGCAACAGCCGCCACATCACCTTGCCCGACCCCGACTTCGGCAAGGTCTCGACGAATTGCACGATCTTCGGCACCTTGTATGCCGCCATGTTCTCGCGCGCCCAGGCGGTGATCTCTTCGCCGGTGGTGTGCTTCGCGTCGGCCCGCAGCACGACGATGGCCTTGACGGTCTCGCCGCGGTAGGGATCCAGTGCCGAGATGATGCAGGCCTCCTGCACCGCCGGGTGCTTGTAGAGCATCAGCTCGACCTCGGCCGGCCAGACCTTGAAGCCGCTCGCGTTGATCATGCGCTTGAGGCGATCGGTCATGAAGAAGTAGCCGTCTTCGTCCATGCGGCCGAGGTCGCCGGTGCGAAAGAAACGCTTGCCTTCGAACTGCACGAACGCATCGGCGGTCGCCTCCGGGTGGCGCCAGTAGCCGTTGAAGACCATCGGCCCTCGCGTGATGATCTCGCCGCTCTCGCCGACGGGCATTTCCTCTAGCGTGGCCGGATCGACCACGCGTGAATCGACGCCGAAGAACGGCACGCCCAGGCATTGCAGCTTCGCGCGCTCGGGCGGGTTGGTGTGGCTCGGTGCGGCGGTCTCGGTGAGGCCGTAGCCTTCGGCGAACGTGATCCCGAATTCGTCGAGCAGCCGTTGCGCGACCGCCTGCGGCATCGCGGCGCCACCGCCGCTCAGCGAACGCAGGCTCGTGAGGTCGAAGCGCAGGTAGTTCGGGCTGCCGAACAGGTCGATCACCATCGTCGGGATGCAGACCCAGTGCGTGATGCGGTGATGCGCGATCAACCGGCCGGCGAGTTCGCGATCCCAGCGCGGCAACACGACGACCGTCGCGCCGCTGTACACCGAGCCGAGCACGTGATAGATCATGCCGGTGATGTGGAACATCGGCACCACGCCGAGCGAGACCGTCTCGGCACTCACGTTCGACCACAACCCCATGATGGCGTTGTGCATCAACGTGCGGTGCGAGTGCATGCAGCCTTTCGGCAGGCCGGTGGTGCCGGACGTGTAGGGCAAGAGCGCGAGGTCGTCGGGGCCGGCGGTGTGAGGGCCGGGCACGAGGCGCGCCTCGATCGCATCGAGCCAGCGCGTCGCGCCGGGCCGCAGCGGTGGATCGGCGCGCAGCCACGCCTCCATCGGGGCGGGCGGCTGCTCGACGGGGTGGAGCGGGCCGGTGGGCATCGCGTCGGCGTAGCGCGTAACGATGACATGCGGCACGCGCTGCGCCGCCGGCAGTGCGTCGTTCGCCGCTTCGACAATGCCGCACAGGTCGGCGCTGCAGATGACGACCTTCGTGCCCGGATCGACGATGTAGTGCGTGAACTCCTCGGCTCGGTTCATCGGGTTCACCGGCACCACCACCGCGTTCGCGCGCAGCACGCCGTAGAGCGCCACCGCGTACTGCGGGCAGTTCTGCAAAAAGATCGCGACGCGGTCGCCCTTCTGCACGCCGTTCTGCTGCAACCAGCCCGCGAGCGCCTCGGCCTGCGCGCGCAACGTGCCGTAGCTGAGCTCCCTGCCGAAGAAGCGATAGGCCGCCTTGTGCGGATAGCGTGCGGCAGAGACCTCGAGGTTGAACGACAGCGAGGTCTCGGGCGCGGTCAGTTGCCGCGGCACGCGGCGCGGCCAATGGGGCCAGTGCGGCCGATCGGCGGGCACGCGGAAATCGCCGTCGGGGTCGTGCTGCTGGGCCTGCGTGGCGTGGATGTCGGCCGGGGCCACATCGGCATGGACAAAACGTGGGTCTGTCTTCAAAGGCAAGCTCCGCGAGACGTGGCTGCGGCCGGGGCCGCCGTCACGCAACTCGACGCCACTCAGCGACTTTCCCGGGTCCGTTTGACTTCGAGAATCTTCACGCATTCCTGCGAGTTTCGAAAGCGGGGTTCCTCGCACCTCTCGTCCATGCAGACCGCGAGCGCGATGAAGACGCGTCGGCCGCACGCCTCGCGGGCGCTGGCCGGGCCACGTGCCGCGACGGGCGTGGGCGATGCGACCGTCGTCGGCGGATGTGTGGGGCTGATCGGCACGGGTCGGCCCGTCAGCGCCTGGTCGAGCAACTGCGCTTGGGTCGGCGCAGGGGGCCTGGGGCCGGGTGGCGCGGCCGTACCCAGCTGGCGTGCGCGGGAGACGGGAGCGCCCACGCTCGAACCCGCATTCAGCGCCGACTCGCTGAGCGGATGGGTCAGTGGCCGGCTAATGATCGGCGGACGCTCGAAGGCCGGCGGCGGGGTGGTGGCGCTCTGAGTCGGCGGCGGCGTCGCGGTCCTTGTGCTCACAGCCACGCCGGGCGGCAATGCGTACTCGGCCGCGTGGGCCGCCAGCCGCGTGATGCGCGCCGGCGCCGGAGTCACGCCGGCGGGCGGGGTCGCGGTCACATCCGGCGTCGTCGGCTCGCCAATCGGAATGATCGGCGAACGCCCCGGCGGCAGCGTCGGCGCGTCGGCCGTCGATGCGTCGCCCGCCGGTTGGGCCGCGGCCGCATCGGTCGTCGGCGGTGCAAGGGCCGTCGTGGTCGGCGGCGGTGATTCGGTTTTCGCGAGCACGTCGGCCTTGGCCGACGCAGCGGCCGTGGCGGCGCTGGCAGCGGAGTCGGCGGCCGAGAGGCCGGTGCCGGAGCCTGGTCCGCTCATCACCGCCCAGCCGATCAGCAATGCGAAGAACACGGCGGCGACGCCTGAAAAAATCCACAGGCTGGTGTGCGATTGACGGATCACCGCCGCCCCGGCTGCCGGCATCGGCGGCAAGCCCGCCGGGCGCGTATTGCGCGCCGGGTTTGCGGGGCGAACCGGATGAATCGGCCCGCTCGCCGCATCGGCCTGCAGCGGCCGCGCGGTCGGCATCGGCGTGCTCGGCGCGTACGTCTTCGGCATCGGTGGCTCGGCCGCGGGCGGCGCGGCCTGCGCGATGGTGTCGAGTTCGGTCGGCGACCGGAATCCCGTCGATGGCGCCACGTGGGGCGTCGTCAGAACCTCGGTGGGCGTGTGCGGGGTGACGGCGAGGGTCGTCGCGTCGCCGATCGGCGAGGGCGCCGACGCGATCGGCTGCGGCACGGTGCGCGAGGGGCTGAGCGGCACCGGGTCGTGGCCGTCGAACACCGCGCGCAAGGCAGCCACACTTTGCGGGCGCTGGTTCGGCCTGAGCGCGAGCATCCAGGCGACGATCTCCATGAAGCGCGGCGACACAGCCGCGACGCGGCGCTCCTCGATCGGCTCCAGGTCGTCCTGGATCGCGCGCGCGGTGGCCGGCGCCGGCGGCACGCCCATCAGCAGGTAGTGGATGACGGCGCCGAGCGCGTACAGATCGGTCCACGGGCCCTGCCGCATCTGCGCCATCTCGGCGTATTGCTCGATCGGGGCGTAGCTCGGCTTCAGGATGGCCGTGAGCGATTGCGTGCGATCGCTGATGACGCGCCGCGCCGCGCCGAAATCGAGCAGGACCGGCGGTCCGTCTTTCAGCAGCAGCACGTTGTCGGGTGCGATGTCGCGGTGAAAGACGCCCTCGCGATGCATTTGGTCGAGCGCCCCGAGGATCGGCCCCACCACGCTCCGGATCCACGCTTCATCGGGCGCTTGCGACATCGCGCGGCGCGTGTCCCGTAAGGTCACGCCCCGCAGAAACGGCATCACCATGTAAGCGGTGGCGTTGTCTTCCCAGAAGCGATACACCTTGACCAGCGACGGGTGATCGAAACGCGCGAGTAGGCGGGCCTCGTTGACGAACGAGCGCAAGCCGATTGCGTAGGTTTCTTGGTGCGACTTCGAGCGCACCGTGATCATCGCGCCCTCGCCGCGTGACGCCAGCGCGCCCGGCATGTACTCCTTTAACGCGACCTGGCGGTCGAGCGAATGGTCGTGAGCGAGGTAGACGATGCCGAAACCACCGACACCGAGCACGCTCAGGATCTCGAATTCACCGAAACGCGTACCCGTCGGCAAGGCGTCGTGATCGGCCAGCGATGACGGCAATGGCGTCGGGGGTTCGATCGGGTCGGTGCTCATCGAGTAGGGGTGCGCGAGCGCGGGCAAGAGCTTAACGCAGGGAGAAGTGCCGGCCAGCCGGTGTCGGGGCCCGGCTCCCCCGTTAGCGGCTACCGACGCCGCCGGGTGGTGGGACCGCATGATGAAAGACGGCATCGAGGCCCGAATCGGACCGGCGGCTCCATCTAACATCGTCGCTTCGCCGATCTGCTTCGCGCCTGCCCGCCGTCATGTCCACCATCCTCCAGCACACGCCCGTCAACCAGAAAGTCGGCATCGCTTTCTCGGGCGGGCTCGACACCAGCGCGGCGTTGCACTGGATGCGCCAGCGCGGCGCCATTCCCTTCGCCTACACCGCCAACCTCGGCCAGCCCGACGAGCCCGACTACGACGAGATCCCGAAAAAAGCGATGCTCTACGGTGCCGAGAAGGCGCGCCTCGTCGATTGCCGCAGCCAGCTGGTCGCGGAAGGCCTCGCCGCGTTGCAGGCCGGCGCGTTCCACATCTCGACCGCCGGCGTCACCTACTTCAACACCACACCGATCGGCCGCGCCGTGACGGGCACGATGCTCGTCGCGGCGATGAAGGAAGACGACGTCCACATCTGGGGCGACGGCAGCACCTACAAGGGCAACGACATCGAGCGCTTCTACCGCTACGGGCTGCTCACCAACCCGCACCTGCAGATCTACAAACCCTGGCTCGACCAGGCCTTCATCGACGAGCTCGGCGGCCGCGCCGAGATGTCGGCCTTCATGCAGCAGGCCGGCTTCGCCTACAAGATGTCTGCCGACAAGGCCTACTCGACCGACTCGAACATGCTGGGCGCCACGCACGAGGCGAAAGACCTCGAACGGCTTGACAGCGGCATGCAGATCGTCGAGCCCATCATGGGCGTGGCGTTCTGGCGCGACGAGGTGGCGGTGCCGCGCGAGACCGTGCGCGTGCGCTTCGACGAAGGCCAGCCGGTGGCGTTGAACGGCACCGAGTTCCCGGGCACGGTCGAGTTGCTGATGGAGGCGAACCGGATCGGCGGCCGTCATGGGCTCGGTATGAGCGACCAGATCGAAAACCGCATCATCGAGGCGAAGAGCCGCGGCATCTACGAGGCACCTGGCCTCGCGTTGCTGTTCATCGCGTATGAACGCCTCGTCACCGGCATCCACAACGAGGACACGATCGCGCAATACCGCGACAACGGCCGCCAGCTCGGCCGCTTGCTGTACCAGGGCCGTTGGTTCGATCCGCAGGCGCTGATGCTGCGCGAGACCGCGCAGCGCTGGGTCGCGAAAGCGGTGACCGGCGAGGTGACGCTCGAGCTGCGCCGCGGCAACGATTATTCGATCCTCGACACCACGTCAGCCAACCTCACCTACAAGCCCGAACGGCTGACGATGGAGAAAGGCGAATCGAGCTTCTCCCCGCAGGACCGGATCGGTCAGTTGACGATGAGAAATCTCGACATCGTCGACACGCGCGAGAAGCTGATGACCTACGCGAAAGTGGGTTTGCTCTCGACGGACTCGTCGTCGTCCGGATCCGGCACGCACTGGTTGAAGGACGAGCGCTGAGCGTCGCTGCTTGACGCAGCGAGCGACTCAATCGCCGCCGCAGCCGCCACCACCATCCCCGCTGCCGCAGCCGTCGCCTGGGCCGAATTCGAAATCGACATCGCCCGACGCGTTCGGCGAATCGGCGCCGCCCAGTCCGCTCGCGTCGCCGCCATACCCGTCCGAACTGAAGTCCGTCGCGCAATGAAGGTTCGGATCGGTCGGCGACAAGCGGCAATTCGGTGCGTAGACGAAACCGTCCGGGATCTTCAGCTTCGCGTCGATCGCGAACAGCAAGGGCAGGCGGGAAGGCTTCCTCGGGTCGATCGATTCTTCGCGGCAGCTCCAGAACCACGCACGCCGCAGGCCATCGTTCGTGGCAGCAGCCGGCCCCAACGCTTGCGACGGCGTGTGATCGAGGAAGCGCCCGAGCGCGAGGTCGCACCAGTCGCGATACGCCTTGGTGTGCAGGATGAACTCGTGCCAGTAGGCGTCGACCCCGCGCGACGGCATCGCGACCTGGGTCTTGCCGCTGCGCCGACAGGCGACGAAGAACTGGCGGAACGCGCGTTCGACCAGGTCGCCGTCGCGTCCGCTCAGATGCGGATAGGTCTCGCGGAGCTTCCGCTTCAGGAATTGCGGCAGCGGGCTTTCGCGAATCACGCGCTCGCGCATCCAGTGGACCCAGAACGAGCCCACGACGATCGTCGCCACCGCGACCGCGAAGGACACGAACCACCACGCCTGCGGCCTCCTGCCGGAGGCGATGGCGATGAAGCCGACCAGCGCCGCCGCGACGACCAGGCCGTTTGCGATCCGCGCGCCACGATGCAACACCAAGCGCTGGGCGGCCTTCCGCCATTGCCCGGGGTCGGTGGTCCATCGGCTCATACGACGATGGGTTCCGGTTCGAGCCGAATGCCGAACCGGCCGTACACGCTCTCCTGAATCGCGCTGGCGAGCGTCATCACCTCGGACCCGATCGCGGCGCCGCGGTTCACGAGCACGAGCGCCTGCTTCTCGTACACGCCGGCTTCGCCGATCGACTTGCCCTTCCAGCCACAGGCATCGATCATCCAGCCGGCGGCCAGCTTCGCGGTGCCGTCGGGCAACGGGTAGTGAACGATCTCCGGGTCGCGGCCGATGATGTCGCGGCACTGCTCCGACGTGACGACGGGGTTCTTGAAGAAGCTGCCTGCGTTGCCGATCTGGGCTGGGTCGGGCAGCTTTGCGCGCCGGATCTCGACGACCCAGTCGTGCACCTGCTGTGGCGTGGGCTCGGCGATGCCGGTCTCGCCGATCTTCTTCTGGAGTTCGAGGTAGCCGAGCACCGGTCTCCAGGGGCGCGGCAGGCGGAACCGGACGCGCGTGATCACGCGCCTGCCGGCCCACTCGTGCGCGCCCGCCGTTCCCGCCTTCGGCACGAAGGCGCTGGCGGCGGGCACCGAACTGTGCTGGCGGAACACGCTGTCGCGGTAGGCGAAGGCGCATTTGTCGGCACGCATCGTGAGGGTCTTGCCGCTTTCGAGATCGACCGCGTCGAGCGACTCGAAGCGGTCTTGCAACTCGACACCGTACGCGCCGATGTTCTGCACCGGTGAAGCGCCGACCGTGCCCGGGATGAGCGCCAGGTTCTCGAGCCCCGGGCAGCCCGAACGCAGCGTGAAATCGACCAGCTCGCTCCAGCTCTCGCCGCCGCCCGCTTCGACGATCCACGCATCGGCGCGCGCCTCGACCACGCGCAGGCCCCGAACCTCGACCTTCAGCACCAGTTGCGGCATGTCGCGGGTGAGGATGATGTTGCTGCCGCCCCCCAGCACGAACTTCGGCGTGCTGCGCAGCGCGCCGTTGGCGATCACATCGCGAACATCTGCGTCGCTCGTCACGCGAACGAGGCTGCGAGCCACTGCCGGCAGCCCGAAGGTGTTGTAGGGTCGCAGGTTGACGCCCGTGTCGATTCGCATGTGAGAATTTTGGCCTGATTCGAACGGGGGAAAACGATGGAAAAAAATGCCCAGCTTTGATGCGGTCGTCGAACCCAACCTCGTGGAGGTCCGCAACGCGGTCGACAACACCGCGAAGGAAATCGGCACCCGCTTCGATTTCAAGGGGTCGTCGGCACGCGTCGAACTGAAGGACGAAGCGCTGATGGTCTACGCCGACAGCGAATTTCAGATCGGCCAGGTCATCGACATCCTGATCGCCAAGCTCACCAAGCGCAGCGTCGATATCCGCTTCATCGACCGCACGGCGAAGGTCGAGAAGATCGGGGGCGACAAGGTGCGGCAACCGCTCACCGTGAAGAGCGGCATCGACAGCGAGACCGCGAAGAAGCTGCAGACGCTCGTCAAGCAGAGCAAGCTCAAGGTGCAAGCGGCCATTCAGGGCGACACGGTGCGCGTGACCGGCACCAAGCGCGACGACCTGCAGGCCGCGATGGCACTGGTGCGCAAGGAGCTCGCCGAGGTGCCGCTGTCGTTCAACAACTTTCGCGACTGACCGGTCGCGACAAGGGCGAATGCCGATCATCGCTTCGCGTGCTGCCCTGGCCGTCGTGACGGGCGTGATAGGCACGTGCCTCGCACTGGGCGCGCACGCTCAATCGGTGTCGATGAGCGGCAGCCTCGGCAGCAGCAAGGCGCTGATCAACATCGACGGCAAGCCTCACAGCATGGCGGTCGGCAGCACGGTCGAAGGCGTCCGACTGGTCTCGGTGAGCGGCAGCGACGCGGTGGTCGAGGTGAAAGGCGCGAAGCTCAATCTCGTGCTTGGCGGCGCGCAGATCAACACCGGCAGCGCACCGAGCGAAGGCGGCGGCAGCCAGATCGTGCTCACCGCCGACATTGGCGGCCACTTCTTCGCCAGCGGCAGCATCAACGGCAAGGCCGTGCGCTTCGTCGTCGACACCGGCGCGACCACCGTCGCGCTCGGAGCAGACGATGCCGAACGCATCGGCATCGACTACAGGTCCGGCACCAAGATGGCGACCATGACGGCGAACGGTCGCGTCGTTGCATACGCCGTCACGCTCAACGCCATCCGCATCGGCGACGTCCAGGTCTACAGCGTGCCCGCGGTGGTGCTGCCCTCCTCGATCGGCCACGTGCTGCTCGGCAACAGCTTTCTCACGCGCTTCCAGATGAAGCGCGAGAACGACCGCATGACGCTCGATCGCCGCTTTTGACGACGATGCGCGACCCATCAGCGATCCACCCTGCTCGAGCAGCCCCGACCGAGGTGCACGGCCCGGTGGCACGGTGTCGCCGGGCGTTGATCGCAGTGGCCTGCGGCGCGTCGGCTGCTTTCACAGGCCCGGTGCTCGCGCAGGGCTTCGATCTGCGCTCCCTCATTCCGGAAGAGGGCCCGCGTGAACGCGTCGAAAAGCAAAGGCGGCAGCGCGACGCCGAGCAGAAGCTCGTCTGCCATCGGGTTCGAGGCTGGTTCGATGAAGGTCCGCTGAACCTCACACCCGGACACATCGGTCCGGCCGAACAGAATGCGGCCGTGCTGCTGCTGCTCGAAGACGGCCGCTTCGCGCGCGCATTCGGCAAGACGTATGCACAGACGTCGGCGGCCGAGCTCAACGTGCTGACGCGGGATGTGGTGCCGCGCTGCATCGACGCGAAGAATGCGCCGAGCACCTACTACAACGACATCCGCAGCGTCGCCTATGCCGCGCTCGACCCGCAGCGCCAGGCGGCGACGCTGCGCCAGCTGTCGGCCACGCACAGCGCGACGGCCGCGTTGCAGGCGCTGACCGATGAGCTACAGGCGTTGCCGGTCAACGAGCAGGGCTACGCGCGGCTCGGCACGATCCGCCAGGTCGGCGAGGCGCCGATGAAGGCGGCCGATCGGCATGTCGTCACCGACTACGAGCTCGCGCTGGCCGGCGCCGAGGCCAGAGTCGCCGCGCCCCTGCAGACGGTGCTCGTGCGCGACACCATCGCGCAGTCGAGCGGCCACGAGGGGCTCGCGCAACTGGCGCGCCTCTCGACCGATCTGCAGCGTCGCAGCCCGCCGAGCGTGACGATGCGCGAGAAACTGTTGCAGATCAACGTGCGCATGGAGCAGATCGCCAGCGCGATGCTGGCGATCGAAAGGGAACGCATCGATAAGCTCGGCGATGGCATGCAGGGGCTCGAGCGCGGTGTGCAGTGGCAAGCGACCTTCGATGTGCGCTACCGCCCCTTCGCAGCGGCGGCGAGGCCGCTCAACGACATCCAGGCCTACTTCGTCGGGCATCGCGCGGCAGTGCTCGACTCGGCGCACGACGAATTCGCCAGTTTGGCCCGGCGCGCCACGGCCGACGAGCAACTCGACGCGCTGGAGCGCCGCTACCTGATCGCCTCCGACCGCACGAGCGTGACCGGCGCGCAGTTGCTGAGCGTGATCGCCGATCAGCGCCATGAGATCGAAACGCTCGGGACCCGCGGCGCGCTTCGCGATCAGGACGGTGGCAAGCGGGGGTCGACCGAGCGCATCGATGTCGGTGCTGCCGGCAACTCAGCGTCGCTGAGCGGCGACGTCTCGCTCGTCGCACCCCGGGGTGCAACGGCTCTGGTGCCGGTCGACCTTTCCCGCGAACCGGCTGAAGACGTGATGCTCGACCTCGTTCGCACGCGCTACCAGAACGAGGTCGCGCGGCTGCGCCGCGCGACGCGGCGTTGTGCTCCCGGGCGGGGCTACGACACGCTGGCCTGCGGCACTGCGCCGGGCTTCGGCGAGGCGGCCCTCGACGCGCCGTTCACGATCACCCGTTTCAAGAAGCGCAGTTGCACGACCGCGACGGGCCGTCCTGGCTACCTGTGCCAGTTCGAATACGCGGTCGCGGGCGGGCCGGCGAAGATCGTCTCGACCATCACCCAGAGCCTGGGCGGTGAAGACGGCGTCGCGGCCGCGCGCTTCGCGCCGCGCGACGGTGACTGGGTGATGATCACCGCGCATTAGCTGGGCGAAGTCGCCGCGCATCGACCCGTCGGGGGGCGCTTCATGGCCCCGCGCATCCGGCAACCGGCGAAACACCCTTGATCGCGCCGCCGCTCAAGTGTCAAATCGCGAGGGCCGCGGACGGTCGCCAGCGGCAAGCCCGGCTACTCCGCGAGTTCACCCACTCGGTGTCGGGCGGCCCGATCCAGTTCATGGGTCCCATCACGCAGAGCCTGGCGGGGGAAGGCGGCGTCTCGAACGCACGCTTCATCAAGCGCAGCGGTGACTGGATCATGATCACGACAGCGGAGCGGGAGCACTGAACGCGGCCGGCTGGCCGCCCCTGCGCGCGGTAAGCGCTGGCGCCGAGCGCCGGACTGTGCTCGCGTCGTGGTCCGCACGGCCGTGCTAAAACCCGCCGTCAACGACGGTCCGGAGCGCCCGATGGAACTCGAATTCACCCCCGAAGAACAAGCCTTTCGCGACGAGATCCGAGGCTGGGTCGCGGCCAACCTGCCGAAGGACATCAGCGAAAAGGTGCACCATTCGCTGCACCTCACGAAAGAAGATCACCAACGCTGGGCCCAGATCCTCGGCAAGAAAGGCTGGCACGGCTGGGGCTGGCCGAAGCAATTCGGCGGGCCGGGCTGGAACGCGATCGAGCGCCATCTGTTCGAGGAAGAGAACGCACTCGCCGGGGCGCCACGCGTGGTGCCCTTCGGGCCGGTGATGGTGGCGCCGGTGATCATGGCGTTTGGCACGCCCGAGCAGCAGCAGCGCCACCTGCCCGGCATCATGAGCGGCGAGGTGTGGTGGAGCCAGGGCTACAGCGAACCCGGTTCGGGCTCGGACCTCGCTTCGGTCAAGTGCAAGGCCGAACGCACCCAGACGAAGGACGGCCCGAAGTGGCTCGTCAACGGCCAGAAGACCTGGACCACGCTCGGCCAGCACGGCGACTGGATCTTCTGCCTGGTGCGCACCAGCACCGAGGGCAAGCCTCAGACCGGCATCAGCTTCCTGCTGATCGACATGAAGAGCCCCGGCGTGACGGTGCGACCCATCATCACGATGGACGGGGCGCACGAGGTAAACGAGGTGTGGTTCGAGAACGTCGAGGTGCCGATCGACAACCTCGTCGGCGAAGAGAACAAGGGCTGGACTTATGCGAAGTACCTGCTCGCGCATGAACGCACCAACATCGCCGACGTGAACCGCGCCAAGCGCGAACTCGAACGGCTGAAACGGATCGCGAAGGCCGAAGGCGTGTACGAAGACGCGCGCTTTCGCGACGAGATCGCCAAGCTCGAGGTCGACGTGGTGGCGCTCGAGATGATGGTGCTGCGCGTGCTGAGCGCGGAGCAGAGCGGCAAGCAAAGCCTCGATGTGGCGGGACTGCTGAAGATCCGCGGCAGCGAGATCCAGCAGCGCTATGCCGAACTGATGATGCTCGCCGCCGGCCCGGCGAGCGTGCCGCTGATCGCCGAAGCGATGGAAGCCGGCTGGCAAGGCGACCAGTACATGGACCAGATGAGCGACAACTTCGCGGCGCCGCTGGCGCCGACCTACTTCAACATGCGCAAGACCACCATCTACGGTGGCTCCAACGAAGTGCAACGCAACATCGTCGCGCAGACGGTGCTGGGCTGACCCACCGTCGAACGAGCAAGCACCATGAACTTCGATTTCACAGACGACCAGGAAATGCTCCGCGACTCGGTGCGCAAGTGGGCCGACAAGGCCTACACGTTCGAGCGCCGCCGCGGCATCGTGAAGGGCGGCGGCTTTTCGGCCGAGGCCTGGCGGGAGATCGCCGACCTCGGGCTGCTCGGCTTGCAGATCTCCGAGGACCAGGGCGGCCTCGGCATGGGCGCGGTCGACGCGATGGTGGTGATGGAAGAACTCGGCCGCGCGCTCGTGCTCGAGCCGTACGCGGCCGTCGCGCTCGTCGCCACCAGCATCCTCACGAGCGGGCATGCACCCTCAGGGGCGCTCTGGCTCGGCGGCATCGCGAGCGGCGAGGAGATTGTCGTTCTGGCGCATCAGGAGCGTGCGTCGCGCTACGTCCTCGCGCATGTCGAGACGCGAGCCGCGCACGACAGCGGCACCTGGCAGTTGAACGGCCGCAAGACGGTGGTGCCGGCAGGGGCCAGCGCCGGTGCGTTCATCGTGCCGGCGCGCGTGAGCGGTGCGATCGATGATGAGGTCGGTGCGAAAGAGGGCATCGCCCTCTTTCTGATCTCGGCCGGCGAACCGGGTGTCGCGGTCAAGGCATACACGACGCAGGACGGCGCGGCTGCGGCCGACCTGGTGCTCGACGGCGCGAGCGGCATCGAACTTGTCGCTGCCGGCGAGGCTTACGGCGTGCTCGAACGCGCGATCGACATCGGCATCGCCGCGCTCTGCGCCGAGGCCGTTGGCGCGATGGACAAGCTGGTCGCCATCACCGTCGAATACATGAACACGAGGAAGCAATTCGGCGTGACCATCGCGACCTTCCAGGCCCTGCGCCACCGCATGGCCGACGTCAAGATGCAGCTCGAGCTGGCACGCTCGATGAGCTACTTCGCAAGCCTGAAGCTCGGCGAGCCGGCCGAAGCGCGCCGCCTCGCCCTCGCGCAGGCCAAGTACCAGCTCGGCCAGTCGATGCGCTACGTCGGGCAGCAGTGCATTCAATTGCACGGCGGCATCGGCGTGACCGACGAGTACGTCGCGAGCCACTACTTCAAGCGGCTGACGGTGATGGAGATGACCTTCGGCGACAGCCTGCACCAGTTGGGCGAGGTGTCGGCGCGCATGCAGGACACGGCCGGCGTGTTCGCGTGAACGGCCGGGTGTGCGGCCTCGCGCGAACCACCTCGCGCGCGCGACCTCGCCTGATCGCCTTGATCCGGACGGGTTGATCTGAACGGGTTGACCGACGTCGCCGGCCTGCTGGTCGGCCACTTCACCGATGCGCGTCGGCCGACCGGCTGCACGGTCGTGATTGCGCCGGCCGGCGCGGTGGCGGGCGTCGATGTGCGCGGTGCGGCACCCGGCACCCGCGAGACCGATCTGCTGTCGCCGCTCAACGCGGTCGACCGCGTGCACGCGGTGCTGCTGGCCGGCGGCAGCGCGTTCGGGCTCGACGCGGCGAGCGGCGTGATGCGCTGGCTCGAGGAGCGCGACATCGGCTTCGCGGTGAACATCGAGCGCGCGGCGGTCTTCGGCGAAGGGGGCGATGCCGATCACAAGCAAACGATCCGCGTGCCCATCGTGCCGGCCGCGATCCTGTTCGATCTGTGGGTCGGCGATTCGAGCGTGCGGCCCGATGCCGACGCCGGATTCGCCGCGTGCATGGCCGCGAGCATCGATGCGGTCGCCGAAGGCAACGTCGGCGCCGGCGCCGGCGCGACGGTCGGCAAGCTGTTCGGCCCGGGGCGCGCGATGAAGGGCGGCCTCGGCAGTGCGTCGATCACGGTGAACGGCGTGACCGTCGCGGCGCTGGTCGCCGTCAACGCGATGGGCGACGTGATCGACCCGGCGACCGGCGGCGTCGTCGCCGGCGTGCGTTCGCTCGATGGCTGCACGCTCGCTGATGCGCGCGGATCGATGCGGCGCGGCGAGTGGCCGCCGTCGACGCCGATCGGCGCAGCGACCACGCTCGCGATCGTCGCGACCGATGCCGTCATCGACAAACCTGCCGCGAACAAGATCGCGCAGATGGCCCACGACGGCCTCGCCCGCAGCATCGACCCAGTCCACACGATAAGCGACGGCGACGTGGTGTTCGCGCTCGGCACCGGCGCGAGCGGCGTCGCGGCCAGCACCACGTGGCTCGGCGCGATGGCGGCCGACGTGCTCGCCGAGGCGGTGCTGCGCGCGGTGCGTGCGGCACGCCGCATCGGCGGCCCCAGCGAGCCGCACCTGCCCGACATTCCCTCGGCCAACGACCTGTGAAGGTCTCCCAGCTGCTGTTCTCGCAGGGCTTCGGTGCGCGCCGCGATTGCGCGGCGTTGATCACGCTCGGCCACGTCGCGATCGGTGGCCAGGTGATCGAAGACGGCGAGACCGAGGTCGATCCGATCGGCCTCGTCTTCACGGTGCGCGGCGAGGCATGGCCGTATCACCAGAAAGCGCTCGTGCTGATGAACAAGCCCGCCGGCTACGAGTGCTCGCAGAAGCCCAAGCACCACGCGAGCGTGTACAGCCTGTTGCCCGAGCCGCTGCGCCGGCGCGGCGTGCAGGCGATCGGCCGGCTCGATGAAGACACGACCGGCCTCCTCCTCTTCACCGACGACGGCACCTTGATCCACCGCCTCACGTCACCCAAGCACCATGTGCCGAAGGTGTACGAGGTCGGCTGCAAGCACGCGGTCAGTGCGCTGCAGGTGAGCCAGCTGCGCGCCGGCGTGATGCTGCTCGACGACCCGAACCCGGTGCGCGCCGCCGCCTGCGAAGCGACCGGCGAAACGTCGCTTCGACTCACCCTGACCGAAGGCAAGTACCACCAGGTGAAGCGCATGGTCGCGGCGGTGGGCAACCGCGTCGAGACCTTGACGCGCAGCGCGTTCGGCGCGTTGATGCTGAGACCGGACATGGAAGCTGGCGACTGGCATTGGGTGACAGTGGCGGACATCCATGCTTCGCCGTTGCGCTCAACCGAAGACCCGTCGCGGCCCCCATAAGCACTGCCGTGTCGCCGATGCCCGATGCGCGAAACGTGCCGATCGGACCATGCACCGCGCGTCACGCTATCGTGGATCCGTCATTGCCGGCTTGTATGTTCGCGCGGACCACCAACCACCTGGAAGAACGATGCAGCACCCGAAGATCTTTCTCGCCTTGCTGGTCGGTGCTTTCGCTGCCTCCGCTTCCGCTCAATCGACGGTCGACCTGTCGCAGTACTCCTTGGTCGGCCGATATGCCTTGCCGGAGCCGACGCGCGTGGGCGCACCCGTCAACAGCCTCCTGGCGCAAGAGGCTTCCGCGGTGACGTGGAACCGCGACACCAACACGCTCTTCGTGCTCGGCGACGGCGGAACCTCGATCGTGCAGGTGAGCCTGACGGGCAGTCTCATCGATTCGATGACGCTCGGCCGCGATCCGAGCAAGCCTCAAGGCACGGCCTACTACGATCCCGAAGGCCTGGCCTACCTCGGCAACGGCAAGTTCGCACTGGTCGAAGAGCGCGACCGCGTGGTGAGCCGGTTCACCTACACCGCCAACACCACGCTCGCCTATGGTGACTCGCAGCACGTGAAGCTCGGCACCACGATCGGCAACATCGGCATCGAAGGCATCACGACCGACCCGCTGACCGGCGGCTTCATTGCCGTAAAGGAAAAGCAGCCGATCGGCATCTTCCAGACCACGATCGACTTCGCTGCCGGCACCGCCAGCAACGGATCGGCGACGACCACGAACTCGGTCAACCTGTTCGATCCGACATTGACCGGCCTGCTCGACATCGCCGATGTGTTCGCGCTCTCGAACCTTGCCAACGTGAGCGCGGCCGACCGTGCCAATCTGTTGCTGCTGAGCCAGGAGTCGAGCAAGGTGATCAAGGTCGATCGCTCCGGTAACGTGCTCGGCAGCTTGACGATTCCGCTGCTGTCGACGAACCCGCTGGGCACCACGGTCCTGACCGGCCTGCCGGGCACCACACCCGTCAGCGTGGTCGACCAACAGCACGAAGGCATCACGATGGACGATGCCGGCCGGATCTACATGGTCAGCGAGAACGGCGGCGGCGACATCAACAACCCGCAACTCTGGGTCTACGCGGTCTCAGCCGTGCCCGAGCCATTCACCGGAGCGCTCGCGCTAGCAGGTCTGTTCGTCGTCGGACTCGCAACGCGTCGCAAAGCGCCGCAGTGACGTGCTTCGCGTCGCCACAGTTGCACGACCCGACAACCCGGCACGCTCTAACTAGCGCCACCCCAATCGTCTCAACCATTGAAGGACCCCCATGAAGATCTCCCAACGTTCATCGATGATGCTCGCATCCGCCTGCCTGGCATGCGCGGCCGTGCCGGCACACGCCGACCTGATCGTGTCGGAGGCGGCACCGTATGCGAGCGGTAACACGAGCTATGCCGCCGACTGGTTCGAGCTCACCAACACGGGCACCTCGGCGATCAGCCTGGCGGGGTGGAAGATCGATGACAACTCCAACTCGAGCGGCGCTGCGGTCTCGTTGCGTGGGGTGTCGTCGATCGCAGCCGGGCAATCGGTGGTGTTCATCGAGGGCGGCTCCACGAGCACGAACGATGCGACCATCGATGCGGCGTTCTTGTCGGCATGGTTCGGCGGTACGGCGCCGCAAGGCTTCGTGATCGGCAACTACGGTGGTTCCGGCGTAGGCCTCAGCACCAGCGGTGACGCGGTCAACATTTTCGACGCCGCCAACGTGCTCGTCACGCGCATCGACTTTGGCGCGTCGACGGTCGGCCGCTCATTCGACAACGCCGCAGGGCTCAACAACGCGGTCGTGTCGCAGCTCAGCGCGGTCGGCGTCAATGGCGCGTTCACGTCATTCAACGGCGCCGAGGTCGGCTCGCCGGGTCTCATCAGCGCGGTGCCCGAAACGGACAGCGTGGCGTTGATGTTGGCTGGTCTAGGCACCTTGTTGATCGTGCGGCGGCGCCGCAGCTGAGCGGCTCTCACGAATCGGTAGGGCGCCCCGAGTCGCACGGTATTCGATCGCGTCCGGCTGCCGGCCCGCTGCATCACCGAGGTAGGTGAGCGTGCCGGAGTTGCATTTCTATCGAGCGTGACTGCAAGCGCTTGGGGGATCGCCTGCCGCCATCGTCAGGCCGCGCGGATCGCGATTTGCCGCGCTGACACGCTGTCGTTGCGAGCCCGCAGTTGCCCGCAGCCGGCCTGCACATCCTGCCCCGCTGACCGGCGCAGCTTGGTGAGCACCCCACGCGCGAGCAGCTCACGCGCGATGGCCGTCGCGTGCAACGGCGCCGGCCGCTCGAATGCGAGCCCTTCGACCGTGTTGTACGGAATGAGGTTGAGCACCGCATGCTTGCCGGCCAGCAGCCGCACGATGCCGTCGAGCTCGGCCGCCGTGTCGTTGATGCCAGCCAACAGCGTCCACTGCACCTGCAACGGATAGCCGGTAGCGCGCGCGTAGGCGAGGCCGAGCGCGACCAGTTCGGCCGGCTCGATCGGCGGCGCGCGCGGCAGCAGGCGCGCACGCAGCCCGGGGTCGGTCGCGTGCAGCGACAGCGCGAGCGCGGGCTTCACCGTGCCGAGCGGCAGGCGCTCGAACGCACGTCGATCGCCGACGGTCGAGAACACCAGCCGCTTGTGGCCGATGCCGCCACCGGTGCCGAGCAGTTCGATCGCATCGAGCACGTTGTCGAGGTTGTGCGCCGGTTCGCCCATACCCATGAAAACGACCTTGCTGACCGTTTGCAAGGTTCGAGCGAGCGCGACCTGCGCGACGATTTCGGCACTGCCGAGATGGCGCTGGAGGCCACCGCGGCCGGTCATGCAGAAGACGCAGCCGACCGCGCAGCCGACCTGGCTCGACACGCAGAGGCCACCCTTCGCCATCAACACGGCCTCGACCGACTGACCGTCTGCAAGGCCGATCAGCATGAGCCGCGCACCATCGCCGGCCGGATGCTCGGAACGCAAGGTGGCGAGGCCATGGAGCTCGGCTTCGATCGCAGGCAGACCGCCACGCACGCGCGCCGGCAGGAAGTCTTCGAGCCGGCGCGGCCCGCTTGCCTGCGGCTCGGCGCGAGCCCATTGGCGCAGCACGCGCGCCTCGTGCAACGGCAGCGCGCCGAGCGTGCGCAGGCGTTGGCGGAAGTCATCGAGGCGCATCGGGCGGCAGTGTAGGTCGGCGCCGAGCCTCGCTTAGCAATGTTTAGGCGACATTTCATGCGCCTAAAGGACAGCTCAGCAATGTCGGCGCGACAGTCTCGTCACCCCTAGCGCATCGACCGATGCCCCTTTGAAAGGACCCGATCATGAACACCACGAGCCGTACCACCATCGCCGTCATCGCCGTCATCGCTGCCATCGTCCTTGCCAGTGCCGCCGCGATGTTCCAGGTGATGAGCGCGGGTTCGTCGCGCGTCCGACAGGTCGCGGGCCTGGCCAGCCCCAGTGTCGCGGCGGGTGCGTTGTCAAGGCAGCCGTCGGTCGCGATGTCGGGCATGCCGCACACGGTGTCGCGCCAGGTCGCCCGCGACGACGGCAAGACACCGGAGCTGATGGCGTCGGCCAATTGATGGCGGCGCCGACACGCTTGGGCCCGGTGGCGGCCGGCACGCGCCGCCGGCTGGTGATGCCGGCCGACAGGCCCTAGACTTTCCGCGCGTGATGAACCACGTGCGCCGAGACCCGCCCCGCCCGTGGACCAGACATCGCCGATCGAAACGCCGAGCGCTCCGCCCGCTTTCCCGATCACCCTCACCGACGCGCGCGCCTTCGCGATCGCGCGCGCAATGCTCGACGGGTTCGACCGCCACTACCGGCTCTTTCGCCATGCCAGCGCCGAGGCGAAGGCGCGCTTCGAGGCCGAGGACTGGCACGGCCAGCAACAGGCGCAGGCGTTGCGCATCGAGTACTACGACCTGCGCGTCGCCGAGACGATCGAGCGGCTGCAGCAGGAGTTCGGCGCGGCAACGCTCGCGATGGCGGTCTGGCAGCAGGTCAAGCTGCATTACATCGGCCTCCTCATCGAGCACTACCAGCCCGAGCTCGCCGAAACCTTCTTCAATTCGGTGACGACGCGCATCCTGCACCGCAGCTACTTCCACAACGATTTCATCTTCGTGCGCTCGGCCGTCTCGACCGACCACCTCGAGAACAACGAGCCGGCGGCGCTGCCGACCTACCGCGCCTACTACCCGACGAAAGAGACGCTCGCCGAAACCTGGGCGCGCATCGTCAACAACTTCCAGCTCGCGCCCGAGTTCGAGGATCTCGGCCGCGATGTCGCCTGCGTGATGGCCGCGGTCGACGAGCAACTCGGCGAGTTCCGCATGCGAGCCAACTTCCAGATCCAGGTGCTGTCGTCGCTGTTCTTCCGCAACAAGGGCGCGTACATCGTCGGCAAGATCATCAACGGCTTCAACGAGACGCCGTTCGCGCTGCCGATCATGCATGCCGAGCCGGCGCCGGTTCAGCCGGCGCCGGCCAACGATCACACCGGGGCCGCGACCGCACGCGTCGTCGTCGGTGATGGCGGCGATGCGGCTACGCCCCGGTCGCCCGGACTCGTGATCGATGCGGCGCTCTTCGGCGAAGACGACCTGCAGCTCGTCTTCAGTTTCGCGCGCGCCTACTTCATGGTCGCGATGGAGGTGCCCTCGGCCTACGTGCAGTTCCTGCGCTCGCTGATGCCGAGGAAGCCGCGCTCCGAGCTCTACAACGCGCTCGGCCTGCAGAAGCAGGGCAAGAGTCTCTTCTACCGCGACCTGCTGATGCACATGCGCCACTCGTCCGACAAGTTCCGGATCGCGCCCGGCATCAAGGGCATGGTGATGCTGGTGTTTGACCTGCCGAGCTTCCCGTACGTGTTCAAGGTCATCAAGGACTTCTATCCGGCCCAGAAGGAGACGACTCGCGAGCTGATCAAGACCAAGTACATGCTGGTCAAGCAGCACGACCGCGTCGGCCGTATGGCCGACACGCTCGAGTACAGCAATGTCGCCTTCCCGCGCTCGCGCCTCGATGGCGAACTGCTCGCCGAGCTGCAGCACTTCTGCCCGAGCCTGCTCGAGGTCGAGGGCGACGCGCTGGTCATCCGCCACGTCTACATCGAGCGCCGCATGATCCCGCTCAACATCTATCTGCAGGACGCGACGCCGGAGCAGATCGGTGCGGTGGTGGTCGAGTACGGCAACGCCATCAAGGACCTGGTGCGCGCGAACATCTTTCCCGGCGACATGCTGTGGAAGAACTTCGGCGTGACGCGCCACGGCAAGGTCGTGTTCTACGACTACGACGAGATCGAATACCTGACCGACTGCCACTTCCGGCAGGTGCCCGAGGCGCGGAACGAAGAGGACGAGATGTCGGGCGAAGTCTGGTATCGGGTCGGCCCGAAGGACGTGTTCCCGGAAACCTTCGCGCCGTTCCTGCTCGGCAACCCGGTCGTGAGGGACGTCTTCATGACTCACCACGCCGACCTCCTCGAGCCGGCCTTCTGGCAGGCCCACAAGGACGAGATCCGCGCCGGCTACGTGCACGACGTGTTTCCCTACGAGGCGCAGAAGCGCTTCGTGGCGAAGCGCGCTCCCACCTCCGCATGAGGACGGGCCCGACCGCGCTGCCGCGGCCGGCCCGGCCACCGGTCAACCGTGCTTCGAGTCGAAAAACTGCGCGTCTTCGGTCGAGCCCTTTAGGGCGCCGGTCGAGGCCTCGCGCTCGATGGTCGTGGTCACCGCATCGAAGTAGCCGGTGCCGACCTCGCGCTGATGCTTGACGGCGGTGAAGCCTTTCTCGGCCGCCGCGAACTCGGCCTCCTGCAGCTCGACGAACGCGCTCATGTGGTCGCGTGCGTAGCCGTGCGCGAGGTTGAACATCGAATAGTTCAGGCTGTGGAACCCCGCGAGCGTGATGAACTGGAACTTGTAGCCCATCGCGCCGAGCTCGCGCTGGAACTTGGCGATGGTCGTGTCGTCGAGGTTCTTCTTCCAGTTGAAACTCGGCGAGCAGTTGTACGCGAGCAGCTTGCCGGGAAACTGGCGGTGGATGGCTTCGGCGAACGCCTTGGCGTAGGCCAGGTCCGGCTTGCCGGTTTCGCACCAGACCATGTCGGCGTACTCGGCATAGGCCAGGCCGCGTGAAATCGCCTGCTCGAGACCCGGACGGGACCGGTAGAAGCCCTCGATCGTGCGTTCGCCGGTGAGGAAGGGCTTGTCGTTGTGGTCGACGTCGCTCGTCACCAGGTCTGCGGCTTCGGCGTCGGT
Source organism: Caldimonas sp. (assembly GCA_965246805.1). Taxonomy (GTDB): domain Bacteria; phylum Pseudomonadota; class Gammaproteobacteria; order Burkholderiales; family Burkholderiaceae_C; genus Schlegelella_A. Next base: position 79,451 of record CBDFFO010000010.1, on the reverse strand, counting down.
GCGCGCGATCACCAGCGTCGGCGTGCCCATGACGTCGGCGGCGAGGCGCGCCGCGGTCAGCTTGGCGACGGCCTCGCGCGTCGGCACCAGCACTTTGCCGCCCATGTGGCCGCATTTCTTCACCGAGGCGAGCTGGTCCTCGAAGTGGACTCCGGCGGCGCCGGCGTCGATCATCGACTTCATCAGCTCGAACGCATTGAGCACACCGCCGAAACCGGCCTCGGCGTCGGCAACGATCGGCGCGAAGTAGTCGATGTCGTTCTTGCCTTCCGACCACTGGATCTGATCGGCGCGCGTGAACGTGTTGTTGATGCGCTTGACCACCATCGGCACCGAATTGGCCGGGTAGAGCGACTGATCGGGGTACATCTCGCCAGCGACGTTGGCATCGCCCGCGACCTGCCAGCCCGACAGGTAGATCGCCTTCAGCCCGGCCTTCACTTGCTGCATCGCCTGGTTGCCGGTGAGCGCGCCCAGCGTGTTGACGAAGGGTTCGGTGTGGACCAGCTTCCAGAGCTTCTCGGCGCCCAGCCGAGCCAGCGTGTGCTCGACGCGAACCGAGCCGCGCAGGCGCACGACATCGGCGGCCGAATACGTTCGCTTGATGCCATGCCAGCGCGGGCTCTGGGCCCAGTCGCTCTCGAGGGTGTCGATCTGCTGGTGACGGGACTGGTTTTCCATGAAGAACTCCGTGGGTGCGAAAAGATTTGCGGTCGATCTTAGATCCTTGCCCGCGACCGCTGCACAGCGCGAATCGCTTTGTCTCCATACCCCGCCGACGATAATTCGCCGCCATGCGCCTCTTTCGAAGTTTGCCGAACCCCCGGCTCGCTCCCCGGTGCGCGCTCACGATCGGCAACTTCGACGGCGTGCACCGCGGCCACCAGGCGATGCTCGCACTGCTGGTCTCGGAAGCAGGCCATCGCGGCCTGCCGCCGACCGTGCTGACGTTCGAGCCGAACCCGCGCGACTACTTCGCGCGCCTGTCGGACAAGCCCGACGCCGCGCCCGCCCGCATCGCCACGCTGCGCGACAAGCTCTGCGAGCTCGAACGCTGCGGCGTCGAGCAGGCGGTGGTGGTTCGCTTCGACGCCGCCTTCGCCGCCCAGTCGCCCGAGGCCTTCGTGCGCGACGTGCTGGTGCGCGGGCTCGGCGCGCGCTACGTGCTGGTCGGCGACGACTTCCGCTACGGCGCCAGGCGCGCCGGCGACTACGCGATGCTCGACGCGGCCGGCGCGAGCCACGGCTTCGACGTGGCCCGCATGCTGAGTTACGAGGTGCACGGCCTGCGCGTCTCGAGTTCGGCGGTGCGCAGCGCGCTCGGCGGTGGCGACATGACCACGACGGCGGCATTGCTCGGGCGCCCTTACTGCATCAGTGGCCGGGTGATTCATGGCGCCAAGCTGGGCCGCGCCTTGAACGAGAGCGAAGTCGGCAGGAGCGACGGCTTTCGCACGCTCAACATCCGCTTCGTGCATCCGCGCCCGGCGACGACGGGCATCTTCGTGGTTCGCGTGCACGGACTCGGGCCGCTGCCGATCGACGGGGTCGCGAGTCTCGGCCGCCGGCCGACCGTCGACGACAGCGGCCGCGTGCTGCTCGAAGTGCATTGCTTCGAATGGCCCGCGTCGCTCGGTCGCGAGGGGGGCTACGGTAGACTCGTGCGCGTGGAACTGATGCAGAAACTGCGCGACGAAGTGCGCTACGACACCCTTGCCGACCTCACCACTGCGATCGCCGGTGACGTCCGCGATGCACGTACCGCGCTGCTCGAACACGCCGCTCGCCAGACCACGCGCGACCAAATTTGACGGCCGCCCCTGCGGCGCCGCGCCGCACGGTTCTGCATCACGCCCTCCCCGAGATTCCACACCGTGCCCGATGCGCGCGGCGCCCGAAGGACTTGCCATGGCTGACGAGCCTACATCCCCGACCACCGATTACCGCGCCACGCTCAACCTGCCCGACACCGCGTTCCCGATGCGCGGCGACCTGCCGAAGCGCGAGCCGGGTTGGGTCCAGGCGTGGGACGAGGAAGGCGTCTACCAGCGTCTGCGCGAGGCGCGCCACGGCCAGCCGCGCTTCGTGCTGCACGACGGCCCACCGTACGCGAACGGCACGCTGCACATCGGCCATGCGGCCAACAAGATCCTGAAGGACATGGTCGTCAAGTCGCGCCAGCTGGCGGGCTTCGATGCGCTCTACACACCAGGCTGGGATTGCCACGGCCTGCCGATCGAGAACCAGATCGAGAAGACCTTTGGCCGCAACCTCACGCGTGACGAGGTGCAGGCGAAGAGCCGGGTCTATGCGGCCGAGCAGATCGAGCAGCACCGGCTCGACTTCAAGCGGCTCGGCGTGCTCGGCGACTGGGCCCATCCCTATCGCACGATGGACTTCGCGAACGAAGCGGGCGAGTTGCGCGCGCTGAAGCGCGTGATCGAGCGCGGCTTCGTCTACCGCGGGCTGAAACCGGTGTTCTGGTGCTTCGACTGCGGCTCCTCGCTCGCCGAGTTCGAGATCGAGTACGCGGACAAGAAGTCGTCGACCGTCGATGTCGGCTTCCTCGCCGACGATCCCGTCGCACTCGCCGCCGCCTTCGGCTTGCCGGCGCTCGCCAAGGATGCCTTCGCGGTGATCTGGACCACGACGCCGTGGACCCTCCCCGCCAACCAGGCGCTCAACCTCAACCCCGATCTCGACTACGCGCTCGTCGACACCGAGCGCGGTCTGCTGTTGCTCGCGAGTGCGCTGGTCGAGGCGTGCATGCAGCGCTACCACCTCGCCGGCACCACCCTCGCCACGGCGAAGGGCCGGGCCCTCGACGGCCTGCGCTTCCGGCACCCGCTCGCGCATGTCGACGCCGGCTACGACCGTACGTCACCCGTCTACCTCGCCGACTACGCGACCGCCGAAGACGGCACCGGCATCGTCCACTCGGCGCCCGCCTACGGCATCGAAGACTTCAACTCCTGTCGCGAACACGGCCTCGCGACCGACGACATCCTGAACCCGGTGCAAGGCAACGGCACGTACGAATCGACGTTGCCGCTCTTCGGTGGCGAGCACATCTGGAAGGCGAACCCGCACATCGTCGAGGCGCTCCGCGACGCCGGCCGGCTGTTGGCCACGTCGAGCATCGAGCACAGCTATGCGCACTGCTGGCGCCACAAGACGCCGGTGATCTATCGCGCGGCGGCGCAATGGTTCATCCGCATGGACGCGGCGAACGGCTCGAACGCGGGTGTCTTCACCGCGAACGCGCCTGCCGAGTCGTTGCGTCAGCTCGCCTTGAACGCGATCGACGCGACGAGCTTCTATCCCGAGAACGGCCGCACCCGACTGCACGACATGATCGCGAACCGGCCCGACTGGTGCATCAGCCGGCAACGCAACTGGGGCGTGCCGCTGCCGTTCTTCCTGCACAAGGTGACGGGCGATCTGCATCCCGACACGATGGCGCTCATCGACAAGGCGATCGCCGTGATCGGCGAAGGCGGCGTCGAGGCCTGGTCGCGCCTCGACGCGCAAGACCTGCTCGCGGAATATGGCCAGCACGGCGAGCACTCGGCCGCGAACTACGCGAAGAGCAACGACATCCTCGACGTGTGGTTCGATTCCGGCTCGACCTTCTTCCATGTGCTGCGCGGCAGCCACCCGGGCACCACGGTCGCGGACGATGACGGCCTCCATCCCGAAGCCGATCTCTATCTCGAAGGTCACGACCAGCATCGCGGCTGGTTCCACTCGTCGTTGCTGATCGCCTGCGCGATGGAAGGCCACGCGCCCTATCGCGGCCTGCTCACGCACGGCTTCGCGGTCGACGGCTCGGGCCGGAAGATGAGCAAGAGCCTCGGCAACTTCGTCGCGTTGCAAAGCCTCACGCAGAAGATGGGCGCGGAGATCATTCGCCTCTGGTGCGCGTCGACCGACTACTCGGGCGATCTCGGCATCGACGACAAGATCCTCTCGCGCGTGGTCGATTCGTATCGCCGCATCCGCAACACGTTGCGCTTTCTGCTCGCCAACACGAGCGACTTCGACATCGCACGCGACGCCGTGGAGCTGTCCGAGATGCTCGAGATCGATCGCCATGCACTCGCCCGCATGGCGCAGCTCCAGCGCGAGATCGTCGGGCGCTTCAACGCCGAGCGCGGCGTGTTCGAGGGCGGCCACTTCGGCGCCTTCGAGTTCCACCCGGTCGTCTCAAAGCTGCAGGTCTATTGCAGCGAAGACCTCGGCGCGTTCTACCTCGACGTGCTGAAAGATCGGCTCTACACCACCGGCGCCAGCTCGCACGCGCGGCGCTCCGCACAGACCGCGCTCTGGCACATCACGCAGGCGATGCTGCGCTGGATGGCACCCTTCCTGAGCTTCACCGCCGAGGAAGCGTGGGCCTTCGCGGCGCCCCGGGCCGCGGGCCGCGATGCGAACGGTTCGAGCACGCCCACCATATTCACGGAAACCTTCGGCGTCACCGACGCGTGGATCGACGAAGGGTTGCTCGCCCGATGGCAGACCATCACGGCGGTGCGCGCGGAATCGAATCGCCGGATCGAGGTGCTGCGCGCCGCCGGCGAGCTCGGCTCGTCGTTGCAGGCCGAGGTCACGGTGAGCGCCGAGCCAGCGGTTTTCGAGGTGCTGGAAAGCTTGGGCGACGACCTTCGCTTCGTGTTGATCACGTCGCAGGCGAAGGCGCTGATGTCGAACAGCGCCGGCTTCACCGTCACGCCACGCCCGAGCCACGCCACCAAATGCGAGCGCTGCTGGCACTACCGCGACGATGTCGGTCACGACGCCGCCCATGCCACCCTCTGTGGGCGCTGCACGAGCAACCTCTACGGTGCCGGTGAAACACGCCGGATCGCCTGACCCGAAGCGCCGCCCGATACCCGCGCGGCGCTTTCGATCCCCTTTCCCCTGATTCGAAGCGATCGCATGGCCACCCGTTCCTCCGCCCGCCCTTCGGGCCTCCTCCCATGGCTCGTGATCGCGCTGCTGGTGATCGTCGCCGACCAGTTGACGAAGGTCGTCATCGCCGGCACGTTCACGTTGCACGAGGTGCGCAGCTACACGTCGTTCTTCGACCTGGTGCTCGCCCACAACACCGGAGCCGCGTTCTCGTTCCTGGCCGGCGCGACCGGTTGGCAACGCTGGTTCTTCGTCGGCCTCGGCCTCGCCGCCGCGATGTTCATCGTCGTGATGCTGAAGCGGCATTCATCGCAACGGCTCTTCTGCTGGGCGCTCGCGCTCATCATGGGCGGCGCGCTCGGCAACGTGATCGACCGGCTGCTGCATGGTCACGTGATCGATTTCATCCAGGTTCACCTCGGCAGCGCGTACTTTCCCGCCTTCAACGTCGCCGACAGCGCGATCACGATCGGTGCGGGCTTGTTGATCCTCGACGAGTTGCTGCGCGTGCGGCGGGGGCGCTGAGCGAGGGCTTATCGCGCGCACCTCGACGAGGCGTAACGCCCCAGATCAACGACCTGCACCGCGCTCGACGGGTGTCAGATCGTCCTGCGGCTAGGCGATCGTCAACACGCTGCTGCCGGTCGTCTTGCGCGCTTCCAGATCGCGATGCGCCTGTGCGACATCAGCAAGCGCATAGCGTTGGTCGATCCTGATCTTGACCTGCCCGCTGCTCACCATCGCGAACAGGTCATCGGCCATCGACTGCGTGGCTTCACGCGTCGTGATGTGCGTGAAGAGCGTCGCGCGCGTCACATAGAGCGAACCCTTTGCGCCCAGCGTGCCCACCGAAAACGGCGGCACCATCCCCGACGCGTTGCCGAAGCTCGCCATCAGGCCGAAGGGACGCAGGCAGTCGAGCGACTTCTCCCAGGTGTCCTTGCCGATCGAGTCGTACACCACCTTCACGCCTCGGCCACCGGTGATCTCCTTCACCTTCGCAGTGAAATCTTCACGCGTGTAGTTGATGACGTGCGCCGCGCCGTGCGATGCCGCCAGCGCACATTTCTCGTCGCTACCCGCGGTGCCGATCAACTGCAATCCCAACGCCTTCGCCCACTGGCAGGCGATCAGGCCGACACCGCCCGCGGCTGCGTGCCAGAGCACGTGGTCGCCCGGATGCAGGCCTTCGACCGGCAAGGTCTTGCGCAACAGGTACTGCACCGTGAGGCCCTTCAGCATCATCGCGGCGCCGGTCTCGAAACCGATGGCGTCGGGCAGCCGCACGACCCGCGAGGCGGGCATCACGCGCATCGTCGAATAGCTGCCGGGCGGCTGGCTCGCATACGCCGCGCGGTCGCCGACCTTCAGGTGCGCGACACCCTCGCCCACCGCATCGATCACGCCGGCGCCTTCCATGCCGAGCGTGAGCGGCATCGGCAGCGGGTAGATGCCGGAGCGTTGATAGACGTCGATGAAGTTCACGCCGCTCGCGTGGTTGCGCATGAGCACCTCGCCGGGCCCGGGCTCGCCGATCGGTTGCTCGACGAGGCGCATCTCGTCGGCCCCGCCAGCTTGTTTCACTTGAACGACGGTGGCGGTGGTGGTCATCATGGTGGGCGGGGGGCGTAGGTGGAATCGGATGCGCGGCATGCACGAGGCGATTCGCGGCTCGCCCGTGCGCTATCGTGCCAGAGCCATGACGTTCCAGCTCACGCGCCCATGAAGCGGCTCACGACCGCGCCCAACCTCGCTCTTGCGACGCTGTGGGCCGACCTGTTGACGAACGCCGGCGTGCCGACGACCGTGCAGCGTGCGTACGCGAGCAGCATCGCCGGTGAAGTGCCGCCCGATCAAACCCTGCCCGAGCTCTGGGTGCAGGACGACGACCAGCACGCGGCCGCGAAAACGCTGCTGCACGAACTGCGCCATCCGCCTTACCGGCACTGGGCTTGCCCCGGTTGCCGCGAGGTGGTCGAGGGGCCTTTCGAAGAGTGCTGGAATTGCGGACACGCGATGCCGACGTGAGGTGTGCCGCCCGCCGCACGAGCACATCGCTGCCGCTGCGACCACGCGTCGTTGGGGTCGACGGACCGCACCGAGATGCGCCATCATTGCCGACCAGCGACCCGCGCCGTGCGGGCGTTCCAACCGGAGACCCGAACGATGAAAACATGGCTGCTCGCCCTTGCCCCCGCAATCGCTTTGTCCATCGCCGCGATCGACGCGCACGCGCAGGCGATGAAGCGCGACTTTCCGGAGGGCGCGACATCCGTTCCCGATGCCACCTTGAAGGAGAAGCTCGCCGGCAAAACCCTTGCGCAGTTTTCGTACGACAACGTCAAGTGGACCTATCAGTACAAGGACAACGGCTTCTTCAATCTGCAATCGACCAGCAACGTGACGCAGACCGGCACGTGGCGCGCCGAGAACGGCAAGCTCTGCACGCAGGCACGTGCGATGGCCATGGTGTGCGGCGAGGCGCGGATGGCCGGTGACGTGATCTACGTGCGCCGGGAGAACGGCGAGGTGGTGCCGCTCGAGGCGCCTTGATGCGTCAGTAGGTGCCCGGGTAGGCGCCGCCGTCGAGCAGCAGGTTCTGGCCGGTGATGTAGCCGGCCTGCACACTACAGAGGAAGGCACATGCAGCGCCGAACTCTTCGGCGCTGCCGAAGCGCTGCGACGGGATCGCGATGCGGCGCGCCTGCGCCACTGCATCGACGTCCTTGCCGGTCTTGGTCGCGGTTGCAACCAGCGTGCTGCGCAGCCGATCGGTGTCGAAGGCGCCCGGCAGCAGCGCGTTGATCGTCACGCCCTTCGCCGCGATCGCACTGCGCGCGAGGCCGGCCACGAAGCCCGTGAGCCCACTGCGCGCGCCGTTCGAGAGCCCGAGGATGTCGATCGGCGCCTTCACCGCGGCCGACGTGATGTTGACGACGCGGCCGTAACCGCGCGCGGCCATGCCGTCGACCGTGGCCTTGATGAGCTCGATCGGCGTCAGCATGTTGGCATCGATCGCCTTGATCCAGGCTTCGCGATCCCAGGTTCGAAAGTCGCCTGGCGGGGGCCCCCCGGCGTTGTTGACGAGAATGTCGACCTGCGGACATGCGGCGAGGGCTGCCGCGCGGCCTTCGGCGCTGGTGATGTCGCCGGTGACCACGCGCACTTCAACGCGGCCTCGTCCCGCGCTTGCGGCGATGGCGCGCAACTCGTCGCCAGTCGCCTCCAGCGCTTCGGCGCCGCGCGCCGTGATGACGACGTTCACGCCTTCCTGCACCAGCGCCAGTGCGCAACCCTTGCCGAGCCCCTTGCTCGCCGCGCATACCAGCGCCCATTTGCCTGCAATGCCGAGATCCATGTCGTTCGTTCCTGTTTGACTGTAAAAATGGCGGCGCGCCACGCCGAGGCGTCAACGAAACCGCGTGAGCGCCCAGATGCCAGCCATCACGAGCACGGTACCCGCCATCATCCACACCGTGAACGGCTCGTCGAGCACGAGCGCGCCCATCACGATGGTCGAGATCGGACCGATCATGCCGACCTGCGCCGAGATGCCCGCACCGATGCGCTCGATCGCGAGCATCGTCATCAAGACCGGCGCGAAGGTGCAGAGGGTGGCATTGAGCACCGACAGCCAGATCACTTCCGGCGCGACGATCGCGGCCGAGAGCGGGCGCAACACCGCGAACTGCGCGATGCAGAGGAGACACGCGACACCGGTCGCCAGACCGGTGAGCCGCAAGGCGCCGATGCGCTTGACCTCCTGCTGGCTGTAGACCAGGTAGAGCGCGTAGCTCGCGGCACTGGCGAAGACCAGCCCGGCGCCCAGCGCCACGCTCGAACCGGGCGCCGCGACGCTGGCCAGGCGCGGCGCCAGCAACTCGTGTCCGAACACCACCCACACACCGCAATAGCTGAGCGCGAGCGCGCCGAGCTGCGCGCGCGTGACCCGGCGCTTGAAAAGCAACGCGCCGAGGCCGAGCACCAGCGTCGGGTTGAGGTAGAGCACGAGCCGCTCCAGGCCCGCGCTGATGTACGCGAGGCCGGCGAAGTCGAGCGTGCTTGCGAGGTAGTAGCCGCTGAAGCCGAGCAGCACGATCGCGATCCAGTCGCGCTTGACGAGCGGTGCCTGGCCGCGCCCACCCCACCAGGCAAGCAGCGCGAAAAGCGGCAACGCGAACAGCATGCGGTACATGATCAGCGTGATCGCGTCGACGTCATGCCGGTATGCGAGCTTGACGATGATCGCCTTGCCCGAGAACGCGATCGAGCCCAGCGATGCGAAGACGAGCCCGGTCCAGTCGGAACGGCACTCGTTGTGGGCGACCGGGGCTGCCTCCCCGCCATCTGCGGCCGCCACGAGGGTGCCGGTGGATGTAAAAGACAAGCCGGCGGCCTCTGGCAGGGTCCGGTCGGGAGGGTGGGTCATCTGGCAGCGCGGGGGCGAAGCGTCGATTATCCGCAACCGCCTTCTCCGCCATGGCGCGCACTCAGAAGAAAGGCCGACCGCACACCGCGCGGTCGGCCTCAGGGACGACTGGAACGGCAGCTAGTCAGTCTTCGGCGAACGCGACTTCGCGCTTCTTGCTGATCGACGGCAAGGTCACGATGATGATCATCAGCGCCGCCGCCGCGAGCAGTCCGGCCGAGAGGCCGCGCGTCACGAAGGTGCTCCAGTCGCCGCGTGACAGCAGCAGCGCACGCCGCAGGTTCTCTTCCATCATCGGGCCGAGGATGAAGCCGAGCAGGAGAGGCGCCGGCTCGCAGCTGAACTTGTAGAAGAGGTAGCCGATGAACGCGAACAGCGCGGTCATATAGACGTCGAAGGTGCTGTTGTTGAGCGTATAGACGCCGATGCAGCAAAACAGCGTGATGGCGGGAAACAGGAATCGGTATGGCACGGTCAGCAGCTTGATCCAGATCCCGATCAACGGCAAATTCAGGATCACGAGCATCAGGTTGCCGACCCACATCGAGGCGATCAAGCCCCAGAAGAGCTGCGGGTTGCCAGTCATCACCTGCGGGCCTGGCTGAATGCCCTTGATAGTCATCGCACCGACCATCAACGCCATCACGGCATTGGGCGGGATGCCGAGCGTGAGCATCGGGATGAACGAGGTCTGCGCGCCGGCATTGTTGGCCGACTCGGGGCCGGCCACGCCGCGGATGTCGCCCTTGCCGAAAGTGCCGTTCGCGCCCGCGAGCTTCTTCTCCATCGCGTACGACGCGAACGACGCCAGCAGCGCGCCGCCGCCCGGCAACACGCCAAGCACCGAGCCGAGGGCGGTGCCGCGCACGACGGCGCCCCACGACTCCTTGAAGTCTTTCTTGGTCGGCCAGAGGCCCTTGACCTTGCTCGTGAAAACCTCGCGGTGCTCGGCCGGCTGGCCGAGGTTGGCGATGATCTCGCCGAAGCCGAACAGGCCCATCGCGATCACCACGAAGCCGATGCCGTCGGTGAGCTCGGGCACGCCGAAGCTGTAGCGCGCGGTGCCCGAGATCACGTCGGTGTTGATCTGCGCGAGCAGCAGGCCGAGGATGATCATCGCGATCGCCTTGATGAGCGAGCCCGACGCCAGCACCACGGCGCCGATCAGGCCCAGCACCATCAGCGAGAAGTATTCGGCCGGCCCGAACTTGAAGGCGAGCTCGGTGAGCGGCGGCGCGAACGCCGCGATGATGATGGTGCCGACGCAGCCGGCGAAGAACGAGCCGAGACCCGCCACCGCGAGTGCCGCGCCGGCCCGGCCCTGGCGCGCCATCTGGTAGCCGTCGATCGCAGTCACGACGGACGACGATTCGCCCGGCACGTTGATCAGGATCGCGGTCGTCGAGCCGCCGTACTGCGCGCCGTAGTAAATGCCGGCGAGCATGATGAGCGCGGGCGTCGCATCGAGCGAGTAGATCGAAGGCAGCAGCATCGCGATCGTCGCGACCGGGCCGATGCCGGGCAGCACGCCGATCAGCGTGCCGAGCACACAACCGAAGAACGCGTACAGCAGGTTTTGCCACGTGAAGGCCACGCCGAAGCCGAGGGCGAGATTGCCGAGAAAGTCCATGGGTGCACTTCTGCGTTTGGGTGTTGAAGTCGTCCTGCGTTTACTGCAGGAACCACGGATAGATCGGGAGGATCAGCTTGAGCCCGACGACGAAGACCAGCCAGGAACCGACCGTGAGCACCGCGGCGTTGATGAGCACGCCTTTCCACTTGAACTCGTCGCCGGCAAGGCTCGAGATGAAGATCAGGGCTGGGATCGAGACGAAGAGGCCGAGCCGTTCGATCGCCAGGCCGAAGAAGGCGATCGCGACGACGATGACGATCAGGGGGCGCCATGCGAACGCGCCGATCGGATCGCCGTCGTCGGTCTCGATGGTGAGCGCCTTGAAGAGCACGACCGCACCGAGGATCGCCATGCAGACACTGAGGATCAGCGGGAAATAACCGGCACCGGGGCGGGCCGATGTGCCCATCGAATAGGTCGTGGCGCCGAATGCGAACACGACGCCGATCACGATGAACACGATGCCGGACCAGAACTCGCGCTGGCTCTTGATTTTCAAGGTGCTGCCTCTGAGACACGAGAGAGGTCAGATTCTAGTCAGCAAGACCGGGCTCACCTTGCATGGGTTTACACGGATCGATCAATCTCTGAATTTCGCTCCGCGCGCGCGCGGGTTCGCGCGAGGCGGGGGTCAGCCCCAGGCCGGTGTGGAGCGCAGGACCTCGTCCATCGTCGTGACCCCTTCGGCGACCTTCATCGCCCCGGCGAGTCGCAGCGGGCGCAAGCCGTCCTTCAACGCCTGATCGCGCAGCTTGATCGAATCGGCGACCGGCTGGATGTGCGAGCGCGCCGCTTCGCCAACGGTCAGCAGCTCGTAGAGACCGGCCCGGCCGCGAAAACCCGTCATGCGGCATTCGATGCAACCGACCGGCTTGTAAGGCTTGACACCGCCGTTCAGCCGCCACGGTCGCACCGTCTCCTGCAGGGTTTCGCGCGTGGTCTTTTCATCTGGCTGTTTGCACACCGAGCAAAGCGTTCGCACCAGCCGCTGCGCGAGCACGCCGATGAGGGTCGAGCCGATCAAATAGGGCGCGACACCGAGATCGTTCAACCGCGTGATGGCCGAGACCGAGTCGTTGGTGTGCAGCGTGCTGAAGACGAGGTGGCCGGTGAGCGCGGCCTGGATCGCCATCTCGGCCGTTTCCAGGTCGCGGATCTCGCCGACCATGATGATGTCCGGGTCCTGCCGCATCAACGCGCGCAGGCCCTCGGCGAAGTTGAAGTCGAGCACCGACTGCACCTGAGTCTGGTTGAAGAGCGGCTGCACCATCTCGATTGGGTCTTCGATGGTGCAGACGTTGACCTCGTCGGTCGCGAGTCGCTTCAGCGTCGAGTAGAGCGTGGTGGTCTTGCCGGAACCGGTCGGCCCGGTCACAAGGATGATTCCGTGCGGCCTCGCCACGAGTTCCTCCCAGCGCTTGCCGTCGTGGCTGCCGAAGCCGAGGCGATCGAGCGACTTCACGGTGGTGTCGGGATCGAAGATCCGCATCACCATCTTCTCGCCGAACGCGGTCGGGATGGTGGAAAGACGCATCTCGATCTCGTCGCCCGACGGGTTGCGCGTCTTGATGCGGCCGTCGAGCGGGCGCCGTTTCTCGACCACGTCCATCCGGCCGAGCAGCTTGACGCGCGCGATCATCGCGCTCATCACGCCGGGCGGCAGCTGGTAGACGGTGTGCATCACGCCGTCGATTCGAAACCGGATCACGCTGCGTTCGCGGCGCGGCTCCAGGTGGATGTCGGAGGCGCGCTGGTCGAACGCGTACTGCCAGAGCCAGTCGACGACCTGCACGACGCCGGTGTCGTTCGCATCGAGTTGCTTGGTCGATTTGCCGAGCTCGACGAGCTGCTCGAAGTTCGAGATGGCCGAGGTCTCGCCCATCTTGACCGCCGCGCGCACCGAGCGCGACAGGGTATAGAACTCGGTCGTGTAGCGCGCGACCTCGGTCGGGTTGACGAGCACGATCTTCACCGTCTTGCGAGTGTGCGCTTCGATCTCCTTGACCCAGTCGAGGTCGAGCGGTTCGCTGGTCGCGATGGTGACGTCGATTGCGCCGACGCTCAGCGGCAGCGCGTTACGGCGCTCCGCATACGTGACCGACATGATCTCGGCCACCCGGCCGACGTCGACCTTCAGCGGGTCGATACGCATGTAGGGAATCTTCATGCGCCGCGCGAGCCACTCGGTGAGCATCTCGGCGTCGAACTCCTTGTGGTCGGGCACGCGCTTCAGGCCTGCGCCCGCGAGCCGGACGATCGGGTGTTGCGAGCTCGAGCCGCCGCCGAACCGGCGCGCCGTCCGCTCGGCGTCGTCGGCGCTGATGACGCCGTCTTCGCGCAGCCAGCGGACGAGCGTGTTCCAGAGCAGCTTGCCGCTGGTCTGCGCGGGTCGGCTGTTGGCACCGCTGCTGCCGGCGAGTAACGCACCGCTGGCCGGCAGGGCCGGCTTGCCCGACGACGATGCGCGTTCGGCGCGTTCGGCAGCCCGGTCGGTGCGCGGCGCGCGCTCTTCGAGCTGTGCACGCACGAGGTCTGCGGGTCGGCCGTGACGGTCCTGCCGCTCGACCTTCTCGCCCTTTTCAGCGACAGCTATCGCCGCGGCCGCTTCGACCGGCTTGCTCATCGCGGTTGCGCTAGAAGGCACCGATTTCTCGGGCACGTCGGGGGTGGGCGGCGTGGTGGTGATGGGTTTCATTCGGGCATCGACGGGGTGGCCTGCGGCGCTCCACGACCGGCCGTGCCATTCACGACGGGCCGGATCATGCGGACCCACTTGCGAGCCGGCAGTCTGAACCGAGTTTCGATGTTTTCCGCACGCGCCACAAGCAAGGCGCGGTCGGGCAGCGTGACTTGCTTCATCGCAACGACGACTTGATTGCCTTCGCGTGTCGGCTGCATCGTGCACACGGCACGGCCCGGCCCGAACGCGGCCACGATGCGCTCCAGGCTGGTCGCGAACCGCGCATGGCGGCCGAACAGGTTGACGGTCATCACACCGCCGTCGGCGACGAGGCGGGCGCAGTCGGCGTAGAAAGCGGCACTGTCGAGCACCGGCCCGGCGGCGTCGTGGTCGTAGAGGTCGACAGAGAGCACGTCGGCACTGCCGGTGCGGAACCGGTCGGCCACGAAACGAGCGGCATCCATCTCAACCACCTCGAACCGCGCCGAATCGGCGGGCAGCCGAAACCATTGGCGACACGCATCGATCACACTGCGGTTCAGTTCGACGACCGTCGTCTTCATGCGCATGCTGCCGTTCGTGAAGCGCGATATCGCCCCACTGCCGAGGCCAAGCTGCACCGCGTGGCCGCGCGTCAAGTCGGCCTCGGGCCGGAACAGCATCCACACCATCATGCGCTGCACGTATTCGAGTTCGATTGCCGCCGGCCTGGCGAGCCGCATCGCGCCCTGCACCCACGGGGTGCCGAGGTGCAGGTAGCGCACGCCGTCGTGCTCGGAGATGGTGGCCGGTTCTAGTCGGGTCATGCGTGCGGCTCGGCCAAGCCATGCGCCGCGAACACGTCGCGCCACGCGGCGAGCTTGCGTTCGAACGGCCAGCTTGCGTTGGCCGGGCTCGTCGACGGCAGCCGCATCACCGGCAGACCGAGCGCCCGCGTGTGCTTCATAGAACGCGCCGATTCGCCGCCATTGTGTGCGATGGCTTGCAGCATCGGCGCCCGTGTACGCAGGCTCGCCAGGTCGTTCAGCTCGGCCTCTTCGATCGCGCTGTCGAGGCTGCCTTCGCGGCGGCAGCGCGCGTACACGTCCCAGACGCCGAGACCGCGTTCGCCGATGACGCGCAGTCGCTCGCCATACGGCAACGCGACCAGATCGACATCCCAGAGCGCCGACAGCAACGGCCAGAAATGGTTGCGCGGATGGCCGTAGTACTGCTGCGCGCGCAACGATGCCGCACCGGGAAAGCTGCCGAGCACGAGGAGGCGCGTGCGCGCGTCGATGACGGGACTCAGCCCGACCAGCGGTTCCTCGATGTCGGTCATGGGGCGGCCGACGCCTTCAGCGGCGTCATCGCCGTCGACGCCGCCACGCCGTGCGATCGATTCGCCGCACGCACGGCGTCTGCATCGATGAGCGCGGCGAGGCGCGGCAGCGCGAGGCGCGCATTGCCGGTCGTCGCCGATCGCAACGCGTTCACATCGATGTCGCGCAACGCCGCCAACGCTTCCGCGATACGCGGCAGCTCGGCCGGTTCGTTGCGCATGGTGGCACCGGCGGCGCGTTCCTCGGCGCGCCGATAGACCCATTGCGGCGGAATGTCCGGCGCATCGGTTTCCATCACGAGGCTGGCGAGCGGCAACGCTTGGGCGACATGCCGAATGCGCAAGGCGCGTTCGAACGTGAGCGCCCCGCCGAAGCCCAGCTTGAAACCGAGGTCGATGAAGACGCGGCCCTGCTGTTCGCTGCCGTTGAACGCGTGCGCGATGCCGGTCACCTGAGGGTGGCACCGCATGAGCTTCAGGACCGGGTCGACCGCGCGCCGCACGTGCACGATCACCGGCAACCGGTGCGACTTCGCGAGCGCCAGCTGGGCGGCCATGAAGCGAGCCTGCTTGGCGTGATCGCAGCCCGCGATGAAATGGTCGAGCCCGATCTCGCCGATCGCGACGAGCCGCGGGTCGTCGCGATGCGCATCGAGCTCGGCATCGAGGCGTTCGATGTCGCCTTCTTCGGCCGCGTCCACCACCAACGGGTGAAGGCCGAGTGCGTACGAGAGCCCGTGCGCATGCGCGAGCTCGCGCACGGCCCCGAAGTTCGCCACGTCGACCGCCGGCAGCACGATCTGCGGCACACCGGCGGCACGCGCACGCGCCACCACCGCATCGCGATCGGGTGCGAACTCGCGGGCGTCGAGATGGCAATGCGTGTCGATCCACATGGCGTGATGATGCCTCGGTCGCGCGCGAGCGCTGGGGGTCGACAGGGCCGACCCGGGTCGCGTGATGGCGCAACCCGTGTGACCCCGCACGATGACGGACCTGGCAGCGCGTGATACTGTTCCAGCGCTGCGTCGATGCGTCTCGTGTCGGTGCCGATCCGGTCGGTTCTCCAGGTGCGTCGTTCGGGGTGCTCAAGATGAAGAAAGTGCCGCTCTACAGTCGATCGGGTCCTGCCGTTCAAACGGCAGCCGTCGATGCATCGCCGCCGGGTTCGAGGGCCATGGAAGGCGTGCCATCGTCGGCCGATCGTCTGGCAGCCAACTTCGGCAGCGACGGCACCCTTGCGCCACGAGCCGAGGGTCGACGCGCCCGGTTGCGCGACGCGATGGTTCGCCATGAACGCGGGTTCTGGGTCGCCGCCATCGTCGCGCTGTGCGCGGCCGCCTGGTTCTTCAACCCCGCGCGCACCGCCCCGCCGCCCCTCACGATGGAGCAGATCGACGCCGCGATGCGCAAGTCGATCGAAGACAAGCCGCTCGCGTCGGCGGCGGCCAGCGCGTTCGACGCCATCATTCCGTCAGTGGTGCGGGTCGTCGGCCTGATGACCGATGGCGACGACGGCTCCGACGACCACGAGCCCGGCACCGTCGAGCGCGGTGTCGGTACCGGCGTGGTCATCATCGACAACGGCACCATCCTCACCAACCTGCACGTGATCGCCGGCGCCAGGCATGTGCGGGTGACCTTCATGGACGGCACCGAATCGGAAGCGCTCGTGATGAGCACGCAGCCGGAGAACGACCTCGCGGTGCTGCGCGCCAAGACGATCCCCGACGACCTCTCGGCCGCGACCATGCGCTCGACCGCCGATCTCGCTCCGGGCGACGAAGTGCTTGCGGTCGGCTTCCCGTTCGGCATTGGGCCGTCAGCATCGGCGGGCATCGTCTCGGGCCTTAAGCGCGAATTCCGTTCGCCCGACGGCGAGCAGCTCCTCACCAACCTGATCCAGTTCGATGCGGCCGCCAACCCGGGCAATTCGGGCGGGCCGCTGGTGACGATGGACGGCGAGGTGGTCGGCATCGTCACCGCCATCCTGAACCCGTCGCGTCAGCGCACCTTCATCGGCATCGGCTTCGCGGTGCCGATCGAGAACGCCGCGGCGGCCGCAGGCATGCCGCCGTTCTGAAGCCCCGAGGCAACCTCGATCGCATCGGCTCGCAGCACGTCACCTCCCCCCCACCTCCGACCGAGACCGCAACCCGCATGGACCACGACGCCACCCAAGACACTGCGACCTTGATGGAGCGCGTGCTGTACGAGGTGAAGCGCGTGGTCGTCGGCCAGGACCGTTTTCTAGAACGCGTGATGGTCGCGATGCTCGCGCAAGGTCACCTGCTGGTCGAAGGCGTGCCGGGCCTCGCGAAGACGCTCACCGTGAAGACGCTCGCGCAGACCTTGCGCGGCACCTTCAAGCGGATCCAGTTCACGCCCGACCTGGTGCCGTCAGACCTCGTCGGCACACGCATCTTCAACCCGCGCACGGGCGAGTTCAGCACCTCGCTCGGACCGGTCTTCACGCACCTGCTCCTGGCCGACGAGATCAACCGCGCACCGGCCAAGGTGCAGAGCGCGTTGCTCGAGGTGATGCAGGAGCGCCAAGTCACGATCGCGGGAGAGACGCACAAGGTGCCCGAGCCTTTCCTCGTGATGGCGACGCAGAACCCGATCGAGACCGAAGGCACCTACCCGTTGCCCGAAGCGCAGGTCGATCGCTTCATGATGAAGGTGCTGGTCGACTACCCGAGCGAAGAGGAAGAGTTCGTGATCGCGCAACGCGTGACCGGCGAACCGAGCAGCGTGAGCGCGGTCGCGAGCATGAGCCAGCTCGCCGAGCTGCATCGCGAAT
The DNA here is from genome assembly GCA_965246805.1 of Caldimonas sp. Lineage (GTDB taxonomy): Bacteria > Pseudomonadota > Gammaproteobacteria > Burkholderiales > Burkholderiaceae_C > Schlegelella_A. The sequence continues at coordinate 61,674 of CBDFFO010000010.1, read as the reverse complement.
GTCGGCGCGTGTACGTCGACCCGGCATTGATGCAATACGCGGTCAAGCTCGTGAGCGCCACCCGCCGGCCCGATCGCTACGGACTCGCCGACATGGCGAAGTACCTGACGTTCGGTGCAAGCCCGCGCGCGACCATCGGCCTCATCGAGGGCGCGCGCGCGCTGGCATTCATGCGCGGCCGCGCCTATGCGCTGCCCGAAGACATGACCGGTCTGGTCGCCGACGTGCTGCGCCATCGCCTGGTGCTGTCGTACGAAGCGCTCGCCGAAGGCATCGACGCCGATCAACTCGTGCAGCGCGTGCTGAAGAAGATCCCGGTGCCCGACAAGCCGCTCGCGACCCACGCCGCCGATGCCGCACACGCCCATACCTGAACCGCACGCCGTGCCCGGCGGGACCGACGCGAGCGCACATGCGCTGCTGACGCGGCTCGACTGGACCGTGCTGCGCCGTCTAGACGGCGTGCTGCAGGGCGACTACCGCACGTTGATGCGCGGCGCCGGCCTCGACCTCGCCGACCTGCGCGAATACCAGCACCACGACGACGTGCGCCACATCGACTGGAACGTCACCGCGCGCCTGCAGGTGCCGCACGTGCGCCAGTTCACCGAAGACCGCGAGCTCTCGGCGTGGTTCCTGGTCGACCTGAGCGCGAGCGTCGACTTCGGCTCGAGCGCGCGCAGCAAGCGCCAGATCGCGCGCGAATTCGTCGGCGTGCTGTCACGCCTGCTCACGCGGCACGGCAACCGCGTCGGCGCCCTGCTCTATGGCAACGCGGTCGATGCCGTGCTGCCCGCGCGCGGCGGCCGCACGCACGTGCTCGAATTGCTGCAAGCGATGGCCAAGCGGCCGGCCGAAACGGCCGCCGGCGTCACGCACCTGCGCGAGCTCCTGATGGGCGGGCAGCGCGCCATAAAGCGCCGCAGCAGCATCTTCGTGGTCTCCGACTTCATCAGCGAACCGGGTTGGGAAACGGCGCTCGGACAACTCGCGATGCGCCACGACGTGACTGCCGTGCGCCTCTTCGATCCGCTCGAAGTCGCGCTGCCCGACGTCGGCCTGGTCACGATGCGAGACGCCGAAAGCGGCGAGCAGATCGTCGTCGACACGCACGATCGCGGCTTTCGCAGGCGCTTCGAAGCGGCCGCTGCAAGGCGCGAAACGACGCTGCGCACCTCGCTGGCGAATGCCGGCGTCGACACGCTCGAACTCGCGACCGACGACGACCTCTTCGACGCTCTCGTGCGGTTCGCCGAATTGCGCAAGCAACGCAGCCGGCTCGCCAACTGGAGCGGCCCGCGCGGCGGCTGCCGTTCGCGCGCGCAGCCGATCGACGCGCCGTGGGCGCAGCCGTCGACATCGAACATGCCGCGGGCCGAGCGCGAGGTTCGTGATCAGATCCCGCGCAGCACGCGCGCGAAGGCCGCGTCGTGACGCCAGCGCCACTCATGACCTTCCTCTGGCCCACGATGCTGTGGGGCCTCGCGCTGTTGCCGCTGCTGGTGCTGCTCTATGTGTGGCTGCTGAAGCGCAGGAAGCAAACCGCGTTGCGTTACGCGAGCCTGAGCCTCGTAAAGGAAGCGATGGGCAAGGGCCGTGCGTGGCGCCGCCATGTACCGCCGGCGATGATCTTCGTCGCCATCGCTGCGCTGCTGCTTGCCGCTGCGCGGCCGGCGGCGTTCATCACCTTGCCGATGCAGCAGGAGACGATCGTGCTGGCGATGGACGTGTCGGGCAGCATGCGCGCCGCCGACGTGCTGCCGAATCGGCTGGTGGCATCGCAGGAGGCGGCGAAGAGCTTCGTCGCCGATTTGCCGCGCAACGTGAAGATCGCGGTCGTCGCGTTCGCGGGCACGGCGGCGGTGGTGCAGGCGCCGACGCTCGACCGCGACGACGTGAACGCATCGATCGACCGCTTCCAGTTGCAGCGCGGCACGGCCATCGGCAGCGGCCTCGTGCTGTCGCTCGCAACCCTCTTCCCCGAGGCCGGCATCGACCTCTCGCAGATCACCGGCCAGCGCAACATGCCGCCCGGCCCTAACGACAAGCCGCGACAGGAGTTCGCGCCGGTGCCGCCGGGCTCGTACGCGTCGGCGGCCATCATCCTGCTCACCGATGGCCAGCGCACGACCGGCCCCGATTCGCTCGAGGCCGCGAAGATGGCGGCCGATCGGGGTGTGCGCGTGTACACGGTCGGCATCGGCACCAAGGAAGGCGAGACGATCGGCTTCGAAGGCTGGTCGATGCGCGTGCGGCTCGACGAAGAGACCCTGAAGAGCATCGCCAACCTCACGCGCGGCGACTACTTCTATGCCGGCACGGCGGCCGACCTGAAGAAGGTGTACCAGGGCTTGAGCACGCGGCTCATCGTCGAGAAGAAGGAAACCGAGATCAGCGCGCTGTTCGCCGCTTTCGGCGCGCTGCTGGTGGTGATCGCGGCGGCGCTGTCGGTGTGGTGGTTCGGACGCGTCGCCTGACGAGCTGGCGGCCTTCCCTGACCGCGTCGGTCATGGGCCGATGTCACCGATCGACACCACTCGATACGTTCTCGCCCTCAAGGGAGCCGGCCTGCCTGCCGATGTGCAGAAGACACCGCGCTTCTAACCGGAGGTCGCCCATGCATTCCCTGTCGTTCCCGTCGTCTTCGATGTTCTCGCCTCGTGCCGCGTCGCTGCGACGTGCCTCGAAAAAGCATGCGTCGATGAAGCGCGCGGCCCACTCGAAACGCGAAGGGGCGGCCCGTGAATCGTCGACGCGCGTGACCGGCCAGCGCACCGCCAAACCGGGCGTCGCGTCGCTGCCGATCGCGCACCCGAGCGCGAAGGTCCACGCCAGCCGCCAGGGCCGCGCCAAAGGGATGTTGTTCCGCTCGCCCGAAGGCGACGTGGTGCAGGTGAGGAATGGCTTCTCGTGGGGTGCGTTCCTCGTCGGCTCGTCCGCCACGGCCCTGAAACGGCTCTGGCCTCTGATCGTCGCCGGCGTCATCGCCTTCCTCGCTGCCGCGTATGTCGACCGCGCACCGCTACCGAGCTCGCGTGGCGCGGGCACGGCCGCGGTGGCCGGGGTGTTCTATTTCGCGTACATGGTGTTTTGCGGCATCCATGGCAACCGCTGGTTGATGCAGTCGTTGCGACGCCGCGGCTATATCGTCGTCGGCGAGGCGTGACGGCGCGTCGTCGGTCGACGTATTCGGATCGGCCGAGGCCACGCGTCAACCGAAGCGACCCTGCAGAAACCAGCCTGGCTGGCCGACGCCACCTTCGGGTGTGTCGGCCATCGGCAAGCGCATGCGATAGATCCACACCAGTGCGCCATCGCTCGCCTGCGCGATGAAGTAATCGCGCTCGGCCAGGCCCGCGTCCCACCAGCCGGCCTCGATGCGCTCGGGACCGCTCAGCAATTGCAGCGGCGCGCCGTCGAGCAACGGGCTGAAGTGGCGCTCGGCCAGGGGCTCGGCTTCGGGCCAGAGCCAGACCGGTCGTTTCGCGCTCGATGTCGATGTCGATGTCGATGCCGACGATGCCGACGATGCCGATCCCGATGCAGCCGACGAGGTCGACGCCCATGCCAGCGCCACCTTGGTGCCCGATGCACGGGCGCCTGCCCGTCCCCCCGTCTTGCCGCGTGAGGCCACGCCGGCCGCATCGGCATCGATCACGATGCTCGCGCGTTCGGGGCGGTGGTCGTCGACCGCCTGCAGCCGCTGCACCTGCGAAGGCCCGAGCCGCGCCTGCAAGCGTTCGATGAGGCGCGTGATGCCCTCGCCTTCGCTCTTCGGCGTCGGGAAGAGCTCGTGGTTGGGCGCGCCGCGTTGCACCACGTCGGCCGCGTGCAGGCGCAACTCGAGCGTGGGCGCCGGCAGCTGCAGCCGCGTGAGGCGCTCGCGCAGCAGCACGAGCAGGTGCGCCGCATCGCGCGAGGGTTCGGCCAGCGCCACGTCGAGCGTGGTTTCGGCGGGCGTCTCGTCGCGTTGGCGCCAGCGCTTCTCGTGCTGCATCACGAGCGTGAAGCGGCGCGCGAACGCGTGCTGGCCGGCCAGCCACGCGACCAGCCGCGCCAGCAGCACCTCGGCACCATAGAGCAGCTGTTCACTCGAATCGGCACGCGCGAAGAGTTCGAGCCGGCTCTCGAACGCATCGGCCGGCACCAGCGGTTCGCGCGGGTCGGGCCGCAGGCCGAACGCGGCGTCGAGCTCGACCAGCATGCCTTCGCTGAAGCGCCGTGCGATGCCGGCGCGCGGTAGGCTGCGCAGGTCGGCCAAGGTGCGCAGGCCCATGCCCTGCAACGCTTCCCAGTGCTCCCGGCCGGGGCCGAGCAACCAGACCGGCAACGCATCGAGCGCGCACCGCGCGGCGGCCAGATCGGCAGCCTCGAAGTGGCGATGACGGCGCGCCAGCAACGCCGCGCCTTGCGCGGTCGGCGCGCTCACGCCATGCACGTCGTGGCCGAGCGGTTCGAGCGTTTGCAACAGGCGCTCCTTCAGCGCCGCGAGACCTCCGAAGTAACGCAGGCTGGGTTCGACCTCGAGCAGCACCGTGAACGGGGAATCGGCCGGGTGATCGAGGCGCGGCAACACCACGTGTGGCGTGAACGCGAGCGCAGCGTGTGCGACCGCGCGCAAGGCCTCGGCGTCGCGCTTCGCATCGGCCTGGCCGAGCATGATCTGCGGCGCGAGCGCGAGCGCGGTGGCGCGCTTCAGGCCGGGCTTCACACCGAGCGCACGCGCCGCGCCGTTCGCGCTGGCGATGCGCTGCGCATCGACCAACGCGAGCGGGCGCGGCAACGCGTCGGCACTCGAGGTGGGTGGCTTGTTCGGTGTCGATGAAGCCTCGACCGTCGTGGCCTTCGCCACCTCGTCGGTCGCGATGCGCGCATCGATGCCCGTGGGCAAGGTCGCCGCGAACGACTCGAGCGAGAGGCTCGGCAGGTGAAGAGCGATCCAGAGCACGGTGAACGAACGACTTCTTGATGATGGCCACCGGGAGGTGCCAAGAGCCTCAACCGATGGCAGCCCAGTTGGCGAAAGGCGCCAGCGTCTCGATGCTGGGCGCGGCGCTGTTGACCTGCCGCAGGCGTTGCCGCGCCGCGTTCGATAGCACCGGCTCGAGCGCCAGCTGCAACGCCGCCTCCAGCGGCGGCCCGCGCCGCTTCAACACGCGCACCTCGATCGCATCGGCACCCGCCGGCCGCAACGCCAACCGCAGCGGCGACGAGGTCGGCCGCCCTTCGCACGCCGTCTCGCGCAACGCGAACGCCGGGCCGTCGTGCGTGTGCGCAGCGAGCTGCAGGCGGCGCAGACGATCGGCGCGCAGGCGCGGCGGCAACCACGCGAGCACCGCGCCGACGTGGCCGCTCTTCAACGCCTGCTCGAGCGCCCACAGGCTGTCGCTGCCCGCGACCACGCGTGCCCGGGTCTTGACGATGACGAGCTGCGCCACATCGAAACCCAATGGCTGCAGCGCCGCCGGCGACAACGTGGCCGGCGGGTCGAAGAGCATCACGATCCGGCCTTCGCGCTGGGTGGCGACCAGTGGCGGCGCGAGCAAACGGATTTCGCCGATGCCCGGATGCGCGAGCAGCAGTTCGGTGAGCACGCGGCGCGGCCAGCCGCCATCGGGCAACTGTGCATCGAGCGCGTCGAAGCCACTGGCGATGGTGTGGCCGCCGTGCCGACCGAGCTGGCTGCCGAGCCAGAGCATCGGGTGCAGCGTTTCCGGCGCACGCAGGTCAAAGCGCGTAGCACGCGCTTTGACCTGCGTGCAACCGTCGAGCGGCTCACCTTCATGCTCGAGCGCACCCGCCACAAGCGGCGACGTGGTCGCAGACTCGTCGAAGAGCGATCGAGGCAGGTTGGCATCCATGGCAATGAGAAACAGGAATAACTGTACGTTTATACAGTACTCTCGGCAAGCCGTGTGCGAGCTTGGTGTCGGTCACGAGCGCGAACGAATGCCGGGTTTCATCGAGGGCATCCACGGGCAGGCGACGCACGCATTGCGCGCAGAATCGTTCGCCACGCGGCTGACCCTCGCGAGCCCGAACCACACGGAGACGACATGAACGGATTGATGATGCAGCAGTCGCTGCTCATTTCGACGCTGCTGGTGCACGCAGAGCGTCATCACGGTGAACAGGAAATCGTCTCGCGCCGGGTCGAGGGCGGCATCCACCGCTACACGTATCGCGACCTCGCATCGCGCGCACGTCGCATGGCCAAGGCCATCGCGAAGCTCGGCGTCACCGACGGCCAGCGCGTCTCGACGCTCGCGTGGAACGGCTACCGCCACATGGAGCTCTATTACGCGGTGTCGGGCTCGGGTGCGGTGCTGCACACCTTGAACCCGCGCCTCCACCCCGACCACCTCAGCTACATCGCCGACCACGCCGAAGACCAGATCCTGTTCTTCGACCTCACCTTCCTGCCGCTGGTCGAAGCGATCGCGCCACGCCTCAAGACCGTGCGCCACTTCGTCGCGATGACCGACCGCGCGCACATGCCGGCCACGTCGACGATCGAAGGGCTGCTCTGCCACGACGACCTCGGCGACGCCGAAGACGACCACTACAGCTGGCCCGAACTCGACGAGCAGCAAGCCTCGTCGCTCTGCTACACCTCGGGCACCACCGGCAACCCGAAGGGCGTGCTCTACAGCCATCGCTCGACGATGCTGCACACCTTCGCGATCGCGATGCCCGACGCGCTCAACGTCTCGGCGAAGGACGTGATCCTGCCGGTCGTGCCGATGTTCCACGTCAACGCGTGGGGCCTGCCGTATGCCGCGTGCATGACCGGCGCGAAAGTGGTCTTCCCCGGCCCGGGGCTCGACGGCAAATCGCTCTACGAGTTGTTCGAATCGGAAAGCGTCACCGTCTCGGCCGGCGTGCCGACGGTGTGGCAAGGCCTGCTCGGCTACATGGACGCGAACGAGCTGCGCTTCTCGACCATGCGGCGCACCGTGATCGGCGGCTCGGCCTGCCCGCCGGCGATGATGAAAAGCTTCCAGGAACGCTACGACGTGACCGTGCTGCACGCCTGGGGCATGACCGAGATGAGCCCGGTGGGCACCGTCGCGGTGTTGAAGAGCAGCCAGCTCGATCTGCCCGCCGCCGATCGGTTCGCGCTGCAGGCCAAGCAGGGTCGGGCGGTGTTCGGTGTCGACATGCGGATCGTTGGCGACGACGGCCACGACCTGGCCTGGGACGGCTCGCAATCGGGCGAATTGCTGGTGCGCGGTCCGTGGGTGATTCGCGAGTACTTCAAGGGCGAAGGCGGAGACCCGCTCGTCACGTGCGGCCAGGGCAAGACATGGTTCCCGACCGGCGACGTCGCGAACATCGACGCCGCCGGTTTCATGCAGATCACCGACCGCAGCAAGGACGTCATCAAGTCGGGCGGCGAATGGATCGGCTCGATCGACCTCGAGAACATCGCGATGGCGCATCCGAAGGTGCAGATGGCCGCGTGCATCGCGGCGCTGCACGCGAAGTGGGACGAGCGGCCCTTGCTCATCGTCGTGAAGAAGCCCGCTGCCGAGCTCACTCGTGACGAATTGATCGCGTTCTACGAAGGCCGCATCGCCAAATGGTGGACGCCTGACGACGTGGTGTTCGTCGAGGCGATCCCGCTCGGCGCGACCGGCAAGATGCTGAAGAATCGCTTGCGCGAGCAGTACGCGAAGCACCTGCTCGAGAAGGTGTGACCGGGTCGAACGAACGCGCGTCGCTGCTGAACTCCGGCGTCGCCGCGGCGACGCTGGGCTTCGTGGTCTGGGGCGTGTTCCTGCTCTACTTCCGGCTCGTGCCGACGAGTGAGGCGCTCGAGATTCTCGCCAACCGCATCGTCTGGGCCTTGGTGCTGCTGCTCGCGGTGATGCTGCCGCGCCGGCGCTGGGGTTGGCTGGGCGCGGCGCTCAAAAACCCGCGTGTGCTCGGCGCGTTCGCGGTGAGCGCGGCCTTGCTGTCGGCGAACTGGCTCATCTACATCTGGTCGGCGACGCACGGGCATGTCGTCGATGCGAGCCTGGGCTACTTCATGACGCCGCTCGTCAACGTGTTGCTGGGCATGACGGTGCTGCACGAGCGGCCACGCCCTGCACAGCGCGGCGCGCTGCTGCTCGCGGCCGCGGGCGTCGCTTGGCTTTCGTTGGAGGCGGGTCATCCCCCATGGATCGGCCTCGCCCTCGCGGTGAGCTTCGGCGCGTACGGTCTGCTTCGCAAGGTGGCCCCGCTTGGCGCACTGGAAGGTCTTACGCTCGAGACGCTGCTGCTCGCGCCGATCGCGATCGGCGCAGTCGCCATGTGGTGGGGCCACAGCCCGACCAGCTTTCCGTCATCCGATTGGCACATCAACCTCTGGCTCATCGGCTTCGGCCCCTTGACCGCCGTGCCGTTGCTGCTCTTCGCGAGCGGGGCCCGCAAACTCACGTTGACGACGCTCGGCGTGTTGCAGTACCTGAGCCCGACACTGCAATTCATGATCGGCGTGGGGCTCTTCCACGAGCCGCTCGGCATGAGCCGACTGGCCGGCTTCGCGTGCATCTGGGCCGCGCTGGCGATTTACTCCGCCGAAGGCTGGTATCGATCGCGACGCGGCACAGCGATCGCGTCGCGCTGAGGCAACCGCGAGAATGGCCAGGCGTGGTCAGGCCGCCGTGGTCAGGCTGGCACGGCGACCGGTGCGGATGCGGATGCGGATGGCACCGAACTGCGCATCAGGTGATCGAAAGCGCCGAGGGCGGCCTTCGCACCGTCGCCGGTCGCGATGATGATCTGCTTGAACGGCACCGTCGTGACATCGCCGGCTGCGAAAACGCCGGGCAGCGAGGTCTGGCCACGAGCGTCGACGATGATCTCGCCGTGGCGCGACAGCTCGAGCGTGCCCTTCAACCACTCCGAGTTCGGCACCAGGCCGATCTGCACGAACACGCCTTCGAGCTCGACGTGTTTCAAGTCGCCGCTCGTCCGGTCGGTGTACGTCAAGCCGTTCACCTTGCCGTCCGCGCCGGTGATCTCCGTGGTTTGAGCCCGCGTGTGGATGACCACGTTCGGCAAGCTCTTCAGCTTGCTGACCAGCACGGCATCGGCGCGCAGCTCGTCACCGAACTCGAGCAGCATGACATGGCCGACGATGCCCGCGAGGTCGATCGCCGCCTCGACACCCGAGTTGCCGCCACCGATCACCGCGACGCGCTTGCCCTTGAAGAGCGGGCCGTCGCAGTGCGGACAGTAAGCGACACCCTTGTTCCGGTAGGCCTGCTCGCCCGGCACATTGACCTCGCGCCAGCGTGCGCCGGTCGAAAGGATCACCGTTTTGCTCCTCAACACCGCGCCGTTGGCGAGCTCGATGCCGATCAACCCGCTCGTATCGGCGGGGATCAGCTTGTCCGCGCGCTGCAGGTTCAGGATGTCGACGTCATAGCGCTTGGCATGCTGCTCGAGCGCCGCCGCGAATTTCGGGCCATCGGTCTCGAGCACCGAGATGAAGTTCTCGATGCTCATGGTGTCCATCGTCTGGCCGCCGAAGCGCTCGGCCAGGATGCCGGTGCGGATCCCCTTGCGAGCGGCGTACACCGAAGCTGCCGCGCCAGCCGGCCCACCGCCGACGATGAGCACGTCATAGGCTTCCTTGGCGCCGAGCTTGACCGCGTCGCGCGCCGCCGCACCGGTGTCGAGCTTCTTCACGATCTCTTCGACGTCCATCCGGCCCTGGCCGAACAGCTCGCCGTTCAGGAACACCATCGGTACCGCGAGGATCTGGCGCTCCTCCACCTCCGCGCGGAACAGGCCGCCATCGATCACGACGCTCTGCACACGCGGGTTGAGCACGGCCATCAGGTTCAGCGCCTGCACGACATCCGGGCAGTTGTGACACGTGAGGGACATGAAGGTCTCGAAGCGCAGGCACTTGTCGGGCCCGGTGCCTTCGAGGTTCCTCACCTGCTCGATGAGGTCGGCTTCGACCTTCGGCGGGTGCCCGCCGGTCTGCAGCAGCGCGAGCACCAGCGACGTGAACTCGTGCCCCATCGGGATCGCGGCGAACGTGATGCGCGGCGCCTCGCCGATGCGGTTCAGCGCAAAAGACGGCCGGCGCTCGGCGCTGCCGTCCGTCTTCAGCGTGATCTTGTCGGTCAGGCCGACGATGTCGGTCAACAAGCCGAGCATCTCGCTCGCGGGTGCGCTGTCGTCGAGCGATGCGGTGATCTCGAAAGGCAGCTTCACGCGCTCGAGGTAGGCCTTGAGTTGCGCCTTCAGATTGGCGTCCAGCATCGTGATGCTCCTTCTCAACGATCGATCGGCAACAAATTCGGCTTCAGATCTTGCCGACGAGGTCCAGCGACGGGGTGATCGTCGAGGCACCTTCATTCCACTTGGCAGGACACACCTGGCCCGGATGCGCAGCAACGTATTGCGCCGCCTTCACCTTGCGCAGCGTCTCCTTCATGTCGCGGGCGATGCTGTTGTCGTGCACCTCGGCGGTCTTGACGACGCCCTCGGGGTTGATCACGAACGTGCCACGCAGCGCCATGCCGTCTTCGGGGATCAGCACGTCGAACATCTTCGCCAGCACGTGGGCCGAATCACCGATGAGCGGAAACGCCGCCTTGCCGACCGCCGGCGAGGTCTCGTGCCAAACCTTGTGCGCGAAGTGCGAGTCGGTCGTGACGATGTAGACCTCGGTGCCCATCTTCTGGAACTCGGCGTAGTTGTCGGCCGCGTCCTCGACCTCGGTCGGACAGTTGAACGTGAACGCCGCCGGCATGAACACCAGCACCGACCACTTGCCCTTCAGGCTCTCGTCGGTGACCTCGATAAATTTGCCGCTCTTGAAGGCCTGAACCTTGAACGGCGCAACGGTGGTGTTGATCAATGACATGTGATTTCCTTCAAGTGTGGGCGGGTGGGATTGGAGGCGCGACGCGCCGACGAGCCGAATGATAAGCTATTGAAAACTTATAATTCATTGGTTTAAACTAACGACCGCATAGAGCCCGATCGGTGCGTGACGGCCGCCTCGCATTCTGACAAACGCGGCCGCGCCGTCTCGGGCCCGGGCCCGACAAAGGCGTTCCGCCGCTGACGACTTTGCTAGACTGCGTCCCGTTGGGGGGGTAGCTCAGCTGGGAGAGCGTCGCGTTCGCAATGCGAAGGTCGGGAGTTCGATCCTCCTCCTCTCCACCAACCGCGGTTCGCAGCAACGCGAAGTCGACGGCATGAAGTTCGTTCGCCACACCCTCGCCGCCCTCGCCGCCCTCGCCGTCACGTCGTTCATCTCGAGCGCCTTCGCGCACGCCGTGCTGAAGCAAACCGTGCCCGAGAAAGCCGCGACGTTGACCGCCACGCCACTGCAGATGCGACTGCAGTTCAACGAGCCGCTCGAAGCCGCGTTCACGTCGATCAAGCTGGTCGGCCCGCGCGGTGACGTGCCGACCGACAAAGCCACGCTCGACGTCAGCGACCCGAGCCTGGTGCTGATGCCGCTGCCGACGCTGCCACGGGGCGCCTACAAGACGCAGTGGACGACGATGGGCCACGACGGCCACCGCGTGAAAGGCGAGTTTGCGTTCACGGTGAAGTGAGTGAACGACGGGCCCTCCTGGCTGCTCATCGCTGCCACGGTCGCGCTGGATCTGGGGCTGGCGACGATGCTTGGCAGCGTGGCGTCGTCGGTCTGGCTGCGCCGCGCGCGGTCGGTTTGGGGCCAGGCCTTCGGGCGGCGCTCGCGATCCTTCTTGCTACTGGCGACCAGCTTCACGGCGGTGGCCATGATCGCGCTGCTCGTGGTGCAAACCTCGGTGATGGCCGACGTGGCGTTGCGCGACGTCGGCAGCGAACTCGGCTCCGTTCTCGGCTCAACGCAGATCGGCCATGCGTGGCTCGCGGCCGCGCCCTGTCTGCTGCTGGTGCTGATCGCGTCGGCTGCGTCCTTGCGAAGCCCGAGTCCGTGGCTGAATTCGATCGCCGCGCTCGCGTTGGTCGCCCTCATAGGCTGCCGCGCCGCGGCGTCGCATGCGGCGATCCACGGGCCAGTTTCGCTCGCGGTCGCTGTCGAGGCGCTGCACCTGTTGCTGATCGGCCTGTGGATCGGCATGGTGTTGATGACGGCCGTTGCCCTCGACACCGCATCGGTCGACGGGGCGGGGGCCGGGGGCCGAGGCGATGCGTCGATCTGGATCACGCAACTTTCCGCCACCGCCACACTGGTGCTGGCGGGCATCGTGTCGACGGGCTTGGCCAACGCATGGCGCGGCATGGGCGCCATATCCGATCTGGCAAGCACGGACTGGGGCCGCCTCCTTGTCCTGAAGCTGCTCTTCGTCGGCATCGCGATCCTGCTGGGGGGATGGAATCGCATGGTCACGATGCCGGCGCTGCTGCCGGCGCTGAAGCGCGCCGACGCGTCGGTGGAGGTGCCGCTGCGCCGCTTCGTGGGCGTGGCGCGCCTCGAAGCGGTCGTGCTCGTGGTCGCGTTGATCTTCGCGGCCGTGCTTGCTGCGAGCGCGCCACCGGTTGCGGCATGAAAACCGGATGCGTCCATGCACAGCAACACCGCGGCTCGACGCGTGGTGGAAGCAGACGGCCCCGGGATCGTCCCGCACGCTCAAGCGACGCCGCGCGAGATCGCTTCCATCGCCGCATGCCGTACGTCGGCCGACAGGAACGACGCCGCTGCCCCGTTGACCATCATCTGGCGCGCCTCGGCCATCGTCACGCCGAGCCCCTCGTGGATCGCCTGCAGCTCGCCGCTGAGCGTGACGCCCGACATCAACCGGTTGTCGGTCGAGCACGAGACCGAGAGCCCGGCCTCGAACATCGCGCGGATCGGGTGCGCGGCGATCGACGGGAAGGCGCCGGTGTGCACGTTGCTGGTCGGACAGACCTCGAAGTGCAACCCCCGGTCGCGTGCCTCTGCGACGCGATTGGCGACATCGTGCGCATCGCCTTTCATGATGTTGATGCCGTGGCCGATGCGCGAAACGCCGAGCGTCGCCGCCTCCAGCACGCGCGCGCCCACGTCGGACTCGCCGGCATGGCAGGTGAGCCCGAGGCCGGCGTCGCCCGCGGCGGTGAAGGCGCCGGCGTGGTCGAGCGGCGGGAAGCCGCGCTCGGCGCCGGCCAGGTCGAAGCCGACCACGCCCGCGTGCGCGTAGCGCGCGGCGAGTTGCGCAGCGCGCAAGGTGTCGGCAGGCGGATCGGTTCGCATCGCGCAGACGATCAGCCCGCTCGCTAGCGCACTGCGCCGGAGGCCCCGAACCAGCGCTGCGACGACCTCGTCACCGCTCATGCCGTAGGGCTCGAGCAGCAACGGCGCCATCCGGAATTCGGCCAGCACGCAGCCGTCGAGGCGGGCGTCTTCAGCGGCTTCGAAAGCGACCCGTTCGCAGCCCTCGGCCGAGGCCATGGCCGCCACTGTCAACGCGAACCCGGCGAGGTACTGCTCGAGGCTGCCGGAATCGGCGTTGGCCTGCATCCACCGGCCGAGCGCCTGCGCGTCGGCTGCCGGCAAGGCGATGCCCTGGCGTTGGCACAATTCGAACAGCGTCGAGGGCCGCAGGCCACCGTCGACGTGTTCGTGCAGCAGGACTTTCGGGAGGCGGCGCCAGAGGGATTCGTCGTTCGGCAATGACAAGTGAGCTCTCTTTCAGTGATGGTTCGCAACGATCCCAGGATTCGCGCCAAGACACGGGTGCGCGCCGGTCCGCAGCGCCAGTGGGTTGGGTCTGCATCTTGCAGCTTTGGGCTTGCTTCTTGCATATTGCACCCGACTTCGCAAACGTTTGCGCGAACGTGTTCCACTGCCCACGTTGTACCTGCGAATGACCTTGCCTGTCGCCTCGCGTTGCCGGCCGTTCACGCGCCCGTCCATGGGCAGTCCGAGTTGATTCCTTCCGAGTTGATTCCTTCCGAGCCGAGTCCCTCATGAACGTCATCGCCCGAATCGCTGCGCTCACCGCCATCACCCTGACCGTGCTCTCGGCGTCTGCCCAGCCCGCAGTCGTCTTCGACATGGGCGGCAAGTACGACAAGTCGTTCAACGAGGCGGCCTACCGCGGCATCGAGCGCTGGAAGAAGGAAACGGGCAAGCCCTATCTGGAGTTCGAGATCTCGAACGAGACCCAGCGCGAGCAGGCCCTGCGGCGGATGGCCGAACGCGGGGCCACGCCGATCATCGGCATCGGCTTCGGCCAGGCCGCGGCGATCGAGAAGGTCTCGAAAGAGTTCCCGAAGCTGCAGTTCGCCATCATCGACATGGTGGTCACGCAGCCCAACGTGCAGTCGTTCGTCTTCAAGGAACAGGAAGGCAGCTTCCTCGTCGGAATGATGGCCGCGCTCGCGAGCAAGACCGGCAAGGTCGGCTTCGTCGGCGGCATGGACATCCCGCTCATCCGCAAGTTCCAGTGCGGCTACGAGCAGGGCGCGAAGTACGCCAACCCGAAGGCGCAGGTGTTCTCGAACATGACCGGCACCACCGGCGCCGCGTGGGCCGATCCGGCGCGCGGCGGCGAACTCGCGCGGGCGCAGTTCGGCAGGGGCGCCGACGTGGTGTTCGCCGCCGCGGGTGGCACCGGCATCGGCGTGTACCAGGCCGCGAAGGACGCCGGCAAGTACGCGATCGGCGTCGACAGCAACCAGGATCATCTGCAACCCGGCACCATGCTGACCTCGATGCTGAAGCGCGTCGACACCGCGGTCTACCAGGCCGTCACCGCCTACAAGCCGGGCCTCACGGTACTGGGCCTGAAGGAAAACGGCGTCGACTATGCGTCCGACGAGTTCAACGCCAAGCTCATCACACCCGACATGCGAAAGCGCGTCGAGGCGGCGAAGGCCGACATTGTCGCCGGCAAGATCAAGGTCGCCGACTACATGGCCGATCCGTCGTGCAAGTATTGAGCGGCCGTCGCGGTTGACGAGGCGCGGTCGGTGAGCACGATTAAACACGTGGCGGCACGCGCGGGCGTGTCGTTCACGACCGTCTCGCACGTGCTCAACAGCACGCGACGCGTCTCCGATTCGGCACGGCAGCGCGTCGAGGCGGCGATCGCCGAGATGGGCTATGCGCCGAGTGCGGTGGCCCGTGCGCTGAAGATGAGCGAGACCCTCATCCTCGGCGTGATCGTGCCGAACATCACCAACCCGTTCTTCGCCGAACTCACGCGCGGCATCGAAGACCGTTGCCGGCAGACCGACTACTCGGTCTTCCTGTGCAACACCGACGACGACGCGCAGCGCCAGGCGCGCTACCTGCAACGCCTGCTCGAGCGTCGGGTCGACGGGCTGCTGCTAGCCGCGGCGGCGGCCGATGCGGTGCCCCTCGTGCGGCGGCTCGAGGCCGCGCAGGTGCCGACGGTGGTCATCGACCGCACGTTGCCCGGGCTCGCCGCCGATCTCGTGCGGGTCGATCATCAGGCGGGTGCGGCACTGGGTGTCGAACACCTGATCGGGCTCGGGCATCGGCGCATCGCGTGCCTGGCCGGCCCTTTCGTGTTCGCGGTGAGTCGTGCTCGCGTCGCGGGCTGGCGGCAGGCGATGCAAGACGCGACCCTGCCGATCGACGAACGCTGGTTGCTCGAGGGCGATTTCAGCGCCGCCGCCGGCCATGCGATGACGAGCCGCCTGCTCGCCGAGCAGGACGTGACGGCGATCTTCGCGAGCAACGACCTGCTCGCGATCGGCGCGCTGCGCGCGGCCGCCGAACGCGGTGTCTCGGTACCGGGCCGGCTCTCGGTGATCGGCTTCGACGGCATCGATGTCGGCAGCTATGTGTACCCCGCGCTGACGACCGTCGCGCACCCGATCCGGACCATGGGCGAGACGGCCGCGTCGGTGTTGATCGAGCGTTTGCTGAGCGGGCCCGGCGTACGCCGCGACGTGGTGCTGCCGTCACGCCTGCTGGTGCGCGAGTCGACGGGGCCGGTGCGCGCATGAGCGCTTCGGACATCGCGCCGTCGAACCCCGTGCTCGCGGTTCGGATGAGTGCCATCTGCAAGCACTTCGGCGCGGTGCGCGCCAACGACGGCGTCGATTTCCGAGTACGCCGCGGCACCGTGCACGGCCTCGTCGGCGAGAACGGCGCGGGCAAGAGCACGCTGATGTCGGTGCTCTACGGCTTCTACATGGCCGACAGCGGGCAGATCGAGATCGACGGTGCCGTCGTCCGGATCCGCAACGCGCACGAAGCGATCGCGCTCGGCCTGGGCATGGTGCATCAGCACTTCATGCTCGTCGACACGTTGAGTGCGCTCGACAACGTGATGCTCGGCGCCGAGCCGCATGTGCTGCTGATCCGGGCCGACGCCATCACCCGCCGGAACCTCGATGCGTTGATGGCATCGACCGGCTTGCGCGTCGATCTCGACGCACTCGTCGCCGACCTGTCGGTAGGCGATCGGCAGCGACTCGAGATCCTGAAGGCGCTCTACCGCGGCGCGAAGGTGCTGATCCTCGACGAGCCGACCGCCGTGCTCACGCCGCCGGAAACCGAGCAGCTCTTCGACGTGCTAGCGCGTCTGCGCGACCAGGGCAGCACCATCATCCTGATCACGCACAAGCTGAAGGAGGTGATGCGGCTGTGCGATCAGGTCACCGTGATGCGTGCCGGCCGCGTGGTGCTCGACGTCGCGATCGCCGCGGCCTCGATTGCCAAGCTCGCCGAGGCGATGGTCGGCCGCAAGGTCCACATCGGTCGCCAGGGTGCTGCGGCTGCCACCGCGGGGGCGACCCTGCTGACGGCGCGCGACCTCACCGTCCGCGACGCACTCGGCGTGCCGCGCCTGAAGAAGGTGAGCCTCGCCTTGAAGGCAGGCGAGATCGTCGGCATCGCGGGCGTGGCCGGCAACGGCCAAAGCGAATTGCTCGACCTGCTCTCGGGCTTGCGCGGGCCCGATGCGGGCACCCTCAGCTTCGGCGGAAAAAGTTTCGACCCGACGCGGTGGCTCGACCCGCGCCAGGCCCGCCGCCTCGGCCTCGCGCATGTGCCGGAAGACCGCCACGCGCGTGCGCTGGTGATGAACTTCGGCGCCTGGGAATCGGCCGTGCTCGGTTATGAAGGCCTGCCGTCGTACAGCCGCGGCGGCTGGATGCGACGCCGGTCGATGCGCGCTGCGACCGCCGCGTTGATGGAACGCTTCGACGTGCGGCCGCGCGACCCGGCGCTAGTCAGTGCCAAATTTTCGGGCGGCAACCAGCAAAAGCTCGTGCTCGCGCGCGAGATCGGCCAGCAGCCCAAGGTGTTGCTGGTTGGCCAGCCGACGCGTGGCGTCGACATCGGCGCGATCGAATTCATCCATGCGCAGTTGCGCGCGCTGCGCGATGCCGGCTGTGCGTTGCTGGTGGTGTCGAGCGAGCTCGACGAGATCCTCGCGCTCGCCGACCGGGTGATCGTGATGAACGAAGGGCGCATCACCGGCGAACTGGCAGTCGCCGACTGCAACGAGGCCCGCCTCGGCTTGCTGATGTGCGCGACCGACGAGACGCGCGAAGCGGCCGCGGCGTGAGCGAATCACCGACGCGGCCGCGATGGGTCGACGTGCTGCTGCTGCCGCTCGTCAACCTCGCGGTCGCGTTGCTCGCGGCGGGCATCGTCGTCTGGTTCGTCGGCCAGAGCCCGCTCGATGTGCTGGCCGTGCTCGTGCGCGGCGCCTTCGGCACCGAGCGCGGCCTCTCCTACACGCTCTACTACACGACGAGTTTCATCTTCACGGGCCTGGCCATCGCGGTCGCGTTCCATGCCGGGCTCTTCAACATCGGCGCCGAGGGCCAGGCCACGCTCGGCGGGCTCGGCTGCGGCCTGGTCGCGCTCTGGCTCTCGCCCAGGTTGCCCGCCCCCGTCGTGTTGCCGCTGATGCTCGTCGGCAGCATCGTGTTCGGCGTGTTGTGGGCCGCGGTGCCGGCCTTCCTGCAGGCCTATCGCGGCAGCCACATCGTCATCACGACGATCATGTTCAACTTTCTCGCGAGCAGCCTGCTCGTCTACCTGCTCGTCAACCCGCTGAAGGCGCCCGGCGGCATGTCGGTCGAGAGCGCGCCGTTCGGGCCGGCGGCGCACCTGCCGTCGATGAAGGAGGCGCTGGCCTGGCTCGGCATCGAGTGGCCATCGTCGCCGCTCAACATCAGCCTCTTTCTGGCGCTGTTGTCGGCAGTCGGCGTGTACGCGTTGCTGTGGCGGAGCCGGGCGGGTTATCGGTTGCGCACCGTCGGCTCGAGCGAAGGTGCGGCCGCCTACGCCGGCATCCGGCCGAAGCGGCAGATCATGATCGCGATGGCGGTCTCGGGCGCGCTCGCCGGCATGGTCGGCATGAACGAGATCGCCGGCGTGAACGGCAAGCTGCTGCTCGACTTTGTCGGCGGCGCCGGCTTCACCGGCATCGCGGTCGCGGTGATGGGGCGCAACCATCCGGTTGGGATCGTGCTCGCGAGCCTGCTGTTCGGCGCGCTGTTCCAGGGCGGCGCCGAAGTGAGCTTCGACGTGCCGGGATTCACGCGCGACATGGTCGTGATGCTGCAAGGCTTCATCGTGCTGTTCTCGGGCGCCATGGCGTACGTGATCGCACCGACCGTGAGCCGCGCCACCCGGGCCCTCGGCGCGCGCCTGCGCCCGCCGGTGCCCGACTCGACGAGCGAGGTGGTTCATGGATGAGCAGCTGATCGGCGCGTTGATCGCCTCGACCTTGCGCGTCGCGACGCCGCTCATCTTGTGCGCGCTCGCCGGCCTCGTCGCCGAGCGCTCCGGCGTGATCGACATCGGCCTCGAGGGCAAGATGCTGTTCGCCGCGTTCGCGGCCGCCGCCGGCGGCGCGGCGTTCGGCTCGACCACGATCGCGATCGGGCTGGCGATGGGCACCGCCGTCGCGCTCTCGTGGCTGCACGGCTTCGCATGCGTGAGTCATCGCGGCGACCAGGTCGTCTCGGGCATGGCGATCAACATCATCGCGTCGGGCCTGACGGTGGTGCTCGCGATCGCGTGGTTCCACCAAGGCGGCCAGACCGCGCCGGTCGGTGACGGCGTGCGTCTGCATGCGCTGTGGCCCAGCGCGGCCGAAGCCTTCCGCAACGCGCCGTTCGTGGGCGCCATCGTCGGCGACGGGCTGCTCAGCCACCACGCGCTGGTCTACCTCGCGCTGATGCTGGTTTTCGCGGTGTGGTGGCTGCTCTACCGCACGCGTTTCGGCTTGCGCGTGCGCGCGGTCGGCGAGAACCCGCACATGGTCGATGCGGCCGGCGTTTCGGTGGTGCGCCTGCGCTATGCCGCGCTCACCTTGAACGGCTTGCTGTGCGGCCTTGCCGGCAGCGACCTGGTGCTCGCGCAGAGCGCGTCGTTCGCGCCGAACATGACGGCCGGCCGTGGCTTTATGGCGCTCGCCGCGATGATCTTCGGCAACTGGCGACCGTTCCCCGCGCTCTGGGCATGCTTGTTGTTCGGCTTCCTCGATGCCGCCGCGATCCGCCTGCAAGGCGTGAGCGTGCCGGGCCTCGGCGAGGTCCCGGTGCAGGCGGTCCAGGCCCTACCTTACCTGCTCACGGTGATCCTGCTCGCCGGCTTTTTCGGCCGCAGCATGGCGCCACGCGCGCTCGGCTCGCCCTACCTGAAGGAACGTTGATGACAAACCTCACCGGGCCGCAGCAGCAGGCGCTCTGGCAAGCCGCGGTCGATGCGCAGCAGCACGCGTACGCACCCTATTCGACGTTCGCCGTCGGCGCCGCGGTGCTCGACGAGCACGGCCGCATCCACGCGGGATGCAACGTCGAGAACGCGGCGTACCCGCAGGGCGTCTGTGCCGAGGCGGCGGCGCTCGCCGCGATGGTGCTGGCCGGCGGCCGCGAGGCGAAGGCGCTCGCCGTCGTGGGCAACGGCGAGGGCCTGGTCACGCCGTGCGGTGGGTGCCGGCAGAAGCTGCGCGAGTTTGCGGGTCCCGATGCGGCGGTGCTGGTCGGCGACCGCCAGAAGGTGCGCGCCACGTTCACGCTCGGCGCGCTGTTGCCGTCGAGTTTCGGCCCCGGGAACCTGGTCCCATGAACGGCTTCGCCGCACCTGCACCGACGGCCCTGGCGCAACTGCGCGCGCGCCTGCCGGACGCGAAGCCGCGCATCGCGGTCGTGCTCGGATCGGGCTGGGCCGGCGTCGTCGAACACATCGAAGACCTCGTTCGCGTACCGTACGGCGAGCTCGAAGGCTTTCCGCCGGCGGGCGTGCAGGGTCATTCGGGCGAGCTCTGCATCGGCCGCATCGGCGCCAACGAAGTGGTCGTGATGAGTGGCCGCAAACACGCGTACGAGACCGGCGACGTGAACGGCATGAAGCTGCCGCTGCGAACGTTGAACGCGTTCGGATGCGAGGTGCTCGTGCAGACCAACGCGGCCGGCAGCCTGCGTCTCGACATGCCGGCGGGCAGCCTGATGGTGCTCACCGATCACCTGAACCTGGCGCATCGTTCGCCGCTGGTCGGCGAGACCGGCTCGGAGCGCTTCGTCGACATGATCGACGCCTACGACGCCGCGCTGCGCGCGCGTGCACACGCCGTTGCCAAGACGAGCGGCGTGACGCTGCACGAAGGCGTCTACGCCTGGACGCTCGGCCCGCAGTTCGAAACGCCGGCCGAGATCCGCATGTTCCGGTCGCTCGGCGCCGATGCGGTCGGCATGAGCACGGTGCCGGAGACCATCATCGCGCGGCGCGCCGGCATGCGGGTGCTCGCGCTCTCGATGCTCACCAACATGGCGGCCGGCCTGTCGACCGAATCGTTGAGCCATGCGCACACGCTGGCGCAGGCGCAGGCAACGAGCGCGGTCGCGAGCCGCCTGCTGGCCGATGTGATCGGCGCGATCGATGTCACGGCATGATGCCGGCGCGTGATCGCCGATTCCGGTTCGCGTCCCGCTCGCACGAGACGATGAGCCCGACACGATGAGCCCGACACGATGAGCCTTTCGCCATGACCGACACCGCTCAAGCTGCCCGCATCGCGCTCGCCTGTCTCGACCTCACGAGCCTGAACGACGCCGATACCGAGGCTGACATCGAGCAGATCTGCGCCCGCGCGCAGGGGCCGCACGGCAGGGTCGCCGCCGTCTGCGTCTGGCCACGCTTCGCAGCGCTCGCACGGCGTTCGTTGCCACCGGCCATCGCCGTCGCCGCGGTGGCGAACTTCCCCGACGGCAGCGGCGATGTCGAGCGCGCCACGCGAGACGCTGCCTCGATCGTCGACAGCGGCGCGCAGGAGATCGATCTGGTGTTGCCGTTCGGGCATCTCCAGCGCGGTGACGTGGAGGCCGCCGAGCGCGTGCTGGTGGCGGTGCGCCGGGCCACCAAGGGCCTGGTGCTCAAGGTGATCCTCGAGACCGGCATCTTGGTCGACACCGCGCTCATTCGGCAGGCTTCGCGAATCGCTCTCGACGCCGGCGCCGATTTCCTGAAGACGAGCACCGGCAAGACACCGGTGAGCGCCAGCCCTGCCGCCGCGCGCGTGATGCTCGACGCCATTGCCGGCGATGCGCACGCCTCGACGCACGCCGGCTTCAAGGCGTCGGGCGGCGTGCGCACCGTGGCCGACGCCGCGCTCTACATCGACCTCTGCAGCGCGGCGCTCGGGCCGGCCGCGCTCAGGCCGCAACGCTTTCGAATCGGTGCGAGCGGCTTGCTGAACGACATCGAAGCGGTGCTAAGCGATCAGACCCCGAAAGCGTCGACGGGCGGATATTGAGAGGAGCGGCCCGCGGCCCACAATGCCGGTGCAACCCCTCGGTGCCGATCGGACGCTGCGAAGACCAACGACATGCTGGCTCAGGAAATCATCCGCCTCAAACGCGACAAGCACGCGCTCGCCGCCGCCCACATCGACGCCTTCGTGCTCGGCCTCGTCGACGGCTCCTGGAGCGAGCAGCAAGCCGCCGCGATGACGATGGCCCTCTTCCTGAACGGCATGAGCGACACGGAAACCGTCGCGCTCACGCGCGCGATGACGCGCTCGGGCGATGTGCTCGAGTGGTCCGGCGCCAACCTCGCCGGCCCGGTCCTCGACAAGCATTCGAGTGGCGGCGTCGGCGACAAGGTGAGCCTGGTGCTCGCGCCCGTCGTCGCCGCGTGCGGCGGATACGTGCCGATGGTCTCGGGCCGCGGCCTCGGCCACACCGGCGGCACGCTCGACAAGCTCGACAGCATCCCGGGCTACGTGAGCACGCCCGACGTCGATGTGTTGCGCACCGTGCTGCGCGATGTGGGCTGCGCGATCGTCGGCCAGACGGCCGAGATCGCACCGGCCGACGGACACCTCTACGCGCTGCGTGACGTGACGGCCACGGTCGAATCGATCCCGCTCATCACCGCGAGCATCCTCTCGAAGAAGCTCGCGGCCGGCGTGCAAGGCCTGGTGATGGACGTGAAGTGCGGCAACGGTGCGTTCGCGCCCGATCTGCCGACGGCACGCTCACTCGGCCGCTCGATCGCGCAGGTGGCGATCGGTGCTGACTTGCCGACGCATGCGTTCGTCACCGACATGAACGAGGTGCTCGGCCACACCGCAGGCAACGCCCTCGAGGTGCACGAAGCGCTCGACATGCTGCACGGCCGAGGGGTGGAGCCGCGGCTGGTCGAGGTGACGCGACGGCTCAGCGCCGAGTTGCTCGTGATCGGCCGGCTCGCGGGCGATGTGGAAGAAGGCCTCGCGAAGGTCGATGCGGTGCTCGCCAACGGCCGCGCGCTCGAACGGTTCGCGCGCATGGTGAGTGCGCTCGGCGGGCCCGTCGATTTCATCGAACGACCGCACGCTTACCTGCCGGTCGCGCCGGTGCAGCGCAAGGTGCTGGCGGAGCGTGCGGGCTGGGTCGAGCGTATCGACACGCGCGATGTCGGCCTCGTCGTGGTGGAGCTCGGCGGCGGACGGCGGCAGGCGAGCGACGCCGTCGATCACCGCGTCGGGCTCACGGCCGTCGCGTCGATCGGCCAGCCGGTGCGGGCCGGCGATGTGATCGCCGTGGTGCATGCGGCCGATGCCGACGCAGCCGCGGTCGCGACGAAGCGCCTCGCCGAACTGATCCACATCGGTGAGCAGGAGACGAAGCCGTGCGACGTGATGATCGAACAGGTCACCGCCGCTTGACCCCCGCCACGTGAAGATCCTCTTCGACACCGACCCTGGCATCGACGACGCGATGGCGCTGCTGATGCTCGCGCGCGATCGGCGAGCCGAGCTGGTCGGCATCACGACCGTGTTCGGCAACGCATCGGTCGACACCACCACCGCGAACGCGCTCTCGCTGTGCGAGCGCTTCATGATCGAGGCGCCGGTCGCGCGCGGCGCGTCGAAGGCGCTCGTCAACGCGGCGCGCGAGTTTCCGTGGTTCATCCACGGCCACGACGGCATGGGCGACACCTCGCCCGCGCCCGCAACGCGACGCGGGGCCGATCCAGCGCCGGCGCCCGAGTTCATCAGCGCCCTGGCGCGCCGATATTCGCGCGAGCTCACGATCGTCGCGGTCGGTCCCCTCACCAACCTCGCGCTCGCCCTG
This sequence comes from Caldimonas sp., assembly GCA_965246805.1. Taxonomy (GTDB): domain Bacteria; phylum Pseudomonadota; class Gammaproteobacteria; order Burkholderiales; family Burkholderiaceae_C; genus Schlegelella_A. The sequence continues at coordinate 38,172 of CBDFFO010000010.1, read as the reverse complement.
CAACGCGACCCGGCGCTCGTCGAACATGTCGAACGCGTCGTCGTGATGGGCGGCGCGTTCGGCGAGCGGGGTCATCGCGGCAACATCTCGCCGGTCGCCGAGGCGAACTTCTACAACGACCCGCATGCGGCCGACATCGTGATGACTGCGCGCTGGCCCGTCACGGTCGTCGGCCTCGACGTGACGCACGAGATCGAGATGACGAACGCCTACCTCGCCGAGCTTGCGCAGTCGGGTGGCGAGGAAGGCCGCTTCATCTGGGAGATCACGCGCGTCTACGAAGCGTTCTGCCGCGAGCGCACCGGCGACGGGATCTACTCGCACGACGCGAGTGCGGTCGCGTGCGCGCTCGATCCGTCCGCCTTCACGCTTCGGCACGGGCCGGTTCGCGTCGTCACCGAAGGCGCGGCGCTCGGCCAGTCGATCCAGGTCACGGCCGACTTCGTCGGCGCGCTCGGCGCTTGGGGCCAGGCTCCCCCGCAGGCGGTCTGCGTCGGCGTCGATGCAGACCGCGTTCGCGTCGACTTTCGAGCCTGCCTTGCGGGTCACGGCAACACCGCCCGCTCACAACAGGGCGAGTGTCGAACATGAAATCGGTGGGTGCGGCCATCGCCGGGCTGTGCCTGGCCCTCGCGGCAACGGCCGCGCCGCTGTCGCTGCGCGTCATCAGCGTGAACGACTTCCACGGCAACCTCGAGCCGGCGAGCCTGGCGCTGCCGTTCTTCGATCCGCGCAACCCGGCAGCCGACGGCAAGCCCGTGAACGTGCCAGCGGGCGGCGCGGCTGCGCTGGCCGGGCTGATGCACGAACTGCGCAAGGGGCCGCAGCACAACCTGTTCATCGCGGCCGGCGATCTGATCGGTGCGTCGCCGCTGGTGTCGACGCTGTATCGGCACGAGACCACGATCGAGTTCATGAACGGCCTCGGGCTCGAAGCCGATGCGGTGGGCAACCACGAGTTCGACGCCGGCATCGGCGAGCTGAAGCGCATCGGCCACGGCGGCTGCGCGGTCAACAAGCCGGGAGACGCCGTGAGTTCCTGCGTGCTCGGCCCTTACCGAGGCGCGAAATTTCCGCTGCTGTCGTCGAATATCCTCGATGCGGTCGGCCAGCCGGTGCTCGCGCCGTACACGATCAAGCGCTACGGCAACGTCCGGGTCGGCATCATCGGCGCGGTGACGAAGACACTGCCGGTGCTCGTTTCGCCTTCGGGCATCGCCGGGCTCAGCATCATCGACGAGGCCGACGGCGTGAACCGCGCGGCGAAGGTGTTGAAGGCGAAGGGTGTAAAGACCTTGATCGCGGTGTTCCACGAAGGCGGCGAGCTCGGCAGCAGTCAGCAGCGGGGCAACTGGAACGACACCCGCTGCCCGGATGCGCACGGGCCGATCTTCGACATTGCCAGGCGCCTCTCCGCCGACGTCGGCCTGATCCTGTCGGCGCACACGCACCAAGGCTACCGATGCATCGTCGACGGCCGGGTCATCATCCAGGCGACGTCGTTCGGCCGCGGCATCGCCATCGTCGACCTGAAGCTCGACCGCCGGACGCGAAAGATCATTCCCGCGCTGACCGAGAGCATCAACCTGCCGGTGCTCAACGTGCGCACGCCGGCCGATCTTCGCGAACGCGTCGCTGCCACGTACCGGGCGCCATGGGCCAACCTGCTGCGCACGTTCCGGCCCGACACGGCCGTCGCGATGCGCGTGGCCGGGTTCAGTGCCTACGTGGCACCGGTGGCCGATCGGCCCATCGGCGTATTGGGCGCGAAGTTCGCGCGCGGCGACGGCGCCGAGGTGAGCCAGGAGGGCATGCTGATCGCCGACGCGCAACTCGCCGCCGCATCGCCCGCCGAAGCCGGCGGCGCCCGCATCGCCTTCATGAACCCTGGCGGCATACGCTCCGATCTCGAATGCATAGGCGCCTCGCCGTGCGTCGTGACCTTCGGGCAGGCCTTCACCTCGCAGCCTTTCGGCAACAACTTGGTGATGATGACGCTGAACGGAACGCAATTGAAGGCCTTGCTCGAGTCGCAATCGAAACCCGGCGGCCAGATCGTGTTGCTGCAGCCTTCGAAGGGCTTCACGTACACGTGGAGGCCGAGCGCGCCGGCAGGCGAGCGTGCCGGGGGCATGGCGCTCGACGGCCAGCCGATCGACCCGGCGGCTTTCTATCGCATCGCGGTGAACAGCTTCCTTGCAGAGGGCGGCGATGGTTTCACGACGCTGCTGGACGGCACCGATCGCAGCGGCGGCGGCTCGGATATCGACGCGTTGCTGGCGTGGTTGAAAGGCCCGGCGCTGCGTTCGCCGACCGAGCCGGCGCGCGTGACCATCGTGCCGTGAAGCAGCCGGCTCGCGATGCGGCCGTTCCGTGCGATGGCGCACATCGCAAGCATGGCGCCAACGTCGGGTTACCGAGGTTCGCAAGCGTGGCGCCCGCGCGCATGATGGCCGCGGTGCAGCCCGCCAAGAGGCTTGCGGCAATCCCAATCAACGGAGGCAAAGATGGTTGAAATCAACGCGCCCAAAAGGGTGGTGCTGGTCACGGGCGGCATGGGCGGCCTCGGCGAGACGATTTCGATGAAGATGGCCGACGTCGGCTACAAGGTCGTCGTCACCTATTCGCCGGGCAACACCAAGCATCGCGAGTGGGTGTCAGACATGAAGGGCCACGGCTACGAGATCCTCGCGGTGCCCTGCGATGTGTCCGACATCGAGTCGTGCTCGCGTGCGGTCGCCGAGGTTCTTCAGAAAGCCGGCTCGGTCGACGTGCTCGTCAACAACGCCGGCATCACTCGCGACATGACCTTCAAGAAGATGGACAAGGTCAATTGGGACGCGGTGATGCGCACCAATCTCGATTCGCTGTTCAACATGACCAAACAGGTGGCAGACGGCATGGTCGAGCGCGGTTGGGGGCGGGTGATCAACGTCTCGTCGGTGAACGGCTCAAAGGGCGCGTTCGGGCAGACCAACTACTCGGCGGCGAAGGCCGGCGTGCACGGCTTCACCAAGGCGCTCGCGCTCGAGGTCGCGAAGAAGGGGGTTACCGTCAACACCATCTCGCCGGGCTACATCGGTACCAAGATGGTCACCGCCATTCCGGAAGACATTTTGAACACGAAGATCCTTCCGCAGATTCCGGTCGGCCGCCTCGGCAAGCCCGAAGAGGTGGCCGGGCTCATCATTTATCTGGCCTCCGACGAGGCGGCATTCCTGACCGGTGCGAACATCGCGATCAACGGCGGCCAACACATGCAGTGAGTGTGGCGCCACGCCACACTCGACCTATTTTCATCACTCGCTGGAGGCACTTCGCATGCTGAAGTCCGGAATCGATCAAGACGCCCTGATCAAGATGATCTCGGAGGCGAGCGCCAAGCAGGGCAAGGCGCTGCAGACGGCCGTTTCCGATGCGACGCTGAAGGCCTTGCAGGGCCGCGAGTTCACGCTCGACAACATGCGCAAGGTCGTGAAGTCGGTGACGCAGGCCACGACCACGGGTGCATCGATGACCCCCGCCGGCACGGTTGACGCGGCCCAGGTGATCGGGAGGGCGCTGGCCGGCATCGACTCGGCCTTGCTGCAGGCGGTGGAGGCGAACCGCACCGCGCTGCAGCAGTTCGTCGACCAGGGCGCGGCATTGAAAGACGGCCAGATGAAGACCGCGATCGCCAACGTCGAGAAGATGGAAGACGTGTTCTTCGACGCCGTGCGCAAGGCCATTCCGAACGGCGGCCCGATGCAGGACGCCTGGGACCAGGCGCTCGGCGCGATGAAGATCAAAGGAACCGAGACCGGCCACGAAGCCCTGAAGACCGTGAGCGACCTCACGTTGCGTGCGCAGTCGGCCCTGCGCGATTCGCGGGCCAGCAGCATGCGTGCGACGCAGGCGATGCTCGATGGCTACGCCGCCGTGGTCGGCGGCGTGCTGCTCGGCATGTCGGAAGCGATGCGGTCGGCGAAGGGTGCTGCGTCCGCGCCAGCGCCTGCACCACGGCCGGCGGCGAAGAAAACCTCGCGCCGGCGTTAGAGCCCGAGCTCTTCCAGCAAGCCCTGCACGCGGGCAAGCACGGCCGCATCCATCGCGATGGGCCGGCCCCACTCGCGCGTGGTTTCACCCGGCCACTTGTTCGTCGCGTCCAGGCCCAGCTTGCCGCCCAGGCCGCTCGTCGGCGACGCGAAGTCGAGGTAGTCGATCGGTGTGTGATCGACGAGCACGCAGTCGCGCACCGGGTCCACGCGGGTGGTGATCGCCCAGATCACGTCGGTCCAGGCGCGGATGTCGACGTCGTCGTCGGTCACCACGATGAACTTCGTGTACATGAACTGGCGCAGAAAGCTCCAGATGCCGAACATCACGCGCTTCGCGTGGCCCGGGTAACGCTTCTTGATGCTCACCACCGCCATGCGGTAGCTGCAGCCTTCGGGCGGCAGGTAGAAGTCGACGATTTCCGGAAACTGCTTTTGCAGGATAGGCACAAAGACCTCGTTGAGCGCCACGCCGAGAACCGCGGGCTCGTCGGGCGGCTTGCCGGTGTAGGTCGAGTGATAGATCGGCGCGCGCCGGTGCGTCAGGCGCGAGAGCTCGAACACCGGAAACCAGTCGCGCTCGTTGTAATAGCCGGTGTGGTCGCCGAAGGGCCCTTCGAGTGCGTGAAGGTAACCGTCGATCTCCTTCAACTCGATGCCGTGTTCGCTGACGCCGGTGAAGCCGCGCGCGGCGACCGGTATGTGCCCCTCGAGCACCACCTCGGCGTGGGCCGGCACCTGCAACATCACGCCGCAGTCGCCGACGCTCGACTCGGCCAGTTCCGTGCGCCCGCCGCGCAGCAGGCCGGCGAACTGATACTCGGAAAGGCTGTCGGGCACCGGCGTGACGGCGCCGAGGATGGTGGCCGGATCGGCGCCCAGCGCGACCACGATCGGGAACGGCTCGCCCGGCTTGACGCGGGCGAAGTCGGCGAAGTCGAGCGCGCCGCCGCGATGGGCGAGCCAGCGCATGATGACCTGCCGGCGCCCGATCACCTGCTGCCGATAGATGCCGAGGTTCTGCCGCGCCCGCGCGTTCGTTCCGCCCTGTGGTCCGCGCGTTACCACCAGGCCCCAGGTAATGAGCGGGCCGGCGTCGTCCGGCCAGCAGAACTGAATCGGCCAGCCCGCAAGATCGATGTCGGCCGCTTCGACCAGCACCTGCCGGCAGGGTGGCTCACGCACCACGGCAGGCTTCATCGACCAGAGGGCCTGCACCATGTGCAGCAGCTTGCCGGCGTCGCGCAGCCCCTTGGGCGGCTCCGGCTCCTTGAGCGCAGCCAGCACGCGGCCCACGTCTCGCAAGCCCGCGAGGTTGGTTTCGCCCATGGCTTGTGCAACCCTGCCCGTTGTTCCGAACAGGTTTGCAAGCACGGGAATTTTGTAACCGACCGGGTTTCGGAAGAGCAGCGCCGGGCCGCCCTTGCGCAACGCCGCATCGCTGATCACGGTCATTTCGAGCCGCGTCGAGACCGGTTTGGCGATATTTACGAGCTCGTTCTGAATTTCGAGTGTTTGGATGAAGTCCCGCAGGTCTCGATATTTCATATCGTAATGTTATGAGGAAGCAAGATTACAGTGTTGACCGGGAATGAAAGGTTCACCAGAATCCGCCGCTCGCTGACAACGCTGCCCGTCTGACGAGACTTTTTACCGGACCGGCAGCGCGCCGGTCACCCCCGTGTGAGTTGCCATGCAAGCACCGGGGCGCAACCGAAACAGAAATTATTGCCATCCTGGACACCGTTGCGGGTCAGGGCACAGGTGACGATAGCGGAGACGGCTCTATGACCTTGATCGACGTTTGGAAGGTGGTGTCGACCGGATCGCAACGCGCTGTGCTGCGACCCGTCTTGGTTTTCGTGAAAGACGTCGGCCAAGGGTTCCTCGCGCTTTGCCACAACTCGCTGGCCCTGATCGGGTTGCTGATCGTGTTCGTGGCCGCGCTCAGCGCGGGCAGAGCCGACCTGCGCGACGACGTCGAAGCGCGCGCCTTTGTTTGGTTGCAGGAGCGGCACCTGGCGGCTTTGCCGGCACCGGAAGAGATCCCGTTCACGGAACCCGGTGCCGTTGCGCGCGCCACGGCGATCGATCCGAAAGACCTGAACCGCCAGCAGGCAGCGGTCGCGCAGTTTCTGTCGCGTCGGTACCGAGTTGCGCCCGAACCCGTGAGCCGCCTCGTCCAGGAGGCGTGGGAAGTCGGTAGCCGCAACAGTCTCGATCCGACGCTGATCCTGTCGATCATGGCGGTCGAATCGAGCTTCAACCCCTTTGCGCAAAGCGCGGTCGGTGCACAGGGTCTGATGCAGGTCATGACCAAATTGCACGACGCGAAATACGAGGCCTTCGGCGGCATCCACGCCGCGTTCGACCCGGTCACCAATGTCCGTGTCGGCGTTCAGGTGCTGAAGGAATGCATCGCGCGCGGCGGCAGCGTCGAGGCGGGTTTGCGCTTCTACGTCGGCGCCGGCAACTTGTCCGAGGACGGCGGCTACGCCGGCAAGGTGCTGGCGGAAATGAACACCCTGAAGCTGGTGGCGAGCGGCAAGTACGTGCCGCCGTCGGCAGGGCTGCTCAACGTGAACCTGCCGCGCGCCCGTGTCGCACCGAGCGCGACGGCGGTCGTCATCGAGCCGACGCCCGAGCCGACGCTGCCGGAGGCGCCGGTCGCCGTCATCCCGGAGAAGCTCGCGCTGCTACAGTGATCGACGCGGCCGCACGGCGCAGCCGCCGGGCGCCCTCCGCTACACTCCACCGCGCCGCGCGACTGGCGATGCGGTCCGTGCCACGGACCCGAGGTGGGCCACCACCGGGAAGCGCGGCCGGCGCCGGGGAAACGCTCCCGCCGATCAAGCCGTTCGCCTGGGCAGCCCGATCACGTCGGCGACCACCTTGTCGCCCCGTGAGGGATACGCCGTAAGGACTGCTGATCATGTTCGACCGCACCCAATCGACCCTCGCCAACGTCGACCCCCAGATCGCCGCGAGCATCCAGCGCGAGAACCAGCGCCAGGAAGACCACATCGAGTTGATCGCCTCCGAGAACTACGCGTCGCCGGCGGTGATGGCGGCGCAAGGCACGCAGCTCACCAACAAGTACGCGGAGGGCTATCCGGGCAAGCGCTACTACGGCGGCTGCGAGTTCGTCGACGAGGTCGAGCAGCTCGCGATCGACCGTGCGAAGCAGCTGTTCGGTGCCGGCTTTGCCAACGTGCAGGCCAACTCTGGATCGCAAGCGAATCAGGCGGTGTTCTTCGGCTTGCTGCAACCCGGCGACACCATCATGGGCATGAGCCTGGCCGAAGGGGGCCACCTCACGCACGGTATGCCACTCAACATGAGCGGCAAGTGGTTCAAGGTGGTGAGCTACGGGCTGAAGGCGGACGAGTCCATCGACTACGACCAGGTGGAACGTCTCGCGCACGAGCACCGGCCCAAGCTGATCATCGCCGGCGCTTCGGCCTACAGCCTGAAGATCGACTTCGAACGCTTCGCGAAGATCGCGAAGGACATCGGCGCGTGGTTCCTGGTCGACATGGCGCACTACGCGGGGCTGATCGCCGCGGGCGTCTATCCGAACCCGATACCCCATGCCCACGTCGTGACCTCGACCACGCACAAGAGCCTGCGCGGTCCGCGTGGCGGCATCGTGCTCACGAACGACGAAGCGGTCGCGAAGAAAATCAACAGCGCGATCTTTCCGGGCATCCAGGGCGGCCCGTTGATGCACGTGATCGCCGCCAAGGCCGTTGCGTTCAGGGAAGCCCTGACGCCCGAGTTCACGCGTTACCAGCAGCAGGTCGTGAAGAACGCCGTGGTGCTGGCCGACACGCTCATCGAGCGCGGCTTGCGCATCGTCAGCGGCCGCACCGAGAGCCACGTGATGCTGGTGGACCTGCGGCCGAAGGGCCTGACCGGCAAGCAAGCCGAGACCCTGCTCGGACTCGCGCACATGACGTGCAACAAGAACGGCATCCCGAACGACCCGCAGAAGCCGATGGTGACGAGCGGCATCCGTCTCGGCACCCCTGCCCTGACGACGCGCGGCTTCGGCGTCGAGGAAGCGCGGCAGACCGCGCACCTGATCGCCGATGTGCTCGACCGACCGAACGACGCGGCCCATCTCGACGCGGTGCGAGCGGCTGTCGCGCGATTGACGCGCGACTTTCCGGTCTATCGATGACCGGGTCGTCGCTGGCCGCGACGACCACCTGGACGCTCGCGTCGGGGCGCGCCTAGATGCGCTGCCCGTTCTGCAGCCATGATGAGACGCAGGTCGTCGAGACACGCGACTCCGACGAAGGCGACGTCGTCCGCCGGCGTCGCCGCTGCACGCATTGCGACAAGCGCTTCACGTCGTACGAGCGTGCCGAGATCGCATTGCCCGCGATCGTGAAGAAGGACGGCACGCGCGCGCCGTTCGACTCGGCCAAGGTGCGCGCCTCGATGACGCTCGCGCTGCGCAAGCGCCCAGTGAGCGTCGAGCAGATCGACGCGGCGATGGAGCGGATCGAAGAGAAGCTCCTGAACAGTGCCGCCAAGGAAGTGCCGTCGGCGCGTTTGGGCGAACTCGTGATGCGAGAGCTGAAGCGGATCGACAAGGTGGCGTACGTGCGATTCGCGTCGGTCTATCGAAGCTTCGAGGACGTCGATGAATTCCGCCAGCTGATCCGCGACATCTGAATCCAGTTGGGGCACCCTCGGGGGCCCCCGTCGATCCCCTTTCCATGGGATCGCTTTCCTTCGACGCGATTTCTACAGTGGCGGCATGCCTTCAACACTTGCCCCCACCCAACGCACACGCGGGTTCACGCTGGTCGAGTGCTGCGTCGTGGTACTGGTGCTGGTGGTCATCGCCTGCACGGCTGCACCCTCGGTTCAAGCTTTGATCGAGTCGCGACGGCTGACCAGCGCCGCCGCCGCGCTCGCTGCCGACATCCAGTTCGTTCGCCACGAAGCGGTCGCGCGCAATCGGGCCTTGCGCCTGTCGTTCTACGTCGGTGCAGATGCGAATTGCTACGTCGTTCACACCGGCAGCGCCGGATCCTGCCCGTGCATTGCTGCGGGCCCCACGCGCTGCCGGGGTGACGGCGCCGAGATCAAGACCGTCGCATGGTCGGCCGCAGACCGCATCTCGCTGCAAGCCAACGTCGCATCGATCGTGTTCGACCCGCTGCACGGCACCAGTACGCCCACCAGCACGCTGCGGGTCGTCGATTCGCGCGGGCACGCCGTGTACCACGTCATCAACATCATGGGCCGCGTGCGCTCGTGTTCGCCGCGAGCGGCGATCGCGAGCTACCGCGCCTGCTGAGAAAGGAACGCCATGACATCCGTCGGCCGGGCTCCCCTTCAACGTTCCACGCAGGGATTCACGCTGATCGAAATGCTGATCGGTGTCGCTGTGACCGGTGTGCTCGCGAGCATCGCCTACCCGGCTTTCGGTTCGCACGTGATGAAGGCGCGCCGCGCCGACGCGCTCGTTGCGATGATGCAGGTGCAGATGGCCGAGGAGCGCTGGCGATCGAACGCCTCGACGTACGGCACGCTCACCGAAATCGGCGCAACTCCCACGTCGCCGCTGCAGGCCTACACGTTGGCCGTCGACACCGCATCCGCCGAAGGTTATCGGATCACCGCGACGGCGGTCGGCCGTCAAGCCGGTGACACGGCCTGCAAGGTGATGGCGCAGGTCGTTCGGGGCGACCACGTCGAGATCCTGTCGGGACCGGACATCGCGCTGGCCAACAGTTCCGCCGCCAACCTCGCATGCTGGGGTCGGCGATGACGCGGCAGGCGCAACGCGGCGTCACGCTAGTGGAGCTCCTCGTCGGCAGCGCGGTCGCGCTGGTCGTCGTCGCGACGACATCGACCACCGTCGTGGCATCGCTGCAGGGCGATCGCGCCATGTTGATCGAAAGCCGACTGATGCAAGACCTGCGCACCGCCGCCGACGTGGTCTCGCGCGACGTTCGACGCGGCGGGTACTGGGGCGCGGCAGCGTCGGCGGTTCGTGTCGATGGCGGTTCGAGCAGCGTCATCAATCCTTATGCCGACGGCGCGTCGGGCGTCGCGTCGACCGACCATGTCGAGTTCCGCTTTTCTCGCGACGCGGTGGAGAACGGCGTCGTCGACGGCGCAGAGCAGTTCGGCTATCGCCTGCGCGATGGCCATCTCGAATTCGAGCTGGGCAGCGGCAATTGGCAGGCACTCACCGACAGCAACACCGTCGTGATCGACGCCTTCACAGTGACCCCGAGCGTGATCGAAATCGACCTCGATGAACTGTGCGACGTGCCCTGCAGCGTCATCGATGCCACGTGCCCACCGCATCAGCTCGTGCGCCGGGTCGATCTTCGCATCGCCGGGCATGCGCTGGCCGACGCGCGTGTGCAGCGCGTGTTGCGAGCGCAGGTGCGGGTGCGCAATGACGCCGTGGTCGGCGCGTGTGCGACATGAACACGCATCAGCAACGCGGCGCAGCCGCTCTTGTCGTCACGCTGCTGCTCTGCTTCGCGATGGCGCTGGCCGTCGCGTACGTGCACCGCAGCCTGGTGATCGATCAGCGCACCGCGGCGCACCAGGTGCGTTCGACGCAGGCCTTCGAAGCGGCCGAGGCCGGTATCGAATGGGCGTCCGCCGCACTGAACGACAACCGCCGGGTCGGTGACGACTGCGCACCGAGCACCGATGCGACTGCCGCGTCCGTGCGCGATCGCCTTCTGGAGCGCGCCGCTGTCGACGCTCCTTTCACTCCGCGCACGTGGCTCGACCATGGCGTGCCGACGCCGCTGCAGTTCGCGTGCGAGTCGACCGCCGGCGCGTGGGTGTGTGCATGCCCCACCGCCGCCACACCGAGCCTCGCCGTGCTCCCGGCCGGCGGATCCTCGTTCGTCGTCCAACTCGCAGCCGGCGACGGGCCCGGCGTGGTCAAGGTCGTCTCGACCGGCTGCAGCACGGCGGGCATCGCTTGCGACGTCGGCGCGAACCATGAATCGAGCGCGCGCATCTCGACGTCGTTCGCGTTGTTGCGGGGCCTGCGCAGCATGCCCGCGGCACCGGTCGTGGCTCGCGCACACGTGAACGGCGACAGCGCCGCCTGGCTTGCGCGCAACGACGACGCGGACAGTGGCGGGCTCGCCGTGCAGGCGGGCGGCGACGTGCAAGCGTCTCTCGCGTCGCTGCAGGGGCCGGCAGGCGGCGCGTCGGTCGACAGCGTGATCGCACACGACGCGTCGATCGGCGGGCGAACGCCGGCGCGTTTCTTCGCGGCGTACTTCGGTGTCGACGACGCCCGCTGGTTCGACCGTGCCGGCGTGCGCCGCATCAGGTGTATCGATGATTGCAGCGCCGTGCTCGCCGACACGATCGCAGCAGGTGGCCGCAATGCGTTGATCGCCGTCGACGGTGACTTGCGCATCGATTCGCCGGCCACGCTGGGCAGCGCCGAGCGCCCGATCCTGATCGCCGTGCGTGGCGCGGTGCAGCTGAATGCTCGGGTGGCGTTGCACGGCGTCTTGTACGGCACATCGGTGACCACCAAACCGGGCGCGGCCGGCAGCACCTTTCACGGCGCCGTGCTGTCGGCGAACGACATGAACATCGGCGCCTCGGTGAGCTTCATCGCCGACGGGGATCTGCTGTCACGACTCAAGGCCGACACCGGCACGTTTGCCCGCGTCAACGGCGCCTGGCGCGACTTCTGATTCTGCGAACGACATCATGGACGATCACCATCACAGCCCCGTTCGTCCGCGCGCGCATCGACGCTCCGTGCCGACGCCATCCTCGATGTGCGGCGTTGCGTTGCTCGAAGCGCTGATCGCGTTCGCGGTGCTCGCGCTCGGCACGCTGGGTGTGCTGCGCATTCAGGCGACGTGGGGCGCCGAGGCCGCGATCGCGCAGCAACGGTCGCAAGCCCTGCGCATCGGTCAGCGCGAGATCGAATCGCTGCGCGCGTTCGCAGGCGCCGGTGCGGCCCCGGGCACGCCGTCGTTTGCCGGCATCGTGTCGGCGAGGTCGCGTATCGACCGGGCCACCGATCCGACATCGCTTGCCGACTACCGCATCACGCGCGACGTCACTCCGTTCGCGGAAGACCGCGCGAAGTCGGTTGATCTCACGGTCGATTGGAACGATCGCAACGGCGCGACGCAGCGGGTCGCACTGCACAGCGCGATCGCGCGTGCCGATCCGATCGACAGCGCGGCGCTGCAGGTCGGCTCGGCCACACCCGCTCTTCGAGGCGCCGTCGGCCGCGCGCCGTCGGTGCCGTTGCACGCCAAGAACCTCGGCGACGGCCGCAGCGCGATCAAGCTCGCGAGCGATGACGGCTTCGTCGTGCTGATCGACGACCGCAGCGGTGCCGTCGTCGCGCGTTGCACGGTCGACGCCCGCCAGACGATCGACGACTTGACAGCGGACACGCTCGGCACTTGCACGCCGTGGGCTGGTGCGCTGCTGACCGGCATTGTCCGTTTCGCACCTGTCGGCTGGCGCGCGACGCAGCTCGCCAACGGCGCGCCGCTGCCGCTCGACATCGCGCTTGCAATGGCCGATGGCCCGTACCCGGCGATGCCACAGTGCCGCAGCGAAGCGTTGAAGGTGGTGTCGTTCACGCGGCGTGGCGTCACGTCGTCGCGCGCGGTGCCGCTCGGCGCGATGCCGGCGTCGTTCGCCCTCGACGCCTGGGCCGAGAGCGGCGATCGTTTCATCGCGTACCGCTGCGTCGTCGCGCTGCGCGCCACCGGCAGCTGGTCGGGCCGCAGCACGCTGGTGCCGGCGGGCTGGACCATCGGCACCGGCGCGAGCGAGCACCGCATCTGTCGGTATGTGAACCACACCGATCACAGCGGCGTTATCGACCGCAACGCCGAGCACACCGGCCGCTACGTCGACGTGCACGGGGCCCTGGTGCAGCAGAACTTCCTCGTGCTGCGTGGCGACCTGGCTTGCCCCGTTGGCGACGACTCGACACCCCCTGCCGTCGACACCGCGCTGCATCAGCCTTGAGGGCATCGAGCCCTTGTGCGCTCGCGTCCGGAACCGTCACTGACCGTGTGGCGCGAGAAGCACGTGGCGCCCAGCCGCTACATTCCCCGCGATGGCCACCCATGTCGATCAAGAACTCGACGCGATGCGCGACGCGCTCGCTCTCGCGCAGAACGCGATCGGGCTGAGCGACCCGAATCCGCGCGTCGGTTGCGTGCTGCTCGCGGCCGACGGGCGCGTCGTCGGCCGCGGCTTCACGCAACGCGCCGGCGAGGCGCACGCCGAAGTGATGGCACTGCGCGACGCTGCGGCGCGCCATGAACCCACGCAAGGCGCGACCGCCGTCGTCACGCTCGAGCCCTGTTCTCACCATGGCCGCACGCCACCTTGCGCCGACGCACTCGTGACCGCCGGCATCACGCGTGTCGTCATGGCGACGCGTGACCCGAACCCGAAGGTCGACGGTGGCGGCGCGGCGATCTTGCGGGCCGCCGGCATCGAGGTCGTCGAAGGCCTGCTCGCCGACGAGGCCGACGAGCTCAACATCGGCTTTCGTTCGCGCATGCAACGCGGTCGACCCTGGCTGCGAATGAAGGTCGCCGTGTCGCTCGATGGCCGCACCGCGCTGATGAACGGCGCGAGCCAATGGATCACGGGACCGCAGGCGCGCGCTGACGGCCATGCCTTTCGCAAGCGTTCGGGCGCCGTGCTCACAGGCCTGGGCACGGTGCGAGATGACAACCCGCGGCTCGACGTGCGGCTCGTCTCGACGGCACACCAGCCGCTGCGCGTCATCGTTGACTCGCGCCTCGAAACGCCGCCCGACTCGCGCATCTTCGACGGCCCCGGCCGTGTGCTGATCTTCGCCGCGCACGACGACGCGCGCCGACGCGCCGGGCTCGAGGCACGCGGCGCCGAGATCGCGTGGTTGCCGAACCCCGCGGGCAAGGTCGATCTCGACGCGATGCTGCGGCACCTCGCGACGCTCGACATCAACGAAGTGCACGTGGAGGCCGGCCCCCTCTTGAACGGTTCGCTGGTCCGCGAGGGGCTGGTCGACGAATTCCTGATTTACATGGCACCGAAGCTGCTGGGCAGCGGGCGCGAGCTCGCCGCGCTCGGACCATTCGAGGCGCTGGCCGATGCGCCCCGCCTGCGCTTCGTGAGCGTGACGGCGATCGGCGATGACTTGCGCCTCGTCGCGCGGCCGTCCGCCGGACCGTCGCGCTGAACGGCCGCGCCGGGCCATTGCGCGGCGCCGCTGCGACAATCGCCGCATGTTCACCGGCATCGTCAGCGGCCTCGGCCGCATCGTCGACACGCAGCACCTCGGCAGCGACGTCGCTCATGGCAAGCGGCTCGTCATCGAGACGCCTGCGCACTACCTCGACGACGTGCACCTGGGCGACAGCATCGCGCTGAACGGCGCCTGCATGACCGTCGTCACGCTCGACCCCGCCGCGTCGCGTTTCGAGGTCGACATCTCGAGCGAAAGCCTCGACAAGACGTCCGGCCTCGATACCTTGCGCGCCGTCAACCTCGAAAAGGCGATGAAGGCCGACGAGCGCCTCGGTGGGCATCTGGTGAGCGGGCATGTCGATGGCGTCGGTGTCGTGAGCGCGATCGAGGACGCCGGTGAATCGTGGACCTTGCGGATCCGGGCTCCGCGCACGCTGGCGCGATTCCTGGCGCAGAAGGGGTCGGTCGCGGTCGATGGCGTGAGCTTGACGGTCAATACCGTGATCGACGCCGAAGCCGGCTGCGACATCGCGATCAACGTCATCCCGCACACGCTCGCCCAGACCACGCTCGGGATCCTGCGACCGGGCGCCCAGGTGAACCTCGAGATCGACCTGATCGCGCGCTACGTCGAACGCATGCTCGCGCTCCAGCCACGCGGCTGACGCCGGCCCTTCCACCCGCTCGCCGCTGGCCTTTTACCGGGCCTGCGGGCGAGCGCGTGCCTACAATCGCGCATGCTGATTTCACCCGTCCCCGAACTCGTGGCCGATTTGGCCGCCGGCCGCATGGTGATCCTCGTCGACGAGGAAGATCGCGAGAACGAAGGCGATCTGGTGCTCGCGGCCGATTACGTCACGCCGGAAGCCATCAACTTCATGGCGCGCTTCGGCCGCGGCCTGATCTGCCTGACGTTGACTCGCGAGCGCTGCGAGCGTCTGCAACTGCCGCCGATGGCTACCCGCAACGGCACCCGGCACGGCACCGCGTTCACCGTCTCGATCGAAGCGGCGACTGGCGTCAGCACCGGCATCTCGGCGGCCGACCGTGCGCGCACGGTGCAGGCCGCCGTGAAGCGTGACGCGAAGGCCGCCGACCTCGTGCAGCCTGGCCACGTCTTTCCGCTGCTCGCGCAGGACGGCGGCGTGCTGATGCGGGCCGGCCATACCGAAGCCGGCTGCGACCTCGCCGCGATGGCCGGCCTGACGGCGGCCGCCGTGATCTGCGAGGTGATGAACGAGGACGGCACGATGGCGCGCCTGCCCGATCTGATGACGTTCGCCACGTTGCACGGCCTCAAGATCGGCACCATCGCGAGCCTGATCGAATACCGCATTCGCAACGAATCGCTCATCAAGCGCGTCGGCCAGCGCAAGCTGCTCACCGCGCAGGGCGAATTCGATTGCAGCGCGTTCGAAGACCGCGCCGGCGGCATGCACCTCGCACTCACCCATGGCCTCTGGAAGCCGAGCGACGAAGTGATGGTGCGTGTGCACGAGCCGCTCTCGGTGATGGACCTGCTCGACGCCGGCCCGAGCGACCACTCGTGGCCATTGCCACGCGCGCTCGCCCGCCTGCAGGCGGCCGAACGTGGCGCCGCGGTGCTGCTGAATTGCGGTGAAGACGTGGCGAGCCTGATGCCGCAAGTGCTCGAACGTGGCCGCGGCGCACGGCCGCCGACGCCGATGGATCTGCGCACCTACGGCATCGGCGCGCAGATCCTGCGCGCGATCGGCGTCACACGCATGCAGGTGCTCGGCAGCCCGCGCCGCATGCCGAGCATGACCGGCTACGGCCTCGAGGTGACGGCCTTCGTGGCCGATGAATCCGCCAGGATCGTTCCCTCCGTCGCCCATGCGCCACGCTGAGCGCGGCTTGCCTGCGAGCGTCGACGGCCGGGAACTGCGCATCGGCATCGTGCAGGCACGCTTCAACGCGGCCATCACCGATCGACTCGCCGAGGTGTGCATCGGCGCACTCGTCGAACTCGGCGTCGAAGAAGACCGCATCACGCAGGTGAGCGTGCCCGGGGCCCTCGAGGTCGGCGTCGCGCTCGCCGCGCTTGCGAACACCGAAGACTTCGATGCCCTGATCGCACTCGGCTGCGTGATCCGCGGCGAGACCTATCACTTCGAGCTCGTTGCCAACGAGAGCGCGGCGGCGATCACACGGCTCGGCATCGACCACGACCTGCCGATCGCCAACGCGATCCTCACGGTCGAGAACGAGGCGCAGGCCTGGGCGCGCGCCGACGACAAGGGGCGAGACGCCGCGCGCGTCGCGGTCGAGATGGCGAACCTCGTGCAATCGCTCCTCGTGCAATCGCTCTCGTGATGACGACGATCGAAAAACCCAAGCCCGCCGCGCCGCGCGCGAAGCCGAAGTCGGCGCGCAGGCGCGCGCGCGAATTCGCGTTGCAGGGCCTCTACGAATGGCTCGTGGGCCAGGGCGATGCCGGCGTGATCGACGCCCACATGCGCGAGCAGGAGGGTTTCCAGCGCTGCGACGCCGCGCACTTCGACTTGCTGCTTCACGGCTGCATCCGTGAAGCCGCCACCCTCGATGCGCTGCTCGCGAGGCACGTCGACCGCAAGACCGCGCTGCTTTCGCCGATCGAGCACGGCGTGCTGCTGATCGGCTGCTACGAGCTCGCGCATTGCGTCGAGATCCCGTACAAGGTCGCGATCAACGAGGCGGTCGAGCTGGCGAAGAGCTTCGGCGGCACCGATGGCCACAAGTACGTGAACGGCGTGCTCGACAAATGCGCGACCGAGCTGCGGCCAATCGAGATTGACGCCGCGCGCTCCGCGACGCGATCAGCGATCCGCTGAATGCGCGCGCCGCGCGCCACGAAGCCAGCCGGTCCGACGAACTGGAGGGTCCGCGGGGCCCATTTCCACCTGGCGTGAAAGGCCCCCGCAGGGCCGCGTGTTCAGCACGCCGCGCCGACGGGAAGATTTCGTGAGCTAGTGTTACGTATGTCTCCGGAACGACGGTTTCGGTGGTTTCGTCGCGAGGGGCTGAACTAAGCTCCCGCAGTGAGCATCTCCACGCCCCCGCCGCCCGCGCCGCCGAACGATTCGGAGCCCATGCCGCCACCGAGCGCCCCCGCGGCGTTGTGGGGCGAATCGGGCGCCGGCCTGCCGTCTTCGAAAGATATCGAACCGGTCACCTCAGGCAAGGCCGTGCAGCCCGCGCCGACGATCGGATACGTCGGGCGTTATGCGCTCAAGCACCTGCTCGGCGAAGGCGGACTCGGCGCCGTCTATGCCGCACACGACCCGCTGCTCTCGCGCCTGATCGCCGTCAAGACCCTGAATGTCAAGGTCGACGATGCGGAGCGCGACGCCTTCAACGCGATTTTCCTGAACGAAGCGCGCGCGGCCGGTGGCCTCAGCCACCCGCACATCGTGACCGTGTTCGATGCCGGCGTGAGCGACAACCGCGCCTACATCGCGATGGAGCTGCTGAAGGGACGCGACCTGCGCCAGCTGCGCCAAGAAGGCTGGCGGCCGACGCCGACCCAGGCCGCGCTGCTGGTGCGGCGTGTCGCTGATGCCCTCGCCTATGCGCACAGCAGGGGCGTGATCCACCGCGACATCAAGCCGGCGAACATCTTCATGGTCAGCCGTGGCCAACCGCGCGTGCTCGACTTCGGCATCGCCCACATCACGTACCAACGAGATGGCGCCAAGCCGAGCGCCGTCGTCGCCGGCTCGCCGTACTACATGGCCCCTGAGCAGGTGAGGAAGGAAGCGGGCGACCGCCGCACCGACGTGTTCTCGCTCGGCGTCGTGCTGTACGAGCTCCTCACCGACACCAAGCCCTTCGTCGGCGACTCGCTCGACGAGATCCTGACGGCCGTGCAGAGCCATCGGCCGCCGCTCGCGAGCGTGGTCGACCGGTCGGTGCCGCAGGCGCTCGCCGAGATTGCCGCCCGTGCGATGGCGAAGGAACCCAACGACCGCTTCCGCTCGGCACGCTCGTTCTCGCGTGACCTGCGCCAGTGGCTCGAAATGAATCCATCCGACCTCGAAGCGGACATGTCGATCCAGAGCGCCGTCGAGCTGCCTCCCGAGATCCGCAAGAAACCGTGGCTGGCGGTCGGCCTGATCGGCACCTGCGTGCTCGCGGCCGGTCTGGTCTACGGCTTCGTCGACAGGCTCGACGCGCCGGCATCGAACACCCCGATCGCGGTGGCGCCCGCGGTGCCCCCGGCACCGGCACCGGCACCGACGCCGACACCACGGCCCGATAGCAACGCGACGGTCTCGCCGGCGGCGAACGACAGCGCGCCGCCAGCGCTCGTCGAAAACGTCTCCACGCCGGTTGCGGCCGACAGCGTGCCGGCGAACGACGGGGCTTCGGGTGGCTACGCGAGCGCGGGTCAGAGCCCGCTGGCGGTGCTCACGAACCCGGGTACGTCGGCGGCACCGCCGCCCAACCCGACGGTAACGGTGGCGGCGACACCGCCCAACCCGACGGTGACGGTTGTGGCGGCGCCGCCCGTCGCGCTGCTGCTAGCGCACAAGGAAGCCAAGCCCGCGGCGAAAGAGGCGCCGAAGGAAACGCCGAAGGAACGCAAGGCCCGCGAGACGCGCGAGCGCGATCTGCGCGCAGGCGCCGCCACCTCACCGGTCGCGAGCGCGACCGGCACCGTCTCGATCGCGGTCAGCCCGTGGGGCACCGTCGAGGTCGACGGCAACCCGTCGGGCACCGCGCCGCCGCTGCACGAGTTGACGCTCGCCGAAGGCAGACACCAGATCACGATCCGGAACACCGATTTCCCACCGTACAGTTCGACAGTCACCGTCACTGCGGACCAACCGGTTGTCATCAAGCACAAGTTCGGATTATGAAAATCTTCGCGTCGATGGCCGCTCTCGCGGCTGCGCTGCTCGTCGGTTGTGTGCAACCGCCGCTCGCTCCGGTGGGCTTGATGGACGTGGCGGCCCGACCCGCGGAGAAGTCGTTGCTCAGTGGCTTGCGAGCCTATGAAGACGCTCAGTACGAGCCGGCCGAGCGCCAGTTCAAGCAAGCCCTTGCGACCGGGCTCGCGTCACCGAAAGACCAGGCCGAAGCGCACAAGCGGCTCGGCTTCATCTACTGCACCAGCAACCGGACCCTCGAATGCGAGGCCGAGTTCCGCGCCGCGCGGGCCGCCGATCCGACGTTCGCGCTCGACAAGTCGGAAGCTGGCCATCCGATCTGGGGGCCGATCTACCGCAAGCTCCAGCCCTGACGCGGTGCGGCCGCACGGGCCGGCGCGGTGAATGCCGTGTTCCGTTTCCCGATGCGGGTCTACTGGGAAGACACCGACGCCGGCGGCGTCGTCTTCTACGCCAACTACCTGAAGTTCTTCGAACGCGCGCGCACCGAGTGGTTGCGCGCGTGCGGCGTCGAACAGCAGGCGATGCGCCAGACGACCGGGCGCGTGTTCGTGGTCACCGACACGCAGGTGCACTACCGCTCTCCCGCGCGCCTCGATGACATCATCGACGTGACCGTCGCGGTCGACACGGCTCGCCCAGCCAGCATGCGATTCGCCCAGCAAGCGTGGTGCAACGACCGCCTCATCGCAGAGGGTTCGATTCGCGTCGGCTGCGTCGACGCCGGAACTTTCAGGCCGCAGCGGATCCCTGACGAGGTGGTGGCCGCGGTGCTGCGAAGTCCGCTCGCGCCGCCGCGCTGAACATCCACCGATTCTTGTCATGATCGCCGCTTCGACCACTCGCCCCGCCCCATGAACCAGGACTTCTCGATCTTCACGCTCGTCACGCAGGCAAGCACCGTCGTCCAGCTCGTGATGGCGGGCCTGATGCTCGCCTCGCTCGCGAGCTGGACCGTGATCTTCGGCAAGCTCTTCGGCCTGCGCCGCGTGCGGGCCGCTCGGATCTCGTCGGTGGTGTGCGCCTCCACCAGGTAGCGGCGCAACGCCTCGACCAGACTTACTTCGCCCGTACCAGCATCCCGCGCGCGGGCGCGGACGTTCGTGGCGGCCTGCACCTGCCAGGCCGCAGCGTAGTAGGGGTAGTCGAGAGCGTCTACGAGGTGCAGCGTGCCGCGCATAAGGGTCGACTTCACCACCCGGCCCCGCGTGAGTGCGTCGTCCAAGGCGTCGGTCGTGAACCCATCGAGCCTGCTCTGCAGAGCGACGAACGGCGCGGGGGAGTACTGAGCCTGCCAATGCAACGAGGCGGCCGACGGCCTGCGGAACGCTCATGTGCCGCCGCTCGAGCAACAACTGGCGGTCGAGGTAAGTGCTCAGCAGCTGTCGCTCGGTCACCGTGCGCGCGCGGGGCATCGCATCTCCTCGTCATGCTGGCCTTGTTGCGGGCGTCCAACGGCAACCGTAGGCAATGCCGCCGACACCGCAATCGAGGCGGCTGGTGAGATTGTGCCGTGAGCCGTGCGCAGGAGGAGATCAACCGTCGCATGCTGCGTGCACGCGATGCGATGGACCGGGATTACGCCGAGCCGCTCGACATCGCTTCGCTCGCTCGCGTGGCACATGTCTCGCAGGCCCACTTCATCCGCACCTTCCGGACGGTGTTCGGGGAAACGCCCAATAGATATCTGCAGCGCCGGCGGGTCGAACGCGCGATGTTTCTGCTCAGGGAGTCCGACCGGTCGATCACCGATATCTGCATGGCGGTCGGCTTCACCAGCCTGGGCACATTCAGCCGGATGTTCCGTGCTGTCGTCGGTGTAGCGCCGTCGGAGTTTCGTCGCAAGAGCGTCAGCGCGGCTGTGCCGACGTACTACTCGATGGTGTGGACCAGACCGAGCAGTTTTGGAGAAGCCGGCCCGACGACTGATCCGTAGGTTCGTATTCGCCGCGCGAGCACAACCAGCAACAACCAGCCGACAGCAAGGAAGTCACGATGTTCAACTCGATCAATATGTCCCACGTCTTCGTCCTCGACCAGGACGAGGCACTCGATTTCTACGTCAACAAGCTCGGGCTCGAGGTCGGTAGCGATCTCGACATGGGATTCATGCGGTGGCTGACCGTGCGGGTCCCGGGGGAGGCCGGCCGCGAGATCTTCCTCGAGTTGCCCGGGCCGCCCGGCATGGACGCAGCATCCGGCGACATGGTCCGCGAGCTGGTATCCAAGGGCGCCACCGGGTTCTGTTTCGGGCTGACCACCGATGACTGCCAGGGCACGTATGACACGCTCAAGGCCCGTGGCGTCGAGTTCACCGACGAGCCCACCGAGCAGCCCTACGGCATCGACTGCGGTGCTCGCGACCCGTTCGGCAACCACTTCCGGATCGTGCAGCCGGCCTTCCCCGGGTAATAACCGCACGTAGGTGGAACCGTGCCCGGGGGCAGACGAAGTTCCGCCGGCTGATCAGAGCCGTTCGAGCAGCTCGGGTAGTTCGCCGATCCCGGCCAATCCATGGTCGGGATCGGCGCCGTCGTCCGTCAAGTCGGACTCGCGGAATTTGCCGGTCCGGACCAGAACGCCAGTGATACCAACGGCCTGAGCGCCGCGAACGTCCGAGCCGATGTCATCGCCGACCATCACGGCCGCCGCTGGGGCGGCATCGAGGTCGGACAACGCCGCGCGGAAGAACTCCGCTGCCGGCTTGCCGGTGACCACAGCATGGACATCCGCGGCACCCTCCAGACCGACCAGGAACGCACCCATGTCGAGCGCCGGACCATCAGCGGTCTGGAACCGGGCGTTGCGATGCAAGGCGATCAGGGGAGCCCCGTTGGAGATCAGCCGGAAAGCGGCGTTGAATTCACGCCAGCCGGTCGACGGCCCGGCCCCGCCGAGCAGGACGGCGCCGGCGCGGTCGGCCTCGCGAATTCCGACGCAGTCGATGCCGACGAGTTCGCCGCTGAGATCCCCCTCGTTCACGACCAGCACCGGCACCTGACGATGGTGCGACCGCAGGTATTCGCCGGCCGCGGTGACCGCGGTCAGGATGTGGTCCGCGCGGACGGGCATCCCGGCGTCGGCCAGTGCTTCAGCAATCTCTGACCGCACCTTGGACGAGGTGTTCGTGACCAGCCGGAACGTGATGTCGTGAGTCGTCAGCCAGTTGATGACCTCGGGAGCGTCCGGCAAGGCCTGCCACGAGACCGTGAGTACGCCGTCGATGTCGAGCAGGACGGTGGTCACGGTCGGAGGCGGGATCCGTGCGGCAGCTAGCGGGCGCCGCGTCCGCGCAACACGGTGTGGGCACGCTCGCTGCAGTAGTCGAACTGGTCGGCAGACAACGGGTGGCCGGGTAGCGCCGTCGTCGCGGCCGAAGCGCGAATGCCGTCGAGCCAGATGCGCAAGTGCCGACTCCACACCTCGGTGTCGGCGTCGGTGTAGTCCAGCGTGGCGCCGATCATCCAGAAGATCACGCCGAAGTCGGTCGGTCCGAGTTCTGGCCGCACTTGCCCGTCAGCCTGTGCCCGCTCCAGCAGCGTCGTCATGATCGCGTTGAGTTCCACGCCGGCCTCGGCCTTGCGGGACATGTCGACATTGGCCGAGACCATGATGTCGCGCAAGCCGCGGTTTCCCGCCATCATCCCGAAGGCCTTGGTGAGGAACTCCTCGAGGCCGGTCAGGGGGTCCGCGCACTCAGCGGCGGCGCGCGCGATCGCGGTGACGTCGCTGATCTTTTTCTCGAACAGCGCGGTGATCAGTTCCTGCTTGTTGGCGAACCGGCGGTAGGCCGTGCCGACCCCTACACCGGCATGACGGGCGATGTCGTCTAGTGAGACGGTCAGTCCGCGTTCGGCGAATAGCTCCTCGGCGGCGTCGATCAGCAACTGCCGGTTGTGGGCGGCGTCCTTACGAAGACCCGGTTCGGCAACAGTCTTCGTCATCGTCGGCTCCCTACTCGCTGTGTACTGCTGGTGGTGCGGTTTGGTGGTGCTGCCGGCAGGTCCGGCACTTACGTGCCTTTCCCGCCGGCAGCACTCATAGTCAGCACTGCGACACGTATTCCAGGAGTGTCGTCAGTGCATCATGGTCGGCGCGCCCTCGGGGTCAAGTACCGGAATTCCCGGGCGCAAGAGCAAGCCGGTGATGACTGCGCCTGCGGCGAAGATCGCAGCTGCGACCCAGAACGCGATCTGGTAGCCGTGGATCGTGGCTGCCACCTGCAACTCGCCGGCCAAGGCCTTGATCTGGTCGGCGGTCGAGCCGGCTGGTGCGTTGATCGCGTGACTGGTCACGTACGCCGTCGCACCGCTTGCCGCGATGGTCGAAAGCAGTGATGTACCGATCGAACCGCCGATCTGCTGGCCCATGTTCACACTTGCCGATGCCACGCCGGCGTCGTCCGCAGAGACGTTCATCGTTGCGGTGCTCATGGCCGAGGCAAAGAGGATTCCCATCCCTGCGCCCATGACCATCGTGCCCGGCAGGACGGCTGACACGTAGCTGCTGTCCGGGGAGATGCCGGTGAGCATCACCATGGCGATTGCCGCAATCAGCATGCCGCCCGAGATCATCCACTTGGGGCTGATCCGGGTTGCGAGTACTGCAGTCCCGACCGAGGCGATGACGACGATCATGCCCACCATGGGCAGGAATGCGAGACCGGACTGGATCGGCGAGAAGTGCAGGTTCACCTGCAGGTAATACGTGATGAACAGGAACACCCCGAACATCCCGAGGCCGACGATCAGCACCGCCAGGTATGCGCCACCGCGGTTGCGGTCCAACACCACGCGCAGCGGCAGGATCGGGTGCGCAACGACTCGTTCGATCTGCACGAAGACCGCGAGCAGGACGACACCGGCAATCAGCGACGCGACGGTGATGCCGTTGCCCCAACCGTCGGTCTCGGCGTGCGAGAAGCCGAACACCAGGGCGAACAGAGCCAGTGACACAGTGACTGCCCCAGGGAGGTCAAGCTTTGCGCGCTCGGCCTCCTTGCGGTGCACCAGAAACATCATGCCGCCGACCAGTGCGGCCACCGCGAAGAACAAGTTCACGTACATCGCCCAGCGCCAGCTCAGGTACTCGGTGAGGAAACCGCCGAGCAACAGTCCTACGCCGGCGCCACCGCCGGCAATCGCGCCGAAGATGCCGAACGCCTTCGCGCGTTCCTTCGCCTCGGTGAAGGTCGTGGTCAGCAACGACAGGGCTGCCGGTGCGAGCAAGGCGCCGAACACACCCTGGACGGCGCGAGCCGCTACGAGCATGCCGAACGACTCCGCCGCGCCGCCGATGGCCGAGGCGATCGCGAATCCGGTGAGGCCGATCAGGAACACCCACTTGCGCCCGAACATGTCCCCGAGCCGGCCACCGAGGAGGAGCAGTGACCCGAACGCGAGCGCGTAGGCGGTGACGATCCACTGCCGCTGCGAATCGTTGAAGCCCAGGTCGGACTGGGCATCCGGCAGGGCGATGTTCACAATGGTCGTGTCGAGCACGACCATCAGCTGCGCGAGGCTCAGGATCACCAGGATCCACCACCGCCGAGCGTGGTGCGGATTGTCCACGGCGTGCTGATCGGGCGGCAACGTCGAGGGGGCCGCCTCTGCAGTCGCTGTTGATGCAGTCATGGTCGTTCTCCTGTCGAAGTCTTCAAGCGGAGAGGTAGCCTCCGCTTCACCGACGAATGTAGTACAACCGGAGGAAGCATCTCCGCTTTGTGGCGAAAGCCACGCTCGATCGTCGGGAATGGGTAACTCTATGCATGACAATGCACCCTGATGCATAATCATGTGGTGATCACTGCTGCAGTCGCCGGAGCCAGTGGGTATGCCGGCGGCGAACTACTCAGGTTGTTGTCCGCGCATCCCGACATCGAGGTGACGGTCGCTGCTGCTCATGGCAACGCCGGCCAGCAGGTCGGTGATGTGCACCCCCATCTGCGGACCCTTGCCGACCTCGACCTGGTGCCGACCACGCCTGCTGCATTCGCCGGTGTCGACCTTGTCTTCCTAGCCCTTCCACACGGCGCTTCCGGCGAGTTCGCGGCCCAACTGCCTGCCGGCATCAAGATCGTCGACCTCGGTGCGGACCACCGGCTGCTCGACGCCGCCGTCTACGAGCGGTACTACGGCGGCACCCATCCAGGGACCTGGACGTACGGGCTGCCCGAACTGCCCGGCCAGCGCGCCAAGATCGCCCAGACCTCGCGGGTCGCCAACACCGGCTGCTACGCGGTGGCGATCACGTCGGCGCTCGCTCCGCTCGTGGCGGCGGGTATCGCAGATCCGTCCGACGTGGTCGTGGTCGCGGCGTCCGGCACGTCAGGTGCCGGACGGGGAGCAAAGGTCAACCTGCTCGGCAGTGAAGTGATGGGTGACGTCAGCGGTTACAAGGTCGGCGCGCACCAGCACGTGCCCGAGATCAAGCAGGCCAGTGGTGCCACCAGTCTGTCGATGACGCCGTTCCTCGCACCGATGCCCCGTGGAATCCTGGCCGCCGTTACGGTGCGCCCGGCTGCTGGGCCCGGTGACGGTCGACGATGTGCGGTCTGTGCTTGCGGCTGCCTACGGCGACGAGTTGTTCGTGCACCTGCTTCCCGAGGGCCAGCAGCCTCACACGGCGGCGACGTTCGGGTCCAACTCGGTGCACCTACAGGCATCTGTCGACATCGACTCGGGCCGGATCATCGTTACCAGTGCTATCGACAACCTCGGCAAAGGTGCTGCCGGACAAGCGGTTCAGAATGCCAACATCATGTTCGGTCTCGATGAGGCGGCCGGCCTCGCAGTGGATGGAGTAGCACCGTGAGCGCAGGAGTCACCGCGGCACAAGGCTTTAGGGCCGCAGGCGTCGTTGCCGGCCTCAAAGCATCGGGTGCTATGGATGTCGCTCTGATTGTGAACGACGGCCCGTCCGCCGCGGCTGCCGGAGTCTTCACGAGCAACCGGATCAAGGCCGCACCGGTCGTGTGGTCGCAGCAGGTGTTGTCCGGTGGCGAGGTGCGGGCCGTCATTCTGAACTCCGGCGGCGCCAATGCGTGCAACGGTCCGGACGGTTTCGCCGACACCCACGTCACGGCCGAACGCACGGCCGAGTTGCTGGGCATCGGCGCGGGCGAGGTCGCAGTGTGCTCCACCGGCCTGATCGGTGACCGGTTGAACATGGACAAGCTGCTTCCCGCAGTCGGCTCGGCCAAAGACGCGCTGACCTCCGAGGGTGGTGCAGACGCCGCAGAAGCTATTCGCACCACCGATTCAGTGGCCAAGACTGCGTCGATCACACACTCCGAGGGTTGGACGGTCGGTGGAATGGCCAAGGGCGCGGGCATGTTGGCACCTGGTCTGGCCACCATGCTGAGCGTGCTGACGACCGACGCAGTCGTCGACGTGAGCGTTCTCGATCGCGCGCTGCGGACGGCCACCTCTCGCACCTACGACCGGGTCGACTCGGACGGGTGCATGTCGACCAACGACACGGTGCTGCTGCTGACTTCCGGTGCCTCTGGTGTGACGCCCAGTTACGACGATTTCGCTGCTGCGGTGCATCAGGTTGCAGCTGATCTCTGTGCCCAGCTCGTTGCCGACGCCGAGGGCGCGACCAAGGAGGTTCGCATCGACGTCGCGGGCGCGGCCAGTGAGGCCGACGCCGTCGAAGTCGGCCCGGGCCATTTCGCGTAGCAACCTGCTCAAGTGCGCGCTATTCGGCAATGACCCCAACTGGGGTCGGGTGCTGTCCGCCATCGGCACGACGCAAGCGGTCTTCGAACCTGATGAGATCGATGTAGCGATGAACGGCGTGCTGGTGTGCGTCGAAGGTCGCGCGGGCGCACCACGATCGTCGGTTGATCTGTCGGGCCGCAACGTTCATATCGCGGTCGATCTGCACGCAGGGTCGGATTCGGCGACGATCTGGACCAACGACCTCTCGTTGGCCTACGTCCGGGAGAACAGCGAGTACTCCTCATGACCGGGACGATCACTGACTTCTCGGCGCCGGCTGCCGTAGTGGCCAAGGCCGCGGTCCTTGCCGACGCATTGCCGTGGTTGGCGCAGTTCAACGGCAAGATCGTCGTGATCAAGTACGGCGGCAATGCGATGACGTCGCCGGAATTGCAGAAGAACTTCGCCCAGGACGTGATGTTCCTGCGAATCGCCGGTTTGCGTCCGGTGGTGGTGCATGGCGGCGGGCCGCAGATCAGCGCTCACCTCGACCGGCTCGGCATTGCCAGCGAGTTCAAGGGCGGCCTTCGGGTAACAAGTCCCGAGGCGATGGAAATAGTCCGGATGGTGTTGGTGGGCCAGGTGAACAGCGACATCGTGAATCTGATCAACGACCACGGGCAGCTCGCTGTGGGGCTGTCCGGTGAGGACGCGCAGCTGATGACCGCCACGCGTCGAGGCGTGGTGATCGACGGTGAGCACGTCGACATCGGGCAGGTCGGGGATGTCACCGCGGTCGAACCCGGCGCAGTGCTTGAGCTTCTGGCCGCTGGCCGCATCCCGGTGATCGCCACGGTCGCGCGCGGACTCGACGGGCTGAGCTACAACGTCAACGCCGACACCGCCGCTTCCTCGTTGGCAGTGGCGCTCGGCGCCGAGAAGCTGGTCATGCTGACCGATGTCGCGGGCCTGTTCGCCAACTGGCCGGCCAGCGACGAGGTCATCAGCGAACTGCGTGCGAGCGATCTCGCAGCGATGCTGCCATCGCTCTCGGCGGGGATGGTGCCGAAAATGGAAGCATGCCTGCGCGCCGTGGAGGGTGGCGTGCCACGTGCCCATGTGCTCGACGGTCGGGTGCCGCATGCGGTGCTGCTCGAAGTGTTCACCAGCGAGGGCGTCGGCACCATGGTGTTGCCCGACCTGCCGTCCGGTTCAGAGACAGGAGTGCTTGCGTGAGCGCCAACTCCGAGTACCAGGACCGCTGGAACGCGGTCATGATGAACAACTACGGCACCCCGCCGATCGCGCTGACCCACGGCAGCGGCGTGCGCGTGTGGGATGCCGACGGCAACGAATACCTCGACTTCCTCGCCGGCATCGCCACGTCCTCGCTCGGACACGCACATCCGGCTCTGGTCAAAGCCGTTTCCGACCAGGTCGGCGTCATCGCGCACACCTCCAACCTCGTGATGCACGAGCCGGGCTTGCGATTGGCCGAACGGTTGGTCGAACTCGCCGGCGGTGATGCCCGGGTGTTCTTCAGCAATGACGGTTCCGAAGCAAACGAGTGCGCCCTCAAACTCGTGCGACGGCACGGCTGGGCCGCGGATCCCGACGGCGGCAAAGCTCACCGTCATCGCCGCTGTCGGCGGATTCCACGGCCGCACCATGGGTTCCCTGTCGATCACCGGTAACCCGGCCAAGCGTGAACCGTTCGAAACCGCTACCTGGAGCAGTGACATTCGTGCCGTACGGCGACGTCGACGCGTTGATCGCGGCAGTGGACTCTTCGGTCGCCGCGGTGTTCCTGGAACCGACGCTGGGCGAGGGCGGTGTCGTGCCTCCTCCGGCCGGTTACCTCGCGGCTGCGCGCAAGGCCTGCGACGACAACGGTGCCTTGCTCGTGCTCGATGAGGTTCAGAGTGGCATCGGCCGTACCGGTAGTTGGTTCCAGTGGCAGCACGATGGCGTCCGGCCCGACATCGTGAGCCTGGCTAAGGGCCTCGGTGGTGGTATGCCGATCGGCGCGTGCCTGGCCTTCGGTGCGGCCGGCGAACTATACAAACCCGGTGATCACGGAAGCACGTTCGGTGGCAACCCGGTGTCTGCCTCTGCGGCTTTCGCTGTGCTCGAAACGATAGCAAACGATGGACTGCTGGAGTCGGTGGTCGCTCAGGGTGAACGGCTCGCCGAAGGATTGCGCGCTATTGAATCTCCGATCATCACGGGAGTGCGGGGCACCGGCCTGTGGCTTGCAGTGGTGTTCGACGGCGCGCATGCCGGGTCGGTCGAGTCCGCAGCTCGATCGCACGGGTTGATAGTCAATGCCGTCCAGCCAAATGCCATCCGGATTGCGCCGCCGCTGGTCGTCACCGCTGACGAGATCGACGAGGCGGTGGTGCGGTTCGCCGCCGCAGTGGCCGACGTCGAGAGTTCGCTCGGGGAATCGGGCACCACGTGATCACACACTTCCTGCGGGACGACGATCTCACGTCCGACGAGCAGCTGGCGGTGCTTGACCTCGCCGATGCGATGAAGGCGGATCGCTATGGTTACAAACCCCTCGAGGGCCCCCGTGCGGTCGCCGTCATCTTCGACAAGTCGTCAACCCGAACCCGGGTGTCGTTCTCCGTCGGCATCGCCGAACTCGGCGGATATCCACTCGTGATAGATGCGCAGAACAGCCAACTCGGCCGTGGCGAACCGATCGAGGACACGGCGCGAGTCCTCGATCGGCAGACAGCCGCGATCGTCTGGCGGACGTTCGGTCAGGAGCGGATCGAGGCAATGGCCTCGGCGAGCCGCGTACCGGTGGTCAACGCGTTGACCGACGAGTTCCATCCGTGCCAGATCCTGGCCGACCTGCAGACCGTCCGCGAGCGCCTCGGCCGGCTCAAGGGTGTGCAGTTCGCGTACCTCGGCGACGGCGCGAACAATATGGCTCATTCGTATCTGCTCGGTGGAGTCACCGCTGGCCTGCACGTCCGAATCGGCGGACCCGAGGGGTTCCTGCCGGATCCTGACGTCGTGGCCGATGCGAGGGCGATTGCTGCGGGCACCGGGGGATCGGTTTTTGTTACCACGGATCCCAATGCCGCTCTGGACGGTGCTGATGTGATCGCCACCGACACCTGGGTGTCGATGGGCCAGGAGGACGAGTACGCCCAGCGTGCGGCGCCTTTCCTGCCCTACGCGATCACTTCGCAAGCTATGGAGCGCGGTGCTGACGACGCGATCTTCCTGCACTGTCTTCCCGCCTATCGCGGCAAGGAAGTTGCTGCGGAGGTGATCGACGGAGCGCGCAGCGCGGTCTGGGACGAAGCCGAGAACCGCCTACATGCACAGAAGGCGCTTCTCACCTGGCTGATAGAGCGGGCGGAGTCGTGAGCGAGCGAGCGCGCCCGAACGTCACCGAACTGCACACCCGGGTGGCCCGGCATGCCCGCATCATTGACGCGATCTCGGCCGGCACGGTGCGCTCGCAATCGCAGCTGGCCGAGACGCTGTCGGCGTCCGGTATGCGCGTCACTCAGACGACCCTGAGTCGTGACCTCGAAGAACTCGGCGCGGTCAAGCTGCGTCCTGCCGACGGCGGTCAGCTGGTCTACGTCATCCCCGAGGACGGCTCGCCGCTAGCGAAGCGCACGAACATCGACTCACCGCCCGTCCGCTTGGCCAAGCTCCTCGGTGAGCTACTCGTGTCTGCCGAGGGCAGCGCGAATCTGGTGGTGCTGCGTACTCCGCCCGGCGCCGCGCAGTTCTTGGCGTCGGCTTTGGATCGGGCCGGTCTGCCCGACGTGTTGGGCACGATCGCTGGTGATGACACCGTGCTGGTTGTCAGTCGGTCGCCCACCGGGGGCGCTGATCTGGCGCGCAGCCTCACAACCTTGCGCATGTGATCCGAAGGTCCGGCCCCCGCCGGGCATGATGTGCACCAATGCGACCGCGCCGACTCACGTCGGTGTGCTCGCGAACGCGAACGAAGGAGCTTCACGACGTGAGCAAGGTCCTCACCTCCCTGCCGAGCGGCGAGCGCATCGGTATCGCGTTCTCCGGCGGTCTGGACACGTCGGTCGCCGTCGCCTGGATGCGCGACAAGGGCGCGATCCCGTGCGCCTACACGGCTGACATCGGCCAGTACGACGAGCCCGACATCTCCGAGGTACCCGTGCGGGCGCGGCAGTACGGCGCCGAGATCGCGCGCGCCGTCGACTGTCGTCGCGAACTGGTCGAGGAGGGCTTCGCCGCCCTTGCCTGCGGCGCCTTCCACATCCGGTCGGCGGGCCGGGCGTACTTCAACACCACGCCGCTGGGCCGCGCGGTCACCGGAACGCTTCTGGTGCGCGCGATGCAGTCCGACGACGTCCACATCTGGGGTGACGGGTCGACGTTCAAGGGCAACGACATCGAGCGCTTCTACCGGTACGGCCTGCTCGCGAACCCCAGCCTGCGGATCTACAAGCCCTGGCTGGACGCCGACTTCGTCACCGAACTCGGTGGCCGGGCCGAGATGTCCCAGTGGCTCGTCGAACATGATCTTCCCTACCGGGACAGCGTCGAGAAGGCTTACTCCACGGACGCGAATATCTGGGGTGCCACCCACGAGGCCAAGACCCTCGAACATCTCGACGTGTCGCTCGAGATCGTGCAGCCCATCATGGGAGTCCGGTTCTGGGATCCGGCGGTCGTCATCGACTCAGAGGACGTCACGATCACCTTCCAGGCCGGTCGGCCGGTCGCACTGAACGGTGTGGGGTTCAACGACCCGGTAGCACTCGTGCACGAAGCGAACGCGATCGGCGGCCGGCACGGCCTCGGGATGTCGGACCAGATCGAGAACCGGATCATCGAGGCGAAGTCACGCGGTATCTACGAGGCACCGGGGATGGCGCTGCTCTGGATCGCCTACGAGCGGCTGCTCAACGCCACCCACAACGAGGACACCCTCGCCAACTACTACGCCGAGGGACGTCGACTCGGCCGGCTGCTCTACGAAGGTCGCTGGCTGGACCCGCAGTCATTGATGCTGCGGGAGTCGATCCAACGCTGGGTCGCATCGTTGGTCACCGGTGATGTCACCTTGCGATTGCGTCGTGGCGAGGACTACTCCGTGCTCGACACCAGGGGCCCTGGGTTGTCGTACCACCCGGACAAGCTGTCGATGGAACGGACTGAGAATGCCGCGTTCGGCCCGGTCGACCGGATCGGTCAGCTGACCATGCGCAACCTTGACATTGCGGATTCTCGCGCGAAGCTCGAGCAGTACACGGCCTTGTCAGGCAATCAGCTCAGCCGCAGTTACCTGCTCGGTGCGATCGAGGCCGGTGGCATCGAACGGGGTGGTGCAGAACAGATCGCGAACCGCGACGGCGCTGAAGGCGATACCGACGCGGCCGAATCGGCACTCGATCACGCAGCCATGGAGTCCGGCGTTGACTGATCAGTTGAGTTCGCCTGACCCGTCGACGTCGTCCGGGCCGCTGAAACTGTGGGGCGGCCGATTCGCCGGTGGGCCAGCAGACGCGTTGGCGGCGCTCTCCCTCTCGACGCACTTCGATTGGCGGCTCGCGCACCACGACATCGCCGGTTCCAAGGCGCACGCCAAGGCTCTGCATGCAGCCGGTCTGCTCACCGACGACGAGCTGGACGACATGGTCGACGCGTTGACCACCTTGGACCAGGACGTCAGGTCCGGCGCATTCCTCCCCAAGCCGGCCGACGAGGACGTCCACACCGCCCTCGAACGCGGACTGATCGAACGCGCCGGCGCCGAACTCGGTGGCCGGCTGCGCGCGGGTCGATCGCGGAACGACCAGATCGCGACGCTGATCCGGATGTACCTGCGAGAAGAGGCGCGTTCCATAGCTGGCGAAGTAGTCGCGCTCGTCGACGCCCTCGCTACCCAGGCCGAGCAGCATCCCGGTGCCGCCATGCCAGGTCGTACCCACCTTCAGCACGCGCAGCCCGTTTTGCTCGCCCACCACCTCGCGGCGCACTGCTGGCCGCTGCTGCGCGATGTCGACCGACTCCGTGACTGGGACGTCCGGGCCGCGCTGAGCCCGTACGGCTCGGGTGCGCTCGCCGGATCCTCGCTCGGGCTCGATCCCCAACTCGTGGCAGCGGAGCTCGGGTTCACCGACTCGGTACCGAACTCGATCGACGGCACCGCGGCGCGCGACGTCGTCGCCGAGTTCTCGTTCGTTACGACGATGATCGCGATCGACCTGTCCAGGCTTGCCGAGGAAGTCATCCTCTGGGCAACCAAGGAGTTCGGTTTCATCCGGCTCGACGATGCGTACTCGACCGGCTCGTCGATCATGCCGCAGAAGAAGAACCCGGACATTGCCGAATTGGCGCGTGGCAAGGCGGGCCGACTGATCGGCGACCATGCAGGACTGCTTGCGACGCTCAAGGGTCTGCCGCTCGCGTACAACCGAGACCTCCAGGAGGACAAGGAGCCGGTCTTCGACGCGATCGACAACCTACACCTGCTCCTGCCTGCGTTCACCGGCATGATGGCCACCGTCCGCTTCGACCTCGATCGGCTCGAATCCCTTGCCCCGCAGGGCTTTTCGCTGGCGACCGACGTCGCCGAATGGCTCGTGCGGCAGCGGGTTCCGTTCCGGGTTGCGCACGAGGTCGCGGGCGAATGCGTGCAGTACTGCGAAGAGCGGGGCATCGAACTCGCGGACCTCACAGATGCGGATTTTGCAGCGATCTCGAGCGACCTGACACCCGACGTCCGCTCGGTTCTGACCGTTCAGGGATCACTTGCGTCCAGGTCGGGCAAGGGCGGCACCGCCCCGGTACGGGTGGCTGAGCAACTCTCCACCCTGCGCTCGAAGCAGGCGGCAGCCCGCAATTGGGCTGACACCGGCTGATGGACGTCGAGGCGTTCCGTCAACAGTTGGCGGTGGCGCCACCCGACCAGGTCGCTCGCAGGTTGCTCAATTGCCGCCTCGAATCGACGATCGATGGCCGGACGGTGTCAGTCAGACTGACCGAGGTCGAGGCCTACGACGGACCGAACGATCCTGCGTCGCACGCGTTTCGGGGTGAGACGCCGCGCAACGCCGTGATGTTCGGGCCCGCCGGGTTCCTGTACGTCTACTTCGTCTATGGCATGCACTGGTGCGCCAACGTCAGCAGTGGCCCTGAAGGTCGACCATCTGCCGTGCTGTTGAGGGCGGGCGAGGTGGTCAACGGTGTGGCTACGGCTCGGCAGCGGCGGCCGGCGGCGAGGAACGATGTCGACCTTGCTCGCGGCCCCGCACGGCTCGCGAGCTGCCTGGGTTTGACTGCCGTGGTCAACGGGGCCGATCTGCTCGATCCGACCTCGTCCGTCCGGCTTATGCCGGGAACCCCAGTGCTCGACATCGCCGAGGGACCGCGCGTTGGGGTGTCCGTGGCAGCTGACGTTCCGTGGCGGTTCTGGGTGCTGGGCGAACCAAGCGTGTCGACGTTCCGGGCGGGCACCCGTCGCAATCGCGCGGGCAACTCCAACGCAGGTGGCTGATCCAGCCGCCCGGACCACTCGGACCAACCGGTCAGACCGCGTGCTCCACGACGTCCTGTTCCGCCGGCGCACCGAATCTCGCCAGGGCCAATGATCCGAGCACCGCCAGAACGAAACCGACGATCGCAATGGGCGCATCACCCGCAGCGGGTCGATCGCCGAACACAATTACGCCCACTCCCGCGGCGACGAGGGTGTCCGTCACCACAACACATCCGGTGGCCGTGACGATGCCGGCCCGCTGTAGGGCCATGGCGCTGAGCAACAGCGCGACGAGGGCGGACACTCCCATCGCCCATGCAACTGACGGACCTGATGGCGTCGAGTGGCGCCAGGCTGTCCACGCACCGGGCTCCGATCGCGACCAGTGCGAAGGCCAGGCCCGCGAGGACGGCCAATACGACTCCAGCGACCCGCGAGGTGATCACGCGCATCGACACCGCGCCGACCACGACGATCAGCGCCAGTACACCGAAAATGCACAGGCCAGTCTGGGTGTCGGGTTTCGTTCCGTCCGAGCTGTCAGCCGACAGTCCCAACAGCGCGAGACCGGCCACCACGACACCCAGCGCACCGACCTCGGTCCACTTCAGCCGCTCACGCAGCACCAGTACCGAGAGCCCGGCCGTCACGGCCAGGCTCGATGCGCGTCCGGCCTGCACCACGAACAACGGAAGTGTCCGCAAGGCGATCAGGGACAACCCGAAGCCGAGCACGAGCAGGAGGAAGCCGAACACGTAGAGCCGGTTGCGGGCGAGCTTCACCAACAACCCAGGGTCTACGTGCCCCGCCATGGGCACCTGACGTACTGCGATGGACTGCAGAATCGTCGCTGCTCCGCTGCAC
Source organism: Caldimonas sp. (assembly GCA_965246805.1). GTDB lineage: Bacteria > Pseudomonadota > Gammaproteobacteria > Burkholderiales > Burkholderiaceae_C > Schlegelella_A. The sequence continues at coordinate 2,993 of CBDFFO010000010.1, read as the reverse complement.
ACGGCAGATGCGAGCACACCGGCTAGGGCTGGCTGCACGTGGCACTCCTGCCTGGTGATTGAGATGGGCTGTGATTGAGATGGGCTGTGATTGGGATGAGCGGGTGGTTGAGATGGGCTGTGATTGAGATGGGCTGTGATTGGGATGAGCGGGTGGTTGAGATGGGCGGGTGGATGGCGATCGTGCTGGTGGCCGACGGACGATCGGCTGCGAGTGATGCGGACGCGGCCGTGGCGCAACGGTTCGGTAGCCGTGCGCGGCTATCATCGCAAACCGTGACGAGCCTGTGAGCGGTCTGCACGCCGTGTCCGGCAGCGTTGCGTCGTCGGAGTCCGAAGAACTGTCGCCGAATCCGATCGGCGACTCGTTACGCGGTTCGTACTCAGACCCCAAATCGCTGATCCGATTCGCACTCGTCGGCTTCGTGGCGGTGGGGGCGTTCCTATGGACCACCGTGTCGATCGTTGCTCTGTCGGTGACGCCGCGGGATGCAAAACTGCAGTCCTATCTGGATGGCCCGCGAGTTCTCGACGGCTGGTTCCACAACGACGCCGCGTGGTACCTCGGGATCGCCGACGGCGGTTACTCCTACACGCCTGGCGTTCAGTCGCCGATCGCGTTCTTTCCGGCGTACCCGATGCTCATGCGCTTCGTCAGCCCCATCTTTGGTGGTGACACACAATTCGGCGGCACGGTCAGCGCGGGGCTCCTGGGTCTGCTTGCGGTTGTCCTCTTCGCCTGGTGGGTCGCGGACAAGTTGCCCGCTCGCGCCGCGCGAGTGTCTGTCGCCCTGCTGCTGCTGTATCCGTACTCGTTCTTCCTCTTCGGCGCTGTGTATGCCGACTCGGTGTTCATCGTCGGTGTTATCGGTGCGTTCCTCCTTGTCGATCGCGGACATCCGATCCTCGCCGGCCTGTTGGGCGTGCTTGCCACGGCCGATCGCCCGGTAGGTATTGCGATCGCAGCCGGGTTGTTCGTCCGGACGATCGAGCTGCGGCACCGCGCCAAAGCACTGGCGAGTGACACCGGCGGTTCGGGCTTCCCCCAGGGCCGTTCCCGCGGCGGTCTGCGTGCACTCGCGGTGCGGGCCGAGGTCGACCGCCCGGTGGCGCTGCGCACGTTGCTCAGATCGATCCGGCTGCTGCGTCCGGCAGACTTCGGGGTCTTGCTTTCCCTCTCTGGTCTCGTCGCCTGGTGCTGGTACCTGTGGGCCGAGTTCGGTGACCCGCTGGCATGGGTCGCCGTGCAGAAGGCGCCGGGCTGGAACCAGGGATCCGGGCCGCACACCTGGTTCAAGATCGTTTTTCTCGGCACTTTGGTGAAGGGCCCGGTCGAGAATGTTCTGCTCCTGGTGCCGCAAGCTTTGGTGAGTGCTGCCGCTGTGTTGCTGCTGTATCAGGTGTGGCGTCGGCTCGGGTGGGGTTACTTCACCTACAGTTTCGTCCTGCTGTTCATCGCGATCGTCGGCACCAAGGACTTCATGGGTGACGGCCGATACGTCATGTCGACGTTCCCGGCCTTCGCAGCGGCCGGGTCGCTGTTGGCAGATCCGCGACGACGAAAGATCATGGTGACGGTGATGGCGGTGTCCGCGATCGGCCTGGGTGTGGCGGCCGGTTTCTTCGCCTACGGGTGGGAGGTGTCCTGATGAGTGATCTGCTCACGCCGGAGAAGTTCTCCCGGCTCTCGATCTTCTTCCCGATGTGGAACGAGGAGGACTACATCCACCGGGCCATCGGTGCAGCGAAGGAAGTCTGCGAGCGGCTGATCGAACTCGACGAGATCGCCGACTACGAGCTGATCATCGTCGATGACAAGTCCACCGATCGCACCCCGGAACTCGCCGACCACCTGGCAGCTACCGATCCGCGCGTCACGGTCGTGCATCACGAGCGAAACCGCAAGCTGGGTGGCTCCATCAAGAGCGGGCTGCAGGCCGCCACGGGTGACCTCGTGCTCTACACCGACGCCGACCTGCCGTTCGAGATGGTCGAGTTGATCCGCGCCGTGCGCGTCATGCGGCACTACGACGCCGACCTGGTGTCTGCCTACCGGTTCGACCGGACGGGCGAGGGTCCGCGACGTGCGATCTACTCCTTTGCCTACAACCTGCTGATCCGCACGCTGTTCGGAACCCGCCTGCGTGACATCAACTTCGCGTTCAAGCTCATCCGCCGGCGTGCGTTGGACAAGATCCAGCCAGCGAGTGAGGGTTCGTTCATCGACGCCGAGATGGTGATCCGGGCCCAGCGGCTCGGCTTCTACATCGTGCAGATCGGCGTCGACTACTTCCCGCGGACGCGTGGTGTCTCGACCCTGTCGTCACCGGCGGTCATCCGTACGATGCTGCGAGAGATGTTCGCGCTCCGCAAGCAACTCGACGAGTTGGCGCCGCGCAAGCCCGCATGACGAGATGTCCCGCATGAGGAAACTGGTTGTCACGGCCGATGACGTGGGGCTCTCCGAAGGCGTGAACCTCGCGGTCGAACGCGCTCACCGCGACGGCGTCGTCACGGCCGCGTCGGTGCTGGCGGTCGGTCGCGCCTTCACGGGCGCGGCGAACATCGCACGCCGGAACCCGGCACTGGCACTGGGAGCTCACCTCGCCATTGTCGGTGAGGATCCGCCGCTACTCCTCGGCCGGGAGATTCCGACACTTGTCGACAAATCGGGAAACTTTCCCTTGAGTTATCGAACAGTCGTGCTCAAAGGCCTCGCTGGACGCATCGATCCGGACGACGTACGGCGAGAGTTCACCGCCCAGCTCGACCGCATCGAAGGCATTGGGGTCCCGATCACCCACCTCGACACCCACCAGCACACTCATCTATGGCCGTCGGTGGCTGCGGTGGTCACCGATCTGGCCGTCCAGCGAGGTATTCACCAGGTACGTACTCCCGAGTCGGCCGCCCGCGGTCCGGTGGGCATTGGCGTCAGGCTGCTGTCGCGCCGGCTGCGGGCGCGACTTGCCGTTGCCGGCGTGCATACGACCG
>CBDFFO010000009.1:0-778372 GCA_965246805.1 Caldimonas sp. | reverse complement strand
GCCAAGCGCGTATTTCACCTTCGACACGAACATCAGGCAGATCGGGCTGACGATCAGGCCGAGCACAAGCGAGCCCATCGGGCCTGCGTAACCCGACGCCGGCGTGACAGCCACGAGGCCCGCGACCGCGCCTGTTGCCAGGCCCAGCAGCGACGGCTTGCCCTTGAGCGCCCATTCGCACATCAGCCACGAGAACGCCGCTCCGGCGGTCGCCACCATCGTGTTGACGAAGGCGAGCGCCGTGGTGCCGTTCGACTCGAGGTTGGAGCCGGCATTGAAGCCGAACCAGCCGACCCACAGCAGCGAGGCGCCGATCATCGTCATCACGAGCGAGTGCGGCGGCATGGGCTCACGCGGGTAGCCGATCCGCTTGCCGAGCATCAGCGCGCCGACGAGCCCGCGATGCCGGCGTTGATGTGCACGACGGTGCCGCCGGCGAAGTCGAGCGCGCCGGTGCCGTTCATGATCGCCTCGCCGATGCCCTTGCCCTGGTTGAGCCAGCCGGCGCCCGCGATCAGCTCGTCGATCTTGGACTGCGCGGCCGCCTTTGTTCCTTCGGCAGCGAGCCCCTTCGCGGCGGCTGCGAGATCATCAGGCGCGGGCGTCGCCCAGACCCAATGCGCGATCGGGAAATAGATCAGCGTCACCCACAGCAGCATGAAGAGGATCACGGCGGAGAACTTCATGCGCTCCGCGAACGCGCCGACGATCAGCGCGGGCGTGATCATCGCGAAGGTCATCTGGAACACCATGTAGGCATATTCCGGGATGACCACGCCGTTCGAGAATGTCGCGGACGTGGTCGTCGCATCGACGCCTTTCAGGAACGCCTTGCCGAAGCCGCCGAGATAATAGCCGCCGGTGTCGCCGAGCGAGATCGAATAGCCGTAGAGCACCACAAGATGCCGACCATCGACACGATGGCCATCACCTGCGTGAGCACCGACAGCATGTTCTTGGAGCGAACGAGCCCGCCATAGAACAGCGCGAGGCCCGGGATCGACATCATCAGCACGAGCAGGCTCGATGTGAGCATCCATGCGGTGTCGCCCTTGTTGGGCACGATGGCCGGCGCGGCCGCCGCCGCGGTCGGCGCTTCGGCCGTTGGCGTCTGTCCGAAGGCAGCGCCGGCACACATGACCGCGCCGACGACACCAAGCGAGAGCGCGACGCGCGCGCCTCGCGACTTAAGAAGAGATTTCATGCTTGCTTTCCCAAGATGTGAAGGGTGGAGGAGATCAAAGCGCGTCGTTGCCCTGTTCGCCGGTGCGGATGCGGATGGCCTGATCGAGCGGAAGAATGAAGATCTTGCCGTCGCCGATCTGGCCGGTCCGTGCGACGGAGGCGATCGCCTCGACGACGCCGTCGGCCATTTCCGTGGTGATGGCGACCTCGATCTTCAGCTTCGGCAGGAAGCTCACGGCATACTCGGCGCCACGGTAGATTTCCGTGTGGCCCTTCTGCCGTCCATACCCCTTGACCTCGGTCACCGTGAGCCCGTGGACGCCGATCGCGGTCAACGCATCGCGGACCTCGTCGAGTTTGAACGGCTTGATGATCGCCATCACAATCTTCATCTGTCACCTCTCCAGTCCGAGCGGCATTGACGCCGATCTGACGTCGGCAGGGCCGCACGGCCACGCGAAAACGCTCGCGCCGTCACGACGCAAATCAATTCGCGTGCCATTGCCGATGGGCGCGCGGCTTGGCCTTGGGTGGAGGTGAGTCGGACAGCAGCCGGTAGAATTGCTTATTTATTAAGCAATGCGCCTCGAAGAAAGGCTGTTACCCGAGGGCCAGCGGCTTCGGTCCGCCGTACGCCCAGTCGAGAAGCTCGACGGTATGGACGACTGGCACCGCGCTGGCGCGGCGGAGCTGCGTGATGCAGCCGATGTTGCCGGTCGCGACAATGGCCGGTTTCACGCGCACGATATTCGCCAGTTTGCGGTCGAGCAGCCGCCGCGACAGGTCCGGCTGCAGGATGTTGTAGACGCCTGCGGACCCGCAGCAGATATGTCCCTCGGGAACGTCGCGCACCGTAAAGCCTGCGCGACGCAACAGGGTCTTGGGCCCGTCGCCGAGCTTTTGACCGTGCTGCATGGAGCAGGCGGAATGATAGGCGACGACCTGACCCGTCGTCCGCGTCGGGCTCAGCTCGCAGTCGCCCAGGAATTCGGTGATGTCGCGCGCCAGCGCGGCGGTACGCGCGGCCTTTTTCGCGATAGGCCGGGTCGTCCGCGAACATGTGGCCATAGTCCTTGATCGTCGTACCGCAGCCCGATGCGGTGATCAGGATCGCCTCGACGCCGTCCGTTTCGACGAGCTTCATCCAGATATCGATGTTGCGGCGGGCGAAGGCGAGCGCGTCAGGCTCCCGGCCCATGTGATGGACCAGAGCGCCGCAGCATCCTTCGCCGGGCGCTTCGACCACGGTCACGCCCAACCGCGCCAGAAGCGACCGCGTCGCCGTGTTGATGGAGGGCGCCAGCACCGGCTGGGCGCACCCTTCAAGCAGGATCACGCGCCGCGTCCCGGTACGCGCCGCTCGGGCGCGACGGCCTGCAGGCGCCGGAATTTGCGCCCACCTTCGCCAACACGTCGGGGCTGCAGGACGGGCCCGAAGCCGCAGGTGGCACCGGGGCCAACGCGGCCTACGCGGCGGTGAGACAGGCGACCCGCCGAATGATCAACCGGTCGATCGCGAAAAGTCGTGGCCACGGCGAGGACATGCCCGGCGACGACCACGAAGACCACGACGGCGGGGGGCCGAAGCTGGTCAAGAGCTTCGACGGCCTCAACCTGCGGGATCAGCGCCTCGCCAACGGCGGCAACCAGTTCACCCTCGAGCCGCCCGACCAGGCCCTTTGTGTCGGCAACGGCTTCGTGCTCGAGTCGGTCAACGACGTGATCCGCGTGTTCGACAAGAACGGCACCCCGCTCACCGGGGTCGTCGACCTGAACACGTTCTACGGTTACCCGGCCGCCATCAACCGGGCGAAGCGAATCTTCGGCCCATCGCTGACCGACCCGACCTGCTACTACGACCCGCAGGTCGAGCGCTTCTTCCACGTCGTCCTCACGCTCGACGTCGATCCGGCCAGCGGCAATCTGACCGGTGCGAACCATCTGGATCTGGCCGTCAGCTCGAGCAGCGACCCGCGCGGGTCTTGGACGATCTACCGAATTCCGGTACAGGACGACGGGACGCAAGGAACGCCGGTCCATGCCGACTGCCCATGCCTCGGTGACTACCCGCACATCGGCGCCGACGAGCACGGCATTTACCTCACGACCAACGAATTTCCTTTCGTCGGTGGCTTCAACGGCGCTCAGATTTACGCGCTGTCGAAACGCGATCTGGTCCGTGGCGCGGTCGACCTGACGCTGGTGCAGATCGACACCGCCGACCACCTGCTCGACGGCAACCCGGGCTTCACGGTCTGGCCGGCGGTCTCGCCGAGCGGCGACTTCTCGCGTGCCAACCGCGGCACCGAATTTTTCCTGAGTTCGCTGGCGGTCTTTTCCGACAGCGGCACCGATAACCGCATCCGGGTCTGGTCGCTCGGCAACACGCGGTCGCTCAACACCAATGCGCCCGATGTCACGCTGGTCGACAGCACCGTTGGTGTCCGCAGCTACGGGGTGCCGCCGCCGTCGCGTCAAAAGGCCGGGTCGACGCCGCTCGCCGACTGCATCAACGACACGAGCCTCGCCACGCCTTTCGGAACCGGTTGCTGGAACTATCTCTTCGTGAACAAGCCACCGGCGGCCGTCACGCCGGAGCTTCTCGACAGCAACGACTCGCGCATGCAGCAGGTGTTCTTCACGGGCGGGCGGCTCTACGGCGCGCTCGACACGGCGGTTCGGCTTCGCGGCACGACCCAGGCCGGCATCGCGTACTACGCCATCCGACCCTATGCGCACAACGGCTCCGTGGTCGGCGTTTTGGAAAGCCAGGGCAAGATCGGCATCGTCGGCAACAACGTGACCTACCCGGCGATCGCGGCCAAGCCGGACGGCAGCGGCGTCATCGCCTTCACGCTGGTCGGCCCTGACTTCTTTCCTTCTGCAGCCTATGTGACCCTGGGCGAGAACGGTGAACACGGCCGCGTGCAAATCGCCGCGGCCGGGAAGGGCCCTGACGACGGCTTCACCGGATACGAGGCCTACAACCCCGGAACCACCAACGCGCGCTGGGGCGACTACGGTGCCGCCGTTCTCGACAACGGCGACTTCTGGCTCGCGTCCGAGTACATCGGTCAGACCTGCACATTGGCGCAGTACGTGGCCACGCCGTTCGGAAGCTGCGGCGGAACCCGAGTCACGCTCGGCAACTGGGGTACGCGGATCAGCCGCATTCGGCCCTGAGCCATCGGGCGATCCGTCACGCGCGAAAGCGCGTGACGGATCGCGGCCCGGTGGGCGGGCGAGCGGCGCGACGTCGATGCAGAAAACGGACCGCCGCTTCGACCGCATCCTCGTCGTCTGCACGCGGCAGATCGGAGACGTGCTGCTGACGACGCCGCTCATCACCGCGGCCAAGGCGCGCTGGCCGGCCGCGACCATCGACGTGCTCGGCTTCGGCGGCACGCTCGGCATGTTGCGCGGCAATCCGGCCATCGGTGAGCTCATCGAAGTACCGGCAGGCAGTGGGTGGTTCGCATCGCGCGCTTTCATCAGACGGCTCTGGCGGCGCTACGACCTGGCGCTGATCGCGCAATACTCCGATCGCGCCCACCTGTACGGCTTCGTCGCGGCGCGCCAGCGCTCGGGGCAGGTGCCGCGCGGGGCAGGCTCGTGGTGGAAGCGGGCGTTGCTCACCCACGCGGTGGTGCTCGACGACACGCAGTCGCACGCGGTGGTCGAGAAGTTGCGGCTGCTCGAACCTTGGGTCGATGCGCCGGCTGCGCGGCTCGTGCCGCCACCGGGGTCGACGCTGCCCGGCGATGTTCAGGCCGCTCTGGGATCGACCTACGCGGTGCTGCAGGTGCCCGTCGCGGTGACCTACAAGGCGTGGCCCGCGGCGCATTGGGTTGCGTTGATCCGCGACCTGATCGCGCGCGGCGTGCAGGTGGTGTTGACGGGCGCGCCGTCGGGCGCGGATCGTGCGCAGGTCGATGCGGTGAAGGGCCACCTGTTGACGTCGATGGCGCGCATCGCCCCGGCGGTCGAGACCGGCGCGCGCGGCGCGGCAGGTGCGGAAGGCGCGGAAGGTGCGGCAGGTGCGGAAGGTGCGGAAGGTGCGGAAGGTGCGGAAGGTGCGTCGGACGGGGCGGACCCGGCGATGCTCGTCGACGTGATCGGGCGTCTCGATCTCAACCAGCTCACCACGCTGCTCGGCAGCGCCGCGTTCTACGTCGGCGGCGACACCTCGATCACCCACCTCGCGACCGCCTGCGACACGCCCGTCATCGCGCTTTACGGTCCGATCGACCCGCGCCTGTTCGGCCCCTGGCCTGCGAGCTTGAACACCGAGGTGCCGTACCGGCGCCACGCGCTGGTGCAGCGCGCAGGCCGCGTCACGCTGCTGCAGGGCACGCCCCCCTGCGTGCCCTGCAACAAGGCCGGTTGCGACGATCACAGCGCGAGCCGGAGCGTCTGCCTGCAGACGTTGATGCCAGCGCGCGTGATCGGCGAGGTCGAGCGCTGGGCGCCGCGCGTGGGCCCGCCATCGAGCGGGCCGAAGCCGTTGGAGAATGGGCCGATGCAATCGACGCCCACCGCCGCAGCCGCCGCGCTGCTGCCTTCGTCGCCATGAAGGCCGTGATCCTCGCCGGCGGCTACGGCAGCCGACTCTCCGAAGAGACGAGCTCCCGGCCGAAGCCGATGGTCGAGATCGGCGGCAAGCCGATCCTCTGGCACATCCTGAAAATCTATTCGGCGGGTGGCGTCAACGACTTCGTGATCTGCTGCGGCTACAAGGGCTACGTGATCAAGGAGTACTTCGCGAACTACTTCCTGCACATGTCCGACGTGACCTTCGACATGGCGAACAACGCGATGCAGGTGCATCAGAAAAAAGCGGAGCCGTGGCGCGTGACGCTGGTCGACACCGGCGACGACTCGATGACCGGCGGCCGCCTGAAGCGCGTCTCGAGTTATCTGCAGGGCGACGAGCCGTTCTGCTTCACGTATGGCGATGGCGTGGCGAGCATCGACGTCGCGGCGTCGATCGCCTTCCACCGGTCGCACGGCAAGCTCGCGACCGTCACGGCCGTGCAGCCGCCGGGTCGCTACGGGTCGCTGAAGCTCGACGGCAGCCGCGTCGACGGCTTCACCGAGAAGCCGCTCGGCGACGGCGGGCTCATCAACGGTGGCTTCTTCGTGCTGTCGCCCAAAGTCATCGATCGCATCGACGCCGATGCGACGAGCTGGGAAGCCGAGCCGCTCAGCGGCCTCGCGCGCGACGGCGAGTTGATGGCTTACGCCCACCACGGCTTTTGGCAGCCGATGGACACGCTGCGCGAGAAGAACCTGCTCGAGGCCTTGTGGCAGTCGGGCCAGGCGCCGTGGAAGCTGTGGTGAAGACGGTGCCGCAACAGCGCTGCGGGCGAGGCTTCGCGTGAGCACGCCCGCCCCCACGTTCTGGCACGGCAAGCGGGTTCTGCTCACCGGCCACACCGGCTTCAAGGGCAGCTGGCTCGCGATCTGGTTGGGGCGGCTCGGCGCACGCGTCACCGGGCTTGCGTTGGCGGCTGACGAGCGCAGTCTCTACCGCGACGCGGCTGTCGACGCCGTGCTGACGAGCCGCCTGGTCGACCTGCGCGACGCCGTCGGTGTGGCCGAGGTCGTGCGCGAGTCGCGCCCCGAGGTCGTGCTGCACCTGGCAGCACAGGCGCTGGTGCGCGAGAGCTATCGCGATCCGCTCGCCACCTACGCGAGCAACGTGATGGGCACGGCGCACGTGCTCGAGGCGTTGCGCGAGGTCGACGAGGTGAGGTCGATCGTCATCGTCACGACCGACAAGGTCTACCGCAACCGCGAACAGGCCGAGCCCTATCGCGAAGGCGACGCGCTCGGCGGCTACGACCCGTACAGCGCGAGCAAGGCCGCGGCCGAGCTCGTCACCGCGAGCTACCGCGACGCGTTCCTGAAGGCGCGCGGGGTCGCGGTCTCGACCGCGCGCGCCGGCAACGTCATCGGCGGCGGCGACTTCGCGGCCGACCGGCTCATCCCCGACGCGGTCCGTGCCTGGGAAGCGGGTGCGACGCTCGCGATCCGCAGGCCCGAGGCGATCCGTCCGTGGCAGCACGTGCTCGACCCGCTCGCCGGCTATCTGCGTCTGGCCGAGCAACAGTGGCATCGCGCGGAGTTGGCCGATGCCTACAACTTCGGGCCGACAGGCGAAGCGACTGCGGTCGGTGCGGTGGTCGCGATGGCGCGCGACGCCTATGGCCGCGGCGCCTGGCAAGCGGAAGGCGATGGCAACGGGCCGCATGAAGCCGACAGGCTCGCACTCGACATCACGCACGCGCGAGTTGCGCTCGGCGTCGAATCGCATTGGCCGCTGTCGGTCGCGATCACCCGGACGATGAACTGGTACCGGCAACGTGCCGACGGTTTACCAGCGCTCGACCTGTGCGCCGCCGACATCGACGCGCACGCCCAGGTGTGGTCATCCGACGCGGCACATGAACGGGCGGCGGGACAGGCCGCGGGACTCGCCACGGGACAGGCCGTGGGACAGGCCACCGGACCGGCATCGTCACGCCGAACCTGAGACCCGCCGATGAGCCGCCTCACAATCGCAGCCACCCCCATCGCCGGCCTGATGCGCGTGAAGCGCCAACGCCTCGGCGACGCGCGCGGCGACCTCACGCGCCTCTTCTGCGCCGACGAGTTGCGCGCCGCGGGTTGGTCGCAATCGCTGGTGCAGCTCAACCTCACGCGAACGCGCCACCGCGGCACCGTGCGCGGCCTGCACTACCAGCAGCCGCCGCATGCCGAATGCAAGCTCGTGCAGTGCCTGCGCGGCGAGGTCTTCGACGTGGCGGTCGACCTGCGCGCCGCCTCGCCGACTTTTCTGCAATGGCATGCGGAACGGTTGAGCGTCGACAACGATCTCGCGCTGTTGATCCCGGCCGGTTTCGCGCACGGCTTTCAGACGTTGACCGACGACGTCGAGATGCTCTACGGCCACTCGGCCGTCTTCGTGGCCGACGCCGAGGCCGGCCTCGATGCGCGCGACCCGCGGCTCGACATCGCCTGGCCGTTGCCCGTCGGGCACCTGTCGGCGCGCGATGCCGGCCACCCGCCGGTCACCGATGCATTCGTCGGCATCGGCGGCTTGCCATCGTCGACCGGAGGGCTCGTCGAATGAAGTGCCGCCACTGCGCCACGCCGCTCAGCCACGTCTGCCTCGACCTCGGCAGCGCGCCGCCGTCGAACGCGTACCTGTCGGCCGAGGCGTTGCGGGCACCGGAGGTCTGGTACCCGCTGCGCCTGCTGGTCTGCGACCGCTGCTGGCTCCTGCAGACCGAAGACCACGCCGGTCGCGACGCGCTCTTCACCGACGACTACGCCTACTTCAGCTCGTTCTCGCCGACCTGGCTCGCCCATTCGCAGCACTACGTGAACGACATGATCGGCCGCTTCGCGCTGGGGCCGAAAAGCCGCGTGGCCGAGGTCGCCGCCAACGATGGCTACCTGCTGCAGTACGTGCGGGCCGCCGGCATCCCCTGCTACGGCATCGAGCCGACGACGAGCACCGCCGACGCGGCGCGCGAGAAGGGGATCAAGATCGTCGAGCGCTTCTTTGGCGTGGCGCTGGCCGAGGAGCTGGTCGGGCTCGACCGGTCGTGCGACCTGCTGGCCGCCAACAACGTGCTCGCGCACGTGCCCGACATCAACGACTTCGTCGCCGGCTTCACGCGGCTGCTGAAGCCGCACGGTGTTGCCACGTTCGAGTTTCCGCACCTCTGGCAGATGATGCGCGAGAACCAGTTCGACACGGTCTACCACGAGCATTACTCGTACCTCTCGCTCACCGCGGTGCAGCGCATCTTCGCGACCAACGGGCTCACGGTGTTCGATGTCGAGGAGCACCCCACGCACGGCGGCAGCCTGCGAGTGTTCGCCCGACGCAGTGACGGCATTGATGGCAGTGGCGGCAGTGGCGGCAGTGGCGGCAGTGATGGCAGCGATGGCAGCGATGGCAGTGACGGCAGTGACGGCAGCGCCAGCATCGATGGCTGCGATCGCAGCGCTCCTGGCGCGCACGCGCTCAGCCCGCGCGTCGCCGCGATGCTCGCGCGCGAACGCGAGAGCGGCGTCGCCACGCTCGCGTACTACGCCGACTTCCAGAGCCGCGCCGACCGGGTGAAGGACGATTTCCACGCGCTCCTGATCGATCTGAAGCGCCGCGGCCACACCGTCGCGGCCTACGGCGCCGCCGCCAAGGGCAACACGCTGATGAACTACGCCGGCATCCGTCCCGACCTGATCGCCTTCGTCGCCGATCGGAACCCGGCCAAGCAGCGCCGGTTCATGCCGGGCAGCCGCATCCCGATCGTTGCCGAAGCGAAGCTTCGCGAACAGAAGCCCAGCCACATCGTGATCCTGCCGTGGAACTTGAAAAGCGAGGTGATGGCGCAGCTCGCCTACGCGAGAGAGTGGGGCGCGCAATTCATCACCGCCGTGCCGTCGCTGCGATGCGAAGGTTGAGCGTCGCGGTCAGCGGCGCGAGCGGATTCGTCGGCCGGCACGTCGTGCGTGCGCTGGAAGCGTGCGATGTCGACGTGACCTTGCTGATGCGACACGCAGCCGCCGGCGCATCGACGCATCGCGTCGTCGAGTGGGACGTGACGTCGGCGAGCACGGGTGCGTTCGAGCACATCGGCCGGCCCGACGTGTTGATCCATCTCGCGTGGGGCGGGCTGCCGAACTACCGCTCGGCGCATCACACTGACGACGAGTGCCCCGCGCAGCAGGCGATGCTCGACGGGTTGATCGCGGGCGGGCTGCCGAAACTCGTCGTCTCCGGCACCTGCTTCGAATACGGCATGCGTTCTGGCGAGCTCGTCGAAAACATGACGACCGAGCCGTCGAACGCGTACGCGCTCGCGAAGGACCGCTTGCGCCGGCACCTGCAGGCCCAGCCGGTCGCGTTGACCTGGGCGCGCCTGTTCTACCTGCACGGCGACGGTCAGGCGCCGAGTTCGTTGTGGGCCCAGCTCTCGGCGGCCGCGAGGCGGCACGACAGCGAGTTCCCGATGTCGGGCGGTGAGCAGGTGCGCGACTTCATGCCTGTCGAGCAAGCCGCGCGCGAGCTCGTCGCGCTCGCGCTCGATGGCCGCGCGCACGGCATCGTCAACATCTGTTCCGGCCAGCCGATCACGGTGCGCGCGCAGGTCGAGCGCTGGATCGCCGAACATGGCTCGGCCATCACGCCTGCGCTCGGGCGCTACCCTTATCCCGATCACGAACCGATGGCGTTCTGGGGCAGCCGGCAGAAGCTCGATGCCGCGTTGGCGCTTGAGCACAATCGCCGCTCGCCCGATGGCGATCGCGCCGGCGCGTGACGACAATGGCGCCCACGCGCCATCAGGTCGCGCCCCAAGGCACTTCGATCGCGTAAACGCCCTGCATCCCATCAACCGAGACGCCGACGATGGATCCGTTCCAGCAAGAAGTGCAGCAACGCCTGGCCGCCAACGGCGACAACGCCGAACTGCGGCAGACGGCGGAAGCGTTCATGCTCGCGTCGACCGCGCCGAAGTACTCGTATAACTTCTCGTGGATGGGCCGGCCCATCATCCAGTACCCGCAAGACATGGTCGCGGTCCAGGAGCTGATCTGGGCGATTCAACCCGACCTGATCGTCGAGACCGGCATCGCGCACGGCGGCTCGTTGATCTTCTCGGCAGCGATGCTCGAACTGAACGCGGCCTGCGGCGGCAGCGCCACGGCGCAGGTGCTGGGCATCGACATCGACATCCGTGCACACAACCGCGAGGCCATCCTGGCGCACCCGATGGCCAGGCGCATCACGATGTTCGAAGGCTCGAGCACCGCACCCGACATGATCGCGAAGGTGAAGGCCTTCGCGGCCGGCAAGCCGCGCGTGCTGGTGATGCTCGACAGCAACCACACGCACGAGCACGTGCTTGCCGAACTCGACGCGTATGCGCCGCTCACGACGGTCGGCAGCTACTGCGTGGTGTTCGACACCATCGTCGAGCACTTGCCGAAGAGCCTGTACCCCGATCGCACGTGGGGCCCGGGCGACAACCCGCTGAGCGCACTCAAGGTGTACTTGCAAACCCACCCGGAGTTCGAGATCGACAGCGCGATCGACCACAAACTGCTGATCAGCGTCGCGCCTTCGGGCTATCTGAAACGGGTGCGCTGAGTTGGCCGATGCGGCAGCGCCCTCGCTGGTCTATGCGTGCCTCACGCATGGCCCGCAATGGGTCGACTACCCGGCCTTCGTGTCGACGATCCGGCTCGGCGCGGCGCAGCAAGACGACGGCGGCCTCAACCTGCGCGATCTGGCGCCGGAGTGGGTGCCGCATCACCCGATCCTCGGCGGCACCGCGGGCACGTTCGCGCTGAAGAACCACGTCGTCGCCCACCATCCGCAAGCCACGCATGTCGGCCTCTGCCAGTACCGCAAGTTCGTCTCGAACCGCCGCCTGAGCCGCGTCGTCGCGCCGAGCTACGAAGCGATGGACCTGGTGCCGGCGGTGTCTCTCTCGCCGGCCTCGCTCTGCGACACGATGCAGCCCGGCCCGCGCGACTTCATGGTGACGCGCCCGTTCACGCTCACCGATGCCGAGGCCAACCAGTACGACCTGCTCGAGCAGTACGGCCGCGTCCACCGGGTCGAAGACCTGCTGCGCTTCACGGCCGAAGCGGTCGAGCAGCAGGTGCTCGATAAGACCGAAGCGGAAATCTTCTTTCGAGAGGACTGGCTCGTGACCGGCGGCGTCGAGCTCGGCGTGTATCCAGCGCCGTTCTGGATCGACGCGGTCACCGCGATCGAGAACATCACGCGCGCCTGCGTGCAGCGCTACCCGATCGCGCGCGAAGGCTACAACGCCCGCGCGTGGGCCTTCTGCAGCGAACGGCTCGGCAGCTACCTGCTGCTGCGGCACCTGCGCGACATCGACAAAGGGGTGGTGCCGCGACGCGTCGTCGACGGCGCTGCGCGAGCGTCGATCGGTGCGGGCACTGGCCACGCACGACCGCGCCGCGTCGCCAACCGCGACGCGTCGGTCTGGCGCCGGGCCAGCGACAAAGGTGCGGCCCTCTGGCGCCGAGTCGTGCGGCAAGGAGCGGGCATCGCGCCGCAGCGCCACACCGGTCATCTCAACCTGGTGCTCGAAGGCGAGGGCCGCGATTACGAGATCGGTCGCTGAACGCGCCGAGCGCGCCAGTTCGGATGGCATGTCTGCGCCACCCCTTCCGCCTCGCCTATGCAGCCGGGCCGCCGCGCGCTTTGCGAAGCACACGCCGGGATCAGAGGTAGGTCACCGCGGTGAAACCGTCCGCGTCGCGGCGCATGTGCAACGCGAAGCCGTGCGTGGACATCTCGCTCGCGGCCCAGGCCTCGGCGCTGCGCTTGCGCGCGGCCTTGAAGCGCTTGCGCTCGAGCCATCCCATGCCGAGCCGGCGATAGAAGTAGGTGCGGTCGCCGAGGTCGCGCGCGCCGGTCTCGCGCTTGATGGCGTTCTGCGTGATCGAGCCGAAGTGATGCAGCAGCGAATCGCCGACGGTGCCGACCGGCACGCCGGCGCGTTCGCACCGCACCAGGTATTCGACGTCTTCTCGGCCGCCGAGGCGGCGGTCGGTGTCGGTGAAGCCGATCGTCTCGAAGACGCGGCGGCGCACCGCGAACGCGACGCCATGGAACCAGCCCCGGCGCAGCGTGCCCTTCATCTCGGCGGTGAACGCGGCCGCGCGCGATGCGAAGTCGTAGTCGAGCGCGCCTTCGACGAGGGCCGGGCTCACGACATCGAGCCGGTGCCGGTCGGCCGCGGCGAAGAGCGCGCGCATCGTGTCCGGGCCGACGACGACGTCGTTGTTGAGCAGCACGATCCAGTCGTCGGTCGCGACCAGCGCGCCTTGCGTCCATGCACCGCCACAGCCGAGGTTGACGGCGTTGCGCACCGAACGCATCGAAGGCATGCCGGAAAGCCAGGTCGGCGTGTCGTCGGTGCTGCCGTTGTCGACGACCAGAATCTCTTCGAGCGGCGTGCCGCTCGCAACCAGACTGTGCACGCATTGCTGCGTGTATTGCAACTGGTTCAGCACCGGGATGACGACGGTGCAGGTCGGCGCGGCCGTCGTCATGCGTCGGCCTGTCGGGGCGCCTTCGAAGCATGGCCGTGCTCGACCGGACGCCCGGGCGTGCCACCCGATTGGGGCTTGGGGGGCGCCTTCGGCATCGTCATGGGCGGCGATTATCGCGGCGCCGCTCGGGGGCCGACCGCAAGCCGTGACGCGCGCTGCCTACAATCCCGCCGCCAACCCATGACGATCGCATCGCCTCCCAAGCCTCACGCGATGCCCGCGCTCTCGGTCATCGTGATCACGCGCAACGAGGCGGCCAACATCGAGGCCTGCCTCGCGTCGGTCGCGTTCGCCGACGAGTGGATCGTGGTCGATGCGGGCAGCACCGACGACACCGCTGCGCTCGCGACAGCGCGGGGCGCCACGGTCACCGTCGCCATCGATTGGCCGGGGTTCGGCATCCAGAAGCAACGGGCGTTGGACCAGGCGAAAGGACGGTGGGTGCTGGCCATCGACGCCGATGAGCGCGTCTCGCCCGAGCTCGCTGCCGAGATCCGAGGCGTCGTGGCAACGTCGACATCGGAGACGGCGCCAGCGACCGAGGCTTCGCCCACCCGCGCCGGCTACGAGTTGTCGCGCTTGTCGAGCTTCTGCGGCCAATGGATGCGCCACGGCGACTGGTATCCCGACCGCGTGCTGCGCCTTTTCCGCCGCGAAGCCGGCCGCTTCTCGACCGATCTCGTGCACGAACGGCTGATCGTCGAGGGCCCGGTCGGCAGCCTCGGCGGCGACCTGCTACACGACACCATGCCGACGCTCGAAGACGCGCTCGACAAGATGAACCGCTACACCACCGGTCGCGCCGCCGACAAGGTGCGCGCAGGGGCGCGCGGCGGACTCGGGCCCGCGCTCCTGCACGGGAGCTGGGCGTTCATTCGCTGCTACGTGATGAAGCGGGGCTTCCTCGACGGCAGCGCCGGCTTCGTGCTCGCGGCCTACGTGGCCGAAGGCACCTACTACCGCTACCTCAAGATCGGCCACCTGCAGCGCTTGCCGGCGGTGCAGGCGCAGTGAAGCGATGATGCACGCAGGGCTCGACCGCGCCGAGCGCGCGCCGAAAATGCATTGAACCAAATCGTTCGCCAACCGATCTCTTCGCGCATGCTGCATCGTCGACGTCTCCTCACCACCGCCGCCGCACTCGCGTGCGGTGCCGTCACCGGCCCGGCTTGGTCCCAGTTCCGGGTCGAGATCTCGGGGGTCGGCGCGACCCAACTGCCGATCGCGGTGGCGAAGTTCCGCGACGAAGAGCGCATGCCGCAGCAGGTCTCGACCATCGTGCGTGCCGACCTGGAGCGCAGCGGCGCGTTCCGCCTCGTCGATGCATCGTCGGCATCGCTCGACGAGACCGCGCGGCCTTCTATGAGCGAATGGCGCGGCCGCGCGGCCGACGCGCTCGTCGCCGGCTCGCTGGCGAGGCTCGCCGATGGCCGCATCGACGTTCGCTTCAAGCTCTGGGACGTGGTCAGGGGCAGCGACATCGTCGGCAACGCGAGCGCGGCCGAGCCAGGTGACCTGCGCCTGGCCGCGCACCGCATCGCCGACATCATCTACGAGAAGCTCACCGGCGACAAGGGCGTGTTCTCGACTCGCATCGCGTATGTCACCCGCGGCGGCAGCCGATTCACGCTGCGCGTGGCCGATGCCGATGGCGAAGGCGGGCAGGTCGCGCTCAACAGCGCCGAACCGATCATCTCGCCGGCGTGGTCGCCGAACGGGCGCGAGCTCGCCTACGTCTCGTTCGAGAAGCAGAAGGCGATCGTGTACGTGCAAGACGTTGTGACCGGTGCACGCCGGGCGATCGCCGATTTCCGGGGCTCGAACAGCGCACCGGCCTGGTCGGCCGACGGGCAGACCCTCGCGGTGACGCTGTCGCGCGAGGGCGGCTCGCAGATCTACCTGATCGATCGCCAGGGCGGCACGCCACGCCGTCTCACGTCGAGCCAGGGCATCGACACCGAGCCCGCGTTCACGCCGGATGGCCGCTCGATCTTCTTCGTGAGCGACCGCGGCGGCGGACCGCAGGTGTACCGCATCGGCGTGGGCGGCGGCGCGGTCGAGCGCGTCACCTTCGTCGGCGGCTACAACATCAGCCCCTCGGTGAGCCCCGACGGACGCACCATCGCGTACATCTCGCGCGTCGGCGGCGCGTTCAAGCTCTACACGCTCGACCTCGCCGCCGGCGGGCAACCGGTCGCGCTGACCGACACGAACGACGACGAATCGCCGAGTTTCTCGCCGAACGGCCGGCTGATCCTCTATGCCACCAAGGCCCAAGGCCGCGACGTGTTGATGACCAGCACGCTCGATGGCAAGATCAAGGCTCGCCTCGCCTCCACCAACGCCGATGTGCGCGAGCCGGCCTGGGGACCGTACGGACGTTGAAAGAACGGCGAACCCCTTGGGCTACCCGGCACGCGGTCTGCCTCCTTCAGATACTGCTGTTCCGACCTTCCCCTTTTTCACTTTCCGAGAGGATCCACGATGAACGCAACCATCTCCTTCAAGACGCTCGCTGTCGCTGCTGCCATGGCCGCGGTAGCCGGATGCTCGAGCGTCAAGCTCGACGACAAGGCACCGGTCGAAAGCCGCACCGGGTCGACGGTCGTCCCGGGCAGCGGCAACGGCGACGGCGCGACGTCGTCGCAAACCAAGGTCGCTTCGGTCGACCTCGCGAGCACGCGTGACACCTCGATGAGCAACCTGCCGCGCATCGTGTACTTCGACTACGATAGCTACGTCGTCAAGGACGAGTTCCGCCCGACCATCGAAGCCAACGCGAAAGTGCTGTCGGCCGATCGCAAGAAGCACATCGCGGTCGAGGGCTACACCGACGAGCGAGGCGGCAGCGAGTACAACCTGGCGCTCGGCCAGCGCCGCGCCGAAGCCGTGATGAAGTCGCTGACCCTGCTGGGCGTTGGCGACGGTCAGGTCGAAGCCGTGAGTTTCGGCAAGGAACGCCCGGCGGTGCAGGGCAGCACCGAAGAGGCGTACGCGAAGAATCGCCGCGCCGAGCTGACCGCGCGTTGATGTTCCCGTTGATGTTCACGGTCATGCGCGCGATCTCGATCCGGAAGGCGGGCTTCGCGCTGCTGTTGGCGGCCGCGTTCGCGCCGGCTGCGCACGCCGGCCTCTTCGAGGACGATGATGCCCGTCGCGCCATCCTCGAACTGCGGCAAAAGTTCGACGCGGCGAACGAGCAGGCCAAGGCGAAGCAGGCCGAGGCCGACACCAGGCTCGCCGAGCAACTGAACCAGCTGAAGCGCAGCCTGCTCGAGCTCAACACGCAGCTCGAACTGCAGCGCACCGACAACGCGAGGCTGCGTGGCCAGAACGAGCAGCTGTCGCGCGACGTGGCCGAGCTGCAGCGCAAGCACACCGACCTGATGGCCTCGCTCGACGAGCGCCTGCGCCGGTTCGAGCCCCAGAAGGTGACGCTCGACGACAAGGAATTCAGCGCCGATCCCGAGGAGAAGCGCCAGTACGACGACTCGCTCGCCGCCTTGCGCAAGGGCGATTTCGCCAACGCGTCGAGTGGCCTGCAAGGGATGCTGAAACGCTATCCGACCAGCGGCTATCGCGAGCAGGCCTTGTTCTGGCTCGGCAACGCGCAATACGGCAAGCGCGACTACAAGGAAGCGATCGCGACCTTCCGCTCGTTGATCGCCACCGCGCCCGAGAGCCCGCGCGCCCCGGAGGCGATGCTCGCCGTGGCGAACTGCCAGGCGGAACTGAAAGACGCCAAGTCGGCGAAGAAGACCATCGACGATCTGGTCAAGACCTACCCGCGTTCCGAAGCCGCGCAGGCCGGCAAGGAAAGGCTCGCGTCGTTGAAGTGATGGGCGATGGCGACGTGGTCGCGAAGGGCGTCGTCGATCCGGAGGGTGGCGCCGCTGCGGGCATCGGTGCGGGGGTGGGTGCGGGCGTGGGTGCGGGTGAGGTCGACGCCGATCTGGAACGTCGCTTCGGTGGCGTTTCGCGCTTGTACGGCAGCGCCGCCTACACGCGCATCCGCGCGGCGCACATCGCGGTGGTGGGCGTCGGCGGTGTCGGCTCCTGGGCGGCGGAGGCGCTCGCGCGCAGCGGCGTTGCATCGCTCACGTTGATCGATCTCGACCAGGTGTCCGAGTCGAACATCAACCGGCAGGTTCAGGCACTCGGCGCCACGGTTGGCCAGGCCAAGGTCGATGCGTTGAAGAACCGCATCGCCGACATCCATCCGAGCTGCGAGGTTCACTGCGTCGAAGCATTCGTCGATGCCGACAACTGGCCTGGCTTGCTGCCCGTGCCGGTCGATGCGGTGATCGATGCGTGCGACCAGGTGCGCGCGAAAACGGCCCTCGCGGCGTGGTCGCTGGCGACGGGCACCTTTCTCGTCACCGTGGGCGCGGCCGGCGGCAAGCGGGCGCCACAGGACGTGGCGGTCGAGGACCTCGGGCTGCTCACACACGACGCCTTGCTCGCCGGCCTGCGGCAACGTCTGCGCAAGTTCCATGGCGCCTCGCGCTCCGGCAAGATCGGCATCACGTGCGTGTATTCGCGCGAACAGGCACATGCGCCGCCGGCCGGCACGCGGACCGATGCCACACTGAACTGTCACGGGTACGGGTCGAGCGTCGCGGTCACGGCCACGTTCGGCATGGTCGCGGCGAGCCTGGCGCTGGCACATGTGGCCGCCCGCGCGTCCGTTTGAAGGGCGATGGCGCATGTCGCTCTGCTAGACTTGCCTTCGGTTGCAGCCGCTGGGCTCAATCCCCGGCCCGATATAATCATGGGCTCGACGGGTTGTTAGCTCAGTTGGTAGAGCAGCGGACTTTTAATCCGTAGGTCGTGGGTTCGAGCCCCGCACAACCCACCATCAGCGTGCGACCGATCTGCACGCGACGACAGTCGACACCAACGGCCGTCGAACAAAGTTTCGGGCTCTTAGCTCAGTTGGTAGAGCAGCGGACTCTTAATCCGTAGGTCGAGTGTTCGAGTCACTCAGGGCCCACCAGAAACCACCTAGGCCTCAGCGAGAGTACCCACTCTGCTGGGGCCTTTGTTTTGGCACCCGGTGCCACGATTGGTGCCAAAAGGAGGCCTTGGGAAGGGCTGGTGTCATAGGTGGTGCCACGGTTGGTGCCCGGTGCCTCGGTGGTGCCACCTTTCAGCAGCAAATGACGAAACCGTGAGAAAGCTCACTCGTGCACACATGCGGGACGAGTGCAGATGTGTGAGTATCGCGTGCGCCATTCACTCAGGAGAATTCCCCTTGTTCCAGACCCAAGCTGAACGTGTAGACCTCCAGTACGAACTCGAAGACCAGTCGATGCAGCTGGGCATCAAGCGTTACCGGGAGAAGCTCCAGGACGGCGGGAATGGTGCCGTTTCGGCTGGCACCCAGCTCATCCGCCACGCCCTTCGCCCGATGGAAGAGGCACTCCGGGCCTGGCTGCTGGCCACTGGCACCGGCTTGGCTGGCCGCAGTGCTGGCGTGTACCACTTCATCAACCAGTTGGACCCCGTGGTGGTTTCCTGGCTTACGGCCCACACCGCCATCTCCACGCTCCACTCGCGCCCCTCGCTGGCCCACATGAGCATCCTGGTGGCCATGCAGATGGAGGCAGCGGTGAACATCGATGAGATAACCAAGAAGCAGCCACGCCTTGCAGCCAAGGTGGCCAAGCGCAGCGCCGCAAAGAAGCGGGTCAGTGACCGCCTTGTGTTCATCCGCAAGGGTGCCGAGCTGGCCGATGTGAGGGCTATCCAGTGGGATGACGTCGTGCGTGCACGCGTGGGGGCGCTGCTCATCACCATGTTCAGCCAGAGCACCGGCCTAGTAGAGATTGACACGGTGCCAATCGGCAACGGAAAGACCAACACCGTGGTGCGGCCCAGCGAGTCGTGCATGAAGTGGCTCGAGGGCTCCCATGCACGATGTGAGCTGCTGACCCCCGAGCGCCTGCCGATGCTGTGCACGCCCCGCCGCTGGTCCTCGCCCTTCAACGGAGGCTACCTGACCAAGGGGATGCGCAAGCCGCTCGTCAAGACCCGCAGCAGGGGCTACCTGGCCGAGATGAAGGAATGGGAGATGCCCGCTGTCTACGCGGCTGTCAATGCGCTACAGGGCACCGAGTGGTCAGTCAACCAGCCCATCTTCGGCCTCATCAACGCCCTGCACGAGAACAACTCGACCCTCGGTGGCCTGCCGGAGCGAGAGGACCGCCCCCTGCCTGCCAAGCCATGGGAAGAAGGCGAGGAGCCGACTCCCGAGGCTCTCCACGCATGGAAGGTCGAAGCCGCACGCACCCATGAGTTCAACTACAAACTCATGTCCAAGCGGCTCCAGCTCGTTCAGAAGCTATGGACGGCAGAGATGATGCAGAGCCGGGGCAACCGTTTCCACTACGTCTACAGCATGGACTGGCGAGGCCGCATGTACCCAGCCGGCTCAGGCATGAACCCGCAAGGTGACGATGTGGCCAAGGCGCTGCTGACCTTCACCGAGTCCGTCCCGCTGGGAGAGGAAGGGGCGTACTGGCTCGCGGTACACGGGGCCAACTGCTACGGAGTAGACAAGGTTAACTTCGATGAGCGAATTGCATGGGTCGAGAGCCATCAGGATCTGATCCTGCGGTCGGCTGCTGACCCTGTTGGCTGCACATGGTGGGCTGCCGGTAAGGATGGGCGCGAAGTGCAGGATGGCAGCATCGGTGAAATCAACCAGGGTGGTCCCTTTCAGTTCCTCGCCTTCTGCCTGGAGTGGGCACGGCTCCAGGCATGGGTTGATGCCGGTGCCGAACCCAGCACCTTCACCTCCAACCTGCCGGCAGCCTTCGACGGTGCCTGCAACGGCCTCCAGAACTTCTCAGCCCTGCTGCGTGACCCAGTGGGCGGCGCAGCCACCGGACTGGTCCCTGGCGAGAACCCGGCAGATATCTACAGCGTGGTCGCGAATGCCAGCCAAACCATCATCGACACCGCAGCATGGCAGGGGAACACCACGGCCAAGCGGTGGGTCGGCAAGATGACCCGCAGGCTGGCAAAGCGAAACACTATGACGGTGCCCTACGGTGTCACCAAGCGGGGCATGAAGGACCAGCTCTTCAGTGACCTGGTGGACAGCCTGCCTGAGCACCGCAGTGAGGACGCTGCCTTCCTCGCCGATTGCAACTACGCGGCAATTAGCACCACCGTGGTGGCCGCCAACGTGGCTATGGAGTGGCTCAAAGAGGCTGCGAAGGTTGCCTCGAGCAACAAGCTCCCGGTGCATTGGGAAACACCGATGGGATTCCTTGCCGTGCAGGACTACCGGATAGACGTAGGCGACACCGCCGACTTCACGGTGCTGGGCCGGCGCTACCAGCTACTCATCAACCGTGAGGGGGACAAGCTCAACACGCGAAAGCAGGCTCTGGGCATTAGCCCGAACTTCGTGCACAGCCTGGACGCGGCCCACCTTCAGCGAACGGTCACCTACTGTGTGGAGGACGGCATGAAGGACTTCGCCATGATCCACGATAGCTATGGCTGCCACGCGGGCCACGCGACGCTACTTCGGGACAACTTGCGGGACGCCTTCGTGGACCAGTACACCCCGAATGTTTTGAAGAAGTTTCGCGATGAGCTTGCAGAGCAATTGCCTGAGGAGCTTCGCGAGGAGCTTCCGCCGCTGCCGGAGATGGGTACGCTGGACCTTGAGCAGGTCAGGAAGTCTGAATACTTCTTTGCCTGATGCGTGCAGATGTGTGACGGATGGCGATGTGCTCTAAATACTGGCCAATGAAACAACCCACCACCAACCCAAGAAGGACCAACAACTGCACCGAGACCAACTCTCCACAGTGAACCCCTTTCAAACCCTGCGGGCCTCCTACGCTCTTATTAGCGCAGCCCAGGACCACCCACCTGCACAACAGGTGGCCGGCATTGCAGTCCTCTTCCGCCTTGTATGTGACCAGCTCGGCCTGGACATCTCGGAAGAGCTGGGCCGGGCACAGCGGATTGAGAAGGACGCTGACAGCCACTACGCCGAGCACGTCCGTGCACTGAAGGCGTACATCAACAACGAAATCAAAGGAGCCATCTAGTGGCAACTGATAGCAAGCGCCCCCGTGGCGTGAAGATCGTTACGCCAGTTGGCACTGCGGTCTACCCGAAGATCAACGAGCCGGACACCAAGTTCAACGCTCTCGGCACCTACTCATGCAAGCTCCGCCTCTCCGCTGAAGACTCGGGGCCACTCATCAACCAACTAGATGAGATGGTCAACACCTTCCTCGAGTCCGAGAAGGCCGAGCTGATGAAGGGTGATGGCAAGGCGAAGGCCAAGGCCAAGGCACTGAAGAAGACCTCAGCCCCCTACAAGGCCGCCGTGAATGACGATGGTGACGAGACGGGCGAGTACGAGTTCAACTTCAAGATGGCTGCTCGAGTCGTCAAGGAAGGCAAGCCCGAACGAGTGATGAAGCCTGACGTGTTCGACGCCAAGGGCAAGAAGCTCTCTCCGGCCCCGGCCATCTGGGGCGGCTCGCTGCTGTCAGTGGCTGGTGAAGCCACCCCCTTCAACACCGCCATCGGCGTGGGCATCTCGCTCCGCATGAATGCCGTGCAGATCATTGAGCTGCGTACAGGTGGCGCTCAAGACGCTGCTGGCTATGGCTTCGGTGCACAGGAAGGCTACGAGGCTCCTGAAGAGGAGGCTGCATCCACATTCCCGGCAGCAGCCGGGTCGGACGACAGCACCGACTTCTGACCGCCAAGAAAGCACTCGCTCCGAAGGCCAAGCTGACCACACGCCAGCTTGCGCTATCGAAGGGTTACCGAAGCGGGCTCGAAGAGGCTGTAGCAAGCCAACTCGAGGCCGCTGGCGTAGCTGCCGAGTACGAGACTCTGAAGGTCCGATACGAGACCCCTGCGAAAGGGCACACGTACACACCTGACTTCCAACTCCCCAACGGAATCATCGTTGAGACGAAGGGCCGCTTCATCGCAGCCGACCGTCAGAAACACCTACTGGTCAAGGCGCAACGCCCCGACCTCGACATCCGCTTCGTGTTCAGCAACAGCAGAGCACGGATCACCAAAACATCTGCCACGACCTACGCGGCCTGGTGCGACAAGCACGGGTTCAGCTATGCGGACAAGACCGTCCCGCAGGCGTGGCTCAACTGACGAACATCACAACACGTGACCCCGCAATTCAAGGCCTTTCTGGTCTCCCTGCTGCTCCCCTTGATCCTCCTGGCTGTCTGCTGATGGCCATCGCCGCGCTTGACCCACTAGAGGTCACCGTAATCGCCATTCACTCCTCACGGACGGGCGAGCAGGACCTCACGGTAGTGGACATCGACCGGATGCACCGAGACCAGGGACGCCTCTGCATCGGCTACCACTTCGTCATTCGCAAGGACGGCACGGTGGAAGAGGGCAGGCCCCTAACCAAGCGCGGCTCCCATCTCCCCGACAGGAACCACTGCTCGGTAGGCATCTGCATCGTCGGTGGCATCTCCACCCAGGCCCAGGACGAGGCCATCGATGAGCTGCTCACGAACCTGGAGCAGGTGTTCCCCGACACCGCCCTCGAAGACTACACATAAAGGAACACATGACCACGCAAGTCTCCAAGGTCCGCGCCCACATCGAGGCCGGCAAAGTCATCACCCCGGTCACCGCGATGGCCGTCTATGGCATCTCCCGCCTCTCATCGTGCATTGAGGACCTCCGCAACTACGGGGTCCTCATTGACTGCGTGATGAAGCGTGACGAGGCCGGCAAACAGTACGGTGAGTACCGGCTGAGGAAGCCTATCGAGGTGGGCTCAGTGGTTCAGGTGAAGCCGGGGCATGCCTGGGGCCTCCCGTGCTGGGTGCGCAGCAGCCGAGGTGCCATCGTTGTTGACCGGCACCCAGACGACCGCAGCTCCGTCCTCGTGGAGTTTGTCCGTGGCCTCAACAGGACCAAGGAATGGATGCTCACGAAGGAGCTAGTCAATGCTGCATAACCAACTCTCTCGTCCCACCCCAATGGCCCTCGCATTCATCGAGGCCGCTGCAACCCCCAAGGCCAGCTCGAAGGGCCGCCGCAGTGTCGAGATGGCCTGCAACAGGGAAGCAGGGCTGCTCCGTGAGCGCGCTGTGAACACCAAGCTGTCCTTCCGCACGGCCACCAAGCTGAAGCAAGAAGGTGTGATTGCCTGAAGACAGCGAGTTCACCCACCACGAAGCCTGCCCCGCTTGTGGCTCATCTGATGCACTGGCTCGCTATACAGACCGCCACGGCCACTGCTTTTCGTGTGGCATCCACATCCCCGGCCTCCCTCCAGGCCATCCCAGGAGTGCGAAGACGCCCACTGACTTCAACCCGATCCAGGGCGAATACCAAACCTTAATCCGCAGAGCCATCACCGAAGAGACGTGTCGCCACTTCGGCTACACCGTTGGTGAGACCAGCTCAGGCAAGACAGTCCAGATAGCCCCGTTCTACAAGTCCGGTGTGCTCGTTGCACAGAAGACCCGTACAGCCAACAAGGAGTTCTCCGTCATCGGCAACCTCAAAGGTGCCGAGCTTTTTGGCCAAAATCTTTGGCGGGATGGGGGCAAGAAAGTAGTCATTACTGAGGGCGAGATTGACGCGATGTCAGTCAGCCAGGTGCAGGGCAACAAGTGGCCCGTGGTCAGCGTACCGAACGGAGCACAGGGTGCCGAGAAGGCCATCAAGGCCAACCTAGAGTGGCTCGAAGGCTACGAGGAAGTCATCCTCATGTTCGACCAGGATGACCCAGGCCGTGAGGCTGCCGCCGAGTGCGCAGCTCTCTTCACCCCAGGCCGCTGCAAGATCGCCAAGCTACCCCTGAAGGACGCCAACGAGATGCTGGTGGCCGGCAAGGGACCGGGGATCATCGATGCCATCTGGGGTGCGAAGCCCTACCGCCCTGACGGTGTGGTGTCAGCTGCTGACCTGGTGGATGCAGCTATGGCTGACCTACCCGAGGGCACCCCGTGGTTCCTCGAGACCCTCACCTCTCTCACCCACGGCCGCCGCCTCGGTGAGCTGTACGCCTTCGGCGCTGGCACAGGCATCGGCAAGACCGACTTCTTCACCCAGTCCATCGCCTATGACCTTAAGCAGGGCATCAAGGTGGGTGCCATCTATCTCGAGCAGCCACCTGTCGAGACGATGCGCCGAGTGGCTGGGAAGATGGTGAAGAAGGTGCTGCATGTACCCGGCATGGCCACCGATGAGGAGCGCGGGGAAGCCCTGGCTGCACTCGGTGCCTGTGAGCTGCTCTATCTCTATGACCACTTCGGGTCCACCGACTGGGACGTGGTGAAGGCCAAGCTCAGGTACATGGTGGTGGCTCTCGGCTGCCAGTACATCTACCTGGACCACCTCACCGCCCTGGTGGCACAAGAGGCTGACGAGAAGAAGGCCCTCGACTCCATCATGTCCGAGCTGGCCGGCCTGGCTCAAGAGCTGAAGTGCACGATCCACTTCATCAGCCACCTGGCCACCCCCGAAGGGGCTCCTCACGAAGAGGGGGGCAGGGTAATGATTCGCCACTTCAGAGGGAGCCGCTCCATCGGCTTCTGGTCCCACTTCATGTTCGGCCTCGAGAGGGACCAACAGGTGGATGAAGGGGCACCTAAGGTGACCGTCCTGCGTGTCCTCAAGGACCGCAACACAGGGCAGGCCACCGGCAAGACGATCCCACTGGCATATGACCCGGCAACGGGAATGCTTTCTGAAACTGAAGAGGTGTCCCCATTCGCGGATCGCACCTCGCAACCATCGGAGTTTTGAATGGCACAACGAGTACCCGAACGAATCAGCTTCGGCATCCACAAGGCCGACAACGGAGTCACGGTGGCTTCTTACGTCGGTGACGGTGCGATGCACGGCAGCCTTCCGACCAGCACATCAGTCCATGTCAATCGTGACCTGGCCCTCGATGCCATCGCCAAGCTGCTCGACACGCTAGAGGCGGACTGGGAAGACACGGACGAGACCTGGTGATAACGCTCCTCCTCATCGTCTACATCCTCAACGGCAAGCCTCACGTCGACGCCTACCAATCGCCGAGCCTTGAGGCCTGCGAGAAGGTGATGCCCGCCGTGAAAGCCATGTCGATGGAGGGTGCAGGAATCATCTGCATCAACGTGCTGGACGAGAAGGCAACTTGATGGCCTTCACCCGCCCCGCGTGACGACGTTGCGCGGAGACTGCCGAGCCGTACTGAAACGCCTTCCCGACTCATCAGCGCACTGCTGTGTCACCTCCCCGCCATATTGGGGCGCGCCATTCGTGACTACGGCCACGATGACCAGATAGGCCATGAAAAAGCCCCAGCCGACTATGTAGCCGAGTTGGTGGAAGTTTTCCGCGAGGTACGGAGGGTCCTTACCGCTGACGGGACGCTCTGGCTGAACGTGGGCGATGTCTACGCGGCAGGCGGGAACGGTGGCGGCGGCAAGAAGGACCGGAAAGCGTGGGCCACTGTGGCGGGCCGTAAGGGCTTCCGAATGCCTCCACATGGCTACAAGATGAAGGACCTCACTCTGGTGGCCTTCGCTCTAGCCGATGCCATCCGCCGAGACGGGTGGTATCTACGCAGCACGATTATCTGGCGCAAGCCATCGGCCGTGGAGCCAATGCGAGCGGATCGGGTTGCGGTGTCCCATGAGTACCTCTTCCTTTTCAGTAAGGAGAAGCGGTCTGCCGCCAAGAACCCAGGTGAGAAGTGGTGGGGCCATTCAGTGTGGGACATCCGCTCGGACAGCGACGGGACACACCCGGCTGCCATGCCTTCGGAACTAGCGCGCCGCTGCATCGTTGCCGGCAGTTCACCGGGCGGGGTTGTGCTGGACCCCTTTGGCGGCTCTGGCACCACCGGCCGCGTCGCGGAGCAGAACGACAGGACGGCCGTGCTGATCGAACTCAACGAGGACTACGCGGCAGCGGCCGATTCACCGCCGAACCAACCAACACGCCCTCCACTGAGAGGACGAGAAAGCATCTGAACAGAATGTCTCGCTACCTATGGGACCTTGAGACGAATGGCCTGCTAGACGAAGTCAGCACCATTCACATCATGGCCCTTCAAGACCTGGACACTGGAGAAACCCATGTGTTCAACCAGCAGCCCGACGGGCGCTCGATAGCTGAAGGCCTTGCGCTGCTTCAACAAGCCGAGCTGCTGGTAGGACACAACTCCATCGCCTACGACACCCAGGTCATCAAGAAGCTCACGGGGATCGAACTCCCCTGGCATAGGCAGCGAGACACTCTCGTTCTCGCCAGACTCATCTGGTCCGACATGAAGGGCATCGACCTGAAGCGCCGCAAGAAGGCATCAGGCAAAGACTTCCCACCCCAGCTCATCGGCAGGCACTCACTCGAAGCCTGGGGCCACCGCCTGGGCAACCACAAGGGCGACTACAAGGGCGGCTGGTCCCTATGGTCGCAGGAGATGCAGGACTACTGCCTCCAGGACTTGGAGGTGACCCGCTCCCTGTGGGACCTCATCGTCTCGAAGAATTACAGCGAAGAAGCCGTCGTCCTAGAGACGCAGGTGGCCTACATCATCGACCGACAGGAACGCCATGGCTTCCAGTTCGATGCAGTGGCCGCACCGAAGCTCTACGCCCGCCTTGTGCAACGCAAGCTCGAGCTGGAGGCAGAGGTCAAGGCTGTGTTCAAGCCCCGCTTCCGCAGCGATGGTGAGTTCACCCCGAAGCGAGACGTGAAGTCCCGTGGCTACACCGCCGATGCACCACTCACCAAGCTGAAGCTGGTCGAGTTCAACCCCGGCAGCCGAGAGCATGTGGCCGAGTGGCTCACCGCTTACTACGGCTGGCAGCCCGCCGAGTTCACACCCGATGGCCGCCCCAAGGTGGACGATGCAGTGATCGCCAAGCTGGACTACCCCGAGGCCAAGCCGCTGAAGGAGTACTTCATGGTGGACAAGCGCATCGGCCAGCTCGCTGAGGGCAAGGAAGCGTGGCTGAAGAAGGTGGGGAAGGACGGCCGCATGCACGGTCGCATCAACACCAACGGGGCCGTCACGGGCCGCATGACGCACTCAGGTCCGAACATGGGCCAGGTGCCTGCCGGCTACAGCCCCTATGGCCACGAGTGCCGCAGTCTGTTCATCGCTCCGAAGGGCAAGGTCCTCGTGGGTGCCGATGCAGATGCGCTCGAGCTGCGTGACTTGGCTGGCTACATGGCCAAGTATGACGATGGTGCCTACGTGCGCACTGTGCTCGATGGGAAGAAGGAGGATGGCACTGACATGCACTCCGTCAACTGCCGAGCCCTTGGCATGGAGCCGATGGGAAAGCCATTCGGTGACAAGGAGACGGGCAGGGACATCGCCAAGACCTTCTTCTACGCCTTCATCTACGGGGCAGGGGACGAGAAGCTGGGGGCCATCCTGACCCGCAAGCAGGGCAAGGCAGCGGTGGGCAAGCAAGCCCGTGCAGCCTTCCTCAACAACCTCCCCGCACTGGGCAGGCTGGTCGACCAGGTGAAGAAGACAGCCTCCGAGCGTGGCTTCCTATTCGGCCTGGACCGCAGGGAGCTGGCTGTCCGGTCAGCCCACGGTGCCATCAACACGCTGCTCCAGAGCGCAGGTGCCATCCAGATGAAGAAGGCCCTGTGCCTGCTAGACGACTCCCTTCAAGAGACCGGGCTCATTCCCGGAGAGCACTACGAGTTCGTTGCCAACGTGCACGACGAGTGGCAAATCGAGGTAGACGATGGGCTTCAAGAAACTGTTGGACGACTGGCTGTCGAGAGTATTCGTCGGGCCGGTGAGCATTACGCCTTCCGGTGCCCGCTCGGAGGTGAGTGGAAGTCTGGTCGCACCTGGGCTGATACACATTGATCCTGTGTTCGAGGTAGAGGTGCTCGACATGCTGTGCCGGGCCTACGCAACCGGCATAGCCATCCAGTCGGACACCTCGCGGACCTTCTCCCAGACCATCTGCGCCATGGCCAGCATGGCCCTCATCTCGACGCACACCACCAGTGGCTACGGCCGCGTGTGGCGGGTGACCGAAGAAGGCCTGGCTGCCCTGAAGCGGGGCAAGCTGTGACCTTCTCCATCGCCCTGGGGCTGCTCCAACGCTTCTGGAAGCCCATCGCAGGGGCTGCTGTGGCCATCGCTCTGGTGCTCTATCTCATGCACCTTGGTGCGGAGCATCAGCGGGAGAAGCAAGCCACTATCGATGCTCAGGCAGCGCTCCTCAAAGCTAAGGCTGACACCGCCAAGGCCCTCGACCTGGCCACCCAGCTTGTGGACGCCCACAACAGGTATGCCGCCGCCACTGAGCGAACGGCTGCCATCTCCACCGAAGCTGTCAAGCAACGTGTGGCCACCCAGACCATCACCAAGGAACTCATCCGTGAAGTCAAGGTACTCATTCCTGCTGACGCTCCCGCTATGCCTGGCGCTTTCCGGCTGCTTCACGACAGTGCCGCAGCAGGTGTGCCCACCGGAGCGTCTGCTCCCACCGCCACCAGCAGAGCTGATGCAGCCTCCGTCCCCGCTGCAACCGTTGCCGAAACCGTGATCGACAACTACGGGACATACCAACAACTCGCTCAACGCATGCAGCTTTTGCAGCGGTGGGTCAATAAGGAGTGCCATTGATTAAGTTCATGGACCGTGTACTCACCGCCCTGAAGTGGCTTTTGCTGGTATCGATATTGGCTCCGTTGGTGGGCCTGTGCTGGTACATCACCTATTGCCTGCTGACAGGGCCGTTCAAATGAAGGCAGACGCTGACTACCAAGCGCGCATCACAGAGGGCCTTCGGGCCCTTTCTGCTGTCCAGAAGGTGTACCCCTCGGCCATCCTGGCTGGCGGCTACCTGCGCGACGCCTTCTTCGGCAGAAGCCAGAAGGACATCGACATCTTCGTTGACTATTCCGAGGTCATCACAGGCCTGCCTGGCTCCGTGGTGAACACGGCAAGCGGCTACATGGACAACGGTGACGTGGACCTGGTGTGGGAACTTAAGGGCTACGCGCTGCCCGTTCAAGTCATCATGCTCCGCGAGGGCCTCACGGCCATGTCCCGCTGCCTCGAGCACGACTTCGACTTCTGCCAGATATGGCATGACGGCTGGAGCACAGGCTGCACCTCTGCATTCGCCAACGCGAACATGGATGAGATAACCCTCGTCCACTGCGAGAACCAGAAGGAGTTCGACCGTTCCATGCGCCGCTGGAAGAGGCTCAGCGTGAAGTATCCGGAGTGCGTCCTGGTCATCCCCGAGAGGTTCCACAAATATGACTGACCTCGAGTTCGACCTGACCGCGCAGCTCTTCCGCTGCCGGCAAATCTTTGAGCTGGTCAAGAAGGAGTTCGATGTCATGCACGCGCTGTGCGACCGAGCTGAGGTGCCACGCAAGTACGACGGCGAACACATGACCCTCTCTCAACGAGTGGCCACCTTAGAGGGCGCATGGCGGGACCTTCGGTGCGTGTACAGGGGCAGCGAGCCCCCGTTGCAGCAATGAGCATCACGCTCATCCTCCTGGTGGCTGCCATCTACATGGCCATCGCCGTGGACCAGGCATTCAAGGGGCAGCCGGCCATGGCTGTCATGTGGTTCAGCTACGCCACGGCCAACATTGGCCTGGCCTGCAACACCAAGTGACCACCACAACGCTCCTGCTCGACGCCGACATCATCGCCTTCAAGATCGCAGCCACCTCGGAACAACGCTACCAGTTCCCCGGCTGCGAGCCCTCTATCGCTCTCCAGGAGTGGGAAGAGGTGGTGCCGCGCATCGATGCAGAGGTCGAGAAGCTCACCAACAAGCTCGAGACGAGCGAGGTCATGGTGTGCCTCAGCTGCCCCACAGAGGACAACTGGAGGCTCGAGATTCTGCCCACGTACAAGGCCAACCGGGATTACTCCAAGCGGCCCCACTACCTGAGCAGAGTCAAGGCCTACCTCGAGTCCGAGTACCCCTCCTACCGCAGGCCCAAGCTCGAGGCCGACGACATCATGGGCATCCTGTCCACGCACCCGACCATCGTGAAGGGGAAGAAGGTGATCGTCTCCGAGGACAAGGACATGAAGACCATCCCTGGGTGGTTGTTCAACCCCGCGAAGGACCGCGCGGCTCGAGAGGTCTTGGAGGTGCATGCAGACCACTGGCACCTTCTCCAGACGCTGGTGGGGGACACGACTGACGGCTACGCAGGCTGCCCCGGCATCGGGCCGGTCCGCGCCAGTCAACGACTCTCTTGCGCCCGGCCGGCTGATTGGTGGCAGGCGGTCGTTAAGGCCTACGTCTCAAAGGGTCTCACCGAAGAGGATGCCCTCATCCAAGCCCGCGTGGCGCGCATCTGCCGAGCCACTGACTACGACTTCAAGAAGAAAGAAGTGATCCCCTGGACCCCCGCTTCCTACCCCCTCCACAGCGAGGGCGTGACTGCCTGAATTGCAGGCACAGCTCTATCCCCAAAGGGGGTGTGCAGTGCCGCCACCCCGCTCGTCCTGATGCCCCCGTTGTGGTGGTGAAGTGGACGGCTGGGTGCCCCCAACATGAACCACCTGGAGCCAACGAACATGAGTGACCCCAAGCTGCCTGCCGATGCAGCAGCCCGCAAGGCAGCCCCCATCGCCCGTGGGGTGCTCGACTACTTCCCGCTGGCTGTGGCCGACGTGGCCAGGCTGTCGCTCATCGCCAACGAGCAGCACAACCCAGGCACGGAGATGCACTGGGACCGCAGCAAGAGCAAGGACCACGCTGACTGCATCGTGCGCCACCTCATCGACCGGGGCACGGTAGACACCGATGGTGTACGGCATGCGACCAAGGTGGCGTGGAGGGCTCTCGCTCTCCTACAAGTGGAGCTTGAAGCTGCTATCGCTTAGCGGCTCATGAACTTAGGTCCTTCGGGGCCTATTTTTTTCTTACCACTTACTGGCCAATGACCAGAGGAGAACCCCCTCCGCCCCCTCTACACACCCTATACACACCCTTAGGAGCCCCCGCTCAATGTGCACTCCTTCGGCCCCCAAGGCGGCCCCCGTTGTCACTCCCCCACCGCCTGCTCAGCTGGCCAAGCCCCTGGGTGTTGACGATGACCTCGGCCTGTCTGGCATCGCAGCCCTCCGCTCCGGTGGCCGCAATGGTCTCGCCATTCGTCCCGCCACTGGCGTCGCCCCGTCCCCCTCGCTCTCCCTGAGCAGCGGCTCTGGCGGAGCGGCTGGTAGCGCTGGTGGCCGCACCGTGTCGATCCCGACCCCTGTGACCAATGGCTGACAACACGATTACTCCTGACGTTCAGCCGCTGCTCAAAGCTGAGTACGCCAGGCTGAGTGCTACCCGCTTGCCGTACCTCCAACGTGCACGGGACTGCTCTGCCTACACGCTGCCCTCCCTGGTTCCCCCTGAGGGCTACCACGGCACCATGCGCCTCCGCAAGACGTTCTCGTCCTTCGGTGCCCGCTGTGTCAACTCCCTCAGCTCGAAGCTCACCCTGGCCCTCTTCCCGGCACAGGCTCCCTTCTTCAAGTTCGTCATCGACGATGCCACCCTGGCCAAGATCGCTGCCCAACAGGGTGGTGTATCTCTCCGGGCTGACATCGAGAAGGGCCTCCAGAGCGCCGAGTCAGTAGTCGTGGACTCCATCGAGACCACCGCCACCCGCACCCCGGCAAGCGAAGGCACCAAGCACCTCATCGTCGCTGGCAATGCCCTGGCGAACATCACACCTGAGAACTCCCTTCGCATCTTTCCGCTGACCCAGTACGTGGTCAAGAGAGATGCCACAGGCAAGGTCATCTGCATCATCCTCGAAGAGGCTGTCAGCCCCATGTCGCTCCCGCCTGCCATCAGGCAGATAGCCATGGATGAGGCCAAGGTCTCCGCTGGTATCTCCAAACAGCCACCTTCGGCTGACCGTACCCTGCGCCTCTACACCGGCATCTACCGCCGTGACACGAAGTGGGAGATATGGCAGGAGGTCTCAGACCTTCCCGTCCCTGGCTCCCGCAACACCCAGCCCATCGATGCCTGCCCGTGGCTGCCCCTCCGGTTCACCCAGGTGGACGGTGAGGACTACGGCCGTGGCCTGGTCGAAGAGTATCTCGGTGAGCTTGTCTCCCTCGAGGGCCTCCGTAAGGCCATCGTCAAGGGCACGGCGGCCGCCGCTCGAGTCATCTTCCTGGTCAAGCCCAACGGCAGCACCAAGAAGCAAGCCTTCTCCCGTGCGGAGACAGGTGACGCTATCGATGGCAGTGAAGGCGATGTCACCGTGGCTCAGACCGACCACCGTGCCGACTTTGCTACCGCAGCCGCTGAGTGCGACAAGATCAAACAGGACCTCTCCTACGCCTTCGCCCTCAACCAGGCGATCCAGCGCAATGCTGAGCGAGTGACAGCCGAAGAGATTCGGTTCATGGCTACCGAATTGGACTCCCTCCTCGGCGGCATCTACTCGCTCCTCTCCCTTGAGTTCCAGACCCCGTACCTGAAGAGACTGGTGAGCCAGCTCGAGCAGGCAGGGAAGCTACCCGTGCTCCCCAAGGGCACCGTCAAGCCTGTCATCCTGACTGGTATCGCAGCCCTCGGGCGCGGTGCCGACCTGGACAACCTGAAGGCCTTCGTTAAGGACATAGTGGACCTGGGTGGCGCTGAGGCGCTCCAGACCTACGTGAACTTCGGTGACCTGATGAAGCGTCTGGCTACCAGCCGGGGCATCAAGACCGATGGCCTGGTAAAGACCGATGACGAAGTCCTAGCAGCCCAGCAACAAGAACAGATGCAGCAGATGGCTGCACAGCTCGGCCCTAACGCAATCAATGCAGCCGGAGGTATGGCGAAACAAGCCATGGCCAACGGTCAACCAGTGAGCATCCCAACACATGGCTAACGCCGTACCCGTGAACAGCAAGCCCCCCGTGGTCGTGAACCAGCAAGCACTCGATGAAGTGGCGGCCATGCGCGCCGCTCAAGTCGTGGTTGCCAAGTCGCATGACGAGTCTCTCGGCCAGCTGGCTGACGCCGCCCACAAGGCAGGCAAGAACGTCATCAGCTTCCCGAACATGATCCGCGTCGACAACTGATGCCTGAGGCTTTCTCGCTAGAGACCCCCGTGACCACCAGCACCACCCCAGCTCCCGCTGGTCACGATGCTGCGATGGTCGCGAAGGTCGAGGCATCAGCTGCTGCCGCTGCTGGCCAACCCCCCGTTGCCACCGTCGCTGTCGTTGCACAGCGCCCTGAGCACATCCCCGAGAAGTTCTGGGATGCAGCCAAGGGTGAGGTGCGCCTCGATGACCTGGCCAAGAGCTACACCGCTATCGAGAAGGGCAAGCCCTCCGCTGCTCCAACCAACCCTGCTGACCCCGCTCTCGCCATCACGCCCCAGGCTGATGCCGCTGCTGTGGTGGGGCAGGACGCCTTCGCTGCCTACTCGAAAGAGTTCAGTGAGACGGGCAAGCTGTCCGCTGAGAGCTACACGGCTCTCGAAGGCAAGGGCATCCCCAAGGCGATGGTGGACCAGTACGTGGCAGGCGCTGTGGCCTTGGCCGCATCCGCCCGTGCCGATGGCCTGGCCGCTGCCGGTGGTGAAGAAGCCTTCGGCAAGATGTCCACCTGGGCATCCTCGAACCTCACCGAGGCCGAGATTGCCACCTACAACCAGTCAGTCGAAGGCACCCCAGAGCAGCGCAAGCAGGCCATCACGGCCCTCCGCTCACGCTATGAGGCAGCCTATGGCTCCAGCCAAAGCGGCATGGCAGGTGGTGAAGGCAACGCTAACCCGACCCATGTGCAGCCATACGCCAGCCAGTCTGAAGTGACTGCCGATATGCGGAATCCCAAGTATGCCAACGACCCGGCCTTCCGCCGACAAGTCGAAATGCGACTCTCGGTCACCCCGTAACCATCCTCTCCTCCGCCTCATCAAGCTACAACTCCAGTCCATGCAAACCGCTCAAGACCTGAAGACCAAACTGCTCGCCATCGAATCGCAAGTGGCTGGCCTGAAGCAAACCTTTGACGCCCTGAAGGCTGGCCAAGTGTCGCCTGCGGAGCAAGCTGCGCTGAATGACGCAGGGGTCATCGTTGACCTCCTCGCCTCGGAACTCGCAAGTATTTCAGCCTAACGGCTAACGTCTACCGGAGCGTCATCCCGGCCCACATCCTGTCGAAGGGATTGTGGTCAACCAGTGAGCATGCCCACATTGCTGCCCTCCCTTGGAGCTGGTTGACCTCAGTCTCTTCCTCCCCCACCCACCAGAGGCCATCACATGCCCGTCAGCTTTCTCCCGGCCTTCCAGGGCTTCTCCATCAATACTGGTGGCACTCGTGTGGCATCTGTCAAGGCCATCGGCACCAACCCGGTGGACATCACGAAGCCTGAACTCTTCAGCGGTATGCAAGTGCAGTACTTCGGTACGCAGTTCATCCCGCTCGATGAGGCTATCGAAATGGGCATCATGGGTTTCGATAACGTCACCCAGACCCTCTTCGAGTGCAACGGCATCAACGCTGCACCGATCCCGAACTAAGACCACCGGCACCCGCCACAGCCCACTGAGGCCCTCCTGAGGGGGGACAACCTGAGCACCAAGCTGCCTGAGCACTGCCTGTAGTCCATCCCTGCCTGCCCGCAATGGGTAGGTCTCTGCCCGCCATGGGCACACCCCTCTTTCCTATCCAAAGGTTTTGCTGCAATGGCAAACGCAACAGTACTCTCCATTGGCCAAGTCAATGGTGCCGGCGCAACCGATGCGCTCTTCCTGAAGGTCTTCGGTGGCGAAGTGCTCACCGCCTTCGAGAATATGTGCGTCACGAAAGACAAGCACATGATCCGCACGATCATGCACGGCAAGTCGGCTCAGTTCCCGGCTACGTGGCGTGTCGCTGGTGGCTACCACACCCCTGGCCAAGAGATTGTTGGCCAGACCTCGAACGTCAACGAGCGTGTCATCACCATCGATGACCTCCTGTTGGCCTCGGTCTTCGTCGCAAACATTGACGAAGCTAAGAACCACTTCGACTACCGCTCGATCTACTCGGCCGAATGCGGTCGTGCCCTGGCCACGGCCTGGGACAAGAACGTCCTGCAAACTGGTGTGAACGCTGCCGGTGCTTCGGCCACGGTGACGGGTGCCTTCGGTGGCACGACCCTGACCTCGAGCACCACGCTGTACAAGACCTCGGCCACTGACCTGGCTGCCGGTATCTACGCTGCGGTCCAAGGCTTCGACGAGAAGGACATCCCGCAAGGCAACGACAAGAACGTGTTCGTCAAGCCGGCTCAGTACTACCTCCTGGCTCAATCGACGGCTCTCGTGAACCGTGACTGGGCTGACGGTGGTGGTAACTACGCTGACGGCACGATCATCAAGCTGGCTGGCATGCCCATCGTCAAGACGAACAACCTGCCGTCCACGAACATCACGACCGGCCCGGCGATGTACCAAGGTGACTTCACCAAGGTTGCAGCTCTGGTCATGCACCCGAGCGCTGTCGGCACCGTCAAGCTGATGGACCTCTCGAGCGAGATGCAGTATGACATCCGCCGTCAGGGCACCCTGATGGTCGCGAAGTACGCCAGCGGCACCGGCATCCTCCGTCCGGAATGCGCTGCGGTCCTGAAGACCACCACGTAATCCAATCCCCCACTTAAGGCTCCTCTCTGGCATCCCCAGTTAGGGGCCTTATTTTTTGTACCCCACCATCCAATGTCCAATACCAGCCCACCGATTGCCGGCTACTCAGTCGTCGACCGCCCCAACCAGGCACCCCTGCCGCGCCTCCGGGCCGATGGTGCTGTCGTCCTCCCGCTCTCCGCCAACGTCCCGTTCAACTTCGCCCTGGCAGACCTTGGCATCATCGATGTCACCGGCCCTGTCACCCTGGCCCCCATTCAGTTCTCAGCCACCCGTGGCTCAGCCGCTCAGGTCACCTTCATCGCCAATGGCGTCAACGTGCCGACCCTCACGGGCATGGTGGCCCACACGTCGGACACCGGCTATGTGAACACTGGCAACTCGACCGCTGGCGTGGTCAACACGCTCACGATGTTCTATGACGGCCTGAAGTTCTACTACTCGTATTCACGGGACGCTGGCCTGGTTCAAGTCCCGCACGCCATCACGGCCGCCCCGTCCCCAGCTCCTTCTCCTGCGCCTTCTCCTTCGCCCGCTCCTGCTCCGGCACCCGCTGGCGCACTCTCCGGAGCTGGCAGCGCAGTGGTCGCTGAGAACGTCACCACCGCTGCCTACCTCGACTGGGTTTACATCAAGGGCAACGCCAGCATGCAGACGGCTGACACTCGCAAGGCGGGTGCCAACCTCATCACTGTGGGCTCGTTCGCCAACATCACGGACGGCAACATTGCCACGGCCCGGCAGTTCGGCAACGCGGGCGCGCTGCTCACCAATACCGCCTTGGACGCTGCTGACGGCTCGACGGCCAATGACTCGCAGGGCCTCGGCGACGGCATGACCGGCCGCAGTTTCGATGTGACTGCCCTCGGTGGCGGTGTCGATGCAGTGTTCCCAGCCGGCACGACAACTCGCCATGCACGCATCTACGTATTCACCCACTACCTGACCGGCTTCAAGTGCACCGCAACCCTCAGTGATGGCAGTGCCGCTCCGGTCACCGTCACTGTCGGTGGCAGCGGAGACAGCGTGTCTGTGGTTGACTTCACCTACAGCGCGGCCAGCAACGGCCGGACCCTGACGGTGCGCTCCGGTGCGGACTACACCCATGCCGAGCCGAACGGCGTCATCAGCGCATACGCGTACAAGTAATGCGCCTCCTCGAAGTCTACCTCCGGGGCACTGGGGTAGTAACGATCCCTAGCCCACCCGTGGCCTCCTTTGGGTCTAAGACCTACCTGGCCATCAACACGGTGCCGAACTACGGCTACTCCTCACAGGAGCCGGGTCCCATCGATGTGGCCAGCGCGGGCTTTGCGGAGAAGACAGACAACAGCGGCAACCCACCGAGCGTCAGCTCAAATGGGTGGCCTGCTGAAGACTTCATCCTCCGCATCATGTATGGCGACCCGTCAGAGTCGGGTCCCATCCAGTACACCTGCACCTTCACCGGCAAGGCCACCGTAGCCTTCGGGCCTACGTCACAGCAGGGCTCGAGCCTTTCGGCCGTCTCTTACAACAGCGGGACCAACACCTCCACCTTCACCTTCAATTTCACGAAGGCAGGCGGCAACCTTGGCCCCCAATTAAAGCTCACGGCCACGCAGAAGACCGCTGCCTCAGCGACCAATACTGGGGTGGACAACTTCTCTATCAAGAAGACTTCGCAACTCGGCAACTCGAACCTGTTCGACTCCGCCCTGGCCACGTACTACGCTGACTTCCCCATCCTGAGAACGATGGATGCACAGGGTACGAACAACAACTCAGCGACCACCACCTGGGCCACCCGTAACGCCATCTTTCCCCGCTGGCAGTCCACATCGTGGATTGAGAACCTGGTCGCCATGGCCAACCAGTTCAGCAAAGACCTCTGGATGTGCATTCCGGCAAACGCTACGGCGGACTGGGACAACAACTTCTTCGCCTACATCAGGGACAACCTGGTCGGCAAGTGCTACTTCGAGTTTGGCAATGAGACATGGAACGTTGGCTTCACGCTCACGCACCAGCTCTTCCATACCGCAGTGGCCGAAGCGAAGGGTGCCATCGGTCAGGACAACAACGGCCCTCGGACCCTCATCTCGGTCACAGGCAACGGCACGACCACCACGGCCCAGCTTGGGTACACCTGTGACCTGACCGTTGGCCAGCATGTGAAGCTGGCAAGCGGCTCCGGTGCTCCGAGCGAGTGGACCGGCTTCCAGACCGTTACCGTCACGGCAGTCTCCGGTACGACCTTCTCATACGCGAGCGGCTTCAGCGGCACCTTCACCTTCGGCACCAACGCCTGGTTCGTCTGCACCGAAGCCATCACCACGCTGTACTCCGGCGCTGGTGGGACCTTCGATGCAAGCCAGGGCGATGACAACGCCTATGGGCTCCAGGCCCGCTACTGCATGCGCCGCATCGTGCAAGCCAGTGACCGCTGCCGAGCAGTGGTCGGTGACTCAGCCATGATGACCAAGTTCTTCCCGCTTTGGATGAACCAGGGCGTGAGCGGCAACGGTGCTGGCGACCTCGCCACCATCGCTCGGTTTGCGGGTCGTGCAGCGAATGTGAAGAACAAGATCTTCGCCTTCGGTGGTGCCCCCTACTGGGAGACAGACGCTACCTCTGGTGGCGGCCCTGACCTCTCAGGTGACACTGCATCCCACACGGTGGCTGACTATGTGGCGGCCTACGCCCAGTCGGGCTCTGGCGCAAAGGGACGCTTCTTCACTGCGCAGCGGGCAGTCCAGGCGTTGAAGTACGGCATCAAACAGATGTGGTACGAAGGTGGCCCAGCCAACGAAAGTGGGCCGTCCCGCATCGGTGACGCGAACACCTACAACGCCAACGCAGCACGCTACGACCCAGCGATGGCCTCCATCTACCGGCAGTTCCTAGAGGACGCAGGCAAGGTGGGTGTGTTCGCCTATGCCCACTACCACGGCGGCTACACGCCACTGGTGACGAACAGCGGTAACAGCTACGGCTTCACCGACTCCATCAACACCGTTCGCTCGCCGTGGCAAGGCATGAAGGACTACAACGCCCTCGCTGCCAACCCGGCTTTCAACCCGGTGGACCTCGCGGTGTCTGGAACGGTGGCCATTGATGGCCGCCTCATCGCAGGCAACTTCGTGGCAGCAGGTGGCTACAGCGGTCTCCGCTCGAACAACAACAGCCAGGACTACCTGGTGACCGTTAAGACCGCTGGCACCTACACGCTGGTCATCAACTACTCCGCCCCGTTCACCTTCGGGACAGCTTGGTCTATCCAAGTCAACGGAGTACAGCAAGCCAGCTTCACGCCTTCAACGACCGCAGACCTGACCACCTACCGGGACAGCCCATCGCTGACCCTCACGCTCGGTGCAGGCATCAACGCCATCTCAATCGCCGGTAGCGGCGGTGGTGGTGCTGACAACGAGAAGTTCCACACCTTGACCTTCACGCGGACTGCGTGACCCCCAGCCGGCCCTCCGGGGCTGGCCCCCTATTCCTCTCTTCCTCATCCCCTCCATGGCCCAGACATCTCCGCCGATTCCGGGCCTCCCGGTCTTCGATTACCCGAACCCGCTCCCATTCCTTCCGCTTCCCTCAAAGGGCGACCAGGTACACCTGCGTACCCAGTCCGAGATTGACGCGAATGCAGAGCACGATGTCCGCAACGTCGAAGCCGTCTTCATCCTCAACGAGGCCCCCTTCACCCGCTATGTGTCCAACGGCGTCGCGCTGGTCGTGGCGGGCGGAGGTGGCGGTGGCGGTGCTGGCACGAATGGCAAGTCTGTGCTCAACGGAACGGCCGCCCCAGACAACGCGGTGGGCACCAACGGTGACTTCTACCTAGAGACCACTAACACGCGCCTGTATGGCCCCAAGGCCGCTGGCGTATGGCCAGGCTCCTACGTGACCCTTAGGGGAGCTACAGGCTCAGCCGGTGGCGCTGGTCCGCAAGGCCCCGCTGGCCAACAAGGCTCCACAGGTG
The DNA here is from genome assembly GCA_965246805.1 of Caldimonas sp. GTDB lineage: Bacteria > Pseudomonadota > Gammaproteobacteria > Burkholderiales > Burkholderiaceae_C > Schlegelella_A. The sequence continues at coordinate 738,482 of CBDFFO010000009.1, read as the reverse complement.
CCCAAGGCCCTGCCGGTGCAGCCAGCACGGTTCCTGGTCCCACAGGCCCTGCCGGCCCTACAGGGGCTGCTGGACCCACCGGAGCGGCCTCTACAGTCCCTGGCCCCACGGGATCAGCTGGCGCTACAGGCCCGGCCGGCTCTACAGGTTCCACTGGAGCAGCAGGCCCCGCAGGAGCAGCCGGTCCCGCAGGACCAGCAGGTTCCACAGGCTCTACCGGCGCAGCTGGCGCGGCCGGCCCGGCTGGTCCCGCAGGTTCCACGGGTCCCGCAGGTTCTACAGGCCCAGCGGGCGCTACAGGTGCCACTGGTGCCACCGGTGCAGCCGCTCCGGCCAGCACCACGTTCAACACACAGACGGCCAGCTACACGATGGTCCTGGCAGACGGTGACGGCTCGACTGAGATTCTGATGAATTCGGCCTCGGCCAACAACCTCACGGTCCCACCGAACTCCATCGCCTCCATCCCAGTGGGCCGCACGGTCCTCGGTGCTCAGATAGGCGCTGGCCAGACCACCATCGTGGCCGGTTCTGGGGTGACGATCAACACGTCCTCCTCTCTTACCGCACGGTCCCGCTACTCCAGCTGGGGCCTCACTAAGATCGCATCGGACACTTGGGTTCTCTTCGGGGACTTGACGTGATCCGGCTGGGCCACCAACGGGCACTCATGCGCCACCGGACGGCTCCGATACGGGCGCGGGTGCAGATGCGCTTCGAGGTGACCCCCGGCCTCTTGGCGGATGAAGGACTAGCAGGATCGACTTGGACCGATCCGAACAATACTTTTACGCGGACAAGCACATTCGCCAAAGAGGGGGCCTCGAACGGCAGCTTCGTAAATGCTGGCACGACCTTTCCAATCTGCTACATCGAGACGACCGCTACGACCGGCAACTGCATCAACGGCACAGGCGATGGCGCAATGGGCGGGTGGTTCAATACTGCCAACGCCACCAGCGGATACCTCGCTGGGGTACGCAACGTAAGCCCGTATGGGGCCACTGAAACGGGTGTCGGCTTCTACCTTGGCAACACGACGAACAGCGTGGTCATGTTCTGGGGCAATGGTTCATCGGTGCAGACCACCGCATACCCTTCAACCGACCAGCGCCAAATGGGCCTGCATCTGTGGGTCGAACAGTTCACCGTGGCCTCAGTACCGACGATGTTCTTCTACATCAACGGTGTCCTTCAGAACGCTGGAGGGACGGCCACAGGCGGGCCCGTCCCCATCACCGCTGGAGCCAAGCTCCGGGTCGGTAACTGCCTCGGCCCATCCGCTGCTGTGAACATCACCGGGGAAGTCGACTCGTTCCAAGTGTTCGACCTCAGCCTCTACCGGGGCGCAAGCAGCTTCACCCCGTCCAACCTAGCCGTCTAACCAATGACCACCTCAACACTCACCTCTGAACTCGAGGCCATCAATGTCCTCCTCGCGGTGGCCGATGAGGCTCCGGTCCAGTCGCTCACCGTCCCCGGCCTCCAGCCTCTGACGAAAGCCAGGGCAACCCTCGACGAGGTGAACCGCCTGGTCCAGTCAGCCGGCTGGAAGTTCAACATGGAATACGACTACCCGCTCACGCGGGATGTCAACGGCCTCATCGCCCTCCCTGCGAACGTCCTGAAGCTGGACCCCAACGATGACACCCTCGGGTCCATCGATCCGGTGCAGCGCGGTGGCAGGCTCTATGACACCAAGGCCCACAGCTACACGTTCACCCAGGACCTGAAGGGGACCATCACGTTCCTCCTGGACTGGGATGAGCTGCCTCAGCCAGCACGTCACTACATCATGGTGAAGGCTGCTCGAGTATTCCAAGGCAGGCAGCAGGGCGACCCCACGGCAGACAAGTTCTCAGAGCAGAACGAGTTCGATGCCATGTTGGCCCTCAGCCAGCACGAGTCCGATACAGGGGACTTCAACGTCCTCAGGGACAACTACAGCAACGCTCAGGTCATCGCCGGCTTCGGCGACTACTGGCTCACCTCCTAACCCAGCCCCATGTCACTCATCTCCCGAAGTATCCCTGGCCTCTTCGGGGGTGTGTCACAGCAAGTCCCGGCCCTGCGCCACCCCACTCAGGGGGACATCCAAGAGAACGCAGTGGCCACCCTGGTGGAAGGTCTCAGCAAGCGTGAAGGGTTCCAGCACATCCGCAACGTGGCCCTCACAGGCCCCAATGGGGCATCCATTCGGGGCTCCAATGGCACCGTGTTCAGTCATGTGGTTGACCGTGGTGCCGAGGGGCGCTTCTCGCTCCTCATCATCAACGGCAACCTGATGGTCCACGACCTGGCCACTGGAGCGGTCAAGACGGTAGCTTTCCCCACCGGGAAGGCCTACCTCAACTGCGCCAATCCAGAGACGGACTTCCATGCTGTCTCCGTGGCTGACTACACCTTCATTCTGAATAGGACCACCACGGTGGCCACCACGTCCTCCGTGAGTGGCTCTAGGCCCGTCAACAGGGGCTTGGTGTACGTCAAACAGGCCGTGGCCTCAGTCAACTACAACGTCACCGTCGATGGCACCACGGTCAACTACACGTCCACTGCGACCCCCCAGGTGGTCCTCATCGTTGACGGCCTGGTCGCTGCCCTCAACGCTGCGCTGCCATCGGGGTATGGCTTCTCCGTGGTCACTCCCCCAGGTGCCTCCACTGGCCCCGTCATCTCAATTGTCAAGACCAGTGGTGCCGCAGTCTCGGTGAGCGCCTCAGACGGCTACGGCAACCTGCTGTGCATCCCGGTCCATGACAACGTGGCGAGCTACTCGGACCTCCCGGCCAACCTCGGCAGCACGGCCAACTTCGTGTGCAAGGTGAGCCCGAACCCGAGCAGCTCCAAAGGGGCCTATTGGGTTCTCTGGGACCCTGTGAAGCACGAGTACCAAGAGTGCTCATCTCCGGGCCTACCGGATACCCTGGACCCGGCTACGCTGCCACACAAGCTGGTCTATGAAGCCGATGGCACCTTCACTTTCTCCACGATCACGGACTGGACGAAAAGGAAGGCTGGAGACAACGAGAGCAACCCGGTCCCGTCGTTCGTGGGCCAGAAGCTCAATGACGTCTTCTTCTTCCGCAACAGGCTCGGACTGCTCTCGCAGGACAGCGTTGCACTGAGCAAGGCTTCCAAATACTTCTCCTACTTCGGTGACTCAGCCCAGGCCATCCTGGACACCGATCCGGTAGACCTGAGCAACCCGACCGAGCAGGTGGTGTCCCTCGAGTGGGCTGTGCCCTTCAATGAGCAGCTCCTCATCTGGTCTGACAAGCGACAGTTCGTCCTGGTCAGCGGAGACATCCTCTCCCCGAAGACAGCCAGGCTGGTTCCTTCCACGGCTTTCGAGACATACACAGGTGTGCGTCCTGAGCCCCTCGGGAACAAGTGCATCTTCGCTACCACCGCTGGGGACTTCACCGCGATCCGCATGCTGCGGGTGGCGGCCGATACGGTCACCAACCAGGCTGATGACGTGACGGAGCATGTGCCCCGCTACATCCCGAAGAACATCACACGCATGCGGGCCAGCACGGCAGCCAAGATGGTGGTGGTGCTCGATGGCAGCAGCGGCATGTTCTTCTTCAACTTCGAGATGGAGAAGATCAATAACAACTACACCCAGTCCCAGTTCACGCAAAGGGCGTGGTCCAGGCTGGTGTGGGACGACGTTGCAGGCCAGGCCACGAAGATCATCCAGGCCCACTGGGTGGACCGCAGGCTCTACGTAGTCCGGTTCATCAAGGACACGGGAGACACCTTAGAGCCAGGCGGCCGCTTCATGTTCGAGCAGCTCGACTTCCAGAACTTGCGCAAGGACGCAGGCGTTGACTTCTCCCTCCGCCTGGACCGCAAGACGCAGGCAGTACCCATCAGCTTCGACGGCACCAATACCACCATCGCGGTCCCCTACTGGGAGCGTCAGGTCCTCACGGTTCTCCGTTGCAGCACCGCCTCTATGGCTCCGGCCTCGGTGGAGGTTCTCTCGACCACCTACAACACGGATGGAACGATGAATCTGGTGGTGGCTGGCAACACGATGTCCGCCTACAACTGGGTCGGCCGCCGCTTCACCACCAAGTACAGGTTCACCGAGATGGTCATGAAAGACCAGAACGATGCCCCTATGCAGAACGTGAAGCTCTCGGTGAAGAGCCTCTCTCTGAACTACGTGAACACCGGCTTCTTCAAGATTCTGGTGACCCCGTACCTGAGGGAGACCTACACGTACAGCTTCAGCGGCAATGTCCTCGGCACGGTGGCCCTTGAAGGCAACCAGTTGGCCACTGGGAACTTCAAGATTCCCGTGGACACCACGCCTCGCGGCACCACTGTCGAAATTCAGTCGGACTCCTTCTACCCCGCCGTCTTCCCCTACGCGGAGTGGACGATCAAGGTCAACCTCAAAGCACAACGATGAACCTCACATCCTCCCTGGCAACCCCCGCAGATATCGATGAACTCGTGCTCCGCGAGGAGGACGCCAAGGAGGCCTCTGAGGGCTGGAGAGACGTGTGCAAGGCCGTGGTATCAGATAGCTGGGCGTGGGCCTTCAGGGACCCTCAGGGGGCCTTGGCGGGCATCGGTGGCATCCAGGTGACAGACACCATGGTCGTGCCCTGGCTGCTCTGCTCAGACGTGGCCAGCAAGTACCCGAAGGATGTCATGAGGCTCGCCCAGCGGGCCATGGCCATCCTGCGGAAGGCTCCTCCCTACAAAGTGGTGGGCAACATGATCCCGCCCCACAGCCTCCGCAACCGTGCCTTCGTGAAGAAGCTCGGCTTCACTCTTCACCAAGACCACTTCTCCCTCCAACGAAATGTGTGAACCCACAACCATCGCTATTGCAGGCCTTGCCATCTCGGCGGTCTCTGCGGTAGCGGGCCAGGAAGCTCAGCGCTCCTCGGTGAACAAGCAGCAGGATGCCCTATACGCACAGTCGGTTGACGATGCGAACACCCGTGGCATCCAGATGAACCAGGTCTCCGAGGCAGCAGCCCAGCAGGCCAATGAGCGCAACCTGGCTGCCCGTCAAGAGGCCGCCTCCTTTGCGGCTGTCTCAGGCGAGTACGGCGGGGGCGTTAGCAGCCAGCGCGGTATTGGCGTCACAGCCTTCAACCAGTCCAACGACCTCTCCCTTATCGACGCCAACCGCAACCGCAACCTGACCCAGCTGGGCAGGGAAGGCGGGGCGGCCAATCTCAAGTATCAAGCGCAGCTCGCCTCCCTCAATCAGCCGTCCACCCTCGGCACCGGCTTGCAGATTGCAGGCGCAGCTACCAACGCCTACGCGACCTACGACGCTAACAAGACCGCCCAGGCGGCCCGTGTCGCGAAGCTCACCACCCCCAAGTAAACCTCCATGGCTGACATCTCCCTGAACCAGCGGCCCCAAGTAGGCAGCACAAGTAAGCCCGTGGGCTACGACGCTGCGGCTCGTACCGTTGACCAGGGCTCGACCATCCAGCGGGCGGTGGACCCTGACCTTCAGGGCCTCGTCACCGGCCTCCAGAGCTTCAACCCTGCGCTGGCGAAGTTCTCCCAGACTGCAGAAGTTCGGCAGCACGCCGAGGAGTCCGCAGCTCAGACAGCAGGCCATGCGGCCGCTGAGCGGGCCAAGGGTGGCTTCCCTATTGACCAGAGCCCACCTCCGGACGCCGGCTTCGCTGGCACCTTCCAGAGCATCTACGAAGGTGCGTACCGGCAGGGCATCGTGGAGCGTGGTGCTGATGCAGCCCGCTCGCAGACCGTGGCTGAGTTCAACGATGCGAAGAACCTTCCAGGTTTCGACATCGACCAGTTCATTGCGCAGCACCGTGCAGCGAACATGCAGGGCCTGGACGATCCCATGGCCATTGCGATGGGTACGCACCTAGACAAGCTCGAGAACTCCCTCCGTCAGGACTGGGACGGCATCCGCCTGAAGAGGCTCGATGAGGTTCGAGAGTCCAACATCAGTGCATCCCTGCGCAATCAGGTCACTGCGGATGATCCAGGGGCCGCAGTTCGCACCTACCGCGAACAAGTGCTACCCGTCATCGAAGGCATGGGCAAGACGAAGAAGGAGGGCGCTCAGTACCTCCTGCGCCACCTCATCAACCTGTCGGACAAGAACCGTGGGCTGCCTGAGCTGTTCGACTCGCTTGTGACCGACAAGGACGCAGCGGGCATGACCGTCTTCGATGCGAACCCTGAGCTTCAGACTCACATTCAGCGTGCTCGCCATGCTGCTATGGAGCAGCGTGACAGAGAGGTGCATGACTCCGCTCAGGACGGCAACCTCCACCAGTTGAAACAGATGGATGAGCAACTGGCCAAGGACCCGCACTCTTTTGAATTTGAGCGGGACATCTCGGCCAACATCGGCAAGAACAGCGTCTTCACAAGCAATGCTGAAGGCCTTGCCTACTGGAACAAGATTCTGCGGGCACAAGGCGACACGGACCAACAGAACAACCTGCTCCGCTTGGCTGCCGGTGGCCAGCTTTTCATGGCCGACGAGAAGGACCAGAAGGCCGTCATGAAGTCTCTCACGGGCTCCGTGGTCTCCGGCCTGTCTGACTCCATCTCACGCAATGACGTGGGCGCGGTCGCTGGCCTCTCCGGTGCGTTAATTGACGCCCACCGTGCAGCCGGCTCCAACGTGCCAAGCGAGCCGATCAAGCAGATGTTCCAGTACATCGGCCAGGCTGCTCCAGGCAAGGATGGACAGCGCACCGCACTGTTCTCCTCGGCTGCTGAGGTCTACCGCGCTCTCGAGGCCAAGCCAGAGCTGCGCAACGCCTACTTCGATGAAGATGGCCGCAAGGTCATGGCTGCGTACACGCAGGCCGTGGCTGGTGGTGCAGAGCCCACCGAGGCCTACAAGTCTGCATACGCTGCCGTCTCTCCCGAAGCCAAGGCTCGCGAAGAGGCATTCAGGAAGACTCCTGAGTTCCAGGAGAAGCTCCAGAAGGCCACCAAGTGGGTCACTGGCTCCAGCTTCTGGCCACAGATTCTCGGTGGCAATGGCCGTCCCGACAATGGCGGCACGGTCGTGGCAGCAGCTCAGGAGTTCGCGCTCAACTTTGTGAGGCGGAACCCAAACGCCACCGATGACGATGTGCAGAACGCCACCAAGGCCCACATCGCTGAGTCCATGGTCCTCGATGGGAACACCCATGTGGCCGTCTCGGTGCCACCGGGTGCCAGCCCTGAGGTCACCCAGCAGGCCGTCACTGCCTACACCGGCAAGCTCATTGAGCAGAACCACATCAAGGACCGCGATGCTGGCTGGGGCATCACCATGATCCCGAGCAACATCAACCAGGGCACCTACAGGGTCGCTACCTCTTTCAACGGTTCCGCCGTGCACTTCATCGAAGAGGTGAAGATGTCAGACATGGTGGCTCAGCACCGCAAGGACACCATGTTCCTCCCGGAGGATGCAGCTGTCCTGAAGAACGCTCAGGTGGCCATGGCCAGCGGTACGGCCTACAACGACCCGAAGCTGGCCATGGTGGTCGCCAAGGCTAGACAGCTCGGCGTCCAGCCTGATGTGGTCAAGCAGATCGAAGCTCAGCAGGTGAAGCACGCCAAGGACACGCTCAGTTCGCTGCCCCGGACGGACTTCGCTGTGGACACGGCCAACCTCTACAGGAACGACCGCATCCAGCTCAGTCCGAAGATCACCACGGATACCTCGCAGAGGTTCCTGAACAGCTCCAACGGTGGCTCCACGGGCCTGGCAGCCTCGCTCATCACCCAGGGTGAAGGCGTGGTCTACAGGGCCTACGACGACCCGGCACAGGGCGCTGGCAAGAACATCGGTACAGGCTACAACCTGAAGGCCAACAAGGACAACGCGCCGCGTGACCTTCGCATGGCCGGTGTCCCAGCGGAGCGTATCCCTGGGATTATCGACGGCAGCCAGTCCCTCTCTCCGGAGCAGTCAGACAGGCTGACCCTGTTGGCCGTTGGCCGCTACGAGACTCTGGCTCAGTCGCAAGTCGATGGGGTCCAGAAGGGCCTCTGGACACGCCTTCAGCCACAGCAGCGTGCCGTGCTCACAGACATCGCCTACCAGACAGGTGACGTTGGCCAGTTCAAGAAGGCCATCGGCTCTCTGGTGGCTGGTGACGTGCCGGGCTTCCAGGCTGCCTCGAAGGTGTACTACACCAACCGCCAAGGCGTGAAGGTGGAAGACGTGCGCCGCAATGCTCTCCGCAACGCGATGCTCTCCGGCACCAGCTACTGGCAGTCCGTCCTCATGCGCTCAGGCTCGCAGCCGTCCAACCAGATAGACGCTGTGAAGGTCGCCAACCAGCCGTAATCCTCAACTCCTCTTCCAATGCCAATCACCAAACCTAAGTCAAAGTTCGATACAGCCGGCACCCCCTTCCAAGAGGCACAGGCTGCCATCTTCGAGGGTGCCGGTACGAACCCAGGCGGTGTGCAGGACAACCTGCCCCTGGTCAGTGGACCGAGCATGGAAGAGGAGGCTGTTGCCAAGCAGCAGCGCCAGGAGAAGGCTACCTTCGGCGACAACCTGGGCTCCATGTGGAACCAGGACAGCTTTGCGAATGGCCTTGTGGCCCACATCGCTGGCCAGCAGATGACCCCGGACCCCAAGTGGAACCCGTGGGACGAGCAGAACAAGCAGTACCTTGATGGGCTCAACGACCAGGAACAGCTATCGATGAGCGACACCCGGTCTGAGGCCCACGCGATCTATGTACGTCAGCTCCTGCTCGACAAGAGGGAAGACCAGCAGCGGCTGGCTGACCTCGGGGGCTGGGGCACAGCAGGGCGTCTTGCCTTCGGTGCCGTGGCTCCTGACCAGCTCCTGGCCAGCATGCTCGGCGGCCGCGTGGCTCAGGTCGTCAAGTACGGCCGCACTGCCCTAGCCAGTGCCGAGGTGGCCTCACAGGTCCCCAGCAAGCTCACCCCGCTGGCTTCCGGTATCGCAGGCGGAGCAGGCTTCAATGCCACCTTCGAGGCGGTGAGGCAGAAGTACAACTTCGAGAATGATTCGACAGGGGTTCTCCAGGCTGCCCTCATGGGTGGTGCGCTGGCAGTTCCCTTCTCTCTACTGCACATACGGGACCAGAGCCGCATCGCCAACACCTCATCGCGGGCTTCGGCTGCCTTCGAGGCAGTGGCTGCCCACGCTAAAGGTGAGGAGGTCTCTCCGCATCTTGCAGAGCAGTTCAAACAGTCTCAGGCTGAGGACCGTGTGGCCAAGGCCATCGACCAGGGCCACATGACTGAGGACGATGCTGTGGCCGCAATGGAGCACCCCGAGGGCTACAGCGGCTCGCGGGACCTGACGGTCTACCACGGAACGAAGGCCACCGAGCTGGAAGTTCCGGACGCCAAGGGTCTGACTAAGTCCTGGGACTTCGGCTATGGCCACTTCTCAACCGACCCCGACACCGCCAAGTTCTTTGCGGACCACGGAGGCACGCCTGGCCGGGTGCTTGAGGGCCGCGTGAACCCAGGCAAGGCGCTGGAGATGCGTGACATGGCTGGCTGGGAAAGCGGCAACGTTGCCAGCGAGCTTGACCGGATGGCCCTAACTGCCTCGAAAGAAGACGGTCACGGCAATCTTGGAGAGATGGGCACCAAGGTGCTTCGTGCCATGGAGGCCGCAGGCTCAGACCAAGACGCTCGAGTGGCTGCGGGCAATCAAGTTCTCCGCGACTGGTTTGCTGCGAAGGGCTACGACTCAATCAAATACAAGAACGAGTTTGAGGGCAAGCCGGTTGATACCTACATGGTTGTCAATCCGAAGTCGCTCAGGGCCGGACCCGCTCCTGCCGAGTCCCCATTCATGAAGGGCTCCGTTGGCTCCGCCCAGGTAGCACCTGTCACTGGCATGGAGACCGCTTTCTCCAAGGCTCGATTCGACATCTACGCCACCCTCAACCGCAGCGAGAACCCCCACGTCCGCGAGATAGGCAACAGGCTCATCAAGGACGCCATCCAGGTGGACTCTCACGAGGCCCAAGGCTGGACCGCTTCGGAGTCCAAGAGTGACTTCGTGCGGCGCTACAAGGGCGAGGCTTCGTCGGAGATGGCATCTGCCTACAAGGAAGCGAAGAAGGCCTCAGGCCTCAACATCCTCCAGCGGACCCAGCAAGGCTTCGAGGACAACTTCCACAGCCTCGTGACCCGCGTGGTCCGTGGCGATACCCAGGTCCTTGCGGACAACCCCGCCATCGCCCCCATGCTCTCACGAGCGGCTAAGGCGGTGCGAGGTGCCTACGACAACATGCTCGCTGAGGCCGCGGCCCACGGCGTGAAGGGCACGGACACCCTGACCCCTCACGACAACTACGTGAACCGTCAGTGGGACCACGAGAAGATCAGGAAGATGGAGGAGCTTCACGGCCCCCAGGCTGTCCGTCAGTTGGTCGCTGGGGCCATCAAGGTCCCTGGGTTCACTGGTGACCTCGAGAAGGCCACCAAGTTCCTGAAGGCGGTCAAGAGCATGGAGTTCTCCAACACCATGCAGGACGTGATGCTCCACGGCCAGGACATGGGCACGCTCCGCGATGCACTGGGCAAGCACAACAAGTCGCTCACCCAGGGTGACATCGACAGCATCGTAGACACGATGTTCGAGCAGCAGGCCAAGAAGGGTGAGGGTGACAAGGGTACGACCCCGCGGCTGAAGTACCGCTTCGACCTGGACGAGACCCACACCATCACCACCAAGGCCGGTGACCTCCGCATCTCCGACCTCCTGGAGAACGATGCTCGCTACCTGATGGACTCCTACTTCAACACTATGGCTGGTCACACCGGCATGGCGAAGCTGGGCATCAAATCGAAGGCTGACTGGGATGCCAAGATGGCGGATGCCCGTGGCTGGTTCGATGACAACGCCACCAAGGGCGGCACTGCCAAGCGGGACCTCCGCTACCTCGAGGACATCTACTCGAACATCACCGGCAAGCCGATGTCCACCCAGGAGTTCTCCACCACTGCACGCATCGCAGCCGGTGTTCGCGCGTATACCCGTGCGGCCTCCCTCGGTCAGCTCGGCTTCGCAGCGGCACTCGAGACCAAGCAGGCCATGGCCCTCTTCGGGACCAAGGCGATGTTCCAGCACATGCCTAGCCTCAAGGAGACCATCAACGGCCTCCGCACTGGCCACATCAACAACAAGAAGTTCGCCAAGGATGTCGAGGCCTTCCTGGGCTTCGGCCATGAGATGTCGATGAGCTACGCCCGCCATGCCGAGATTGAAGAAGCCTGGGGCCACCGTGCACTCAACGGCTTCGAGAACTTCGGCAACAAGGCTGGCCACGCTGTGGACATCCTCTCAGGCAATGCAGGCCTCACCGCAATGACCCGCAACTGGTCAGCGCAGGCGTACATCCAGAAGGTCACCAACATGGCCCATGGTGGCACTGTGAGCCCCAAGTGGCGTGAACGGATGGTGGGCTGGGGTGTTGATGACCAGCACCTAGACGGCATGCTGGCCAAGCTCAAAGAACACTCCGACGTGGAGCCAGGCAGCGGCCGAGTCAACGGGATCAACTACGAAGACTGGGCACGGGATGACATCAAGAGCTACGAGAGGTTCCGCCTTTCCGCCACTCGAGCTGCTCGTGATGCCATTCAGGACCACGACCTCGGCGAGACGATGATGTTCATGCACAGCACGCTGGGTAAGGTGTTCGCTGAGCTGAAGACCTTCATGCTCGTTGGCCACGCCAAGAACATGCTGAAGAACGCCCACTACAGGGACTCTACAGCCCTTCAGGTCTACTCGATTGGCCTCCTCGGTGAGGTTCTTGGCTACGTGTCCCAGACCGTCGCCAACTTCCCGAACAACCAGGCCGAGCTTGACAAGCGCCTGGCCGTGGATCGCATTGCCAAGGCTGCGTTTGCTCGCATGTCCTCGGCAGGCATCGTCCCGCTGGTCGCTGACTTTGGCAACCAGGTGGTCACTGGTGAGTCTCTCTTCGGAGCGGGCAGCACGGTGAACACGGACAACCGCACTTTGATCCCGCCGTCTCTCACGATGGTGGGCCGTGCCTACAACGCCCCCAGCACCCTCATAGGGATGCTTACGGGCCGCGAGTCGGTCACCCAGAAGAACGTCAAGGACATGGCGTCCATCCTCCCCGGCGCACGGCTCCTGGGGGTCACGCACGGCATCAATGCGCTGGCTGAGATGTTCCCGAAGAACGCCCCAGTGCCTGTCAAGAAGTAAGGCCCTCCCTCCGCCGTGTGGTGGAGGGGGTTCTCTCCCTCCTCTCTCACTCCCCCCACACTGCATGTCCTACTCGATTCGCCGGTACACCGGCACAGGCACCCCACAGGTGCTCGATGTCCCCCCGTACCTCGACAAGAGCCACATCAAGGTCTTCGTCAGCGGGGTACGGAACACCACCTGGAGCTGGGTCAACTCCGGTGTCATCACGATCACCGCTGCGCTGGCCGCTCCGGTGGTCATCCAGCGGCTCACCTCTCCCGATGAGCGCCTGGTCGATTACCTCAGTGGCGTCACGCTGACCGAGGCTGACCTGGACCAGGACTCGCTTCAAGCCTTCTACCTCGCACAGGAAGCCAGGGACGTCTACGATGACCTCGTGGGCCTCTCTACCGCCCCGTTGCAGGATGCCCTCAGCGCAGCCACGCAAGCCGGCCTGAGTGCTGTATCGGCCTCGACCAGCGCCGTGACGGCAGCGGCGGCCGCAGCCTCCGCCATTGCAGCCGGTGCTACCGATGGCCGCATCAACGTGAAGGCCTATGGGGCCACCGGTAACGGCACCACGGACGACCGTGCGGCCATCCAGGCAGCAGCCACCGCAGCCCTCGCAGGCAACCTGCCCCTCTACTTCCCGCCTGGTCGCTACCGCCTGCTCTCGGCAGGGACCACCACTTTCGAGTGCCCCCGAGATGACGGCTCCTACTCCCCCTCCATTGGGGGTGGCGAGACCACGCTGAGTCCTGAGACTGCCGTGACGATGCCTGTGTGCGTCTCCATCCCCGGCAGCATCGTGATCCTTGGCGCAGGTGTCGACCAGACCTTCATCGAAGGGTCGTGGACGCACAGCTCCAGCGCGATCAACACGTCACAGTCCATTGGCTTCCTCCTCGGGGCCAACAAGGACAGCTACAACGCACAGCGGGTCACCGGCCTGACCCTGCGGAACTTCTTCATGCCCCTGGTGGTGCAGGGCTCCGCTGTGGGCTCCACCTTTGACCTCACCGTGGACGGTGCGGCCATTGCCTCCGCCGTGCAGTCTGCCGATGGCAACACCAAGTGGAGCGGCCGGTTCATCCGCTGCTTCGCTGGCGTGATCGTCGGTGGCTGGTGGCTCAACCGCAACCGGACCACGAGTGCTGGCAACATGCCCTCGAGCTTCGGTGGCAGCTACCCGGCCAGTGACATTTTCAGAGGCACCTGGGGTGAGAACCTCAGCATGTCCCAGGTCGAGTGGACAGCGCAGCCGGTATTCGATGCCCGCGCTGACTCCGTTGACCAGTTCTTCAACACGTACTTCTTCAAGAGCGCGAACAGCGCGGTCTACCCGACTGGCCGTGCCACGGTCAATGCCGATAGCAGCTTCACGGGCGGCCCTGGCTACCCGGCCTACCGGGGCATCTTCGGCACCCCCTGGGCCATCATCAGCCGCAATGGCCGCTACGGCTCACGCCTTTCGGTGGACCATGCGGTGAGTTCTGGCAACAGCCGGCCGTTCATGTACGTCAACGCCGGCTCGCAGATATCGATGCGCTCAGCGTACTTCGAGAACACCTGCCTGGTGAACCCGAACGGTGGGACCGCAGGGAACACCATGGGTGTCTCTCGTGCTGACCCGTACCACACGGGTGCCCCTGTGGCCCTGAGCTTGTGGCTGGAGAACGAAGGCGGAGGTGGCACGTACCTCGAGGAAATCTCTGGGGTGAGCAACGCCCCCGGTGTGCCTGGGATAGACCCAGCTCGGCGCTACTTCGCCCAGTCCGGGACCCGCTCCTCGACACTGTTCGAGCTGCTGGGCGGTGTCCGCTTCCAAGATTCGGATACGCCGCTGACCCGCTACAAGGAAGGCACGTTCTCCCCGGTGCTCAACGTTGGCGGCACACCGCAGTCAGGCCTCACGGTCAACAGCGCGTCCTACGTGTTCTTGAACTCGAGGATGGTCTTCATCAACATCGCGCTGAGCGCAGCATCTTTTGTCTTCTCCGGCAGCGGTGCTGTGACCATCAGCGGCCTTAAGTTCCCGATGCTGGGCGGTGGTGACATGGCCCTCCCGTACTTCTCGAACTACGTGCCAGCGGGCCACATCGGTATCTTCACAAACGGCTCGGTGCTGGAGTTCCACAAGGCGGCCAATCGCGGGACACCAGTGACCAACACTGACCTCGCGATTGGCGACTTGGTTCTCCAGCTGTGTGGCGTGGCCTTCCTGGCCTGACGCCCCGTGCGGGTCCCCCGGTCTATCAGGCTGGGTGGCAAAGAGTGGTCGGTAAAGCGCTCCCGTGGGCTCCTCGCTGAGGAGGTCAGCGGGGAGTGCGACTACGACAACGCAACCATCCGCCTCGCTACCAAGCTCTCTCCGTTCGACCTGAAAGACACGCTCCTCCACGAAGTCCTCCACGCCATCCTCGGCCAGCAATCGAGCTGGTTCAGGTCGGTGGAGGAGGAGGAGCAGTACGTCCTCGCCATAGCTACTGGGCTCACGGGGGTCCTGCAAGACAACCCCGAGTTCGCCCAATGGCTCATCGCCCCCATCCCTCTCAAACCAACATGATCGACGACCCTGACCGCATTGCGGCTCCAATCATAAAGGCCACCTCAGCGGTCGGCAGTGGGGTGGTTGCGGGCCTCACAGCCAACAACGTGGCCACCTATCTCGGCATTCTCTACACCACATGCCTGCTTCTGGAGTTCTTCTGGAAGAAGGTCATCAAGCCGTACCTCCAGCGCAAGGGCTGGCTCCCTTACACCGTGATGACAACCCCGCAGGGGAGCCACGATGGCCGGGACGCCTAAGCAGCGGCTAATAGTCCTCCTTGGGGCCGCCGCTTCCGCCGCTGTCATCCGCTTTGTGGGCTTCCAAGAGGGCACTGTGCCTTACGTGTACCGGGACCCCATCGGTGTCCTCACGTCCTGCACGGGCCACACAGGCCCCGAGCTTCGCTTCGGGCAAATGTTCACCCCCGAAGAGTGCAACGACCAGCTCGCTGCCGACCTTCAGCGCACCGCCTTGGATGTCATGAAGTGCACCGCGGAGCCCCTATCTGCCAACGAGAAGGCAGCCTACGTGTCCTTCGCCTTCAACGTGGGCACAGGCGCGTACTGCACCTCAACGCTCCACCGCAAGCTGACCGAAGGCGACCACATCGGGGCCTGCCGGGAACTCATGCGGTGGACCCTGGCCGGTGGCAAGCAATGGCCTGGCCTAGTCAAGCGCCGGGCTGCCGAACGTGACCTCTGCCTTACCCCCTAACCCTACCTGACCCCCAACCTATGTGCGTCCCTCAAGCTACCACGCGTCCTGCGTCGCAATCCGCCGTCCCGATGGCCCCCGTTCGTCCTGCCACGGCTGACCCGACCATGCTCGGTGCTGGCATGGCTGCCAACGCCAACCTGGCCATCCGCAGCCGCAAGCAGATGATGGATGACATCGAGAACGAGGCTGTCAATGGCAAGAAGTAAGACTGCCTCAATCGAGGAGCTGGGAGAGCTGCACGCTCTCATCGCGAAGACGCTCACCAAGCGCATCCTGAGTGGTGAAGCCACCGCTGCTGACCTCAACGTGGCCAGAGCCTTCTTGAAGGACTCCAACGTCCAAGCTGTCGGTGTCACCGGCTCACCCATCGGTGACCTGGCTGCTTCGCTGCCCTTCGCTGGTAGTGACGATGAGACGGACTACCCAGTTCAGTGAACGCCCCTGTGCGTGACCCGTTGCGGGAAGACTTCCGCAACTTCCTCTACGTCATCTGGAAGCACCTCGGTCTCCCCGACCCGACCCCTGCTCAGTACGCCCTGGCTCTGCGCCTGCAACACGGCCCGAAGCGGGATGTCATTGAAGCCTTCCGAGGCGTGGGGAAGAGCTGGGTCACCTCCGCCTTCGTGCTGTGGCTGCTCTACTGCAACCCCCAGGTGAAGGTCCTGGTCGTCTCTGCATCGAAGGAGCGGGCTGACGCCTTCTCCATCTTCACCAGACGGCTCATCACCGAGGTCCCACTACTGGCCCACCTGCGCCCCCGTAGTGGCCAGCGGGACTCCACCATCAGCTTCGACGTAGGCCCAGCCAAGGCTGACCACTCACCTTCTGTGAAGTCGGTGGGTGTGACAGGCCAGATGACCGGCTCCCGCGCGGACATCATCGTGGTGGACGATGCTGAGACCCCTGGCAACTCGATGACGCAGATGATGCGTGACCGGCTGGCCGAGGGCCTCAAGGAACTCGACGCCATCATCAAGCCACTGGACACCTCTCGCATCCTCTTCCTGGGGACACCGCAGAGCGAGTCCTCGGTCTACAACCTGATGCCGGCCCGTGGCTACTCCATGTGGGTCTGGCCAGCCAGGTTCCCCTCTAGTAAAGAGCTGGAGTTCTACGGGGACAAGCTGGCCCCTGAGCTGCTTCACATGCTCGATGCTGACCCGACCTTGCCCTTGCAGTGCAGCGGTCGGGGTGCCCCCACAGACCCCAAGCGGTTCCACGACCTGGACCTGATGGAGCGAGAGGCCTCCTACGGGCGCTCAGGGTTCAACCTTCAGTTCCAACTGAACACCGCCCTGAGTGATGCCGAGCGGTTCCCTCTCAAGGCATCGGACCTCATGGTCTTCGATGTGGACCCCAAGCTGGCCCCCATCAAGCTCGTGTGGGGCAACAGCCCCGACCTGAGCCGTAAGGACTTGCCCCTGGTGGCCCTCAGTGGCGACAGGCTCAACAAGCCGATGTGGATATCGGACCAGAACTTCGTCCCGTACACCGGGGTCATCATGGCCATCGACCCGAGCGGCCGCGGTGGTGATGAGCTGAGCTACGCCGTCGTGGCCATGCTCAACGGCTACCTCTTCGTGATGCGGTGCAAGGGCCTCAAGGGAGGCTACGACGACAAGAACCTGGAGACCCTGGCCAAGGAGGCCAAGCACTTCGGGGTGAACGAGGTCATCGTGGAGTCCAACTTCGGCGATGGCATGTTCTCGAAGCTCCTCGCTCCCTTCCTCCAGCGCATCCACCCGGTAGCCCTGGAAGAGGTCCGATCGAACATCCAGAAAGAGAAGCGGATGATCGACACCCTCGAGCCAGTGATGAACCAGCACAGGCTTGTGATGGACGCCTCGGTCATCAAGGAGGACTTCCAGAACTACAACGAGTACCCTGGCGACCACGCCCACAAGTACCAGCTCATGTACCAGATGACCAGAGTAACTCGAGATAAGGGTTCCCTGGCGAAGGATGACAGGCTGGATGCCCTATCTATGGCAGTGGCCCGTTGGGTTGAGGTCATGGATAAGGATACTGACCGAATAGAATCTGAGCACAAGGCGGCCATGAAGGATGCCGAGATACAGAAGTTTCTCGAAGGCCTTGGAGTATTGAATCCCAACCGCTTCGGCATAATGGGTGAGTACATGGGATCGGGCGAGCTGATGGCCACCGACTTCAGTGGTCCTGACCAAGATGTGGGGGTCTGGTGATCCTGGCCCTTTTAAGCGCCTCAGGATCGTTCAGGCAGGGGTAGGTGCGGGTCGTGTCTGACAGAGCCTTCTGGGTGCCTTAAAACGCGTCCTTGAGGCCTTCACACATCCGCACCCATCCCCCTTCTGCACCTTTTGGCCACCTTGGGTCTATGTGAGCGGACACTAACGTACCGCCGCCATCCCCCACCCTGGCCCCCTAGTGGCCCCTAGGGTCGTCGCTGGCGCTCCTCCATCGACAACCCTACGGGTACTGACAACCTACTTTCCATCATAGGTAAGCCTACGGTTGTGTGTACGTGTCTCTTTCTCTTATCTATAGTGTATCTATAGTGGTACTATGGTGGAAGAGAGTAGTGGTAATACAGTGTTATAATCTTTAAGGTAGACATAAAACAGTTACCTATGGGTTCAGCATGTAGTATCTACTAGGTATCCAGTGGTGGTCCTGAGGTGGCTAGTATGGGCTATGGTGGGAGAATGGAGATACTACCTTACAGTCCCCTTCCATGGAGTATGTAGGGTAATATCACACAGGAATGTCTATACCAAATCTGTGAGAGGGTTCTGACTAAGCTCGAGCCGTGCGTTACCCCCATGGCCCCCCTCGAACGCTATACATGGGCATGGGCACCATGGGGCACCAGTAGGGGCACCAGCAGGCATCAACACATGCTAAGTGGTTGATGTGTATAGACATGGGGGCGGATTGGTGATCCGTAGGTGTAGCGCATGCTGGCACCAGTGGCTAGAGTGGCGAGTGCATGCCATGTGCTGGCGTATGGGAGTGTTTGGGCGTCTGCCTGAATGCTCCCGTTTTGTGCTGCGGTCATCTGTACAGCATCCTAGGCACCACCATAGGCCACCTCAGGCCACCATAGGCCACCATGAGCACCTAGAGGCCACCACTAGCCACCACAGGGTGACGAATAGGGGCACATGTGACACTATCGGTCATGTGACCATTCTTGTCGCATAGGAAGCGTCTTTAGGCATCGATACAACGGATTCAGCATGGCACGGTAGGTGCATATGTGGGACTATCCCAGACACGGGATGAATGCACCTAACCACCTAACCACCTAACCTAAGGGATTGACATCATGAACACTACAGACAACGGCAAGAGGCAAGCACAAGCGCAGATGGACAGCATCACACGCATGGTCACAGCGCTTGGGGTTGACTATGACCGACTCGCTGAGCTACGCGAAGAGCGCGAGGACTGGGGCACACACCCGGCCTACCAAACGTGGACAAAGGCACACCCTATCAGTGCTGAAGAGCTGGCCGAGCTGGAAGAGGCAGCAGGCGAATGCACATCTGACGAGGAGGCACGGGAGGCCATACAGAGTGACCCGTTGTCGATCGAGGTGCGCTCTGGCTGGGTCAGTCATGGTGACAACATGACCGCTGAGGAGTTTCGCATCGTGCTCTGCACTGGTGGTCCACACGTTGAGATAAGGGGAGAGATTGAGCGTGGATGCCCTGTGCATTGCCGTCTGATGCATCAGGACTGGGGCACTCCTTTGACCGAGCACATTGTGACGCATGTCGAGTATTTAGCACTGTGCACTTACGCGGATGCGGTCGGCTGCTTCGACTGGAATTAACACGCTCTCACTGTCCACATCACCACACATCACACAAGAGAGAACACATCATGCCCTCATCAGTCCACGCAGAGCTAGACGCACTGCAAGCCCTCGTCAATCGTGCCCTGGCAGTCAAGACGATGCAACAGGCGGCCGCATGGAAGCCTTCAAGGACCCAGCGCAAGGCCACGAGGCGCAAAGCTATGCCCTCACGGCCCACAAGTGTGACCATCGGCCTTGCGGTCGCATTGGTGTCCTCGCTGGCCTTCACGTTCATCGCTCTGTCACATCACATCGCCTAAGGGAGAACAGACCATGACCACCACCGTGACCATGACCCGCATGCAGTTTGAGGTCGCCAAGAGCGGCTTTTATGAATGGGTCGAGGGCTATCTGGTCCGCAACCCAGAAACAGGCCGGGACATCTACCCGCCAGTGACGCGCGCTGAGGCATACAAGCTGGCGCGCGAATTGGCCGGCCAGGACTGCAAGGTAGAGATTCAGGGCTGAAGTGCCCAGCCCGTCCGGACTGAGGCATCGGTCCGTTCGGGGTGTGCATTTCTTTGTGGACTCCGTCCACTTTGCCACCATTCACACAGGAGCACATACATACATGCGCGCCCACTGGCTACGCCTCACCACACGCCCGATGCGCCCCGATGCGCAGATGGCAGCTTTCGCTGACACACAGCTACCCGATACAGCACTAGCCGACATCCTCACCGTGGATGACTGCCCGATGTGCCCTGAGTGTGTCGGCGGAGACGGCCGCCTTATGGCCATCTTCGGCACCCGTGCCCACTACAGGTGCTACGCGTGCTCGTTCACGTTCACGGAGTCACTGTCATGAGCGCCCCTCAGCACACGCCGGGGCCGCGTCTCATCCTGCCGCCGCCTGACCCGCGCCGGGTCAAAGTGCTGTTCACGCCCACACAGGAGCAGATTCGCATGCTGCTGACGTTGCCATGAGGGCTGCCCTGTCATTCCTACGTGCTGGCCTTCTAGCCCTTGTCGCGCTCATGCTCGATGGATGTGGAGGAGGGGGCATCGAAGAGACAGTGCCGAGTGCCCAGGGTGTCCCAGATGCCCAAGGGTTCGCACCTCGCCCAGTCACCACCATTCCGGTGGACTGTGGCGGCGGCATCCGCTGCAACTGAGGGGAAGCCGCAATGATCGTACCCTCACCCTCGGCAAACCTGTGTGTGCTCGGCCTGTTCGCTCAGGACGAAGGCATAGCAGGCGATGCAGCACGTACCGCGAAAGCCCTTCGCAAACTGGAGAACTATGCACGCAAGGCAAGAGCGGGGGAGGTGCCCAAAGCCTTATGGGTCACCCCTGCAACCCTGGCACACGCTAGGGGGCTCCTGAACCAGCTACAGGTTGGTGACGTCGCCCTACTGGCCAGCACGTTGCAGCGTAGGTGCAAGACGCATGACCCGCTGCACAGCACTCGCCAAGAATGGCCCCTTATCTGTGCCATCAAACTGTGTGCCCAGATGCACGCAATTACAAAGAAACCGTAGATGCCTGTGTACAGCCCCTCGACGCTCGTGTAGCGTCTTGGGAGTGTGCATATGTGCCCACACCACCTTAGGGGCCACCATCGTGAAACCATCCATCACTGCCGCAGCCTTTGCGGTTTTCGCACTGGCTGCTTGTGCCACGCCAGCGCCTGACACCTACACAGACAGCCTGCCTAGTGCCCAGGGTGCTCGGGACGCCTACATCAAATGCTCATGGGACAGCCTGAAACCACTGCTCAAGTCGTCACGCACCGACTCCGCGCTCGATGTGGCCTCTGTGGCAGAGCAGAAGTGCAGTGCCCAGCGTGAGGCCATGCGTCAGGCCCTAGCAGCTGACAACGGCGGCTCCAGCTACGCCCTTGCATTCGCGAACAGCTACACCGAGAACCTACGCAAGCGGGTGATTGCCTCGATGGCTGAGGCCCTCATGAAGAGTGAGTAGATATCGTGAAGAGTTTACAAACTAGTGTCCCTACGATTTACTCAGAGGCTTGACGGGTTCGATGATGCCGGCATGTCTGCGAAACTCGTTCCTCCAGAAACTCTCTCGGTAACTCGAGGACGAATCCGTATGTCTACCCTTGACGAGGGCTCTCCACCCACCAAAAGCACGACTGCTACCCGCTACGCGTTGGCAGACTGCGTGGGCTACTTCTTGAAGCTGCTCCAGCTCGCAACCGAAATCAAGACGCTGGAGACTCAGCAGCAGCTCATCCTGGTTTACCTCTACACACGCGGGGAGGTAAACCAAGGTGACCTCGATGTCGTTACAGGCGTGGGGCGTACCAGCAATGGACGCAACCTCGACCGCCTGGGCAGAGGCAAGAAGGTGAGGAACAGTGCAGACCGATCCGATGGTCTGGGCTGGGTTGAGACAGTAGTGCAGGACAGGGACTCTAGATTCAAGACCTGCCGATTGACAGCGCTGGGGAGGAGCAAGCTGAACGAGATATTTGCCAAGGTAGAGATCGACTTCACCGTGACTGCGGTCACCAAACTCGATAGACCCCCACAACACCACTGAGACCATGAACACACCCAAACCTGTCCCACCCTTCAAAGCATCGCAGCAGGACTGCAATGACTTCACGCCTCTCGATGAAATCCCGCCCACCTCCCCAGGTGAGCTGGCTGACATTCACGCCAGGAGCATGGTCTTCTGGTCGCCTGAGCAGCGTGCTATCCGCATGAGGGAGTACCTGAAGCGCGCGGCTGAGGAGGAGGAGCAGCTGCGCTGTGACCTCGAACTTGAGCCAGCCCCGCCCGTCGCTGTGATCTTCCAGCACACCCTGCCATGAACATCCGCTACTACGAGAAGAGGCCAGGCCAGTGGTGGCTCGACTTCAGGGACGCCACGGGTACACGTAAGCGCGTGCCCGCTGGCCAGGCCACCGAAGCAGCAGCGAGGCGCGTAGCACCATCCATCGTCGGCTCAGTTTTGTCCAATGTGGCCACAAAGCCACCCATCGGCGATGTGCCATCATCGGTTGTCAGCACCCTCACCCTACAGGAGGCCTTCGACACAGCCATGCGCAACCACGAGGGCTGGGTGGCCAGCAAGGACAAGGCGACACTCAGGCAAACCTTCGAGGCTCTCGGTGACCCCCATCAGCCCATCGCATCCTTCAACCGCGAGAAGGTGCTGGACCTCCGAGCGAAGTGGAAGCTGGCACCGGGTAAGCGCAAGGACAGCACGCTCTCCCACTCGACCATCAACCACAGGCTCTCCATGCTGTCTGTGCTGATCGAGCAGGCCGAGCTGCCGCCCCATACCGTCAGGCACTTGAGCACCAAGGGCAACAGCAGGAAGCGGCGCATCAGCGACCAGGAGCTACAGGCTATGCAGGACTGGTGCTTCCAGCACGCAGCGAAGAAGGGGGCTCTCGACTTCGCCCACCTCATCACCCTGGGCATGGAGACAGCTGCTCGAGAGGGTGAGCTGCTCGGCCTTCGCACAGCTGATGTGACAGGGGACCAGGCGACCTTCAGGGACACCAAGAATGGTGAGACCCGCACCATACCCCTCACCGAGGCCGCTCAGCGCGTCCTGGAGGCCCGTAGGCGCTTCGGTGTGCCCACCTTCTTCCATGGTCTCAACCAGGACCGAGTGACACACCTGTGGGCGGAGATGCGGAAGGACATGGGCCTGGCTGAGGATGTTAACTTCGTGTTCCACCTCCTCAGGCACGAGAGGCTGTCCAGGCTGTCCGATAGCGGGGCTTCGGCCTTCATCATCATGGCCCTCGCAGGCCACGCCAACATCACCACGAGCCAGGGCTATGTGCAGGCCTCCCTGGGTTCGGTTCGTCAGGCCATGCAACAACTGGAGACCACCGCATGACATCCGCTAACCAGAGCACAGACGACGAAGCAATCCGCAAAGCCCTGCCGCCGCCCACGCTCGAAGACCATGAATACGAGCTGTGGGGCCAGAACGTTCGCGCTGACTTCTACACCGCTGAGCAAATGGTCACCGCAGTTAAGGCTGCGCTAGAGCGGGCCGAGAGCATCACGCAGCCCGAGCCGCGAACACCGGAGCAAGCCCTAGATGCCATGGTGCGCGATGCAGAGGAACTTGGCCTGTACGACGAGCCCGCGCAAGCACAGGAAGCGCCAGCACTGAGCGAGGCGGCGGCGTATCGGCAGTGGATCAGCAAGTTCGGCTGTTGGGACTATCAAGCCAGTCCGCAGGACTTCAGGCAGCCACACGCCCCGTGCGAGGCTCTTTATCTTGGCCCGCCAATGAGGCTTCTTGCTGCTGCGCAAGCCGCATACGAGCTGCTTTCCAGCGGTCTTTCGGTGCCTGATGGAAAGTACTGCGTAGTGAGCGAGCTTGCAGAAGCCCTCGCCGCACAGTCTCACCCCGCCCCACCTATCCCGGAAGCACCGGCAGTCTGTCCGCACTGTGGCAAGCGCATCAATTGGATGTGCCACGGCATTGCTCGGGAAGCACCGGCAGGAGACAAGCGATGAGCGACTTTGAGCAATGGCACGCGGATAACGCATGTCGGCTTTCGCGTGAACGGGCAGGGATCGCCAAAGCCCCACCCACCCCTCGCGAGGAAGCACCGGCCAGCGAGAGTAATGCGGCAGCACTTAGGGAAGCGGCGCAATCTCTGATTTTGAACGTTTCGCCATCGCCAACCCAAGGCCTGTCACTCATTCGGGATTCGCGTATTCGAGACCTTGCCGCCGCTCTCGCTGTGAGTGAGCCTGCAAAGGGGGAGAAGAAATGACTGTCTACATCCGCGTCAAGGGCCGCTGGGTCCGCACCACCGTCAAACCGTCAACCTTCACACTAAACCAATGAGTGCACATGCGTGACGGATGGATAAACGAGACGATGGACTCTTAATCCGTAGGTCGAGTGTTCGAGTCACTCAGGGCCCACCAGAAAAGACGAGGGATGGTCGGCACGCGTCGGCTATCCCTTCTTCTTTGCTCCGACGAAGCCCGCCGCTGCCCGCACCTCCTCAGCCGACGTGCTTGCCGAAGTGACAAAGCGTGCGCTCGAGCGCCGTCGCCGCGGCGCCCGCGTTGTACGAGGCGCGCTGCTCGCAGTAGAAGCCATGATTTGCCGCATAGAGGTGAAGCTCGACCTCGGGTCGTGCGGTCTCGAATGCCTTGACGCTCTCGATCGAGATGTGCGCGTCCTGGTCACCGAAGTGCGCCATCGTCGGCACCGCAGGTCGGCGTGACGGCTCGGTGCCCATCGTCATGCCGCCGCCGTAATACGCCACCGCCGCGGCGAGGCCCTTGACCCTCTCGGCTGCACGCCACACCAGCAAGCCGCCCCAGCAGTAGCCGACGATACCGACCTTGCCGGCTTTCGCCACTTGATCGACCGCCGCCTGGATGTCCTGCAGCACGCCGGGTGCGGGCAGCTTTTCGACGGCCGCCTTCAGGCGCGAGCCTTTGCCCACGTCGGCGGGCGTGTAGCCGAGCTCGATGTCGCGCTCGACGCGATCGAAGGTCGCCGGTGCGATGGCGAGATAGCCGGACGCGGCATAGCCGTCGGCGACGCCCCGGATGTGCGAGTTCACGCCGAAGATCTCCTGCAGCACGACGATCGCGCCCTTCGGTGCGCCCGACGGCTCGCAGACATAGGCCGACGACTTGAAACCGTCGGCAGCGGTGAGGGTGATGTTGGAAGAAGCCATGGACCGACGCGACCTTGTAGTGATGCACAGCGATTGCTGCGGACAACGAGACTCTGACACACGGCTCCGCGCCAGCTGGAGAGCCGTCCCTTGACCTCGACTCCCGATCGCCGGCGACGCGAATAGGCATGTCTGACATGATCAAGCCCGATCGGCCAGGCCGCGTGAAGTGCTCCAGCGTCGTGCGCCTTTCGCTCGCTGCC
This sequence comes from Caldimonas sp., assembly GCA_965246805.1. Classification (GTDB taxonomy): domain Bacteria; phylum Pseudomonadota; class Gammaproteobacteria; order Burkholderiales; family Burkholderiaceae_C; genus Schlegelella_A. Next base: position 713,336 of record CBDFFO010000009.1, on the reverse strand, counting down.
GACCTCCGCATCAAAAGGACTTCCATGCCCGGGTTGTATTACGAAGAATTCGACATCGGCCGCGTCTTCGCCCACGAGTGGACGCGCACCGTCACCGAGATGGACAACGTGCTCTTCAGCACGCTGACGATGAACGTGCAGCCATTGCATATCGACGCGCACTTCGCGGCGCAGACCGAGTTCAAGAAGCCGCTCGTCAACAGCCTCTTCACGCTCGGCCTGATCATCGGCATGAGCGTCAACGACACGACGTTTCGAACGACAGTGGCCAACCTCGGCATGAGTGCGATCACGTTCCCCGCACCGGTGTTCGCAGGCGACACGGTGCACGTGAAGACCACGGTCGTTTCGAAGCGCGACAGCAGGTCGCGGCCAGAGGCCGGCATCGTGGAGTTCGAGCACGTCGGGCTCAACCAGGACGAGGTCGTCGTCTGCGTGTGCAGGCGCAGCGCGCTGATGCACCGCCGGCCGGCGGTCGCCGCGACATGACGCTCTCGATGATGTTCGTGCCCGGCAACGCGCCGGAGAAGTTCGCGAAGGCGCGAGCGTCGGCGGCCGGTGCGCTGATTCTCGATCTCGAAGACTCCGTGCCGATGAGCGCCAAGGCCGCGGCGCGCGACCACGTGGCCGCTTTCGTGCGCCACGCCCCGGCGACGGCGCAGGCGCTCTGGGTGCGCGTCAACCCGTCGCCAGCGCCGTTGCTGAAGGCCGATCTCGCGGCCATCGTGACGGCGCGTCCGTTCGGCGTCGTGCTACCGAAGTGCTGTGGCAGGGCGTCGCTCGACCCGCTGGTGGCGGCGCTCGACGCGCTCGAAGCGGAGGCCGGCATTCCCACCGGCCAGACCCGGATCCTCGCGATCGCGACCGAGACGGCGCGGTCGCTCTTCCACTTCTCCGAGTATCCCGGAGCCACCTCGCGCCTGTGGGGCCTGACCTGGGGCGCTGAAGACCTGAGCGCCGATGTCGGCTCGCTCGTCAACCGCGACGACGTGGGCTACACCGAACCCTATCGGCTGGCGCGTTCGCTCTGCCTGTTCGGCGCCGCCGCAGCCGGCGTGCACGCCATCGACACCGTGTGCGTGTCGCTGAACGACACCGAGCTCGTGCGCCGCGAATCGGCCGAGGCGTTTCGCGATGGCTTCGTCGGCAAGATGGCGGTGCACCCCGCGCAGCTGGCACCGATCGCCGCCGGTTTCACGGCGACGCCCGAGCAACTCGAATGGGCCCGACGCGTGCTGGCGGCGTTCGAGGCCAACCCCGCCATTGGCGCGATCCGTCTCGACGGCAAGATGATCGACGAGCCGCACGCCAAGCTCGCTCGTCGCCTGCTCGGGCTCGAACCGGCGAGCGGCGGACGCTGACTTGCGCCGCGCGCCGCGCGGCACCGACATCGAATCGATCAGTCGATCAACGCCGCATCGAGGGAGATCTCGGCCTTCAACAGTTTCGAGACCGGGCAGCCGGCCTTCGCATTGCCGGCGATTTCGGCAAATTTTTCCGCGGTCGCACCCGGCACCTTGGCGCGCAACGTGAGGTGCACCGCGGTGATCGAAAAGCCGCCTTCGACCGATTCGAGGGTGACCCTCGCCGTCGTGTCCATCTGGGTGGCCGTGAGCTTGGCCTCTTCGAGCATCAGACTGAGGGCCATCGTGAAGCAACCGGCGTGGGCAGCGCCGATCAGCTCTTCCGGATTCGTGCCCGGCTTGCCTTCGAATCGGCTCGCGAAGCCGTAGGGGTAGGCCTTCAGCGAACCGCTCTCGGTCGAGATCGCGCCGATGCCCGTCTTGATGCCGCCTTGCCAGGTCGCCGATCCGTTGCGGTTGGTGTTCATCTTGGGTCTTTCGTGAGTCGTGGAAGAAAGGGCAGCGAGACTACCGCAGCGGGGCAGATCTTGCCCCGAGCCGGCGATCGTCCGGGCTGACCGGCGCGCCGTGGTCAGCGCGACCATGGGCCAAGCGTCGACCGGATCGAATGCCGCATCCGCGTCGGTGAAACCGGAAGACATCCTGAAGGACACGCTGAAAGGCTTGTTGCGATAACGGTCGCCGGGCGCGAATCTGGCCCGCCGCCTGCCATTGGCCTATCCTGCGGCTGCAAGGCGATGACGCCCTGCAGATTCCCTTGATCGAGAACATGCGATGAAGAAAGTGGTCTGGCTGATCGCCGGCGCGGGGCTTGCTGGCATGGGGCTCGCCGGCTGCGACACCGCGCTGATGAACCCGCGCGGCCCGATCGGCGCGGCCGAGAAGCAGATCCTGATCGACTCGCTCGCCATCATGCTCGCCATCGTGGTGCCGACGATCCTCGGCACGCTCGGTGTGGCGTGGTGGTTCCGGGCCTCCAACACCAAGGCGCGCTACCTCTCGGACTGGTCGTTCTCCGGGCGGATCGAACTGGTCGTTTGGTCGATTCCGCTGATGGTCGTCATCCTGCTGGGCGGCGTCACCTGGATCGGCGCGCACCAGCTCGATCCGATGGCGCCGATTGTTTCGAAAAGCGCTTCGAAAGGCGCATCGAGTGGCGCATCGAGTGGCGCTGCGAAGGTGAAGCCACTCGAGATCCAGGTCGTGTCGCTCGACTGGAAGTGGCTGTTCATCTACCCCGAGCATCAGGTTGCCGCGGTCAACGAACTGGTGGTGCCGGCCGGTGTGCCATTGCACTTCTCGCTCACCTCGGCCAGCGTGATGAACACGTTCTTCGTGCCGCAACTCGGCAGCATGATCTACACGATGAACGGCATGGCGACCCAGCTCAACCTGCAAGTCGATGAGCCCGGCACGTTCGCCGGCCTGTCGGCCCATTACAGCGGCGATGGTTTCTCAGACATGCACTTCAACGTGCGCGCGTTGCCGAGCGACGGTTTCGCGGGTTGGGTCGCGTCGACGCACGGCACCGGTGCGACGCTCGACACGGCGCGCTACAACGAACTCGCCAAGCAGAGCACCAAGCTGCCGCCATCGACCTTCGGCAGCGTTGAACCGGACTTGTTCGGCAAGATCGTCTCGCAGCAGATCCCGGCGGGGCCGGGCCCGAAGACCGAACGACATGGGGCAGCCGAGCTCACGCCGGCCAGCCACGTCGACAAGCCCGCCCGAGACGTCGGGCCGAACCCGGTGCCCACCGCCATTCCTCGAAAGCCCTGACATGTTCGGCAAACTCACCTGGGCCGCTGTGCCCTTCGACCAACCCATCGTGTTGATCGCGTCGACGGTCGTCGCATTGATCCTGTCGGGCCTTTTGATCTGGATCGTCGTCAAGGGCTACATGCCTTACTTGTGGCGCGAATGGTTCACGAGCGTCGACCACAAGCGCATCGGCGCGATGTACGTGCTGCTCGCGATGGTGATGCTGCTGCGCGGCTTTTCCGATGCGCTCCTGATGCGCTCGCAGCAGGCGGTCGCGATGGGCAGCGCCGGCTACCTGCCGCCCGAGCACTACAACCAGATCTTCTCGGCGCACGGAACGATGATGATCTTCTTCGTCGCGATGCCGTTCGTGATCGGGCTGATGAATTTCGTCGTGCCGCTGCAACTCGGTGCGCGCGACGTCGCCTTTCCGGTGCTCAATTCGGTCGGCTTCTGGCTCACCGCGACGGGTGCGCTGCTCGTCAACATCTCGCTCATCGTCGGTGAGTTCGCGCGCACCGGTTGGCTGCCTTATCCGCCGCTGTCCGAGCTTGCCTACTCGCCGGGTGTCGGCGTCGACTATTATCTGTGGGCCCTGCAGATCTCCGGCTTGGGCACGCTGCTCTCGGGCATCAACCTGGTCACCACGGTGCTGAAGGTGCGTGCGCCGGGCATGAATTACCTGCGCATGCCGATGTTCTGCTGGACCACGCTCGCTTCCAACCTGCTCATCGTCGCCGCGTTCCCGATCCTCACTGCGACGTACGCGATGCTGCTGCTCGACCGCTACCTGGGCTTTCATTTCTTCACGAACGACGGTGGCGGCAACGTCATGATGTTCATGAATTTGATCTGGGCCTGGGGCCACCCGGAGGTCTATATCCTCATCTTGCCGGCGTTCGGCATCTTCTCGGAAGTGCTCTCCACCTTTTCCGGCAAGCCGCTCTTCGGCTATCGCTCGATGGTGGTCGCGACGATGGCGATCTGCGTCCTCGCGTTCATGGTATGGCTGCACCACTTCTTCACGATGGGCGCCGGGGCCGACGTCAACGCCATCTTCGGCATCGCGACGATGGTGATCGCGATCCCGACGGGCGTGAAGATCTTCAACTGGCTCTTCACGATGTGGGGCGGCCGAGTCCGCTTCAACGCGCCGACCCTGTGGTCGATCGGCTTCATGGTGACCTTCGTGATCGGCGGCATGACCGGTGTGCTGCTCGCGGTGCCGCCGGCCGATTTCGTGCTTCACAACAGCCTCTTTCTGGTCGCACACTTCCACAACGTGATCATCGGCGGCGTGCTGTTCGGATTGTTCGCGGGCTACGAGTACTGGTTTCCGAAGGCGTTCGGCTTCAGGCTCCACGAAGGGCTCGGCAAGGCCGCGTTCTGGTTCTGGATCGTCGGGTTCTACGTCGCGTTCATGCCGCTCTACTGGCTGGGCCTGATGGGCATGACGCGTCGCATGCAGCACTACGACACACCCGAATGGCAGCCATGGCTCTGGGTGGCGGCGGCGGGCGCGGTACTGATCTTCATCGGCATCTTGTTGCAGGTCGCGCAGCTCGTCGTCAGCATCCGCCAGCGCGAGGCCTTGCGTGACCTGACCGGCGACCCTTGGAACGGCCGATCGCTCGAGTGGGCGACGGCATCGCCGCCGCCGCTCTACAACTTCGCGGTGCTGCCGAACGTCGAAGGCGAGGAAGCCTATTGGAGCGTCAAGCAGAAGGCTCTGCAACAGCACGCGTTGCGTGCCGAGCCCGTCTACGCCGACATCCACATGCCCCGCAACAGCCCGACCGGATTCATCTGCGCGTTCTTCGCGACCATCATGGGCTTCGCGTTGATCTGGCACATCTGGTGGCTGGTGATCGTGGGCTTCGTGTGCGCGTTCGGAACGTTCGTGGTGTCGGCCTGGCGCAACGAGGACGAGGACGTGATTCCGGCGGCAACCGTCGCCAAACTCGACCGCGAGAACCGTATGGCGCGAACGATCCGGCTCGCCCAACTCGCCGCGGAGGCCACATGAGCGCGAGCCACGCCCTGCCGAGCATGGCGCCCGGCCGCTCGCACGCGGCCGGTCTTTCCGAAGACGCCGCGCACGGCCCGTCGAAGCGAATCGTCGTCGCCTACGGCTTCTGGATCTTCCTGATCAGCGACATCATTGTCTTCGCCGCGTTCTTCGCGACCTATGCGGTGCTCACCGACAGCACCGCCGGCGGCCCGAGCGGGCGCGAGCTCTTCGACGTGCGCACCGTCGCGATCGAGACCGCGTGCCTGCTCACGTCGACGCTGTTCTGCGGGCTTGCAGGCATCGGCGCGCAAGCCGATCGCAAGCGCCTCTTCTACGGCGCGATGGCGGTGACCTTCGTGCTCGGCGCGGCCTTCCTCGCGATCGAACTGAACGAATTCGCCGACCTGATCGAGAAAGGCGCCAGCCCGCAGCGCAGCGCGTTCTTGTCGGCCTTTTTCGCGCTGGTCGGCTGCCACGGACTGCACGTTGCGGCGGGCCTGCTGTGGCTGCTGACGATGATGGCGCAGGTCTACGCGAAAGGATTTCGGGCTGACATCCTGCGCCGCATGCTGTGCTTCAGCCTCTTCTGGCACACGCTCGACATCATCTGGGTGGCGCTCTTCAGCCTCGTCTACCTCGTCGGAGTCGCACGATGACCCAAGACCTTCAGCACGGCGTCGACAGCGGCGCCGATGTCGCGCCCGGAGACGAACACGGCGCGCGCGATGTGGCGCACGGCGTGCAGGGCTACCTGATCGGCTTCGTGTTGGCGGTGGCGCTCACTGCGGTGTCGTTCTACATCGCGCGCAGCACGCTGGTGTGGGAGCCCAGCATCCCGATCGCGCTCTCGGTGCTTGCGCTCGCGCAGATGGGCGTTCACCTGGTGTTCTTTCTGCACATCACGTCGGGCTCCGACAACATCAACAACGTGCTTGCACTCGCGTTCGGCCTGTTGATCGTGATGCTTCTCGTGTTCGGCTCGCTCTGGATCATGACCCACCTGAACCACCGCATGATGCCGATGGATCAGATCATGAACATGCAGCGTTGACGCGTCTGCAGTCTGACGCTAGGCCTGGCGCTGCAGACCGCACCCTCACGGCCAGAGCGTCTGCAGCAGTTGTGCGAGCCGTGCGCTCGCCTTCAGCAGTTGCGTGCGCTGCACCACTTCGCGCCGCGCGGTGTAGCCCTCGGGAAGGCTGCCCTTCCAATGGAAGCGCAGGTCTTCTGGCCCGTAGGTGAGGTCGGCGAAAACGGGTGGCGCCGCCACGATGGCATCGTCGGCCCATTGCGTCGACCATGTCATCACATCGCCGGTCGTCGGTGCGACGTTCTTCGCTTCGGCCACTGCGTTGGTGCCGAGATCGGCCGGTGCCAGCGAGGGCGGCACCTGGTCCCAGTCGCGGTGCAGGTTTCCCGCGCCGACGTCGATCGAGTTGCCGCCGTTGGTGCGGCTCGCGGGGTCGTACGCGCCCACGTCCGGATCGAGGCGTTTGCCTTGCGAGTCGAGGTAGATCGATTGCACGTGCAACGGTTGGTGCATGTCTTCGACGATGTGAATCATCACCAGCAGCGCTTCGCGCTGGCCGAACACGAAAGGCGGCGGTGCGGTGCCGCCTTTCAACACCAGGAGCGCCGCGTTGACGGCAGCCACGACGTCGTGGTCGCTTGTGCCGACGAGGCCCGGCTGGTAATGCTCGCGTTGCGGCGCGATGTCGGTGTAGTGGTATTGCTTGTGGCACGGCGTTTCTTCGCCCGGCTGCGGGTGGCACGCGTCGAAATTGCGGCTCACGTAGGCGACCATGCGCGCCTCTTCTTCGGAGGTCTCGAAGACCAGGCATTCCTTGAAGCGGCCAGTGCTTTGGTAGGCGAGCTTGCCGCTGGCGTCAGGCGCCACGCCTTTCACGCAATCGGCCCAGACCGAGGCGTCCTCAAGGCTGATGCCGCCGATGATCTGCTGCACCATCGCCTCGGCACGGCTGCCGGCGATCAGCGTGCCGGCGAGCTTGCCGATCGTGTGGTGACCATCGGCGCCCCAGCCGAAGGCCGCGCTGGCACCGAACGCGAGAACGAAGCCGGTGAGCGCATGTGCGACGTGGCGGCACCGCAGGGAAACCCAGCTCATGACGACAGGCGCGAACGCCGAACAAAGACGGCCGGAGCATAGCGGCGAGGCGTCGAGACCGGTGGCCAATGCCCGTGAGCGGCGTCGGTCTTGGGACTCGCTTCCGGCTTCGGCCATCATCGGCAGCCGACGTTGCATGAAACCCGCCACTGCCATGACCCTCTCTTTTGCGAAGCACGTCGGGGTGCTGGCCTGGATGGCGTCGACCGCGGTGGCGGCGATGGCGCAAGAGGTGCCGGATGCGCCGAGCACACCCGCCTCCGCTGCCATCGCCGCACTCTCGTCGCCGGCCCGGCTGGCGCCCGTCGTCGTGACCGCGACGCGGAGCGCGCTCGCGCCCTTCGACGTGCCGGCCTCGGTCGACCTGATCGGCAGCGACACGATTCGCAACGCGCATCTTCGAGTCAACCTGTCGGAAAGCCTCGCCGCGGTACCCGGGCTGCTGGCGCGCGACCGCCAGAACTATGCGCAGGACACGCAGCTCTCGGTGCGCGGATTCGGCGCCCGTTCGACCTTCGGCATCCGAGGTGTGCGGCTCTATGTCGACAGCATTCCCGCCACCTTGCCGGACGGCCAGGGTCAGCTGTCCAACGTCGACCTCGGTTCGGCCGATCGCATCGAGGTGTTGCGCGGACCGTTCTCGGCGCTCTACGGCAATTCATCGGGCGGCGTGATCCAGGTCTTCACCGAAGACGGATCGGCCCCGCCGCACGTCGAAGGCCAGTTCGGGTTCGGCAGCGACGGCACGCGCCGCGTCGGCGTGAAGGCGAGCGGCGCCGCGCCGTTCGGCTATGTCGTGAGCGGCAGCGTCTTCGCCACCGATGGGTATCGAGACCACAGCGCGGCCGAGCGCCGCATCGGCAACGCGAAGCTCACGTTCGCGGTCGATCCGTCGAGCCAGCTCACGCTGGTGGCCAACAGCGTCGCGCTGCCGAAGGCGGAAGACCCGCTCGGGTTGACTCGCGTGCAGTTCACCGCCAACCCCCGCGGCGTCGACCCGTCGGCTACCGCGTTCAACACCCGCAAGACGTTCGACCAGACGCAGCTCGGGCTGGTCTATGAACGGGCGGTTGACGCGTCGAACACGCTGCGCGCGCTGGTCTACGGCGGGCATCGCAACGCTGCCCAGTTCCAGTCGATACCGGTCGGGGCACAGGCGAACGCGCTGCACCCGGGGGGCGAGATCGTGCTGGGCCGCGACTATCGCGGCGCCGATCTGCGCTGGACCACGAAGGCCACGCTTGCTGCACGACCGCTCACGGTGATCCTTGGATTCGCTTTCGATACGCTGGCCGAAGACCGGCGCGGCTACACCAACTTCATCGGCAGCGTGCTCGGCGTCGAGGGCGCGTTGCGCCGCGACGAGCGCAACGACGTGAGCAGCGCCGACCCTTACCTGCAGGCGACATGGTCGTTCGCGGAACGGTGGAGCTCCGATCTCGGCCTGCGGCAGAGCGGGGTTCGCTTCGCGTCGCACGACCGCTACATCGTCGGTGCGAATCCCGACGACAGTGGCGGCACGCGGTACCGCGCGACCACGCCGGTCGCCGCGTTGCGCTTCGCGCCGAGCGACGACGTGCGGCTCTACACCAGCATCGGCACCGGCTTCGAGACCCCGACGCTGAACGAGATCGCGTACCGGCCGAACGGCGCGACGGGCCTGAACCTGGCGGTACAGCCGTCGAAGAGCACGAACGTCGAAGCGGGCATGAAGACACGCGACCGCGGTTGGGGTGCCTGGACTGCGGCGGTTTTCGAAAGCGTGACGCGCCGCGAGATCGTGACGCAGACCAACGTCGGCGGTCGTTCGACCTTCCAGAACGCGGGCGCCACGCGGAGGCGCGGCCTCGAAGCGGCGTGGTCGCACGACGGCCCCGCCGATCTGCATGCCCAGGCCTCGTTCACGTGGCTCGACGCGCGCTATCGCGACGCCTTCAACACCTGCGTTGCGGCGCCTTGCGCGGCGCCCACGGTCGTGGTGCCGACGGGCAACCGCATCCCCGGCGTCGCGCGCAGCGCGTTCTATGGCGGACTGAACTGGCAGCCCACGCTCGGTTGGAGCGGCGGCATCGATGCCCGCACGCTGAGCCGGGTGTGGGTCAACGATGCGAACAGCGATGCCGCGGCCGGATACCTCACCGCCAGCGCGAACCTCGGCCATGCCGCGCGCATCGGCGCGTGGAAGCTCGCAGGCTTCGGGCGCATCGACAACCTGTTCGCGCGTCGTTACGCCGGTTCGGTGATCGTCAACGAAGGCAATGGCCGCTTTTTCGAGCCGGCGCCGGCACGGACATGGACCGCGGGGGCTTCGATGAACCTCGCCTATTGATCGCTTCAGGCGCCGAAGAACCTGGCCGCCATTTCGCGCAGCACGGTGCGCATCTCGGTGAAGCCGTTGATGCTCGGCATCCAGTCGATGCCCGCCGAAGCGGTGCTTTTCGCGAGTCCCATCGGTGCCGCTTCGACGAGCACGCTGCCGTCGGCCGCGGCCCGGAAATCGGCGAGTGCACGCGGCATGTGCCACCCGTGCGTGACCAGCACCACCCGCGTGATGCCCGACTGGCGCAGCATCGCGACGCTTCGAAGCGCGTTCTCGTGCGTGTCGCGCGACGCGTCTTCGATCCAGCGGATCGGCTGCTTGAACTCGTTGGCCGCGATCGTCGCGGCGACGCGGGCTTCCGGCGTGCTGCTGGTTTCTTCGCGGCCTGTGCCACCGCTGAACGCGACGGGTGCGCCGGTTTCGCGCGCAAGCCAGAGGCCGTATCGCAGGCGCTCGAGCGAACGCCAGCCGAGGCTCGACACGCCGTACTCCGGGGCATAGCTTTCGACACCGCCGCCAAGCACCACAATCGCGATCGGTTTTTTCGCTTTCACGTCGGCGCGCAGCTCCTGCATGCGCTGCTCGGTGATCGCCGGGGGCGGATGCAGTGCGTAGCGCGACACCCCTTGCGCGACGCCGGTCGATGACGTGACCCAGAGCCCGACCACCCCAACGACAATGCAAAGCCAGCCCAGGCCCCGGCGAGGCAGCATCAAGCGGGCACCGGCGAGGATCAGCACCAGCAACGGCACCGGCGGCAGCAGCAGGGCCGTCAGGAACGGCTTCCACGATTCGATGCCGAGCATTCCGAAGAGGCTGTTCAAGGTGTGTGTGTCGAGGCGCCGCCAGTCGCGGCCGCCGATTGTGACGGCAGCATCCGACCGGTCCCGAGCGCCCCGTGGGCGGTGCCTGCGAACGCCAGCGGCGCCGACGTGGCGCCAAGGTGATCGTGGCGCGCGCCGGCACCGATCGCTGCCTTGCCGGAGAATCCCGGCTCGGCAACCAATGGGGCACACGATGACTGGCAAGGTCGACACCATCACTCTCGGCGGCGGTTGCTTCTGGTGCACGGAGGCGGTATTCGAACGCGTCGACGGCGTCACCGCCGTCGAATCGGGCTACAGCAACGGCACCGCGATCGCACCCACCTACGAACAGGTGTGCAGCGGCCGCACGGGTCACAACGAGGTGGTGCGCGTGAGCTTCGACACCGACCGCATTTCGCTGCGCGAGGTGCTGGAGATCTTCTTCGTGATCCACGACCCGACCACGCTGAACCGGCAGGGCAACGATTCGGGTACGCAGTACCGGTCCGGCATCTATTTTCACGACGCCGAGCAGGAGAAGACCGCGCGCGACGTGCTTGGCGAGGTGAACGAATTGCATCGCGGCAAGGTCGTGACGGAAGTGATGGCCGAACACAATTATTCGAAGGCCGAGGCCTACCACCAGCACTACTTCGCCAACAACCCGAACCAGGGCTATTGCGCGATGGTGGTGGCGCCCAAGGTGGCGAAGTTCACGAAGACGTTCGCGAACCGGGTGCGTGCGGCCGCTTGACGCAGCGGCCGTTCTGCCGGGCGAACTCGATCGCGCGATTTGAATCGAGAAGGCCGGTGAAGCACACCGGCCTTTTTTCGCGAGCCGTCAGAACAACTTCGTGACGCCGACGAAAAATGTGCGGCGCGGCCCGAACTGCGGCGCGCCGACGCCGATGCCGGAACCATCGCGCAGCTCGTAGGAGCGGTCGAACAGGTTCAGCACCGAGACGCGCGTCTCGAGCTTGCCGAACATCGTCCCGAAATCGAAGTCGCGTGACGCCGACGCGTTGAACTGGAGGTAGCTTGGCAGGTGCCCGGTGTTCGCGAAGCCGTTGCGAAGGCCGCTGCCGTAGAGCGCATCGGCGCCGATCACGGTGCCGTCGGCCCAGCGGTACGACGCGCCGGCGGCGGCCGTCAGGCGTTGGTCGTGGTCGAGGTGGACCCAATTCGAGCTGATGTAGGCGAGCTCGGTGGCGTCGAAATTGAACTGCCCGGTCTCGACGCCTTTGCCGCGGGCGCGGCTGAGGCCGAGGTTCACGTAGCTCGAGAAGGCCTTGTCGCGATAGCTCGCCGACAGCTCCAGCCCGCCGATGCGTCCCTGCTCGAAGTTGAAAGCCGAATAGATCAGGGCGTTGCCGAACTGACCTTCGTCTTGCAGGTGCTGCACGCGGCGGTAGTAGCCGTCGATGCCGAGCGTGAGGGCGGGTGTGGCCTGGTACGCGAGGCCGACGTCGTAGTAGTGGGAGCGCTCCGATTTGATGGCCGTGTTCGCATCCGAAGGCAAGGCATTGGTGGTGTTCGCGAACTTCGCGATCGACGTGGTGTCGATCTTTTCGGTTGGGGGTGGCGTGAAGTAGCGGGCGTAGCCGGCATGCAGTCGCAGCTGCGGGTTGAGCTCGTAGACCGCGCCTAGGCGTGGGCTCAGCTGCTTCTCGTCGACCACCGTCTTGACCTGGTCGTAGCGCAGGCCGTAGTTGACGGTGAGCGCGCGCGTGGCCTGCCACTCGTCTTGGAGATAGACGCCCCACAAGCGACCCTTGATCGTCGAGCGGTCGTTGATGTCGACGGGCACGGTGCTGGTCTGGTTGCCGTCGCCGTCGGCGGGGAACACCGAGGCGTCGTTGCCGACGTCGAACTTTTCGCGCTGGCCGAACAGGCCGGCCCGCACCGTGTGACTTTCACCGAAGCGCCAACTGGCGTCGGCTTGCAGGCCGGAGGCGATGTTGCGGCGCGCGATTGTCGCCGCGATGCCGCCAAAGACCAGGTCACCGACCGCATCGGGCGTGTAGCGCAAGTCGGTCGAGCGGTGGAAGAGCGAGACCTGGTAGTCGACATCCGCGCCCACCGACGCCTGGTACGACGCCACCCCGAAGGAGTTGCGCTCGCGTTGGCGGGCATCGAGCGTGGCCGAATCGACGGTCGGCGCCGAAGCGAGCGTGAAGTCTGGCGTCTGGCCCGGCACGTTCGGGATCTGGAAGCGGTTGTTGCTGGTGCCGAGCAGGAGGCTCACCCGGCTGGTCGGGTCGAGAACGTACGAGAGGTAGCCGAAGCCCTTGCCTTGCTGTGTCTGGTCGTGGATCGCGCTCCGCGCCGAAGTCGGGTTCTCGATGCCGCTGTTGTTGCGCACGAAGGAGCCGGTCGCGTAGTAGCTGAGATCGCCCCGAGTGCCGTGCACATCGGCGCTGGTTTCGCCGTAGCCATGGCTGCCGAGGAGGACGCCGACGCTGCCGCCGTTGCCGATCGCCTCACCCTTGGTCCGGATGTCGACGACCGCAGCGGTGCGGTAGCCGTACTGCGCCGGCAACGCGCCGGTGAGCACATTGATGTTGTCGGCGAATCGCGTCTCGAGCGACTGACCGAACCCGCTGATCGCCTCGGGAATGATCACGCCGTTCAGGCGGTACTGCACGTTGCCGTGGTCGCCTCGCACGTGCAGCTGGCCGTAAGAGTCCTGCACGACGCCTGGCGCCTGCAGGATCACCTGGTTGAGCGGCGTGCTCGAACCGAGCGGCAGGTTCGCGATGTCGGTGCTGTCGAAGCGATAGATCGTGCTGCCGGTGTCGGGCGACAGACCGTTTCGTGCGGCGTCGAGCCGCTCGCGCGTGCCGCGGATCCGCACGGTCTCGAGCTGAGTCGACGGTGTCGTCGGCATACTCTTCGCCGATGCGGCGGCTGGCGATGGCGGGTCCGCTGCCGTGGGCGCAGGGGACGCGACCTGGGCAGCCGCGTCGGCCGCGAAAGTGACTGGGACGAACGATGTGAGCAGAACGACGACGGCCGTACAGTGCGGCGCAGAAACGCGGGTCATGAAATCTCCTCTGGAATGCAAGGACCTGCTGGCGCCGATGCGTTTGGCAGGCTCGTGGCAGACGATCAGAGGACGACCGGGGGACCTCGGCTGCGCCGCGCGGGCGACTCGCTGTCGCGCCCGAAAACCGGGCTTTGCGCGTGGTGGTGAAAGGCCAGGTCGGCAGCCAGTTCGACGCGAGGTGCGTCGGGCTTCACCGTGCCGGCCATGTCGGCGTAGGCCAGGCAGATGTCGCACGGCTTGTCAGCCATCGCAATCTGCTTCTCGGTGCTGCTGGCGCTCTTCCAGTGGCCGATCTCGTGCAGCAGCGCACCGTGCTGTGAGCACAGCATCAGCAGGGGCAGCAGCAGGGACCGGATGAATTTGCGCATGGGCGGCCGATTCTGCCAGCGCGACCGAAACCCGCGCCGAGGTGGCCGATCAGCGCAGCGGGGACTCAGGGTGCAAGGCGCTCGCGCAGCCAGTCCACGACTTTCACGCCGACCGCGTCGCCGCGCCGATAGCGCAGTCGATCGTGAAGCCGCGATGGCCGACCCTGCCAGAACTCCCACCGATCCGGCACCAGCCGATAGCCGCCCCAGTGCTCGGGTCGTGGCGGCTTCAACATGAATTTCGCACCGTAGCTCGCCGCGTTGGCGACGAGTGTGAGGCGCGAGGCGATCACCTCGCTCTGCGGCGAAGCCCACGCACCGATGCGCGAATCGAGCGGACGCGAGTGGAAGTACGCGTCCGACTCTTCAGCCGAGGTCTTCTCGACCCGGCCCTCGATGCGGACCACGCGTTCGAGTTCGACCCAGTGGAATTGCAGGGCCGCGAACGCGTCGCCCTCGAGCTCGCGGCCCTTGCGACTTCGGTAGTTCGTGTACCAGACGATGCCACGCGCATCGAAGCCTTTGACGAGCACGATGCGCGTCGAGGGTCGGCCGTCGCTGCCGACGGTTGCGAGGGTCATCGCGTTCGGCTCGGGCACCCGCGACGCGAGCGCTTCGTCGAGCCATTTCGTGAACTGCAGCAGGGGGTCGGCGTTCGATGCCGACTCGTCGAGCTCGGCGCGCTCGTAGCTCTTGCGAAGTTGCGCGATGTCGTCCATGCCGTTCAGTATAGAAAGAGCCGCCTCGCGCCCGATGCGTGCGGGCATTGCCCTAGGTAGTGCACCCACTGGTGATGAACCCACTGGCAGAGACGTGCCGCGACTCGCATCCTTGCCATCTCGCGGTCGGATCGGCGTGGCCGGGCACGGGGTCTGCTGCGGCCTGACGGACAAAGCAACCAACACCCATGTCGATCAACCCAGCGTCGAACCCGGGCTCGATGGTCGTCGTGATCGTGGCCGCGGGCCGCGGCTCGCGGTTCGGCGGCGGGCACCACAAGCTCGCGCAGACCATCGGCAACGAGCGCAGCCGCACCACGGTGCTGGGCGCTACGCTCCACCATGCGATCCAGAGCCGTCTCGACGTGGTCGTCGTCACGACGGCGCCGTTCGAGGCGCTGGCGCGCAGCCACGTCGCGGCACGCGATGTGATCGTGCTGCCCGAGGTGACCGACGGGTCGTCTGCCACGACGGGGGACGCCGGGTCAGAAGGGGTGTCTGCCGAACTCGGCATGGGGCACTCGATCCGAGCTGGTGTGATCGCTCGACCCGAGGCCGCCGGGTGGATCGTGCTGCCCGGCGACATGCCGACCGTGCAGGCGAAAACGCTGCGGTCGATCGCGCAGGTGCTCGAACAGCATTCGGTGGTGTTCGCGCAATACCGCGGCCAGCGCGGTCACCCGGTGGGGTTCTCCGCCGAGCTCTACTCCGAACTGGCGCGGCTCACGGGCGATCAGGGCGCGCGGCGCCTGGTCGCGCGTTATGCGGCGCATGCGGTTGAAGTCGACGACCCCGGGGTGCTGGTCGACGTCGACACGCCGGCCGATCTCGAACGGGTTCGGGCCCAACACGCAGGTCCGCGGTAGCCGGGCGGGTCCGGATCGGTCGGGGCGGCACGGCGGCTCGCGGCGCAGGATTCAGCGGTGCGCCGATGCCGCACAACAATGCCTACTCGGTGAGCGCGTGGTGGCGCGCGAGGCGCACCAGGCGCTCGATGTCGCGATCGCGGATGCCGTGGCTCTTCAGCGATTGTGCGGTGTCCATCAGGTAATCGAGGGTTGTGCCGAAGCGGCCGTTCGCGGTGCGCAGGATCTCGACTATCTGCGCGTCGGGCAGCGCGCCGGTATGGCTCGGGCTGCGGTGGTCGAGCGTGAACGCGAGCGCGCGAACGACGCCGAGCGGCGTCTTGCAGGTCAGCCACTTGGGGTCGTAGATGCCGGTCGGCATCTCGCGCGCCCACAGGCGGTTCAATTCGCAGTCGGCGCGCTTGCGGTCGACGCGATAGACCTTACCGCGGCACGAGCCGCCCTTGACGAGTGCGAACACGAGGCCGGGGCATTCCGGCGTGCCGCGGTTCACGCGCGAGCGCATCGCGAGCGATCGGTGCCAGCCATAGACGGTGGCGGGACGTTCCTCGATCGATTCGAACTCGGGCCGCCAGATGAGCGACGCATAGCCGAACACCCACAGGTCGGACTGGTCATCGAGCTCTTTTTTCGCGTGCGCGAGCAGGTGCCGCGGGTCGCGCGCGCCTGGCAGCGACATCAGCCGCGCGTTCATGGCCGCCACCTAAAATGAGATCGATCAGCCGCGGTGCCGGCGATCGCGGCGGCGGCGAGTTCGATCAGGGGCGGAAGAACAGGCATGGGGAAACGGAAACGATCGCAGCGCGCGCTCTCGAAGGTCGAAGCCATCGCCGGCGTCATCACCTTGGTGGTTGTCGTCGCTTCGCTGTTCATGCTGAAGGGGAAATTCGTCTTCGACGAGGCCGATACCGCTGCCGAAGTCGATTCGGCTGCAGATTCAACGTCGCAGGTGGCCGATTCGTCGACCGACCGGACGAGAGATTTGCCACCGACGTCACCGAAAGAAGTCCTGCTCGCCTTCAGCCCAGGATCGGCCAAATTGCCGGCCGGCGCCGAGGACACCCTGGCGCCCTTGGTGGCGGCGTTGCGAGACGATGGCGCGCTGAACGCCGTGCTCCGGGCCGATCCCGCCGGCGCTCCGGCCGAGCTGGTGCGAACTCGCGTCGACGCCGTGCGCCACGCGCTCGAGGCCGACGGCATCTCCGCGGCCCGCGTCGTCATCGACGCGCCGGCCGGGCCGGGCATCGGCTTCGCAGGTGCCGCCACCGTTCGCATCGAGCTGCGCGAGCGGTGATTCATCCCCGCCATTTCGATGAGCCGGTGCACGACCTTGCACTGCAGGCGCGAGGGCGGGCGCCTGCGTCTGGCGGGTGCGGGCTTGCTAATCGTCGCGCTGGATCAACTCGATCTTGTAGCCGTCCGGGTCGGTCACGAACGCGATCACGGTCGAGCCGCCCTGCACCGGCCCCGCTTCGCGCGTGACAGCGCCGCCGTGGGCGCGGATCTTCTCGCAGGCCGCGTAGGCGTCGGAGACGCCGATCGCGATGTGGCCGTAGGCCGTGCCGAGCTCGTAGCTCGTGGTGCCGTGGTTCTCGGTCAGTTCGATTTCCGCCTGGTCGGGGTTGCCGCCGTAGCCGACGAAGGCGAGCGAATATCTCTGCGCCGGCCGTTCGGTGGTGCGCAGCAGCGTCATGCCCATCACGGTCGTGTAGAACTCGATCGAGCGGGCCAGGTTGCCGACGCGCAGCATGGTGTGCAGCAGCCTCATTCGGCGGTCCGAGCGAGCCAGATCTCGATGCCCTGGGCATTCAGTTCGAGGTCGAGCGACAACAGGTCTCGCGCGGTGGACCGGGAGACCGGCGCGCCGTGCGACTCCAGGCTTTGCCAGTGGATGTCGAAGAGGCCGGCCTGGAGCGCGGCCTGGCGCGCGGGTCCGGGCGGCATCGTCTCGGCAAGCGCCTTCGCGAACCCGACCATTGCGTCGAGCTGGCTCAGCAACAGCGCGCCGACGCGCGCCACGTCGCCGATGCGGCCGTAATGCGTGAGATACATCGACTCGGGCCGCTGGCTGAGCATGCGGTCGATCGATTGCCGCAACGCTTTCGGCTGGAACTGCACCGGCGTGGTCGTCGGCATCGCCCAGACGCCGGCGGGCGAATCGAACTCTCGGTAAGACAGGCCGAACGTGTCGCCGGTGAAGAACCCTTGCGAGCGGGCGTCCCATACGCAGTGGTGGTGCATGGCATGGCCGGGCGTGTCGATGAAGACGAGTTCGCGGCCGGCGAGCGACAGCGTCATGCGATCGGTCGTTTGGAGCACCCGCTCCGCGGCCACACCGATGATCGTGCCGTACGAGCGTTCGATCTCTTCCGCGCCGTAGACCGCTGTGGCGCCCTTGACCAGCGCCGACGGGTCGATCATGTGCCTCGCGCCGCGCGGGTGCACGACGAGCGTCGCGGTCGGCAGGTGCTGCATCAGGAGGCCGACGCCGCCGGCGTGATCGAGGTGCACGTGGGTCGCGATCACGTGGTCGACCGCCTCGACGCCGAGACCCGACGCCGCGAGCGCCGCGAGCAGGCGCTCGACCGAATGGTTGGTGCCGGTGTCGACAAAGGCGGCGCGGCCTTTCTCGAGGATCAGGTAACTGGCATCGAACTTCGGCCGGTGAAAGCCGGTGTCGATGACTTGGATGCCATGCGCCAGGTGTTCGACGAAAGGGAGGTGGACCATGCCCGGATTCTAGGAACAGTCGAGAATCGACCGGATGGAGCGGATGCCCCAGGCTTTGCTGGTCGTGCTCGCGCACGCGATGGCCGGCTGCGCGAGCATCGCGCCCGCGAGCTTGCCGATCGGCACGCCGATCGAAGAGGCGCGCCAGTTGACGTTCGGCCCGACCGACGCGTTCGAGCTGCCGGGCGGCGGTACGCGACTCGCATTCAACAAGGGCAAGCAGACCTTCATGCTCGACTTCGATGCGGGCGGCCAACTGGTTGCGCGCAGCCAGGCGTTGACCGAGGCGAATTTCGCGACCGTGCATCCCGGCCTGAGCCGCCGCGACGTGCTCGTGAAACTTGGTCGGCCCGGCCAGGTGTTTCGCGTCGGCTATCAGCGGCTCGACGTCTGGAACTATCGCTTTGCCGACGGCGACTGCGTGTGGTTCCAGATCTCGATCGACGACGCCGGCATCGTCACCGATGCCGCGATGGGGCAAGACCCGGCGTGTGACGTCGCGGGCGCGCGCGACTGAGCGCGGACGCCACCGAGCACGAACGGAAACGGCTTCCGAGGAAGCTGTTTCGTTGTAAGGGGTCCGCCGTCAGGCGGCGAGCAATTGCCGCAACACGAACGGAAGGATGCCGCCGTGCTTGTAATAGTCGACCTCGATCGCCGTGTCGATGCGCAGGATCACCGAGACGCGCCGCTCGGCGCCGTTCGCCGCGCGGATCACCAGCGTCGCGTCCTGCTGCGGGCGCACCTCGGCGGTGATCTCGACATCGAAGAACTCGTCGCCCTTGATGCCGAGCGTTTCCCACGAATCGGTGCCCTTGAACTGCAGCGGCAGCACGCCCATGCCGACCAGGTTCGAGCGGTGGATGCGCTCGAAGCTGCGCGCCACCACGGCCTTCACGCCGAGCAGCTGTGTGCCCTTCGCGGCCCAGTCGCGACTCGAGCCGGTGCCGTATTCCTCGCCACCGAAGACGATGGTCGGCGTGCCCTCGGCCATGTACCTCATCGCCGCGTCGTAGATGAACATCTTCTCGCCTGCGATGCTGGCGTCGCTTCCAGATGCGATGCTGGCGTCGCTTCCAGATGCGATGCTGGCGTCGCTTCCAGATGCGATGCTGGCGTCGCTTCCTGGCTTCGGCTGGAAGAGCGTCAGGCCGCCTTCCTCGCGCGAGCCGTCGGGGCCCGCGGGGATCATCAGGTTCTTGATGCGCACGTTGGCAAAGGTGCCGCGCATCATCACGTCGTGGTTGCCGCGGCGCGAACCGTATGAATTGAAGTCGGCTTTCGTGACGCCGTGCGCCTTCAGCCAATGGCCCGCGGGCGACGCTTCCTTGATCGCGCCGGCCGGCGAGATGTGGTCGGTGGTGATCGAGTCGCCGAAGAGCGCCATCGCACGCGCGCCGCGCACGCCGACTTCGGTCGCCTCCGGCTCCATCGTGAAACCTTCGAAAAACGGCGGCTGCGCGATGTAGGTCGAGCCTGGCCAGTTGTAGACCTGGCCCGTCACGCCCTTGATCTTTTCCCAGAGCTTGCCCGGCTCGGTCGTGACCTTGTCGTAGTTGGCCTTGAACATGCGGCCGTTCATCGCGTACTTCATCAGGGCCTGCACCTCGTCGCTTGTCGGCCAGATGTCGCCGAGGAAGACGTCGCGGCCGCCCTTGCCCTTGCCGACGGGCTCGGTCATCAGGTCGCGCAGCACGGTGCCGGCGATCGCGTACGCGACCACGAGCGGCGGGCTCGCGAGAAAGTTGGCTTTCAGATTCGGGTGGATGCGCGCCTCGAAGTTGCGGTTGCCCGAGAGCACCGCGGCGCAGATCAGATCGTTCTTTGTGATGACGTCGTTGATCTCCGGCGTCAGGTCGCCGGCATTGCCGATGCAGGTCGTGCACCCGTAGGCCGCCACGTTGAAGCCGAGCTTCTCGAGGTAAGGCAGCAGCCCCGCTTTCTCGAGGTATTCGGTGACGATGCGCGAACCCGGCGCGAGCGAGGTCTTGATGTGCGCGTTCACCGTGAGGCCGGCCTCGACCGCCTTCTTCGCGACCAGACCCGCCGCGATCAGCACGCTCGGGTTCGAGGTGTTGGTGCACGACGTGATGGCCGCGATCAGCACGTCGCCGTTGCCGATCGTGGTGTCGGCGACGATCGGTTGCTCGGATCCCGCCTCGGCCTGCGCGGCGGCGAGCGTCGGCTTGTTCGCGTCCATCTCCTCGACCGGACGCGGCGCGCCCGGCTTCACTGAGGGCGTGCGCGGCACCGGGTGCTCGACCTCAAGCGCCCGCACGTCTTTCGCGCGCACCAGATGGCGCGTGTGCAGACGCTCGGCTGGCTGGTTGAAGCCCGCCTGCGTCGGCGGCTTGCTGAAGAGCGAGGCGAATTGCGCGCTCACGTTGCCGATCTCGATGCGGTCTTGCGGGCGCTTCGGGCCGGCGAGGCTCGGCGCGACGACGCCGAGGTCGAGCGTGACTACTTGCGAGTAGTCGATCTCTCCGCGCTTCGGCGCGCCGTACATGCCCTGGGCCTTGAAGTAGGCGGTGAAGGCCTCGATCTCGTCGCGCGTGCGACCCGTGCCTTCGAAGTACTCGATGGTCTTGTCGTCGACCGGGAAGAAGCCCATCGTCGCGCCGTATTCCGGCGCCATGTTGCCGATCGTCGCGCGGTCGGGCAGCGCCAGGCTCGAAGTGCCTTCGCCGAAGAATTCGACGAACTTGCCGACGACCTTTTCCTTGCGCAGGATCTCGGTCACCGTGAGGACCAGGTCGGTCGCGGTGACCCCTTCGCGCAGGCGCCCGGTGAACTCGAACCCGACGACGTCGGGGGTCAGCATGTAGACCGGCTGACCGAGCATCGCTGCTTCGGCCTCGATGCCGCCGACGCCCCAGCCGACGACGCCGATGCCGTTGATCATCGTCGTGTGGCTGTCGGTGCCGACGAGCGAATCGGGGTAGTACACGGCAAGGTCGCCCTTGGCCGGCTTGGTCTTGAAGACGCCGCGCGCCAGGTACTCGAGGTTCACCTGGTGCACGATGCCGAAGCCCGGCGGCACGACGCCGAAGGTGTCGAAGGCCTGCATGCCCCACTTCATGAACTGGTAGCGCTCCTGGTTGCGCTGGAACTCGAGCTTCATGTTGAGGTCGAGCGCGGCCTTGGTGCCGAAGTAATCGATCATCACAGAGTGGTCGACGACCAGATCGACCGGCACCAGCGGCTCGATCGTCTTCGGATTCTTGCCCATCGAGGCGGCCACGTTGCGCATCGCGGCAAGGTCGGCGAGCAAGGGCACGCCAGTGAAGTCTTGAAGCACCACGCGAGCGACCACGAAAGGAATCTCGTCCTGCCGTGGCGCGACGGCCTTCCAGCCGGCGAGTTCGACCACGTGTTCAGGCGTCACCTTCTTGCCGTCGCAGTTGCGCAGCACCGACTCGAGCACGATGCGGATCGAGTGCGGCAGGCGCTTGACGTTCGGGTAGCGTCTCGCGAGCTCGGGCAGCGAGAAGTACGCGCCTTCCTTGCCAGACGCCGTCCGGAACGTCTTCTTGGTGTCGGCGAAAGCGTGGGGAGCATTGGCAACGGTGCTGCTCGGTGCGGACATGGCGGCTTTCATGAAGTGAGTGGCTCAGCGCTCGTCGAGCGCCGGCGTCGAAGGCCGCAATTGTGCCTCGCATGCGCGCGCCAGGCGCGCTCGGGAAGTCCGGTCACCCGTGCCGAAAACGTGCGGATCGGCACCTCGAAGCAGGCGCGCGTCGGAGAACGGACCGCCGGACGCCGAAGCCGCGCGGCGTCAACCGTGCTTCGCCTCGAACGCACCCATGTACGAGACCAGCGCCTGCACGCCTTCGAGCGGCATCGCGTTGTAGATCGAGGCACGCATGCCGCCGACGATGCGGTGGCCTTTCAACGCCACGATGCCGGCTGCTCTGGCGCCTTCGAGGAACGGCTTGTCCAGGGCGACGTCTTTCAGGTGGAAGGTCACGTTCATCAACGAACGATCCGCCCTGCTGACCTTGTTCGAATAGAAGCCGCTCGCATCGATGGTGTCGTACAGCAGTCTGGCCTTGGCTCGGTTGTGGGTCTCGATCGCGACCATGCCGCCCTGGTCCTTCAACCACTTGAAGACCAGGCCGGCCATGTAGATCGCGAACGTCGGCGGCGTGTTGATCATCGAGTTGTTGGCAGCCTGCGCGGTGTAGTCGAAGGCCGACGGCGTGATCGGCAGCGCAGCGCCGAGCAGGTCTTCGCGCACGATGACGAGCGTGAGCCCGGCCGGGCCGATGTTCTTCTGCGCGCCAGCGTAGATGCAGCCGTAGGCGCTGACGTCCATCGGGCGAGACAGGATGTTCGACGACATGTCGGCCACCAGCGGCACGGCACCGGTGTCTGGGGTCCAGTGGTACTCGAGCCCGCCGATCGTTTCGTTGGAACAGATGTGCACGTAGGCCGCGTCGCGGTCGAGTCGCCACCCGTCGAACGGCGGAATCTCTAGGAAGCCATCGGCCGCGCTGCTCGCGACCACGTTGACCTTGCAGAAGCGTTCGGCCTCCGCCATCGAACGCTTCGACCACTCGCCGGTGTTGACGTAGTCGGCGGTTGTGTGCCCGCGCAGAAGGTTCATCGGAACGATGGCGTTCTGGCCGATTGCACCGCCTTGCAGAAAGAGGACCCTGTAGTTCGGGGGAATCGCGAGCAGCTCTCGCATCAAGCTCTCGGCTTCGGCCTGGATGCCCATGAACTCGGCCCCGCGATGGCTCATCTCCATCACAGACACGCCGGTGCCATGCCAATCGAGCAACTCGTTGGCGGCTTGACGCAGCACGGCCTCCGGGATGGTCGCAGGGCCGGGGCTGAAATTGAACGCGCGGGTCATGAGGGCTTCGCTCCTGCATCGCTCGCGGCGCTGCGAGTGGGAGCGAAGGTTACCCGAGGGCGCGACGGCGTTGCAGGGGGCCTGCGCTCACGCCCGTCCGGGCTCGCCGCGCGCGAGACGCCAGACTTACTTGGGCGCCGCGACCGCGGACACCGTCTCGGGCGCAGACGATGTGGCGGTGGCAGGCGCTGCCTCGGAGGCCGGCTTCGCCGCCTCGGCCACTCTCGACTGCGCGGCCGCGGCCTTGGCAGCACGGGCTTCTTCGATGAGCTCGCGTTGACGCGGGCTCACGCAGTCGTCGACGACACGTCGGGCGGTCTTCACGTTGAGCAGCATCGACTTGCTGGAGATCTGCACCATCAGCGTTTCGCCGCGGACATCCTCGAGCCGGATCGCGCCGGTCGACGACAGCACCGGCTTCATCAACCACTGCGACTTGGCGTGCCGCACATCGACATAAGCCGCATGCTGCGTGCTCTTGTCGATGTTGATGGTCTGCTTGAACTCGCAATCGTAGAGGCCGTAGTAGACCTGACCCGCCGCTTCAACCTGTTCCGGCGTGGCGTCGGCCACGACCAGCTCGACCGCTTTCGGCAAAGGCGCCGTCGTCGACTTGCGAACAGTCTTGCTCGGCACGTTGGTGCCGGGCGTGGCCGCGGCTCGGGCGGGCTTGGCCGGCGCGGTCTGCGCCAGCGCGGCGAAAGAGGCCGCGCACAGCAACGCGGCGATCGGTGCGAGGCGAAGCACAGGGGTGCGGTTCATGCGGGTTCCTTCGAAGGCAGTGCGATTCGATTGTCGGCCGATGCGCGCCGCCACCGATATCGGGCAACCCGATGGACTGGAACTAAGTCGCGAGCGGCCCCGTGTTGTGGCGTGCCGCCAGCGCCTCTGACGGCCCGTTACCGGCGCAGGCACCCGTTCGCTCAGAGCAGGTGCTTCACGCCGTCCTGCTCTTCGAGCAATTCCTTCAACGTAAGGTCGATGCGCTCCTTGCTGAACGCGTCGATGTCGAGGCCTTCGACCAGTTGCCACTCGCCGTTCGACGTGGTGACCGGAAACCCGAACATCACGTCCTTCGGGATGTCGTACTGGCCGTCGGAGGCGATGCCCATCGTCACCCACTGGCCGTTGCTGCCGAGCGCCCAGTCGCGCATGTGGTCGATGGCGGCGTTGGCGGCCGAAGCCGCCGACGACAGGCCGCGCGCTTCGATGATCGCCGCGCCGCGCTTGCCCACGGTAGGCAAGAACGTCTCCTTGTTCCAGGCGTCGTCGTTGATCAGCGCCTTCACCGGCTGACCATCGATGGTCGCGAAGCGGTAGTCGGCGTACATCGTCGGCGAGTGGTTGCCCCACACCGTGAGCTTCTCGATGCTCGCGACCGGCTTGCCGGTCTTGGCGGCGATCTGGCTGGCGGCGCGGTTGTGGTCGAGGCGCAGCATCGCGGTGAAGTTCTCGCGCGGCAGGTCGGGCGCGCTCTTCATCGCGATATAGGCGTTGGTGTTCGCCGGGTTGCCGACCACCAGCACCTTGACGTTCCTCGACGCGACGGCGTTCAAAGCCTTGCCCTGCGCCGTGAAGATCTGCGCGTTGGCCGACAGCAGGTCCTTGCGCTCCATGCCGGGGCCGCGCGGGCGTGCACCAACCAGCAAGGCGTAGTCGACATCCTTGAACGCGGTCATCGCATCGCCGTGCGCTTGCATGCCGGCCAGCAACGGGAACGCGCAGTCGTCCAGCTCCATCATCACGCCCTTCAGCGCCTTCTGGGCCTTTTCGTCGGGGATCTCCAGCAACTGCAGGATCATGGGCTGATCCTTGCCGAGCATCTCGCCAGAAGCGATGCGGAACAGCAGCGCGTAACCGATCTGGCCAGCGGCGCCGGTAACAGCGACGCGAACAGGTTTCTTGCTCATGGAAGACTCCAGCTGAAAAGGATGACCACAGATCGGCGCAGAGTGTAGGTCAGCGTCGCGAAGGCCCCTGACGCGAGCGGTGGGAACCGCGTTCCAGGTGCCGCTGATACGGGCGCATGGGACATTCGCCACCTTGCAGTGCAGGTCCCTGCTGCATTGCAATAAACTCGTCGGCTGACGCGCGGTTGGCGAGCGCGACAAAGAAGAACCCGCCCACAAGGACAACGCAGCGCATGGCGACGACTCTCAAGCAACGGCCGGTCTATAAGAACATCCACATCACCGATCTCACCGCCTACCGACTGCCGCCGGCCGGTTGGGTGTCGATCCTTCATCGCGTGAGTGGCGCGAGCCTCTTCCTGCTGTTGCCCTTCGTGATCTGGATGTTCGACACCAGCGTCACGTCGGAGGTGAGCTACGAGCGCTTCAGCAACCTGTTCCGCAATGGCGTCGGTCTCGTGCCGGGGTGGTTCTTCAAGTTGGTTCTGCTGGCGCTGATCTGGGCCTATCTGTTCCATTTCATCGCCGGCCTCCGACACCTGTGGATGGACTTCACCCATGCGGTCACGCAGCCGTTCGGCCGCGGCTCGGCGTTGGTGGTGATCGTGTTGAGCACGCTGCTCACCGTCGCGCTCGGTGCCAGGGTGTTCTGGCCTGCCGGCAGCAACCGCACGGCTCTCGACGGCAAGGCCGAGTACACGTCGCCCGCCCGCGCCGACACGCCGCCGGCGGTTCGGCCATGACCGAACGCAACTACGGAACGCAGCGCGTCGTCGTCGGCGCGCATTACGGCCTGCGCGACTGGATGGCGCAGCGCGCGACTGCGATCCTGATGGCGATCTTCACGGTGGCCCTTCTGGTGCAGCTGTTGCTGCCCGGCGAGATGGGTTACGACAAGTGGTCGCGCATCTTCTCGAGCCAGTGGATGAAGGTGCTTACGTTCGTGCTGATCATCTCGCTGCTCTGGCACGCGTGGGTCGGCATGCGCGACATCTGGATGGATTACGCCAAGCCGGCCGGTCTTCGACTGGCGTTGCAACTGGCCACCGTCGCGTGGCTCGTGGGTTGCAGCGGTTGGGCCGTGCAAGTGCTCTGGAGACTTTGATGGACGCGCAATCAACAGGGGCAGCCGGCGTGATGGCGCCGGTCAGCAAGCGGCGCTTTGACGTCGTCATCGTCGGCGCCGGTGGGTCGGGCATGCGCGCATCGTTGCAGTTGGCCAAGGCCGGTCTGAACGTCGCGGTGCTTTCGAAGGTGTTTCCCACCCGCTCGCACACGGTGGCGGCGCAAGGCGGCATCGGCGCCTCGCTCGGCAACATGAGCGAGGACAACTGGCACTACCACTTCTACGACACCGTGAAGGGCTCCGACTGGCTCGGCGACCAGGACGCGATCGAGTACATGTGCCGCAACGCGCCGAACGTCGTCTACGAGCTCGAGCACTTCGGCATGCCGTTCGATCGCAATGTCGACGGCACGATCTACCAGCGACCGTTCGGCGGCCACACCGCGAACTATGGCGAGAAGCCGGTGCAGCGTGCCTGCGCCGCGGCCGACCGCACCGGCCACGCGATGCTGCACACGCTCTACCAGCAGAACGTGAAGGCGCGGACCAACTTCTTCGTCGAGTGGATGGCGCTCGACCTGATCCGCGATGCGAGCGGCGACGTGGTCGGCGTGACCGCGCTCGAGATGGAGACGGGCGAGCTGCACATCCTGCAGGCCAAGACCGTGCTGCTCGCGACCGGCGGGGCAGGGCGCATCTTCGCGGCGTCGACCAACGCCTTCATCAACACCGGCGACGGCCTCGGCATGGCGGCACGCGCCGGCATCCCGCTCGAAGACATGGAGTTCTGGCAGTTCCACCCGACAGGCGTGTACGGCGCGGGTGTGCTGCTTACCGAAGGCTGTCGCGGCGAAGGCGCGATCCTGCGCAACAGCAACGGCGAGCCGTTCATGGCGCGCTACGCGCCGACCCTGAAGGACCTGGCGCCGCGCGACTTCGTCTCGCGCTGCATGGACCAGGAGATCAAGGAGGGCCGGGGCTGCGGGCCTGACAAGGACTACATCGTCCTCGACATGACCTTCCTCGGCGTCGACACCATCATGAAGCGCCTGCCGAGCGTGTTCGAGATCGGCCACAACTTCGCCAACGTCGACATCACGAAGGAACCGATCCCCGTCGTGCCGACCATCCACTACCAGATGGGCGGCGTGCCGACGAACGTGCATGGTCAGGTCGTGGCGCCGAAGGACGGCAACCCGAACTCGGTCGTGAACGGGCTCTATGCCGTCGGTGAATGCTCGTGCGTGAGCGTCCACGGCGCGAACCGCCTCGGCACCAACTCGCTGCTCGACCTCTTGGTGTTCGGCCGCGCGGCCGGTGACCACATCGTGGCGAGCGGCATCAAGGAGCAGAAGCACAAGGAGCTGCCGGCAGATGCTGCCGACTTCACCCTGGCGCGTCTCGCCAAGCTCGACGCCACCACCTCGGGCGAATACGCGCAGGACGTGGCGAACGATCTGCGCAAGGCGATGCAGTCGCATGCCGGCGTGTTCCGCACGCAGGCCCTGCTCGACGAGGGCGTCGACAAGGTGAAGGAAATCGCGGAGCGCGTCTCGAGGATCCATCTGGCCGACAAGTCCAAGGTCTTCAACACCGCCCGCATCGAGGCGCTCGAGGTCGACAACCTGATCGAATCCGCGCTGGCCACCATCGTCTCTGCGGCCGCCCGCACCGAATGCCGTGGCGCGCACACCGTTCTGGAGTACGAACGCCCGATCGACGACCCGCTCCACCCCAACGGCCGCAACGACGCCGAGTGGATGAAGCACACGCTCTGGTATTCGCAAGGCAGCCGCCTCGACTACAAGCCCGTCAATCTGAAGCCGCAGACCGTCGACTCGATACCGCCGAAAGTCCGCACGTTCTGACCGGCTCGAGAGGCGACTCCCAGAAATTTCGAAAGTCACCATGACCAAGCGCACGTTCCAGATCTACCGCTACGACCCCGACACCGGCCAGAAACCGCGCCTTCAGACGATGGAGGTCGAACTCGACGGCAGCGAGCGCATGCTGCTCGACGCGCTGATGAAGCTGAAGGCGACTGACCCGAGCCTGAGCTTTCGACGCTCCTGCCGCGAAGGCGTCTGCGGGTCGGACGCGATGAACATCAACGGAAAGAACGGCCTCGCGTGCCTCACCAACATGCGCACGCTGAAAGACCCGATCGTGCTGAAACCGCTGCCCGGGCTGCCGGTCGTGCGCGACCTGGTCGTCGACATGACGCAGTTTTTCAAGCAGTACAACTCGATCAAGCCGTACCTCGTCAACGACGACGTGCCGCCCGAGAAGGAACGCCTGCAATTCCCGGAAGAACGCGAGGAGCTGAACGGCCTCTACGAATGCATCCTGTGCGCCAGCTGCTCCACGTCGTGTCCGAGCTTCTGGTGGAATCCGGACAAGTTCGTCGGTCCGGCCGGCTTGTTGCAGGCGTATCGTTTCATCGCCGACAGCCGGGACCAGGACACCAACGGACGGCTCGACAATCTCGAAGATCCGTATCGCTTGTTTCGTTGCCACACGATCATGAACTGCGTCGACGTCTGCCCGAAGAATCTGAATCCGACGCTTGCGATCGGCAAGATCAAGGAGTTGATGGTGCAGCGCGCCGTCTGACGGAACACGCGATGATCGACGCGTACATCGACGATCGCGCCATGAGCAAGCTGCGCTGGCGCTGCCGGCGCGGCCTGCTCGAGAACGACCTGTTCGTCGCTCGATTCTTCGTGGCACATCCGCGCGTCACCGAGGCTCAAGCGCGCGGCTTGCTGCGGTTGATGGATCTCACCGACAACGACCTGCTCGACCTGCTGCTGCGCCGGGTCGAACCCGACAGCGCGAGCTTCATGGCCGAAGGCGATGATGTTGCCGATGTGAGCAACGTCGACAGCGTTGCCGTGTTGAACCTCATGCGCAGGCCGGTCGCCGCGCATCCGCCTTCTTCCTAGACCGGCCCCGCCCACGATCTGCTTTCGAACTTCCGAAACTTTTGAAGGAACCCGCATGACGCCGTCCGACAACAAAGCCACCCTCAGCTTCTCCGATGGCAGTCCGGCGATGGACTTGCCGATCTACAAGGGCACGGTCGGCCCGGACGTCATCGACATCCGCAAGCTGTACGGCCAGTCGGGTCGCTTCACCTACGACCCCGGGTTCCTTTCGACCGCGTCGTGCAACTCGACTATTACGTACATCGATGGCGACAAGGGCGAACTGCTGTATCGCGGCTATCCGATCGAACAACTCGCGCAGAACTGCGATTTTCTCGAGACCTGCTACCTGCTGTTGAAGGGCGAGCTGCCGGACGCCGCGCAGAAAAAGGATTTCACCCACCTCGTCACACACCACACGATGGTGAACGAGCAGATGCAGTTCTTTCTGCGAGGCTTTCGCCGGGACGCGCACCCGATGGCGATCATGACCGGGCTGGTCGGCGCGCTCTCGGCCTTCTATCACGACAGCACCAACATCCACGATCCGGAGCACCGCGAGATTTCGGCGATCAGGCTGATCGCGAAGATGCCGACCTTGGTCTCGATGGCTTACAAGTACACCATCGGCCAGCCCTACATCTACCCGAAGAACGACCTCCCGTACGCCGGCAATTTCATGCGGATGATGTTCGCCACGCCATGCGAGGACTACACGCCGAACGAGGTGCTGGTGCGCGCCATGGATCGCATCTTCATCCTGCACGCCGACCACGAGCAGAACGCGTCGACCTCGACGGTGCGCCTCTGTGGTTCGTCCGGCACCAACCCGTTCGCCGCCATCGCGGCCGGCGTCGCCTGCCTGTGGGGCCCCGCGCACGGCGGCGCCAACGAGGCCGCGCTCAACATGCTCGAAGACGTGCAGAAGATGGGCGGCGTCGAGAAGATCGGCGAGTTCGTCAAGCAGGTGAAGGACAAGAACTCCGGCATCAAGCTGATGGGCTTCGGCCACCGTGTCTACAAGAACTACGACCCGCGTGCCAAGCTGATGCGCGAGACCTGCCACGAGGTGCTCGACGTGCTCGGCGTGCACGACGATCCGATCTTCAAGCTCGCGATGGCGCTCGAGAAGATCGCTCTCGAAGACGAATACTTCGTCGCCCGCAAGCTCTACCCGAACGTCGACTTCTATTCGGGCATCGTGCAGCGCGCGATCGGCATCCCGGTGAGCCTCTTCACGGCGGTCTTCGCGCTCGCGCGCACGGTCGGCTGGATCGCGCAGTTGAACGAGATGATCGGCGACCCGGAGTACAAGATCGGTCGTCCGCGCCAGCTCTATACCGGCGCGACGGCGCGCTCGATTTAGGACGCGCGTACCCCCGCACTTGAGGGGTCTGGTGGGTCAGTGCGCCTTTGCACGTGGCCAAAATGCCTCCAGAGGGCAAATAACGCTCGTAATTTTTGTAGCGGGCGATATCGTCGAGTTTTGACTCGGGGATTTTCCATGCGCATCTCTCACGCTCTGTCGGGTCTCGCTTTCGCCTCCTTCGCGCTCTCCGCGCATGCCCTCGATTTCTCCGAAGGCTTCGGCAATGTCGCCGCGCTCTCTGCCTCCGGTTGGCAGCTCGTGAATGCGAGTCCTGTACCGGACCAACCTTGGTTCCAGGGCAATGGCACCGTCGATGGTCTCGCCGGCGTATTCGACGCTCAGGCCGGTCCGCCGACTTCGTATATCGCGGCCAGCTTCCTCAGTTCGGCAAGCGGCCCTATCGCCAACTGGCTGATCACGCCGGTGCTCAACATCAGCGACAGCAGCGTGCTGTCGTTCTTCACGCGCACGGCGGACGCCGGTCCCGGTCTCGCCGATCAACTTGACGTGCTGTTCAGCCCCGGTTTCGGCAGCGGTACGAGCGGATTCACGCTGCTCGGCAGCGTGGGCGCGGGTGGCACCTACCCGCTCAGCTGGACATCGTTCGCCTTCGATCTCCCCGACGTCGCGTCCGGGCGCGTGGCATTCCGGCAGGGCGGCGCCTTCGAGACGGCCGACTACATCGGCCTCGATACCGTCAACGTGACACTGGCCGTCGCCCCGATTCCCGAACCATCGACCTATGCGATGCTGGCCCTCGGCCTCGGCTTCGTGGCGATCATGCGGCGGCGCCGCCTGCGGTCGATCCCGTAGTTCGTGCCTGTCGAAACGACGGTGCGCTCGGCTCCCAGTCTGGCGCACGTCCGTCCTGTTTTTTCCCACCGAAAGGATCACACCATGTTGTTCTTCGACATCGAAACGGCGGCGGGCACGGGCCTGTCGCCATGGGCCGCTTCGGCCACGCTGGCCGCCGCACTGCTGCTGACTCCCCCCGCCGCGATGGCCAGCGAGCCGGCGCCTGGCCTGCGCGTCGTGAAAGACCCCGTCACCGGCCAGCTGCGCGCCCCGACCTCCGACGAGGCGTCTGCGCTCGAGAGCGCTGCCAAGGCGAGAGGCCCCGCTCGCGCCGCGAGGCGCGGCATGCTGACCGGCCGCATGAACCCGGCCGAGATCCGGCATCCGGACGGCACTGTCGAGCAGGAACTCGACGAGTCGAGCATGAGCTATTCGGTCGCTACCCGTGGCCCGAACGGCAGCGTGAACACCTACTGCGTGACCGGCCCCGATGCGGCCGCTTCGATCCTGAAGGGCCGGACGAAAGGCATGGTCAAAGACGCGAAGGAGCACAGCCGTGATGACAAGTAGCACCAGGATGAAATCGGTTCTCGCCGCGTTCGCCGCCGTGGGCAGCCTGGCCTTGGCGTCTGCCAGCGCCGAAGCCGCTGCGGTGATCGTGATCAACAACATCAATGCCACGGGCGTCGGCTTCAACGATGCCACGCCGGCTGCGCCAGTCGGCGGCAATCCCGGCGTCACGCTCGGCGATCAGCGGCTGTACGCCTTCAGCTACGCTGCGAACCTGTGGGGCGCCACGCTCACGAGCAACCAACCCATCGTCATCAACGCCCAGTTCTCGGCGCTCGCCTGCACCGCGACGTCGGCCGTCCTGGGCAGCGCCGGCGCCACCTCCGTGTTTCGCGACTTCGCGAACGCTCCGAAGGCCGCGACGTGGTATTCGTATGCACTTGCGAACAAGATCTCCGGCACCTATCTGGGCACCGCGAATGCGGCGCAGATCAACGCCAACTTCAACGTCAATCTCGGTAAAACCGGCTGCCTGCCCGGTACATCGTTCTACCTTGGGGTCGACAACCAGCATGGCAGCAGCATCGATTTCGTCGAGGTCCTGTTGCACGAGATGGGTCACGGGATCGGCTTCCAGACCTTCACGAACGGCTCGACCGGCGTCCAGTTGAGCGGGTTCCCGTCGATCTGGGATCACTACATGTACGACGAGTCGATCAGCAAGCTCTGGGTCGACATGACCAACGCTGAACGGGCGGCTTCGGCGATCAATCCGCGCAAGCTCGCATGGACCGGGCCGATCGTCACGAACCTGGCGCCGCAGGTGCTGTCGGTCGGCACGCCGGCGCTCAACATCAGCGGCCCGGCCGCGGGAACGGCGACCGGCAGCTACCTGATCGGCGACGCGACCTTCGGCGCCCGGTTGTCGACCAGCGCCGTGACCGGCCAGCTGATGCCGGTCGTCGACCAGGCCGACGGCACCGGACTCGCCTGCACCGCGCTCAGCCCGCTCAATGCGCTGGCGGTGCGGGGCAACGTCGCGCTCGTCGATCGCGGAACGTGCGGCTTCGTCGTGAAAGCGAAGGCGGTGCAGGACGCTGGCGCCATTGCGATGGTCGTCGCCGACAACGCCGCCGGCTCGCCGCCCGCGGGCATGAGCGGCACCGACCCGAGCGTCGTGATCCCGTCGATCCGCATCACGCAGGCCGACGGCGTCACGCTGAAGGCGCAACTGAAACGCCGCAGCCGCACCGCGTCGGGCGTGCTGGCGTCTCTGGTGGTGTCAGGCAGCCAACTCACCGGCGCGAACGTGTTCGGGCAGGTGCTGCTCTACACGCCGAACCCGTACCAGGGCGGTTCGTCGGTCTCGCATTGGGACACCAGCGCGACCCGCAACCTGTTGATGGAACCCGCCATCAACGCCGACCTCACGCAATCGGTCATTCCGCCCGAAGACCTGAGCTTTCCGTTGCTGATGGACATCGGCTGGTAGCAGGCCGGCCGCTCGAGACGAAAGGGTGCGGCGTGAGCCGCACCCTTTTTTCATGGGCACCGGCACCCGGGCTAGGCTGTCTCCACAACGCCTAAAATCTGCCGAAAGCATAGCCGCCGGCGCACGGACGCGCTGGCGTCTTCCACCCACCGACCATTGGGGCGAAGCGACATGGGCCGAACGCTCTACGACAAGATCTGGGACGAGCACGTCGTGCACTCGGAAGACGACGGCACGGCGGTGCTCTACATCGATCGACATCTCGTGCACGAGGTGACCAGCCCGCAGGCCTTCGACGGGCTCGCTCTCGCGAACCGCAAGGTCTGGCGGCTTTCTGCCAACCTCGCGGTCAGCGACCACAACGTGCCGACCACCGACCGCGCGAACGGCATCGCCGACCCGATCTCCAAGCTGCAGGTCGACACGCTCGATGCCAACTGCGATCGAACCGGCATCACGCAGTTCAAGATGAACGACGTGCGCCAGGGCATCGTGCACGTGATCGGGCCGGAGCAGGGTGCGACGCTGCCCGGCATGACGGTCGTCTGCGGCGACTCGCACACGTCGACGCACGGCGCGTTCGGCGCGCTCGCGCACGGCATCGGCACCAGCGAGGTCGAGCACGTGCTCGCGACGCAGACGCTGCTCGCGCGCAAGGCGAAGAACATGCTCATCAATGTCGGTGGCACGCTGCCGCGCGGCTGCAGCGCGAAAGACGTGGTGCTCGCGATCATCGGCAAGGTCGGCACGGCCGGCGGCACCGGCTACACGATCGAATTCGCTGGCCCGGCGATCCGTGCCCTGAGCATGGAAGGCCGCATGACCGTCTGCAACATGGCGATCGAAGCCGGGGCGCGCGCCGGCCTCATCGCGGTCGACGACACGACGCTCGCCTACGTCGAGGGCCGGCCGTTCAGCCCGACCGGGCTCGCCTGGGAGCAGGCGTTGCGCTACTGGAAGACGCTGCGCTCGGACGCCGATGCGTCGTTCGATGCGGTCGTAACGCTGGACGTCTCGAACCTCGCCCCGCAGGTGACGTGGGGAACCTCGCCAGAGATGGTGACCGACATCGACGGCCGCGTGCCCGACCCCGAGCGTGAGAAGGAGCCGGCCAAGCGCGACGCGATCGAGCGTGCACTGGTCTACATGGCGCTGGAGCCGAACAAGCCGATCGTCGACATCCGCATCGACAAGGTGTTCATCGGCTCCTGCACCAACTCCCGCATCGAGGACTTGCGCGAGGCCGCGCAGGTGGTGAGGCGGCTGGGTAAGCGCGTGGCGTCGAACGTGCGCCTCGCGATGGTCGTGCCGGGCTCCGGTCTCGTGAAGCTGCAGGCCGAGCAGGAGGGCCTCGACAGCGTCTTCAGGAACGCCGGTTTCGAATGGCGCGATGCGGGTTGCTCGATGTGTCTCGCGATGAATGCGGACCGGCTCGAACCGGGCGAACGCTGCGCGTCGACCAGCAACCGCAACTTCGAAGGCCGGCAAGGAGCGGGTGGCCGCACGCACCTGGTGAGCCCGGCGATGGCGGCCGCGGCGGCGATCGAAGGCCACTTCGTCGACGTGCGTCGGCTGGCGTGAAATCGCATGCGTATGTTCGTGCAACGCAACGAGCCCCCGCTCCCGCCTGCGGGAGAGGCTTGGGGTGAGGGTCGCCGCGAAGCCCGGCTGCGCGGCATCCCGACCGTGGAGATCACATGACACCTTTTCGAGTGCACAAGGGTCTCGTCGCCCCGATGGACCGTGAGAACGTCGACACCGACGCGATCATCCCGAAGCAGTTCCTGAAGTCGATCCGAAAGGCGGGCTTCGGCGAGAACCTGTTCGACGCATGGCGTTATCTCGATCCGGGCGGACCGGGTCAGGACCCGGCTTCGCGCGTACCGAACCCCGAATTCGTGTTGAACCAGCGGCGCTACGAGGGCGCGTCAATCCTGGTCGCACGCAAAAACTTCGGTTGCGGCTCGTCGCGCGAACACGCGCCGTGGGCGCTCGAGCAGTACGGCTTTCGCGCGCTGATCGCGCCGAGCTTCGCCGACATCTTCTTCAACAACTGCTTCAAGAACGGTCTGCTGCCGATTCGATTGTCTGAGTTCGAAGTGGCGCGGCTGATCGACGAGATCGCTGCTTTCGTCGGCTACACGCTCACCATCGATCTCGAGCGCCAGGTGGTCATCAAGCCGGGCGGCGAGGAGATCGCGTTCGAGGTCGAGCCGTTTCGCAAGTACTGCCTGCTCGGGGGCTTCGACGACATCGCGCTCACGCTGCGCCACGCCGAGAAAATCCGTGCCTACGAATCCGAGCGATTGCTGGCCAAGCCCTGGCTCGCCACACGCATCGACTCGGAGCTCGTCGGTCGATGAAGGTCGCGGTTCTCGCCGGCGACGGCATCGGCACCGAGATCGTCGCCGAAACGCTGCGCGCGCTGCACGCGCTCGACCTTCGCTTCGAGTTCGAAAACGCTGCCGTCGGTGGGGCAGCCTACGACGCGCATGGCCACCCGTTGCCGCCCGCCACGCTCGCGCTGGCGAAGGCGGCCGATGCGGTGCTCTTCGGCGCCGTGGGCGACTGGAAGTACGACACGCTCGAGCGCCAGTTTCGACCCGAGCAAGCCATCCTCGGCCTGCGCAAGGAGCTCGGCCTTTTCGCGAACTTGCGCCCCGCCATCTGCTACGAAGAGCTCACCGGCGCATCGAGCCTCAAGCCCGAACTCGTCGCCGGCCTCGACATCCTCATCATTCGCGAACTGACCGGCGACATCTACTTCGGCCAGCCGCGCGGCCGCCGCGTGTCGCCCGACGGCGCTTTCGCCGGCGCCGACGAAGCGTTCGACACAATGCGCTACACGCGGCCCGAAATCGAACGCATCGCGCACGTCGCGTTCAAGGCGGCGCGCGAACGCGACGGGCGCGTCACGAGCGTCGACAAGGCGAACGTGCTCGAGACCTTCCAGTTCTGGCGCGATGTGGTGACCGACGTGCACCGGCAGTACCCCGACGTGAAGCTCGACCACCTGTACGTCGACAACGCCGCGATGCAACTGGTGCGCATGCCCAAGAGCTTCGACGTGATCGTCACCGGAAACATGTTCGGCGACATCCTTTCCGATGAAGCCGCAATGCTGACCGGCTCGATCGGCATGCTGCCTTCGGCTTCGCTCGATGCGAACGGCAAGGGCCTCTACGAACCGAGCCATGGCAGCGCGCCCGACATCGCCGGCTTAGGAATCGCCAATCCGCTCGCTTGTCTGCTCTCGGCCGCGATGATGTTGCGATTCTCGCTCGGTCAGCCGGTCGCGGCAGCGCGGCTCGAAGCGGCCGTCAAAGGCGTGCTCGCCGACGGTCTGCGCACGGCCGACATTGCCGCCAGCAGCGAACGTTCGATCGGCACGCGTGCCATGGGCGATGCGGTCGTCGCACGGCTGGCGCGCCAGGGTTGATGCAGAGCCCGTTCGAGCCCGACGAGGCGCCGGCGCAGCGACGACCGCGCAAATGTTGTGATCAAACGTGAGAATGCTGGCGCGAGTCGCTGCGCCGACGACAATGTAGCCCGTCGCGGACGCGATGCCATGCGGCATCATGTGCGCCCTTGTGATTTGAACGCCCTTGGTTGAGGCTTTGGCGATGATGTTGACGGGTTTGGTCGGATGGCGCGGCATGGTCGGTTCAGTGCTGCTCGAGCGCATGGCCGCCGAGCGCGACTTCGACCTCATCGAGCCGCTCTTCTTCAGCACCAGCAACGCCGGCGGCGTGGCGCCCGCGCAGGCGCGCAACGAAACAACCTTGCGCGACGCGTTCGACATCGACCAGCTGAAACGCTGCGACGCGATCATCAGCGCGCAAGGTGGCGACTACACGAGCGACGTTTACCCGCGCTTGCGCGCGGCCGGTTGGAACGGCTACTGGATCGACGCCGCCAAGACGCTGCGCATGCACGACGACGCCGTCATCGTGCTTGACCCCGTCAACCTGCCCGTGATCCGCGACGCCTTGAAGCGCGGCGTGCGCAACTTCATCGGCGGCAACTGCACGGTGAGCTGCATGCTGATGGGCGTCGGCGCGCTCTTCAAGGCCGACCTCGTCGAGTGGATGACCTGCACCACATATCAGGCGGCATCGGGGGGCGGCGCCCAGCACATGCGCGAGCTGCTCACCCAGTACGGCACGTTGAACGCCGAGGTGCGGGCGCTGCTCGATGACCCGGCCTCCGCGATCCTCGAGATCGACAGGCGCATCGCCGACAGGCAGCGCGGCTTCGCACCGGCTGAAATTCTCCAGTTTGGGGTCCCTCTCGGTGGCAGCCTGATCCCGTGGATCGATGCCGATCGCGGCGACGGCACCAGTCTCGAGGAATGGAAGGGCGGGGTCGAGACCAACAAGATCCTCGGCCGGAAAGAAGGCGGGCGCCCCGTGCCCATCGATTCAACCTGCGTGCGCATCGGTGCGATGCGTTGCCACAGCCAGTCGCTGACGATGAAGCTGAAGCGCGACGTGCCGCTGGCCGACCTCGAAGCAGTGATCGCCAGCGACAATGCGTGGGTGAAATTGATCCCGAACACCAAGGCCGATTCGATCCGCGCGCTGACGCCGGTCGCGGTCACCGGGACCCTGTCGATCCCGGTCGGCCGTGTTCGCAAACTCGCGATGGGCCCCGAGTATCTCGGCGCCTTCACGGTTGGAGACCAGTTGCTCTGGGGTGCGGCGGAGCCCCTGCGCAGGATGTTGCGCATCATCTTGAATGGTTCGGCAGACTGATCGCGAGCGATCGGAGGGGCCGCTGGTCGTTGTGGCGTCACAACATCGGCGTGCAGATGGCGCGCTCCTGCGATCGGCCAGAATGTCAGCCGATGCATTAGCTTGTCACCCTATCTCGCTGATGTTATGGTCATTTCCGTCTTTGAGCCGGCGACCAGCGAGACCAGCGCCTGAATCGTTTTTTGCTGTGGTCACATGTGGCGCGCGACATGCGGGCCACACGCCCGCTTCGTCCATCTGGGAGACGTCTTGAAAAGAAAATCAACGATCACCGGGCACTTCGCCCTCACGGGCGTGGCTGCCGCGTTGCTCGGCTTGTGTTCACCCGGTGCGTCCGCACTCGGCCTCGGCAAGCTGTCGGTTCAATCTTCTCTCGGCGAGACCATGCGCGCCGAAATCGAGGTCACGAGCCTCACGCCTGAGGAATCCGCGAACCTGAAGATCCGCGTCGCGCCGCCCGAGTCGTATCGCGCCGCCAACGTCGACTACAACCCGGTGCTGCCGAGCACGCAGGCGGTGCTGCAACGCCGGGCAGACGGCCGGGTCTTCGTGCGCCTGACGAGCGATCGAGGGGTCCAGGAGCCGTTCATCGACGTGATCCTCGAGATCTCGTGGGCCACCGGCCGCCTGGTGCGCGAATACACGCTGTTGTTCGATCCGCCGAGCCCGGTCCGGATGGCCGCGCAGCCGCCGACGGAAGCTGCTGGAACATCATCGCCCGTCGCAGCCGGACCCGTCTCGCCAATAGAGACGTCGCCGATGGCGCGCGGCGCCGCGCCGATGACGGCACGCGAACGACGTGCCGCGGCCCGTCAGGCAGCCGCCGACGCGAGGGCCGCGGCGGCTTCGAATGCAGCGGCGCAGAAGGCCGCGACCGCGCCTGCCGGGCCCGGGCCATCGGGCACCGGCGCCGACGAGTACAAGGTGCAGTCGGGCGACACGCTTTCGAAGGTCGCGTCGCGCACACAGCGGGCCGGTGTGTCGCTCGATCAGATGTTGGTCTCTCTGTTTCGCGCCAATCCGAGTGCGTTCAGCGGCGATAACATGAACCGCCTGAAGGCTGGCGTGGTGTTGTCCGTGCCGTCGGCCGATGCAGCCGCGGCGGTTCCGACAAGCGAAGCGCGCCAGGTCATCACCGCGCAAAGCGCCGACTTCGGTGCGTATCGCCAGAAGCTCGCGGGCAGCACCATCGTCGCACCGAAGGTTGACGCCGACACACGCACGTCGAGCGGCAAGGTCCAGGCCCAGATCGAGGACCGCAAACCGGCGACCTCGCCGACCCCGGATCGCCTGACGCTCAGCAAGGGCACCGCTGCGGCCGAAGCGCAGGCCTCGCGCGATCGCGAGCAAAGGGATTCGTCGACCCGCGTAAACGAACTGAACCGCAACCTTCAGGATTTGAAGAACTTGCCGCCAGCGAAGGCGTCGCCGCCCGCGCCGCCGGTTGTCGCGCCGCCACCACCGCTGCCGTCCGCGACCCGGCCCGCGCCCCCGCCTGCCACACCGGCACTGACCGTGCCGTCGACCGGAACGGTGCCGACCGTGATGCCGACTCCCCCGGCCGCCTCGACGACAACCACCGTCGTCGTGGCGCCGCCCGCCTCGGCACCGATGCTGGCCGCTTCTACGGTGGTCGTCGCGCCAGTCGTCGCGCCAGTCATCGCGCCGGTCGCATCTGCACCGGTCGCATCTGCACCGGTCGTCGTGCCACCGGTCGTCGTCGCGAAGCCACCGCCACCGAAGCCGAAGGCAGCGGACGTGAGCTGGTTCGATTCCATGATGGCCGACAACCCGATTCCGTTGGCCGGTGGCGGGCTGCTCGTGGCTTTGCTCGCTGCGTTCGGCATCTACAAGTTCGCGAAGCGTTCACGCAAGGAAAGCGGCGAGACCTCGTTCCTCGAGAGCCGGCTGCAGCCCGATTCGTTCTTCGGCGCGAGTGGCGGCCAGCGCATCGACACGCGCGACGGCGCCGGCAACTCGTCGTCGATGACGTATTCGTTGAGCCAGCTCGACGCCATCGGTGACGTCGACCCGGTCGCCGAAGCGGACGTATACCTCGCCTACGGCCGTGACCTGCAAGCCGAAGAGATCTTGAAGGAGGCGATGCGCAGCAACCCCGAGCGCATGGCGATTCGCACCAAGCTGCTCGAGGTCTATGCGAAGCGCCGCGACACCAAGGGCTTCGAGATGCTCGCGACCCAGCTGTTCGGGTTGACGCGAGGCGAGGGTGAGGACTGGGCCAAGGCGCAGGAGCTAGGTCTGCAGATCGACCCTGACAACCCGTTGTTCCAGCCGGGCGGCACACCCGACCGCGCGCCCGACAGCGCGCTGCCGAGCGATGCGCTCGGTGCGAGCACGTTGCCGCAGTCGGTGACACCGGAACAATCCCGCTTTGCCACGTCGGTGACCGACAGCCAGGCGACCGACAGCATGATGTCGGACCTCGATCTCGACCTCGACAATCCGGATGTTGGCACGCCATCGCGCCCGATGGCGCTCGACGAAACGATCTCGCTGCCGCCACGCACCACCCAGCCGGCATCGTTCCAGTCGTCGACCCTGAAGATGCCGTTGAGCGCCACCGAGCTCACGCGAGACACCGGACCCGATTCGCGCAACCCGCCGACGTTCGATCTGTCAAGCATCTCGCTCGATCTCGACAAACCGGAATCGGCGCCGATGCCGCTCTCGTCGGACAGCCACAGCATCGACTTCCCGGCGGTCGGTGACGACGGCGACGAAGACCCGCTCGCGCGCAAGCTCGAACTCGCTGAAGAGTTCGAACGCATCGGCGACAAGGACGGGGCTCGCGATCTGCTCCGCGAGGTGTTGGCCACCGCCACCGGTGTGACCAAGACCAAGGCGCAGCGCATGCTCGACAGCCTGCACTGACCGACGCCGAGCTGACACCGGAAACGACGCCGGTCGAGCGGGACCGCACCGGGCGTGACGAAAGCCTCGTGCGCGTCGCGCTGGGCGTGAGCTACCGCGGCGTGACGTACGAAGGCTGGCAGAGTCAGCCTAGCGGCAACACCGTGCAGGACGTGCTCGAACGTGCGTTATCGAGCTTTGCCGCCGAAACGGTTCGGACTGTGTCGGCGGGTCGCACCGATGCCGGTGTGCACGCGATCAACCAGGTGGTGCACTTCGACTGCATGGCCGCACGCACCGAAGACGGCTGGGTGCGTGGCGGCAACCGCTTCCTGCCTTTCGACGTCGCGGTGCAATGGTCGCGCGTCGTGCCGGTTTCGTTCCATGCACGCGGCCGTGCGCTTGGCCGGCGCTACACCTACATGCTGCGCGAATCGAGGGCCAGGCCGGCCCTCGAAGCAGGGCTGGTGGGGTGGAGCTTTAGGCCGCTCGACGGCATGCGTCTGCAGGCCGCGGCCGATCGCTTGCTGGGTGAACACGACTTCAGTGCCTTCCGATCCTCGGAATGCCAGGCCAGATCGCCGATCAAGACGCTGCGCAAGATCGCCGTCTCTCAGCGGGGGCCGTACTGGCGGTTCGACTTCGACGCCAACGCGTTCCTGCACCACATGGTGCGCAACATCGTGGGCTCTCTCGTCGCGGTGGGCAGCGGCAAACGCGACGTCGACTGGCTGAGCCAGGTGCTGGCAGCGCGTGACCGCCGTCTGGCGGCAGCCACTTTCGCCGCGGCCGGCCTCTACTTCGACGGTCCGTACTACGATGCGGCCGATGCCATTCCCGAACCCCTCGCCACCGAACCCTGGTGGCCCTGACGCATCCGAGCGATGCTGACCGTTCGCACCCGCATCAAGATCTGCGGCGTGAGACGCGAGAGCGACATCGAGGCTGCCGCTGACGCCGGTGCCGACGCGGTCGGCTTCGTGTTCCACAGCGCGAGCCCGCGCGGCGTCTCGCTCGACACAGCGTCGAAGCTCGCCGGTCGGCTGCCCCCGTTCGTGACGCCGGTGGGCCTCTTCGTCGATGCACCGGTCGAGACCGTTCAAGCCGCCTTGCGCGCGATCCCGGGTCTGCTGCTGCAGTTCCATGGCGACGAAAGTCCGGTGTCGTGCGACACCTGGCAAAGGCCCTACCTGAAGGCTGTTCGCATGACGCGAGGGCTCGATTTGCTAGACTTCTCGGCCCGTTTCGCCCGAGCCGCGGGCCTCGTGCTCGACACCGATGCCGCGCAGTTCGGCGGCAGTGGAAAGGTCTTCGATTGGTCGCTCATTCCGCCCGGCGTTCCGCGTCCGGTCGTTTTATCTGGTGGGTTGCATGCTGCAAATGTGATCCGCGCCATCGAGCAAGTCCGGCCCTGGGCCGTTGACGTGAGCTCTGGCGTCGAATCGACGCGCGGCGTGAAAGACGCCGCCTTGATTCGACAGTTTTGCGATGCAGTGCGCGAGGCCGATTCCCGGATCGCCGACACCACCGCTTGAATCTCCTCCTCCAATACCGATGTTGAATTACGAACAGCCCGACACGAGCGGGCATTTCGGCACCTATGGCGGCAGCTTCGTGGCCGAAACCCTGGTGCATGCGCTCGACGAATTGAAGGCCTGCTATGCCGAAGCTCAGCGCGATCCGGCGTTTCGCGCCGAGTTCGAATCCGAACTTCAGCACTTCGTCGGCCGGCCGAGCCCGATCTATCACGCCGCGCGCATGAGTCGTGAGTTGGGCGGTGCGCAGATCTACCTGAAGCGCGAAGACCTGAACCACACTGGCGCGCACAAGATCAACAACACCATCGGCCAGGCGATGCTCGCGCGCCGCATGGGCAAGCCGCGCGTGATCGCCGAGACCGGCGCGGGCCAGCACGGCGTCGCGACCGCGACGATCTGCGCTCGTTATGGCCTCGAGTGCGTGGTCTACATGGGTGCTGAAGACGTGAAACGGCAGGCGCCGAACGTGTACCGCATGAACTTGCTCGGCGCGACCGTGGTGCCGGTGACGAGCGGCTCGCAGACGCTCAAGGACTCGCTCAACGAAGCCCTGCGCGACTGGGTCACCAACGTCGAGGACACGTTCTACATCATCGGCACCGTGGCTGGCCCGCACCCGTACCCGATGATGGTGCGCGACTTCCAGCGTGTGATCGGTGACGAATGCGTCGC
Organism: Caldimonas sp.; assembly: GCA_965246805.1. Taxonomy (GTDB): domain Bacteria; phylum Pseudomonadota; class Gammaproteobacteria; order Burkholderiales; family Burkholderiaceae_C; genus Schlegelella_A. Next base: position 670,458 of record CBDFFO010000009.1, on the reverse strand, counting down.
GCAGATGCCCGCGATGGCCGGTCGCCAACCCGACGCGGTGATCGCGTGCGTGGGCGGAGGCAGCAACGCGATGGGCATTTTCTACCCCTACATCGGCCATGCAGGCGTGCGCCTGATCGGCGTCGAAGCCGCGGGTCGCGGCATCGAGACCGGCCAGCATTCGGCCTCGATCACCGGCGGCAGCCCTGGCGTGCTGCATGGAAACCGGACTTATCTGCTGCAAGACGCGAACGGCCAGATCGTCGAGACGCATTCGATCTCGGCCGGGCTCGACTACCCGGGTGTCGGGCCCGAGCACGCTTACCTGCACGACATCGGTAGGGCCGAATACGTGAGCGTCACCGACGACGAAGCGCTTGCCGCATTTCATCGTCTCTGTCGCACCGAAGGCATCATACCGGCGCTCGAGTCGAGCCACGCCGTCGCCTGGGCCATGAAGATGGCGCCCACCCTGCGCAGCGACCAGCACCTGCTCGTGAATCTGTCGGGTCGTGGCGACAAGGACATCGGCACCGTCGCCGGTTTGGGTATGGCGTGAGCCGCATTTCCCGCACGCTGACGCCCTTCCTCGCGAGCGGCCGCAAGGCGCTCGTGCCGTTCGTGACCGCCGGCGACCCCCACGTCCAATCGACGGTCGCGGTGATGCGGGCTATGGCGGAGGCCGGCGCCGATGTGATCGAGCTCGGCGTGCCGTTTTCGGACCCCATGGCCGACGGCCCCGTGATCCAGAAGGCCGGCGAACGCGCGCTGGCACGCGGCGTCGGGTTGCGCGAAGTGCTCAGCATGGTGCGAACGTTCCGCAGCCACGACGACACCACCCCCGTCGTGTTGATGGGCTATGCCAACCCGATCGAGCGCTACGGCATCGACTCTTTCGTCGCCGATGCGAGCCGCGCCGGCGTCGACGGGGTGCTCGTCGTCGACTACCCGCCGGAGGAATGCCAGTCGTTTTCGGCGATGCTGAAGTCGCACGACATCGACCCCATCTTCCTGCTCGCGCCGACCTCGAGCGAGGCGCGCATCCGCGAAGTGGGGCGCATCGCGAGTGGCTACGTCTACCATGTCTCTCTTAAGGGCGTGACCGGCACCGGGCTCGTCGATGTCGACGCCGTGGCGCGCATGATCCCGCTCATCCGGGCCCACGTGAGTCTGCCGGTGTTCGTGGGATTCGGGATCCGCGACGCGCAAACCGCTCAAGCCGTGGCCGCGGTGGCCGATGGGGTGGTGATCGGCAGTGCGTTGGTGCAGGTGCTGGAAGATGCAGGCGTGGAGGAAGCACCGTTGCGGGCGGCGCGGTTCATCGCCGACATCCGCAAGGCACTCGATTCGTGAAAGGACGTGACCGATGAGCTGGCTCGAAAAACTGTTGCCGCCGAAGATCCAACCGACCAACCCGAGCGAGCGCCGCCAGGTGCCCGAGGGCCTGTGGGTCAAGTGTCCCGCGTGCGAGACCGTGCTCTACAAGAGCGATCTCGAGAAAAACATCAACGTCTGCCCGAAGTGTTCGCACCACCACCGCATCGGCGCGCGTCAGCGGCTCGATGCGTTTCTCGACGCCGAGGGCCGGTACGAACTGGGGCAGGAAGTGCTGCCGGTCGATGCGCTGAAATTCCGCGACAGCAAGAAATACCCGGAGCGCCTGAAAGACGCACTCGAGAACACTGGCGAGACCGATGCGCTGATCGTGATGGGCGGCGCCTTGATGACCTTGCCGGTTGTCGTCGCCTGCTTCGAGTTCGAGTTCATGGGTGGCTCGATGGGCTCGGTGGTCGGCGAGCGGTTCGTGCGCGGCGTGCACACCGCGATCGAACAGAAGACACCCTTCATCAGCTTCACCGCCACCGGCGGGGCCCGCATGCAGGAGGGCTTGTTGAGCCTGCTGCAGATGGCCAAGACGAATGCCGCGCTGACGCGCCTTGCGAAGGCCGGCTTGCCGTACATCAGCGTGTTGTGCGATCCGACGATGGGCGGCGTCTCGGCGAGCTTCGCCTTCGTGGGCGACGTGGTCATCGCCGAACCGAAGGCCCTGATCGGCTTTGCGGGCCCGCGCGTGATCGAGAACACCGTGCGCGAGAAGTTGCCCGAGGGTTTTCAGCGTTCCGAGTTCCTCGTGCAGACCGGCGCGATCGACATGATCGTCGACCGCCGGGAACTGCGGCCGACGATCGCACGGCAGGTCGCGATGCTGCAGCGCATGAGTTCGGACGCGGTCGCCTGATGCGGCGTTTTGCGGCGCGGTGAGCGCCGAAGCACTCCCCGAGACGCTCGCCGACTGGCTCGCGCGCTGCGAGCGGCTCCACCCGAGCGAGGTCGAGCTCGGGCTCACCCGTGTGCGCGCGGTCAAAGAGCGGCTCGGGATCGCCTTCGACGTGCCCGTCATCACCGTGGCAGGCACCAACGGCAAGGGCTCGACCTGCGCGATGCTCGAAGCGATCGGCCTGGCGGCCGGCTATCGCGTCGGCCTTTACTCGAAGCCGCACCTGGTGCACTTCGAAGAGCGCTGCCGCATCAATGGACAGATGGCCCGCGGCGATGCACTCGTCCCGCATTTCGAGGCCGTCGAGCAGGCGCGTGGCGACATCAGCCTCACCTACTTCGAGTTCACGTTGCTCGCGATCGCGCGGCTGCTGTCGCATACCGAACTCGACCTCGTGATCCTGGAAGTCGGTCTCGGTGGTCGGCTCGATGCCGTCAACGTCTTCGACACCGACTGCGCGGTCATCACCAGCATCGCGATCGACCACGTGGAATACCTTGGTGACGATCGCGAGTCGATCGGTCGCGAGAAGGCCGCGATCATGCGCCGCGCGAAGCCAGGGGTCGTCAGCGACCCGTTGCCGCCGCAAAGCGTGATCGATGCAGCGGCAGTGATCGGTGCTGACCTGTGGCGCGTCGGGGTCGATTTCCGTCACTCCGGCGATCGGACGCAATGGAACTGGGCCGGGCGCCAGCAGCGGTTCAGCGGGCTCGCGTACCCGGCCCTGCGGGGAGCCAATCAACTGGTCAATGCGTCGGGCGTGCTCGCGGCGTTCGAGTCGTTGCGCGCCATCGTGCCCATCACGGCGCAAGCGGTCCGCGTCGGTTTCGCGAACGTCGAATTGGCCGGCCGCTTTCAGATCGTCGCGGGGCAGCCGACACTGGTGCTCGATGTCGCCCACAACCCGCATGCCGTCGCGACGCTGGCACAGAATCTCGATCAGATGAGTTACCACCCGCGCACGTTCGCGGTGTTCGGCGCGATGCGCGACAAGGACGTGGCCGCGATGCTCGTTCGCATGGGCAACATCGTCGATGCGTGGCACTTCACCGACCTCCCGATCGCGCGCGCGTTGACGGCCGACGAGCTCGTCGCGCTGCATGCCGCGACCCGCCCGTCAGGCGCGTCGGCATCGACCGCCGTGGCGCACGCCACACCGGGCGAAGCGCTCGATGTAGCGATCGCCGCCGCAGACCCCGCTGATAGAATCGTCGTCTTCGGCTCGTTCTACACCGTGGGCCACGTGCTGCAACGGGGCTTGCCGATGCTGGGCGGCGCACACGCGGTCTGACCGCAACCTGCGAGCTCGATTCCGGCGCTGCGCGCGTCGCCATTTCGGCACCGACACCGTCCCCATGTTCAAGCGCAACACCGACGCCGCACCCGCCGCCACGAGCTCCGTCAGCGATGCGGTGCAACAGGCACGCACGCGTGCCCGGCGTCGACTCATAGGCGCTGTCGTGTTGCTGGTGATCGGCGTGATCGGCTTTCCGTTGGTGTTCGAAAGCCAGCCGCGACCCATTCCTGTCGACATCCCGATCGAGATCCCGAAGAAGGACGCTGTGGCTCCGTTGGCGATGCCTGCCGAGCGGTCTTCGATGAACGCGTCGGCGCCGGTGGCCGACGCTCCGATGGCGACCGCTCGCGACGTCGCGAAGGAGCGTGCCGATACCTCGATCGGGCCCGCCCTCCGCGACGCGCCCAAAGCGTCCGTCAAGCCGGCCGAGGAAATCATCACCGAGACCCGGGCCGACGCCGGTCGAGAGCTCACGCCGGCGCCAGGCCAGTCGGCCCCGGCGAAGCCGATGGCCCCGAACGTCGCGGCGGCGTTGCCGGCATCGAGCTCCGCCGACACCGCACCGGCGGGCGAAAGCGCACGCGCCCGTGCACTGCTCGAAGGCAAGCCCGTGGTCGCTGCCGAGGCACCGCGCTTCATCGTGCAAGTGGGCGCGTTCGCCGATGCCGACGCGGCCCGCGAGGTGCGACTCAAGGTCGAGAAGCTCGGCATGAAGACCTACACCCAGATCGCGCAGACCGCGTCGGGCAGCCGCATGATCCGCGTGCGTGTCGGGCCTTTCGCGTCGCGCGACGAGGCCGACCGCGCGTTCGCGAAGGCCCGTGCGGCCGGCATCGCGGCCAACGTGCTCACGCTGTGAGCGAGGGCCATGAACGTCACGATCGGCTGGGTCGACATCGGCATGATCGCGGCGCTGCTGATCTCGACCGCGCTCGGCGTGAAGCGTGGCCTGGTCTACGAGCTGCTGACCTTGCTCGCTTGGTTCGTCGCGTACTTCGTCGCGAGCGCCACGGCGCCGTTCCTGGCGCCGCGCCTGACGGTCGGAGACGCTGGCGGCATGCTGAACATGGGCCTCGCGTTCGCGATCATCTTCTTTGTGGTGGTGTTCGTGTGGAGTTTGATCGGCCGCATGGTGAAGAGGGCCGTGCATGCGACGCCGCTGCAGGCGAGCGACCGTGCGCTCGGGGCCGTTTTCGGCTGCGCGCGCGCTCTCGTGGCGCTGCTGGTGGTCGCTGTCGTCGTGCACTACACGCCTTTCCAGCAATCGCGCGCGTGGCAACAATCGAGCGGAGCCGAATGGCTCGGCGATGCCCTGGATCTCTTGCGGCCGGCACTGCCGAGCTATCTTTCGCCATGGTTGCCGAACGCGACTCCCGTCTAGCCTGATCCCACCTCGGAGAAATAAACCATGTGCGGCATCGTCGGCGTGATTTCGAAAGAGCCCGTCAACCAGCTCCTCTACGACGCGCTGCTGCTGTTGCAGCACCGCGGCCAGGACGCCGCCGGCATCGTCACGATGCAGGACACCAAGTGCTTCATGCACAAGGCGCGCGGCATGGTTCGCGACGTGTTCCGCACCCGCAACATGCGTGCGTTGCCGGGCACCGTGGGTCTGGGCCAGGTCAGGTACCCGACCGCCGGCAACGCCTACAGCGAAGAAGAAGCGCAGCCGTTCTACGTCAACGCGCCGTTCGGCATCGTGCTCGTGCACAACGGCAACCTCACGAACGCGCCCGCGTTGAAGCGGGAACTCTTCGACATCGACCGTCGGCACATCAACACGCAGAGCGACACCGAGGTCTTGATCAACGTGCTCGCTCACGAGCTTGGGCTCGCGGCGCGCGACATGCCGCTTACGCCGGATGAAGTGTTCGCTGCCGTGCGCGCGGTCCATCGGCGCATCAAGGGCTCGTATGCGGTGGTGGCGTTGATCGCAGGCTATGGCCTGCTCGCGTTCCGCGATCCGTTCGGCATCCGGCCGCTCTCGTTCGGGGAAGGCGGCGACGCGGAGCATCGCGAAGTGATCGTCGCGAGCGAGTCGGTCGCGATCGTCGGCACCGGGCACACGCTGACCCGGGATGTCGCGCCGGGCGAGGCCATCTTCATCGGGCTCGACGGTGTGGTGCACGCGAAACAGTGCGCCGACACCCCCAGTCTCAACCCCTGCATGTTCGAGTACGTGTACCTCGCGCGGCCCGATTCGGTGATGGACGGTGTCTCGGTTTACCAGGCGCGCCTGAACCTCGGAGAGACGCTGGCGCAACGCCTGATCTCGACCATTCCGCCGAACGAGATCGACGTCGTGATCCCGATCCCCGAATCGAGCCGGCCTTCGGCGATGCAGCTCGCGCAGCGCATCGGCAAGCCCTACCGCGAAGGATTCGTCAAGAACCGCTATGTCGGCCGCACGTTCATCATGCCGGGGCAGGGGGTGCGGAAGAAGTCGGTGCGGCAGAAGTTGAACGCGATCGGCGTCGAGTTCAAGGGGCGCAACGTGCTGCTCGTCGATGACTCGATCGTTCGCGGCACGACCTCGAAAGAGATCGTGCAGATGGCTCGCGACGCCGGCGCGCGCAAGGTCTATCTCGCATCGGCCGCGCCGCCCGTGCGTTTTCCGAACGTGTACGGCATCGACATGCCGTCGGTCGACGAGCTCATCGCCCACGACCGAACGATCGAAGAGATCCGCGTTTTCATCGGCGCGGATGCGCTCATCTATCAAGAAATCAGCGCCATGAAGCGGGTCGTCTCGGCCCTCAACCCGGCATTGGAGGGCTTCGAGGCTTCCTGCTTCGACGGCGTGTACATCACCGGCGACGTCACGGCCGAAGACTTCGCGACGATGGCCGCGCAACGGCGCGCGCAGGGCTCGCATGGCGACGATGCCGAGAGCGGCGGGGGTGGTGGCGACTCGACCGACAGCGCGCTCGATCGTTCGCGCCTGGCACTGCAGAGCGCCGCTGAACTCGCGTGAGGAACCGATGGCCAAAAAGATGATTCCGCGCGTCGCGCTGCCGCCAGGCGTGCGCCGCGACACGCTCGCGGTTCGCGAAGGCCTGCCCCCGAGCGCGTGGGGCGAGAACTCCGAGGCGCTCTTCCTGACGAGCAGCTTCGTTCAGCCCGACGCCGACACGGCCGCCGGTCGTTTCGCGAACGAGGAAGAGGCGTTCATCTATTCGCGCTTCACGAACCCGACCGTGATGATGTTCGAGCGTCGCTTGGCGGCGCTCGAAGGTACCGAGGCGTGCATCGCCACGTCGAGCGGCATGAGCGCAATCCTGTTGTTGGGCATGGGCTTGCTGAAGGCAGGCGATCACGTGATCTGTTCGCGCAGCGTCTTCGGCTCGACCGTGATGCTGTTCGGTCGCGAGTTCGCGAAGTTCGGCGTCGAGACTAGCTTCGTCTCGCAAACCGACATCGCGGAGTGGCGTGCGGCCATGAAGCCCACCACGAAACTGCTCTTCGCCGAGTCGCCGACCAACCCGCTCACCGAGGTGTGCGACATCCGGGCCCTGGCCGATTTGGCCCATGCCGGCAGCGCGTGGCTGGCGGTCGACAACTGCTTCTGCTCGCCGGCATTGCAACGACCGATCGAGCATGGCGCCGACATCATCATCCACTCGGGCACCAAGTACCTCGATGGCCAGGGTCGAGTCATCGCCGGTGCGTTGTGTGCGACTGAAGCGCTCGTCAACGACCAGTTCATGCCCATCATGCGAACGGCCGGGCTGTCGCTGTCGCCTTTCAACGCGTGGGTGGTTCTGAAGGGGCTCGAGACGCTGTCGATCCGCATGGAAGCGCAGAGTGCGCGTGCGATGACGCTGGCGACCTGGCTCGAACAGCAACCGGCCGTCGAACGGGTGTTCTACCCGGGCCTCGAGTCGCATCCGCAACACGCGCTCGCGATGGCCCAGCAGGCGGGCAGCGGCGGTGCGGTGGTCTCGTTCATCGTGAAGGCGGCGAGCGCTGACCCCGCCAGCGCTCGCGCGGCCGCGTTCCATGTGATCGACTCGACCGAGGTCTGCTCGATCACCGCCAATCTGGGCGACACCAAGACGACCATCACGCACCCGGCGAGCACCTCGCACGGACGGCTCAGCGAAGAGCAGCGCGCGTCCGTCGGCATCACGCAAGGCATGATCCGCGTGGCGATGGGTCTCGACGACGTCGAAGACATCAAGGCCGACCTGCAGCGTGGCTTCGGCGCGCTCCACGCATGAGCATGCCCGGCCGCAGAGGCCCGGAAAGGGGCTGTTCGTGCTGCCGTGCCAACACCGGAGCGCGCAGGGTGGCGGCGTTCCAGTGAGCGCGAAAGTCCGCACCCGCATCGCGCCGTCGCCTACCGGATTCCTCCACCTCGGCACCGCGCGCACCGCGCTCTTCTCGTGGGCCTACGCGCGCCACTTCGGCGGCGATTTCGTGCTGCGCATCGAGGACACCGACGTCGCGCGATCGACCCAGGAATCGGTCGACCAGATCCTTGCCGCGATGCGCTGGCTCGGCCTCGACTTCGACGAGGGTCCTGTCTATCAGATGCAGCGGCTCGACCGCTACCGCGCGGTCGTCGACGAGCTGCTCGCGCGCAACCTCGCCTACCGCTGCTATTGCACGCCGCAAGAGCTCGACGACATGCGTGAAGCGCAACGCACGCGTGGCGAGAAGACGCACTACGACGGCCGTTGGCGACCCGAGCCGGGCAAGACGATGCCGTCAGTCCCGGCGGGCATCGAGCCGGTGGTTCGCTTTCGCAACCCGCAGGGCGGCGAGGTGACGTGGAACGACCTCGTCAAAGGCCCGATCACGATCGCCAACCGCGAGATCGACGACCTGGTCATCGTTCGCGCCGACGGGGTCCCGACGTACAACTTCTGCGTCGTCGTCGACGATTGGGACATGGCCATCACGCACGTGTTTCGGGGCGACGAGCATGTCAACAACACGCCGTGGCAGATCAACATCTTCCACGCGCTCGGCGCGCCGCTGCCGTCGTTCGGGCACGTGCCCATCATCCTGGGGGACGACGGGCAGAAGCTCTCCAAGCGGCGCGGCGCGGTCAGCGTCACCGCCTACGAGGAAGACGGTTACCTGCCCGAGGCCATGATCAACTACCTGTCACGCCTTGGCTGGAGCCACGGCGACGAAGAGATCTTCGACCGCGCCCACATCGTGCAGTGGTTCGACGGCCAACATCTCTCGAAAAGCCCGGCCCAGTGGGATGTGGCCAAGCTCAAATGGGTCAACGCGCACTACATCAAAACCATGGCCGACGACGCGCTCGCGGTGCTCGTCGACGCGCAGTTGCGGCGACGTGGCATCGACGTCGGGCCCGCGAACGCCGCCCGCCTGCCGCGCCTCTGCGCGCTCTTCAAGGAGCGCTGCGTCACGACGGCAGAGCTCGCCGACTGGCTTGCGATGTTCTTCACCGATGTCGAGCCCTCCGCAGCCGACCTCGTCGCGCGTGTCGGCGCACTGCCGGCGGGCGCGGTCGGCGATCTGCGCTCGCGACTCGAGACAGTCGAGTGGAATCAGGGCGCCATCGGTGCAGCCATCAAAGCCACGCTGGCGACCTTCAACCTGAAGATGGGGGTGCTCGCGCCTGTCGTCCGCGTCCTCGTCTGCGGCCGTTCGCAAACCCCCTCGCTCGACGCCGTGCTGGCGCTCTTCACGCGCGAAGTCGTCGTCGAACGTTTGCAGCGGCCGGGTGCCCCGCTATAATCTGCGGCTTGCCTTGAATTTCAAGGTTCGGGCAAGAATCAGATAGACGCCGCGAGGCAAGATAGACGCCGCGAGGCAAGATCGGGGAAAAGCGACACGGAGTTTCACGTCGAGGGTCATTGGGGGTATAGCTCAGCTGGGAGAGCGCTTGCATGGCATGCAAGAGGTCAGCGGTTCGATCCCGCTTACCTCCACCAATAGCCGACCGACACACAGACAAAAAGTCCCCTTCGTCTAGAGGCCTAGGACACCACCCTTTCACGGTGATTACAGGGGTTCGAATCCCCTAGGGGACGCCATCCATCGCAGTCGTTCGCAAGAGCGGTCGGGAGGCACGAGAAGTATTAGGAGTGGTAGTTCAGTTGGTTAGAATACCGGCCTGTCACGCCGGGGGTCGCGGGTTCGAGCCCCGTCCACTCCGCCAGAAATCAGTTCCGAGAGGTTTATAAGAGGACCGAATAAAAGAGGACTAGAAACTTAAACGGCGCCCGGTCAACCCGGGCGTTTTTGTGTCCGGAGTTCTCACGCGATCCATCGGTACCCGAGCAGTTTCCGGCTGACAACGTCGCCGCCCCGAGAACTTCAAGGCGACGCGTGAGCGAGTTTGATCGTTACGTGGCCGGCTGGTCAGCGCCCAATGACCGGGTGGATGTGTGGTGGGCTCAGTCGTCCTGTCGCCAGATCTCGATTCCTTCGTGGATCACGAACATCCCGATCGCGGCACCTGCCAACAAGTCGATCCTCCAATAGTCGGTCACTGCGATCGCCGCACCAGACGCGAGCACGCCGACGTTGACAAGAACATCCGCACGCGTATCCACCCAAGTCGCGCGAAGGTGCAACTCTGGCGCGTTCCGATACGTCGACAGCATGCGAAGAACCAACCCATTGACGACGAGCGAGAGCGCCGCAAAGCCCATGATGACGATGCCCTCCGGCTCAGGAGGCCTGAGCCAGCGATGGATGACTTCGGCAAGAATGCCCAAGCCCAAAGCGATCAGCGTTCCCCCGGACCAACGCGCAGCGATCTTCTGATCCTGGGTGGACCGCCCGACAGCCCAATGGGCAACGGCGTATGCGGTCGCGTCGGCCAGCATGTCGAACGCGTCGGCGAGAAGGGCCGTTGAGTTGGCGAGGCGCCACCCGATGAGGCCAACGACGAACATGGCGATGTTGGCCGCAAACGCGATGCGCAGCCGGCGTCGGTCTACCCTCGAAGAGTCAGGGGCAGGTTCGAAGGGCTTTTCGATCACATCGCTCCTAGGGGCCGGGCAACGCCCGGCTCGTACCGGACCATGCCGCACGCAACCGTCACATCGAGACCAGCGCGAGCGCTGCCAGCGAGACATCCGCTTCAACTTGTTCTATTGGTTCTACGATAGTTGAAAGGTCGAAATCGATTGCGGCGTGCGCGGCCGGGCGTCCGGCAGCCCTTCACCAGAGCGGCGGTCACCAAAGTCGGCTCTTGGCGCCGGTCGTTCGCGTTAAGGCATTTGTCGGACTTGGCCCTTTGAGAGCGCGGATTCGTTCCGGCCTTGCGGACACGAGGTCGAGGTCGAACCATGGGTTCGCCTTGAGCCACGGGTTGTTGCGCGGATGGGTTGTGGCCATGGCAGCACTGCGGGCCAATTGTCGCGTCAGGCGCGCACCGTCTCGGTGAGATTGCCTGTCGACCGTCAGGCCCATGCCGAGCCAGTGACGTAGCCGCTCGCCACTGGCGTCGTCGAACGGCACGTCGCTCGCGTGCACCTTGCTGCCCGGCGCCTGGCCGGCGATCAGGGTGCGTGCGCGTCGATCGACTTGCCGCACCGGGCGAGGCTCGGGGTGGCGCAGAGCATGAAGGCCCGTACCTCGTTCAGGAGCAGCGCCAGGCGTTGGGCAGCGGTCATGGGGCGGAGCCCTTTGTCGACGCCGATCTTCTCGGCCAGCGGAACGACCAGGAAATCGGGCAAGCCGCGCAGCAACGGGTTGCCGAGCGTGGCGCCGAGATGCGGCTCCAGCTGGATCGCGCCTGAAGCGGTGACTTTTGCACCGCTCGAGACTTGGGGTCAACACGAGGGTCGCACGTCGGTCGCGAAGCGACAATGCGCGGGTGCGGCCCGGCCGCGCCTCGGGAGACGCTCTGTTGGTTCGTGTCTGGATCGTGTTGGTGGGGGTGCTCGCGGCGCTGTTCGGCGCCGCATGGGCTTCCGACTTCATCACCATGCAAGGCGAGCGCACGATCTACACGGTCGATTGCGCGAAGGGTCAGTGGCAGGGCGACACCTGCACCGGTGAACTCCGGCTGGCCGGCCGCTTTCGATACCGGGCTCTTAAGGCCCACAACGAAGTGATCTTCTGGGTCGTCGGCGAGAGAGGGCCTTCGAGCAAGTTCACCGACTGTACGATCGAAGACGGCCGCAACTGGAGCTGCAAGCCCAACGCGGACGCCGCCAGGTCGATCACTTTGCAAATGGTCCACGGCACACCGATGCCGGGCCCCGCCGATGTGACACGCCCCTTCCACGCGATCGCTAAATGGCGTTGGCACCTGCTCGAGCGCGGCGTCACGCTCGGCAACACGACGGCGAACGCGCCTCACGTGGCGTCCAAGGTCACGCGATACCACGCGACGTTGCCCGACCGCATTTATGCGCGCGCCGCTGACGCGGGCGCATTCCCGCCCAACCCGACTCAGCCGAGCGTCGGCACAGGCCCAGCGGTAGATTGATGCGCGCCCTCCAGCGCCAACAGCGCGATCTTCCGATCGATGCCCCCGGCGTACCCGGTAAGCGCGCCCGAGCTGCCGATCACCCGATGACACGGCACGATCACGGAGATCGGGTTGCGCCCGACGGCCGCACCGACCGCGCGCCCGGCGACCGGCCTGCCGAGAGCCTTGGCGATCTCGCCGTAAGAGCAAGTGCGGCCGCGTCCGACCGCCAGCAATGCTTGCCACACCGCCCTTTGGAACTCGGTGCCGATGAGGTCCAGGGGCACATCGAAGGCGGCTGATTCCCCATCGAAATAGGCGCTCAGTTGCTCGTGCGTTCGGCGCAGCAGGGCATCGTCGGGGCGCGTCGGGGCGTCAACGGCCGATGGCTGATGCTTCTGACCCTCGAACCACGCGCCCGCCAGGCCTTTGGCGGTGCGCGCGAGAAGCATGGGCCCGAGGCGCGACGGGTAGACACCCTGCGCGGTGTACGTGCGGGTGGGTGAAGCGATTTTCATGTGGCTTTCTCCAGCAGGTTCCAAAGGCGCAGAAGCGCATACGCACGCCACGGTCGCCAACGTTCGACGTGTCGTTCGATCTCGCGATGGGTGTCGAGCGAGAACTGCCCGCGCATCGCCTTCAGCACCGCGACATCGCCGGGCGGAAACGCGTCGGGCCAGCCGAGCGCACGCATCGCGATGTAGTGGGCGGTCCACTGACCGACACCCTTGCAAGCGACCAGCCGCGTCACGAGCCCGGTCGGGTCGGCGCGGATGCCGATGAGCGGCGCGACCTCGTCCCAGTGCGCTGCGAGTTCGACGATGGCCGCCGCGCGGCTGCGGATGATGCCCAGCTCGGCGATGGCCGATGGTTCACACGCGGCCAGCGTCGCCGGCGCTGGGAAGGTGCGGTTGATCTCGGCCCACGGCGTCGCGACCGACGCGCCGAAGCGATCGACCAGACGGCGCGCCAGCGTGCGGGCCGCGGCGACCGTGACTTGCTGTCCGAGCACCGCGCGCACGGCGAGCTCGAACGCATCGATCGACCCGGGTAGCCGCATGCCGGGCGGACCGGGCAGCTCGACCATCGCCTCGTCGATCGTTTGTGGCGAGGCGTCGAGGTCGAGCCAGCGGCGCGCCGCGGCGACAACGCGGCCGCTCGCCGCGCCGAGGGACGGCGCGAACGCGAGACGCACCTGCGAACGGTGCGGTATGAAAGTGGCTTCGATCCAGCCCGCCGCGTCGGCGAGCGTGCCGGCGCGAACGCTGCGGCGAATCACTAGGCCCGCGACGACTTCGACCTGCGGGATCGCGCGGCGCTCGAAAAAGCGCAGCAGGTGGGCGTGGTCGTACGGCGAGCGGTAGCCGAGCGTGACGGTGACCTGCGAAGCGTCGTGCACGATCGCGGTGCCGTCTTTCGCCGCGCGTCGCAACTGCCCGGGTTGCATGCGATAGCCGTCGGCAAACGCGGCGTTGAAGCGACGCAAGCTCCTGAACCCGCTCGACAGCGCGATCTGGGCAACCGGCCAGGTCGTGTCGGTGAGGAGCTGCTTGGCAAGCAGCAGGCGCCGTGTCTGCAGGTATTGCAGCGGCGTCACGCCGTGCGCGGCGAAGAAGATGCGGCGCACGTGCCGCTCGCTCACGCCGAGGCGCGCGGCGAGGGCGGCGATGCTCGGCGCCTCGCCCGTCGACGCGCCGGCGTCGAGCGCGTCGGCCGCTTGCTGCGCGAGCGTCGCCGAGGCGTCCATCACCGTCCATGGCAAGCCTGGCCCCGGCGCGATCTCCGGTCGGCACTTGAGGCAGGGCCTGAACGAGGCCGCTTCGGCTTGCGCGTGCGTGTCGAAGAAGCGGCAGTTGCGTTGCATCGGCGTGCGCACACGGCAGATTGGCCGGCAGTAGACGCCGGTCGACGTGACGCCGACGAAGAGCCTGCCGTCGAAGCGGCTGTCGCGGGCGCGCAGGGCCTGGTAAGCGGCGTCGGCATCGAATGTCATGGGGCTATTATCGCCAGCGAGACGCGGGTGACTCGCCGTTTTCGGACACGTGGGCCGCAGCGGCTTTGATAGAGTCGCTCGGTGCCCTTGCCGAAACCGCCGCATCCGTTTTTCAAGCTGTCGACATCGCGGGTCGACGACACGACGAGGTTGAAGCCACGCTCCGCGCAGACCGTCGTGATGGTCCTGTCGGCCTGGCTCGCGCTCGTGGGCAACGCAACGCTCTGGCGCGCGTTGCTGCGCATCGGCGGCACGGCGGAACTGCCCTTGATGGCAGGCGTCGCCGTCATCATCTTCGCCGCGACGGCCGCGTTCTTCGCATGCTTCGCGTGGAGCCGCTTCATGAAGCCGCTCTGGACCGTGATGCTGATCGCGGCGGCCGTGGCGCAGCACTTCATGTTCAATTACGGCGCCGTCATCGACGCCACGATGATCGCCAACACCGCCCAGACCGACCTGCGCGAGGTGCGTGACCTGCTCAGCTGGCCCTTGCTGCTGAACCTCTTGGTCGTGGCCTTCGTGCCGGCGCTGTGGCTCGTCTGGCAACCGCTGACGCGGCCTTCGGCGTGGCGGCAGATCGCACGCAACAGCGTTCTCTTCACGACCGGCGTGGCGGTCGCCGCGGGCGGCATCTTCGCGATGTACCGCGAGCTCGCGCCGCTCGTGCGCAACAACCTGAAGCTGCGCTACATGCTGAACCCCCTCGGTGGCTTCTACGCCATCGGCGACATGGCGCTGAAGCCTTTCTTCACGCGCAGCACGGCACTCGAGAAGATCAGCGCCGGTGCGGCGCTCGGACCGAGCCACGCGAGCGAGACCAAGCCGCCGCTCGCCGTCATCGTGGTCGGCGAGACGGCTCGATCCGATCACTTCGGCGTCAACGGCTACGCGCGCGACACCACGCCCGAGATCGCGGCCAACGGTGTTTTCAGCTATCCCGATGCGCACTCGTGCGGCACCAACACGTTCGCATCGGTGCCGTGCATGTTCTCGTCGCTCGGCAAGAGCGGCTACGAAAATCGCAAGTCGGAGGTGGAAAACCTGCTCGACGTGCTGCAGGCCGCCGGCCTGGCGGTGCTGTGGATCGACAACCAGGCCGGCTGCAAAGGTGTGTGCGACCGGGTTGCGCATGTCTCGACCGCCGACGACGCGAAGGCGGGCAAGCTGGCCAAGCTCTGCGACGGCGACGAGTGTCTCGACGAGGCCCTGCTCGTCGGCCTCGATGCGCGCATCGACGCGTTGCCTGCCGAACGACGCCAGCGCGGCGTCGTCATCGTGATGCATCAGATGGGCAGCCACGGCCCCGCGTACGGCAAGCGTTCACCGCCGACCTTCAAACGCTTCCTTCCGGAGTGCACGACCAACACGCTGGCCGATTGCGAGCACGGCGCGCTCGTCAACGCGTACGACAACTCCATCGCCTACACCGACCATGTGCTCGCGTCGACCATCGCCTGGCTCAAGGCGAAATCGAGCGCGTACGAGGGCTCCCTCGTCTACATGAGCGACCACGGTGAATCGCTCGGCGAATACGGCGTGTTCCTGCACGGCGTGCCGTATGCGATCGCGCCCGAAGCGCAGACCCACGTGCCGCTCGTTGCGTGGTTCGCGGCCGACCGCGCGCCGCTGCGCCAGCTCGATCGCGCGTGCATCGCGAAGGGCCTGCGCGCGAGCGTCTCGCACGACAACCTTTATCACAGCGTGCTCGGCGTGGTCGACGTGCGCACGCCCACCTACCGCGTTGAACTCGATCTGTGGGCGGCCTGCCGCAGCGGCGCACCGCACTGAATCACTTCAGCTGCAGGATCCATTGCACGAGCTGGCGCGCCTCGGCGTCGCTCACCTGCGGATGGGCGGGCATCGGCAGCGCGCCCCACACGCCGCCGCCGCCCTTCACGACCTTCTGCGCGAGCTTGTCGACCGCGTCTTTCTGGCCCGCATAGCGCGCCGCGACGTCTTTGAATGCCGGGCCCATGATCTTCCTGTCGACCGAATGGCAGGCCATGCAGTTCTTCTTGTCGGCGAGCTCGGGGTTCGCGTGGGCGGCGCTCGCCGCGAAGAGCGCAGCCCCCGCGATCGTGAGCGAGTGTGAGAAGCGTGAGCGACTGGGCAAGTTCATGGCGCACCTGGTGATCGCGGTGGCGGCAACCCGCTACCATCTCTTCCCATTGCAACACGCGGCCGTTGCCCGTGCCAGGCGCCAGCTCGATGCCCGGCCGGCGCGCCATCCTCGCGGTTCTCCGCGTGACTGAACGAGACCGGGGTTTCACATGTTTTTCGTCGGCGTGGGGGTCGTGCTCATCTTGCTGAACGTGGCTGACATCGGTCCGTTCGGGGCGTGGAACTGGGAGCTCACCGGCGACCTATGGAAGTTCGCGACACCCTTCATCCTTGCCCTCGTGTGGTGGACGTGGGCCGATGTGTCGGGACTCAACAAGCGGCGCGAGATCGAACGGATGGAAAAGCGCAAGGCCGATCGCCGCAAAGAGAACCTCGTCGCGCTCGGCCTGGATCCGAAGGCGCGCAAAAGGAAGCGTTGAGGTTCGCCGGACCGCGCGGCGCTGCCGGCGATCGATCGATGCGGCCCGCCGCCGCATCGAATCAGCCGTCGCCGTCGAGCACGGCGCCCGTGCTCGCGCTCGACGCGTTCCTGGCGAATTTGGCCAGCACGCCGCGCGCGTAGCGCGCGACCGGCTGCTGCCATGCGGCGCGGCGCTTCGCCAGTTCAACTTCCGAGACGTGGAGTTCGAGCCGCAAGGTGTGCGCATCGATGGTGATGGAGTCGCCTTCGTGTACGAGTGCGATCGTGCCCCCGGCCTGCGCTTCGGGCGCGACATGGCCCACCACCATGCCCCACGTGCCGCCCGAGAAACGGCCGTCGGTGACAAGCCCGACCGATTTACCGAGCCCCTGGCCGATCAGCGCGCCGGTCGGCGCCAGCATCTCCGGCATGCCGGGTGCGCCTTTCGGGCCGAGGTAACGCAGCACCATCACGTCCCCGGCAACGATCCGCCGCGCCATGATCGCGGCGAGTGCCGATTGCTCGTCGTCGAACACGCGGGCGGGCCCCGTGATGACCGGGTTCTTCAAGCCGGTGATCTTCGCGACGCAGCCCTCGGGTGAGAGGTTGCCCTTCAAGATCGCAAGGTGACCGTGCTCGTACATCGGTTCACCGATCGGTCGGATCGCCTCCTGGCCATCGCTGGGTACATCCGCAATGGCAGCGAGGTTCTCGGCGACGGTCTTACCGGTGATGGTCATGCAATCGCCATGCAGCAGGCCGGCCTTCAGCAAGATCTTCATCACCTGCGGGATACCGCCCGCCTGGTGCAGGTCGACCGCGAGGAAGCGACCCGAGGGCTTCAGATCGCAGAGCACCGGCACGCGCTGACGCACGCGTTCGAAGTCGTCGATGGTCCATTCGACCTCGGCCGTGTGCGCGATCGCGAGGAAGTGCAGCACCGCGTTGGTCGAACCCCCGGTGGCCATGATCACCGCGACGGCGTTCTCGATCGAACGCCGCGTCACGATGTCGCGCGGCTTCAGGTCGTTTTTCACCGCCTCGACGAGCACGCTCGCGGCCGTGCTGGCCGCCGCGACGATCTCCTCGTGCACGTTGGCCATCGTCGACGAGAACGGCAGGCTCATGCCAAGCGCTTCGAAGGCCGAGCTCATGGTGTTGGCCGTGTACATGCCGCCGCACGAGCCGCTGCCCGGAATGGCGTGGCGCTCGATCGCGTCGAAATCCGTCTGGCTCATCTTGCCGGCGGTGAACTGACCGACGGCCTCGAACACGCTCACGATGTTCAGGTCCTGACCCTGATAGCGGCCCGGCAGGATCGTGCCGCCGTACACGTAGATCGCAGGCACGTTCGCGCGCAGGATGCCCATCATGCCGCCCGGCATGTTCTTGTCGCAGCCACCGACCACGAGCACGCCGTCCATCCACTGGCCGCCGACGCAGGTCTCGATGCAATCGGCGATCACCTCGCGCGAGACGAGGCTGTACTTCATGCCCTCGGTGCCCATCGCCATGCCGTCGCTGATGGTGGGTGTGCCGAAGATCTGCGCGTTGCCGCCGGCCACTTCGATGCCGGCCACTGCCGCGTCGGCGAGCTTCTGCAAGCCCGAATTGCAAGGCGTGATGGTCGAGTGCCCGTTGGCGACGCCGATCATCGGTTTCTTGAAGTCGGCCTCTTCGTAGCCGAGCGCGTAGTACATCGAACGGTTCGGCGCGCGAGCGATGCCTTCGGTGATGTGTCGGGAGCGTCGATTGGCAGCGGTCATGTCGGGCAGCCCAAGGGCTCTCTCACGTTGAAAAAAGGCCTCACCTTATCATTCGGGCATGCTGCCGTATCCCCAATTCGACCCGATCGCGATCGACCTCACGCGCTTCGGCGTGCCGCTCGCCATCCACTGGTACGGCATCACTTATCTGGTCGGCTTCGCGCTCTTCCTGTGGCTCGCCAATCGTCGCATCAGGCACCCGCAGTTCGCTGCCACCGGCTGGGCCCGACGCGATGTCGAAGACGTGCTCTTCTACGGCGTGGTCGGTACCGTTATCGGCGGCCGGCTCGGCTACGTGATCTTCTACAAACTTTCCGAATACCTCGCCGAGCCGCTGCAGATCCTTGCCGTCTGGAAGGGCGGCATGTCGTTCCATGGCGGGCTGATCGGCGTCATCATCGGCATGGCGCTCTTCGCGCGTTCGCGCATGCGCCCGTTCTTCGACGTGGCCGACCTGGTCGCGCCGTGCGTGCCGACCGGGTTCGCAGCGGTGCGCTTCGGCAACTTCATCAATGGCGAGTTGTGGGGCCGGCCGGCCGACCCGACGTTGCCGTGGTCGATGGTCTTTCCGCAGGGCGGGCCCGTCGCGCGCCACCCTTCGCAGATCTACCAGATGCTGCTCGAAGGTCTGCTGCTGTTCGTGGTGTTGTGGATCTACGGGCGCAAGACCCGGCGGCTCGGCGAGGTCTCGGCGCTGTTCTTGATCGGCTACGGCGTGCTGCGCTTCGTGGCCGAATGCTTCCGCCAGCCCGACTCGTTCCTGCCGCTCGATCGGCAACCGCTCGGCCTGAGCCAAGGTCAGTGGCTTTGCGTGCCGATGGTGCTTGCCGGCATCGTGATCTGGGTCTGGGCGCGGCGCCGACCGGTGCCGCCGATGCTTGCCCCTCAGCCCACCCGATGACTTCGACGCATCGCGCGTCGCGCTGAATCGGAACTTGCACGAACCCATGCGCCAGATCTTCGTCGACACCGAAACCACGGGCCTCGAGCCGGGCCTCGGCCACCGGGTGGTCGAGATCGGCTGCGTCGAGATGCTGAACCGCCGTCTGTCGGGCCGCGACCTGCACTTCTACCTGAACCCGGAGCGGCGCAACCACGAAGACGCGCTCAAAGTGCACGGCCTCACCGACGAGTTCCTGGCCGACAAGCCGCTCTTCGCGCATGTGGTCGACGATTTTCTCGCGTTCGTGCACGGCGCCGAGGTCATCATGCACAACGCGGCGTTCGACGCCGCGTTCCTGAACGAGGAACTGAAGCGCGTCGGCAAGCCGATGTTCCACACGGTGGTCCACACCGTCACCGACAGCCTCCTGCTGGCGCGCGACATGTTTCCCGGCAAATCAAATTCGCTCGACGCGCTCTGTAAGCGCCTCGAGGTGAACAACGCGAGCCGCACCTTGCATGGCGCGTTGCTCGATGCGGGCCTGCTGGCGGAGGTTTATATCCGCATGACGCGCGGCCAGGAAACGCTCGTGATCGACGCGCATCGACGAGCCGACGGGGAGGCGGTGGTGCCGGCCGTCGATCTGACGAACTTCGTGCTGCGCGTGTTGAGTGCGAGCGACGACGAAGCGACCGCGCATGCCGCACTCCTCGCCGAGGTCGATCAGGCGAGTGGCGGGCACACCGTGTGGCGCCACCAGTTCGCAGCGGCATGAGAGGCCGGGCGCGGCTTCACGCCGCGCCACACATTCGCGTGTGTCAAAATCGCGCGCTTCGCTGTATCGGCGACAGGCTCGAGCGGCGTACAGACCGGCAGAAGGCGCGGGCGGTTAGCTCAGGGGTAGAGCACGACATTCACACTGTCGGGGTCGGGGGTTCGAAACCCTCACCGCCCACCAACGCGTCGACGCCCAGTTCGCGGGCCGAGGTCAGCGCCACGGTCGATGTGAGCGATTCGAACGGATCGCGCCGCGCCGCCGCGCTGCCACCCGACCGCCACTCGCCGTTCACGAGCACCTGGTGCGGCCCGAACTGCGCTTTGTAGGCCATCTTGGCGCTGCCGCCGATCCAGTAGCCGAGATAGACGTGCGGCAATCCGAGCAGGCGGGTCTGCTCAATCTGCCACATCACGTTGTAGGTGCCATAGCTCGCACGTTCCTCGGGCTCGAAGAAGGTGTACACGGCCGAGAGCCCGTCGTTCAGAATGTCCAGGATGGACACCATCTTCAACGCGCCTGCCCGGCCGTCCACCGACGGTGTGCGGAACTCGACGAGGCGTGAATTGACGCGGCTCTGCAGAAGGAACTGCGTGTACTGGTCGATCGAATCCTGATCCATGCCGCCGCCGATGTGACGGCCGGCCTGGTAGCGCAGATAGAGCTGGTAGTGCTCGGGCACGAAGCACAGGCGCAATACCTTCGCCTCCAGCGAATGGTGGCGCCGCACCGCACGGCGTTGGCTCCGCGTCGCGACGAAGTTCGCGACCGGCACGCGCAATGGCAGGCACGCGCGGCAACCATCGCAGTAGGGCCGATACGTGAACATGCCGCTGCGCCGAAAGCCGTTGGCGACGAGACCCGAGTACGCATCGGCGTGAATCAGGTGGCTCGGCGTCGCGACTTGCGAACGTGCCATGCGACCGTCGATGTAGCTGCACGGGTAGGGCGCCGTGGCGTAGAACTGCAGTGAGGCGAGCGGAAGCTCTTTCGGGTGGGTCACGGGCCGATGTCCGGTGAAAAGGCGCTGCTCGAACCGAGCTGCCGCCACATCGATAAATCATAGGACCAATCGGCGATCGGTGGTCGCGCGGCGGCAGCGCGCAAGCGGGCCTCGAACGTCGCGCGGGGCATTTCCGCAGCGCCCAGCGACGCGAGGTGCGAGGTGCGCTGCTGGCAGTCGATGGTGTCGATGCCCTTCGTCAGGCAGAACGCGACCAGGCCGGCGAGCGCGATCTTCGACGCGTCGGTGCGCAACGAGAACATCGACTCACCGAAGAACATCCGGCCGAGGCCGACGCCGTAGAGCCCGCCGACCAGCTCGCCGCCCATCCACGTCTCAAAGCTGTGAACGACGCCCGCCTCATGCCAGCGCCGGTAGGCATCGATCATCTCCGGCACGATCCAGGTGCCGGCTGCGCCGTCGCGCAAGGTATGCGCGCAATGGGCGATGACCGAGGGAAACGCGCAGTCGATGCGCAATTCGCAACCCGGTGTCGCGACGAAACGCTTCAGTGTCTTGCGCAGCGAACGCGCCAGCTTGAACTCGGCCGGCAACAGCACCATGCGCGGCTCGGGCGCCCACCACAACACTGGCTGGCCCGGGCTGAACCATGGAAAGACGCCGTTCAAATACGCTTGCGTGAGGCGCTCAGCCGTGAGTTCGCCACCGGCTGCAAGCAACCCGGGCGCATCGGACTCGGGGCCGAGCGCGGATGCCGTGTCGGGGAACGGGTCGGTCGATCGATGCAGCCAGGGGATCACGGGGCCGCTCGAAGCCTCGACTCGAGCCGCTTCTTCTGCGTGACCGCGACGCCGTTGCGCACCGCGACCACTTCCGCGAGGATCGCGACGGCAATCTCGGCCGGCGTGCGGCTCCCGATGTCGAGTCCGATCGGGCCGTGCAGCCGATCGATCTCGCCTGCGGAGAGATCGAAGAGCGCAAGACGTTCCTTGCGACGTGTCGTGTTCGCACGCGAGCCGAGCGCGCCGACGTAGAAGGCGGGCGACTTCAATGCCTCGAGCAGCGCCATGTCGTCGAGCTTGGGATCGTGCGTCACCGCGACAACCGCACTGTGCGGGTCGAGGTGGAGCTCGACGCAAAGGTCGTCGGGCATCCGCTTGCTGAAGCTGGTGTTCGGCACGTCCCAGGTCAGGCCGTATTCTTCGCGCGGATCGCAGCAGATCACTTCGAAGTCGAGCGCGAGTGCCATCTGAGCCAGCACGCGCGAGAGCTGGCCCGCGCCGATCACCAGCATGCGCCAGCGCGGGCCGAAGAGGGCACGCATGCGGGAACCGTCGAATGTAAACGCGTCGCCGCGAACGGCAGACTCGATTCCCGTCACGCCCGTCTGCAAGTCGAGGGTGCGGGCGACCAGCTCGTGACGGCCCGTTCGCGCCAGCACCTCGTCGATCCACGCCACGTCGGCCAGAGGCTCCTGCACGAGCCGAAGGTTGCCGCCGCACGGCAGGCCGAAGCGGGCCGCTTCTTCCTTGCTCACACCGTAGGTGATCAACGAGGGGCTGGCCACGCGATCGCCGTGGCGGACGCGGTCGATCAGGTCGTCCTCGACACAGCCGCCGGAGACCGAGCCCGCGATCTGGCCATCGTCTCGCATCGCGAGCAGGGCCCCGGGCGGACGCGGGGCCGAACCCCAGGTTTCGATGACCGTGACGAGCCACACCGCATGGCCGTCTACGCGCCATGTGCGTGCCTGCGTCAACACCTGCAGATCGAGACTGTCCATCAACGGGCGCCCAACATGCCGAAGCGGCATCGCATCATCGTAACGGTGATGCGATGCCGCTTCGGCATTGGCCGGTTACCCGCGCGGAGAGGCGGGCTGCACCGTTATATCTTTCCCATCAGCACGAGCACGAGGACGATCACGACGATCAGGCCCAGACCGCCGCTCGGGCCGTAGCCCCAGCTGCGGCTGTGGCCCCAACTCGGCAACGCGCCGACGAGCAACAAGATCAGAACGATCAACAGAATGGTGCCGATACCCACAGCGCTCTCCTTGTGTCTCTTCAAATGCGAAGAATGGTGCGAGAGACTAACGACGGCGGTTCGCCCGCCGACGGAGCGAAGCACCCTATCGGGTGTCAGGCAAGCGGGCGCTGGGCAAAGGCCGCGCTCCTACACACGCGCCTGGATCGAAGCGGTTCACTGCATCGACCAGCCATGGCTGACGATCAGCGACTGCCCGGTGAGAGCGTTCGACGGAAAACTGGCGAACAGCAGTGCCACCTCGGCCACATCGGCAGTGGTCGTGAATTCGCCGTCGACCGTGTCCTTCAACATCACGTTCTTCACGACCTGTTCCTCGGTGAGGCCGAGCGCTGTGGCCTGCTCGGGAATCTGCTTGTCGACGAGCGGCGTGCGCACGAAGCCAGGGCAGATGACGTTGGAGCGCACACCGTGCTTGGCGCCTTCCTTGGCGATCACTTTCGAAAGCCCTATCAAGGCGTGCTTGGCCGCTACGTAGGGCGCCTTCAACAGCGACGCTTCCTTCGAATGCACCGATCCCATGTAGATGATGCTGCCGCCGCGCCCCGATCTGTACATGTGCGGCAGGCATGCCTTGGTGGTGAGGAAGGCACCGTCGAGATGGATCGCGATCATCTTCTTCCACTCGGCATACGGGAATTCCTCGAGCGCGTGCACGATCTGGATTCCGGCATTGCTCACCAGCACATCGATGCCGCCCCACGCGTCGACCACTTCGGCAATGGCCGCGTTGACCTGGCCCTCGTCGGTCACGTCCATCGCCACCGCCATCGCGGTGTGGCCGTGCGCGCCGATCTCGCGGGCCGTCGCCTCCGCCGCCTCGCGGTTGAGATCGGCGATCACGACCTTGCCGCCCTCACGGGCGTAGGTCAGCGCGATTTCCTTGCCGATGCCGCTGGCGGAACCGGTAACGATGCAGATCTTGTCTTGAAGCTTCATGAGGATTGTGCAGGTGGACCGGTGAGGATTGGGCAGGCGACTCGCGCAGCGCGCCCCGGTTAACTCAGTCGCGAAAGCTCGCGTCGGATCGTCCGAGTCGGCGCAACAGGCCAGGCCAGATCAGGGGGCCCGCACCGACGCGCGTGACGGCGCGCGCCTGTTCGTTCGCGGTGCGCAAGATCTCGCCCTTGATTTCGGTGAGTGCACCGTCGGCCAGGGTGCCGGCCGCCTGCGCACGCAACTGGATCGCGCACGTCGCTTCGAAGAAGTACATCGCCTGGAACGCCTCGGCGATGGTTCTCCCGACCGTGAGCAGGCCATGGTTGCGCAACATCAGATAAGTGTTGCGCCCGAGGTCGGCCACGAGACGCGGCTTCTCGTCGTCGCGGAGCGCGACGCCCTCGTAGTCGTGATAGCCGAGGCTCGCGAGCACGAAGATCGCGTGTTGCGAGATCGGCAGAATGCCCGCTTTCTGCGCAGAGACGCCGATGCCGTTCAAGGTGTGCGTGTGCATCACGCACTGGACATCGGGGCGCGCCGCGTGCACGGCACTGTGAATGACGAAGCCGGCGGGGTTGATCGGGAATGGCGTCTCCTGCAGCACGGTGCCCTGCAGGTCGATTCGGATCAGGCTTGACGCGGTGATCTCGTCGAACATCAATCCGTACGGGTTGATGAGGTAGTGATCGGTGCCCGGAATGTGGGCCGTGATGTGCGTGAAGACCAGATCGTCCCACTTGAAGAGCGCGACGAGGCGGTAGGCCGCGGCGAGGTCGACGCGGGTTTGCCACTCCTCGGCCGACACCGTCGACTGGAGCGACACGAACTTGGCTGTATCGAGCGGTGCGTTCATCTGACCTCGACGCGGCACAAATGCCGAAGCGTCAGTATCTCGCAGCGCATGAGTCCGTGGGTGATCGACGCGAGCCCAAGAAAAAGGGCACCCGCAGGTGCCCTCGCACGACGGCGGGGAGGCGTTCAGTCGTCTGATGTCGCCATCGAAACCAGACCGGCGATCAACGCGCCCGCGGCGGCCAGGATCATGGCCGACTTCGCCGGCTCGTTCTTGGCATAGGCGGTCAGCGAATCGAGTTGCGGCTGGATGCGGTCGACGAGCGGCTGAGCCTGGTCGCGCCAGCCCTTCATCGTGTCGGAAAGGCTATCGAACGCGGTGGCGGCACCGTCGCGAGCCGACTGGGCCGCGCCCCGCGTCGATTTCATGGCCGCATCGGCCTTGTCGGACGCACGGTCGATCGCGTCGTGGGCCATCTGCGCCGCGACGTCGGCCGCGCTTTGCACCATCCGACGCGCGCCGCGCGGCGACATCGATCCGATCGGGGACCGCGATGATGAGCGCGAGGCCATCGCGACCAGGCCCATCAGCGCAGCGCCACAGGCGGCCGCGACCAGCATCGTCTTCACCGGCTCGTCTTTCACGTAGGTCGTCACCGCCTCGACGCTCGGCCTCACGCGTTCCTCATACATCTCGGTGGCCGTGCTCTGCAACCGACGCGAGGTGTCGGCGAGCTTCGACGTGAACGAGTCGACGGTCGATTCGGCGGTATCGGAAGGGGTCGTGGCGGTCATAAGCAGTCTCCTTGAGGTCGGTGAGGGTCGGTCGGCAGCATGCGCTCCGGACGATGCTGCAAGGATGGACCTCGGCAACGGGGTGGGCAATCCGCCGTCGGCGACCGCTTCCGGTGGGAAGGCGTCCCGCATGGGCGTCAGACGATGCCTGTCGGCGCTTGGGCCGACCCGGTCAGACCAATTCGAGAATGCTGCGCAACACGGCCGCGATGTCGCGCAAATGGGGGTCGGGATTCGAAGCCTGCATGCCTTCGTCGTCGACGCTGGTGGCCGCGGCCTTCAACTCGGCGCGCGTCTCTTCGGGCAACAGACGAACGATGGCTTGCAACACGATGCCGTGTGCGACCAGGCGCGCTTCCAGTTCTTCGATCTTCATGTCCATGTCAGGCGCCTTTAGGCGTGTGTCGTTGGCGATTGTTTTTCAACGAACGGCGCGTGTCGCGCGTTGACCTTGACATCCAATGCAGGGGGGCCGACGGTCCACGGTTCGAACAGACAGCTCACGTTGACATCGCGACGCGTTCGTGGCGTTGCTTCACTGCCGCGAGCGCCCGTTCGTAGACCGCGCCCAGTTCGCCGGCGTGGTCGACCGTCATCGTCAAGTCTTCGAGCAGGCCGTCGTGCAGGCCGTAGACCCAGCCGTGCACCACCACCGACTGGCCGCGCGCCCAGGCGTCGTCGACGACCGTCGTCTGGCACACGTTGAGCGCCTGCTCGATCACGTTCAATTCGCAGAGCGCATCGACGCGGCGCGATTCGGCGATGGTGTCGAGCCACGTGCGATGGCGGTTGCGGACGTCTTTCACGTGGCGGATCCAGTTGTCGGCCAGCCCGATGCTGCGGTCGTGCATCGCCGCGATCACACCGCCGCAACCGGAATGGCCAACGACGATGATGTGCTTCACCTTCAGCACATCGGTGGCGAACTGGATCACCGAGAGGCAGTTGAGGTCGGAATGCACCACGACGTTGGCGACGTTGCGATGCACGAAGAGCTCGCCCGGGAGCAACGCGACGAGGTCGTTCGCCGGTACCCGCGAATCGGCACAGCCGATCCAGAGGTATTGGGGCGCCTGCAACTGCATCAGGTTGGTGAAGAAACCGGGCGTTTTGGCTTCGAGCGAGGACGCCCAGCGCCGGTTGTTTTTCAGCAGAGCGTCGAGTGGGTCGGGCATCGCGTGGCCGGAAGCGGTTCGCAACGAGTGTACGAAGATGTGCCGCCTCGCGTCGGCAGCCCCGTGTGGAACCGCTCCGTGCGCCGCTATAGTTTGCAGACCGACGCGGCGAGTGCGTTTCGACACGATGCCGGAGTCGACGAGAACCCGGCCGAGCTGCGCGGCGAAAGCCCGTGCGGCACCACCACTCACCAGAAAGTCCCCATGCGCAAAGCCGTCCTGATTGCCTTTTCCTTCGCCACATCGTTCGTCGTCGGCGGCTCCGCATTCGCCGCCGAAGGCATGTGGACGCTCGATAACCTGCCGAAGGCAAGGATGCAGGCCGAATATGGATTTTCGCCGGATGCCGCGTGGGTCGACCGCGCAATGCGTGCGTCGGTTCGTCTCGCCGGCGGTTGTTCCGGTTCGTTCGTGTCGCCCGACGGGCTCGTGCTCACGAACCATCACTGCGCGGTCTCGTGTGTCGAGCAGCTCTCGACCAAGACCAACGACATGGTGGCGGCCGGCTTCCTCGCGACCACCCGTGACAAGGAAGTGCGCTGTCCCGAGATCGAATTGAACCGGCTCGAGAAGATCACCGACGTCACGGCCGACGTCAAGTCGGCCACCAAGGGACTCGATGGCGAGCCCTACAAGCTGGCGATGAACGCGACCCGCGCCAGGCTCACGCAGGCTTGCGTCGGCGACGAGAAGGCGACGACGCGTTGCGACATGGTCGATCTGTACCACGGCGGCGTCTACCAGATCTACAAGTACCACCGCTTCAGTGACGCGCGCCTCGTCTTTGCGCCGGAAGCGGCGATCGCTTTCTTCGGTGGCGATCCCGACAACTTCAACTTCCCACGCTACGACCTCGACATGGCGATGCTGCGCGCCTACGAGAACGACAAGCCGGCCGTGGTGAAGGATTATTTTCCGTTCAGCAAGAACGGCGCCGCGCCGGGCGAGCTCACGATCGTCACCGGCCACCCGGGTTCGACGCAACGCCAGCTCACCGTCGCACAGCTCGAGACCTTGCGCGACGTGCGCCTGCTGCACGGCTTGCTCGGCCTCGCGCAATATCGCGGCCTGCTCACGCAGTTCAGCAGCGAGAGCCCGGAATCGGAACGCGTGGCGCACACGCAGCTGTTCGGCGTGGAGAACTCTTACAAGGTCTTGAAGGGTGAGATCGAGGCGTTGCAGAGCTCGTCGTTCATGGCCTCCAAGCGGGCCGAAGAAGACGCGCTGAAGGCCTTTGCCGCGGCCCACCCGGAGCTGCCCGCTGCCAAGGCCAACCCGTGGGCTGCGATCGAAAAGGCACAAGCCCAGTTCCGAGACATCGAAGGCGAATACGAAAGCATCGAGCTCACGCGCTCGTACCTCACGCGTTACGTGGGCCTCGCGCGCATCCTGGTGCGTGGCAGCGAAGAAATGGCCAAGCCGAACGGCCAGCGCCTGCCCGAATTCAGCGAAGCGCGCAGGCCGGAAATCGAGCAGGCCCTGTTTTCGTCGGCACCGATCTACCCGGCGTTCGAGAAGGTGAAGCTCACCTACGCGCTCACCAGGCTGCGCGAGCGGCTCGGGCCCGATCACCCGTTCGTGAAGCAACTGCTCGGCAAGGAATCGCCCGAGCAGTTCGCCGATCGCGCGATCAAATCCACCACGCTGGCCGACGTGGCCGCGCGCCGCACCCTCTGGGTCGGCGGCAAGGACGCGATCGCCAAGTCTGACGACCCGTTCATCAAGATGGTGGTGGCCATCGACCCGGCCGCTCGCGCGATTCGCAAGCGCTACGAGAACGAGGTGGAATCGGTCGAGGCGAAGAATGCCGAACTGATCGCTCAGACCCGCTTCGCGCAACTCGGCACCAGCGTCTACCCCGATGCGACCTTCACGCTGCGCTTGTCGTACGGTGAGGTGAAGGGCTGGATGAACCAGGGCAAGATGGTGCCGCCCTACACCGTGATGTCGGGTGCATTCGATCGCAACACGGGCGCCGATCCGTTCGCGTTGCCGGCGTCGTGGCTCGCCTCGAAAGAGAAGCTGACGCCGACGCAGCCGTTCAACTTCGTCACCGACAACGACATCATCGGCGGCAACTCCGGCAGCCCGATGATCAACCGCAACGGCGCGCTCGTCGGTTTGGTGTTCGACGGCAACATCAACTCGTTGGGTGGCGCCTACGGCTTCGACGCGCCGGTCAATCGAACGGTCGCCGTGCACAGCGGGGCCATTCTCGAAGCGCTGCGCAAGATCTACCATGCCGACGCGCTGGTGACGGAGATGACCGGGCGCTGACGGTCAAGCTCGGCTTGACGCCTTGCACCAACGCGCCATGTAGGCGTATTTGTTCGCGCTTATCCGCGAACCCGCGATGAGGCCAGCGACGACACTTTGCGTTTGTCGCTGCGGTCGTTATGCGCCTGGTCCTTTCCGCCCTCGCTCTTTTAGCGTTTCCAGCACACGCCCAAGTGCAGCGGTGCGAGAGCGTCCGTGGTGTGGTTTTTCAGCAAGGGCCATGCGCCCGCGACGGTCCGGCCACGTGGGCCGCCGCGCCACCGCCGGTCGTCGTCGGCGCGCCCGCCATGCAAGGAGCCGGCAAGCGACTGTGCAAGGAGGTCGCGGCGCTGACCTTCGGCGACGTCGCACGCATCGTCGTCGTGCGCCGCTCCGGCACGGAGGTCGTGAAGTTCCGGGGCGTGCGCGAGACCGCGATCACCTACGAGATGTCGATCGACGAGAAAAACGAGCGCAACGGCTACAACGGCGCGCGTCCGTTCTACTGCTTCGTCGATCTGCAGGAATCGCGCGTGTACCGGATCTCTGCTCCGCTCAGGCGCCAGCCCGTCGAATCGGGGTCGTGACACCGCGTGCGGTGGCTCGCCGATGTCGCTGAGCTGGCCCCCTGAATGACCGGACACGGTCCATCGCTTATCTTTACGGATAGGAGTAGGACTGTGAATACGACTAGACATAGCGAGACGATCGAGGTAGTCATGAGGGACCCGCGCCGGAGGCGCTGGTCCCTCATCGAGAAGGAGGCGCTGGTGAGGCGGACCTACGAGCCCGGCATGAGCGTCTCGCTCGTGGCCAGGACCGAGGGAGTCGCGGCGAGCCTGCTGTTCCAGTGGCGCAAGCTCGAGCGTCAAGGCGCATTGACCGCGGTGCAGGCCGGCGAAGCCGTGGTGCCTGCCTCCGAGCTGGCGGCCGCGCGCACCGAGATCTCCAAGCTGCAACGCATCCTCGGCAAGAAGACCCTCGAGAACGAGATCTTGAAGGAGGCCGTGGAGTACGCCACCGAAAAAAAGTGGATTGCGCGCTCGCCCTTGTTGCCCGGGGACGGCGAGTGAAGCCCGTGTGCGAGGCGCTCGGCCTGGCGCGCTCGAACGTGCAGGCCCGCAAGAGCAGACCGTTCGCATGGCTCGACGGGCGAACCCGGCGCACCCCGCGAAGTGACAGCGAGTTGCTGGCCGAGATCCGTGCGCAGATCGCCGAGCTGCCCAGCTACGGCTACAGGCGCGCCTGCGCGCTGGTGAACCAGCAGCGTCCGATCGCCACGCCACGCGTGAACCCCAAGCGCGCCTATCGCGTGATGGCTGGCAATGGCTTGCTGCTGCCGAAGGCGCCGCAGCGTGCTCGTTCGAGCCGGCCGCACAAAGGCGTCGTCGCCGTACCGATGAGCGACACCCGCTGGTGCTCCGACGGCTTCGAGATCAAGTGCGACTCCGGTCAGACCGTCACCGCCACGTTCGCAAAGGACTGCTGTGACCGCGAGATCCTGGCCTTCCGGGCGTGGGAGGGCAAGGGGCTTCCTGGCGAACCAGTCAGGGAGATGCTGATCGAGGCGGTGGAGAAGCGCTTCGGCTCGGTGGAGGCCGTGCCCGCTGGCCACAGGTTGGAGTTCCTGACGGACAACGGCGGCGCCTACATCGCGCACGACACGCGGCGCATCGCCAGGTCGCTCGGCCTGATACCGATCAACACGCCCGTCTGCAGCCCGCAGAGCAACGGCATGGCCGAGAGCTTCGTCAACACGTTCCGCCGCGACTATGAGAGCAGGATGGACCTGAGCAACGCGCCAACAGTGCTGGCCCAGCTCGCTGCTGCCTTCGAACACTTCAACGAGGTCCATCCTCACTCGAGTCTGAAGATGCGATCGCCGCGCCAGTTCAGGCTACAACGGGCTGAGCAGACGCGCCGCGCTCAACTCGAACATCCGGCGCTACATTGCGAATAGGCTGTGTCCGGTTATGCAGGGGCAAGACCAGTCGCATCGGCCGCGATCAATCAACGGCACCTCAACGCGAGACAGACGCCTGACCGCTGTCGCGACCGCGCACTTGCACGCGGAACTCGACCAGTTCGTGGAAGCGATCGGAGCGCGCATAGAAGTACGCCGCCGAAAAGGCGTTCAGCCAGCGGTCGAGTGCTTGATTGCCGACGCGCGGCGCTGCCGCCAGCGCGGCGTCGCTCGCCCGCTTCGCTTCGCACACGTCGTGGGCCGAGCCCAGACGCTCCTCGAGCTTCCCCGAAAGCGGGAAAGAGCCTGCTCACGCTGATCCGAACTCAGTCGCGTGTTGGCCAGCGTCACCGTGTATTCGTCATCCATCCGCTGCATTGTGTGAAGCCGCAGCCTGGAACGGAAGTGCGTAACCCTGTGGAAATCTTGGGGAAATCGAGGTGCAAAGTTTGTGAGGGTCGACCGGAGCCGAAGAAAAGGTCACGCGCCGCCTTGGTGTCGAGTTTCAGGGCTTTCGTGTCGGGCATCCGCCCGCTGCGCCAACACTTCCTGGGCGTCGAGTCGTCGCCTCGTTCCGCTGCGACGACTCGCCCACCATGCGGCGCCGATGATGCCCACGAGAAGCGCTGCCCAGAGCCATGTCGCCAAGCCGATGAACTCGTCGTGCATTTGCCTAGGGCCTCTTCGAAACTGGCGGCGCCGATGCGAGCTCCAGGTCCAGCAGTTCGCGACTGGCGGTGAACCGCAGGTGGGTGATGTCGGCGGGGAAGAACATGCCCCAGGTCCACTCGACAAAGATTCGGATCTTGCGCCCCAGCGTGGGCATCTGCGAGAGATAGTAGGCCCGCCACAGCAACCATGCCGGCAGTCCCGAGAGCGACAGTCCGAACACTTGCGCCACGCCTTTAAGGTGGCCGATTGATGCCATCGACCCAAGTGCTCGGTGGCTGAACGCTCGGGTCGGCTGTTCGCTCAACGACTGGAGCAGGTTGTGTGCAAGCAGGTCGCCTTCACGGACCGCGAACTGCGCGGTCGGAGGTGAGGTCTGATTGTCGAATGCGTTCGGTACCGCCGCGCAATCTCCCAAAGCCCAGATGCCCGGGTGCCCGGGCACTGCGAGATCGCCGCGAACCGTGATTCGCCCACGTTCGGTTGACAGCCCCAGCGCGGACGTCAGGATGTTGGGCTGCGTACCGATCGTACTGACGACGGTGCGAGCCGCCATCGTGTTGCCTGCAAGGTCTACACCCTGCGCGGAGATCGCCGAAGCGCGGGTGGACAACCGCACATCGACACCGCGGCCCCTCAGGGACTTCAACGCGGACGCGCCGAGCGGCGCCGGAAGTTCGGGTAGCAGACGGTCGCCGTCATGCAGCAAGGTCACCTTCAGCTCGTCCAGTTGCACTTGCGGATAGTAGCGACGGATGCTGGCCAGGCAGTCGACCAGCTCACCGGCCACTTCGACACCCGAGAAGCCGCCGCCGATGACGACGAAATGACCCAGCGCGGATCGCAACGCCGGGTCGGTCTCCAGTTCGATCCGAGCCAGCCGACGCAGCACCGCATTGCGGATTTCCATCGCGTCGCCGACAGTCTTTAAAGGCAGCGCGTGGTCCGCCATCCCGGGCAGCAGGTCGATCTTCGCGCGGTTGCCGAAAGCCAGAACGAGATGGTCGAACGCCATCTCGCGATCGCCGCCCAGGGTGCCGCAGCGAAGGCGGCGCGAGGTCAGATCAACATGCGTGACGCGTCCCATGACGAATCGGCAGCGGGCGTGAGGCATCAGCAGTTCGCGCAGCGGTGCCACGACCTGCTCGGGAAAGATCGATGCCCCGACCGCCTCGGCCAGCAGCGGGTTGAAGGTGGTGTAGCTTTCTTCGGATACGAGCGTCAGGACGACGTCTTCGGGCAAGCGATCGGCCAGAGCCCGCGCTACCGCAGTGCCTGCAAAGCCGCCGCCAACGATGATGACCGAACGTCTTGTTTGCACTGAATGCTCCTGTGGTTTAGCGCCTCGTCGCCAAATGGCGCGACCTTCAATCCGATGCGGCTGCCCATGAAGGCGCCGCTGGCCTGCTCACCGATGCTTGGGCGACGACAGCGGGTGCGCGCCTTCGGCCACCGGCGCTGTGTGCGGGGCGGGCCGCGCAGCTCAACGCTTGGTTGCGAAGAGCGTGTCGAGCGAGAACCGTCCCGCGCCGAATGCGGCAAGCAGCAGCAAGGCCATTCCCCAGTCGATGTGCTGGTTGATCGCCGCCGGACACTCGAAACCGAAGAGCTGCGGATAACTGATCACGGCGATCGCGTTCACGGCGAACAGGCCGAGGGCCGCTGGCCGTGTCAGCACCCCGGCGAACAGAAGAACGGGAAAGAACAGTTCGCCAAACGCGCCCACATAAGCAGCGAGATCGGGAGGCAGCACCGGCACCTTGTATTCGTCATGAAACAGCGCCAGCGTTGCCGGCCAGTTAGACACCTTCAAGACCCCGGAATGGAAAAACGCCCACGCGACGTAAAAGCGGAGGAACAGCAGCAGCAGCGATCCGCTCCAGTTCTTCAGCAGACGCTCGAAGAGGTCGTTCAAACCGTTGACGCGCAACGCTAAGTTCATGGCCATTTCCAAATGTCATTGATCATCTTTTCGCGTCTGCTGGGTCCACTGATGTTGCCGATTCGACCAACAGGCCGTCTTGCAGCCAACCAAAAAAAACAGCGGCTACGTCCATTTCCGGCTCGGCAGTGAACGCCGCCTCGAGGGCGTCGCCCAATCTCGCGCCCGATGCGATGCCGGCTAATCCCGCGGTCTGGCCAGCATCGAGGGCACGGACGGTGACCTTCCAGTGCGGCCTGCAAACCAGTGCCGTGACCGGCCGCCGGATGTCATCGGTCCACGGGCCTGGCTCGGGCGCCTGGTGCCAGCGCCAAAGGGCTGCAATGTCCCAGGGGGAATGGATCAGCCTGCAGGTCGGGTGCAGCTCCACGGCCAAGGTGTCCAGTGCGTCCGCGCCCATTCGGGCCGCAGCCTCGGCTGCAAGCGCGCCTTCATCCGCCGCATAGTGGCTGCCGTGGACGGCCCATTCCAGGCGAGCCAAGTCCGCCAGCCAAGGGTGGTCTGATAGCGCCGGAAACTGTTCCAGGAAGGACGGCAAGTTGCCGCCGAAGCGGTTCAGGTCGCCGGAGCGGGAAGGAAAATGCCCCCCATAAAGACCACTGATCGCCAGGAAGACCTTCTCTCCGACGTAGCGCTGCAGGACCGGGTAGGCAGCCGCAAGCGCCTTCTCCCACGATGCCCTGAGGTTGTCACGGTAGAGGTCGAACCGTAGGGCTGTCAGCCACTCGTCACCCCGGCAGGCCGTGAGCAAGTCGCGGCGCCTGGCGGGATCGACGAGCGCAGCGGCAAACAGGCCTTGAATATCCACCAGCCGTTGCCGTGTCTCGATCGATTCAGGCCGCATGGTGGCGTTCCTCCGCGACGTTGGCGCATGCCGCTCGTGCCTTCGCGGCCTCCTCGAGCAGGACGTCCAGGGCCGGGATGTCCGTGTCCCACTCGATCAGCGTCGCGCACGGTCCGAAGCGCCGCAGTGCCGCGCGGTACAAGTCCCACACAGGTTCGGCCACGCGGTCGCCGTGGTGATCGATCACCGCATGGGGCGTGACCAGATGTCCCGCCAGATGAATTTCCTGAACGCTGGCCTGGCTCAATTCCGCCATTGCTGCAAGAGCACTCTCGCCGTGGTTGCACTGGTTGACGAAGAGGTTGTTCACGTCGAGAAGCACACCGCAGCCAGTGCGCGCCGCCAGCTCGCGGATGAACTGCGCCTCGGTAAACACATCGGACACGTAGCGCAGGCCGCTCGAGACGTTCTCGACGAGCACTTCGCGTCCCAGCGCCATCTGCAGCGCATCGGTGCGCTCACACAGCAAGCGAAGCGCCTCCTCGGTCAGGGGAAGCGGTAACAAGTCGTTGACGTGTTGTTCAGCTGTGGCCGACCAGCAGAGATGCTCCGAGATGCGTGCAGGCTCGATCCGCCGCACCAGGCGGACCAGCTGCTCGACATGTTGGTCGTCAAAGCCACTTGCCGAGCCCAGGCCGAGGCCTACGCCGTGCAGGGAGATGGGATAGTCGGCGCGCAGTTGCTGCAGGACATGAAGGTCCCAGCCGCCGTCGCCGAAATAGTTTTCGCTGTGCACCTCCAGCCAATCGACCGGCGGAAGGCGCGACAGGAATTCACGGTAGTGAGAGGCGCGCAGACCGACTCCGACGCCGTGCAGGGGAATGTCGGTTCGCATCGGCAAGACCGCCGCACCTGCCGCGGGCTTCGTTACTTGCCGCCACCCTTCATGGCGCCACCCATCTTTTCGCACGTGCCGGCGGCGACATACTTGAACTCGTTGGGGTCGTTGTCCTTCTTCGATCCCTGGCCCGCGCAGGCGTGGGTGCCCGTTGCGCTCGCGCAGTCGTTTGCGCCGGCCTTCGAGACGCCATAGCATTTCTCCTGGCCTGCCTGCGGCGTGACCGGGCCCGCAACGGCGGCCGCTGAGGCGGCCACCGCACCGGCGAAGGCAGCGGCGAGTACAGATTGACGTGTAGTCATGGTGAGGCTCCTGGTAGATGCCGGTTCTCCGGCGGGTTGAATGACACTCGAGCGACCCGCTCAGACGATGCTGCGCTGGATCCATGGCGCCAACGCGTGGGTGGGCGTGGGCTCATGGCGTGGTCGACATGGAAGACAAGCTTAGGGGGCGCGAGCCGCTCGCGGAAATGCCAACAATTCATTGGCTCATCGGCATCGGTTATGGCGGCGCGACGGATTGTTGTAAGGTCAAGCGCCACTTCTTGACCACCGCTCATGGAGCTCTACCAAATACGGTATTTCCTGGCGGTCGCCGACACGCTAAATTTCACGCGGGCGTCGGAAAGATCGTTCATATCCCAACCGGCCCTGACCAAGGCGATCCAGCGACTCGAGGAGGCGCTCGGCGGTCGCCTGTTTGACCGGACCAAGAACTCGGTTCAACTCACCGACCTGGGGCGGGCCATGCTGCCCAGCTTTCATCAGATCTACGAGACGGCCAACCGCGCGCGAGTGGAGGCGCGGCGCCTGCTGGGCGCGCAAAGGGAAGTGGTGCGGGTCGGCGTGATGTGCACGCTCGACTTCCAGCAGGTGCTGCCGGGCTTCGTCGGAAGCCAGGAGGGCCACACCGACGTCGAGATGAGCTTCCGTGAGGGCAACCTCGAAGCGCTGACCGACGCGCTCGACCAAGGCGAAGTCGACGTGGGCATCATGTGCTCCCCCTTCGAGATACCGAAGCGGTTTGCGTCGACACCCCTTTTCAGCGAGGACTACGTGCTCGCGATCGGCGACGACCACCGGTTCAGCGGGCGGACAAGCGTCGAGATGATCGAACTGAACCGCGAGCGCTACTGCGAACGCGTGATGTGCGAATTTTCGACCTACATCGAACGCCTGCTGCGCGATCGCGGCGTCAAGTTGGAAGTGGTCCAGCAATCGTCACGCGAGGACTGGATTCAGGCCATGGTGCGCGCGAACTTCGGGGTCGCTTTCATGCCGATCTCCATCGCCCGGGCGGGTGGTCTCGGGTACGTAACCATGAACGACATGCCTATCGTGCGAAAGGTCGTCTTGTTGACCCAGGCCGAAAGGCCGGTTGGCCCCTCTCAGCAAGCCGTCATCGACTCGCTGGTCGCTTATGAGTGGGATCCAAGGCCGGTCGAAACTGATTGAAGCCTGCGGCTAGTCGTCCACTTTGCGGATCATTGCAGTGCCGAGCAGTTTGGGAACGTCGACCTGACTGCGCGCGTCATCGGTCCCCGAATCGCAGGCGTAGAGCATGACCGTCTCGGAGTCGATCCCTGGGCCGTTGCGCTAGAACTCAATCGAAGCGACGCCGGTGCGGCGCTACGGGAGTGGTTCGGGGCTTGACAGTCCAGGCCCGCCGCGCCGACATCGCAACCGCGATGGCGATCACCATGCTCACGAATGCCAGCCATGCGTAGGGCCGTAACAGCGGAATGCCGATCAGGATCAAGCCGTCGTTCGAGCCCGGGAGCAGCAGGCTGCCCCAGCCCATGACGACGCCTCCGGCGAAGCATCGAAGCATTCGCGACCCCGAAACGGAGGTGGACCGCCAGAGACCCGCGGTTCGACCGCCGACCAGCGCACCGGCGTACAGCGCCAACACCAGCAGCACAGGCAGCGCCAGCGAGGTCCCGGGGCCGCCCATGGCCCGGGCCAGATCGGCGAGCACGTCGGTGTAGGCCCAGCGCCCGGCCAACAGCAGCGTGCCGACGAAGCTCACACCGATGACGATGGTGGCCACATGTGGCGCCCAGATCTTTTGGTGAAGCCGGGCCAAACCTTCGGGCTGGCGCAGCGTCCGCACGCCGGAGCCCATTCGCCACAGTGCGAACAGCACGAATGCCCCGGCGAAAATTCCCGGCAGCTCGAAAAGCGGGGACACTTGCGAGAGCTCGCTCGCGGGCGGCCGCGGGAAGATCGCCATCACGCTCAAGCAGCCGACGAAAAATCCGACCGGCGTCGCGGCATAGACCCAGTCGCCCGAACCGAGACGTGCCACGGCGCCGAACACACATGCGCCGTTGAACCAGGCCCCCAGACCCAACAAGACCCCGCCGACGACCGTCCATGCGCTGGCCTCATAGCCGCCGGGCATGCTGCCGGCGAGATGACCCAGTTGCGCAAGTGCAAGTAGGCCCGCGACCCAGATCGACGCTTCCAACATCGCCCGCAGTCGGTGAAAGCGGCGATCGTCGACCACCTCGGCGACGGCTGCCACGGTGCAGGTGCCGCCGCGCTGGATCGCAAACCCCATGGCGCCCACGCACACGATGGCCGCGAACCAGATCGCGATCATGCAGTCCCCGCGGCGACGACGGTAGACAGCAGCAGCCGCAGGGCAGGTTGCCTGGTCAAGCGGTTCACTTCGGTCTCCTGACTCGTGAAGCTGGGGTTTCTGTGATCCGGACCGCAGCGTTCGAGCAATCAGTGGTGCTCGACCACGCCTTCGATCGGATCGGTCGGTGCTCGCCAGGGCGAGCGTTTGATCATGCTCAATGTGTCGGCATAACCGGCCTCGCGGCGTGCCTTGACGCCTGAAGGCGAAAAGTCGAGGTCCTTGGTGTGGTCCTCGCCTTCTAGTCGCGGCGCGAGCAGGTGGGCCACATGCATGGTGGTGCCGCAGCCCCACGACGCCAGTTCCTTGACCACAGGGTCGGACTGCTTGCCGGCGGGGATCTGCAGCGTCAATTGGCGGATCACATGGCGCAGTCGGTGGATCTGCGTCTGCCGCGCGATGTGGCTGTCGGCGCGGCTGGCGAACTGGATGTCTTTTTGCCGACCCATCACCTGCCAAATCGATTCCGGCTCCGGCGCCGTCTGATGCCAGACATTGACCGCGAAGATCAACGCGTCGCGACGAGGCCGGTCGTCCAGCACCGCCTCGATCGGCGTGTTGGAATAGATGCCGCCGTCCCAGTAAGGCTCGCCATCGATGCGCACCGCCGGGAATGCCGGCGGCAATGCACCCGAGGCCATCACGTGTTCGACGCACAGCTCTTCGCTGCGGCTGTCGAAATAGCGCATGGCACCGGTGCAGGCATTGACTGCCCCGACGGTCAGCCGGGTGGGCCCACTCTGCAGGCTTTTGAAGTCCACCAGCTCGCCCAGCGTTTGCCTCAGTGGTTCGGTGCTGTAGTAAGCGGCTGACTCGACGCCGACGTTGGCACGCGCGCCGCGCAATGCTGCCGGGTTGGGTTCGAAGAATGCCGGGATGCCGCGCATCACGGTGGTCATGTTGGAGGCCCAGTTGCCCATGCCGAGCCAGTCCAGCGGGCCGGCGGCCCTGGCGGGCTGCTCGACGTGGTGCCAGAACGCATTCAATCGGTCGATGCGCTGCTTGAGCGGGTTGCCGGCGATCAATGCGGCGTTGATCGCGCCGATCGACGTGCCAATGACCCAGTCGGGCTCGATGCCTGCTTCGTGAAGAGCCTGGTAGACACCCACCTGGTAGGCACCCAAGGCACCGCCGCCTTGCAGCACCAGAACCACTTGGCCGGGCAGGCCGGACGGGGCAGGGCCGCGCACACGCCGGCCCGGGGCCGGGCGGGCTGTCGTTGCATTCATCGGAGGCTCCTCGATTGGTGTTTTTGGGGTGGACTGCGCGGGCTTGCGCCGCTCTCAGTTCGTCAGCGGCGCCGACGCCGACTTACATCATCTTTTCCATCGTGGCAGGCTTCGCATCGTTGACGATGTCGCCGATGGTCAGGTCCACCGCCTGCGTGCCGGTGTTCTTCCACCAATGCTTGGTGCCCATGAATTCGCGCGCCGTTTCGCCAGCCTTGTGCAGGATGGGCACGGCGCACTTGCTGCTGTACTCGTAGATCGCGCCGCTGTTGACCATGATGAGCGCCGGCCGGTCTTCATGGCTGTGCAGTGGCACGATCCCGCCCGGCGCGATCGTCATGTGGCGCAGGCGCAAGCGCCGATGGTCGAGCTTGACGTTCTCGTTGGCCAGATCGACCGACGCGAGTTCGGTATCGACCACACCGACCGGTGCGGTCGCAGCACCGGGCAAGTCGTTGGCCGCCACTTTGTCGGCCGGGCAAGTGCCGGCGTGCGCGAGGCCGGAGGTCAGGAGCGCGACGGCAGTGACGATCTGGCGAAGGGTGGTCTTGTTCATGGGGTTCTCTTTCAGACGTGGCACAACGGCCGGGTTGATCAAAGGGGGGAAAAAATGGAAAGGGTCGACATCAGAAATCAGTGCGCTGTCCAGCCGCCATCGACGGGCAGGATGGCGCCGGTGATTGAGGCCGCGTCCTCCGAGCACAGGAATGAGGTCAACGCGGCCACCTGTTCGACGGTGACGAACTTCTTGGTCGGCTGCGCGGCCAGCAGCACGTCGCGGATGACTTCGTCGGGGCTGATGCCGCGTGCCTTGGCGGTGTCGGGGATCTGCTTTTCGACCAGCGGCGTCAGCACGTAGCCGGGGCAGACCGCGTTGACGGTGATGCCGGCCTCGGCGACTTCGAGGGCCACCGTCTTGGTGAACCCGGCAACACCGTGCTTGGCGGTCACATAGGCCGACTTGTAAGGACTGGCGACGAGCGCGTGCGCCGAAGCGATGTTGACGATGCGGCCGAAGCCTTTCTTCTTCATCGCCGGCAGCGCCAGACGCGTCGTGTGGAAGGTCGCCGACAGATTGATAGCCAGAATCGCGTACCACTTGTCGACCGGAAATTCGTCCACCGGTGCCACGTGCTGAATGCCGGCGTTGTTGATGAGCAGGTCGATACACCCAAACTCCGACAGGGCTTTGCCCATCATGGCCTCGATCGCGTCGGCGCGGCCCATGTCGGCGCCGTCGTAGCGAACCTGAACGTCGTGCTGATCTGCGAGTTCGGCGCGCAACCGCTCGATCTCAGTGGGCTCACCGAAGCCGTTGAGAATGAGGTTGGCGCCCTGCGCGGCCAAGCTGCGGGCTATGCCCAAGCCGATGCCCGAGGTCGAGCCGGTGACAAGAGCGGTTTTACCGATGAACATGATCGACTCCTTGCGAGGCATGGGCGGGTGTGACGTGCGGCAATGCAGAGAAGCTTAGGTGGCGAGCCGCGTTGCCGCAAATGACATCAATTCATGAGTCGATCGGCTGCGGTTATGGGCCCGGCTGTAAGGAATGGGCCGAAGCGCCGACGGGGCGTTCACATCACCCTCGCATC
Source organism: Caldimonas sp. (assembly GCA_965246805.1). Taxonomy (GTDB): domain Bacteria; phylum Pseudomonadota; class Gammaproteobacteria; order Burkholderiales; family Burkholderiaceae_C; genus Schlegelella_A. The sequence continues at coordinate 629,872 of CBDFFO010000009.1, read as the reverse complement.
GTCTGACTCTTCAGCGGGACGCCGCTCGACGCGAGTTTCTCGACCCGGCATCACCAGGGACGAAATTTCACTTGCAGACAGATCCAGCCCGCGCTAAACCAGACGCGCTTGGAAGTTCGCTGTGCACTGCAGCGGGATTTTCGAGTGGGAAGTTCGTGCTTAGAGCTGATGGGGATGGGCGCGTCTGACGGCCAACGAGGGGGTTTTTCGCGCGGGCTGCCACCGCCCACTGATATGCGCCCGCGCGTTCGTTCTGTTCAGCGATGGCCTTGAACAAGGCCATCGCCGACAGGTCGTGTTGCGTCATGCCGTCGGGACACCAGAGGTCGAAGCTCATCAGGCGCTTCCGGTGCAACCGCTCGCCAGACAGGATCGCATCGGAATTCAAGTCGACCGCGACAAACAGTAGACCCAGCAGGTGCGGGCCAATGGTCGCTTCCAGGCATGGATCCGACTGAGCGAGGGTCGCTTGTGGAATCACTCTAGGCGCAAAAGGCACGGGGCATTCGGGGTGACTTTTGGCGAAACCCTGCGTGGGGTTGCCGAAGGATGTTCGAACGGGGATCGACGCCGGTGTTGCGCGACTGCGCGCAGCGTTTGCACAGCGAGTGCACTGTCTTTCGCAGGAGTGTGTTGACGGGCCGTTTCGGTTTCTCGCAATGCCACTGGCGGGCTCGGTGCCGCAACAGTACGGCAACCAATGGACCAAGAAACACAATGGGGTTAGCGGCGACTTAGCAGCTAACCCCACTTATTTTGGCTCCTCGACCTGGGCTCGAACCAGGGACCTACGGATTAACAGTCCGGCGCTCTACCAACTGAGCTATCGAGGAATCGATCAACCCGCAATTATAGCCAGCACGACGCGTCCGAACCCTACAGACCCACTTGCACCGAGACGCGGAACGTTCGGGGCGCGAGCGGGAACAGATAGGCATGGCTGAACTCGAACGGGCTCTCTTTCCAGGCGCGCTTGTCGAAAACGTTGTCGACTCCGACACGCCAGATCCAGCGAGCGTCCATCGCCTTACGGTCGAAGCGCGCACCGGCGTCGAAGCGGCTCCAGCCGGGGATGCGGGCGGAATCGTCGGGCAGCACGAAGCGCGCGCTCTCGTGCACCACGCCGCCTTGCAACGACAGGCCGGCAACGCTCCCCACGCGATAGTCACCCTGCAGCTTCAGCGTGCTTGACGGCACGTTGGTCGGCGTGAGGCCGTTCGACGCGGCATCGATGCCTCCGTAACGCCGCGCGCGCAGGTGCTGAGCGCCGGCGCTCACGCTCCACGCCTGCCACCGGAAGGAACCGCTCGCGTCGACACCGCGATGGCGGGCCGTGCCGTCGCGTTGGTGCGTACAGCTCGCGTCGACATCGCAGGCACCGACGTCGCTGTAGAGCGGACGACGGATGTCGAACGCGGCCAAGCTCCAATCGAAGAGGCCCGCCGCTCCCTTGAGCCCCACCTCGCCCTGTTCGCTCTTCGACGCCGGCAAGGCTTTTCCGCGGTTGATGAAGCGGGGCTGGTTGGGCGCCACTTCGTTTTCGACGCCTTCGCCCCAGCTCGCGTAGACCAGCTGCTCGGGCGCGAACGCGTAGCTCAACGCGACCCATGGGGTGTTGAACGACTGCCGGTACGCGATGCGCGACGTGCCATCTGTTTGCACGGTCGCCCGATCGATGCGGGTGTGGCGAAGGCCGAGCCACGCGGTGGTGCGCGCGTCGAGCCGGACCGCATCGCGCGCGTAGAGCTCGTTCGATCGTTCATCGCGATCGGTGCCGGGCGATTTGGGGTCGGGTGCGGGCGCCGTGACCGCGGAGCCGTCGATGTTGCCTTGCTGATCGACGAGGTTAAACACCTGGGCCTGTGTGCGGATTCGAACCGACGAATGGAGCCCGCCGAACGTCAGCGTGTGTGCCAACGGGCCGGTCGCGAGGCGGCCTTCGGCACGCACGTCGATCACGTCGAGCCGGCGCCGTTCGTTCTCGCTGCGAAAGTCGTAGAGGTCGAAGCGACCGTTCGGGCAATAACGGTCGGCATGGTAGGTGCCGTTGGGCGCCGGACTCGGGTCGAAGCAGCCGAACGGAAACGCGACGCGGTCATCGGTGCGCAGACGTTGCGTCGCGCCGTGCGCCGAGAGCCGCCAATCGGCATTCAGTCGCTGCTGCCACCGCAGCGAAGCGGTTGTCGCATCGAACACCACCGGCAGCGACCAGGGCTGGTTGTTGAGATTGATGCGCGGGTCGGTCGGCGCGGGCACGTTGTTGCCGAGCATGCTGAAGCCCGGCTGGCTCGGCTGCGCGCGACGGCTGTACTCGATCTCGGCTTCGAGAAGGCCGTCGTTGCCGAGGCGCCAGTCGCCCGCGAATGCGAGCATCCGTCGGTGACCGCGCAGATCGTGAATCAGCGGATCGAGGTGCTCGGCCGCCGCGTTCACGCGCACGCCGAAGCGGTCGTTCACGCCGAACCGTTGGCTGACGTCGACCGCACCGAGCAGGCTGCCCGCCTGCTGCCATTCGAGCGAGGCCGAACGGAGCGTCGCGTCGAGAGGCCGCTTCACGACGAGGTTGACGAGGCCGCCCGGTGCGCTCGTGCCGGCCTGGATGCCGCTCGTGCCTTTCAGCACCTCGACGCGCGCCTTGTTGTCGAGCGGAATCGATGTCTCGGCATTGATCGGCAAGCCATCGCGCTCGAAGTTGAAGCGGTTGTCGATGACGAAGCCGCGCACGGTCAGGTTGTCGACATAACCGGCGGCGTTGTACGCGTCGCTCAAGGCCGGGTCGAGACGCGTGATGTCGGCCAGGCGCCGCACGCCGGTGTCTTTTATCGTCTCCGCGCTGATCACGCTCGCCTCGAACGGTGCCTGCGCGAGCGGCACATCGCCGAAGCCGGCGACGTTCGCGGTGACCGGCTGGCGCGCACGGATGGTGACGGGCCCGAGCTGCGTCGTCGGCAGGAGCGTCGGCGGCGAGAGCGTCGGCGAGAGCGTCGGCGTAGAAGCGACCCCGCTCGATGCGGTCGCCGCCGCCCGGGGCGGCGCATCGGGAGCGTTCTGTGCGTAAGACACGCAGGACCATGAGAGCGACACGAGGGACAACACCCGTCGGAGCATCAACGAAGAAGAGACGTGAGCCATCGGCACGGAGCTTTCGATGGCAGGTGGGCGGCCTCGGTCGCCATCGGCGACCAGCAAGCATGCTTCCCTGCGCGAGGATTACCTCAATCAGGTTCAAAGGGACTTTCTCAGTCGAGCGATGCGCACGCATGACGCGGCACCGATCAACACCCCCAGCGGACACGCCGCGCGTGAAACGCGGCGTGAGTTGGCATTATGCAGGGATGGGCGCCCCGCGCCCGTTCACTCCAGCGCGCTGTGCGGTGAAGCGACGCCGAGCAGCCGATGCAGCTTCGGGCTCGTGGTCGTGTATTGCAACGGTTGCGCGCGCTCGGGAAAGACCACGCTCGCGGCCGCGAATGCCGCCAGCGTCGCCTCGTGGAAGCCCGACACGATGAGCTTTCTCTTGCCCGCGTAGCTCACGATGTCTCCGACCGCGAAGAGCCCGGACGTCGAGGTCTCGAAGCGCTCGGGGTCGACCACGACCTGCTTGCGTTCGAGGCCCAGCGCCCAGTCGGCGATCGGCCCGAGTTTCGGGCTGATGCCGAGAGAGACCACGATCACGTCGATCGGCAGGGTCTCTCGAGCGCCGTCTTCGCTGCGCGTCACGACGAGGCCGGTCAACACGCCGTCGCCGTCGTCGCCACTGGCATCGATCGCATTCGCCTGGGCGGCGATGAAGCGCACGCGGCCCGACGCGCGAGCCGCCGCGAGCCGTGCGAGCGAGGCGTCGTCGGCGACGAAATCGTCGCGACGATGCATCAACGTCAGATGGCTTGGTGCCGAGGCCGCATCACGGTCGGCCAGTGCCAGCACGCGCTCCACCGCATCGTGGCCATGGCCCGCGATCAACACGCGCTTGCCGGCGAGCGCTGCAGCGGCGGGCAGGCGATAGAACACCTGCGCGTCGCGAAAGCGCTCGAGTCCATCGACCTGGAGTGCGCGCGGCTGGAACGACCCGGCTCCCGCCGCGACGATGACCACCTTGGCGCTGAAGCGCGTGCCGCGTGATGTCGTGACGTCGAACCGACCGTCGGCCGTCGCCGTCACCTCGTCGACCTGCTGATCCAGATGAAACGTCGGCGCGAAGGGCGCCGCTTGCTGTTGCAAGCGCTCGATCAGTTCGCGACCGGTGACCACCGGCAGGCCAGGAATGTCGTAGATGGGTTTGTCGGCGTACAGCTCGACGCATTGGCCGCCGATGAAAGGCAGCGAGTCGACCACCTGGGTGCGCATTTCGAGCAGGCCGAGCTCAAAGACCTGGAACAGGCCGACCGGGCCGGCGCCGACCACGAGGGCGTCGGTCGTGATCATCGGCTGCTGCTCCTCGGGCTGCATCGCCGAGCCGCGGCGCAGGCGATCAGCGAACCAGTTCCACGAGCTTGCCGGTGCGATCTTTCCACTCGTCGGCATCCGGTGCCGCGGGCTTGCGACGCGTGATGCTGGGCCAGCCTTTCGCCAGCTCGGCGTTGAGCGGGATCATGTGCTGCTGATCACCCGGAACATCTTCTTCCGGGACGATGGCGTTCACCGGGCATTCCGGGATGCAGACCGCGCAGTCGATGCACTCGTCGGGATCGATCGTCAGGAAGTTCGGGCCTTCGCGAAAGCAGTCGACCGGGCACACGTCGACACAGTCGGTGTATTTGCAGCGAATGCACGATTCGAGAACGACGTGGGTCATGGGAGCTCTGGTTGCGGGCGTCACGGCGCACCTTGCGCCGCGCGAAAGCCGGGATTTTAGGGCTTGACGCGTACACCCACCGGTGCCGGCGGCTTGGCAGCGGCAGCGCAAGGCTCTTCGACGCGGGCGTGCCGTGCGCCCGTCACCGTGGCCGCCGCGATCGCAAGCGCACCCGCGCCGACCGTGACCACCGTCGGCCGCCCGGCATGCAGCACCGTCGCTTGCGCGAGCGACGCCACGCGGTGATCGCTCTGCAGCTGATCGGGCCAGCCCGCGCGCGAGACGACGCTCGCCGGCGCATCGGCAGGCCAACCGGCGTGAAGCAGCCGGCGCGCCAGGCCGCCGAGTTGCTTGCCCGCCATGTAGAACACTTCGGTGTCGGCGCTGCGCGTCGCGACGAGGCCCTGGTCGTGCGTCATCGCGGTGGCGAGGCTCACGCTGCGGCCGCTGCCGCGCCGCGTCAATGGGCGTTGCGTTGATGCGGCAGCGGCCAATGCAGCCGTTACCCCGGGCACGACCTCGCAGGCGATTCCGGCAGCGGCCAGCGCATCGAGTTCCTCTTCCAGGCGGCCGAAGATGCTCGGGTCGCCGCCTTTCAAGCGCACGACGATCTTCGATTCGCTCGCATGCTTGACGAGCAGGGCGTTGATGGTGGCCTGCCCGGTGTTCTCGTGGCTCGCGCCGGAGTGGCCACATGCGCGCGACGGTGAATGCGGCACGCCGCGAAGACCCCGCTTGCCCACGTCGATCCACGTCGCGTGCGGCGCGAACTCGCGCAGCGTCGGATCGGTGAGCGCATCGAAGAGCACCACGTCGGCGGTGCCCAACAGGCGCGCGCCCCGCAGCGTGATGAGATCGGCCTGGCCAGGCCCCGCGCCGATGAAGACGACGCGTCCCATCGCGAGTTCAGGCGGCGACGGCGAACGCGCCATCCGGTTCGGCAAGCAACGCACCGCTGGTGCGGTTGGTGGTCGGGTCGACGACGATCAGCGCGCCACCGACGCGGTTGCGCGAGAACGCATCGACCGGCAAGGGCTGCTGGGTCTCGATCGTGACACGGCCGATCTCGTTGACCTCGAGCTGCGACGCTGCTTCAGCCACGAGCGACTGCACATCGAGCCGGCTCGTGATCGATGCGATACGCGCCTGCACCCAGCGGTTGCCGTGGCGCACCTGGTACTTGCGGCCGACCACGGCGGGCTCGGTGTCGAGCCAGGCGAGCGTCGCGTCGAAGCGGCTCGTGCCATGCAGCGCGCCTGGCGTGCCGAGCCAATCGCCACGCGAGACATCGAGCTGCCGATCGAGCACGATGCCGGCCGATTGACCTGCGCTCGCGCCGGGCACCGATTCGCCGGCGAGCCGCACTTCCGACACGACGGCGCGGTGCTCTCCCGGAAAGACCTGCACGTCTTGGCCGGCCTCGACGCGGCCGCTCGCGATGCGGCCCCAGAAGGTGCGGCGTTGATCGGTTTTCGGGGCGCCCGACGACAACGCCGGTGCGTCGGCCGCCAACAGGTCGGCCGATTCGCGCGACACGTACTGCACCGGCAAAGAGAAGTCGCCCGTGGTCGGCTCCTGCGCCGCGGGCAACGACTCGAGCACCTGCAAGAGGCTCTGGCCCGGCCCGGAGCCGTCAGCGCTGCGGTACCAGCTCACGTCGAGGGGCCGGGTCACGTTGTCGCCATTCAACGCCGAGATCGGCACCACGGCTGCGATGTCGATCTTCGCCGCTCTCGCGAACTGCAGCAGCGCGCCACGCACCGCGTGGAACGCCTGCGCCGGGTCGGCGACCGCATCGATCTTGTTGATGGCGAACACGATGCTCGGCACTCGCAACAGGCGTGCCAAGAGGGCGTGGCGACGCGTTTGCGGCAACAGCTGCACCGCTCCGGCGGTGGTGTCGAGCTTGCCGATGTCGACCAGCACGACGGCCGCATCGCTGCCGGCGGCGGCCGTGACCATGTTGCGCGTGTACTGCTCGTGGCCGGGCGCGTCGGCGATGATGAACTTGCGATGGCGCGTCGCGAAGTAGCGGTAAGCCACGTCGATGGTGATGCCTTGCTCGCGCTCGGCTTCGAGCCCATCGGTGAGCAACGCGAGATCGATCGGTTGGCCGGCGGCACGACGCTCAAGGCCGTCGAGCTGGTCGGCGAGGATCGCCTGGCTGTCGAACAGCAAGCGGCCGATCAGCGTGCTCTTGCCGTCGTCGACCGAGCCTGCCGTGAGGAAGCGCAACGCGCGGTGGTGGTGCTCGCTCATCAGAAGTAGCCCTCTTTCTTGCGCCGCTCCATCGAAGCATCGGAGGTGCGGTCGTCCATGCGGGTGGCGCCGCGTTCGCTCACGGTCACCTGCAAGGTCTCGGCCACCACCTCGACCGCGTTCGACGCATCGCTCTCGACCGGGCAGGTGCAGGTCATGTCGCCGACGGTGCGAAAACGCACGTCGACCTGTTCGATCGCTTCACCGGGCAGCGCCGGCGTCACGTCGGTGAGCGGCACCAGCAGGCCGTTGCGGCGAATCACCGAGCGTCGGTGCGTGTAGTACAGGTCGGGCAACGGAATGCGCTCGCGCGCGATGTAGAGCCACACATCGAGCTCGGTCCAGTTGCTGATCGGGAACGCGCGCATGTGCTCGCCCGGCCGAATGCGCGTGTTGAAGAGGGTCCAGAGTTCGGGACGCTGCTCCTTCGGTTGCCACTGGCCGAAGTTGTCGCGGTGCGAAAAGATGCGCTCCTTGGCGCGCGCCTTTTCCTCGTCGCGGCGCGCGCCGCCGATCAACGCATCGAAGCGGTGCGTTTCGATCGCCTCGAGCAGGGCCACGGTCTGATGGCCGTTGCGCGATTCGAGCGGGTCGGCGAGGCGCACGGTGCCGCGCTGGATCGAATCGTCGATATGGCCGACGACGAGGCGCTCGCCCATCTCGGCGACTCGACGGTCCCGAAACGCGATCACTTCCGGGAAGTTATGTCCGGTGTCGACGTGGAGCAGAGGGAATGTCAGGCGACCGACGTACTCGTCAGGTGACGACGCATGCCGCTCGCGACGCTTGAACGCCTTCTCGGCCAAGCGCAACACGACGCACGAGTCCTTGCCGCCCGAGAACAGCAGGGCCGGCCGCTCGAAGGCAGCGACCGTCTCGCGCAGGATGAAGATCGCTTCTTCTTCGAGCCAGTCGAGATGCGACTGGTCGAGATCGGGCAGCAGGTGATGCGTGGTGAGAGGCGCGTTCATGACGAAACCTGAAGGGTTGGGTGATCGCCAGCCGGCGGAGGGGAAGGGGAGGTGACCGGAAAGACGACCGGATCTTCGTGCGTCGCATGCAGCCCGCATTCCTTCGCGAGCTCGTCTTCCCACCACCAGCGGCCGGCGCGGAAGTCCTCGCCGACGGCCACCGCGCGCGTGCAGGGCGCACAGCCGATGCTCGGAAAGAACGCGTCGTGCAACCGGTTGTAGGGCACGTCGTGGTCGGCGATGTATTGCCACACGTCGGGCCAGCTCCAGTCGGCAAGCGGGCTCACCTTGCGGCGCCCGTGCTCGTCGTTGGCCACGAACTCGACCGCGGCGCGGTTGCTCGATTGCTCGCGGCGCAGGCCGGTGACCCACGCGTCGCGGCCGGCCATCAGACGGGCCAGCGGTTCCATCTTGCGGATGCCGCAACAGGCCTTGCGCAGCTCGAGGCTGCGATACATCGCGTCGCTGCCGTTCCTGGCGACGAACTGAATCGTCGCTTCCGTGTTCGGCTGCCACGTTTCGATGACCAGCCCGTAACGCGCCGTGACGTCGCCGATCAACGCGAGCGTCTCGGCGTGAAGCATGCCGGTTTCGAGCGTCGCGACCGAAATGGCGAGCCCGTGGCGCGCGATGAGGTCGGTGATGACCATGTCTTCCGCGCCGAGACTGCTCGCCTGAACGATGCGGCCTTCATGTGTCATAAGGGCTGCACGCAGCACCTGCAACGCGTTGCCGACGCGCTCGTCGTGGCCGGCCTGGCGGCGCGCATGAAGGGCGATCGCCCGGCCGACCGCAGCTTGCACCGGCGGGTTCGGCAGCGCCGAGAAAAGGCTCGACGCGTCGCTCATGCGGCGCTCGCGAAGTGCGGCGTGTGCACGGTGGCATCGCCTTGATAATGACCCTCGAAAAAACGGAGGGCGCGCTCGGCCACCGCCTGCGACTGGTCGGCGCGCAGCAGCACGGCATCGAACCCGGTGCGTTTCAGCAGCGGCAACATGTCGACGACGACATCGCCGGCCGCGCGGATCTCGCCCGCGAAACGAAAGCGAAAGCGCAGCAGGTGGGCCTGGCTGTACGCGCGGCCATCGACCCACTTCGGAAAGTCGAGCACGACCAGACTCAGGCCATCGAGCGCCGGCGCCAGCGTTTCGATGTCGACATCGCATGCGATCTTGACGCCGACCGGCATCGCCTCCGGCCACTGCGCGCGCACCGCGAGCCAGCGCTCGCGCGACTGCACTTGATGCGGCGCCGACACGGCGGGCATCGCCGAATCGCTGTCGTCGACCTCGTGCCAGACATCGGTGCCGCGATCGATGAATTTCATCGCTACGCCCATTGGGTGCCTTCGCGCTTCGCGCTCCGGTATTCGCCGTTTGGGCGGCCGGGCTGGCTCATCACGCGTGCGCCAGCGCCGTGCTGCGCCGGACCGCGTTCGCCGACGCCTTGAACGGGTCGAGGCCGACGCGCTTGACGGTGTCGATGAACCGTTCGGCGGCGAAGCGGCTTGCACGGTACGTGTCGATCACCGCTTCGATGACATCGGGCACCTCGTCGGCCGCGAATGAAGGGCCGATGACCTTGCCCGCCACCGAAGGGCCGCTGATGGTCGAGCCGTCGGAGCCGCCGAGCGAGACCTGGTACCACTCCTTGCCGTCCTTGTCGACACCGAGGATGCCGATGTGACCGCTGTGGTGATGGCCGCACGAGTTGATGCAACCGCTGATGTGTAGGTCGATGTCGCCGATGTCGTGCAGCTCGTCGAGGTCGTCGAAGCGTTCGGTGATGGCCGCGGCGATCGGGATCGAGCGTGCGTTTGCCAACGCGCAGAAGTCACCACCCGGGCACGCGATCATGTCGGTGAGGTGGCCGATGTTCGGCGTCGCGAAGCTCGCTTCCTTCGATGCCCGATAGAGCGCCGGCAGCTCGCGCGCGTCGACCCACGGCAGCAACAGGTTCTGGTCGTGCGTGACCCGGATCTCGTTGCAGCTGAAGCGTTCGGCCAGGGCAGCGGCGTCGTCCATCTGATCGGCCGTGGCGTCGCCCGGCGCCTGGCCCGCGCGCTTGAGCGATAGGGTCACCGCGCGGTAGCCCGCGAGCTTGTGCGCGTGCACGTTGCGCTCAAGCCAGCGCGTGTAGGCGGGCGAGGTTTCGGCGTCGGTCGTCGGTACCTCGACCGCAACGCCCAGCGGTGCCGGCGATTCGAAGCCAGCCGATACGCGGGCCAGCTCCGACACCGGAATCAGATGCACCCGCCCGTCGACGTCGTGCTCGAGGATGTTGTTGAACTCGGTCTCGACCGCATCGAAGAACTTCTGGCCCTCGGCCTTCACGAGGATCTTGATGCGTGCCTTGTAGATGTTGTCGCGACGGCCGTAGCGGTTGTAGACCCGCACGATCGCCTCGATGAAGATGAGGATCTGCTGCCACGGCAAGAACTCGCGGATCAGCGAACCGATCACCGGTGTGCGCCCCATGCCGCCGCCGACCAGCACGCGAAAGCCGATCTCGCCGGCGTCGTTCTTCACCACGCGCAAACCGATGTCATGCCACGCGATCGCCGCGCGGTCTTCGCTCGCACCGGTCACCGCGATCTTGAACTTGCGCGGCAAGAACGCGAACTCCGGGTGCAGCGTGCTCCACTGTCGCAGGATCTCGCAGTACGGCCGCGGGTCGACCGCTTCGTCGGGCGCGATGCCGGCGAGGGCGTCGCTCGTGATGTTGCGGATGCAGTTGCCGCTGGTCTGGATGCCGTGCATGTCGACGTTCGCGAGTGCGTCGAGCGCATCGGCGCTGCGCTCTAGCGGGATCCAGTTGAACTGCAGGTTCTGCCGCGTCGAGAAGTGGCCGTAGCCGCGATCGAGGTCGCGCGCCATCGTGGCGAGCGTGCGCATCTGGGTCGCGCTCAGCTCGCCGTACGGCACCGCGATGCGGAACATCGGCGCCTGGCGCTGGATGTACCAGCCGTTCTGCAGACGCAGCGGTCGGAACTCTTCCTCGCCGAGCTCACCGTTCAGGTGGCGCTCGAGCTGGTCGCGGTACTGCGCCGCGCGCTGGTGCACGAAGTGGCGGTCGAAAGGGGTGTAGGCGTACATCGGTGAATTGTCGACGGATGGCAGACAGGGCGTCTGGGTCTGAGATCGCGCGACAGGCGCGCCGGCGTGGGCCTGCCGCCCGACCACGCAATGTAGAAGTCGGCGCAGCGAAAGCGAACGACCGATTTCTTCGTTCGATATCCTCGGTCGATATATGAACGAGTCCCGTCCGCCGGCGCCTTTCGCTGACGACCGCGATCGCGCCGCCGATTCGACCGGTGCCAGTGGGCATCGAGGCGCTGGCGGCGTGCGCCGACGCTACGCGCTCTGGGTGCTGGGGGCGTTGCTGGGCGCCTGCACGTCGACACCGAAGCCGGCGTGGAACCCGGTCGTGCCGATCGAGTCGGCGGCGAGCGCGGCGTCAGCTGCGGCCGGTGCATCGAGTGCGCCGGCGGCGAGCCTGCCTCCGCGCAAACCGCGCATCGGACTCGCACTCGGCGGCGGCGCGGCGCGTGGCTTCGCGCACATCGGCGTCATCCAAGTGCTCGAAGAAAGCGGGCTCCGGCCCGACCTCGTCGTTGGCACCTCGGCCGGCAGCCTCGTCGCCGCGCTCTACGCGTCGGGCAAGACCGCGAGTGAACTGGGCACGCTCGCCGATGCGATGGACGAGACCGCGTTCGCCGACTGGTCCTTCCCGGGCCGCGGTCTCATCCGCGGCGAAGCGCTCGCGAAGTTCGTGCGCGAGCAGACCGGCGCGCGCACGATCGAACAGATGCGCATCCCGCTCGGCATCGTCGCGACCGACCTCGATCGCGGCACGCCCATCTTGTTCCAGCGCGGCGATGCCGGTACCGCGGTGCGCGCATCGAGTGCCGTGCCCGCGGTGTTTCAGCCGGTGCGCATCGGCACGCGCGAGTACGTCGACGGCGGCCTCACCGCGCCGGTGCCGGTCGAGTTCGCGAGGCTGATGGGCGCCGAACTCGTGATCGCGGTCGACATCTCCGACGTGCCAGACGGCCACGCGACCGGCGACGTCGCGCACATGCTGCTGCAGACCTTCGCGATCATGGGCCGCAGCATCAAGAACAACGAACTGCGCGACGCCGACATCGCGTTGCAACCGGCGCTCGCGGGCGTCTCGGGTGGCGACTTTGCGGCGCGCAGGCGCTCGTTGAAGGCCGGCCGCGACAGTGCGCTGGCACATCTGGACGACATTCGACGAGCGATCGCCGCGAAGACGCATTGACTCCACGACTGGGCGGGGAAGCGCGAGGCGGAGTCCAAAGCCCCACCCATGAAAAGGCCCGGATGACCGGGCCTGTTCACATCGCGGAAACTCCGATCGCTCGGCGTGCCTTCGATTTACTTTCTGCTCTTCGAAGCCGCTTGCGTCGCGCGGACCGCCGTCGACGACAGGGCCTGGAAGTTGGCATCGGCCACATCAGCGGCCTGCTTCGCTGCCTTCTGGATGCTTTCGATCGCGTTCGTGGCGGCCGCCATCGCCGACTTCATCAACGCCACTGCGTTCTCCGTGCCGGCCGGCGCGTTCTTGGCAGCGGTGTCGACAACCGCGGCGAACTTCGCCTGGGCGTCGCTCGCCTTGGCTTCAGCGACGCGACCGACATCGGCGCCAGTGCTGGCAGCGATCTCGTACACGTGGCGGCTATAGGCCGCGGCCTTCTCGGCGGCCGGTTGAAGCAGGCCGGCCTGCAGCGCCATCAGCTCTTGCGCGTCCTTCACCGACATGGCGGCCTTGGTGGTGGCGGCCGCTTCGACCATCGCGGTCTTGGCCACCTGGATGTTCAGTTCGATCAACTTCTCCATGCCTTCGAAAGCCATTCCGGTCAGGCCGAAAAGGGTGTCGAGGTTGGACTTCTGGGCGGTCATCATTTGTTCTGCGGTCAGCATGGCGGGTCTCCGTTGGGTTTGAAATCGGGCGGCTGGGATCGTGTTATTGCTGCGCCGCAACATGAGCGAAGTATAGAGCGGGATAACCCGGATGCAAGAACCTGGAACCGGTTTTCGACACTCTAGGCGTGGCACTCTAAGTAGTGCTCGTGAGCAGAAGCGGTGCGTTGGGCCAGGCTCGCGCTGCGGCACTGCAGCATGGGGCCCACGACCCGGCGCTGAAGGCGCCGCCACGCGCTCGGCACAATTGGCCGCTCGCATGAAGGCCTTCTATTTCGCCCAGCACGATGTGCCCCTGCCGCCGGGGCATCGCTTCCCGGCGTCGAAGTACCGCCTGCTGCGTGAACGGGTCGAAGGTCGGGCCGACATCTCGCTGAACGTGGCCGACGGCGCGGTCGACGCCGACCTGCTGCGAGTGCATACCGCCGACTATGTCGAGGCGGTGCAGCACGGGCGCCTGAGTGCCGCCGCACAACGCGAGATCGGCTTCGCCTGGAGCCCGCTGATGCCGCTGCGCGCCCGCGGGTCGGTCGGCGCGACGATCGCTGCGGCGCGCGTGGCCTTGCACGAGGGCGTCGCCGTCAACCTTGGCGGTGGCACCCACCACGCCCATGCCGACAAGGGCGGCGGCTTCTGCATCTTCAACGACACCGCGGTCGCGGCGCGGCTGATGCAGGCCGAATGGCAGGGCAGTGCGTGGACGGACTCGCCCGCGCTGAACATCGCGGTGATCGATCTCGACGTGCACCAGGGCGACGGCACCGCGAGCATCTTCGAAGGCGATCCGACAGTCTTCACGCTCTCGCTGCACGGCGCGAGGAACTTCCCGTTCCGAAAGGTCGCCGGCCGGCTCGACGTGGCGTTGCCCGACGGCTGCGCCGATGACCCCTACCTCGCAGCACTCGACGACGCACTCGGCGCGCTGTGGCAGTTCCATGTCGAGCGTCCGATCGGCTTTGTCTTTTTTCTCGCCGGCGCCGATCCGCACGAGGGCGATCGCCTCGGCCGACTGAAGCTCACCGCGGCGGGCCTGCGTGAACGCGATCGGCGCGTGCTGCGAGCGCTCCGAGAGCGGCATTTGCCGGTCGCGCTCTCGATGGCCGGCGGCTACGGCCATCGCATCGAAGACACCGTCGACGTGCAGGTCGCCACCATCGACGAAGCGCTCGCCAGCTGGCGCGAGTGGAACAATCCCGCTGCATGACGACGAGCCCGACCGCCGCCGACCGAGTCCGTCCGGATGCGAGGCGCGACTACAAGCGCGTTGCGCCGGTTACCACGCGCTGGATGGACAACGACGTCTACGGCCACCTCAACAACGTTGTCTACTACAGCCTCTTCGACACCGCAGTGAACGCCTTCCTGATCGAGGCTGGGGCGCTCGATGCACAGCAGGGCTCGGTGATCGGCCTGGTCGCCGAAACGGGCTGCAGTCACTTCACGTCGCTCGCCTTTCCGGAGCCCCTCGATGTCGGCTTGCGTGCCGCACGCGTCGGCTTGAGCAGCGTGCGCTTCGAACTCGGCGTGTTCGCGCGCGGGGTCGACGAGACCGCGGCACGCGGCCATTTCGTCCATGTGTATGTCGACCGATTGTCGCGCCGCCCGATCGCCCTGCCCGATCCGCTGCGTGTCGCCTTGCAAGGAATCTCATGACCGCCCCCGACCCGACACCCGCCGCCGATCAAGGCGTCGCCGCGCTCACGTCGCGCCGCTCCTTGCGCGCTTTCCTGCCCACCTCGGTGCCGCGCGCGACCGTCGAAGCGATCCTCGCCGACGCGGCGCGCGCGCCTTCGGGCACCAACACGCAGCCGTGGAAGGTCTACGTGCTCACCGGCAGCAGCAAGCTCGCGCTGTCACGACGCATCCGGGCGGCCTACGACGACCCGGCCGTGCGCGCCACGCACACCGAGGAGTACGCGTACTACCCGACCGAATGGAAGTCGCCCTTCATCGATCGCCGCCGCAAGGTGGGCTGGGATCTCTACACGCTGCTCGGCATCGCGAGGACCGACAAGGCGCGCATGCACACGCAGCACGCCCGCAACTACGATTTCTTCGACGCGCCGGTGGGCCTGATGTTCACGATCGATCGAGTGATGCAGCAGGGCAGCTGGCTCGACTACGGCATGTTCCTCCAGAGCGTGATGATCGGCGCACGCGCGCGGGGTCTCGACACCTGCCCGCAGGCCGCGTTCACGGCGTTTCACCGCATCATCATGGAACACATCGGGGCGCCGGCCGAAGAGCAACTGGTGTGCGGCATGTCGCTCGGCTTCGCCGACCCGGATGCGATCGAGAACACGCTCGTCACCGAACGCGAACCCGTCGCAGGGTTCACGCGTTTCCTCGAATGATCTGTCCAACATCAAGGGTCACCCCATGAAGCCTGCCGTTCTTGTCGCCCGCGCCGTTTTTCCCGAAACGATGGCCCGTCTCGCCGAACATTTCGAGGTCTCGGGTAACGAGCACGACGAGGTCTGGCCAACGGAGGAGCTGATTCGCCGCCTGCAGGGCCAGGCCGGCGTGTTCGTCACGGGCAGCGAGAAGATCGACGCCCACTTGCTGGCGAAGTGCCCCGACCTGCGCGCGGTGTGCAGCATGGCCGTCGGCTACAACAACATCGATGTGCCGGCGTGCTCGACGCGCGGCGTGCTCGTCAGCAACGCGCCCGACGTGCTCACCGAGACCACCGCCGATTTCGGCTTCGCGTTGATGATGGCCGCCGCGCGCCGCGTGACCGAGAGCGAGCGATTCCTGCGCCGTGGTGAATGGCACCAGTGGTCTGTCGACTTGTTCGCCGGCAGCGACGTGCACGGCGCCACGCTCGGCATTCTCGGCATGGGTCGCATCGGCCATGCGATCGCGAAGCGCGGCGCGCTCGGCTTCGGCATGCCGGTGATCTACCACAACCGTTCACGGCTCGATGCCACGGACGAGTCCGCCGTGAAGGCGCGGTACGTCAGCAAGGAGGTGCTGCTGCGCGAGGCCGACCACCTGGTGCTCGTGGTGCCTTACACCGCCGCATCGCATCACCTGATCGGCGCGGCCGAGCTGGGGCTGATGAAACCGACCGCGACGCTCACCAACATCGCGCGCGGCGGCATCGTCGACGATGCGGCGCTCGCCCACGCGCTCGCCGCGCGCACCCTCGCCGCCGCGGGTCTCGATGTGTTCGAAGGCGAGCCGCAACTGAACCCGGCTTTGCTCGAGCTCGACAATGTCGTGCTGACACCGCACATCGCGAGTTCGAGCCTCCCTACGCGGCGTGCGATGGCGAGCCTCGCGGTCGACAACCTCGTCGCCGCGCTGACACCCAACGCCGGCCCCCCTCCGACCGCGTTGAATCCCGAGGTGCTCGCGCTCGCGCGTCGACTGTAGGAGCCTGCCCACGCCCCGTGCGGTAGACCACCGATAGGGCGAGCCCGGGTGGCTACCCAGAATCGGCGATCACTGGAATCGGAAGTGGCGGGCATGTTCATCGAGAGCTTCGGCGCGAAAGTTCGCGTTCATTTCGTGCTGGGTTGGGTGGGGAAGCCCGAGTGGTGACGAACACGTCGCGACGGCACTGGCCGTGGGTCGTCGGCGGTGCTGTCTTGACGCTGGTCGTCGTGGTCGGTGTCTGCGAGGCGTTGGGTTGGCCGTTCCTCGTCGCACCGCTGCAGAGCAGGCTTTCGAGCGCCCTCGACCGGAAAATCGAGTTCGGAACCGATCCGAAAACGCCGGATGTGCGCATCGGTCTCCTCGGCAGCGTGCGCGTGCGCGCAGCGCGCATCGAGATCGGCGCTGCGTCCTGGAGCCAGGCACCGCACACGTTTCTCGCGAGCGACGTCGCATTGAAGCTGCGCTACATCGACCTCTGGCACGTCTACCGCGGTGGCGCCCTCCGCATCGAGGACCTCGAGGCCGCGACCTTCGACGCCCAGATCGAGCGCCTTGCCGACGGGCGCGCGTCGTGGCAGTTCAACCCGGACAAGGCCAATGCGCCTGCGGACCCGAACGCGCCGTCGGCGTTGCCGACGTTCGGCAGCCTGCGCGTCGCCGACGGCAGCGTCACGTACCGAGATCAATTGCTGCCCGCGAACATCGACGCGCGTTTCGCGCTCACCGACAGCAGCGTTGCGCGCCAGTTCGATCTGGCGGCAGCGAGCGCCGCCGCGTCCGGGGCCGCCGTGGCAATCGCCCACGGGGCCACGGCCAGCGGCCCGCATCCGCTCGGGAGCGCGGCGAGCGGCGCAGGGTCCATCGACCGATCGTCCGGCATCGCAATCACGTCGCCGGGTCGCCCGGGTTCGGCTGCCTCGGCACCGGCCTTCACACCGGGCCAGGACGGCTTGCAGCTCGTCGCGACCGGTGACTACCGGAAGCTGCCGCTGCACATCGACCTGCACACCGGTGGCGTGCTGCGCCTCTTGAGTGAAGGGGCGGCGGCGCCTGCGCAGCCCTTGACGATCGATGCGAAAGTGGGACGTGCGCGCCTCACATTTGATGGCAGCGCGAGCGATCCAATGCATTTCGCCGGCCTGCGCGGCCGCTTCAGCCTGGCAGGCCCGTCGCTCGCCGCCGCGGGCGACCCGCTCGGAATCACGCTGCCAACGACGCCGGCCTTCAGCACCGCGGGTTTTGTCGTGAAGGACGGCGACGTCTACAAGGCCGTGTTTTCGAAAGCGGACATCGGCTCGAGCCGCTTGAACGGCGCCTTCACGTTCGACAAGTCGAAGCCAACGCCGGTTCTTTCCGGGCGCCTCGGGGGGAGCCGGCTCGTGCTGGCCGACCTGGGGCCCGCGGTCGGTGGCGGTTCGCGACCCGCGACCCTCGACAGGAAACCGGCCATCGACAAATCGCAGGGGAGCGACAAGGTGATCCCCGACCGAGAGTTCGACCTGCCGTCGTTGCGCGCGATGGACGCGAACGTGCTGTTCGACATTGGTTATCTCGATCTCGGCACCAGCCTGCTCGAACCGTTGAAGCCACTGCGTACCCACCTAACCCTCACCGGTGGCGTGCTCCGACTCGACGACATTGACGCGCGCACCGCCCAGGGTTCGTTGCTCGGCAACCTGCAGCTCGATGGCCGCGGCTCCGTCGCACTGTGGAACGCCGACCTTCGTCTGCGGGGCGTGGCACTCGATCAATGGCTGCACCAGAAGCGCGATGGCGGCGCGCCACCCTACATCGCCGGCAAGCTCGATGGCCAGATCAAGGTGGCCGGAGAGGGCAAGTCGACGGCGGCGATCCTCGCGAGCTTGAACGGAGGCATGCGTTTCCACTTGCGACAGGGCACGATTTCGCACCTCGCGGTCGAGGCGATCGGCATCGACGTCGCGCAAGCGCTCGGCATGTGGGTCAAGGGTGACGACGCGTTGAAGATCCAATGCAACTTGGCCGACCTCGCCGTGGACAAGGGCGTCGCGAGGCCGAAGGTCTTCGTCATCAACACCCCCGACTCCACCGTGCTGATCGACGGCACGATCTCGTTGCAAAGCGAAGTGATGGACCTGCGTGCCGTGGTCTCGCCGAAAGACTTCAGCCCGTTCGCGCTGCGCACGCCGATTCACGTGAAAGGCACGCTGGGCGATCCGAAAATATCGCTCGAGACCGGCAAGCTGGCGGGCAAAGCCGGCGCCGCGGTGCTGCTCTCGTTGCTGAACCCCATTGCCGCGCTGATCCCGTTCATTGACACCGGCTCGAGCGATGAGGCGGCCAAGGCAGATCACGATTGCGACGGATTGGTCGAGCGCAGCAAGGTGTCGTTGCCGAGACCGCCGGGTCAAGCCGCCGCAACGACCGCTGCGGCGAAGCGTTAACTGACCGCCCGCGCGGTCACCCCGGCCTCACATCCGGTTCATCGAGTTCGTCGGACGACGGTTCGACGTCGCTCGACTCCTCGAACTCGTCTTCGAATTTTCTCTCGCGCAGCGCCGGGTCGAGCTCTTCCTCGTAGGCGGGGTCGTTCGGAATGATGGGGCGTCGGGTCGCGGCCACGGTCAGGCCTCCTGCAGCTTCTCGTCTTTGATCTCGTCGGTGATCACTTCGAACTTCAGCAGCGTGCTCGGACCGAATGCCATCGTGATCGGCACGTCGCCCGCATCGCGGCCGCGCGCCATCACGATTCGTCCGATGCGCCGCGCGTTGTGGCGGGCGTCGAAGGTGTGCCAGCGGTCGCCAAGGAAGACCTCGAACCAGGCGCTGAAGTCGCCGGGCAGCGGCACGATGTCGACGCCGATGTCACCCAGGTACCCGGTGGTGTATCGCGCCGGTATGTTCATGCAGCGGCAGAGCGTGACGGCCAGATGCGTGAAGTCGCGACACACGCCGATCTGCTCCCGGAAGCCGTCGAGCGCCGTCTTCGTCGGCCGTGCCGACTGGTAATCGAACTTGATATGGCCATGGACGAAATCGCAGATGGCCTGTACGCGCTGCCATCCCGGCGGGACCGGGCCGAATTTATTCCAGGCGAAATTCAGCAGTTCGCTGTCGACCTCGCAATAACGGCTGGGCAACAGGAACTGCAACGTCGAGAAGGGAAGTTCGGTCGGGTCGTGCTGGCGCGCATCCGCCACGATCGGGTCGGGAATGCCGGGGTCGCGCACGGTGGCGCTGTTGGTGAGGCGGATCGTGCTCATGGTCGTCGGCACGTTGACGCGACCGCAGTGGTTGCCGAAGCTGTCGATGTACTCCTCGGGCTCGAGATCCCCGCTCACCTTCAGGTCTTCGGGCGCGAGCAGGTCGTCGCGGCGCGAGGGGTGGACGCGCAACAGATAGATCAGGGCCATCGGCGTGGCGACGGCCAGTTCGATGTCGAATCCAATTTTGATCAGCATGGCGTGCTTTCGGCGGGGAAGTGGAGCGGTGCAGTCACGGCGTTGGAGACGCTTTCGAGTCGGTGTTCGTCGGTCACGGCGCACGGCGTGAGCATCGCACGCAAGTGCCGTTCCCGACGTCGGAAGTCGATGCCGAGCGATGTAGGCGAACGGGTCAAAAAAACGACGAACGCGCTGCCCGGCAGAACGGAACCGTGCAACCTCGCTCTTCGTCAGCCGTAGGTATCTTCCGACGTGTTGCATCGAGATCGGCCGGCTGTCGCGTCCGAGCCCAATGGTTAGGCTTCGGTCCATTCCGGAGAATTGCGTGCTGACCCCGATCCCGTGGCTCGACCGTTTCGTCAAATGGTTCTTCAATTCATCGCCGACGGCGCAGCTTGGGGTCGAGTCGACTGCAGCTTCGCGGCGTTCGGTCACGGCGCCGCGCCGAGTCACCGCGGTCCCCTTTGCGGGCGTCGCAGCCGACCGCCCGCAGACTGTCGCCGTTCAGCGCCGACCAAAAAGGAATTCGCTAATGCAGCGATCACGATTCGGCACGTCACGCTCAGGGACCCCTGACGCGCGCTGGGCACCATCTGGGGTCGACATTGCGGGCGCGGTGATGCGCCCGTGGGTTCCGCTCGTGGGGGGCTTGGTCGCGGTCGCATTGCTTCTCGGCTTCTACGGTGTCGTCGAGGGTGCCGTGCGGCGTGCTGACCAGGTCCACCGGGAAGCAAAGGGGTCGACGCTCGTCGTGCCCAGCACGGTCGCGGTTCACGCCTCGCTCTGACCGGCCCGTTTTCGCGGTTTGATGGCCGGGTCGGCGTTGCGATCAGCCACGTTCGCCGTCGATAATCGCTGCGTGTTTCCGACCGATAGACCGCGCCCTCAGGGCCGAGCCGACCCATTCGATACTCGTCCGCACGGCGCGATGCGCTTCGCTGTGGCGACGTCGGCCGTCGCGTCGTGGTGACGGATTCGGCGCCGGCGCGTCGGGCAGAGGACAGCATCGTCGTCTGCGGACAGTGTGGTCTGCCGCATCGATGGATCGCACCGAACAAAGGTCGCTCCGCCCGCTGCACGCGCTGCGAAGCGGTCTTGGGCCGCGGCCATCGGCTCGGCTTCGACACGGTCCTTGCGCTGACGATCACGGCATTCGTCGTCTATGGTGTCGCGGTCACGGCCAACGTGCTCACGCTGCGCTTCGGCAGCACCGTCGTCACCAGCACTTTGCCAGTCGCGATGGTGCGGGCGTGGCACGACGGCGACCCGCTGGTCGCGATCACCGCGGCATTCACCGCCCTGATCGCGCCCGGTCTCTACATCGCCTTGCGGCTGTACCTGCTGGTACCACTGGCGCTCGGCCGAACGCCGCCGGGTTTCGCGTGGGGCGTGCGGGCGCTGCACGAAGCCGCCCGTTGGAACATGGTGGAGGTGTTCACGGTGGGCGCCTTGCTTTCGCTGGTTCGGCTGGCGGGGCTTGCCGATGCATCACCGGGTCCGGCGCTTTATGCGCTCGGTCTGCTCGCGCTGTTGTTCGCGGCGATCGAGTCGGCCGGACTCAAGCACTTGTGGTGGCATTTGTGAGGAGCATCGACTCCGATGCTGTCGAGGTCGAGCGGCACGCCACGGTCGATCTCGGCGATCGCCGCCCGCCGGTACTGGGCTGCGACAGCTGCGGCCTCGTGTCGCGCAACAGCGTATCGGCCCGCGACGAAGCCGAGGGCCTCGAGCAGCGATGCCCGCGTTGCCACCACCCATTGCACTGGCGCAAGCCCCTGAGCCTGCAGCGCACCTGGGCGTGCGTGTTGGCAGCGGCGGTTTGCTACATCCCTGCCAACACCTTGCCGATCATGAGCACGACGTCGGGGTTTGTCGAAGAAGAGCACACCCTGCTCGGCGGCATTTACGAACTGTGGGTCGACGGCTCATGGTTGCTGGCGACCATCGTCTTTGTCGCCAGCATCGCGGTGCCGGTGTTAAAGATTGCCGTGCTGGTGTTGCTCGCGTGGAGCGTGCGCATGGCGCCCGACTGGCGCCGGCTCGAGCGGGCACGCCTGTTCCGGCTGGTGGAGGCGGTGGGCCATTGGTCGATGCTCGACGTCTATGTCGTGGTGCTGCTCGGTGCAACGGTCCGTTTCGGAGGCCTCGCGAGCGCGCACGCCGGGCCCGGCTTGCTCGCTTTTGCCGCCGTCGTGGTGCTCACCATTCTCGCGACGATGAGCTTCGACCCGAGAATGATCTGGCAGGGAAAGTGGCACGAGGGCCCCAGAATGGCTGCGGTGATGTCACCGAACCTCGCTGAGCGCTCAGAGCCCGTTTTGACGACCCCGCTGGTCCATGACTGAACCGACCGCCGATCACGGCAAGCCAGCGCCTGCTACTGGCGACGTCGTGCCACCCTCGACTGCGCCCGCCGCGCCCGCGTCTTCGGCCTCGCCCTCGACGGCCGATAGCCACGCGGACCGACCACAGGGCAAGGGCAGCGACATCGACGACCTGCCACGACCCCACCTCCATCGCAAGCGCCGCTGGAGCGTGTCGCTGGTCTGGCTCGTGCCGCTGGTCGCTCTCGTCGTCGGGGTCTCGCTGCTCATTCGTTCGGTGTTGCTCGTCGGTCCACGCGTCGAGATCGAGTTCGCCTCGGCCGAGTCCATCGTGCCGGGCAAGACCGAGGTTCGCTACAAGGAAGTGGTGATCGGCAAGGTGGAGGCGGTGTCGTTGCGCGACGACCGCAAGCACGTCATCGTCACGGTGCGACTCGACCGCGCCTCCGCCGGCGTGGCTGCCGAAGACACCTCGTTCTGGGTCGTGAGACCGCGCATCGCGACGTCCGGCATCAGCGGGCTTGGCACCCTGTTGTCGGGTGCCTACATCGGTGCCGATGTCGGCACTTCGGCGGTCACGAAGACCCGTTTCGTCGGGCTCGAAGCGCCGCCTCTCGTGCTGCGCGGCGAGCCGGGATCGATCTTCGTGCTGAAGGCCGACGACCTCGGCTCGCTCGACGTCGGCTCGCCGGTCTTTCATCGGCGCACGCGCGTCGGCCGCGTCGTCGGCTACGCGCTCGACGCCGACCGCGACGAGCTCTACGTGAACATCTTCGTCGAGGCCCCGTTCCAGAAACTCATCACCAACAAGACGCGATTCTGGAACGCGAGCGGCATCGATCTCTCCGTCAACGCGAGCGGTCTCACGCTCAACACCCAGACCCTGGTGTCGGTGCTCGCCGGCGGCCTCGCGTTCGAGGCACCACCGAACGAATCGCCTGGCACGCCGGCGACTGAGCGCAACGTCTTCACGTTGTTCAACGACCGGCGATCCGCGTTGGCGCCCCCCGATGGCCCGGCCTTTCCGATTCGCATGGTGTTTGCTGGCTCCGCGCGCGGCTTGGCCGAAGGCGCACCGATCGACTTCCTGGGTATCGAGATCGGTCGCGTGCGGTCGGTCGCGCTGCAATACGATGCCAAGCGAGAGCGGTTTCCGGTCCAGGTGCTGGCCGATGTGTTCCCGCTTCGGCTGGGCCCGGCGCGCGCCGCGCTGCTTCGAGACGCCCCGGCTGGCGAGAATCCGGATGCCGCCATGCTGCAACGCATGGTCGACAGTGGCCTGCGGGCGCAACTGCGTACCGGCAACCTGCTGACCGGCCAGCTCTACGTCGCGCTCGATTTCACGTCGGAGACGACCAAGGCGTCGATGCACCCGGTCGACGGCGCCTACACGTTGCCGACGGTGCCAGGCACGCTGAGCGAGCTGCAGCCGCAAATCGCGTCCATCGTGCAGAAGATCAGCAAGATTCCGTTCGACGATATCGGTACCAACCTGCAGCAGACCTTGAAGGTCGCCACCCAGGCGATCTCGCAACTCACCCCGGAAGCGCAGCAGGCCTTGGCCGAGGTGCGCAAGACCCTCGCGAAGACGCAGGCCACGCTCGAAAACCTCGACCGCAACGTCGCCGATCCGGGCGCGCCGTTGCAACGCAATGTGGAAGACACCATGCTCGAACTGCAACGTGCGTCACGCTCGTTCCGCGTGCTGGCCGATTATCTGCAGCAGCACCCGGAAGCGCTGTTGCGTGGCAAGCCTGCCGATCCGGTGATCTCGTCGCCCGATCTTTCAGGCAGCGGAGTGCGTCGATGACGGAGGAGTCGTTGGAAACGGATTCGACCGAACCGCGGTCGACGAAAAAGGGCCGTGCAGCTGTCCTTGCACGAGCACGCGCGGGCCGACGGGCCTCGCTGGCGGCCTGCGTCTTCGTTGGCGCACTGGCCGTGGCCGGTTGTGGATCGACGCCACCGACACGCGTGCACTCGCTGCTCGGCCCCGAGGCCGTCACGCGGGGCGATGCGTCGCTGTCGAAGTCGGGCGGCGCCTTCATCCTCGAGGCGATCCGCTTGCCTGCATCGGTCGATCAGCCGCAGTGGCTGGTGCGGTTGCCCGACGAAACGTTGGCGTCACTCGAATCGGAGCGCTGGGCGAGCCCGTTGCGAGACGAGTTTCGGCAGGCGCTCATCGTCGAGCTGGTCGGCCGCTTCGGCCTCGTCGACGCGCGAGACGATCGTTCTTTCTCGTCGACCGCGTGGCGCGTGCGCATCGACGTAATGCGCTTCGAATCGATTGTCGGCCGTGAAGCGCGCATCGAAGGAAGCTGGACCCTGACAGCGCCCACGACGACAACGCCCACCCCGGCTACGCTGTCGACGATCGCGCAGCCCCCCAATCCAACACCGCCCTCGGTGCACTGCACGTGGCGATTCGCCCAGCAAGTCGGTGCCGGCATGCATGCGATGGCTTCGGCACATCGACACAACGTGATGGCACTGTCCGATGCGATCGGCCAGGCCCTCGTTCGCTTGCAACGCGGCGAACCGTCGGGTTGCACGGGCAACGGCTAACCAAAAAAAGCCCCGACGAGTCGGGGCTTCGAAACCGACGCGACATCGTCGCGTCGACGGGGAGAGGAGGGTTCGTTCAAGGCCGAACGGCAATCTCGTTCTTCACCGATTTCACGCCTTTTTGCTGCATCGCGATGCTTTCCGCGGTGGATTTTTCGGTCGAGTTTTTCGCAAAGCCCGACAGCATCACGGTGCCGTTGAGTGTCTCGACCTTGATGCTAGAGGCGGCAACATCCTTGCTATCGACGAATTTCGCCTTGATAGCGGTGGTGATGGCCGCGTCGTCCACATAGGCGCCCACGGTCTCCTGACCGCGGCTGACGGCACAACCCGCTGCGGTGAGGACGGCTATGGCTGAGGTCAGGGCAACGGTGGTGGTGCGCAACGACATGAGAGTCTCCTGGATGATGTTGTCTGGCTGGACGGTGGTGGGCCGCACCGTCGACGGCGTCGGGATCGGCGCGACTGTCAGGCCTCGAGCCAATCGCTCAACTCGTCGGCATGTTCCTGTTCCTGCGCGAGGATCGTTTCGAGGATGCGACGCGTCGTCGAATCCTTGTCGCCAATCATGCGGATCATTTGGCTGTAAGCCTCGATGGCGACGCGCTCGGCGATCAGGTTGACCCGGATCATCTCCTGCAGGTTCTTCGAATCGTCGTAGTCGGCGTGGCTTCGCTCGAGCAGCGCGCTGGGCGAGAAGTCGGGGTCGCCGCCGAGTTGCACGATGCGCTCGGCGAGCAATTCGGAATGTTGCGTCTCTTCGGTGGCGTGCACCATGAACTCATCGGCAATGGCCGGCGAAGACAGGCCCTTGGCGGTGTAATGGTGGCGCTTGTATCGCAACGTGCAGACCAACTCGGTGGCAAGGGCGTCGTTCAACAGTTTGATGATGTCCTCGCGCCAGGGCCCGTAGCTCGGCGTCACGGCGCCATCGGAGAGGCCGTGCTTGGCGGCCTCGAGCGCGCCTTCGTCGAGGCGCAACCGGCCTTCTTCCGAGTTGGGGAGAGCGGTCACGTTGCTGACGTTCATGAGCAGGCCTTTCGTGCGTGTGGATCGGTATCTACTTCGGTCGTCATTTGTTCGAGAACGCCTTGGCGCCCAGCAGCGCGAACAGCACGACACCGACGAACAGCAGCAGGAAGACGACGAACAGGATCTTGGCGATGCCGGCTGCGCCTGCCGCCACGCCTGTAAACCCAAGGGCGCCCGCCACGACGGCGATCAGTGCAAAAACGATGGCGTACTTCAACATGGGAATCTCCGGAGCCCGCACGGAACGACGTCAGCGGGTCGGGCGACTGTAGACAGCACATGCCGGCATCGGCATCGGAGCGTCGCACGTGCGCCTGTAGGACAAGGGCCTCTGCGCGATGCGAGGCCGTCGGCATCCGCTGTCGATGCCAGCCGTCAGATCACGACGAAGTACGACGCGCCATCGACAACGCGCGACCAGGTGATCTTCGTGCCCGCAGGCAACCACTGCGCCGACAGCGAAGCTGCCTGCTCGCTCGGCTCGTGGTCATTGGCACGGGCGAAGATCACGCGCAGCGAGCGGCCATCGCGCTTTAGCGTGAGCGACGCACGCGGCCAGTGTGAGGGCAGGCAGGGCTCGAACGAAACGGCTTCGCCATGCTGGCGCATGCCGAACATTGACTCGATGGCGGCGCGGTGCATCCATGCGGCCGAGCCGGTGTACCAGCTCCACCCGCCGCGTCCCACGTACGGCGCGGCGCTGTACACATCGCCCGCCATGACATAAGGCTCGATGGCGTAGACGGCGCCGTGATCGGCGTTGCGCGATCGGTGCGCGGGGCTCAGGTAGGTGAAGTATTGATAGGCCTTGTCACCGTTGCCCAGTTGTGCCTGCGCGATCAAGGCCCAGACCCCGGCGTGTGAATACTGTCCGCCGTTTTCGCGCACGCCTTTCGGATAGGCCTGGATGTAGCCGGCGCTCGGCTCGGCCTCCTGCAGCGGCGGCATCAGTAGGCGCACCAGCCCGGCGTCGTGGTCGACGAGGTGGCTGTCGACCGACACCATCGCCAGCGCCGCCTTGTCGGCCGGCGCGGCCCTTGAGATCACCGACCACGCCTGCGCGATCAAATCGATCCGGCACTCGTCGTTCGCGCTCGACCCCAGCGCGGCGCCATCATCGAAGAAGGCCCGGCGGTACCACGCGCCGTCCCACGCGGCATCGCTGGTGGCCATCTGCCAATCGCGCGCGGCGGCTTCCCAGCGGTCGGCGCGCTCGTTTTCGCCGCGCGCTCGCGCGATCGGCGCATAGCCGGCGATGAGTTCGAGCAGAAACCACGCGAGCCACACCGATTCACCGCGACCTTCGTGGCCGACGCGGTTCATGCCGTCGTTCCAGTCGCCGGTGCCCATCAGGGGAAGCCCGTGGACACCGTGGCGCAAGCTGCGATCGATGGCGCGCGCCGCGTGCTCGAAGACGGTGACGGTCTCGGTCGTGATGCTCGGCACGTAGTACGCGTCCTCCGCCCCGGCGGGGATCTCGGCACCGTCGAGGAAGGGCACTTTCTCGTCGAGCAGCGATCGATCACCGGTCGCCTGCAGGTAATGCGTGCACGCGTGCGGGAGCCACAGCAGGTCGTCGGAGAAATGGGTGCGCACGCCGGCGCCGGTCGGCGCATGCCACCAGTGCTGCACGTCGCCGGCCGCGAACTGGCGCGAGGCCGACAGCACGATCTGCTGGCGGAAGAGGTGCGGAGCGGCCCATGCGAGCGCCATCGAGTCTTGCAGCTGATCGCGAAACCCGTATGCGCCACCGGCCTGATAGAAGCCGGCCTTCGCCCACAGGCGGCACACGACCGTCTGGTACATGAGCCACCGGTTGACCATCGCATCGAAAAGCGGGTCGGGGGTCTCGACGGTGGCGGCATCGAGGATGCCGTCCCAGAGGTCGCGACTCGACTGCAGGCGTTGCAGCGCGGGCACCAGCGGAGCACCCTGAGCGAGCTGGCGTGCCAGTTCCGGGTTGTTGCCGAAGCCGAGCAGGAACACGCGCTCGACCGTGTCGCCGGCGCGCAGCGTGAAGCGCGTGCTGAGCGCAGCGCACGGGTCGAAACCGGTGCCGACGGCCTGGCCGAAGTTGTCGGGAATGACGAGTCGACCGCGAGCGTCGAAGCACTCGCGTCGATCGGTGGTCCAGTCGTGTTGATCTTCGGCTTCACCGATCAGCGCGAGGAACGCCGTGCCGTCGCCGAAGCCTGCCGAGCGATCGCGCTGGCGGCAGAAGAGGGCGGTCAGGCGACGCTCACCCATCGCTTCGGCCGCACCGTCACGCGGCGTGTTGAAGCCGGGCGTGATCGGTGCGAGCGCATCGAGCAAGGCCGAGGTGTGCGTGGTGCCGCGGTCAGCGCGGTTGGCGCCCATCACCCATTCGGCGATGCCGATCGCCCGCATCTGCAGCGTCTTGTGGCCACGGTTGACGAGGCGCAGGCGCACTTGTTTCACGGCGGTCTCGGGATCGACGCACCATGTGGCCCGCACTTCGAGCGCGCCGTGTTGATGTCCGATCGAGGTGTAGCCTTGCCCGTGCGCGACGCGGTACTCGGCACCCACATCGCCGAACGCCGATGGCGACACGCTCCAGACCTGCATAGTCTTCAGGTCCTGCAGCAGGAACCACTCGCTCGCCGGGTCGCTCACCGGATCGTTCGACCAGCCGGTCAGCATGTTGAGCCGGCTGTTGGTGGCCCATGTGTAGCCGCCGCCCGCCTCCGACAGCTGCGCACCGAAGTCGGCATTAGCGATGACGTTGATCCATGGCCGCAGCGGCCGCGTCAACGCGGTGACGTCGAAGCGGAACTCGCCGTTCGTGCTCGCGAACTGGCCGATCGGGGCGCGTTGCACGCCCTCTGCACGCAACGCGGCCGGCACCGCGACGTTCGAGACCGCCTCGCGTTCCTCGAGTGCGGCGTCGTGCAGGGCGGTCCACTCGGCCACGTGATGCGCGAGCGCACGGCCGTCGGCATTCAGCCGTACACGGGCGAGCGCACGCAGCGTGGACAACTCGTCGGGCCTCACGTCGGCTGCCAGCAGCACGAAGAAGCCGGCTTGTGCGGCACCGGGCTGCGCCGCCGTGTCGGCGGTGTGCGACTCGCGCAGGGCCGCGATGTCGCGGCTCAGGTCCATCAGATACGACGTCGGCTCCGAGTTGACGACCACCAGGTCGCAGCCGAGACCGCCCCACGACCAGATGCGCAACGCCTGGGCGATCGAGCGCAGCAGCCCCAGGCCCTGCGAGACGCCGGCCGAGACGAGGACGATCGGCCTGTCGCCCGAGATGCCGAAGCGCCAGAGCAGGCGCCGGTCGCAGACGTCGTTCGCTTCCGCGGCCGCCGCCTGCGGCTTGGCAAGCGTCAGCGCGAGCGCCGTGGTGAGCGTGTGCACCGCGGTGAAGTTCTCGCGGTTGATGCGCATCTCGCGCAGGCGAATGCCGGTGAGCGTGGCCGACATCATCGACGAACGGTCGACGTGGCTCGGCTGCCGGTACTTGTCGATCACCGCGAGCAGGGTGGCCGGGTTGTCGGAGGCCGCGGTGCCGAGCACGAGACGGGCCTTCGCACGCGGCCCGATCTGCATCCGGATCGACATCGCCGACACCGGGTCGAGGCCGGTGTCGAGCGTCACGCCTTCGCCGGCGGTCGTGTGCATGCTCGATGGCGAGGGCGGTGTCTCGGCCTCGGGACGCGCCGACGGCGGCGCATCGAACGAAGCGAGCGGGTCGTGCGCGTCGCGGTTGCGGCCGATCCAGCGCTGCCGATCGACCTGGATGCGGACCCCACCCAAGGGCAGATCGGTCTCGGCGATGAAATGCGCGGCCTTGAGCGAGCGCTCAGTGGGCAGTCGCGGCCGGCGCTCGAAGACGAGCGCCTGGTGGCGTGGCAGCCATTCGGCGCTGACGAAGAGATTCTGGAATGCCGGATGCGCCTCATCGGCGCGGGAGTCGGCCATCGAGACCTCGAACGCCGACATCATCTCGATGTCGAGCACGCGGTCGCTCAGGTTGCGCAGCACGACTTCGCGAAACTCGATGTCGTCCTCCGGGCTCACCCACACCGTGCTCACCGCTTCCAGTTCCGGCCACGCGGCGGTGAAGGTGACGCGGTCGGCGTGGAACACGGTCTGGTAGTGCGCGGCCGGGTCGGGCGCCGGATGCTGCGTGATGGAGACCGCGCGGGGCTGGCGATCCCAGCGCAGGTGCAGGTACGAGCCGTAGGCGTCGCGCAGTGCGTCGTCGCGCCAGCGCGTGAGGCTGATGTCGCCCCAGCGGCTCCAACCCGAGCCGTTCGAACGCAACGCCACCGCGTAGCGCCCGTTCGAGAGCAGATGGGTGGGCTCGACCGCGGCCATGCCTGGCACCATCTCGAACTGCATGCCGGGCGCACGCCTCGAGGGCAACAGGCGTTGTGCGACCGCCGGCGGGGTGACGAGCATCGGCACCTCGCGCGGCGCACGTTCGTGCAGCACCGACGAGACGGCTTCGATGCGCGGATCGCCCATGCCCCAGCGGCGCGGCGTGCCGTCGAGCAGCACGTTGGCGAGCGCGACGATGCTCATGCCCTGGTGGTGCGCCATGAAGGTCTGCACGCGCGTTACGCCTTCGTCGCCACTCTGGCGTGCCGAGGTGTAATCGAGCGCTTCGAGAAAGCCGTAGCGGCCGCGCGCCGCGTTCGCCTCGAGCCGACGCAGGTTGGCGGTGGCCTGCATCGGGCGCATCTGCGCCGCGAGTGCGGTGGCGTAGGGCGCGATCACGAGCTCATCGGGCGGGGTGCGACGCAGGGCGAGGCGCGGCACGCCTTGCGGCGAGTACTGGTAGGCGAGCGTGTGATCGCTGGCGGCGTACGCCGACTCGGAAATACCCCATGGGACGCTGTGTTCGCCGGCGAAGTCCACCTGCTCCTGCACGGCGGCGCGCGCGGCGTCGTAGAGCACGCTGCCGTCGGGCTCATCGAGCACCAGGGTCGGCATCAGGTATTCGAACATCGAGCCCGACCACGAGCGCAGGCCGGCGATCGCGCCCGAGGCATAGAACGGCCGACCGAGCGCCGGCCAGTGAGCGGGCGGCACATCGCCCTTGGCGATTGCGAGCAGGCTCGTCACGCGCGATTCCGATGCCAGCAGGTCGTAGAAACTCGAATCGAGTTGTTGCTCGGCCATGCGATAGCCGATGTGCAGCAGACGGCGCTTGCGGTGATACAGAAACGCGAAGTCGGGTTCCCAGGCGAGGCGCTGACACGCCGTGGCTACGGCGCGCAGGCGCTCGTGCGTCGCGTCCAGGGGTGTGCCACCGCCCGCGCGGGTGTCGATGTCTCGTCGGTGCGAACGCAGTGTTGCGAGGTGATCGGCGAGCAACCACCCGAGCTCCGCCGTCAGGTTCGGTCCGGTGGCGGCAGCGTCTGCCGCACTCATCGCGTCTACAGCAAGCTGCGCGGCATCGAGCAGCGCGTCGAGGTCGGCAGCCATCGCGTTCAACGGATCGCTCAACGCGAGCACGCGTTCGACGGCAGGCGGCCAGGCAACCGCCGGCGCGACGGCGCGCCGCGCCTGGATGCGTGACGCGGTCATCGCGAGGGCACGTTGCGGCGCGTCGGACGCTGGCGCACGGATCCACTCATGGCACGCCTGTGCAACGGCGAGGAAGTGGCTCGAGAGGTTGCCGCTGTCGACCGTGGACACGTACATCGGCAGCAAGGCGGCCATCGACTGCGTGTCGTACCAGTTGAAGAAGTGGCCGCGGTGGCGAGGCAGCTTCTCAAGCGTCGCGAGCGTCGCCTCGAGACGCGCCAGCACGTCGGCGGTGCCGATCCAGCCGAACTCGCGCGCACACGCGGCTGCGAGCAGGTAAAGCCCGATGTTGGTAGGCGACGTGCGGTGCGCCACCATGCTGCTGGGCACCACTTGCAGGTTGTCGGGCGGCAGGTGGTTCTCGGCTGCGTTCACGCAGCGCTCGAAGAGGCGCCAGGTGTCGCGAGCAGCGGTCGTGAGGTAAGTTTGATCGGTGACCGAGAGCGCGACCGCGTGGCTCCGCCGCGGTCGGCTCACCCACCAGCTCCAGAGCGGCGATGCCGCCCAGATCGCGCAGGCGAGAAGGCTCCACGCCAGATAGGGCGTGCCGGCCGCAGCCAGCGCGATCGCGATGACGAGCGCGGTCGCGCCGACCTTCCACTGTTTGCGGGCGATCGCGATCGGGTCGTTCGAGGCAGAGGCCTCGGCCGCGGCCGCGGTCGTCCATTCGAGCAGGTGGCGTCGGCTCACGAACGTGCGGTAGAGCGCGCGCAGCACCGCGTCGGCGGAGTTGATGCCGAGTGCCAGCAGCTCGGCCAGCAGCCACAAGCCGCTCAGCAGTGAGCGTCCGAGATCGACGGCGGCCTGCCGGAAGAAGAGGCGCTTGGCGATGTCGTCGCGGCTCGGCGCGAACGCCGCGACCGCACCCATCATCGGGCCGGCAGCGAATGCGGCCGCGACCACGACCAGTGCGGCCCATGGCGAGACCACCGTGCTGCCGAGCGCCATCGCGAGCAGCCCGAGCGACATCGGCGCGACCAGCGAGCGCCGCAGGTTGTCGAGCATCTTCCAGCGGTTGATGGCGCGGATGCCGTAACGACGGTTGTTGACGATGACCGGCAGCAGTTGCCAGTCGCCGCGGGTCCAGCGGTGCACACGCGACGCAGCGACATCGGCATGGAACGGTGCTTCCTCGACGACGGTGATGTCGGTCACGGCGGCGCAGCGCGCAAGCGAGCCCTCGAGCAGATCGTGGCTGAGCACCTGCGACGTCGGCAGGCGGCCCGCCAGCACGGCGTGCGCTGCCTTCACGTGCAGCAACCCCTTTCCGGTGAACGTGCCCTCGCCGAACACATCCTGGTAAACCTCGGACGTGGCCACGCTGTACGGGTCGATGCCCCACTGCCCCGCGAAGAGCCAGTGGTAGAGCGTGACCTTGTCGGGTGCGGGCAACGGCGTGACGACGCGCGGCTGCAGGATGCCGTAACCGCGGTCGACGCGTTTGCCCGTCGCGTCGAGTCGAGGCTGGTTGTGCGGATGCGCGGCGACGCCGACGAGGTCGCGGAGTCGGCCCGGCGGCAAGCGCGTGTCGCTGTCGAGCGTCACGAGGTATTGAATGCCGGACGCCAGCTGCGACGCCACCCCGCGATCGATGAAGGGCCCACGATCGCCGGTCGCCAGCGTGCTCACGAGCTGCTCGAGCTTGCCGCGCTTGCGCTCCCAACCCATCCATCGGCGCTCCGACTCGGCGTACTGTCGATGCCGATGCAGCACGATGAAGCGCGGCGCACCGTCCAGTTCGGGGTCGGCGTAGCGTGCGTTCAGCAAGTTGATCTCTCGCACGGCCGCGTCCAGCAGCGCCTCGTCGTCCGGTTGGTGCCGCTCTGGCGCGTCGGCCCAGTCGGTCAGCAGCGCGAACTGCGCGTTCCGCTCGGGGTTCGCAAGGTGATGAAGCTGCAAACGGTGCGCGAGCTCGTGCACGGTGTCGAAATCCATCAGCATCGACGGGATCACCACCATCACCCGGTGCTCGGGCGGTATGCCTGTCAGCAGCGCAAGGCGCGGCATGCGCACCGGCCGTGCCGACTCACTGATCAAGCGGTTGATGACCGCCACCACCGCTTCGGAGGCCGGGAAGAACATCAGCGTCGCGGTGGCGAGCGTGAGCCACCAAGGCGCCTGGGCCTGCCACGACACGCTGGAGCGCGACAGCAACCAGCCGACAAGGGCCAGCGTGAAGACGGCCATCACGGTGAGGTAAAGCGGCAGCGCGCTTCTCCGCACGGCTCGGCGCCACGAGCTCGCGAAACTCTCGCGAAGCCCCAGCGCCTGCATCAGCTCGGGCCGACCCGAGCCGCGCAACCAATGGTTGGCGGCACCTGAGGCGTCTAGGTCGGACGGCTCCGAGCGATCGGGCCGCTGCATCAGTTCGAGCAAGATCGTCGCGACGTCGCGCTCGCTTCGTTCGCACCGCCGCGCCAGCAGCTCTATGGCGTGCAAGGTTTGGTCGCGCGTGTCCTCGCGTTCGGCCTCGAAGGCAGGCGACGTCAGCATCGCCTGAATCAGCGTGCTCGTCTGCGCGACGATGTCGGGCCAGTCGGCGTCGCCGATCGCGCGCAGCGAGGTGATGGCGTTGCTCACGCTCAGGTTGTCCGCGGCCTGGATGGCGGGTTGGCGGGTCTGGACCCCTGCCAGATCGGGTGCCGCTGCGCGCAGCCAATCGGCGTAGCGCGTGTCATCGGGCATCCGCAGGTCTTGCAGGCGCTGCGCCATCTGCGCCAGGAACGCCTCGCCGACGCCGCGGCGGTTCAGCTCGCCGAGCACCACGTCGAGATCTGCCGGCGTGCACGTCTGCAGACGATCAGCGCAGAGGTTGGCAACCTCGCGCGCAGCCTTTGTCGTGGCGGTGCGTTCAGCGAGCCGCCGCAGGTTCTCGATCAGCACCACGCGCAGCGTGGTGGGCAACGCCCACAGCTCGCCGAGCGTGAGCTGCCGCGTCTGCTGGTAGGCGCGCAGAAAGTGCAGCAGCAGGTCTTCGTTGAAGGCGCTGTCGGTGTGCGCCACGAAGGCCCAGGCCACTCCATACACGCGAGGCAGCCCGACGAGAGGCTGGTCCTGGAGGATGGGCAGATTGCGAAAGTAGCGCCGCGGAAGACCCTGGCGAATCTCGCTCAGCTGCGCTTCGATCAAATGAAAGTTGTCGAGCAGCCATTCAGCCGCCGGACTGATGTCGTACCCGGTTGTTGCCTGCAGCGCGATGGTCTGATGCGCTTCGCGCAACACCCGTATGTTGTCGCGAAGGCGGGGAAAGAAGGCGGCCGACCCGGCGCGTGAATGTCGCGCAGCGTGCGTGTCGCCCAGGCTTCGTCCATGTTGAGCGAAGCGCTCCGGCCCGAAGATCTCAGACCGGTTGGGGGGCTCGACCGGACCGCGGCCCGCATCGAGAATGTGCAGTAGAGAACCCGGCGCCTCGGGCACCAGCCGCGAAAGTTCGGGCTGGGACATGCGTCAGGTGACGAGCGAGCAGATCCCGATCAGAAAACCAGACACGACCAGCGTGGTGATCACGCGCGGCGCCACGAAGCTGTGGATGGCGTCGAAAGTGCATCGCAACGCGAACAGCGCGCCCTGTGAACGCTTGCAGCGGTCCGCGTGCAAGCCAAGGCTAGACAACTCCATCGGCAAGCTGTCGATATCGGCGTCGGCGGAGGAAGTGACCCAATGCGGCACCAGTCGCTTCGGGAGCAACTTCGTCGGCAAACCGCTCAACGCAACGCTGGACTGCGTGGCCGGATGCGGTTGAGCGAATCCTTGTGTGATCATGGATCAATCCTAAACTGCAACCACGACACGTCTGTCGGCTCGTCAGGTGCCGATCTGTAGGAATCTACTGACAACCTCGGGTGCTGGCCAAACGGAAAAAGAGCCGTCAGCGCGGAGTGGCGAGAAAATGATTCCGCCATGCGCCGCCGTCGACCGTTCTCACGTCGAACCCGTGATCAGGTCCTTCGCCTCGGCACTCGCGCCGTCGTCGTTCCGGTTGAAGGGGCCAGCCCTCGACGGCTGGAAACTTTGGTGCCCGAACCCTTCGAACGGCGCACGAACATGCCGATCCACGTCGTGAGTGGCAGCCGCCGCAGCACCATCGCGGCGAGCTGCGGTACCAACCCCGCGAAAATCGCTGATCGCAGGATGAATCGCCACGGCTTCAACACCATCAGGAACGCACCGAACAGAAGGCCCCCAAATACAAGCTTCACGGGGTTGTCCCGCGCGATCGGGCGGAAGATCGCGCCCGAAGCCTCACTGGCGATGATCGAGGCGTCGTGCAATGGGTGCTTTGCCCACCATTCCACCACCGTGTCGGCAACGAGCGAAACGCCAGGCATGGAACGTATCGTTTCGATAAGCGGCCTGGCTCCGGAACCTCCTTCGGTCGCAGCAGCGGGTTTCGCGTTCGCCAACATGGCGTGGCGCAAACGCAGTCGCGACGCGTCGATTCGTTCCTCGGCCGACATCACCATGAGTGCAGCCGGCGACGCATCAACAACCGCAGTAGAGGGCCGGGGTTCCGTCACCGCACGGACAGGCGTTGGGGCGCCGGAGTTCAGGACGGCGCTCACGATGAGGCCCCGACTTCACGCAGCAGGGACAAGTCGGCACTGAACTGGGTCTTGATCTTTTGAAAGGCAGACGGCCCCGACTTCGTCGTCGCCATGGCGATGCAAACGCCTGCAAGAACGAGGGGCACCAGCGGCACCACCACGAGCAGCCAGGGCGCGAGCATCCCCGAGGCCGGTACCGAACCCCACAGCATCAGCGCGACACCAACGAAAACAATGCCGAGGGCGCCGAAAA
Organism: Caldimonas sp.; assembly: GCA_965246805.1. Lineage (GTDB taxonomy): Bacteria > Pseudomonadota > Gammaproteobacteria > Burkholderiales > Burkholderiaceae_C > Schlegelella_A. The sequence continues at coordinate 593,827 of CBDFFO010000009.1, read as the reverse complement.
CACCCGCCGCACCGTAGAGCGCCAAACGCTTGATCCAGGCCGTCGATGCCTTGCCGACCTCGTCGCCCACCAATTCGGCGTAGGCCTCCACATGGTCGGCGATCAGATGCGGCCGCGTGACCAACACATGCAGCAACGGATGAATCATGGCGGTCGATCAATCGCGCGAACGCGACATCATCGTGACGAGGCCCATCAACAGGGCGCCGGTCGCTGCAGCGATGAGCATCGACTTGACCGGTTCGTCCTTGATGTAGCCGATGGTGGTGTCGCTCGCCACAGAGGCCTTTTCGCGGAGCTGCTGCGACGTGTCGCGGACGGCGTCGATGCCTCGACGCGCCGCGGCCTCCGCTTGTGCCGAAACGCGATTCAGCAGTGGCGCAGCCTGACCACGGATGTCCTCGACCTTCGCCGACAGGCCGTCGAGTGCATTGTCGGCGGCGTTCCTGGTCGACTTGATCGCGTTGTCCGCGGACTGGGCGGCTTGATCGGCGGCGCCTTGCAGCGGCTTGCCCGGGTTCATGGTGTTCATATTGGATCCTTTCATTGTTAACACACAGGTGCGAACGGGAATGGGGTGAAGACGTTAACGCAGCAACCCTTCCGCTCACGGCAAAAAAAGCAAAACCCGTCAGCCCTTTTTCTTGACCAGGCTGAACAGGAAGCTCGCGACAGCGAGGATCACGAAAACGACGAACAGGATCTTCGCGATGCCGGCGGCGCTGGCAGCGATGCCGCCGAAGCCGAAGAGCGCGGCGATCAGCGCGATGACGAAAAAGACGACGGCATAGTGAAGCATTAGCGTTCTCCGGAGTGATCGACGGGTCCGTGTGCCCGTCTCTCGATTCGACAAGGCCTCAGTTTCGTGTCTGCGTGACAACACGCCGATAGGCTCGCTCGCCGAAGCACCGTCGGGTGAGCGATGCACGTCGGGTAGGACGTCGCTCACAGTAGGCCCGCGCCCGAGACATCACAGATCCGGTCATGCCGCAGCAGGCATCGATTGCGCGGTCGCATTGACCATCGCTTCTTCCGGCAACCAAGCGTCGATGCGCGTCCCCTTGCCGACCGCTGACGTCAACCTCATCTCGCCGCCTTCGGCCTCGACGCGGTAGCGCATGCCGACAAGGCCATGTGTCGCATTGCGATGGACAGCGGTGTCGAAGCCGACGCCGTCGTCCTCGACAACGATTTCGACCCGGCCGGCGCTCGCACGGCTGAGTTCGACCTTGACGGTCTTCGCCTTCGCGTACTTGACGATGTTGGTGAGCGCCTCTTGCACCAGTCGATACACGGTGAGCTCGACCGCGGCCCCGAGTTGCACGGTTTCGAATCGGCACTGAATCTCGATCTCGGTTCGCGTACCGAATTCGCGGGTCAGGATGTCGAGCGCGGACACCAGGCCGAGGTTGCTGAGCGACGAGGGCCGCAGGTCTTCGATGATGCGACGCTTCAACGCGATCCCACCGTTCAGCGCTTCGTTGAGGTGGGCGAGCCGTTCCGTCACCTCCGGCGTGGTCGCGCCGATTCGAGACTTGAGGCGGGCCGCGTCGAGCTTGGCTGCGGTGAGCAGGGCGCCGAGTTCGTCGTGCAGTTCGCGCGCCAGTCTGCTGCGCTCGTCTTCACGGACGTTTTGCAGATGCTGCGCGAGCTCTTTCAACTGCACGGTGCGCGATGTGACCTCCGCCTCCAGGCGGTCACGCTCCGATTGCAACACGTCCTGCTGCTCGATGCGCTGGTGGTCGAGCGCGGCGCTCTGGCGCAGATACATGAACAGCGCCAGCAGGCTGAGCGCCGTCATCGCGGTAACGCCGATCCGGTTCAACCACAGGGTTTGAAAGACGCTGGCTCGACCTTCCACCACGCGACCCGACTCGACGTCGAGCAAACGCGAGGTGAGTTCGCGAACCGACTGCATCTTCTCCCTGCCGATGTCGGTCAACACGAGTTCGCGCCATGCGCCATCATGCTTGTCTTCGTCGTAGAGCCGCAGCGTCGTCGCGACTTCGGAAAGTTTCTCGCGCGACATCCGAGCCACCTGCTCCGCAAGAACCCGATCGACCGGGTCGTCCCGGTAGTAGTCGATCAGATATCGCAACGATCGGTCGACCGACGGAAGCGCGGCGCGGTAGGGCTCCAGATACTCGGCGCGCCCAGTGAGCAGATAACCACGCTGGCTCGATTCCGCTTCCGAGAGGCCACGCCAGAGCGTCTGGATCGCGGTGCGCGCCTCCGCCCGGCTGCCGAGCGCGTCGAGCGAGGACTTGGCTTCTTGATAGGAGGTCTCACTGATGAAGAACATCGCGAGCGCCGTCAGTGCCGCAAGCGGGAACGCAACCGCTCCGGCGCGCAGCCGGGTCAACACGAGGCGGCCCTTGGCTTGCCCCTAAACTTCGCCCACTTTCGATTTTTCAAAAGACCACCATGATTCGAATCGCCATCGTCGACGACCATGCCATCGTTCGCACCGGCCTGCGCCAGTTCTTCTCCGAGCAGGTCGATCTCACGGTGATCGGTGAAGCCGCGAACGGCCGCGAGGCGCTCGACATCGTGCGCAAGGGCGAGGTCGACGTGATTCTGATGGACCTGTCGATGCCCGATCAGAGCGGCGTCGATGCGCTGGCCGCGATCAAGGCGCGCGCGCCTGACCTGCCGGTGCTCATCCTGAGCGGGTTTCCGGAAGAGCACTATGCCACCACGCTGCTGCGCCAGGGTGCGAGCGGATACCTCAACAAGGATTGCGATCCGGAAGAGATCGTCAAGGCGATACGCACGGTGTACCGGGGCCGCAAGTACATCACTGCGGGTGTGGCCGAGTTGCTTGCCGACGGCCTCGGTGGCGGCGGGGACAAGCCGGCTCACGAACATCTTTCGGAGCGCGAGTTCCAGGTGTTCCTTCGGCTGGCCAAGGGCGAGACGATCGGCCACATGGCCGACAGCATGTCCCTGAGCGTGAAAACCGTCAGCACCTATCGCACCCGCGTGATGGAGAAAATGAAACTCGAGTCGAACAGCGATCTGACCTACTACGCCCTGAAGAACGGCTTGATCCAGTGACGCGCGGCAACCGCATCGGTCAGATGATCGTGTTGCCGTGGCTCGAATTGCCCTCGGCCAGGCGGCAGCAGTACAGGATCAGCGCATCGATCTCGTTCGATTTGTCGAACACACGATCGGCGCCGAGCTCGAGGCATTTGCGTCGCATGTCGAGCGTCGCATAATTGCTGAGCACCACGAGCTTCGTGCCTTTGACCGAGCCGGCCGCGGCCTTCAAAACGCCCAGACCGGACCCGCTCTTCAAAAAGATGTCGACGACGACCAGGTCGCAGACGTTTTCTGGCTTCAGCAACCAGCCAACCGCTTCGGGTTCGTCTTCAGCGGTTCCGATGACGTCGATCGGCGCTAGCTCTTCCAGCGCTGCGACCAGGTTCTCTCGAATGACCGGGCTGTCTTCAACGATGAATGCTTTGAGTTGAGCCATCAACATGTCTCGCACATTGGAGGCTCTAGCGCGCGACGAATGGATGTGCTCGGGCATTGCGAGGCCGGTGGGGACGCAAGGGGAAGACAGGCAGGGAAATTTTGGTGCATGGAAGCGCTTGCACGAAGTCTCGCCGATCGCTCGGGTTTTTTCGCGATGAGAACGTCCTGCGATGGCGTCAGCGTATTCCTACGAACGCTCTGCGCGTTGGTGCTGGCCTCGTCGATGCTAGCGCCGGCGTCGCATGCAGCCGACGGCGCGGTTCGCGGGCAGTCGCTTGTGATCGGTTCCAAGCGTTTCACCGAGTCGTACGTGCTCGGCGAGATCGTTGCGCAGACCTTGCGCGCGCAAGGCGTGGCAGTGGAACACCGACAAGGGCTCGGCAACACGGGCATCCTGGAACAGGCGCTCGCGGTCGGCAGCGTCGACGTGTACCCGGAATACACCGGCACCATCGTGCGTGAACTGCTGAAGCGCGCCGGCAACCCGTCGCTCGATGAACTGAACGGTTGGCTTGCGCCTCGCCATTTGAAGGTCGCGGTGCCGCTCGGCTTCAACAACAGCTACGCGCTGGCGATGCGGGAGTCGACAGCCGCAGCGCGCGGCATCGTCAAGGTGTCGGATTTGGCGCGAGCGACGGCGGCCGACCTGCGCTTCGGCCTGTCGCACGAATTCCGCGAGCGGGGTGATGGCTGGGCTGCCCTCAGTGCCGTCTATGAATTGAAGCCGCACGAGCTTCGCAGCCTCGACCACGGTCTCGCCTACGACGCGATCAGCGCGTCGCAGGTCGACGTGATCGACGTTTACTCGACCGATGCGAAGGTCGGCCGACTGGGCCTGCGCGTGCTCGTCGACGACCGCCACTTCTTCCCGCGCTATGACGCGGTTCTGCTGATGCGCGCCGATGTCGACGACCGGCCCCTGCAACAGCTCGCGGGCCGCATCGACAACGCCGCGATCACGCGCATGAACGGCGAGGTGGAGCTCGACGGGCGCAGCTTTGCAGCGGTCGCGACTGCGTTCCTCGCAAGCGGCTCGTCGGCGCCGAACTCAGCATCGTCCGCGTCGTCGCCGAGCAGCACGCCGCCCGCCGCCACACGCCAGACCTTCTGGCAGCGCCTCTTCGCGCCCGACTTCGGGCGCCTCGCCTGGCAGCACCTCACACTGGTGCTGGGCTCGCTCGCGCTTGCCATCGCAGCGGGCGTGCCGATCGGTGTCGCGGCCTGGCGGTGGCCTCGCGTGGCCGGCCCGCTACTGGGGGCCGTGGCCATTCTGCAGACGGTGCCGTCGCTGGCGCTGCTCGCGTTCCTGATCGCTTGGGTCGGCACCATCGGCACGCTGCCCGCCGTGATCGCGCTCTTCCTGTACGCCTTGCTGCCCATCGTTCGCAATACCCACGCGGGTTTGCAGGGCGTGGCGGCCGGCCTCAGCCAGGCGGCGTTGTCGCTCGGCCTGACGCCGCGCCAGACCTTGGGCCTGGTGCAACTGCCGCTCGCCGCACCGACCTTGCTCGCGGGCGTGAAGACGGCGGCGGTCATCAATGTCGGCACCGCGACGATGGCCGCATTCATCGGCGCCGGCGGTTTCGGCGAGCGCATCGTCGCCGGTCTCGCCGTCAACGACAACGGCGCGATGCTCGCCGGTGCGCTGCCGGCGGCGCTGCTCGCGATCGCGATCCAGCTCGGGTTCGACGCGATCGAGCGCGTCGTGGTCCACGGCGGCGCCGCGCGTCGCTGATCGCGCCGAATCATCGTCGACTCCTGCGGGCCACGACCCGCCGGCAACCGCCCGGGATGCCGGCCGCTGCGACAATCGAGCCATGCTCCTCGAATGGTTGACGCCGGCGCTGCTGGTCCTGTTGTTGCTCGGGGTCGGTGCGCTCGCATGGCGCAAGCCGGCAAGCGCGCCGCTGCACAAGCTGCGCGACGAGTTGCACGCGCTGACGCGGGCCGACGCGCAGCGCCTCGAGCGGGAACTGCGCGACGAAGTGTCGCGAAACGGCCAGGCGACTCGCCAGGAGATCGGCCAGACGCTCGTCAACTTCCAGCACACCCTCTTCACGCAGCATGGCGAGGTGGCGCGGACCCAGAACGAGCAGATCGACCGCTTCGGCCTGCAACTCGCGAGCACGCAGCACACGCTCGGCGAAACGCTGCGCGCGACCAGCGTCGAGCAGGCGAAGCAATCGAATGCGGCGCGTGACGCCCTCGACGCGATGTTGGCGCGCGTCGCCGAAGCCCAAGGCTCGACCTTGCAGCGCTTTTCTGAAAGTCTGAACGAGCAGTTGCGGGCGCTCGCCCAATCGAACGACCAGCGCATGGGTGAGGTGCGGGCTTCGGTCGAGCAGAAGCTCAGCGCGATCCAGGTCGACAACGAAAAGAAGCTCGAGCAGATCCGCGCGACCGTCGACGAGAAGCTGCACGCCACGCTCGAGCAGCGCCTCGGCGAAAGTTTCAAGCAGGTGGCCGAACGGCTCGAGCAGGTCCACCGCGGCCTGGGCGAGATGCAGACGCTCGCGCGCGACGTCGGTTCGCTCAACCGTGTGCTCACGAACGTGAAGTCGCGCGGCATCTTCGGCGAAGTGCAGCTCTCCGCGCTGCTGCAGGAGACGATGGCACTCGACCAGTACGCGACCAACGTCGAGACCATTCCGGGCAGCGGCGCGCGCGTCGAGTTCGCGATCCGCCTGCCCGGCCGCCGCGAAGACGGCGCGCCGCTCTGGTTGCCGATCGATTGCAAGTTCCCGCGCGACGACTACGAGCGCCTGATCGAAGCGCAGGAGCAAGCCGATCGGGTTGGCGCAGAGGTGGCCGGCAAGGCGATCGAGATGCGCCTGCGCGCCGAAGCGAAGACGATTCGAGACAAGTACGTCGGCCCGCCGCACACGACCGATTTCGGCATCATGTTCCTGCCGACCGAGGGTCTCTATGCCGAAGCGTTGCGAAGGCCGGGACTGGTCGAGAGCCTGCAGCGCGACCACAAGGTCATGCTCACGGGCCCGACCACGCTGCTCGCGACCTTGTCGAGCCTGAAGATGGGCTTCCAGACGCTCGCGCTCGAGAAGCGCTCGGCCGAGGTCTGGGAAACGCTCGGCGCGGTGAAGACCGAGTTCGGCAAGTTCGGCGACGTGCTCGCGAAGACCAAGAAGAAGCTCGACGAGGCTTCTAACAGCATCGATCTCGCCGAGCGCCGCACGCGCGTGATGTTTCGCCAGCTGCGCCACGTCGAAGCGGCGCCCGACGAGCGCATGGCCGCGCTGCTGCCCGACATCCAGGACGACCCGCGGAGCGAGCCGCCGCGCGCCGCCGTGCCGGCCCAGGCCCGCCTGCTCGGCGGCTACGACGACGACGACGAAGCGGCCGATGCCTGATCGCGCAGCGATGGCGTAGATGCAGCCGAAGACGCGAACCCTCGTCGCGCTGATCGTCGGCCAGATCTGCCTGCACTCTTGCATGGCCGGTATCCGCTTGGCCGCGCCGCTGCTCGCGTTGCGAGACCATCATTCGGCGTGGTCGGTGGGTGTGCTCATCGGGCTCTTTTCGTTGGCGCCCATCGTGCTCGCACTGCCGGCTGGGCGGCTCGCCGATGCGTTCGGGTATCACAAGCCGATCACGCTCGCAGTCACGCTCACCGCCACCGGCGGGCTGCTCGCGGTGCTGTCGACGGTCGTCGGCACCGGCTCGTTCTTCGTGCTCTCGGTCGCTGCAGCCTTCACCGGTGCCGGCGCCAACATCGGCCTCATCGTGATCCAGCGCAGCGCGGGCCGCACCGCGACCGACCGGACCGAGCTGAAGCGCGTGTTCAGCTGGCTCGGGCTCGCACCTGCGCTCTCGAACGTGCTCGGGCCGGTGCTCGCAGGTGCGGTGATCGACGCCGCCGGCTTTCGCTGGGCCTTCGCGACGATGACGGCGCTGCCGCTCTTCGCGTTGTTCTGGGCCCGCTGGGTGCCGCACGAAAAGATCGATGCACCGGTCGCGACCGAACGCCGCCGCCGCTCGTGGGACCTGTTCGCCACACCCGGCTTCAAGCGCCTGCTGTTCGTGAACTGGCTGCTCTCGGCGAGCTGGGACGTGCACTCCTTCCTCGTGCCCATCCTCGGCCACGAGCGCGGCTTCAGCGCATCGGCCATCGGCCTCGTGCTCGGTGTATTCGCGATGTCGGTCGCGCTGGTGCGGCTTGCCATTCCGCTCTTCGCACACCGACTGCGCGAGTCGAAGGTGTTGACGGCCGCGATGCTCGCGACTGCCGCAGTCTTCATCGCTTACCCGTTCGCCCTCACGGCATGGTTGATGGGCGGGTGCGCGATCCTTCTGGGTCTCGCGCTCGGCACCGTCCAGCCGATGATCATGACCACCTTGCACCAGATCACGCCGCAAGCGCGCCACGGCGAGGCGATCGCGCTGCGCTCGATGGCCATCAACCTGTCGAGTGCGCTGATGCCCTTGCTGTTCGGCATGGTCGGCGCCGCGCTCGGCGCCGCGTCGCTGTTCTGGGTGATGGGCGTGGCGGTCGGTGCCGGCAGCTTTCCGGCGCGGCGCGTCGGTGCGGCGGCGTTAGCAGAACCGATCGGTGCCTGACGCAGAAGACTTCGACCTCGAATGGGGCGACAAACGTCTGCGGATTCAGAACTTGATCGTCGAAGGCCCGGGCGGCGCCGTGATCGGCGTGACCGGCGTGGCCGGCGTGGCCGGCGCCCCGTCGGCCGCGGTTTTCGGGGTCGGCTTCGTCGCCGACGCTTCTCGCCGTTCGACCAGCGGCGTCGGCGCGCGGTTCTGGTAGTTCGCGGGCAGGCGCGACTCGCGCGGGTAACCGGCTGCATCGAGGTACGAACCCCACACGTCGGGCGCGAGACCCCGCAAGGTCTGCGAGCCGATCGTCAAGGTCGGTGCATCGCGACCGCCCGACAAGCGCTCGAACGCTTCGGCGTCTTCGGCGCTGGTGATGGTCTTCTCGTTGAAGGGAATGCCGCGCTGGCGCAGAAGGCCCCGGCCCGACTCGCAGGGTTCGCAGGCGCCGGTCACGGTGTAGAGCGTGACCGGGTACCTCGACGCGACCTGCCGGAGCTCGAACGGCAGTTCGACGTCGGCTGCCGTCGTGGTGCTGCGCGCGCCGAGTGGCACGACCCTGCCTTCGGCCGAGCTCGGTTCACGGTCGGTGTAGGTGGTCTTGCCGTCGGGCCCAATCACCTTGTATTGCGCGCTCGCCGCGCCGCAGGCAAGCAACGTCGCCAACGGCAGGGCCTTGACCAGGCGTTGCATCGGGTGGAGCCACTTGAACGGTGTGATGGCGTGGGCCATGACGATCTCCGGGGACGAGCGAACATGGAATCTAACGCACCTAGGCATGCCCTTCAAGGCAACGGGCGCCGACTACATCACGCGCCGGCCCGTTCCATGCTAAGGGCATCGATACGCGGGCGAGCGACGCCGCCAGCCCGCCGCCTAGTCGTCAGTGACTGATCAGGCCCTGATGGCGCAGCAGCGCATCGATGGTCGGCGGTCGGCCGCGAAACGCGATGAAGCTTTCGAGCGCGCCGCGGCTGCCGCCCGATTCGAGCACGTGCTCGCAAAAGAGCCGCCCAACATCGACGTTGAGGACACCCAGGCCGCGCTCGGCCGACTCCTCGAAGGCGCTCCACGCATCGGCCGACAACACCTCGGCCCACTTGTAGCTGTAATAGCCGGCGGCATAACCACCCGCGAAGATGTGCGAGAAGGTGTTGAGAAAGCGATTGAACGGGGGCGGAGCGATCAAAGCGACTTCCGCACGCACCTCGTCGACAAGAGCCTGCAGGCGCTTTTCGCTGCCGGGCTCGGCGTGCATGCGCATGTCGATCAACGAGAACTCGACCTGGCGCAAGGTCTGCAGCCCCGAGTGAAAATTCTTCGCCGCGAGCATGCGGTCGAAGAGCGCGCGCGGCAACGGCTCGCCGGTCTCCACGTGCGCGGTCATGCGGCGCACCACGTCCCACTCCCAGCAGAAGTTCTCCATGAACTGGCTCGGCAATTCGACGGCGTCCCACTCCACGCCCGAGATGCCCGAGACGCCCAGTTCCTCGACTTGGGTGAGCATCAGCTGCAAGCCGTGGCCGAACTCGTGGAAGAGCGTGGTGACGTCGTCGTGCGTGAGCAGCGCGGGCTGGCCCGGCAAGGGCGCCGCGAAGTTGCAGACCAGGTAGGCCACCGGCGTCTGCAGCGTGCCTTCGGGCCGCGCCCAGCGGTCGCGGGCGTCGCCCATCCACGCGCCCGATTGCTTGCCCGCCCGCGCATAAGGATCGAGGTAGAAGTGGCCGAGCAGGTGAGCGCCCGTCGGGGTGGCTCGTTCGATGCGGAAGAAGCGCACGGACGGGTGCCAGACCGGCGCTTCGTCGGGCGTGATCGAGACTTCGAACAGGGTTTCGACGATGCCAAACAGCCCTTCGAGCACTTTCGGCTCGGTGAAGTACTGCTTCACCTCCTGCTCGCTGAAGGCGTAGCGCTGCTCCTTCAAGCGCTCGCTCGCGAACGCGGTGTCCCACGACTGCAGATCGAGAATGCCGAGCTCGCTGCGCGCGAACGCGGTGAGTTCGGCCAGGTCACGCTCGGCGCCCGGGCGCGCGCGCTGTGCCAGATCGCGCAGAAAGGCGATCACTTCTTTCGGCGTCTGCGCCATCTTCGAGACCAGCGACACGTCGGCGTGGTGCTGATAGCCCAGCACGGCGGCCTCTTCCTGTCGCAGCGCGAGCAGGCGGCGCATCACGTCGCTGTTGTCGTGCTGAGGCGGGCCGAACTCGCTCGCGCGGGTGACGTACGCGGTGTAGAGCTTCTCGCGCAACGCACGGTTGGTGCCGTACTGCATCACCGGCAGGTAGCTCGGCAGCTGAAGCGTCACCTTGTGATCGTCTCGACCTTCGGCCACCGCCGCGGCGTGCATCGCGGCGAGCACGTCGGGCGGGGTGCCGGCCAGCTCTTCGGCGCTCGCGTAGTGCGCGAAGGCATCGGTCGCATCGAGCAGGTGCTCGGAGAATTTCTGGCCCCATTCCGCTTGTTCGTCCTGCAACTCGGCGAAGCGCGTCTTCGCATTGCCCTGCAGTTCCGCGCCCGAGAGCATGAAGTCGCGCAGCGCGTTGTCGAGCGCCTTGCGTCGCGGCGGCGAAAGATGAGCGGCGGCCGGGCTCGCGGCGATCGACTTGTACTTGGCGTACAGCTTCTCGTCGGCACCGACGCGGGCACCGAACTCGACCACCTTCGGCAAATTCTCGGTGTAGGCCGCGCGCAGCTCGGGGCTGTCGACCACGCCATGAAGGTGGCCCACGGCACCCCAGGCCCGATGCAGGCGTTCGGTCGCCACGTCGAGCACGCGGGAAAGCGCGTCGTAGTCGGCGGGAAAGTCGGCGGCGGTCGCGGTCTGGAGCGCTGCTTCGGCCTCGGCGAGCAACGAGTCGATGGCCGGCGTGACGTGTTCGGGCCTGATGTCGGCAAAGCGCGGCAAACCGGAGAAGTCGAGCAGAGGATTCATCGTGAGGGCGAGGGTCATCGGGTCGATTCCGGAACGTTTCAATTCTTTGGCGACGCGATGCCGGCCACGCGCTCGGCCGACTCGATCGTGTTGACGAGCAGCATGGCGATCGTCATCGGCCCGACGCCGCCCGGCACCGGCGTGATCGCGCCAGCCACCTCGGCGAGCTCGGCGAAGTCGGCATCGCCGCTCAGCTTGCCGGCGCCCGGCTCATCTTCGGCGATGCGGTTCATGCCGACGTCGATCACGATCGCACCGGGTTTGACCATGTCTTGCGTCAGCGTGTGACGGCGGCCGACGGCCACCACCACCACATCGGCCTCGCGCGTGAAGCGGCCGAGATCGGGTGTCGCACTGTGGCAGACGGTGACGGTCGCGTTGGCCTGCAAGAGCAGCATCGCCATCGGCTTGCCGACGGTCGCGCTGCGGCCGATCACGACCGCATGCTTGCCATGCAACCGCATGCCGGTGCTTTCGATGAGCTTCATGCAGCCATGCGGCGTGCACGGCAGGAAGCCGGGCAGACCGGCAAGCAACCGGCCGGCGCTCAACACCGAATAACCGTCGACGTCTTTATTGGGCGCGACGGCTTCGACGACTTTCTTCGCATCGATGTGTCTCGGCAATGGCATCTGCACCAGGATGCCGTGCACCGCGGGGTCGGCGTTGAGCGTCGCGATGCGCTCCAGCAGCTTCGCTTCGGCGTAGTCCGTGTCGTGCTCGTCGAACACCGAATGGATGCCGGCCTCCTGGCAGGCGCGCACCTTGTTGCGCGTATAGACCTGGCTCGCGGGATCGTTGCCGACGAGGATCACCGCGAGCCCCGGACGGTGCCCGAGTTCGGTGAGCTTGGCGGCGCGGCTCGCCACGTCGGCGCGGATACGGCGGGCTAGGGCTGTGCCGTCGATGAGTTTGGCTTGCATGTTGTTGTTCGGCCTGTGCTTGGGGCGTAGGGGGATTGTCCGGCGTTACGTGTCGGGTTGGTGGTGGCAAGGGTGATGCGTGCGCGATGTTTGCCACTTGTGTTATTGGTTTGGAGCGGCGAAGCCGCGGCCGAGTGGCTGTCGGCGCGCAGCTGCCGCGGTCATCGCATTCGCGATGACTGCCCTCCGGTGATCGGGTTTTGGGGGCGAGCGCAGAACTCGCCCTCGTAGGTAGAGCAGAGCGCTTCGGATGGTTACGGGCTCGGGGCTCGCACCTGCGCTCGTCGTGCTTCACGTCTCGGGGTCCCCCAAAACCCGAACACCGGAGGCGCTTGCAGATACGCACCGACAGCCACTCGCCCGCGGCTTCGCTGAAGCGCAGCGCTCCGCGAGGTCCCCTCTCCCGCTTGAGGGAGAGGGTTAGGGTGAGGGTGCTCGCGTGTGGAAAAGACCCCTCACCCCAGCCCTCTCCCGCCAGCGGGAGAGGGGGCAGGATGCGACGGTGCGCAAGCCGGTATCGGGCCCTCACCGTGCCTCAGCAAAGGTGCAGCCGGCCGGCGGGCGTGGCGTATCGGAGGCGCCGAGGCTACGCCGCGCCCGCCGGCCGGCTGTGCCTTTGCCGCTCCGCTCCAGCAGCCCGGAAGCGCGTTCAGAGCCGCACCCCGCCACCACCGCTTCGAACGCAGCCGCAGCCGCAGCCGACCCTCAGACCTTCGTCTGCGCCCCGAGCGCGATCTTCAGCAGATCGGCCACCGTGTTGGCGTTCAGCTTCTCCATGATGTTGGCGCGATGCGCCTCCACCGTCTTGATGCTGATGCCCAGATCATCGGCGATCTGCTTGTTCAAACGGCCCGCGACGATGCGTTCCAGCACCTGCGATTCGCGCGTCGTCAGACGCGACAGCAGCGCGTCGCGACTGGCCGCCTCCTGATGCTTCGAAAAGTCGACTCGCGCGCGTTCGAGCATGCGCTCGACAAGTCTCACGAGTTCGTCTTCCTTGAAAGGCTTCTCGATGAAATCCTCGGCGCCTTTCTTCATCGTCGTGACTGCCATCGGCACATCGCCGTGGCCGGTGATGAACGTGACAGGCAACGGCGACTTGCGCTCGAGGAGCTTGTCCTGCAATTCGAGACCGCTCATGCCGTCCATGCGGATGTCGGCGATCAGGCACGCCACTTCACGCGGATCGAAGCGGGAGAGGAACGACTCCGCCGAGTCGAAGCATTTGACTCGGTAGTCCTTGCCCTCGAGCAGCCACTGCAACGAATCGCGGACGGCTTCGTCGTCGTCGACGACGTAGACGGTGCCCTTTTTCGGAATCAGGCTCATGCGTTGGCGACAGTTGGAGTTGCGAGGCGGGTGATTTCGACCGGCAGCGTGAACGTGAAGCAAGAGCCGGTGACGAGCTCCCCATTGTAGAGGTTGGTCGCCTTGAGCCGGCCTTGGTGGCTCTCGATGATCGAACGGCACAGCGAGAGGCCGATGCCGAGTCCGTCGACCTTGGTCGAGAAGAAGGCTTCGTACATGCGCGCCAAAACGTCTTCCTTGATGCCCGGGCCTCGGTCGGTGACGTTGAACTCGATCACCTCGCCTTCGTCTTCGGTGTGGCGCGGCACCACGCGCAACTCGATGCGCCGGCGGTCCTGCGAGAGGTGCGCGTTGTCGATCGCTTCGGCTGCGTTCTTCAACAGGTTCAGCAGCACCTGCTCGATCAGGATCGGGTCGACCATCAGCGCCGGCAGGCGCTGCGCCACGTACGTGTGGATCGCGACATTGCGCCGCCTCAACTCGATGCCCGCCAGATCCACCGCGTCTTCGATGATGGTGTGCGCGTAAGCGCGTTGGCGCTGCGGCTCGCTGCGCTTCACAAACGCACGAATGCGGTGAATGATCTGCCCGGCGCGCTCGGCCTGGCGCGATGTCTTTTGCAACGCCGCGATCAGGTCGGCCTTGTCGATGGCGTTGTTCTGCACGCGCGTGACCATGCCGTTGCAATAGTTGGTGATGGCCGTGAGCGGCTGGTTCAGCTCGTGGGCCACCGACGACGCCATCTCGCCCATCGTCACCAGGCGGCTCGTCACCTGCGACTTCTGCGCTTGGTTGGCGGCCGCTTCTTCCGCGTTGCGACGGCTCGTCACGTCGGTCGCGATCAGCATCTGGGCCAGGCGGCCGTCGGTCCACTGCAAATATCGCGCGCGCACGTCGAACCACTTCTGCAGGGGCTCGATGAAGACCTCGCGCGAATCGGAGCCGGCTTCGGTGAGTTCTTGCGTCGGCAGGCCACCGAGGTCGTCGACCGCGTCGTCGATGTCGGTCGCTCGGGCCGCCTGATCGCCGCCCGAGAGCAACGCATGTCCTTTCGTCTCGGCACCGAACCAGAGCCGATACGCGTGGTTTGCGAACAGCAGCTCGCCCTGCTGCACCAAGACCACCGACACGGCCGTGTCGAGTCCTTCGAGCACGGTCGTGAAGCGCTCGTGCGAGGCAGAAAGCTGGTCGCGCACGCGCTTCGCTTCGGTGATGTTGGTCATCGACGTCATCCAGCCCGTCTGCTGGCCCTTCGGGTCGATGAGGGGCGAGACGTACATGCGAGAGTCGAACTGCGAGCCGTCCTTCCTCATCACGCGAACCTCGATGCCGCCACTCGGGCTCTTGCCCTGCAGCTCCTGTTCGAGGAAGCGGCTGTTCTCTTCGCGCCGGTCGGCCGGCCAGTGCGGATACGGCGGCGAGCGGCCGATGAGGTCGGCCTCGGAGAAGCCGGTCATCGCGCAGAAGGCCGGATTCACGTATGTGATCCGGCCGGCCTGGTCCATCGCGCGCATGCCGGTCAGCATCGAGTTCTCCATCGCGCGCCGAAAATTGGTTTCCGACTCGAGCGCCGACTGCATGTTCATGCGGGTTCGCATGTGGCGCCAGGTGCCGAGCAGCATCCAGACGGTGAGCACCGACAGCAGCGCGACCATCCAGAACAGCGTGTTGCCGATCAGGCCGATCGATGTGCGATAGCCCTGACCGCGCAGCACGAGCCCGTTCGCCGCGGGCGCGAGCGGCACCTCGTAGACGATGGCCGATCGTCGCGACGGGGCGGGCTCGGCACTCGAAGGCGTGCTCGCGACAGCGCCGGCCTTCGGGTCGAGCAGCGTGATGATGTGGCGGCCGGCCACTTCGGTCGGCACGTAGTAGCGCACCAACCGTTCGATCGAATACTCGGCAATCAGCGCGCCGGTGAACGTGCGTCGTTCGAGCAGCGGCATCTGCACCTGGAAGACCGAGTTGCCGAAGCTGTCGATGAAGGCGCGCGAGTAGTTCGGCTGCCGTTTGTCGCGGGTGCGCAGGAAGGCCGCCTCGGGTTCCGTCGAGGCGTTCATGCTCGGCATCGAGGAAGGGGTGTCATCGCCGGCGAGCGTGGAATCGATGGTCGAGGCCATTGCGACGGCCATCGTCGAGTAGCCGGCGACGCGCTCGCGCGCCGCGCCGACCCAGACGAGGTTGACGATCTCCGGCCGTTCGCGCATGAAGGTCGCGGCCTGGCTCGCGAACGCGTTGCGGTCGAGCGAATGGCCAGTGAGGTCGCGCGCGAACTGCGCGAGCTGTTCCTGGTTCTCGACCAGCCGCACGCGCAGCTGCTGTTGCGAGATCTCGGTGTCGCGCTTCACCGTGTCCTGCTCGCGCTCGACCTCTTCGTTGCGCAAGTACCAGAACGCCGAAATGATCGCGGCCAGGAAGAGCAGCACCGAGAGCAGCGGCGCGAGCGTCGCGTAGCGATCTTGCCGGGCCTCGGTCTGGCGGCGCCACCAGCGCCCGAACAAGCGCTCGAGCCATGACCGTGCGGCGTTGGGCGTTCGGGTCGGGACGACCGCGAGGGCTTCGGGTTGCATGCAGGATTATCGGATGCGCGACGCCGTGCGTGACGATCGGCTCGCGGGTTATTCCCGGCCGCGAGGGCACCCTCATCTCCGCCGGGTCGCCCGACGCATGTGACACTTCGCGCTCAGACCGACAGAGGAGACGCGAACCATGTCCGCCATGCCCGAAAAATTCATCGGCGCCGCCGCCAACGATGCCGACGCCACCGAAACACGCGAGTGGCTCGACGCCCTGTCCGCCGTGATCGGCGCCGAAGGCGGCGACCGTGCCCACTTCCTGCTCGAGCAGCTGATCGACCACGCGCGCCAGGCCGGGGTCGAGGTGCCGTTCTCGGCCAACACCGCCTACGTCAACACCATTCCCACCGACCAGGAGGAGCGCACGCCAGGCAACATCGAGATCGAGGAGCGCTTGCGCACCTACATGCGCTGGAACGCGATGGCGATGGTCGTGAAGGCGAACCGGTTGCACCCCGCCGACGGCGGCGATCTCGGCGGCCACATCTCTAGCTTCGCGTCGCTCGCGACGATGTTCGGCACCGGCTTCAACCACTTCTGGCATGCTGAAAGCGAAGGTCATGGGGGTGACATGCTGTACATCCAGGGCCATTCGTCTCCAGGCGTCTATGCGCGTGCGTTCCTCGAAGGCCGCCTCTCGGAAGAACAGCTGATCAACTTCCGCCAGGAGGTCGACGGCAAGGGCATCTCGAGCTATCCGCACCCGAAGTTGATGCCGGAGTTCTGGCAGTTCCCAACCGTGTCGATGGGGCTCGGCCCGCTGATGGCGATCTACCAGGCTCGCTTTTTGAAGTATCTGCACGCGCGCGGCATCGCCGACACGTCGAACCGCAAGGTCTGGGTGTTTTGCGGCGACGGCGAGATGGACGAGCCGGAGTCGCTCGGTGCGATCGGTCTGGCCGCGCGCGAGAAGCTCGACAACCTGATCTTCATCGTCAACTGCAACCTGCAGCGGCTCGATGGCCCGGTGCGCGGCAACGGCAAGATCATCCAAGAGCTCGAGAGCGAGTTCCGAGGCGCGGGCTGGAACGTCATCAAGCTGATCTGGGGCAGCTACTGGGACCCGCTGCTGGCGCGCGACAAGGACGGCGCGCTGCGCAAGGTGATGATGGACACCGTCGACGGCGACTACCAGGCCTTCAAGGCCAACGACGGCGCTTTCGTTCGCAAGCACTTCTTCGGGCAGGACCCGAAGCTCGTCGAGATGGTCGCGAAGATGAGCGACGACGATGTCTGGCGCCTGAACCGCGGCGGCCACGATCCGCAGAAGGTCTATGCCGCGTTCCACAAGGCGCAGCACACCGTGGGCCAGCCGACCGTGCTGCTCATCAAGACGGTGAAGGGCTTCGGCATGGGCAAGAGCGGCGAGGGCAAGAACACCGCGCACCAGACCAAGAAGCTCGTCGAGGAAGACGTTCGCATCTTCCGCGACCGCTTCAACATGCCGATCCCCGACGACCAGCTCGCCGACATCCCGTTCTACAAGCCCGCCGACGACACGCCCGAGATGCGCTACCTGCACGAACACCGGCAGGCGCTCGGCGGCTATCTGCCGCACCGCCGCACCAGGGCCGACGAGAAGATCGATGTGCCGGAGCTGAACGCCTTCAAGGCCGTGCTCGAGCCGACTGCCGATGGCCGCGAGATCTCGACCACGCAGGCCTTCGTGCGCTTCCTGACACAACTCCTGCGCGACAAGGCGCTGGGCCCGCGCGCGGTGCCGATCCTCGTCGACGAGGCGCGCACCTTCGGCATGGAGGGCCTGTTCCGCCAGATCGGCATCTACAACCCCGCGGGCCAGAACTACACGCCGGTCGACAAGGACCAGGTCATGTACTACCGCGAGGACAAGGCGGGACAGGTGCTGCAGGAAGGCATCAACGAGCCGGGCGGCATGAGCAGCTGGATCGCGGCGGCGACCTCGTACTCGACCAACAACCGCATCATGGTTCCGTTCTACGTGTACTACTCGATGTTCGGCTTCCAGCGCGTCGGCGACTTGGCGTGGGCCGCCGGCGACATGCAAGCGCGCGGCTTCCTGCTCGGCGGCACCTCCGGCCGCACCACGCTGAACGGCGAGGGGCTGCAGCACGAGGACGGCCACAGCCACATCCTCGCGAGCACGATCCCGAACTGCATCAGCTACGACCCGACGTACGCGCACGAGGTCGGCGTGATCCTGCACCACGGCCTGAAGCGCATGGTCGAGCAGCAGGACAACGTATATTTCTATCTCACGCTGCTGAACGAGAACTACCCGATGCCGGGGCTGAAGGCCGGCACCGAGGAACAGATCATCAAGGGCATGTACCTGCTGCAGGAAGGTGGCAGCGCGCCAGCGAAGGGCGCGCCCGCGCCGCGCGTGAACCTGCTGGGCAGCGGCACCATTCTTTTGGAAAGCGTCGCCGCGAAGGCACTGCTCGAGAAGGAGTGGGGCGTGCTCGCCAACGTGTGGAGCTGCCCGAGCTTCAACGAGCTCGCGCGTGACGGCCAGGCGGCCGAGCGCCACAACCTGCTGCATCCGTTGGCCGAACCGCAGGTGCCGTTCGTGACGACGCAGCTCGACAAGTACGCGGGGCCGGTGATCGCATCGACCGATTACATGAAGAACTACGCCGAGCAGATCCGCGCCTTCCTGCCGAAGGGCCGGACCTACAAGGTGCTCGGCACCGACGGCTTCGGCCGCAGCGACTTCCGCTACAAGCTGCGCGAGCACTTCGAGATCAACCGCCACTACATCGTCGTCGCGGCGCTGAAGGCGCTCGCCGACGATGGGAAAATGCCGGTCGCCAAAGTGGCCGAGGCGATCGCGAAGTACGGCATCGACGTCGACAAGATCAACCCGCTCTACGCCTGACGCGTGCCCTTGCGAAAGGCGCGGTCGGTGCCCGCGATGGGCACCGCCGACAGAAGAACATCGGAGAAGACAGACATGGCAGTGGTCGACGTGAAGGTGCCGAACATCGGTGACTTCGATGAGGTGGCGGTGATCGAGCTGCTGGTGAAGGTCGGCGAGACGGTGAACGCCGATCAGTCGCTGATCACGGTCGAGAGCGACAAGGCGTCGATGGAGGTGCCTTCGTCGCATGCGGGGGTCGTCACGGCGCTGAAGGTCGCCATTGGCGACAAGGTCAAGGAAGGGTCGGTGATGGCGGTGATCGATGCGGCGGGCGATGCGCCTGCCGCCACGGCACCGGCTGCGGCGGCACCAGCACCGGCTGCGTCCGCGGCGTCGGTGCCGGCGCCTGCCGCACCCGCACCCGCACCCGCACCCGCAACCGCACCCGCACCCGCAACCGCACCCGCACCCGCAACCGCACCCGCACCCGCAACCGCACCCGCAACCGCAACCGCACCCGCACCTGCACCTGCACCCGCACCCGCACCCGCACCCGCCCTGGCACCGGCTGCGCCGCCAGCCGCGAAGGGCGGCGCGAGCATCGATGTCGTCGTACCCGACATCGGCGATTTCGCCGATGTCGCGGTCATCGAGGTGATGGTCAAGGTCGGCGACACCGTGAAGGTCGAGCAGAGCCTGCTCACCGTCGAGAGCGACAAGGCGTCGATGGAGATCCCGTCGTCGCACGCGGGCGTGGTGAAGGACGTGAAAGTCAAGGTCGGCGACCGCGTGTCGAAGGGCAGCGCGATGGTCGTGCTCGAGTCGATGATTGCAACGGCCGCGCCCGCGCCTCCCTCGGTCGCGGCGGCGCCGCCATCGGCCTCCGCGCCAACGGCCACCGCATCCGCACCCGCACCCGCACCCGCACCCGCATCGGCAGCGCCGGCCGACGCCGGCACCGACCGCGTGCCGCCCACGGCCGCACTGCCGCCGCACGACCCGACCGCGCCGAGCGGCCCGCTGCCGCACGCGTCTCCGAGCATCCGCAAGGCCGCCCGCGAGCTGGGGGTGCCGCTCGCAGAAGTGAAGGGCAGCGGCCCGAAAGGCCGCATCACGCTCGACGACGTCAACGTTTTCGTCAAGGCCGTGATGGCCGGCACCGCGCAGACCAAGGCACAAGGTGCGAAGCCGGCGACGAGTGGCGCCGCCGCCGGTGGCGCGTTCCCCGGCCTGCTGCCTTGGCCGCAGGTCGACTTCGCGAAGTTCGGCCCGATCGAGCGCAAGGAAATGTCGCGCATCAAGAAGATCAGCGCGGCCAACCTGCATCGCAACTGGGTGCTGATCCCGCACGTCACGAACCACGACGATGCCGATATCACCGAGCTCGAAGCCTTCCGCGTCGCCACCAATAGGGAGAACGAGAAGGCCGGGATCAAGGTCACGATGCTCGCGTTCCTGATCAAGGCCTGCGTCGCGACCTTGAAGCAGTTCCCCGACTTCAACGCCTCGCTGGAAACCACCAACGCGGGCGAGCAGATCGTGCTGAAGAAATACGTCCACATCGGCTTCGCGGCCGACACGCCGAACGGCCTGATGGTGCCGGTGATCAAGGACGCCGATCAGAAAGGCGTGCTGCAGATCTCGCGGGAGATGAGCGAACTCGCGCAGAAGGCCCGCGAGGGCAAGCTGTCGCCGACCGAGATGACGGGCGGTTGCTTCTCGATCTCGTCGCTCGGCGGCATCGGCGGACGCTACTTCACGCCGATCATCAACGCGCCCGAGGTGGCGATCCTCGGTGTTTGCAAGAGCAGCATCGAGCCGGTGTGGGACGGCAAGGCGTTCCAGCCGCGCCTGCTGTTGCCGCTCAGCCTGAGCTGGGACCACCGCGTCGTCGACGGAGCCTCGGCCGCACGATTCAACGCCTACCTCTGCGCCATCCTCGCCGACTTCCGGCGCGTGCTGCTGTGAGCGCGCCTTCGGGGATGACGATGGACATCTCGGTGCCGGACATCGGCGACTTCA
Organism: Caldimonas sp.; assembly: GCA_965246805.1. Taxonomy (GTDB): domain Bacteria; phylum Pseudomonadota; class Gammaproteobacteria; order Burkholderiales; family Burkholderiaceae_C; genus Schlegelella_A. The sequence continues at coordinate 573,181 of CBDFFO010000009.1, read as the reverse complement.
AGGACGTCGGCGTCATCGAGGTGCTGGTCGCTGTCGGCGACACGGTGAGGGCGGAGCAAGGACTGATTACGGTCGAGAGCGACAAGGCGTCGATGGAGATCCCGTCGTCGCATGCCGGCGTGGTGAAGAGCCTTGCGGTCAAGGTCGGCGATGTGGTGAACACGGGGTCGGTGATTTTGTCGATGGAGGTCGACGCGGCGAACCCACCCTCACCCCAGCCCTCTCCCGCCGGGGCGGAAGAGGGGGCCGGCCGTGCGTCCGCAGCCGCTCCAGCGCCGGCAGCGGCTGGTGCTCCTTCTGTTGAGCCGGCACCGACTCGCTCTCCCACGCGAGCGGGAGAGCGCCGGGACGAAGCTCTTCACGGCGATCAAAACTGCGACGTCCTCGTGCTCGGCGCCGGCCCCGGTGGTTATTCGGCCGCGTTCCGCGCCGCCGACCTCGGCTTGAAGGTCGTGATGGTCGAGCGCTATGCGGCTCTCGGCGGCGTCTGCCTGAACGTGGGCTGCATCCCGTCGAAGGCGCTGCTGCACGTGGCGTCGGTCATCGACGAGGCCGCGCACTTCGGGGCCTATGGCGTCGACTTCAAGACGCCGACGATCGACACCGACAAGCTCGTCGCGCACAAGAACAAAGTGGTCGGCAAGCTCACCGGCGGGCTCGCGCAGATGGCCAAGATGCGCAAGGTGCAGATCGTCACCGGCGAGGGCGCGTTCATCGATGCCCACCATGTGAGGGTCGCGCTCGCGGCCGGTGGCACGACGACGATCGGCTTCGCGCGCGCGGTGATCGCTGCCGGCTCGCAGGCCGTGAAGCTGCCGTTCCTGCCGAAAGACGACCCGCGGGTCGTCACCTCAACCGGCGCGCTCGACCTGCCGCAGCGCCCGAAGAAGATGCTGATCGTCGGCGGCGGCATCATCGGGCTCGAGATGGCGACGGTGTACTCGACGCTCGGCGCGCGCCTCGACGTGGTCGAGATGCTCGACGGCCTGATGCTGGGCGCCGATCGCGACCTGGTGAAGGTCTGGCAGAAGCTCAATGCGCCGCGCTTCGACAACATCATGCTGAAAACCAAGACCGTCAGCGCCGAGGCGCGGCCCGACGGCATCCTGGTGCGCTTCGAAGGCGAGGGCGCTTTGAAGGAGCAGCTCTACGACCTGGTGCTGCAGGCGGTCGGCCGCACGCCGAACGGCAAGCGCATCGCGGCCGATGCCGCCGGCGTCGAGGTGAGCGAGCGCGGCTTCATCGCCGTCGACACGCAGATGCGGACCAACGTGGCGCACATCTTCGCGGTCGGCGACATCGTCGGCCAGCCGATGCTCGAGCACAAGGCCGTGCACGAGGCGCATGTGGCCGCCGAGGTGATCGCCGGCGAACAGCTCGGTGACGAGAAGCTCGCTCGCGCGACGTTCGAGGCGCGCGTGATCCCGAGCGTCGCGTACACCGACCCGGAAGTGGCGTGGGCCGGCCTCACCGAAGACGACGCGAAGGCGCGCGGCATCAAGGTCAGGAAGGGTCTCTACCCGTGGAACGCGCTTGGTCGGGCGATCGCGAACGGCCGCGACGAAGGCTTCACGAAGCTGCTGTTCGACGAGGCGACGCATGCGATCGTCGGTGGCGGCATCGTCGGCACGCACGCCGGCGACATGATCGGCGAGATCGCGCTCGCGATCGAGATGGGTGCCGACGCCGTCGACATCGGCAAGACGATCCACCCGCACCCGACACTCGGCGAAGCGATCGGGCTCGCGGCGGAAGCGTTCGAAGGCACATGCACCGATCTGCCGCCGGTGCGGCGGGCTGTGGCCTGAGGTGCTGCGTTCGACGGCGCGACGGCGCGAACGTCAGACCAGGTCTTCGGTATGGAGCGCGAATTCGCCCATCCGTCGGTCCGCGAAATAGAACTCGAGCGTGCGACGCACCGTGCGAAACGCGAGCTCGTCCCATGGCACCTGGCCTTCGCTGAAGAGTTGCGCCTCGATGGTCTCGGGGCCGGGTGCGAAATCGGTGTCGACGAGTTCGGCCAGATAGAACAGGTGCAGCTGCCCGACGTGCGCGACGTTGAGCACGCTGAACAAGGCACCGAGTTCGATGCGCGCGCCGGCCTCCTCGACCGTCTCGCGCGCCGCGCCCTCGGCACTCGGTTCGCCCAATTCCATGAAGCCGGCCGGCAAGGTCCATAAGCCATGGCGCGGTTCGATGTTGCGGCGGCAAAGCAGGACCTGATCGCGCCACACGGGCAACGTGCCGACGACATTCAGCGGGTTCTCGTAGAACACCGTGCCGCATCGATCGCAGGTGGCGCGTTCTCGGTTGTCGCCGGGCGGGATGCGATACGTCACCGTCGCGCCGCAGGCTTTGCAATGCTGGAAGCTGCGGGCGGTGAACATGCTGCGAAGTTTAGGGGCGGCGTGGCATCATGCGCCCGCCCAACGTCAACGAAAGCGCGTTCCATGAGCCATGTCATCGAGGCGCCTCTGGCCGCCACTGTCCCTGTGGTCGGCGGTGCACCGGGCGCGACCTTTCCGGTCCATCGCATCTATTGCGTCGGCCGCAACTACGTCGAGCACGCGATCGAGATGGGTTTCACCGGCCGCGAGCCGCCGTTCTTCTTCCTCAAGCCGGCCGATGCCGTGTTGCCGATCGCCGAAGGCACGGTCGGCACGATGCAATATCCATCGCTCACCAATGACCTGCACCACGAGGTCGAGCTGGTCGTCGCGATCGGCAAGGGCGGCAGCGGCATACAGGCCGCCGATGCGATGCAGCACGTGTGGGGCTATGCCGTGGGCCTCGACATGACACGCCGTGATCTGCAGGGCGAAGCGAAGAAAACCGGCCGCCCGTGGGAGATCGGCAAGGCTTTCGAACAGTCGGCACCGATCGGGCCTTTGCGCGCCGCGGCCCATTGCAAGGTCGGCCCCGATACCGCCATCGCGCTCGACGTGAACGGCGGCGCGCGCCAGTCCAGCACCATCGGCAAGTTGATCTGGACCATTCCCGAAATCATCGAACACTTGTCGGCGGCGTGGACCCTGGCGCCTGGCGATCTGATCTTCACCGGCACGCCCGAAGGCGTCGCGAAATGTGTGGTCGGCGATACGTTGAACGCGAAGGTCGACGGCGTTGGCACGTTGCAGGTGAAGCTCGTCTGACCCGATGCCGACCGAGCGGTGACCGGGTGTCCGAGGTGAAGCTCTACAGCTACTTTCGGTCGTCGGCCTCGTACCGCGTGCGCATCGCGCTGGCCCTGAAGGGGCTGGCGTTCGAGACGCTGCCGGTGCATCTCGTGAAGAACGAGCAGGCGGCGCCCGCTTATGCGGCGCACGTCCCGTCGCAGTTGGTGCCTGCGCTGGTGATCAATAGCGATGGCGATGCGGACGCCGACGCCGATGCGAGCGCCGATGCCGATGCAAGCGCCGTGAGCCGCGCGCCCGGCGGGCGCGCCGCGACGCTCACGCAATCGATCGCCATCATCGAGTACCTTGACGAAACCCACCCGCAACCTCCGCTGCTGCCCGCCGATGCGCTCGGCCGTGCGCGCTGTCGCTCGCTCGCACTCGATATCGCGTGCGAGATCCACCCGCTCGACAACCTCCGCGTGCTGCGCTACTTGATGCGCGAGATGAAGCTCGGCGAGGCCGACAAGGACCGCTGGTATCGCCACTGGGTCGAGACCGGTCTCGCCGCGTTCGAGCAGGCCCTCGCGAGCGACCCGCGCACCGGCCGTTTCTGCCACGGCGATGCGCCCACGCTGGCCGACCTCGTGCTGGTTCCGCAGATCCACAACGCGCAGCGCATGAGTTGCCGCCTCGACCACGCGCCGACGACGATGCGGATCTTCGAGACCTGCATGCAGCTCGATGCCTTCGCGTCGACGCAACCTTCGGCTTGCCCCGACGCGGCATGATGCGCGGCCGGCAGACGCCGCACGCCGATTGGCTGGCGGCCGACTTCACCGCAAGGAACGTCGCCGGCTGCATGACCACGCGCGTGGGCGGCGCGAGCGAGCCACCGTTCGATTCGATGAACCTGCGCCACGGCGCCGACGCCCGGCTCGCCGTCGATGCGAATCGGGCCAGCTTCGCCGCGGCCATCCGCGCGAGGCCGGTCTACCTGGAGCAGGTTCACGGCAAGCGTGTCGTGCAGGTGGGTCTGGCCGATGCGCTCGACGGCCCCGCCGCCCGCGTGGCCGATGCCTGCGTCACGAACGAGCCGGGCATCGCCTGCACCGTGCTGACGGCCGACTGCCTGCCGGTGCTGTTCGCCGCGCGCAACGGCCGCGCGGTCGGCGCCGCCCATGCCGGCTGGCGCGGTCTGGCGGCGGGTGTGCTCGAGGTGACGGTCGACGCCGTCGCGCGGTTGGCCGACTGCGACGTGGCAGCGATCGACGCCTGGCTCGGCGCTTGCATCGGCCCCGAGCGTTTCGAGGTCGGTGCCGACGTTCTGGCCGCATTCGGCGTGTCGACCGAAGTGGCGGGGCCGAGCGCCGACGCGCCGGGCGCGAGGGCCGACGCCAGGATCGCGGTCGCGTCCGACCCTCCGCTTCGCTTCGTCTTCCATCGCGAGGGCAAGTGGCTCGCGAATCTGCCCGGGCTCGCGCGCGACCGGCTGCGTGCCGCAGGCGTCGACCGAGTCACCGGCGCGTCGCCCTGCACGGTCAGCGACGCGGCGCGGTTCTATTCATTCCGGCGCGATCGCGTCACCGGACGGATGGCGGCCGCGGTCTGGATCGAGCGAGGTGGCGGCGTCGAGTGAGCCGATGGCCGCCGCGCCGACCGGAGCAGGCGCCGCCGCCGGCGCCGCAGGGTTCTCGATCGCCGCCGCCCGTCGCCGCCGCCCCGGCGTGCCGATCAGGTAGAGCGCGATCGACAGCGGCAAGACGCCGTAGAGCACGAACGTGACCAGCGCGCCGAGCACCGTGCCGGTATCGGAGGTCGCCTCCGCGATGGTCATCATCACGACCACATAGCTCCAAGCGACGCCCACCATCCACATCGTTCACCGCCTCCAGACAGACCCTAGGTGCAGCATCGATCATGCCCTCGCGGGACTAGGATGTGCGCAGCAGGGTCGGGCGCATCGATCGCCCCTCCTACTTGTCCTGATCAACCGAGGAGTCGATTGCCGTGAAGAGCCGCGCAAGCCGCGTCCCACCCGCCTTGAAGGCCCCCCGCATGGCCGCGATGCCGACGCGACCCGAAGCGGTCGCGATGCCGACGTCTCACGGCGCCGTCGCCGACCCGATGCATGCGTTGATGGCGCTGAAGCCCGATCCCGATGCGCTCGCGAAGCTGCAAAGCGATTACGTCGCCGCGTCGAGCGCGTTGTGGAACGAGCTCGTCAGCGCCGGTGCGAGTGCGGCCGACGGCATCGGCGTCTCCGCCATCCCGCTCGACAAGCGCTTCGCCGCGCCCGACTGGGCGAACGCGCCCGACAGCAGCTACCTCGCGCGCATGTACCTGCTGAACGCGCGCACGCTCGGCGCCCTGGCCGAGAGCCTGCAAGGCGACGAGCGAACGCGCGCGCAGGTGCGCTTCGCGGTGCAGCAGTGGGTCGACGCGGCAGCGCCGAGCAACATCTTCGCGCTCAACCCGGAAGCGCGGCGGCTCGCCATCGTGTCGAAAGGCGAGAGCATCGCCCGCGGCATGAAGCAACTCTGGAACGACGTGCAGCAAGGCCACTTGTCGCAGACCGACGAGAGCCAGTTCGAGGTCGGCCGCAACGTCGCCACGTCCGAAGGCGCGGTGGTGTACGAGAACGAGCTGTTCCAGCTGCTCGAATACAAGCCGCTGACCGATCAGGTTCACGCCGTGCCGATGCTCTTCGTGCCGCCCTGCATCAACAAGTACTACATCCTCGATCTGCAGCCCGAGAACTCATTGATCCGCTACACCGTGGAGCAGGGCCACCGCCTGTTCGTCGTGAGCTGGCGCAACCCCGATGCGAGCCTCGCGCAGAAGACGTGGGACGACTACATCGACGACGTCGCGATCCGCGCGATCACGGTGGTCCGCGAGATCACCGGCGCCGAGCACATCAACACGCTCGGTTTCTGCGTCGGCGGGACCATCCTCGCGACCGCGCTCGCGGTGCTGGCGGCGCGCGGCGAAACGCCGGCTGCGAGCATGACCCTGCTCACCACCTTCCTCGATTTCCACGACACCGGCGTGCTCGATCTGTTCGTCGACGAGGCGATGGTGCGGCTGCGCGAAACCACGATCGGCCCCACCAGCCCCGGCGGCGGCAGCCTGTTGAAGGGCCAGGAGCTCGCCACCACCTTCAGCTTCCTGCGCCCGAACGACCTGGTGTGGAACTACGTGGTCGGCAATTACTTGAAAGGCGAGACCCCACCCGCGTTCGACCTGCTCTACTGGAACAGCGACGGCACCAACCTGCCCGGCCCGATGTATACCTGGTACCTGCGCAACACCTATCTCGAGAACAACCTGGCGACGCCGAACAAGGTGACGGTGTGCGGTGAGAAGGTCGATCTCTCCGCGATCCAGGTGCCGGCCTATGTGTACGCCTCGCGCGAAGATCACATCGTGCCGTGGGACGGCGCGTTCCGCAACTTGGGTGTGCTGAAGTCGGACACGCGTTTCGTGCTCGGCGCGTCGGGTCACATCGCCGGCGTCATCAACCCGCCGGCGAAGAAGAAGCGCAGCCACTGGACCGGCGATGCCCGCCGCAAGTCCGACGCGAGCGCGTGGCTCGCCGGCGCGACCGAGCATGCCGGCAGCTGGTGGCCCGATTGGGCCCTGTGGCTGGCGCCGCGCTCGGGCGGGCGGATCGCGGCGCCGAAGTCGGCCGGCAACCGCCAACACCGCCCGATCGAGGCGGCGCCCGGGCGCTATGTGCGGCAGAAGGCATGAGGCTGCAGGCCCTGCCTGCCCTCGGGCGAAGCCGAAGCGCGCCACGCGGAGGTGCGCGAGCGAGCGCGGCTGATGCCGGTCGCTCGATCCAGAACCTGTCCCCAGATCCAGAACCGACACGTCCCACCGACTCAACTGGAGAACACTCATGAGCATCGATATCGTCATCGTCGCCGCGGCCCGCACGGCCGTCGGCAAATTCGGCGGCACGCTCGCGAAGACGCCGGCACCGGAACTCGGCGCGGCCGTGATCGCGAACCTGCTCGAGCGCGCGAAGCTCTCGGGCGACCAGATCGGCGAGGTCATCCTCGGCCAGGTGCTCGCCGCCGGCTCAGGGCAGAATCCGGCGCGCCAGGCGGTCATCAAGAGCGGCCTGCCGCAGAGCGTGCCGGCGCTCACCATCAACGCCGTGTGCGGCTCGGGGCTCAAGGCCGTGATGCTCGCGGCGCAGGCGATCCGCGACGGTGATTACGAGATCGGCATCGCCGGCGGCCAGGAGAGCATGAGCATGGCGCCGCACGTGCTGCCGGGCTCGCGCGACGGCATGCGCATGGGCGACTGGAAACTGGTCGACACGATGATCGTCGACGGCCTCTGGGATGTGTACAACGGCTATCACATGGGCATCACGGCCGAGAACGTCGCCAAGCAGTACGACATCAGCCGCGACAAACAGGACGCACTGGCGCTCGCGTCGCAGCAGAAGGCCGCGGCGGCACAGGAAGGCGGCCGTTTCAAGGACGAGATCGTGCCGTTCAGCATCGCCCAGAAGAGAGGAGATCCGATCGTGTTCGCGGCCGACGAGTTCATCAACCGTAAGAGCACCGCCGATGCGCTCGCTGGCCTGCGCCCGGCCTTCGACAAGGCCGGCAGCGTGACGGCCGGCAACGCGTCGGGCCTCAACGACGGCGCCGCCGGCGTGGTGGTGATGACGGCGCAGAAGGCGGCCGCGCTCGGCCTCTCGCCGCTCGCGCGCATCGCGAGCTATGCGACGGTCGCGCTCGACCCGGCCATCATGGGCATGGGCCCGGTCGGCGCTTCGCGCAAGGCCTTGCAGCGCGCGGGCTGGAAGGCGGCCGATCTCGATCTGCTCGAGATCAACGAGGCGTTCGCCGCGCAGGCGTGCGCCGTCAACAACGAGATGGGTTGGGACACGAGCAAGGTCAATGTCAACGGCGGCGCGATCGCGATCGGGCACCCGATCGGCGCATCGGGCTGCCGCATTCTGGTGACGCTGCTGCACGAGATGCAGAAGCGCGAGGCGAGGAAGGGCATCGCATCGCTCTGCATCGGCGGCGGGATGGGCGTGGCGCTCTGCGTCGAACGGTGATCGCACACTCGCGCCACGCGGCGCAACGCCGCGACGAAGAACCCGGTTCGTCTCGGCGCGATATCTGCTAACGCAACGCCGCACACGCGACCTCGCGTGTCCCGGCACAGGAGAACAGGCCAATGACCCGCAAGATCGCGTATGTGACCGGTGGCATGGGCGGCATCGGCACCACGATGTGCCAGCGCCTGCACAGCGACGGTTTCACGGTGATCGCCGGCTGCGGACCGAAGCGCGATCACGCGAAGTGGCTGGGCGAACAACACGCGCTGGGCTACACGTTCCATTGCTCGGTGGGCAACGTCGGCGACTGGACTTCGACCGTCGAGGCCTTTGCCAAGGTGCGGGCCGAGCATGGGCCGGTCGACGTTCTCGTCAACAACGCGGGCATCACCCGCGACGGCCTGTTTCGAAAGATGACCCGCGCCGACTGGGACGCTGTGATCGAGACCAACCTCACCAGCCTTTTCAACGTGACCAAGCAGGTCATCGACGACATGGCCAATCGCGGCTGGGGTCGCATCGTCAACATCAGTTCGGTGAACGGCGAGAAGGGGCAGTTCGGGCAAACCAATTATTCGGCCGCGAAAGCCGGCATGCACGGCTTCACGATGGCGCTCGCGCAGGAGGTGGCGAACAAGGGCGTGACCGTGAACACCGTGAGCCCCGGCTACATCGCAACCGACATGGTGAAGGCGATCCGGCAGGAGGTGCTCGACAAGATCATCGCCGGCATTCCGGTCCGGCGGCTCGGTACTCCGCACGACATCGCGTCGATCGTCTCGTGGGTGGCGTCGGAGGAGTCGGGCTTCGCGACCGGCGCCGATTTCTCGGTGAACGGCGGCCTCCACATGGGCTGAAGCCCCCGTGGCTGCCGGGCATGCCCCGGGCCGCATCGCACGCGGCTCACGTTCGCTGGCTAAACTGGTTTGGTCGTGCACACGCTGCACTTGCCATCGATGTGATCGGAGTGCCGAATGAGCCAGCCCACCCCCTTTCCCAACCACGAAGGCCAGACCGTCCCGGACGTGAGTTTTCGCCTGCGTCGCAACGACGACTGGGCGACCACCAACACCAAGGAGCTGTTCGGCGGCAAGAACGTCATCGTGTTCTCGTTGCCCGGTGCGTTCACGCCAACCTGCTCGTCGACCCACCTGCCGCGCTACAACGAGCTCGCGCCGGTGTTCAGGGCGAACGGCATCGACGAGATTGTCTGCATCTCGGTCAACGACCCGTTCGTGATGCAGGAGTGGGGCAAGGACCAGGAGGCCGAGAACGTGCTGCTGCTACCCGACGGCAACGGTGCCTTCACCGAAGCCATGGGGCTGCTCGTCGACAAGTCGGATCTCAATTTCGGCAAGCGCTCGTGGCGCTATTCGATGCTGGTGCGCGACAAGAAGATCGAGAAGATGTTCCTCGAGCCCCAGAAGGACGGCGACCCGTTCGAGGTGTCTGACGCCGACACCATGCTGAACTACTTGGCGCCGAAAGCCATGGTGCCCGAGCCGGTCGCGATCCTCACGCGCGACGGTTGCCCGTTCTGTGCCAAGGCCAAACACATGCTGGACGAAGCCGGTCTCAAGTACGCCGAAGTGCCGCTGCCGCACACCATCCGCAGCAAGGCGCTCGGTGCGATCGCGAACGCTGACACGGTGCCGCAGGTTTTCATCGGCGGCAAGCTCATCGGCGGTTCGGAAGCGCTCGAGCAATACCTCGGCAACATTGCGAAGACAACGCCCGCCACGCAGGGCGGCCGCGCGGCGTAGGCGGACGCCTGCGCGGGTGTCGGTGATCGTCTGGCTGCAATCGGCCGACGTTGAGGCACCCTCTTGGGTGCAGCCTGCATTGTTTTGTGCAAGCCACGTCCATTCAAAAAGAGGAAACCAAATGATCAAGAAAGCACTCACCGCCTCGGCGATCGCCGCTCTCGCACTGTTCTCTTCCGGTTGCACGACGACTGCCAGCACCACGTCGCCTCCAGCGGGCCGCGATGCAGCCGGTTCGGGCCCTCTCACGCCAGAAGCCAAGCGTGACCTCGGCGAAGGCTACAGAGACACGCTGACGCGTCTGTATGACACCACGCCGGGCAGTCGCGAGCTGGTCGCGAAGGCCGCTGGCGTGCTCGTCTTTCCGCGTGCGATCTCGGCGGGCTTTATCGTCGGTGGTGAATACGGCAACGGCGAACTGCATGTCGGCAATCGCCTCAACGGCTATTACCGCACCACCACGGGTTCGATCGGCTTGCAGATCGGAGCGCAATCGCGCGCCCTCGTGTTCCTGTTCATGACGCAGGATTCGCTAAACAAGTTCCTGGCCAGCAAGGGTTGGTCGGTCGGTGCGGATGCGTCTGTCGCGGTGCTGAAGGTTGGCGCGAACGGTTCGATCGATGCGGGTATCGAGCAATCGCCGACCATCGCGTTCATGATGACGAACGCGGGGCTGATGGCGAACTTGAGCTTTGAAGGCACGAAGGTCACGCGAATCGAGTGACGCGAGCGCAGGCCTGCGTCGAGCAGGCTGACAAACGCCCGACGCGATCGGGCGTTCGTTTAATTTGGCGATCTGCAGTGGTTAGGCGCCGACCGTCTCCGGCGCTTTCTCTACGGCGAGGGCCGCATGGGCCGCTGCGCCGAGGCTGCCCGCGCTGCCGTCCCAACGCAATCGCGGAGCGCCGTGCTGCAGTTGCGCGTAGTTGCGCTTTAACGATTGCTGATACAGCGGGTCGTAGTGCTCGACGAGCAACGCGCGGAAGGTCGCGGCGGCGTCTCCCGCGCTCGCTGCGGCTTGCCACGCGTTCACCACCTCGTGGCCGCGAAGCGTGCGCAGCGCGTCGAGTTGCGCGCAGAAGGTCGCCGGGTCCTTGACGAAGTGGTCGTACTCGTCGAGCAGCAGCCGAACGCGCGCCTCGAGATCCAGTTCGAGCCAGAGACACCGGGCGCTGCGCATGCGCAAGACCAGCTCTTCGGGCACGCGCAGGTTGCCGATCTTCTTGCTCTCGCTCTCGATGTAGACCGGCCGGTCGGCGTCGGCCTGCTGCAAGGCGAGCCAGATGCGGCTGTCGAACTGCTTTTGCGACGGTTGTTCGGTGCCCGGTACGAGGCCGAGCACGGAGCCACGATGGTTGGCCATCGCTTCCAGGTCGAGCACCTGTGCGCCCGCTGCAGCGAGCGCGTTCAACAAGCGACTCTTGCCCGAGCCGGTCGGGCCACAGACCACGCGCAGGTCGAAGCGGGCCGGTAGCGCCATCAGCTGCTCGCGGATCGCGCTGCGATACGAGCGATACCCCCCGTCGACGAGCGCGACCCGAAAGCCGATCTGGTCGAGCACGGAAACGAGGGCGCCGCTGCGGTTGCCACCGCGCCAGCAATAGACGAGAGGGGTCCAGTCTTTCGGCTTCTCGACCACCTCGCGCTCGACGTGCCCCGCGATGTTGCGAAAGACCAGCGCCGCGCCGAGCTTCTTCGCGTGGAAGGCCGACTCGTGCTTGTAGATCGTGCCGATCCGGACGCGCTCGTCGTCGTGCAGCGACGGCCAGTTCACCGCGCCGGGCCAGCGGTCTTCGGCGAACTCGCTTTCGGAACGCGCGTCGATGACGGTGTCGAACCGGTCGGGTTGAGCGAGCGCATCGGCGGCGCTGATCTTGGTGAGCGACACGAACAGTTCAGGCGATCGCCGCCAGCATTTCGGTCTCGATCTGCAATTGCAACTTGTTCTGCTGCAGCGCCGGGCCGTCGATCAGGAAGGTGTCTTCGACGCGCTCGCCGAGCGTCGTGATCTTGGCGAGCTGCAGGTTGATGCTGTGCTCTGCCAGCACGCGCGAGATCGCGTACAGCAAGCCCGACCGGTCGCTCGCCGAGACGCCGAGCAGCCAGCGCTGTGCACGGTCGTCGGGCCGCAGGGTGATGCGCGGCGTGATTGGAAACGACTTCACGCGTCGCGAGATGCGGCCGCGACTCGGCTCGGGCAGCGGTCCGGTCGCGGCGAGCGCGGCCGAGAGCTGGGTCTCGACGAACCTGATGAGGTCGCGGTACTGATCGACGTGGGCGTTGACGACGAGAAAGGTGTCGAGCGCGTAGCCGATCGTCGTGGTGTGGACTTTCGCATCGAGGATGTTGAACGATGCCCCGTCGAAATAACCGCACGTGCGTGCGAACAGATCTTGCCGGTCGGGTGCGTAGACAAGCACCTGCAGGCCCTCGCCGAACGGGCTCACCCGCGCGCGCACGACCGGCTCGGTGGTGTCGACGAGGTCGAGCAGCGAGCGCGTGTGCCACGCAATCTCGCCGGCCTCGTGGCGCGCGAAATAGCTGAGCTCGAGCGTGTGCCAGAGGGGCGTCTCGGCCGTGCCTGGCAACGCGGCCAGGCGCAGCAAGAGGCGCGCCTCGAGCTTGGTCGATTCGATCTCGGCGTCGAGGTTAGGGCGCGCGCCGCCGAGCGCACGCAGCGCGAGGCGGTAAAGGTCTTCCAGCAGTTTGCCTTTCCAGCCGTTCCACACCTTGGGGCTTGTACCCCGGATGTCGGCCACGGTGAGCAGGTAGAGCGCGGTGAGCCGCCGCTCGGTACCGACCAGTGCGGAGAACCCGGCGATCACGTCCGGGTCGGAGAGGTCTTCCTTCTGCGCGATGCGAGACATCGACAGGTGTTCGCCGACCAGGAACTCGATCAGCGCCTCGTCTTCCCCTTCGACGCCATGATCGGCGCAGAAACGCCGAACCTCGAGCTCGCCGAGCTCGGAGTGATCGCCGCCACGGCCTTTCGCCACGTCGTGAAAGAGCGCGGCGATGTAGAGCACCCATGGCCGATCGAAAGTCGACGCCAGCTGCGAGCAGAACGGGTACTCGTGCGCGTGCTCGGGAATGAAGAAACGGCGCACGTTGCGCAACACCATCAGGATGTGCTGGTCGACGGTGTACACGTGGAAGAGGTCGTGCTGCATCTGGCCGACGATGCGTCGGAACACCCACAGGTAGCGGCCCAACACGCTGGTCTCGTTCATCAGGCGAAACGCGTGCGTCTGGCCACCGGCCGCCTGCAGGATCGCCATGAACGTGGCGTGATTGACCGGGTCGCGGCGGAATTCGGCGTCCATCAGGTGGCGCGCGTTGTAGAGCGCGCGCAGCGTTCGGGCCGAGAGTCCTTTCGGGCCGATATTCTGCTGGTAGGCCAGGAACGTTTTCAAAATCGCGTGCGGGTTGCGCTGGTAGACATCGTCGCTCGCTACCTCGATCATGCCGCCGCGTTCGAGGAACTCGTCGTCGATGCGGCTCATCGGTGCGTCCTGCAAGCCGGCGATGCGCTCCTCGATATTGAGCATCAGGATCAGGTTGAGCTGCGTCACCGCCTTCGCGGCCCAGTAGTAGCGTCGCATCAGCACCTCGGAGGCTCGATGGGTGGCCGACGAGGAGAAGCCGAAACTCTCGGCGACGGCCGCCTGCAGGTCGAACACCAGACGGTCTTCGCGCCGGCCCGCGATGAGATGAAGCCGCGCGCGCACGAGCCTGAGCAGGCCTTCGTTTCTTTGCAGCTGCTGCACCTCGAACGGCGTCGCGAGTCCTTTCGCGGCGAGCGCCTTCCAGGTCGAGCCGAGCCCGGCGGCGCGCGCGACCCAGATCACGGTCTGCAGATCGCGCAATCCGCCCGGGCTTTCCTTGCAGTTCGGTTCGAGCGAGTAGGGCGTGTTCTCGTATTTCTGATGGCGCTGCGTCATCTCGCGCGACTTCGCACGGAAGAACGCGAGCGGGTCCATCACGGCCGCGCTCTCGCGGAAGAAGCGCACACACAGTGTTTTCGAGCCCGCGAGACAGCGCGATTCGAGGAGTGCCGTCTGCACGGTCACGTCCGACTTCGCCATCTCGATGCATTCGCCGACGGTGCGCACGCTCGAACCGATCTCGAGGCCGATGTCCCAGCAGGTGGTGATGAAGCGCTCGACCGGGTCCATCGGGTCGGGCACGTCCTTGATGTCGGGCAGCAGCACGAGCACGTCGACGTCGGAGTACGGGAACAGCTCGCCGCGGCCATATCCACCCACCGCGAGCAGCGACGAGCCGGGCGGCATGTCCGAGCGATTCCAGAGCGAGATCAACGTGGCGTCGACATGGCGCGCCAGGTCGCGCACCAGGCGCGTGGCTTCGCGAGCAGACGGGCGTGCACGGCGAAAGTGACCGAGGAGGGCGGCCTTGCCGTCGCGGAAGGCGGCGCGAAAGTCGGCGAGTGTCGAGGGCCGCGCCGGCCCGGCGGCGATCGACGCGACGGGCAGCGCGATCACCGTCGACGCGCTCACCGGCGATACGAGATCAGCGCTCGTCGCCGCCTCGTCCGTCGACATCGGATCAGCCGGCGACGAAGGCCGGCGGCGGCGGGCTGCCGGCCGACAACGTCATCACTTCGTAGCCGGTGTCGGTGACGAGCACCGTGTGCTCCCACTGCGCCGACAGCGAGCGGTCCTTGGTGACGATGGTCCAGCCATCGCCCATTTCTCGGATTTCGCGGCGGCCGGCGTTGATCATCGGCTCGACCGTGAACATCATGCCGGGCACCAGCTCTTCGAGCGTGCCGGGCTTGCCATAGTGCAGCACCTGCGGCTCCTCGTGGAAGCGCGTGCCGATGCCGTGGCCGCAGAACTCGCGCACGACCGAGAAGCCATTCGATTCGGCGAAGGTCTGGATCGCGTTGCCGATGTCGCCGAGATGCGCACCGGGCTTCACCTTGGCGATGCCCTTCCACATCGCGTCGTACGTGAAGGTGCAGAGCCGCCTGGCCGCGATCGAACCTTCACCGACGATGAACATCCGCGAGGTGTCACCGTGCCAACCGTCCTTGATGACGGTGACGTCGATGTTGACGATGTCGCCGTTCTTCAGCGGCCGGTCGTTCGGAATGCCGTGGCAGACCTGGTGGTTGATCGAGGTGCAGATCGACTTGGGATACGGTGCGTAACCCGGCGGCGCGTAGTTCAGCGGCGCGGGCACGGCCTGCTGCACGTGAACGATGTGATCGTGAGCGATCTTGTCGATCGCGTCGGTGGTGACGCCCGGCTTCACGTGGGCCGCGAGCAGATCGAGCACTTCGGAAGCGAGGCGTCCGGCGACCCTCATGCCTTCGACATCGGCCGCGTTCTTGATCGAGATGGACATCGGCGAATTATCACCGGGGTCCTAGAATCGCGGGCTTGCCGCCAGCCAACCCCTTCCCTCGCGCGTGAGCGATTTGCCGAAGCATCTCAGGTCGTTCGACGGCTGCACCGCCTTGCCGGCCTATCGGGCGCGCTCGCTGCTTGTGGCGCTGCGCGAGATCAACCCGCAAATCGGCGCCGTGCACGCGCGCTTCGTGCACTGGGTGTGGAGCGAAACCGAACTCGCCGCCGACGCCGTCCTGCAGCTGCAGGCGCTGCTGCAGTACGGCGACGCGTTCGAAGGCGCGCCGGCGCGAAGCGTGGCGACGCTCGTGGTCGCGCCTCGCATGGGCTCGATCTCGCCGTGGGCCTCGAAGGCGACCGACATCGCGCACAACTGCGGCATCGCGGTGCGGCGCATCGAGCGGGTGACCGAATACACGGTCGTGCTCGAGCGCGGGCCGCTCGGCGGCGCCCGCACGCTCTCGGCCACGCAGCTCGAGCAGGTTGCTGCCGTGCTGCACGACCGCATGACCGAGACCGTGTTGGCGCATCGCGACGAGGCGGTGGCCCTCTTCGACGAACGGCCTGCACCGCCGATGGCGCGGGTCGACGTCCTCGGCATCGGCAGGGCCGCGCTCGTCGACGCCGACCAGCGCTTCGGCCTCGCGCTTTCCGACGACGAGATCGATTACCTTCAGCACGCGTTCACCATGCTCGAACGCAACCCGACCGATGTCGAGCTGATGATGTTCGCGCAGGCGAACAGCGAGCACTGCCGGCACAAGATCTTCAACGCGCGTTTCACGATCGACGGCGTGGCCGAAGCGCGCTCGATGTTCGACATGATCCGCCACAGCCACGCCATGGCGCCGCAGCACACCGTCAGCGCATACAGCGACAACGCGTCGGTGATGGAAGGCGGCATCGTCCGCCGCTGGCTGCCCGGCGACGGCGCCGCCGGCCACGCTTGGGGCGCGCGCGACGAGCTGATGCACGTGCTGATGAAGGTCGAGACGCACAACCACCCGACCGCGATCTCGCCGTTCCCCGGGGCGTCGACCGGCGCCGGCGGCGAAATCCGCGACGAAGGGGCGACCGGTCGCGGCTCGAAGCCCAAGGCGGGTCTGACCGGCTTCACCGTGTCGAACCTGCACCTGCCGGTCGTCGACGACGTGCCGGGCCTCAGCGACACCGCCCGCCCCGAGCCCTGGGAGCGCGAACGCTACGGCAAGCCGATACACATGGCGAGCGCGTTGCAGATCATGATCGACGGGCCGCTCGGCGGCGCCGCGTTCAACAACGAGTTCGGCCGGCCCAACCTCGCGGGCTATTTCCGGGTCTACGAGCAGACCGTCGCTGGCGAGCGGCGCGGCTACCACAAGCCGATCATGATCGCGGGCGGTCTCGGCGTGATCGCGGCGTCGCAGACCGAGAAGATCGCGTTCCCGGCCGGCACCCTGCTGATCCAGCTCGGCGGCCCCGGCATGCGGATCGGCATGGGCGGCGGCGCCGCCAGCTCGATGACGGCCGGCGCCAACGCGGCCGATCTCGATTTCGACTCAGTGCAGCGCGGCAACCCCGAGATCCAGCGCCGCGCGCAGGAGGTGATCAGTGTCTGCGCGGCGCGGGCCGACAACCCGATCCTCGCGATTCACGATGTCGGCGCCGGTGGCATCTCGAACGCGTTTCCCGAATTGATCGACGGCGCTGGTCGCGGCGCGCGATTCGATCTGCGTGCGGTGCTGGTCGAGGAGAGCGGACTCGCCCCGAAGGAGATCTGGTGCAACGAGAGCCAAGAGCGCTACGTGATCGCGCTCGCGCCGACTTCGCTCGATGCGTTCCGGGCAATCTGCGAGCGCGAACGCTGCCCGTTCGCGGTCGTCGGTGTCGCGACCGACGCGCGGACGTTGGAGGTCGGTGCGCTCGATCCGTCGTCAGGCCATGACGAAGGCGCGCCGGTCATCGACATGCCGCTCGACGTGCTGCTCGGCAAGCCGCCGAAGATGCATCGCGACGTGAAGCGCGTGGCGATCGATCTGCCAAAGCTCGCGCTCGACGACGTGAAGCTCGAACGCGTCGCGTTCGATGTGCTGCGCCACCCGACGGTCGCGAGCAAGCGCTTCTTGGTGACGATCGGTGACCGCACCGTCGGCGGCTTGAGCAGCCGCGATCCGATGGTCGGCCCCTGGCAGGTGCCGGTCGCCGATTGCGCCGTGACGCTCGCCGACTTCACCGGCTTCGCAGGCGAAGCGATGGCCATCGGCGAGCGCTCGCCGCTCGCCGTCGCGAACGCGCCGGCGTCGGGCCGCATGGCGGTCGGCGAAGCGATCACGAACCTGCTCGCCGCGCCCTTTGAGCTCGACCGCGTCAAGCTCAGCTGCAACTGGATGGCCGCGTGCAGCGACGACCCCGCTGCCCCCGGCGACGACGCGGCGCTCTACGACACGGTGCGCGCCGTCGGCTTCGAACTCTGCCCCGCACTCGGCATCTCGGTGCCCGTTGGCAAGGACAGCCTCTCGATGCGTGCCCGTTGGATGGATCCCGCCAACAGCGGCGAACGCAAGCAGGTGAGCGCGCCTGTGAGCCTCGTCGTCACGGCGTTCGCGTCGCTCGCCGATGTGCGCGGCACGTTCACGCCGCAATTGATGGCGGGCGACACCACGTTGCTGCTCGTCGACCTCGGCGCCGGCCAGAAACGCATGGGCGGCTCGATGCTCGCGCAGGTGACCGGCCAATACGGCGGCGGCGCGGTGCCCGATCTCGACACGCCCGAACACCTGAAGGCGCTCGTCGCGGCCGTCAACCGCATGCGCACCGCGCGACTCGTGCTCGCGTACCACGATCGCAGCGACGGCGGCCTGTGGGCCACGGTCTGCGAGATGGCGTTCGCGGGCCACCTCGGCGTCAGTGTCAACGTCGACATGCTGGTGACCGAGGGCGACGGCATCAGCGACAGTCGCGCCGAATACGGCGACTCGAAGAACTGGGCCACGCAGATCGGCGCGCGCCGCGACGAGCTCACGTTGAAGGCGCTCTTCAACGAAGAGCTCGGCGTCGTCATCCAGGTGCCGAGCGCGCGCCGCGACGAAGCCTTGCACCTGCTGCGCGACGCAGGCCTCAGCCGCATGAGCCACGTCATCGGCAAGACCAACGCGCGCGGCGTGATGGAGGTCTGGCGCGATGCGAAGAACGTGCTGCGTGTGCCGCTGCGCGACCTGCATCAGGCCTGGGACGAAGTGAGCTGGCGCATCGCGCGGCTGCGTGGCAACCCGGCGATGGCCGATGCGGAACACGCCGGAGCCGGAGCCGTCGACGACGCCGGGTTGCACGTCCACATCGCGCCGTCGCACCTCGCGATCGTCGGTGGCGTCGACGAGACGGTGCCTGCCACCGCGACCCGTGCCCCGTTGCGCGCCCCGGCGCTTGTCGGCACGCGGCCCCGGCTCGCGGTGTTGCGCGAGCAGGGCGTCAACAGCCATGTCGAACTCAGCTACGCGATGGCCGAGGCCGGCTTCGACACCTTCGACGTGCACATGACCGATCTGCAAACGGGCCGGGCCATGCTCAAGTCGTTCCAGGGCTTCGTCGCCTGCGGTGGCTTCAGCTATGGCGACACGTTGGGTGCCGGTGAAGGCTGGGCGCGTTCGATCCTCTTCAACCCATTGCTCGCCGATCAGTTCGCCGCCTTTTTCGCGTGCACCGACACTTTCGCGCTCGGCGTGTGCAACGGCTGCCAGATGCTCGCAGCGCTCGCCGACATGATCCCCGGTGCCGACGCGTGGCCGCGCTTCACGAAGAACAGGAGCGAACAGTTCGAGGCCCGCCTCAGTCTCGTCGAGGTGCTACCCTCGCCGTCGATCTTCTTCAGCGATCTGGTCGGCAGCCGCTTGCCGATCGCGGTCGCGCACGGCGAAGGTTTCGCCGATTTCTCGCAGCGTGGCGATGCGAAGGCCGTGCACGCCGCGATGCGCTTCATCGACCATCGCGGCGCGGCTACCGAAGCCTATCCCGCGAACCCGAACGGAAGCCCCGGCGGCCTCACCGCGGTGACCACCGCCGACGGCCGCTTCACCGCGCTGATGCCGCACCCGGAGCGCGTCTTCCGCAACGTCCAGATGAGCTGGACCTCGGGTCCGGTCGACGACCGAAGCCCCTGGATGCGCGTTTTCGAGAGCGCGCGGCGCGCGGTCTAGATCGAGCGCTGCAACCAGAGCGCGCCCAGTGCGCCGACGAGAGCGGTCGGCATCACGATCACGCCGACCTTGAAGAACGCCCAGGCACTCACCGTTTCGCCTTGCTTGCGCAACGCGGTGAGCCACACCGGCGTGAGCACCACGGCGGCCGCGTCGTTCGACATGAAGACGGTGACGACCGCGCCGGCGGCGTAGACGAGCGCGAAGAGGCGCATCGCCGAGCCGCGCGCGCGCTGCACGCAAAGCGCGGCGACGTGATCGAAGAGGCCCTCGCGTTCGGCCAATGCCGAAAGCAGCATCATGCCGACCAGAAAGAGGTACACGTCGTTGCCCTTGCCGATGGCTGCGAAGGCGGCCGACAGCGGCACGAGACCCGACACGCAGAGCGCGATCGCGCCGAGGGCGGCCCACGCCGCCTCGGGCGAGCGCCAGGGGTGCGACACGACGCCGCTCAGCGCCAGCACGGCGATCACGCCGATCGCGAAGGTCGAATGCGAGACCGATGACACGTGGGAAAAGGCGGGAAGGGCGGGAAGGGAGGAGAGGGCGGAGAAGGCGGAGAAGCCGGAGAAGCCGGAAAAGCCGGAGAGCATGGTCAGCCGCAGCCGGTACAAGAGTGTCGCCGCTCGGTCCGACCCTCCGCCGACCGGCTCGCGGCGCTGCAGGTATCGTGGCACGATGAAGGCCCAAGCGACGTCTCACACCAATGCAGGCCTCGGGCCTGGCACGGCCTCGAGCGACGGGCACGAGGCGGCATCACGTGCGACGGCACCGCGCTTCGACCGCCTCGACGCGCTGCGCGCCATCGCGATCCTGTGGATGGCGGCGTTCCACTTTTCGTTCGACCTCGACCACTATGGTTTCACGCGGCAGGACTTCTATCGCGACCCGTTCTGGCTGAACCAGCGCACCTGCATCGTGTCGCTCTTCCTGTTCTGCGCCGGCTTCGGTCAAGCCATCGCATTCGAGTCCCAGCAGGCATGGCCGCGCTTCTGGCGGCGGTGGCTGCAGGTGGCGTCCTGTGCCGTGCTCGTCTCGATCGGTTCGTGGTTCATGTTTCCGCGCAGCATGATCACGTTCGGCGTGCTGCATGGCATCGCGGCGATGCTGATCGTGACCCGGCTCACCGCGCGGTGGCGGAACTGGCTGTGGCCGCTCGGGCTGATCGCGATCCTGCTGCCGACCGTCGTGCAACAGCCGTTCTTCGACACGCGCGCCACCAGCTGGGTCGGCCTCGTCACGGCGAAGCCGGTCACCGAAGACTACGTGCCGATCTTTCCATGGCTGGGCGTGATGTGGTTCGGGGTGGCCGCGGGGCAATGGATCCTGGCCCATCGCCGTGGCTGGGTGGCCGGGGCCTGGCCGCGGATGCTCGGCCCGCTCGCGACGCTCGGCCGTTGGAGCCTCACGTTCTACATGCTGCACCAGCCGATCCTGATCGGGATCCTGGAGCTCGCGAAGCGGCTGCCGCACTGACCGGCGCCGACCCGCCGCGCCGGCTTCGGCCGTTAACATCGTTTGATGGGCTTGCAGATCCTCTTCGGTTTTCACGCGGTGGGTATTCGCTTGAAGACCGCGCCGAAATCGGTGCTGGAGGTCCATGTCGATGCCGCGCGGCGTGACCCGCGCATACGGCAACTGATCGAGCGTGCACGGGACGCGGGCAGCAAGCTCGTCGAGAGCGACGGCGATCGCCTGCAGCAGCTGAGCGGCACGCACCGCCACCAGGGTGTCGTCGCACGCGCCGAGCCGATCGCGCGCAGCCATTCGGTCGACGACACGCTCGACGCCGCCCCCGGCGTGCCGCTGCTGCTGGTGCTCGACGGCGTCACCGATCCGCACAACCTGGGCGCGTGCCTGCGCGTGGCCGATGGCGCCGGCGTGCATGCGGTGGTCGCGCCGAAGGATCACGCGGTGGGCGTCAACGCGACCGTCTCGAAGGTGTCGAGCGGCGCGGCCGACACGGTGCCGTATTTCATGGTCACGAACCTCGCGCGCACGCTGAACGAATTGAAGGAGCGCGAGATCCGCATCATCGGCACGGCGGACGCGGCGACCGACTCGTTGTACGACCTCGACCTCACGGGCCCGACCGCGTTCGTGCTCGGTGCCGAAGGCAAGGGCCTGCGCCAGCTCACGGCGCGCACCTGCGATGTGCTCGTGCAGTTGCCGATGCTTGGCGTGGTCGAGAGTCTCAACGTCTCGGTCGCGAGCGCCGTCTGCCTCTACGAGGCGGTGCGTCAACGCCGCCCGTCCCAGTGACAAGCCACTAGCGCCACTGCCGACCAGGAAGGCCGCCATGCCCGTCATCGAAGTCAAACATCCGCTGGTGCGGCATAAGGTCGGACTGCTGCGCGAGGCCGAGATCTCGACCAAGAAATTCCGCGAGGTCACGAACGAGCTGGCGCGCTTGCTCACGTACGAGGCGACCGCGGATTTCCCGCTCGAGAAGACGAGCATCGAATGCTGGAGCGGGCCCACCGAGGTCGACCGCATCGCGGGCAAGAAGGTCACGGTCGTGCCGATTCTTCGCGCCGGCCTCGGCATGCAAGCCGGCGTGCTCGACATGATCCCGAACGCCAAGGTGAGCGTGGTGGGCCTCGCGCGCAACCACGAGACGCTGATGCCGGAGAACTACTTTGAGCGCTTCGTCGGCAAGCTCGAGGAGCGCACCGCGATCATCATCGACCCGATGCTCGCGACGGCGGGTTCGATGATCGCCACCGTGAACCTGCTGAAGGCACGTGGCTGCATCGACATCCGGGCGCTGGTGCTGGTCGCGGCGCCAGAGGGCGTCGCCGCGCTCGAAAAGGCCCACCCCGACGTGCGCTGCTGGACCGCGGCGATCGACAGCCACCTGAACGAGATCGGCTACATCATCCCGGGGCTGGGAGATGCGGGCGACAAGATCTTCGGTACCCGTTGAAGCTGTCTCAGACCCACCCGAACCCGCCCACCACCGCACTGATCAGCACCATCCACATGGGGCTCCATGCCGTTCGCATCATGACGACCAGCGTGAGCGCGATCAGGCCGATGGCGCCCAGGCCGCCCTGCGGGCTCGACCCGGCGACGTAGGGCTCGGCGAGGATCCAGCCCGTCGCGAACAGCAAGCCGATGGTGATCGGCGTCATGCCGGTGGTAAATGCCTTCAGGCCCCTCGTGTCGCGTCGCCTCGCGCCGAACCGGCTCACGGCGAACGACAGCACGGTCGATGGCAACAGGATGCCGAGCGTGGTCGCGACCGCACCCATCGGGCCGGCCACGTTCCAGCCGATCACGGTGACGAACAGCACGTTCGGCCCCGGGGCAGCCTGCGCGATCGCCACCGACGCGGTGAACTGTGCCTGTGTGATCCAGTGGTGCTCGCCGACGACGTACCGCTGCATATCCGGCGCGGTGGTGATCGCTCCGCCGATCGAGAGCACGCTCAAGACGAGGAAATGGCCGAACAGGCCGAGCAGGTCGGCACCGCTCAACGGCGATGCGAACCAGGCGCTCATCGTGTGCAGGAGACCTTGCATCGCCCGTCAGTCGTCGTGCGAACGCACCCAAGCCAGTGCCACCGCCACGGCGCCGAAACCGAGCAGCACACCGATCAACGGCCAGCGCAGCACCGCGATCGCGATCACTGTGAGCACGACGAAGAGGGCGCCCACCGCGACGCCGAGCCGGCTCGTGCGCAACGTGTCCAGGAGCTTCACCGCCGTCGAGACCACGAGACCCGCAGCCACCGCGCCCATGCCGCGCAACGCGCCCGACACGATGGGAACATGCGCGAATTCGCTGTACGAGACAGTGAGCGCGATGACGATCAACATCGGCACCGCGAGCATGCCGCCGAGCGCCGCGAAGCCTCCTCGAAAGCCGAAGAAACGATCGCCGAACATCAGGGCCAGGTTGACGATGTTCGGGCCAGGAAGCACCTGGCTGATCGACAGCATCTCGACGAAGTGCTCGCGCGAGATCCAGCGCCGCCGCTCGACGAGTTCGCGCTGCGCGACCGCGAGCACACCGCCGAAACCCTGCAACGCGAGCACCGTGAACGCCTTGAAGAGATCCCATGCCGAAGCCGGCGCCGGCAGCGGGTCGTCGACGAGGTCCGGGCTCATCCGTTCTCGCGCCCGATCTGGCGAGTGCCGACCCAGAGGCTCAACGCGAGCGCGAGCGCGACCCAGGTGGCGCCGAGCCAGCTGAGCGGCGTGTAACCGAAGTGCGCGATCAACCAGCCGCCACTCGACGAGCCCGCGGCCTGGCCGAGATAGATCGCCGAGGTGTTGAGCGCGAGCAGTGCCGATGCGACGGCAGGCGCCGCATTGCCGAGCCGGGCCTGTTGCGCCGAATTCGACGCGAAGCAGCCGAGTCCCCAGGGCACCAGCACCAGGGCCATCGCGACGAAGCTCGTGGCGAGCGGCCACAGCAGCAGCGATGACAGCATCGCGGCGATCGTGAGTGCCACCGCGCGGTTCGCGCCGATGCGGTCGATCCAGCGCGAGACGATGGCGTTGCCGACCACGCCGAACGCGCCGAACCACATGAAAAGCAGCGCGAGCTGAGCCGTGGTCGTGTGCAGCGTCGTCTTGTAGTACGGGGCGAAATACGAGAGCAGCGTGAACTGTCCGGCGCCGGAGAGGGCGGTCACGAAGACCATCGCCATCAACATTGGATGCGTCAACACGCGCTTCCAGTCGTGCCAGGTGAGCGCGGCCGGTCGGATGCCGTCCGGCAGCGCCCGGTAGACCGAGATGGCTGCGACGACGCTCATCGCCGAGACGGTCAAGAACGCCACGCGCCAGCCGAACGATTCACCGAGGAAGGCGGCCATCGGCATGCCGAGCACCGATGCGAGCGACCAGCCGAGAAAGATGAAAGTGATGGAGCTGCCGCGCCCGGCGGGTGGCGAGATGAAGCCGATGGCCGCCGCTGCCTGCGGCGTGAACACCGCCGCGCCGAGCATCGTGGCCGCACGCACCGGCCAGAGCGCGCCGAGGGTGGGCATCAGGGCGCAGAGCGCGTGACCGGCGGCGTACCACGCGAGCGATGCGGCGAGCAGCCGACGTCTATCGAATCCGGCGACCCATCCGGCGAGCAGCGGCGCGCCGAGGCAGACCACGATCGCGCCGATCGCGATCAGCCGACCACCGACGTGGACATCGATCGCCAAAGCCCGCGTGATGTCGTTCAGCGTACCGACCGCCACCATCACGCCGCAGCCGATCACGAAATTGCCGAGCAGGAGGCTCCAGCGAACCTGCGTGAGGCGGCGCGGCGTGGGCGTGACGACTTCGACCGCAGCCGTCATCGAGCCGCGCGCAGCGCCTCGGCATTGACGATGTTCGTCGGATGCCCTTCGATGAAATGGGCGACGTTCTCGAACGCCGCCTTGAAATAGAGCTCGTAGCTGTCGAGCTCCACGTAGCCGATGTGCGGCGTGCACACCGCGTTCTCGAGCCGCAGCAATGGGTGGCCTTGCAGGATCGGTTCGCTTTCGAACACATCGATCGCGGCCATGCCTGGCCGGCCGCGGTTGAGCGCCTGCACCAGCGCTCCTTCCTGAATCAGCTCGGCGCGCGAGGTGTTGACGAGCAATGCCGTGGACTTCATCAGCGCGAGCGCATCGGCCGTGACGATGCCCTTTGTCTCGTTGTTGAGGCGCAGGTGCAGCGTGAGCACGTCGGCCGATTCGAAGAATGCGTCGCGGGTGTCGGCGGCGTCGAACCCGTCGGCGCGCGCGAGGTCACGCGAAGCCTCGCTGCCCCAGACCAGCACGCGCATGCCGAAGGCCTTGCCGTATCCGGCGACGAGCTGTCCGATCTTGCCGTAGCCCCAGACCCCGAGCGCGCGACCGCGCAGCACCATGCCGAGCCCGAAGTTGGGCGGCATCGACGATGCCTTCAGTCCCGACTGCTGCCAGGCACCGTGCTTCAGATTGCCGATGTACTGCGGCAGCCGACGGATCGCCGCCATGATCAGCGCCCACGTGAGTTCGGCTGCCGCGTACGGCGAACCACTGCCTTCGGCGACCGCGATGCCGAGCCTCGAGCAGGCCTCGACGTCGATGTGAGGGCCGACGCGGCCGGTCTGCGAGATCAGCTTGAGCTTGGGCAGCTTCTCGAGCAGCTGCTTCGGTAAGTGGGTGCGTTCGCGAATGAGCACCAGCACTTCCACGTCGCGCAAGCGCACCGCCAGTTGGCCGATGCCCTTTACGGTGTTGGTGAACACCTTCGCGTTGTAGCTCTCGAGCACAGCCGCGCAGCGGAGCTTGCGCACCGCGTCCTGGTAGTCGTCGAGGATGATGATGTTCACGGGCACGCTGTCGCGACGGGCGGTGTCATTCACCGGAGGCCATTGTGCACGCGGACACACGAGCGACAGTGCGGGCTTACGATCCGCATTCACGTCACAGGAGACCTCCATGTCCATCACGATGCACTCGGCCAGCGTGCCGACCTTTGTTCGCATGCTCGGCAACATGAGCACCTGGCTCGACAAGGCCGAAGCGCACGCCAAAGCCCGCAAGTTCGACCCGTCGGTGTACATGGCGTCGCGCCTTGCCCCCGACATGCTGCCGTTCACGAAGCAGGTCCAGATCGCGTGCGACTCGGCGAAGTTCTGCATCGCCCGGTTGTCGGGCGAGACGGCCCCGGTCTTCGAAGACACCGAAACGACGTTCGACGAATTGCGTGATCGCCTGCGCAAGACGGCGGATTACGCCGAGTCGGTGCCCGCCGAGAAAATCATCGGCACCGAAATGAAGGACATCCAGGTTCCGCGTCGGGACGGCGCGATGACGATGCAGGGCGAGATGTACCTGCGCAACTTCGCGATGCCCAATTTCTACTTCCACGTGACGACGGTGTACGCACTGCTCCGCTACAACGGGGTCGAGCTCGGCAAGATGGACTTTCTCGGCTCGCTCAACGGCTGAATCGGCGAATCGCCGCTGCCGGGCCGTGGCCTGGCTCGACCGGCTCTTCGCGTTTCAGCGTGGCCCGCCCGCCGACCCGAGCGGCGCCTGCGAACGTCCGTCGTTGATGCCGGGCGCGTGGCGGCTCAGGCCGAGCAGCCGGCGGTTGGCCTCGGTCTGGCTGTGCTGACGCGACACCAGGTTAAAGACGTCGGCGCGAAAGAGCCACAGCTCCTGCAGCGTTCGCGCTGCGCTCATGCGCGTGACAACCCCGCCAGCCTGAGGCAAGTCGATGTCGGACAGCGCATCGACAAAATCGAAACGCGCGTTGGCGAGCGTCGATTGGGCGCGAAGTCTGCGCATCAGATGTCGGATCGGTGCAATGGCCATATCGGACTGATTGTCCGCCGGTGAGGTCGAACCCGGTCGATGTCCCTTCGACACGCTCGCATGGAGTTGCAACAAAACGTATTAGGGTTGGCGATGGGGCCCGCTCGGGCCTGCACGCGCGCCCGAAGCCTGCGCCACTACACCTGGCCGAACTTGACCTTGCGCTGTGCGGTGTACGCCCACCAGGGCGCGGCGGGCGCGCCGCTCATGAAATCGGTGACGGCCATGAA
The DNA here is from genome assembly GCA_965246805.1 of Caldimonas sp. Classification (GTDB taxonomy): domain Bacteria; phylum Pseudomonadota; class Gammaproteobacteria; order Burkholderiales; family Burkholderiaceae_C; genus Schlegelella_A. Next base: position 546,142 of record CBDFFO010000009.1, on the reverse strand, counting down.
GGTATCGAGCACGCACGGATCGTGGCGCTGGCCGGTGGCTTCGCAAAGGGATCGGTAGAGCGAAAAGGCGTCCTTGCCGCGCAGGTCGGCGGGCGACGCCACGCCGATCAGCCGCAAGTCGGCGGCGAGCGCAGGGCCGACGTTGGGCAGTTGCTCGAGGGCGATGCAATCGTCTGCACTGGCCGCTTTCGGTGCCTTGATGACCATGACGATGCTCCGTGAACGTGGCGGGTGGCGCGACTCCGCACCGACTCACATCAACATGTTGTTTCGAATCAGGCCGACGGCGAGGCCCTCGATCGCGAACGACTCGTCGTCTGCAGGCACCACGATGGTCTCGAAATCGGTGTTTTCCGGCTGCAGTTCGATGCCGGTGCGGGTGCGCTTGAAACGCTTCACGGTCACCTCTTCACCGAGCCGCGCAACGACGATCTGGCCATTCTTGGCCTCGCTCGACTTTTGCACGGCGAGCAGGTCGCCGTCCATGATGCCGGCGTCTCGCATGCTCATGCCGCGCACCTTCAACAAGTAATCGGGGCGGCGCGCGAACATGCTTGCTTCCATCAGGAAGCTGCGGTCGATGTGCTCCTGCGCGAGGATCGGGCTGCCCGCCGCCACGCGGCCTACCAGCGGCAACGAGAGCTGCGCGAGGCTCGGCAACGGCAGGCTGAACTGCTTGTTGCGCGAGTGATTCAGCGCGCGCAGCGTGTCGGACTGCAGGCGAATGCCCCGCGACGTGCCGCCGATCAGCTCGATCACGCCTTTGCGCGCGAGCGCCTGCAGGTGCTCTTCGGCCGCGTTCGCCGATTTGAAGCCGAGCTCGTTCGCAATCTCGGCGCGCGTGGGTGGCGCCCCAGTGCGTTCGATGGCGCTTTGAACCAGGTCGAGAATCTGCTGTTGTCGGTCGGTGAGCTTGGGCGTTTCGCGCATACGCTGTTCTCTCGGTTGAGTCGCTGACGTTTTAACCAGTGGTGGATTTTCATACAGCTTCGAAAAAAATGCAAAACAAGTTGCAACGGATCGTGGTGCTCGGCACCGGCGGCACGATCGCGGGAGATGCGGCAAACGCCGATGACGAGCTCGGCTACCGCGCGGCGACGCGTTCGATCGACGACCTGCTGAGCCACCTGAGTCTCGAGTCGGCCGACGCGTGGTCACTCGGTCCGCATCTCGCTTTCGAGACCGAGCAGGTTGCGCAGCTCGACAGCAAGGACATGGATTTCGCCACCTGGCGCGTCCTCGCGCGCCGGGTCGCGCACCACCTGGCGCGCGACGAGGTCGGCGCCATCGTCATCACCCACGGCAGCGACACGCTCGAGGAGACCGCCTACTTCCTGCAGCGCCTGCTGGCACCGAAGAAGCCGGTCGTGTTCACCGCGGCGATGCGGCCCGCGTCGTCAAGCCGTGCCGACGGCCCGCGGAACCTGCGCGATGCGATAACGCTCGCACGCGACCGTTCGGTGGTCGGCGTCACGCTGGTCATGGCGGGCGAGGCGCACACGGCCGTCGACGTCCACAAGGCGCACTCGCGCCGGCTCGATGCTTTCGTGTCGGGCGACGCCGGCGTCGTCGGCCGGTTCGAGAACGATCGCTTCGTGCAGGCCCGCGACGATCTCGACCGCATCGAGCGCGTCGGCGGCGAATCGGGTGGCGTGGCGCTGTTGCCGGTCGATCTCGGCGCCTGGCCGGCGGTGGAGATCGTCTCCAGCCACGCGGGCGCGAGCCCCAGGCTGGTCAGCGCGATGGGCGCGCTCGGCGTGCAGGGCATCGTGGTGGCCGCAACGGGCAACGGCACTGTGCATCGCGCGCTCGAGGCCGCGTTACTGGACGCGCAGGCCGCTGGCATTCGCGTGTTGCGGGCAACGCGGTGCCTGGGTGGCGGCATCGCCGCTGCAGGAACGACAGCTGTCGAGCAGCTGCCGTCGGCCGGTGCTCTCACACCCGTCAAAGCCCGCGTCGAGTTGATCCTGCAGTTGTTGGCGGCGACTCACGTCGCTTGATGCGTCGAGCCTGCACGACGACGCTGCGAGTCAGACGATGTCGAACGTCACGTCGACATTGCCGCGCGTCGCGTTCGAATACGGGCACACCTGGTGCGCGTCGTCGACCAGCTTCTGCGTCGCTGCGTTGTACATGCCGGGCACCGACACGTGCATCGCCACCTGGATGTTGAAGCCCTGCGGGATCTGACCGATGCCGACATCGGCCGTCACGCTCACCTCGGCAGGCAACGTGATCTTCTGCATCATCGCGGTGTGCTTCATCGCGCCGATGAAGCAGGCCGAATAGCCAGCGGCGAACAACTGCTCCGGGTTGATGCCGGTCGCGCCATTGCCGCCGAGTTCCTTCGGCGTGGTGAGCTTGACGTCGAGCACACCGTTGTCGCTCTTCGACGTTCCTTCGCGCCCGCCGGTCGAGGTGGCAAGGGCGGTGTACAGGATTTTGTCGAGTTTCATCGCAGGTTCTCGCGCGAGCGTCGTTTTCAGGCCGGCGATTTTGTCGCTTCCTCGATGCTCGTGCTGAGCTCGAGCCATTGCCCCTCGAGCCGTTCGACTTCTTCGGCGATGGTCTTGATGCGCTTGCCGCGTTCGGCCATCTCCGCGGTGGTGGCGACCTGGGCCGCGTAGCTCGACTCGATCGCATCACGCTCGGCGAACAGCAAGCCGAGGCGCATGTCGACGCGCTCGAGTTCCTGCCTGAGCGGTTTGCTGTCGATCGACCTGGCCGGTTTCGCAGCAACGACCGGCGCGGCCAACGGCGCCGCATCGCGCTTCGCCTTCGTGTCCTTCTTCGGCTCTTTCGCCGCGTTCCTCGATTGCTCCAGCAACCATTTCTGGTAGTCGTCGAGGTCGCCGTCGAACGGGCCGATCTTGCCGTCGCTCACCAGCCAGAACTCGTCGCAAACCTCGCGCAGCAGCGCGCGGTCGTGGCTCACCAGCATGACCGTGCCCTCGAATTCGTTCAACGCCATGCTGAGCGCTTCGCGCGTGCTGAGGTCGAGGTGGTTGGTCGGCTCGTCCATCAACAGCAGGTTCGGGCGCTGCCACACCAGCATCGCGAGCACGAGCCTGGCTTTCTCGCCGCCCGAAAGCGTGCCGACCGGCTGCGTGACCATCGCCCCGACGAATCGAAACGAGCCGAGGAAGTCGCGCAGCTCCTGTTCGCGGCCCGGCGGCCCCACGTCGCGGGCGAGGCGGACCATGTGCATCAGCGGGCCGTCACCGAGCGACAGCACGTCGAGTTCCTGCTGCGCGAAATAGCCGACGGTCAAGCCTTTGCCTTCGGTGATCTCGCCGGCGAGCTGCGGGATGTCGCCGACGATGGTCTTCACGAGCGTCGACTTGCCTTGCCCGTTCGCGCCGAGGATGCCGATGCGCTGCCCCGCGAGCACCGAGCGGTTGACGTTCTCGATGATCACCTTCGGCCGTTCGCCGGCTTCGAGCGCGGGGTAGCCGCACTGCATGCCCGAGAACGCGAGCATCGGGTTCGGCAGGCTCACCGGCTCCTTGAATTCGAACTGGAAGTCGGCGCTGGTCAGCACCGGCGCGAGCTTCTCCATCCGCGCGAGCGCCTTCACGCGGCTCTGCGCCTGCTTGGCCTTGCTCGCCTTTGCCTTGAAGCGGTCGATGAACTTCTGCAGGTGCTGGATCCGTTCCTGCTGCTTCGCGAAGCCGGCCTGCGCCTGCAGCATGCGCTCGGCGCGCATCTCTTCGAAGGCGGTGTAGTTGCCGGTGTAGCGCGTGAGCTTGGCGTCGTCGAGGTGGACCGTGACCTTGGTGATCGCGTCGAGGAATTCGCGGTCGTGGCTGATCACGATCATCGTGCCGTCGTAGCGTTGCAGCCAGGCCTCGAGCCAGACCAGCGCGTCGAGGTCGAGGTGGTTGGTGGGCTCGTCGAGCAGCATCAGGTCGGCCGGACACATAAGGGCACGCGCCAGTTGCAGCCGCATCCGCCAGCCGCCCGAGAAGCTGTTAACCGGCGCATCGAGCTCGTGACTCTTGAAGCCGAGGCCGAGCAGCATCGCCTGGGCGCGCGGCCGCGCATCGAAGCCGCCGGCATCGCTGATGGCCTGGTAGGCGTCGCCCATCGCGTGGCCGTCGTCGTCGGCTTCGGCCTTGGTGAGCAGCGCCTGGGCTTCCATCAGCCGCGTGTCGCCTTCGAGCACGAAGTCGGTGGCGCCGTCTTCGGTCTCGGGCATGTCCTGCGCGACCTCGCCGATGCGCCAGCGCGGCGGCATCGAGAAGTCGCCGGCGTCGGCCTGCAGGCGCTTGGCGAGCAGCGAGAAGAGCGACGACTTGCCCGCGCCGTTGCGCCCCACGAGACCCACCTTCTCGCCCGGTTGCAGCGTCACGCTGGCATGGTCGAGCACGAGCTTGACGCCGCGGCGGAGCGAGAGTTGCGTGAGGACGAGCATGGGCTGGCAATTGGTTGGGGCGGAGCGAAGGTGCTCGGGTAATCCCTCGATTGTCGTTGACGGCGCCGGGATTCGCGTCATGCCTCCTGAGCCTGGGCAAGGGGCGCTTGCAAGGTCGAGGCCTGCGACGCGACAGACAACGGTGCCCTCCCGATCTGGCTCCCGCTAACCCGTCATTCGCGCGGAGAGCAGAGCTTCACGCGTCACCACGACAACCTGGTCATCACCCGCGCTGGTTTCGAGCCACGCGGCTCCAAGGCGCGGGAACGCGAGTTCGAAGTTGCCGCGCTCGTTGCCGATCTCCAAAACCACCACGCCGATCGACGTGAGGTGATCCGGCGCCGCTTCGAGGATTCGCTTGACCAAGTCCATCCCGTCGACCCCACCAGCGAGCGCGAGTGCGGGCTCGGCCTGGTATTCGGCAGGCAGCTTCTGCATGCTGGCATCATTCACGTACGGCGGGTTGCAAAGGATGAGGTCGTAGCGCTGGCCCGAAAGCTGCGCGAACAGATCGGACTCGATCAGCGTGATGCGCGATGCCAGCTTATGCCGGTCGAGGTTGATGCGGCCGATCGCCAATGCAGCGGCCGAGATGTCGGCGGCGTCCACCGTGATCTCGGGGAACGCCATTGCGGCGATCACCGCGAGGCTCGCGTTGCCGGTGCAGAGGTCAAGCACGCGGGCAGTCTGGTCGGAGAGCCACGCGTCGAGCGCGCCGGTCTGGTCGGCGTCGACGATCAGCTCGGCAATGAACGAACGCGGCACGATGCTGCGCTCGTCGACGAAGAAGGGCACGTCTTGAAGCCAGGCTTCCTTCGTCAGGTAGGCGGCGGGCTTGCGCGTGGTGATGCGTTCGCCGACGAGGGCCATTGCCTTGGCGATCTCGTCCTCGCTCAACACCTTTTTCGCGTGGTCTTCGAGCGCGCCGATCGGCATGCCGAGCGACCACATCACGAGCCAGGCCGATTCGTCGAACGCGTTGGTGGTGCCGTGGCCGAACGACACGTCGGCCGCTTTCAAGCGGCTGGCTTCGCGATCGATGAGTTCGACCAGGGTCATGGGGTGGTCCGGGAAGGCGAAGGAGAGACGCGGCGCGCGCCGCTCGGGGCGGCAAGGTACCTCAAGCGATGAGGCGTTCGAGCGTGCCGAGGTACACCGCTTTCAATGCATCGATGCTCGCGATCTCCACGCATTCGTCGATCTTGTGAATGCTCGCGTTGACCGGGCCGAACTCGACCACTTGCGGGCAGATCTTCGAGATGAATCGGCCATCGGAAGTGCCGCCGGTGGTCGAGAGCGCTGCCGCCTGACCCGTGTGTTCGAGGATGGCCGCCGAGAGCGCGGCGCTGAGCGTGCCCGGCGCGGTGAGGAACGGCTCGCCGCCGAGCGTCCACACGAGGTCGTGCTCGAGGCCGTGGCGCTCGAGCACCGCCACCAGTCGCGCTTTCAATGAATCCGCCGTCGACACGGTGCTGAATCGAAAGTTGAAATCGACCACGACGTGGCCCGGGATCACATTGCCGACGCCGGTGCCGGCGTGGATGTTCGAGACCTGCCACGAGGTTTCCGGAAAGTGCGCGTTGCCTTCGTCCCAGCGAATCTTCACGAGTTCGGCGAGCGCTGGCGCGACCAGGTGGATCGGGTTGCGCGCGAGATCCGGGTACGCGATGTGGCCTTGCATGCCCCTCACCGTGAGCTGTCCCGTCAGCGAGCCGCGACGGCCATTCTTGAGCGTGTCGCCGAGGGCGGCGACCGACGTCGGTTCGCCGACGATGCAGAGGTCGAGCCGTATGCCGTGCTGCTGCAACCATTCGCAGACCTTCACGGTGCCGTCGACGGCAGCCCCTTCCTCATCGCTCGTTAGCAGGAAGGCGACGCCACCGGCGTGCGACGGGTGCGACGCGACGAACTCCTCGGCGGCGAGCACCATCGCCGCCACCGACGTTTTCATGTCGGCGGCGCCGCGGCCGTAGAGCTTGCCGTCGCGCTGCGTGGGAACGAAGGGGTCGCTGGTCCATTGGTCGAGAGGGCCGGTCGGCACCACATCGGTGTGGCCGGCGAACGCCAGCAGCGGCCCGGCGGCGTGGCTGCCGCGTCGGCGCGCCCACAGGTTGCTGACCCGGCCGAACGCAAGATGCACGCACTCGAAGCCGACGGCTTCCAGACGTTCGGCGATCAACGATTGGCAGCCCGCATCGTCAGGGGTGGTCGAGCGACACGCGATCAGCTGCTCGGCAAACGCGAGCGTTCGCGATCGGGGTTGCAACGGGGCGCTCAGAGCTGCTGCTCCCGGAGGTGCGATCGGGACGCGAGACGCGCTCAGAAGCGCATCATGCCGCCGGCGAGCGCCGGTGCCGGCTCTTCTTGGCGGACGTCGATCGTGATCTCGGTGAAGCTCGGCTGGTCGTCGTTTTCTTCCTTCTTCGCAACGAGGCGCGTCGCGGGTGTCACGTCGTTCTGCAGGCGCCACATCAGGTTGGTCGGCGAGTCGGCGTAGGCGAGACCTTCGTCGCGCGTCACCACGTTCTCGGCGATCATGCGAGCGATGTCGGCCTCGAAGCTCTGCGAGCCTTCGGCGAGTGACTTTTCCATCGCCTCCTTCACGCCGCCGAAGTCGCCCTTCTCGATCAGTTCCGACACGAGCTTGGTGTTCAGCAGCACCTCGACCGCCGGCATGCGGCCACCGGCCACGCTGCGCAGCAGGCGCTGCGAGACGATCGCTCGCAAGCCCGCGGCCAGGTCGGCGAGCAACGCGGGCCGCGCCTCCGGCGCGTAGAACGACAGGATGCGGCCGAGCGCGTGATAGCTGTTATTGGCATGCAGCGTCGAGAGCACCAGGTGGCCCGAAAGCGCGTACGAGATCGCCGCCGTCATGGTCTCGCGGTCCCGGATCTCGCCGATCATGATGCAGTCGGGCGCCTGGCGCAGCGCCGTCTTCAGGCCCACTTGCAGCGTCTGCGTGTCGCGACCGACCTCGCGCTGGTTGATCACCGACTTCTTGTTGTTGAACAGGAACTCGATCGGGTCCTCGATCGTCAGGATGTGGCCGGCGAGCTGCTGGTTGCGCTGCTCGAGCATCGAAGCGAGCGTGGTGCTCTTGCCGGCGCCGGTGGCGCCCACCATCAGGATCAGCCCGCGCTTCTCGAGCACCAGCGTGTTCAGCACCGAAGGCACGTTCAGGCTCTCGAGCGACGGGATCTCGAACGGGATGCACCGGAACACCGCAGCGATCGTGCCGCGCTGCTTGAAGCCGGAAAGCCGGAAGCTGCCGACGCCCGCCAGGCTGATACCGACGTTCAGTTCCCCGGTGTCTTCCAGTTCCTCGAGCTGGCTCGGCGAAAGCAGCTCGGCCAGCAGCTGACGCGGTTGAGTGTGCGTGAGCGGCTGGTCGGACAGCTGCAGAAGCTGGCCGTTGATCTTGATCAGGATCGGCGAGCTCGCCGACAGATACACGTCGGACGCGCCCTTTTCAGACATCAGGCGCAGCACGCGCTCCATGTTTCCGCCACTCATACCGTTCCTTTCGTGCCGCGTGCGGCGTTGCAGGGCTTGCGAAAGCCTCTTGGCTTATCGGCGTTCGCGCGCATGAACTTCAGCTGCGCAGCAGATCGTTGATGCTGGTCTTGGCGCGGGTCTGGGCGTCGACACGCTTCACGATCACCGCGCAATAGAGGCTGTACTTGCCGTCGGCGCTAGGCAGGTTTCCGCTTACCACGACCGAACCGGAGGGCACGCGCCCATACGTAACCTCGCCGGTCGCGCGGTCGTAGATCTTCGTGCTCTGGCCGATGTAGACGCCCATCGAGATGACCGCGTTCTCCTCGACGATCACGCCTTCGACGATCTCGGAGCGCGCGCCGATGAAGCAGTTGTCTTCGATGATGGTCGGGTTCGCCTGCATCGGCTCGAGCACGCCGCCGATGCCCACGCCGCCCGACAGGTGCACGTTCTTGCCGATCTGCGCGCACGAGCCGACGGTGGCCCACGCATCGACCATCGTGCCCTCGTCGACGTACGCGCCGATGTTGACGAAGCTCGGCATCAAGATCACGTTCTTGCCGAGAAAGGAACCGTGGCGAGCAACGGCCGGCGGCACCACCCGCACGCCCGTCGCGCGCATTTCCTCGTCGGTGAGATTCGCAAACTTGACATCGACTTTGTCGAAGAAAGCCAGCTCGCCGGCCTTCATCGAACGGTTCTCGTTGATCCGAAAGCTCAGCAGAACCGCCTTCTTGACCCACTGGTTCACCGTCCACTCGCCGACCGCACGGCGCTCCGCCACCCGGATCGTCCCGTTGTTGAGGCCGGTGATGACCTCGTCGATCGCGGCCCGGATTTCCGGGCTGTTGGTGGCGTTGATCGACGCGCGGCTTTCCCATGCCAGATCGATCGTGCTCTGCAGTTGTTGCGTCATCGCGCGAGCTTATCTCGGCAAGGTGTTGCGGGGCACTCCGAATGGCAGAAAGACCTGCAATGCGGTCATCGTGCCCGCAGCATCGAAAATTCGGCTCCCGGTCGCCACTTTTTTTGCCGATGCTCGACCACCACGTTGGTGTAGATGCCGCCCCGCACGTTCCATTTCGCGGTGATCCGGATGAAGCGCGGGTCGGTCGCCGCCACGATGTCGCTGACGATCGCGTTCGTGACCTTCTCGTGGAAGGAACCGGTGTCGCGGTAGCTCCAGAAGTAGAGCTTCAGGCTCTTCAGTTCGACGCAGCGCCGGTCGGCGATCATCTCGATCGTGAAGTGTGCGAAGTCGGGCTGGCCGGTCAGCGGGCAGTGGCACGTGAACTCCGGCACGACGAACTCGATCAGGTAGTCGCGTTCCGGTGTCGGGTTGTCGAACACATCGAGCGTGCGGCTCGGCAGCGGCGGCGTGGCGGGTGCGGTCCGGGCGCCGACGGTGAGGTCGGAACCGAGCCATTTCGAACGCGCTTTCGCACGCTCCGCAGCAGCGATTTTCAGGGATGATTTAGGAGCCACGAGCGTCTCGGTGAGGTCACCGCCACAAAAGGTCGCGATGCTATCATCGCGCCCACCTCGAGGCCGGGTCCATCCGGCTTTAATTCAATTAGATCAAGCACTTAGCTGCTTTTTGACCGTTGCCGCGGCCGGCCTTCCATGCGACTGAACTCGATCAAGCTCTCCGGTTTCAAGTCGTTCGTCGAGCCCACGCTTTTCCAGTTGCCGGGGCAGCTCGTTGGGGTCGTCGGGCCGAACGGCTGCGGCAAGTCGAACATCATGGACGCGGTGCGTTGGGTGCTGGGCGAAAGCAAGGCAAGCGAACTGCGCGGCGAGTCGATGCAGGACGTCATCTTCAACGGCTCTGAACTGAGGAAGCCGGCGAGCCGGGCGTCGGTCGAGCTGGTGTTCAACAACGATGCCGGTCGGGCGGGCGGGCAGTGGAACCGCTTCGGCGAGATCGCGGTAAAGCGCGTGTTGACGCGTGACGGCACCAGCAGCTACTACATCAACAACCAGCCGGTGCGCCGGCGAGACGTGCAGGACGTGTTTCTCGGCACCGGCCTCGGGCCACGCGCCTACGCGATCATCGGCCAGGGCACCATCTCCCGGATCATCGAAAGCCGGCCCGAAGAGCTGCGGCTCTTTCTGGAGGAGGCTGCCGGCGTCTCCAAATACAAGGAGCGTCGGCGCGAAACCGAACTGCGCCTGAAGGACACCCGCGAGAACCTCACGCGCATCGAAGACATCCTGCGGGAGCTGAACAGCAACCTCGACAAGCTGGAGGGGCAGGCCGAGGTGGCTGGGCGTTATCGGGCCGCGCAGTTGCAGGCCATCGAAACGCAGCACCAGCTTTGGTACCTGAAGCACCGCGACGCGGCGAAGGAAGAGGAGCGCGTGAAAAAGGCGGTGTTGGACGCGGTCCTCGCGCTCGATGCGCGGACTGCAGAGCTGCGCCACGCCGAGGCCGTCGCCGAGACGCTGCGCCAGGCGCACCACGTGTCCAACGATGAGCTGCACGCAGCTCAAGGACAGCTCGCCGAAGCGGCGCTCGCGGTGAGCCGGCTCGAGGAGCGCATTCGGTATGTGCAGCAGAGCCGCGAGCGTGTTGTGCAGCGCCGTCTCGATCTGCAGACGCAGAGCGCGGCCTGGCAGGCCAAGGGTGACGATGCGCGCGACGAACTGGCCGCGAACGAGACCCGAACCACCGACGCGCGGGCGAACGCCGAGGCGTTGACCGCCGAAGCCGCCGCGCAGCACGGTTTGCTCGGCGCCTTCGAGTCGGCGTTTCGCGAGGCGCAGGCGGCGAGTTCGACGCAGCGCGAGGCGGTGACATCGGTGCAGCAGCAGCTGTCGTTGCTGGCCGCCGAGAGTCGCAACGTCGACGAGCAACGCCGCCAGCTGGGTGGACGGCGTGATCGCCTGGCGGCCGAAAAGCAGGGCCTCGATGCACCCGACGTGCAGGTGTTAGCCGCGCTCACGGCGCGCCGCGACGACGCCGCCGCAGCGCAGAGAACGGGCGATGCGGCGCTGGCCGCTGCCACCGCTGAACTCCCTGCGCTTGAAAACGCGCGTCGCATGAACCAGGCCGCGCTCAACGCCGAAAGCGGCAAGCACGCGCAGCTGTCGGCGCGCCTCAACGCGCTGCGTGCGCTGCAGGAGAAGGTGCAGGTCGAAGGCAAGCTGAAGCCGTGGCTCGCGAAGCACGGGCTCGACGGCCTCGCCGGCTTGTGGACGCGCGTGCGGATCGTCGCCGGCTGGGAAACGGCACTCGAAGCGGCCCTGCGCGAGCGCCTGAACGCGCTCGAGGTTGGCAAGCTCGACATGGTGCGTGCCTTCGCTGCCGATGCGCCGCCGGCGCGGCTCGCCTTCTATTCGCCGCATGGCGGCGAGACCAACGCCGCGCACCGCACGCTGCCGCGCCTGGCCGATCAACTGCAGCAGGGCGATGCGGCGCTGGCCGCGCTGCTCGCCGATTGGCTCGAAGGTGTCTACACGGCCGACTCGCTCGATGCCGCGCTGGCGGCGCGTGCCGAGCTCACCCATGGCGAAGTCGTGATGACGCGTGAAGGCCACGCCGTGAGCGCGTTCGCGGTGAACTTCTACGCGCCCGATTCGGAGCAGGCCGGCTTGCTCGCGCGCGCGCAAGAAATCCAGAACCTCGAAAAGCAGGTGCGTGCGCAGCAACTGCTCGCGGACGACGCGAAGAGCATGCTCGTGAGAGCCGAAGCGGCAGCGACCGACGCATCGGCGCGGCTCGCGGTGCTGCGTCGCGACGCCGGCGCGGCCCAGACGCGAGCGCATGCGCTCGAGGTCGAGTGGCTCGGCCTCACGCAACGCGCCGAGCAGGCCCACGCGCGGCGCGGCCAGCTCGCGAGCGAGCTCGCGTCCATCGACACCGATCTCGCCGCTCTCGACGCGCGTCGCGCCGATGCCGACAGGCGCTTCGAAGCGTTCGACGCCGAACTGGGCGCGGTTCAAGAGCGGCACGCTGAACTCGAAGACGCCGTCACCGCGAGCGAGGCGGTTTTGATCGGTGCGCGCGATGCGTTGCGCACGCTCGAGAGGCGGGCGCAGGAGGCCGACTTCAACGCGCGCTCACTGGTCGCACGCGGCCAGGAGCTGGGACGTGCGATCGACACCGCGACGCAGCAGCTGGCAGCCAACGAGGCCACCGAAGCCGAGCTCGCCGATGAGCTGGCGCAACTGACCGACCAGGGCGCGCAGGACGAACTGCAGGTCGCACTCGCAGAGAGGCTCGAGCGCGAAGCCGAGCTCGGCGCGCGTCGCAGCAGCTACGACGACCTCACGCTGAAGTTGCGCCAGGCGGGCGAACAGCAGATGGCGATCGAGCAGGGCGTGCCCCCGCTGCGCGACCGGATCGTCAAGCTGCAGCTCGAAGAGCAGGCCGCGCAGCTCGGCGGCGCCCAGTACATGGAGCAGCTGGTGAACGCGTCGGCCGATGTCGAGGCGGTCGGGCGTGGCGTCGAGGAAAACGGCATCAGGCTCGCCGGCCTGCAGGGCCGGATCGACGCGCTGCAGCAGCAGATCGAGGCCATGGGGGCGGTCAATCTCGCTGCGCTCGAAGAGCTCACGGCGTCGCGCGAACGCAAGACCTTCCTCGACGCGCAGAACGCCGACCTGCGCGACGCGATGGGCACGCTCGAAGCTGCGATCCACCAGATCGACCTCGAAACGCGCGACCTGCTCGCGCGCACGTTCGACCAGGTCAACGAACACTTCGGCCGCATGTTCCCGACGCTCTTCAGCGGCGGTCACGCGCGCCTCGTGATGACCGGCGACGAGATCCTAGATGCCGGCGTGCAGGTGATGGCGCAGCCGCCCGGCAAGAAGAACAGCAGCATCCAGCTGCTCTCGGGCGGCGAGAAGGCGCTGACCGCGATCGCGCTCGTGTTCGCGATCTTCCAACTGAACCCGGCGCCGTTCTGCCTGCTCGACGAGGTCGACGCGCCGCTCGACGACGCCAACACCGAGCGCTATTCGAAGCTCGTGAAGGAAATGTCGGCCGGCACCCAGTTCCTCTTCATCAGCCACAACAAGATCGCGATGGAGATGGCCGAGCAACTGATCGGCGTGACGATGCAGGAGCAGGGCGTGTCACGCATCGTGACGGTCGACATGCCGACCGCGATCGGCCTGGTCGAGACCGCGTGAGCCCCGCCCGACCGCCAAGGACGATGACAAGGCTCCTCAGGGCCATGAGGGTTCGCACCGCAGCGCTAAGTGCGGAGGTTTTCGAAGGGAGCCCCGCGCGGCCGCCCGAAGGGGCCCGCACCGCAGCGCGCAGCGCGGGGGTCTTCGAATGAGCACGCTCACGATCGCGTTGGCGGCGATCGGCGGCGTCGTGCTCGCCGGCGTTGTCGCGCACGGCGCGTGGACGGCACGGCAGGCAGGCCCGAAGCGCGCATCGCCCGCGCCGCGTGAAGATCCGGGCCTCGCGGCCACGCCGGATGCCGATGAGCTCGGCGCCGACAGCGCGTTGAACGGCGCCGCGGACGACCGGGACGCGCCGGCCTCGACGCCCGCGTCGCGGCGGCTTTCGGCACGCGCCCCGTTGCGCCTCGACGCACTGATCGATGCGATCGCCGTGCTCACGCTCGAAGCGCCGGTCGGCGGCGACCTCGCGGCGAGTCACCTGCCGCAAACGCGCCGCACCGGCAGCAAACTTTTCCTGATCGAAGGCCTCAACACCGAAACCTCGAACTGGGAAACCCCGGTCTCGGGCCAGCGCTACGGTGAATTCCAAGCAGGCGTGCAGCTGGCGAGCCGCACCGGCGCGCTGAACGAGATCGAGTACTCCGAGTTCGTGCAGCGCGTGCAGGTCTTTGCCGACGCGATCGGCGCACAGAACGCCGACGTACCCGACATGCTCGACGTGATGGCGCGCGCGCGCGAGCTCGATGCGTTCGCCGGCAAGCACGACGCGCAGCTCGCGGTGCATCTGCATGCGCGCGCCGCGTCGTGGAGCGTCGGCTACATCCAGCAGCATGCGCGTCGACACGGCTTCGTGCCGGGCGTCGTCGCCGGGCGCCTCGTCTACCCATCGGCCGAAGAGGGCGCCCCGCCGGTCTTGAGCCTCACCTTCGATTCGCAGGCCGCACTCTCCGACGAGCCCGACCTGGCCGCCGTGCGCGACGTGACGCTCGACTTCGACGTGCCGCAGACCGATGCCGGGGCCGAGCCGTTCGTGGCCTGGCGAGCCACCGCGCAAGCGCTTGCCGTCGGCATGGACGCGGCCATCGTCGACGACGGCGGCCAGCAGCTGAGCGACGACGGCTTCGTGCTGATCGTCGGCGAGCTCGAGCACCTGTACCGGGCCCTCGAGGCGCGCGACCTGGCGGCCGGCTCCGCGGTCGCGCGGCGCCTCTTCAGCTGAGCGCGTGCGCGGGCCGCGCCAACGATTGGGGCACGCGATGACGAGTCGAGGGTCCGCGTCGAAGCAACCGAGCATCGCGCCTTCGGATCGCGTCGACGCTCTGCGTGCTGAACTGCACCACCATGCCGAGCGCTATTACGTCCACGACGAACCCGAGATCAGCGACGCCGCATACGACGCGCTTTTCCACGAGCTGCAGGCGCTCGAGGCCGCACACCCGGAACTGCTCGCCGCCGATTCGCCGACACAGCGCGTGATCGGCCGCGTGCTCGAAGGCTTCGAGCCGGTGCGGCACGTGGTGCCGATGCTCAGCATCCGCACCGAGACCGACACCGAAGCGACCGGTGCGCTCGCGTTCGACGCGCGCGTTCGTCGCGAACTCGAACTCGGTGAAGACGCGCCGCCGATCGAATACGAGGCCGAGCTGAAGTTCGACGGCCTCGCCGTCAACCTGCGCTACGAGAACGGCACGCTGGTTCAGGCCGCCACGCGCGGCGACGGCGAGACCGGCGAGGACGTGACGCAGAACGCGCGCACGATCCGCGCCGTGCCGCATCGGCTTAAAGCCGCGGGCCAGGCTGCGCTGCCCGCCGTGCTCGAAGTGCGCGGCGAGGCCTTCATGACGCGCGCCGCCTTCGAGCAACTGAACGAACGCCAGCGCGCACTGATCGCCGAGGGAGCGAAGAACGAGAAGACGTTCGTGAACCCGCGCAATGCCGCAGCGGGTGCGCTGCGGCAGCTCGATCCGAAGAACACCGTGAAGCGGCCGCTGGCCTTCTTCGCGTACGGACTCGGGGACGTGCAAGGTTGGGAGGTGCCCGCGACACAGCACGAGATGCTGAACGCGCTCGCGGCGTTCGGCCTGCCGGTCAACGACGATCGTGCGGTCGTGAAGGGCAGCGACGGCCTCGTCGCGTTCCACGACCGGATCGGTGCGAAGCGCGACGCGTTGCCGTTCGACATCGACGGCGTCGTCTACAAGGTGAACTCGCGCGGATTGCAAGCGCGTCTCGGCTTCGTCTCGCGCGAGCCGCGCTGGGCGGTGGCGCACAAGTATCCGGCGCAGGAACAGCAGACGCGGGTGCGCGACATCGACGTGCAGGTGGGTCGCACCGGCAAGATGACGCCGGTCGCGAAGCTCGAGCCGGTGTTCGTCGGCGGCACGACCGTGAGCAACGCGACCCTCCACAACGACGAGGAAATCCGCCGCAAGGACGTGCGGATCGGTGACCTCGTGATCGTGCGCCGGGCTGGCGACGTGATCCCCGAAGTGGTCGGCGTGGTGCCGGGCCACCGCGACCACGCCACGAGCGAGCCCTTCGATCTGTACCAGCGCCTGAACGGCCAGTGCCCGATCTGTCACAGCGCGATCGAGCGCGAGGAAGGCGAGGTCGACTGGCGCTGCAGCGGCGGGCTGTTCTGCCCGGCGCAGCGAAAGCAGGCGATCCTGCATTACGCACAGCGGCGCGCGCAGGACATCGAAGGTCTCGGCGACAAGCTCGTCGACCAACTGGTCGAGAGCGGCCGCATCCAGACCTTGCCCGATCTGTACGAGCTCGACCTCGCGACCCTCACCACGCTCGAACGGATGGGCGGGAAGAGCGCGCAGAACCTGCTCGACAGCCTGCAGAAGAGCCGCGCCACGACGTTGCCGCGCTTCCTCTACGGCCTCGGCATCCGCCACGTCGGCGAGACGACCGCGAAGGACCTCGCGCGCCACTTCGGTCAGCTTGATGCGCTGATGGCGGCGAGCGTCGAGCAGTTGCTCGAGGTGAGCGATGTCGGCCCGGTGGTCGCCGCGAGCGTGCACATGTTCTTCGAGCAGCCGCACAACCGCGAGGTCGTCGAGCGCCTGCGCGCGCTCGGCGTGAAGTGGCACGAGGGCACAGGCCGTGCCGACGTGATCGTGCCGAAGCCGCTCGCCGGCCAGACCTTCGTCCTCACCGGCACGTTGCCAATGCTGAGCCGCGACGACGCGAAAGACCTGATCGAGGCAGCCGGTGGCAAGGTCTCGGGGTCGGTGTCAAAGAAGACGAGCTATGTCGTCGCGGGCGCCGAGGCGGGGTCGAAACTGCAGAAGGCCGTCGAACTCGGGCTCAATGTCATCGACGAAGCCGGCTTCTTGGCCCTGCTGAACACCGGTTGAGTTCGCACTGCCGGTCCCCTTTCCAGCAAGCGGGAGAGGGGGCTCAGCGCAGCGCGATTTGCAAGGCCGCCAGCACCTCGCCAGGCGCTTCGGCCATCAGGCTGTGGCCGGCCGCGATGCGCACGACCGTCGGTTTCAACACATCGACGAGGGCTTGCGCCGCGCTCGGTACGGTCATGCGGTCTTCGCTGCCGAGCAGCAGGGTCGTCGGGCACATGACCCGGCGCGCGGCGTCGAGCCCGTTGGCGTACGCGTGGCAGGCGCTGAAGTCGCGCACAAAGAGGTTGGTCGTGATCTGCTTCGCCTGCAGACGCTGCATCAACGCGCGATTGCCGCCCTGCAGCCACGAGCCCGGGCCGGGGTACGACGGCTTCGCAGCGATCGACGAAAACGAGAAGCCGTTGACGAGATCGATCGCATCGTCCGCAGACGTGGCGGCCGTGGCGAGCAACCGATCGGCAACGACCATCGGGTACGCGGTCGCAATCATCACGAGTGAGGCGACGCGCGCAGGTGCGCGGGCCGCCGCTTCGAGCGCGATCAGTGAGCCCATGCTGTGGCCGACGAGAGCGGCCTGCTCGACGCCGTTCGCGTCAAGCAGCTCGAGGACCCGGTCGGCCATCGCCTCGATGCTCTCCAGCGGCGCGCCGCCGCTCCTGCCGTGGCCGGGCAGGTCGGGCGCGAGCACCGCGCGGCCGTGCGATGCGAACGAGCGCGCGAGCAAGGTCCACACGCTGTGATCCTGCAGGGCGCCGTGGATGAAGACGATGCAGGGCTTGCCGGCATCGAGCGCCTTGCCTCCCGTGTAGGCATAGATCACGCGAGCTTCTCCGCGACCCGCAGCGCGCGCGCCAGATCGTCGATCAGGTCGTCGGCGTCTTCGAGGCCGATCGAAAGACGAATCGTGCCAGCGCCGATGCCGGCTTGCGCGAGGGCCGCGTCGTCCATGCGGAAATGCGTCGTCGACGCCGGATGAATGACGAGCGAGCGGCAATCGCCCACGTTGGCGAGATGCGAAAAGATCTTCAGCGCTTCGATGAACGCCCGCCCTTGCGCGCGCGACCCGCGCACGTCGAACGTGAACACCGAGCCGCAGCCGCGCGGCAACAGCCGCTTCGCCAGCGCGTGATCGCAATGCGTCTCGAGTTCGGGATAGCCAACTCCTTCGACCATCTTGTGAGCGGCGAGGAATTGAACCACCTTGCGCGTGTTCTCGACATGGCGCGCCATCCGCAGCGGCAGGGTCTCGATCCCTTGCAGCACGAGCCACGCCGTGTGCGGGCTCATCGACGCGCCGAAGTCGCGCAGCCCTTCGCGGCGCGCGCGCAGCAGGAACGCGCCGACGGTGCTCTCCTCACTGAACACCATACCGTGGAAACCGTCGTACGGCCGCGTCAGCTCTTCGAAGCGGCCAAACCGCGTGGTCGCCGCGTCCCAATCGAAGCGGCCGCTGTCGACGAGCACGCCGCCGATCACAGTGCCGTGGCCCGAGAGGAACTTGGTCGCCGAATGGAAGACGAGATCGGCGCCGTGATCGAAGGGCTTCATCAACCACGGCGTTGTGAAGGTCGAGTCGACCAGCAATGGCAAGCCTTCTTCGTGACCGAGCGCGGCGATGGTCGGGATGTCGAGCACGTCGAGCCTGGGGTTGCCGAGTGTTTCGCCGAACAGCAGCTTGGTCTCGGGCCGGATCGCGGCGCGCCACGCGTCGATGTCGCCCGGCTTCACGAAGGTCGTGTCGATGCCGAAGCGCGACAGCGTGTAGTGCAGCAGGTTGTGGGAGCCCCCGTAGAGCGCACTCGACGCCACGATGTGCGACCCCGCGCCGGCGATCGTGCAGATGGCCAGATGCAGCGCCGCCTGCCCGCTCGCCGTGGCGATGGCGCCGACGCCGCCTTCCAGCGCGGCCATGCGCTCCTCGAACACCGCGGTGGTGGGGTTCGAGATCCGGCTGTAGACATGCCCGGCGCGTTCCATGTTGAAGAGCGCTGCAGCATGCTCGCTGCTCTCGAACACGAACGACGTCGTCAGGTGGATCGGCACCGCGCGCGCCCCCGTGGCCGGGTCGGGCGCCGCACCCGCATGCAGCGCGAGGGTGTCGAAGCCGGGATTCGAAGGGCCTGCCATGCGACTTCTTTCTCGAGGGCTCAGTCCGCGGGTCGGGGGTCGACCGGGGTGTGCCGCGAGGGATTGTCGGATATATTGATTTGCAATTCCCTCGAGGAGACCAGCATGAAAGTCAGCGACATCCTTCGCGTCAAGGGCGGCACGCTGTTCACGGTATCGCCCGAGCACGCGCTCGGCGAAGCGCTCGAGATCATGTCCGACCGCGACATCGGCTCGCTGGTCGTGATGGAGCACGGCGAACTGGTCGGCATGCTGACGTTTCGCGAAGTGATCCAGGCGATCGTGAAAGCGGGCGGCGCGCAAGCCACCGCCCGCGTCCGCAGCGTGATGGACGACCACCCGCTCACCTGCACCCCCGACACCGACATGGACGAGGTGCGCCGCATGATGCTCGGCCGCCATGCGCGCTACATGCCGGTGCTCGCGCAACGCACGCTGATGGGCGTGATCTCGTTCTACGACGTCGCCAAGGCGGTCGTCGACAGCCAGGACTTCGAGAACCGCATGCTGAAGGCTTACATCCGCGACTGGCCGGTTGAGAGTCGCGACGAATTGCCGTCCTCGTCGCAGAACTGAGCGTTCGAACGGCGCGGCCCACGCCGACCGCGTTTTAGAATCAGGCACGTGCACCGCCTCCGGGCGGTGCTTTCGTTTGAGGCGCGGGTTGCCCCTTAGCGGCAGCCTTCGAACACGAGCGTTCCATCATGTCCGGCAGCACCCTCGGCCACCTGTTCCGCGTCACCAATTTCGGTGAAAGCCACGGGCCGGCCATCGGTTGCGTGATCGATGGCTGCCCGCCCGGCATGGAACTGTCGGTGGGCGACATCCAGCCCGAACTCGATCGGCGCCGTCCGGGCACCTCGCGTCATGTCACGCAACGCAACGAGGCCGACGCGGTCGAGATCCTGTCGGGCGTGTTCGAAGGCCGGACCACCGGCACGCCAATCTGCCTGCTGATCCGCAACACCGATCAGCGCAGCAAGGACTACGGCAACCTGCTCGACACCTTCCGCCCCGGTCATGCCGATTACACCTACCTGCACAAGTACGGCCTGCGCGACCCGCGCGGCGGCGGACGTTCGTCGGCCCGCCTGACCGCACCCACGGTCGCCGCCGCCGCGGTCGCACGCAAGTGGCTGAAGGCGCAGCACGGCACCACCTTCGAGGGCCACCTCACGCAGCTCGGCGACATCGCCGTGCCGTTCGAATCGATGGACCACGTGTCGAACAACCCGTTCTTCGCCGCGAACGCGAGCGACATCGCGCGTCTCGAGGCCTATATGGACGCGTTGCGCAAAGACGGCGACAGTTGCGGCGCCCGCATCACCGTCACCGCGCGTGGCGTGCCGGTCGGCCTCGGCGCACCGCTCTACGACAAGCTCGACGCCGACATCGCGTTCGCGATGATGGGCTTGAACGCGGTGAAGGGCGTCGAGATCGGCGCTGGCTTCGAGAGCGTCACCGACCGCGGCAGCCAACATGGCGACGAACTCACGCCCGAAGGCTTCATCGGCAACCGTGCCGGCGGCGTGCTCGGCGGCATCTCGACCGGGCAGGACATCACGGTGTCGATAGCGATCAAGCCGACCAGCTCGATCCGCACATCGCGGCGCTCGATCGACCTCGCCGGCCAGGCCACCACCGTCGAGACGCATGGCCGGCACGACCCCTGCGTCGGCATCCGCGCGACGCCGATCGCCGAAGCCCTGCTCGCGCTGGTGCTGATGGATCACGTGCTGCGCCACCGCGCCCAATGCGGCGACGTGCGGGTCGCGACGACGCCGATCGCGGCCCGGGTCCCTTGACCGTCGCAGCGACGTCGCCGCGGGCGCTGATCGCGTTCGCCACCGTCTCGTTCACCTACTTCGCGTTCGCCGGCTTCTACGTCACGTATTCGCCGCTCTGGTTCCAGCGCATCGGCTACAGCACGCTGACGATCGGCACCCTCGTGTCTTTGCAGAGCGCCACGCGCCTCGTGGCGCCATATGCGTGGGCCTGGATGGCCGACCACACCGGCCAGCGTTTGCGCCTGCTGCACATTGCGGCGTTCATGTCGTTCGCGTTCGCCACCGGCTATTTCGCGCAGCCCTGGCTCGATTCGTTCGGCTGGATCGGCGTCGTCACGGTCGCGCTCTTCCTGTCGACGGCCGGCGTGATCCCGCTCAGCGAAGCGGCGCTCGCGCACCTCGTCACCGACAACCACACCGTCGACACCAAGCGCTACGGCCGGGTCCGTGTCTGGGGCTCGATCGGCTACATCGTCGCGGTGGCGAGTGGGGGCTTCGCGCTGCAGGCGGTCGGCGTGCCGACGTTCCCGGTCTTCATCGCGGTGCTGCTGCTCTCGCTCTACGTGTCGTCGATGCGCCTGCCGGTCGTGGCCGAGCCACCGCACGCCGGCGAGCGGGCGATGGGCGTCATGAGCGTGCTGCGCAAGCCCGGCGTCGCGTGGTTCTTCGCCGGTTGCTTCCTGACCGTTCTCGCGCACACGGCGCTCTACGCGTTCTACTCGCTCTACCTTGCGTCGCTCGGCTACAGCGACGGCGCGATCGGCCTGTTGTGGGCGACCGGCGTCGCGATCGAGGTGCTGTGGTTCTGGTTCCAGGGCCGCTGGCTGCACCGGCTCACGGTGCACGCGTGGCTGATCGTTGCGGCGCTCGTGTCGGCGTTCCGCTTCGCGTTGATCGCGTCGTTCGGCGCCACACCGTGGATCCTGGTCGGCGCGCAATGTCTGCACTGCCTGACGTTCGCGGCCCAGCACACGGCGTGCATCGCCGTCGTCAGTCGACATTTCCCGGGTCGGTTGCGGGGCCGCGGGCAGGCGCTCTACACGATCCTCGGCTACGGTGCGTCGGGCGTGGTCGGTGGTGTGCTCGGCGGGGTGCTGAGCGAACGCCACGGCTTCACGACGGTGTTCTGGGCGGCGAGTGGCGCTGGGCTTTTGTCGGCGCTGTGTTGCTGGCGAGCCTGGCTCGTCGATCGGCCGCATCTCCCGCCCGCGGAAGCGGCTGCGTGAGCCGGGCGCCACCACTTTCCACCAGCTGAGCGGCCCGCAGCCTCCAGCCGATGGCGCGGCCCCGCCGTTGATCGCGCCAACGAGACGCCCCGTCAGCGCCCACTGCAGTTCATCGCAAGCCACACGGTCTCGTCATTCGCCCGTCTTACACTTTCGGCGATGAACTCGGAAGCACCCATGAACACTCGTCATCGCCCTCGTCGCCGACGCGTCATCGTCGGGGTTGCTGTCGGAGTCGGCGTGGCGGTGATCGTTGGGTTGGCGCTCGCGTTGAGGCTCGGCAGCGGCTCGGCCAAGGCGAGCGTCGAAGCCGGCAAGAAGGGCGACAAGGCGCCGGTCGCGCTCGAGTTCAAGCCGAGCGAGGTTGCGCAGCCATTGATGGCGAACGTCCCGTTGATGGTCGAGTTTTCGGGCCCGCTGGTTGCGCCTCGCACGGCGATCGTGCGAGCGAAGGCGGGCGGCACCTTGCTGTCGTTGAACGTGAACGAGGGCAGCCGGGTGCGTGCGGGCCAGCCGATCGGCGAGATCGATCTTTCCGACCTGCAGAGCCGCGTCAGCGATCGTGCGGCAGGGGTCGAATCGGCCGAGGCGAACCTGATCGAGGCCGAGCGCCAGAACACCGCTAACAAGGGGCTCGCGGCCCAAAACTTCATCTCTGCGACCGCGCTGCAAACGTCGCAGGCCAGGCTCGACGCGGCGCGCGCGCAGTTGAAGTCGGCCCAGGCGCAGCTCTCCACGAGCCGGCTCGGCGTGAAGGAGGCCGGTCTGGTCGCGCCGATCTCCGGCATCGTCGGCAAGCGTTCGGTGCTGCCGGGCGAGAAGGTGAGCGCGGAACAGCAACTGATCACGGTGGTGGACCTGTCGACGCTCGAGCTCGTGGGCAGCGTCGGAACGCACGAGGTGTCGTTGCTGGCGCCGGGCCAGACCGTGCAGGTGAAGGTCGAGGGCAGCCAGGGCACGGTGACCGGTCGCATCGACCGCATATCGCCCGCTGCCGAGGCCGGCACGCGTGCCATAGGCGTCGTGGTGGTGCTCGAAAACAAGGGCGAGCTTTTTCGCGCTGGCCAATATGCGCAGGCGCGTGTGCAGCTGAACGACAGCACCTCGCGACTCACCATTCCGGCCAGCGCGATCGGGCAGGCTTCTGGGCAGGACTACGTGTGGACGCTGGAGAAGGGCGCGCTCGTGCGGCGCATCGTCATCACCGGACGGGCCGACAAGTCGACCGGCCGTGTCGAGGTGACGCAAGGCATTGCGGCGGGCGCGCAGGTGCTCGCAGTTCGCTTCGACAATTTGAAGGAAGGCGCGCCCGCGGTGATCTCCAGCCGGCCTTCGTCGGCGGCCTCGGCGCCGGCTTCGGTCGTTTCCAAGACCTGATCGGAGGCCGGCGTCATGTGGTTCACCCGCGTCTCCATCGCGAACCCCGTGCTCGCGACCATGTTCATGGTCGCTCTGTGCGTGCTGGGCGTGTTCTCGTACCTGCAGCTGCGCGTCGAGCGGCTGCCCGACATCTCGCCGCCGATCGTGTTCGTGAGCGTCGCTTATCCCGGTGCGTCGCCCGACGCGGTCGTTACCGAACTGACGCGACCGATCGAGCTCGCACTGAACGGCATCGCGGGCGTCAAGATGATTCGTTCGAACAGCCTCGAGGGCCGCAGCGAAACGGTGGTCGAGTTCGAACTCAGCGCCGACATGTCGCGCGCCGTGCAGGACGTGCGCGACAAGGTCGCCGCGGTGCAGCCCGGCTTCCCGCGCGACGCCAAGGTCCCGAACGTGTCGCGGTTCGATGGCGACAACGCCCAGCCCACGGTCACGCTCTCGCTGCTCGGCAACGACCGCAGCTCACGCGAACTCTCGCTGCTCGCCGACCAGGTCATACGCAAGCGCTTCGAGCGCGTCGGCGGGGTCGCGCGCGTCGATGTTGGCGGCCTGACCGTGCGGCAGGTCCGCATCGACCTCGATCCGCAGCGCCTGCGCGCCAACCAGCTCACGCCGGCCGATGTGTCGGCCGCGCTGCAAAAGGTCAATGCCGACATGCCGGTCGGCCTGCTTTCGAGCGCCAAGGAAGACGCGATCGTTCGGGTCGAGGGCAAGGTGCGCGACGCCAAGGCGTTCGGCGATCTCGTGGTCGCGACGCGCAACGGCATGGTGGTGCGGCTCTCCGACCTAGGCACTCTGGTCGAACGCGAACGCGAAGCCAGTTCGATATCACGCGTCGACGGCATTCCGGCGATTTCGTTCCAGGTCTACAAGCAGCAGGAAGCGAACATCGTCGACACCGGCGAACGCATCAAGGAGGCCACCGAGGAACTGCGGAAGTCGCTGCCGCCGGGTGTCGAGCTGAAGCTGGTCTACGCCGACAGCGATTGGGTCAAGCGCTCGCTCGAGGGCGTGAAGACCACGCTGATCGAAGGCGCGTTGCTCACCGTCGCCATCGTGTTCCTGTTCCTAAGCAGCTGGCGCAGCACCGTGATCACCGGCCTCACGTTGCCGATCGCGGTAATCTCGTCGTTCATAGCCGTCTACGCATTCGGCTTCACGCTGAACTTCATGACGATGATGGCGCTCTCGCTCTGCATCGGCCTCTTGATCGACGACGCGATCGTGGTGCGCGAGAACATCGTGCGTCACGTGCACATGGGCAAGGACCATCACATGGCCGCGCAGGACGGCACCGAGGAGATCGGCCTCGCGGTGATGGCGACCACCTTCGCGATCTGCGCGGTCTTCGTGCCAGTCGCGTTCATGAAGGGAATCATCGGCAAGTTCTTCTTTCCGTTCGGCGTGACGGTGACAATCGCGGTGCTGGTCTCTCTCTTCGTGAGCTTCACGCTCGACCCGATGCTGTCGAGCCGCTGGCGCGACCCGCCGACCGACCGCTTGAAGAAGCTCCCGGTGATCGGCCACCTGATGCGGGCCGCCGACGGTTTTCTCGACGTGCTGCACCGTGTCTACGAGAACCTCATACGCTGGATATTTTCCGGGCGCCGCTGGCGCGTGTTCGTGCCACCGATCCCGGCTTACGGTCGGCGCTTTCTGGCCGACGGCACGCGGGATCGCACGCGCGGCCG
Organism: Caldimonas sp.; assembly: GCA_965246805.1. Classification (GTDB taxonomy): domain Bacteria; phylum Pseudomonadota; class Gammaproteobacteria; order Burkholderiales; family Burkholderiaceae_C; genus Schlegelella_A. The sequence continues at coordinate 521,512 of CBDFFO010000009.1, read as the reverse complement.
CGTGTTCCGCCTGGCGACGATCACGCCGCGCGGCGTGGTGACCGCCATTGGCATCGCAAGCTTCGTCGGCGCCATTCTCCTGACCCCACTGGTCGGCACCGAGTTCGTGCCCGACGCCGACAACAGTTTCATCCAGCTGAACGTCGGCTTGCCGGTCGGCACCAGCCTGCAACGAGGCAGCGACAAGATGCGCCAGGTCGAGGAAGTGGTGCGCAGCTTCAAGGAAGTGCGCCTCACGTCGACGACGATCGGCGACACCGGCAACGGCAGCCGCAACTCGGCGCAGCTGTCCATCCAACTCGTGAAGCCGAGCGCGCGCGCGCGCAAGCAGAAAGACATCGAGCAGGCGATGCGGGCGGCGCTGAAGCCGATCCCCGGCATCGACGTCACGGTCGGCAACACGCCGATCTTCATCTCGCTGCTCGGACCCGACCCGGCGGTGCTCGAATCTGAGGTGCTTCGCCTGGCCGACCGCATCGGCAAGATCCGAGGCATTGCCGACTTGAACACCTCGGTCAAGCCCGGCCTTCCGGCCTATGCCGTGCGCTTGAAGCCCGACGCCGTGCGCGAGCTCGGCCTCACGCCGACTGCGCTCGCCACGAGTCTGCGCAGTTTCGTCAACGGCGATGTCGCGACGTTCTGGACCGCGCCCGACGGCGAGCAGGTCGACGTCGAACTGCGCTTGCCGCAAACGATGCGCGAAAGCATTTCGCAGCTGGACGACCTGCCGGTCGCTTACGCTAAAGACGGCACACCCATCACGCTGTCGCGGGTCGCTGATGTGGTGCCGGTGACCAACCCGCTCGTCATCAAGCGCCAGGACCTGCAACGCCGGCAAGCCGTCTATGCCGGCGTGCAGGGGAGGCCGAGCGGCGACGTCGGCAACGACGTTCAAAAAGTCATCAAGGAATGGCAACTTCCGCCGGGTTATGCCTTCGCAGTCGGTGGCCAGACCAAGGACCAGAACGAGGCCTTTCAGGGCGTGCTGCTGGCACTTGCCGCAGCCGTGATCTTCATCTACATCGTGCTGGCATCGCAATTCGCGAGCTTCCTGCAGCCGCTCGCGATCATGGCCTCGCTGCCGCTCGCGTTGATCGGGGTGATGCTCGCGCTGCTCTTCACCGGCTCGACGCTCAACCTGTTCTCAATGATCGGGCTGGTGATGCTGATGGGCCTCGTCACCAAGAACGCGATCTTGCTCGTCGACTTCGCGAACCATGGCCGCAAGGCGGGTCTAAGCGTGCCCGAAGCGTTGCTGCAAGCCGGCATGGTGCGAATGCGCCCGATCATCATGACCACCAGCGCGATGGTCTTCGGCATGCTGCCCCTGGCCCTCGCGCTCGATGAAGGCGGCGAGATCCAGGCCCCGATGGGCCGCGCGATTATCGGCGGGGTGATCACGTCGACATTGCTGACATTGATCGTGGTGCCGGTGCTGTATTCGTACTTGGTCCGCTCCAAAAAGCCTATCGTGAGGCCGGCTCCAGATGTCGTCGTGACGACCAGCGGATTCGTCGGTGGCTCGATGGGGGGCGCGCTGGGTTCGCCGATGCCGGCTTCTAAAGACTAAAGTTAGTTGGTGCGCGGCCGCGGAGCGGCAAAGGCTCAGCCGGCCGGCGGGCGCGGCGTAGCCTCGGCGGTCATCGCGTGCCGCGATGACTCCCCGGAGCTGCCCGGGTTTTGGGGGCGAGCGCAGAACTCGCCCTCGTAGGGCTGGCTGAGCGCTTCGAGTCTCTACGGGCTCGGGGCTCAGACAGCTGCGCTCGTCGTGCTCCACGTTTCGGGGTCCCCCAAAACCCGAGCAGCTCCGGCGCCTCCGATACGCCGCGCCCGCCGGCCGGCTGCGCCTTTGCTGGGGCGCGGTGGGGGCCGAATACTGGCTTGCGCACCGTCGCATCCTGCCCCCTCTCCCGCTCGCGGGAGAGGGCTGGGGTGAGGGTCTTGTCCTCACGCGAGCACCCTCACCCTGACCCTCTCCCGCCAGCGGGAGAGGGGACCTGGCGGAGCACTGCGCTTCAGCGAAGCCGCGGGCGAGTGGCTGTCGGCGCGCATCTGCAAGCGCCTCCGGTGTTCGGGTTTTGGGGGACCCCGCGACGTGGAGCACGACGAGCGCAGTTGTCTGAGCCCCGAGCCCGTAACCATCGGAAGCGCTCTGCTCCACCTACGAGGGCGAGTTCTGCGCTCGCCCCCAAAACCCGATCACCGGAGGGCAGTCATCGCGAACGCGATGACCGCGGCAGCTACGCGCCGACAGTCACTCGCCCGCGGCTGAGCCGCTCGACGCACCGCGCGACACGGCAAACCACAAGACCGAACAACAGCCGAAATCAGCTCGACAGCGCAATCACCGCCCGAACCACGGGATAGATCTGCGTCTGCCAGCGCCTTCCGCTGAACACGCCGTAGTGGCCCACACCAGGCTGCACGTAATGCGTTCGCATGTAGGGCCGCAACCGCGTGCAGAGGTCTTGCGCCGCCAGCGTCTGGCCGACGGCGCAGATGTCGTCGCGTTCGCCTTCGATCGTGAGCAGCGCCGTGCGGCGGATGGCCGACGGATCGACCTTGCGGCCGCGGAACGTCATCCGGCCCTTCGGCAACGCGTACTCCTGGAACACCGATTTCACGGTCTCGATGTAGAAGTCGGCCGCGAGGTCGGCGACGGCCAGATACTCCTCGTAGAACGTGCGCGTGACTTCGGCCTTGTCGAGCCGGTCTTCGACGATGTCCTCGTAGAACGATTTGAATGCGCTCGTGTGGCGTTCCTTGTTCATGGAGAGGAAGGCCGACAGCTGGATGAAGCCCGGATAGACGCTGCGTCCGCCGCCGGCATGGCGCCACGGCACCGTGCTCAGCAGATTTTTCTCGAACCATGCGATCGGCTCCGACACCGCGAGCTTGTTCACCGCGGTCGGGTTGACGCGGCAGTCGATCGGACCCGCCATCAGCGTGAGGCTCGCGGGCGTGCAGGGGTCCTTGTCTTCCGACATCAACGCGACGGCGGCGAGCGACGACACGCAGGGCTGGCAAACCGCCACCACATGCGCATCGGGCCCGAGCGCGCGCACGAACTGCATCACGTGCTCGGTGTATTCGTCGAGGCCGAAGCGTCCCGCCGCGAGCGGGACGTCACGTACGTTGTGCCAGTCGGTGACGTGCACGTCGTGATCGAGGAGCAGCGTGCGGACGGTGTCGCGCAGCAGCGTCGCGAAGTGCCCCGACATCGGCGCGACGACCAGCACCTTGGGTTGGAGGTCAGGCACACCGACCTTGCGGAAGCGGCGCAAGGTGGCGAACGGCGTGACCAGCACCTCCTCTTCGACGACGTCGAACGTCTTGGCATCCGTTTGCACGGTCTTGATGTTCCACGGTGGCCGCTTGTGCGTCACTTCGGTGAGTTCCAGCAACTGGCATGCGGCCGAGATTTGGCGCTGCGTCGACAGCAGCGACGGGAAAGCCGCCGCCGCCGGTCCGCCCAAAAAGGGGATCGCCCAGTGCGAAAGTGCGCGCAACGGCCACATGAGGTCGCTCTGGTTTTGGTACGCCTGATACATCATCGGTCCCATCACTCGGTGTTATCGGTAACGGCCGGACACCTCGCGAGCGGGCATGCGTGCCGGCGGGGGTCGGCAACCGCTTCGAGCGTGCATTGGCACACGCCTTGCACGCAACCCCCGGGGCAATCCCCACGCAAGACTTGCACCGGAGAACACGCCATGTCGGTCGCGGCCACGCCCACTCGACGCCCCGCGCTGTCGAAAACCAGTGCGGCAAAGCGCGCGGGCACCAAGACACCGCCAGCGAGCTCGCCGGTGAAAAAGGCCGCCGCCACGGCCTCACTGACCATCAGCAGCCGCAACTACTCGTCGTGGTCGCTGCGCGGCTGGCTGCTCGTGCAATTTTCCGGTCTGGCCTGCGACGACGTGATGGTCTCGCCCGACGACGACGACGCGCGCCGCGAACTGCTGCTGCTTGCGCCGTCGATTCGCGTGCCATGCCTCCGCCACAACGGCGCGACCGTCTGGAACACGCTCGCGATCGGCCAGTACCTGCATGAGGTGGTGCCCGGTTCTACCCTTTTCCCCGAAGACCGGATCGTTCGCGCCCATTGCCGTTCGATCTGCGGCGAGATGAATTCTGGCTTCGCCAACCTGCGCTCGGCGCTGCCGATGAACCTCAAGGCCCATCATCCGAACTACAAGGTGTGGGCCGGGGCCCGCCCCGACATCGCGCGCATCGTCGGCATCTGGACCGAGTGCCTCGCCGCGCACGGCGGGCCTTTCCTGTTCGGCAAGAAACGCGGCGTCGCCGACGCGATGTACGCGCCGGTCGTCACCCGGTTCCTCACGTATGACGTGAAGCTCAACGACGCGTGCGCGCAATATTGCGAGACCATCATGTCGATGCCCGAGATGAAGGCCTGGGTCAAGGCCGCGAAGGCCGAACCCGACGAGATTCAAGAGCTCGACATGGACTTCTGACGGGTCGGCCGGCTCACCAGACGGCCGGTGCCGGCACCTCGCAAGGCGCCGGCATCGGAAGGGTGCTGAAATCGGCGGGGCCGACGACCTCGAGGTACTCCATGTCGGGCGAGTAATCGAAGAGGAAGTGCACGATCCCGGGACGCTGGTGCACGCAATCGCCGGCCTCCAACAGCGTCACCCGGTCCTCGTACATGAACTTGGCCCAGCCCTTGGTCATGAAGACCATGTGGAACTGGGCCCCGTGGCGATGCCAGCCGGTGCCTTTCTCGGGCGCTTCCTGTGCCTTGACGAGCTGCGCAATCACGCGACCACCGGTCGCCTTCTCGATGCCGAGATCGCGGTAGAGGAAGAAGTTGCGCAGGCCATCGGTACGCCAAGGCGTCTCGCCGTCCTTCACGTGCGAAAACTCGCTGACCATCGTTTCCATTCGCGCTCCTGAAGTGGCTGGATAGCGGCCCTGCCCACGCATAACGCGTTCCAGCGCGGCCCTTGCAAGCCCCTCGCGTGGCCGTGACGGCGGCACGCGCCACGACGTTCAGTCTTCGTAGCTCACCATCGGCGGGCACGAACATGACAGGTTGCGATCACCCCAGACGTTGTCGACTCGGCCGACGGGTGCCCAGTACTTGGCCTTGCGCAACGACGCGAGCGGGTAAGCCGCCTCCTCGCGCGAGTAGACGTGCGGCCATTCGGCGCCGAGCAACGCCTCGGCGGTGTGCGGCGCGCCCTTCAACGGGTTGTCGGTCGCGTTCCATGCACCGGACTCGACTTTCGCGATCTCGGCGCGGATCGCGATCATCGCGTCGCAGAAGCGATCGAGCTCGGCGAGCGATTCGCTTTCGGTCGGCTCGACCATCAGGGTGCCTGCGACCGGAAAGCTCAAGGTCGGTGCGTGGAAGCCGTAGTCGATCAGGCGCTTGGCGACGTCTTCGGCGCTGACGCCATTTGCGCCTCCCGTCGACTCCTTCAGCGGCCGCAGGTCTAGGATGCATTCGTGTGCGACGCCGCCGCCCTTGATGCCATCAACGTTGCCGCTGAAATGCAGCTCGTAGTGATCGGCGAGGCGCGCCGCGATGTAGTTCGCCGACAGGATCGCGGTCTCGGTCGCCGCCCGCAAGCCATCGGCGCCCATCATGCGCATGTACATCCAGCTGATCGGCAGCACCGCCGCGTTGCCGAGCGGCGCCGCCGAGACCGCGCCGACGCCGTGCGAAGTCAGCGCGCCTGCCCGATGCCCCGGCAGGAACGGCACCAGATCGGCCACCACGCACACCGGCCCGACCCCCGGGCCGCCACCGCCGTGCGGGATGCAGAAGGTCTTGTGCAGGTTCAGGTGGCTCACGTCGCCACCGAATTCGCCCGGCGCCGCGACGCCGACCAGTGCGTTCATGTTGGCGCCGTCGACATAGACCCGGCCGCCGTGCTCGTGTACGACATTGCACAGCTCCTTGACCCTGCTTTCGAACACGCCGTAGGTGGACGGATAAGTGATCATGACCGCGGCCAGCCTGGCGGCGTGCTGTTCGCATTTCGCGCGCAGGTCCGCCAAATCGACGCTGCCTTCGGCATCGCACTTGACGACTGCCACCCTCATGCCCACCATTTGCGCGCTCGCCGGGTTGGTGCCGTGCGCCGATTCGGGGATCAGGCACAGGTCGCGCTGCGCATCGCCGCGCGATGCATGCCACGCACGGATCGCGAGCAACCCCGCGTACTCGCCCTGAGAGCCGGCGTTCGGTTGCAGGCTTACGCCGGCGTACCCCGTCGCCTGGCAGAGCCACGCTTCGAGTTGGCGGCGCATCGTCTCGTAGCCGGCGCGTTGCGCCGCCGGCGCGAACGGGTGGATGTTCGCGAACGCGGGCCACGTGATCGGGATCATCTCGCTCGTGGCGTTGAGTTTCATCGTGCACGAGCCGAGCGGGATCATCGTGCGGTCGAGCGCCAGGTCTTTGTCGGAAAGGCTGCGGATGTAGCGCAGCATGTCGGTCTCGGAGTGGTGGCGGTTGAAGACGGGATGGGTGAGAAACGGGGTCGTGCGCGCGAGGCCGGCTGACAACAGCGTGGCAATGCCCTTTTGCAATCGGACCCAGGAGGTGGCGGCGCTGGACGCCGCCACCTCGCTCGCGTTGGGGGTTACGGATGCCAGCGCGAGCACCGCCGCGACCGCATCGATGTCGGCCCGCGTCGTGGTCTCGTCGAGCGTCACGCCGACGCTCGTGTCCGATGCCCGGCGCAGATTGAAACCCTGCTTCACTGCGGCTGCCAGCACGGCATCGGTGTGCGTGCCGGTCGCGATTTCGAGCGTGTCGAACGCATCGCGATTGACGCGCGCGAGCCCGATCGCAGCGAGGCTCGACGCGAGCACCGCGGTGTAGCTTGCCACGCGCTGCGCGATGCGCTTCAGCCCGTGCGGCCCGTGATAGACCGCGTACATGCTCGCGACCACCGCCGGCAGCACCTGCGCCGTGCAAATGTTGCTGGTCGCCTTCTCGCGCCGGATGTGCTGCTCGCGCGTCTGCAACGCCAGGCGATACGCGGGTGCGCCGTGCCTGTCGATGCTCACGCCGACCAGCCGGCCCGGCATCGAGCGCTTCAAGTCGTCGCGGGTCGCGAGGTAGGCGGCGTGCGGTCCGCCATTGCACATCGGCATGCCGAACCGCTGCGTGTTGCCGACGCAGATGTCGGCGCCCAGATCACCCGGCGGCACCAGCAAGGTCAGCGCGAGCAGGTCGGCCGCGACGATGGCGACGCCGCCTTTTGCGCGCACGGCATCGATCGTCGGCCGGAGGTCGCGCACCGCGCCGCCGACCCCGGGGTATTGCAGCAGCACCGCGAACGCATCGACGCGGCTCGCCTCGTCGAACGGGCCGCTCACGACCCGGATGCCGAGCGGCGCCGCCCTTGTTTCGATCACCTCGAGCGTCTGCGGCAGCACGTCGTCGGCGACGAAGAACGTCGTCGAGGTCGACTTGCCGGCAGCGGGCGCGGCCCGCAACGAGAGCGTCATGGCCTCGGCCGCCGCGGTCGCTTCGTCGAGCATCGAGGCGCCCGCGATCGACATCCCGGTCAGGTCGCACACAAGCGTCTGGAAGTTCAGCAGCGCTTCGAGCCGCCCCTGCGAGATCTCGGCCTGGTACGGCGTGTACGCGGTGTACCAGGCCGGGTTCTCGAGCACGTTGCGCAAGATCACGCCGGGCGTGTGGGTGCCGTGGTAGCCCTGGCCGATGAAGCTTTTCAGCACCCGGTTCTGGTCGGCGATGGACCGCATCTCATCGAGCGCCGCCGCTTCACCGAGCGGCTCGGGCAAGGCCATCGGCACCGCGCGCGCGATGCTCTTCGGGACGATTTGCTCGATCAACGCGCGGCGCGACGACGCACCGATCACCGACAGCATGTGGCCCTCGGCCGCGGCATCGATGCCGATGTGGCGAGCGACGAACTCGGTGGCGTTCTCGAGCTCGGCGAGCGGCTTCAAGGCAGTCATCAACATGGGGGGCTTTCGGATCTTCCGGTGTGTGGTTGAGCAGCGCCATTCGGCAACGCGGAACGGTCAGCTGTTCTTCACGAGCTCGTCGTAGGCGGCCTGGTCGAGCAGGTTGCCGAACTCGGCGCTGTTGGTTGTCCTGACGCGAAAGAACCAGCCGGTCGCATGCGGATCGGAGTTGGCGAGCGACGGGTCGGCGCGCAAGGCTTCGTTGACCTCGACGATCTCGCCGCTCACCGGCATGTAGAGGTCGGCCGCGGCCTTCACCGACTCGACAACGCCAGCCACCGCGCCATGGCTGAAGGTCGCGCCGATGGCGGGCAGGTCGACGAACACCACGTCGCCAAGCGCGTCCTGCGCATGTTTCGTGATGCCGACCGTCGCCGCCTGCGGGTCGGTGACGTCGATCCATTCGTGGTCGCTGGTGTACATGACGGTCATGGGAATCCTTCGAGGTGGCAGTTAAAGAAACGGAGCGGTCGCGCTGAGGTCGGGCGGGTCGGCCGCGCATTCAACCGCGGAAATAGCGGTGCGGCGCGAAGGGCATCGGCGCGAGGCGCATCGGCACGCGCTTGCCGCGCACGTCGGCAAACACCACGCCGTCTGCCGGCGCGGGGGTGTCGACGTACGCCATCGCGATCACGCCATCGACTGTCGGGGCGAGCGTGCCGCTGGTGACCCGGCCGATCGACGCGCCGGCGGCGTCGACGAGGGTCGCGCCTTCGCGCACCGGCACCCGTTCGATGCCGGCGAGACCGATGCGCTTGCGCGACACGCCGTTCGCCAGTTGCGCGTCGATGACCGATGCGCCCGGGTAGCCGCCGGCTCGCGCCCCGCCGGATCGGCGCACTTTCTGTAACGCCCACGTGAGCGCGGCTTCGATCGGCGTGGTGGCGGTGTCGATGTCGTGACCGTAGAGGCAGAGGCCGGCCTCGAGGCGCAGCGTGTCGCGCGCACCGAGACCCGCGGGCTCGACCTCGGGTTCGGCGAGCAGCGCTCTTGCGAGCCGATCGGCATCGACGCCGGGCACCGAGATCTCGAAGCCGTCTTCGCCGGTGTAGCCGGAGCGCGTCACGAAGCAATCAACGCCGGCGAGCGTCACGTGCATACCAGCCATGAACGCGAGTTGCGTCACCGCGGCGTCGTGTCGCGCCAGCGCCGTCACGGCCTTCGGCCCCTGCAGCGCAAGCAAGGCGTGATCGGGCATGGGTTCGATCGTGCAGCGCGAGCCGATGCGGGATCGCAGGTGCGCGATGTCGGCCGCCTTGCACGACGCGTTGACGACGACGAAGAGGTCGCCAGCGCGCTTCGCGATCATCAAGTCGTCGACGATGCCGCCGGCATCGTTCGTGAAGAACGCATAGCGCTGCTTGCCGACGGGCAGGTCGATGACGTCCATCGGCACCAGCGATTCCATCGCAGCCGCGGCGTCGGTGCCGAGTAACTTGAGCTGCCCCATGTGCGAGACGTCGAACAGTACCGCGCTCGCGCGGCACTGCCGGTGCTCGGCGACGATGCCGCGCGGGTACGAGACCGGCATCTCGTAGCCTGCGAACGGCACCATCTTCGCGCCGAGCGCGAGGTGCAGCGCGTGCAACGGTGTGTGCAGCAGCGGGGTGTCGAGGGTGGCGACGGACATCGGAGAAAGCTCCAGGGGCAGGCGACGACACGTCCGACGTTGCCGACCGTGTGACGACCCGTCCGGCAGTGCCGAACGACGAATGCCCCCTCTGTCCGCTTTACCTGAGAGATTGGCGGTGCCGCGAACGACGACCGCTTGCCCCTTCGGTGGGCCCGCTCGTTGGCGGACCTCTCTCCAGCGAGGAACGCTTCTCGTGAAGCGCTTGCCAGTCCTGGGTACCTGAGCGTTCGACCCGGCCCAAAGTGCGGCTGCGTCTGCGCCTTCGGCGGCTTCTTGCGAAGCACTCTCCTGGCCGCGGCAGTGTAGCAGCGGGTGTCGCTTCGATCTCGTCGCGCGCCCCCCTTCGAGCGACCTGTCGCCCGCGGGCCGATCGGCCCACCGACGACCCGGATAATCGAGGCCTATGACCGACAGCACCGAGTGGCTTCGCGTCGAGTCGCTCGACCTCGATGCGCAAGGCGTGGCCCACAACAGCGAAGGCAAGGTGGTATTCATCGAAGACGCGCTGGCCGGCGAGACCGTGCAGGTGCGGGTGCACCGCAAGAAGAACAACTGGGAGCAGGCCGCGATGGTGGCGCGGCGACGCGACAGCCCGCAGCGGGTGGTGCCGCGCTGCGTGTATTTCGGCACCTGTGGCGGCTGCAAGATGCAGCACCTGCACGTGAGCGCGCAGGTCGCGACCAAGCAGCGCGCCGTCGAAGACGCGCTCTGGCACCTCGGCAAGGTGAAGGCGGAGCGCGTGCTGCGACCGATCGAAGGGCCGGCGTGGCGCTATCGGTACCGCGCTCGCCTGTCGGTTCGCTACGTGGCGCGCAAGGCCAAGGTGCTCATCGGATTTCATGAGCGCAAGTCGAGCTTCGTCGCCGACATGGAAACGTGCGAAGTGATCCCGGCGCACCTGAGCGCGATGCTGTTGCCGCTGCGCGAGCTTGTGTCGACGATGGCGCAGCGCGACCGCCTGCCGCAGATCGAAGTGGCGATCGGCGACGCCGTGACCGCACTCGTGCTGCGTCACCTGGAGCCGCTGACCGAGCCCGATCTCGATCGGCTGCGTGCGTTCGCCACCGGGCATGGCGTGCAGTGGTGGCTGCAGCCGAAGGGCCCCGAGACCGTGCACCGGCTGAGCCCGGAGGTCGAGGAGCCGGAGCTCTCGTACGCGCTGCCCGAGTTCGGCATCACGATGCCGTTCCGTCCAACCGACTTCACGCAGGTGAACCACGCGATCAACCAGGTGCTGGTCGGCCGCGCGCTACGCTGGCTCGACGTGCGGCCGACCGAGCGCGTTATCGACTGGTTCTGCGGCCTCGGCAATTTCACGTTGCCGATCGCGACGAAGGCAGGCGAAGTGCTCGGCCTCGAAGGCAGCGAGACGCTGGTGGCGCGGGCGCGTGACAACGCCGCGTTGAACGGTCTCGCGGGCAAGGCGGCGTTCGCCGCGAGCAACCTGTTCGAGGTCACGCCGCAGACGCTCGCGGCGCACGGCCGCGCCGAGAAGTGGCTCGTCGACCCGCCGCGCGAAGGCGCCTTCGCGATAGCGAAGGCGTTGGCCGATCTGCATGCCGAACCGTCACTCGCGCCGGGCTACCTGCCGCCGTCACGCATCGTCTACGTCAGCTGCAATCCCGCGACGCTTGCACGCGACGCGGGCCTGCTGGTGCACCAGGCCGGCTACCGATGCGTCGCAGCCGGCGCCGTCAACATGTTCCCGCACACGGCACATGTCGAGAGCATGGCAGTATTCGAACGGGTGCCGCAGGAGGGCGAGGAAGCACGCGCCCTCGAAGGTTGACCGATCCGCAGCCCACATGAAAACGGGACCCGAAGGTCCCGTTCGTTTTTCAGCGCGGGGCGCGCGGCATCAGTCGCGGCTGCCGCCGAACAAACCGAGCAGCTGCAGCAACGAGGTGAACACGTTGTAGAGGCTGATGTACACGCTGAGTGTCGCGACGATGTAGTTCGTTTCGAGTCCGTTCTTCACGCGTTGCAAGTCGTACAGAATGAACGCGGAGAAGATGCCGACGACCAGCACCGAGATCGTGACCATCAGCGCGCTCGACTGCAAGAACAGGTTCGCGATCGCGGCGACGAACACCATGATCATGCCGATGAACAGGAACTTGCCCATTGCCGACAGGTCGCGCTTGATCACGGTCGACAGGGTCGCCATGCCGAAGAACACGGCCGAGGTGCCGCCGAAGGCGATGAAGATCAGTTCACCGCCGTTCGTGTAGCTCTTCAACATGAACGCGAGCAGCTGCGAGAGCATCAGGCCCATGAAGAACGTAAAGCCGAGCAGCAGCGGCACGCCGACAGCCGAGTTCTTGTACTTGTGCACCGCAAACATCAGGCCGTAGGCGCCGGCGAGGAAAAGGATCGCGCTCATGCCGACGCCCATCGTGGCCATGAAGCCGGTGGACACGCCGATCCACGCCCCCAGCACCGTCGGCACCATCGACAGCGCGAGCAACCAGTAGGTGTTGCGCAACACGCGGTTGCGTTCGTCGACCGAAGCGACGGGGCCGTAGCCGGCGACGTTGGAATAAGTGTTCTGGTCCATGAATCCTCCAAAAGAGAACAGCATTGCAGGTGCTCTGACCTGCGCGTGGCGATTCTAGTTCCCACGCAGCAAAGGATATGCCGCCGGCAGTCGTCGATTCAAGGCTCCCGGCTAGAATCCGTCGGATTTCGTGGCGCCTTTTCGCTGCAGCATGCCGCGGCAAAGTTTGTGCGGCAAGCGCCTGCAACAAGAGCGGGCGCCGATCGCGGCGCGAATTTGGAGAGACCCAGTGTCGTTGCTGCCCCCTGAAGCCCAAGCCGTCCTGGCACTCGCCGACGGATCCGTCTTCCCGGGTGCATCGATCGGCGCCACCGGCAGCGCCACCGGCGAGGTGGTGTTCAACACCGCGCTAACCGGCTATCAGGAAATCCTCACCGACCCGAGCTACTACCGGCAGATCGTCACGCTGACCTACCCGCACATCGGCAACACCGGCACGAACCCGGAAGATGTCGAAGCGGCCAAGGTGTTCGCGGCCGGGCTAGTGATCCGCGACCTGCCGCTGGCGGCTTCCAACTTCCGGTCGACGATGACGCTCGATGCGTATCTGCGACGCGAGAACACCGTCGGCATCGCTGGCATCGACACGCGTGCACTGACGAGGCGGCTGCGCACCAGTGGTGCACAGAACGGCTGCATCGGCGCCTTCCCGCTCGGCCGCGCGCTGACGGATGCCGACGTGGCCGACGCCGTTGCCAAAGCGCGTGCCGCGCCGAGCATGAACGGCCTCGATCTCGCAAAGGTGGTGAGCGTGCGCGAGCCGTACGCGTGGAACGAAACCGAGTGGCGACTCGGCGTAGGCTACGAGACGCGGCGCCGCGACGCGTTCCACGTCGTCGCCTACGACTTCGGCGTCAAGTTCAACATCCTGCGGATGCTGGCGAGCCGCGGTTGCCGAGTGACGGTGGTGCCGGCCGAAACGGCGGCCGCCGACGTGCTCGCGCTGCACCCCGACGGCGTGTTCCTGAGCAACGGACCCGGCGACCCGGAGCCCTGCCGCTACGCGATCGAAGCCACCCGCGAATTCATCGCCCGTTCGGTGCCCACGTTCGGCATCTGCCTCGGCCACCAGATCATGGCGCTCGCCGCCGGTGCGAAGACCTACAAGATGAAGTTCGGCCACCACGGCGCCAACCACCCGGTGCAGGAGATCTCGACCGGCCGGGTCAGCATCACGAGCCAGAACCACGGCTTCGCGGTCGACGCCGAGACCTTGCCTGCGACCTTGCGGCCCACCCACGTCTCGCTCTTCGACGGCACGCTGCAAGGGCTGGCCCACGTCGAGAAGCCCGCGTTCTGCTTTCAGGGCCACCCGGAGGCATCGCCCGGCCCGCACGACATCGCCTACCTGTTCGACCGCTTCGTCGAGTCGATGAAGCTTTCGAAGAAAGATCCGATGAAAGACAGCGTGAATGCCTAAGCGCACCGACCTCGAAGCCGTTCTCATCATCGGCGCCGGCCCGATCGTCATCGGCCAGGCCTGCGAGTTCGATTACTCCGGTGCGCAGGCCTGCAAGGCTTTGCGGGACGAGGGCTATCGCGTGATCCTCGTCAACAGCAACCCGGCGACGATCATGACCGACCCGCAGATGGCCGATGTGACCTACATCGAGCCCATCACGTGGCAGGTGGTCGAGAAGATCATCGCCAAGGAGCGGCCGCTCTGCAAAGGCGGCTTCGCGGTGCTGCCGACGATGGGCGGACAGACGGCACTCAACTGCGCGCTCGACTTGCACAAGAACGGCGTGTTGGCGCGCCACGACGTCGAGATGATCGGCGCCAACGAGCACGCGATCGACAAGGCCGAGGACCGTTTGAAGTTCAAGGACGCGATGACCGGCATCGGCCTGCACTCGGCGCGTTCGGGCATCGCGCATTCGATGGAGGAGGCGCTCGTGGTGCAGCAGCGCATCACGAAAGAGACCGGCAGCCACGGCTTTCCGATGGTGATCCGGCCGAGCTTCACGCTCGGCGGCACCGGCGGCGGCATCGCCTACAACCCGGAAGAGTTCGAAGAGATCTGCAAGCGCGGTCTCGACCTGTCGCCGAGCAAGGAGCTGCTGATCGAGGAGAGCCTGATCGGCTGGAAGGAGTTCGAGATGGAAGTGGTTCGCGACAAGGCGGACAACTGCATCATCGTGTGCTCGATCGAGAACCTCGACCCGATGGGAATCCACACCGGCGACTCGATCACCGTCGCGCCGGCGCAGACGCTGACCGACAAGGAATACCAGATCATGCGCAACGCCTCGATCGCGATCCTGCGCGAGATCGGCGTCGAGACCGGCGGCTCGAACGTGCAGTTCGCGGTCAATCCGGTCGACGGCCGCATGGTGGTGATCGAGATGAACCCGCGCGTGTCGCGCTCGTCGGCCCTCGCGTCGAAAGCGACGGGGTTCCCGATCGCGAAGATCGCCGCCAAGCTCGCGGTCGGCTTCACGCTCGACGAACTGAGGAACGACATCACCGGTGGCGCCACACCGGCGAGCTTCGAGCCGTCGATCGATTACGTCGTCACCAAGATCCCGCGCTTCGCGTTCGAGAAATTTCCGGCTGCCGACTCGCGGCTCACCACGCAGATGAAATCGGTGGGCGAGGTGATGGCGATCGGACGCACGTTCGATGAAAGCTTCCAGAAGGCGTTGCGGGGTCTCGAGACCGGCATCGACGGGCTCTCCGAGCGCAGCACCGATCGCGAAGAGATCGTGCAGGAGATCGGCGAGGCCGGGCCCGAGCGCATTCTGTACGTGGGCGATGCGTTCCGGATCGGGCTGAGCGCGCAGGAAGTGTTCGAGGAAACGGCGATCGACCCGTGGTTCCTCGCGCAGATCGAGCGCATCGTGCAGACCGAGCGCGAGCTGATGGGGCGTGACCTCGGCGGCCTCTCTGCGGCCGAGATGCGGCATCTGAAGCGGCGCGGATTTTCCGATCGCCGGTTGGCGAAATTGCTCGCGACCGACCAGCACGCGGTTCGCAAGGCCCGCCATGCCATGAAGGTGCGGCCGGTCTACAAGCGCGTCGACACCTGCGCAGCGGAGTTCGCGACCCAGACGGCCTATCTGTATTCGACCTACGAAGACGAGTGCGAAGCGGCACCCACCGACCAGCGAAAGATCATGGTGCTCGGCGGCGGGCCGAACCGCATCGGCCAGGGCATCGAATTCGATTACTGCTGCGTGCACGCGGCGTTGGCGCTCCGCGAAGACGGCTACGAGACCATCATGGTCAACTGCAATCCGGAGACCGTGTCGACCGATTACGACACCTCCGACCGCTTGTACTTCGAGCCGGTGACGCTGGAAGACGTGCTCGAGATCGTCGCGGTCGAGAAGCCGGTCGGCGTGATCGTGCAATACGGCGGGCAGACGCCGCTCAAGCTCGCACTCGAACTCGAGCGGGCAGGCGTGCCGATCATTGGCACCTCGCCCGATTCGATCGACATCGCCGAAGACCGCGAACGCTTCCAGACGCTGCTGCACGAGCTCGGCCTTCGGCAACCGCCGAACCGGACCGCGCGCACCGAAGACGCCGCCATCGAGCTCGCGCATGAGATCGGCTACCCGCTCGTCGTGCGCCCGAGCTACGTGCTCGGCGGTCGCGCGATGGAGATCGTGCACAGCGACAAGGACCTCCAACGCTACATGCGCGAGGCCGTGCGCGTGAGCGACAAGTCGCCGGTGCTGCTCGACCGCTTCCTCGACGACGCGATCGAGGTCGACGTCGACTGCATCAGCGACGGCGAGCACGTGATGATCGGCGGCATCATGGAGCACGTGGAGCAGGCCGGCATCCACTCGGGCGACTCGGCGTGTTCGCTGCCGCCTTACTCGCTGTCATCGGCCTTGCAGGACGAGATGCGACGCCAGACTGTGCTGATGGCCCGGGCGCTCGGTGTGGTCGGCCTGATGAACGTGCAGTTCGCCGTTCAAGGGGAGGGCGACTCGGCCGTCGTCTACGTGCTCGAGGTGAACCCGCGCGCATCGCGCACCGTGCCGTTCGTGTCGAAAGCCACAGCGCAACCGCTCGCGAAAATCGCCGCGCGCTGCATGGTCGGGCAGCGGCTCGCCGATCAGAAGCTGGGCGGTCAGAAGCTGCGCGGCGAGGTCGTGCCGCCGTACTTCTCGGTCAAGGAGGCCGTGTTCCCGTTCAACAAGTTTCCCGGTGTCGATCCGATACTTGGCCCCGAAATGCGTTCGACCGGCGAGGTGATGGGCACCGGCAGGAGCTTCGGCGAGGCGATGCTGAAGAGCCAGCTCGGCGCCGGCTCGCGGCTGCCCGCCAAGGGCACGGTGTGCATCACCGTGAAGAACGGCGACAAGCCGCGCGCGGTGCTGGTCGCGCGCGATCTGCATGTCCTCGGTTTCCAGATCGTCGCGACGCGCGGCACGGCCGCGGCGATATCTGCCGAAGGCATCCCGGTGAAGGCCGTCAACAAGGTGAAGGATGGACGGCCGAACATCGTCGACATGGTGAAGGGCGGCGAGATCCAGCTCGTCTTCACCACCGTCGATGAAACGCGCACCGCGATCGCCGATTCGCGCCACATCCGCCAGGCCGCTCTTGCGCACCGCATCGCTTATTGCACGAGCATGGCCGGCTGCGAAGCCGCGGTCGAGGGCATGAAATACCAGGACGACCTCAGCGTGACCTCGTTGCAGGAACTGCACGCCGAACTCGCTTGAGATCGGTCGGCGGACGGGCATCTCGATTGCCCCGCCTCTATACTGAAAACGATCGATGCCTCGGCGCTTCGCCTCATCGCCGCCGTCTCTTCAGCACGGCGGTTTCCTTTTTGCAGAACAGGTTTTATCTCGTCATGAGCACGATTCCCATCACGGTGCGAGGCGCCGAAAAGTTGCGCGACGAATTGGCGCGGCTGAAGAATGTCGAGCGCCACGCTGTGATCCAGGCGATCTCCGAAGCGCGTGCGCAGGGCGACTTGTCCGAGAACGCGGAGTACGAAGCCGCGAAGGACAAGCAGGGCTTCATCGAAGGTCGGATCCTCGACATCGAAGGAAAGCTCGCCGCCGCGCAGATCATCGACCCGACGACGCTGCATGCCGAAGGCAAGGTGGTGTTCGGCTCGACCGTCGATCTCGAAGACGAAGATACCGGCGCGAAGGTGACGTACCAGATCGTTGGCGACGACGAAGCCGACTTGAAGCAGGGGCTCGTGTCCATCAGCTCGCCGATCGCACGCTCGATGATCGGCAAGGCTGCCGGCGACATCGCCGAGGTTCAGGCGCCGGGTGGATTGAAGAGCTACGAGATCGCCGGCGTTCGCTACCTCTAAGAACGGCGCGGGCGCGCCCGTCAGGAGTTTTGTGAAGGCTTCTTGGTGCTGCGCAGGCGCTTCGATGCGCGCTTCAGCCCACCGCCGGCCGCGATGCGCATGTTCCCCATCACGGTGATTTTCTTGACCTGGGCGCGGTGGTTGCCGCTCTTCGAGAACTTCAGGATTTTGACGACACGAGGCCCGGGCATGCGGTCGTCGCGCTCGACCTTTTCCTTCGCCGGCATCGGCCGCCACAGCACCAGCAACTTGCCGATGTGCTGGATCGGCGCGGCGTTGAGATCGTTCGCGAGCAGCTCGAACCATTCGTTGCGGGCCACGCGGTCGTCCGACATCGCACGCACCTTGATAAGCCCGTGCGCGCTCAGCGCGGCGTCGATCTCTTTCTTCACCGGCGCCGTCAGGCCGTCGTTGCCGATGGCCACGACCGGGTCGAGATGATGCGCATCGGCGCGCTTGGTCTTCCGCTGGCTGGGGGTGAGTTGAATCGCGGGCATCGCTCTATTATCGACGCGAGCCGATCGGAGCCGGATGCGGACGAGATGAAGACCAAGACGCAAAGCAAGAAGGTGAACAAGTCGTGGCTGCACGATCACGTCAACGATCCGTACGTGAAGCTGGCGCAACGCGAAGGCTATCGGGCTCGCGCAGCCTACAAGCTGAAGGAGATCGACGAGGAACTGCATCTGCTCAAGCCGGGTCAACTCGTTGTCGACCTGGGCGCCACACCGGGCGCGTGGAGTCAGTACGTGCGGCGCAAGTTCGCGCCGAAGGAAGCGGGCAGTGGCGGTGCGGCGAGCGGCGCGCTGAACGGCACGATCGTCGCGCTCGACGTGCTCGAGTTCGCACCGGTCGACGGTGTCATCTTCATCCGCGGCGACTTTCGCGAGGAAGCGGTGCTTGTCGAACTGGAAAGCTGCCTCGCCGGGAGGCCGGTCGACGTGGTGATTTCCGACATGGCGCCCAATCTGTCGGGCATCGAGATGTCCGACGCCGCGCGCATGGCCGACCTGGTCGAGCTCGCGGTCGATTTCGCCAAAGGCCACTTGGTGCCGAACGGCGCGCTGGTCTGCAAGGTGTTCCATGGCAGCGGCTACAGCCAACTCGCCAAGCTCTTCAAGGAGACCTTCAGGCAAGTGAAACCCATCAAGCCCAAGGCCTCGCGCGACAAGTCGTCCGAGACTTTCCTGGTCGGAATCGGTCTCAAGCCGAAGGCTCGAACGGCCGAAATCGAGGCTTAAGACGCACACGAGGCGCATACACGCTTGCACGCTGGGGTGATTGAAGGCGGCGTGGGGGCTTGCGTGACCTAAAATTGCCCACAGATCCCGGGGGTGGGTGCTGACCCAGGCGCGCCACCCCGACAAATGGAGCTCGAGTGAACAATCAATGGTTTTCGAAGGTCGCGGTCTGGCTTGTGATCGCGATGGTTCTGTTCTTCGTCTTTAAGAACTTCGAGACCGCGCGCACGCAGACCGGCATGGTCGGCTATTCCGACTTCCTCGAAGAAGTGCGCACGAAACGGATCAAGAGCGTGAAGCTGCAAGATATCGGCGGCGGCACGACAGAGGTCACCGCGAAGCGCAACGACGATTCCGAGGTGCATACCATCGCGCCGAGCGTCGACCGCGGACTGGTCGGCGACCTGATCAACAACGGCGTCAAGTTCGACGTCAAGCAGCGCGAAGAACCGTCGGTGATCGGCACGATCCTGATGTCGTGGGGTCCGATCCTGCTGCTGATCGGCGTCTGGATCTACTTCATGCGCCAGATGCAGGGCGGAGGCAAGGGCGGCGCGTTCAGCTTCGGCAAGAGCAAGGCGCGCATGCTCGACGAGGCCAACAACACGACCACGTTCGCCGACGTCGCCGGCTGCGACGAGGCCAAGGAAGAGGTGAAGGAACTCGTCGACTTCCTGAAGGACCCGCAGAAGTTCCAGAAGCTCGGCGGCCGGATCCCGCGCGGCGTGCTGCTGGTCGGGCCTCCCGGCACCGGCAAGACCTTGCTCGCGAAGGCGATCGCCGGTGAAGCGAAGGTGCCGTTCTTCTCGATCTCGGGCTCCGACTTCGTCGAGATGTTCGTCGGCGTCGGCGCGGCGCGCGTGCGCGACATGTTCGAGCAGGCGAAGAAGAGCGCGCCGTGCATCATCTTCGTTGACGAGATTGACGCGGTCGGCCGCCACCGCGGCGCCGGCCTGGGCGGCGGTAACGACGAGCGCGAGCAGACACTGAATCAGATGCTGGTCGAGATGGACGGCTTCGAGACCAACACCGGTGTGATCGTGATGGCGGCCACCAACCGTCCCGACATCCTCGACCCCGCGCTGCTGCGCCCGGGCCGTTTCGACCGCCAGGTCTACGTGACGCTGCCTGACGTGCGCGGCCGCGAGCAGATCCTCAACGTGCACATGCGCAAGGTGCCGGTCGGGCAGGACATCCGCGCCGACATCCTGGCGCGGGGCACGCCTGGCTTCTCGGGCGCAGACCTCGCCAACCTCGTCAACGAGGCGGCGCTCTTCGCGGCGCGTCGCAGCGGTCGGGTCGTCGAGATGGTCGACTTCGAGAAGGCCAAAGACAAGATCATGATGGGCCCCGAGCGCAAGTCGATGATCATGCCGGAAGAGGAGCGCAGGAACACCGCATACCACGAGGCCGGCCATGCCCTCGTCGCACGCCTGATGCCGAAGACCGACCCGGTTCACAAGGTCACCGTGATCCCGCGCGGCCGTGCCCTCGGCGTGACCATGCAATTGCCCGAAGGCGACCGCTACAGCCTCGACAAGGACCGCATGCTGAGCACGATCTCGGTGCTGTTCGGCGGCCGCATCGCTGAAGAAGTCTTCATGAAGCAGATGACGACCGGCGCCAGCAACGACTTCGAACGGGCGACCCAGATCGCCCGCGATATGGTTACGCGCTACGGCATGACGGACGAGCTCGGCCCGATGGTCTATGCCGAGAACGAGGGTGAGGTCTTCCTCGGCCGCTCGGTGACCAAGACGACGACGATGTCGGAAGAGACGATGCGCAAGGTCGACTCGGTGATCCGCCGCATCATCGACGAGCAGTACGGCATCGCCAGGAAGCTCATCGAAGACAACATGGACAAGATGCACTCGATGGCCGCCGCGCTGCTCGAGTACGAGACCATCGACGCCGACCAGATCGAGGACATCATGTCCGGCAAGCCGGCACGCGAGCCGAAGGACTGGACCCCGTCGATGAGCAAGACCGTGCCTTCGGTGCCGCCGACGACGCCTGGCAGCACGCCGGCCGTGGCATGACGCAGACCGCGGGCGCGCCTCGCTGAGAACGTCAACGGGGCTTCGGCCCCGTTTTTCACGGGTGGCTCGTCTGTCGGCGCGGCATTGTGGAAGTCGAGCCTTCGAGCCCGGCGCCACAATCGATCGATGCACTGGCAGACCACCCGTTTTCGAATCGATCTCGACACGCCGCGCGTGATGGCGATCGTCAACGTCACGCCGGATTCGTTCTCGGACGGCGGCGCGCATGCCGACGCGCGGTCGGCGATGAGCGCATGCGAGCAATGGCTCTCGGAAGGCGCCGACATTCTCGACATCGGCGGTGAATCGACGCGGCCCGGTTCTTCGCCCGTGTCGGTGGAGGTCGAGCTCGCGCGTGTGCGGCCAGTGCTGCGTCACGCCGTGACGCTCGGGTGCCCGGTCTCGATCGACACGACGAAAGCTGCCGTGATGCAGGCGGCGCTCGAGCTCGGCGTCGACATCGTCAACGACGTGCGGGCGTTGCGCGACGCGGGAGCGCTCGACGTGGTGGCGGCCCACCCGAACTGCGGCGTGTGCCTGATGCACATGCGCGGCGATCCGGCTTCGATGCAGGTCGCGCCCATCTACGAGGATGTCGTGGCGGAAGTGGCCACCTTCCTGAGGTCGCGCGCCGAACGGCTCGACGCGCGTGGCATCGCGCGCGACCGCATCGTGCTCGACCCCGGCATTGGCTTTGGCAAGCGTCTCGAGGACAACCTCACGCTGCTGAGACGCCAGCGCGAGCTGTCGGCCCTCGGGTTTGCGCTGCTCGTCGGCTGGTCGCGCAAGGGCACGCTCGGCGCGATCACGGGGCGTGCGGTCGGGGAGCGCGCGGCCGGGAGCCTGGCCGCGGCGCTCGGCGCCGTTCGTCAAGGCGCATCGATCGTGCGCGTCCACGATGTCGCGGCCACGGTCGATGCGCTCAAAGTGTGGCGCGCCGCCGGGCTCGTTCCTTCTCCCACCTCGGGCCCGGTCTGATAATCGGTCGGCCTGAACGAGAACCGCGATGAAGAGAAATTATTTCGGCACCGACGGCATCCGCGGCAGGGTCGGCACATCGCCGATCACGCCCGACTTCATGCTCTGCCTCGGCCACGCCGTCGGTCGAGTCTTGAAGCGCACCGAGTCGCGGCCGACCGTGCTCATCGGAAAGGACACGCGGATCTCCGGCTACATGATCGAATCGGCGCTCGAGGCGGGCTTCGCATCGGCCGGCGTCGACGTGTTGCTGACCGGGCCGCTGCCCACGCCAGGTGTCGCCTATCTCACGCGCGCGTTGCGACTCAGCCTCGGCGTGGTCATCAGCGCATCGCACAACCCGTTTCACGACAACGGCATCAAGTTCTTCTCGGCGCGCGGCGAGAAGCTGCCCGATGCCTGGGAGCGCGAGGTCGAGGCCGCGCTCGAGCAGCCGGCCGAGTGGGTCGAAGCGGCAGCGCTCGGCAAAGCGCGGCGGATCGACGATGCGCGTGGGCGTTACATTGAGTTCTGCAAGGGCACCTTCAGCAGCGAGCTGTCGTTGAAAGGCTTGAAGATCGTGGTCGACGCCGCCCACGGCGCGGCCTATCACGTCGCCCCCGACGTGCTGCACGAGCTCGGTGCCGAGATCGTCGCCATCGGATGCAGTCCGAACGGGACCAACATCAATGCCGGGTTCGGTGCCACCGCACCGGCCGCGCTCGTGGCCGCGGTGCTTGCAAACAGCGCCGAATACGGCGTCGCGCTCGATGGCGATGCCGACCGTCTTCAGCTCGTCGATGGTGCGGGCCGGCTCTACAACGGCGACGAATTGATCTATGTACTCGTCGCCGATCGTCTCGCGCAAGGCCTCACCGTCGAAGGCGTGGTCGGCACCTTGATGACGAACATGGCGATCGAGCAGGCGTTGAAGGCGCTCGGCGTCGGTTTCACGAGAGCCAAGGTCGGCGACCGTTATGTGCTCGAGGAACTGGTCAAGCGCGGTTGGGTCGTCGGCGGCGAGGGCTCGGGTCATCTGCTCGCACTCGACAAGCACACCACGGGCGACGGCATCGTCAGCGCCCTGATGGTGCTCGAGGCCGCTCAACGGTCGGGCCGCTCGATCGCGCAACTGCTCGAAGGGGTCGCACTTTTCCCGCAGACCCTGCTGAACGTGCCGGTTCAGGCTGGCGAAGCGTGGCAGACCCGGCCTGCACTGACAAGCGAACTGGCGGCGGTGACCAGCGAACTCGGCGACGACGGCCGCGTGCTGATACGGGAATCGGGCACCGAGCCGTTGGTGCGTGTGATGGTCGAGGCCCGCAGCGCGGTCGTTGCGCAGCAGAGCGCGCAGCGGCTGGCCAAAGCGCTCAACTGAGGATCCCCGTCGAACACCGACGAGCACCTTCGAAGCCCGGCGTGACGGGCAAATGTGACAGTCATGTGTCTTCCAAAGCGGCACAACATCACGATTGTCATGGTCTTGTCACGAAAGCTTCCTAGAGTGAGTCGTGAAGCAGACGGCTGCCACCAACCGCTCCCAGCAATGAGCGACCCATGCCCGAAAGGATTTTATGAAATTGACGTTCGCACACGCCGCCATTCCCGCCCTGATAGCCGCTTTCACCGGCAGCGCCCTGGCCCAAGACATTACCGGCGCCGGCGCGACCTTCCCGAATGCAATCTATTCGAAGTGGGCCGAGGCTTATAACAAGTCCAGTGGCGCTCGCCTCAACTACCAATCGATCGGTTCGGGTGCCGGCATCCAGCAGATCCGTGCGAAGACCGTCGACTTCGGCGCGAGCGACATGCCGCTCACCGACGAAGTGCTCGCCAAGGACGGCCTCGTGCAATTCCCGACCGTGATCGGCGGCGTGGTGCCGATCGTCAACATCAAGGGTGTGGCGCCCGGCCAGATCAAGTTGACGGGTGCGCTGCTCGGCGACATCTACCTCGGCAAGATCACGAACTGGAACGACGCGGCCTTGAAGGCCTTGAATCCAGGTGTCGCGCTGCCCGATGCCGAGATTGCAACCGTTCACCGCTCGGACGGATCGGGCACCTCGTTCATCTTCACGAACTACCTTTCGAAGGTCAATCCCGAGTGGAAGGCCAAGGTCGGCGAGAACACGTCGGTGAACTGGCCGGGTGGCGTGGGCGGCAAGGGCAACGAAGGGGTGGCGCAATATGTGCAGCGCCTGCCGAATTCGATCGGCTACGTCGAATACATCTACGCGAAGCAGAACAAAATGACCTACGCCTTGTTGAAGAACAAGGAGGGTGTCTTCGTGGCGCCGGATGCCGACAACTTCAAGGCTGCTGCGGTGAGTGCAGACTGGAACAAGTCCTACTACCAGATCTTGACTGACCAACCCGGCAAGGACGCGTGGCCCATTACCGGCGCGACCTTCATCCTGATGTACAAGGCGCAGGACAAGGCGGTCAACGCGGCTAATTCGCTGAAGTTCTTCGATTGGGCTTACGCGAATGGCGACAAGATGGCCGACGAGCTCGAGTTCGTGCCGTTGCCGGCGGCGGTCAAGGACCTGGTCCGAAAGACCTGGACGGCGAGCATCAAGGACAGCGAAGGCAAGGCGATCGCCTGGAAGTGACGGACCTGTCGATGTCGGCGTGAGATGGCCGGTGTTCCCCCACAGTCAGACCCAAAGCCGGGCAGCGAACCTGCCCGGCTTCTTTATGCGCCGAGACAGCGCGTGACCCAACGTGGCGAGCTACGAGGTGACCGACTTGACCGCTACACTCCCGGCGATCTCAATAGGCGACAAGCCCTCGAGCATGGCCGGAGCTGATTCGCAGGGCCGCCCGCCGTCGCCGCGCCGCGCGGCGCCGTTCGCCGACGTGCTGTTTTCGACGCTTGCGCACGGTGCGGCGTGGCTGACGCTGGCGCTCCTCGCCGGCATCATCCTGTCACTTGTCGCCGGTGCGATGCCGGCGATCCGCGAGTACGGTCTGTCGTTTCTCTGGACCCGTGAGTGGGACCCCGTGCAGAACCGCTACGGCGGCCTCGTGATGATCTACGGCACGCTGATGACGTCGGCGATCGCGCTGGTCATCGCGGTGCCCGTGAGTTTCGGCATCGCGCTGTTCCTGACCGAGCTCTCGCCGCTCTGGTTGAAGAGGCCTCTGGGCACCGCGGTCGAACTGCTCGCGGCCGTGCCTTCGATCGTCTACGGCATGTGGGGCCTGCTGGTCTTCAGCCCGGTGCTTTCCGAATATGTGCAGCAGCCGTTGCAGCACGCGTTCAAGGGCGTTCCGCTTCTCGGCAAGTTGTTCTCCGGCCCCCCGGTCGGCATTGGTCTGCTCTCGGCCGGCATCATCCTCGCGATCATGGTGATCCCGTTCATCGCCTCGGTGATGCGTGACGTGTTCGAGGTGACACCGCCGATGTTGAAGGAGTCGGCTTACGCGCTGGGTTCGACAACGTGGGAGGTGGTGTGGAAAGTGGTGTTGCCGTACACCAAGACCGGCGTCGTCGGCGGCATCATGCTGGGCCTTGGCCGTGCGATCGGGGAGACGATGGCGGTCACTTTCGTGATCGGCAACTTCAACCAGCTCAACTCGGTCTCGCTGTTCGAGGCGGCGAACAGCATCACATCGGCGCTGGCGAACGAATTCGGTGAAGCGGCGCCAGGCCTGCACCAGGCCTCGCTGATCTATCTCGGTCTCGTGCTCTTCTTCATCACGCTGGTGGTGTTGACCATCTCCAAACTTCTGCTCGCGCAGTTGAAGAAACGCGAAGGGTCGGTCGCGTGAGTGCTCTTCCCAGCGACACGCCGTCGAGCGTTCCGTTTTCAGCCGACGCGGCGAGCCGGCTGCAAGCGTCGCGCATTGCGCTGCACCGCCGCCGCAAGATCGTCAACGCGATCGCGTTGACGCTTGCGATGGGCGCGATGGCGTTCGGTCTTTTCTGGCTGATCTGGATCCTGATCGAGACGGTGCGGCTCGGCGTCGGCGGCATCACCTTGTCGCTCTTCACTCAAATGACGCCATCACCGCAAGCGGAAACCGGCGGCCTCGCCAACGCCATCTTCGGCTCACTGGTGATGGTGACGCTCGCGACCTTCGTAGGCACGCCGATCGGCGTATTGGCCGGCATCTACTTGGCCGAGTACGGGCAGAAGACATGGCTGGGCAGCCTCACGCGTTTCATCAACGACATCCTGCTGTCGGCGCCGTCGATCGTGATCGGCCTGTTCATTTATACCGCCGTGGTGGCGACCACCAAGAGCTTCTCGGGACTCGCCGGCGTGCTCGCGCTCGCGCTGATCGTGATACCGATCGTGATCCGCACGACCGAGAACATGCTTTCGCTGATACCGAACGCGCTGCGCGAAGCGGCTTACGCGCTCGGCACGCCGAAGTGGCGGGTGATCTTGACGGTGACACTGCGATCCGCTCGGGCCGGCGTCATCACCGGCGTGCTGCTTGCATTTGCGCGCATCGCTGGCGAGACCGCACCGCTGCTGTTCACCGCGCTTTCGAACCAGTTCTGGACCAGCGACCTGAAGCAGCCGATGGCGAGCCTCCCGGTCACGATCTTCAAGTTCGCGATGAGCCCTTACGAGAACTGGCAGAAGCTCGCGTGGGCGGGCGTCTTTCTGATCACACTCGGCGTGTTGGTGCTGAACATCACCGCGCGCGTCTTCTTCCGCAACAAAGCGTGAGCCAACGAGCAGGTTGAACGGCATGGACATGAAAGTCGAGTTCCCAGAGGGCGTAAAGACCAAGGTCGCAGTGCGTGATCTGAACTTCTACTACGGTAACTTCCACGCGCTGAAGAACATCACGCTTGACATTCCGGAGAAGAAGGTCACTGCCTTCATCGGGCCGTCGGGATGCGGCAAGTCGACCCTTCTGCGCACCTTCAACCGCATGTTCGAGCTCTATCCCGAACAGCGCGCCGAAGGCGAAGTGGTGCTTGACGGCGAGAACATCCTCACGTCCAAGCTCGATGTGTCGCTGCTGCGTGCCAGGGTCGGCATGGTGTTCCAGAAACCCACGCCGTTCCCGATGTCGATCTACGACAACATCGCGTTCGGGGTCCGGCTCTTCGAACGTTTGCCGCGCGTCGAGATGGACGAGCGAGTCGAGTGGGCGCTCAAGAAGGCAGCCCTGTGGGCAGAAGTGAAGGACAAGCTCGGCCAAAGCGGATCCGGCTTGTCTGGCGGGCAGCAGCAGCGGCTCTGTATCGCGCGCGGCATCGCGATCAAGCCCGAGGTCTTGTTGCTCGACGAGCCCTGTTCGGCACTCGACCCGATCTCGACCGGCAAGATCGAGGAGCTCATCAACGAGTTGAAGAGCGACTACACCGTGGTGATGGTGACGCACAACATGCAGCAGGCGGCACGCAGTTCCGACTACACGGCCTACATGTACCTCGGCGACCTCATCGAGTTCGGTCCGACCTCAGACGTGTTCATGCGCCCGAAGAAGCGCGACACCGAGGACTACATCACCGGACGCTTCGGTTGAATCGCCTGATGCGAGCGAATTCCGCCGTTCCGTTGGACACTGGTCAGTCGACGATCGTCGGCCGAGAGATTGCAGAACGAGGTTTGCCATGACTGAGAAGCACCTGTCCACCCAATTCGATGCCGAATTGAGCGGCATCTCGACGCGCGTGCTGCAAATGGGCGGCATGGTCGAATCGCAAGTCGAGCGCTCGGTCTATGCGCTCACGCACTTCAGCTCGGAGATCGCGTCGGAGGTGCTCTCGGTAGAAGAGACCGTCAACGCGACCGAAGTCGCGATCGATCACGACCTGTCGACGATCATCGCGCGCCGCCAGCCCACCGCACGCGACCTGCGCCTGCTGATCGCGATCTCGAAAACCATCGCAAACCTCGAGCGCGTGGGCGATGAGGCGGCGCGCATCGCGCGCACGGTGCAACGCCTAGTCAACTCCGGCGTGTCGAGCCGCATGCGTCTGCCCGTGAACGATCTCGCCTATGAAGCCGAGCTGGCGGTTTCACAACTGCGCAAGGCACTCGATGCGTTCGCTCGCCTCGACGTCGAAAAAGCGGTCGAGGTGCTGAAGAAGGACGATCTCATCGACCAGGAGTTCGAAGGCCTGTTGCGCAAGCTCATCACCTTCATGATGGAAGACGCGCGCACAATTTCTTCGAGCATCGATCTTGTGTTCGTCGCCAAGGCGATCGAGCGCGTCGGTGACCACGCAAAGAACCTGGCCGAGCAGACGATCTACATCGTCAAAGGCACCGACGTGCGCCACAACTCGATCGGCATGGTGGAAACGCTCGTTCTCTGAACGCGGCCCGCATCACTTCGATCTACGGACAGGGAGGGACATGAGCGATATCCTGGTGATCGAAGACGAGCCCGCCATCGCGGAACTGATTGCGATCAATCTGCGCCATGCCGGGCACGGCGTGCGCGTCGCGACCGACGCCGATCAGGCGCAGACCGCGATCGACTCCGTGCTGCCCGACCTGGCGATCATCGACTGGATGCTGCCTGGCAACTCCGGTCTGGCGCTCACGAAGCGGTGGCGCGCGCAACCCCGCACGCGCGAGCTGCCCATCATCATGTTGACGGCACGCGTCGAAGAGAGCGACAAGATCACCGCGCTCGACGCCGGTGCCGACGACTACCTCACGAAGCCGTTCTCGCCGCAAGAGCTGATGGCACGAATTCGCGCCGTGCTGCGCCGTCGCGCGCCCGATGCGCTCGATACCGAAGTGGTGGTGGGATCGCTGAAGATCAACCCCGCCACACGCCGGCTCGCGGCCCGTGGCCGCGATGTCCGCCTGGGTGCCACCGAGTTCCGCCTGCTGCATTTCATGATGAGCTACCCGGAGCGCGTGCACACGCGGCAGCAATTGCTGGATCGGGTCTGGGGCGATCACGTCTTCATCGAAGAACGCACGGTCGATGTGCATGTGAAGCGCCTTCGCGAGACGCTGAGCACGGCCGATTGCGCGCAGGTCATCGAGACGGTGCGAGGCGTGGGTTATCGACTGGTGGCAGAACCATCATCCTCTCGCGCGCCGGAGACGCCGGCTGGAGAGCCGGCCGACATGCCGCGCACGCCGTCCGTGCGCCGTTCCTGACGTGGGCCGGCATCGATCGAGGCATCGATGACCGAACTGCTGCCGCGCATCGTCACGAGCGCGCTCGTGATCGTGCTCAGCGCGGTGCTCGGTGCCTTGCTCGGCGCCGGCACCTCCGCAGTGATCGGGGCCTTGATCGGCGCGTTCATCGCGGTCGTCGGTGTCGTCACGTTCGATACTATGCGCGGCTACAGACTCATCGACTGGTTGCGCGGCACGCAACAGTCGAGCGCGCCGCGCGACGCCGGCCTGTGGGGCGAGGTCGGCTATCGCGTCGAGCGCACGGTGCGCGGGCTCGAGCGCACAGCTGCGCAACAGCGCGGCCGGCTCGAGCAGTTCCTGTCGGCGATTGAAGCGTTGCCGAACGGGGTGCTGTTGCTCGACGCGAACGACCAGATCGAATGGTGCAACGCGAAGGCCGCCGATCATTTCGGCCTCGACCCCCAACGCGATCTGCGCCAACGCATCACCAACCTGATTCGCGCGCCGTCGTTCGTCGATTACATGCACGCCGTCAACTTCGATCAATCGCTTGTGATGAGGGATCCGCGGGGCCGCGGCAACCTCTCGGTGACCGTCAAGCGCTACGACGAGACGATGAAACTCGTGCTCTCTCAAGATCTCACCGAGCAGGAGCGCTCCGAAGCGATGCGGCGCGACTTCGTCGCCAACGTCTCCCACGAGATCCGTACGCCGCTCACGGTGATGTCGGGCTTCCTCGACACCTTGAAGAACCTGCCCCTGTCGGCGCCCGAGCGCCGGCGCGTGCTCGAACTGATGACGCAGCAGGCCGAGCGCATGGGTCACCTGGTCGGCGACCTTCTCACGCTGGCGCAACTCGAAGGCAGCCCGCGGCCTTCGTCCGATCGGTGGGTCGATCTCGACACATTGCTGAAAGGTGTCGAGATCGATGCGCTGGTGCTTTCGTCGGGTCGGCACACGCTCGGCTTTCCACTGCAGACGCATGTGCAATGGGCCGGCGTCGAGAGCGAGTTGCGCAGTGCGATTGCGAACCTCGTGACGAACGCGGTGCGTTACACGCCCGAGGGCGGACATATCACTGTGACCTTCACGATGCTTGCCAACGGATCCGGTTGCGTGGCGGTGGTCGACAACGGGACCGGCATTGCGCGCGAGCACATCTCTCGACTGACCGAACGCTTCTACCGGGTCGACGGCAGCCGCTCGCGCGAGTCGGGCGGCACGGGTCTCGGACTCTCGATCGTCAAGCACGTGGTGCAGCGGCACGGCGGCGAGCTCGACATCACGAGCGATGAAGGCCGCGGCTCGACCTTCCGCATCGTGTTGCCAGCCTTTCGCGTACGGCCTGTGAGCGATCTGCTCGCGCCGGCTGCGGGCCGTGTCGAGCGCAAGGCGTCGGTGCTGGCAGAGCCCGGCGAGTGAGCGTGGCGGTTCCGCTCGCTACGGCGACCGCGCGGTCGTCGGGTCCGCGCGCCGGTAGATCGCGGTGATCTCGTCGTCGTTGCGGTTGCGGCGTTCGCGCGAGAGCAGCTGCCATGTCGGGCCGGCATCGGTCGGATGCTGCCGGCTTTCGAGCAGCATCATGAATTCGCAACTGCTCCTCGCGGCCGGCGTCGCCGCGTCGACGCGGTACTTCCCAAGGTACTCGAGCGCGATGATCTCGGCTCGCGGCATGTCCGGTGCCGAGACGCACACGTCGGATGGCACGTGCTGCATCACGCGTTGCACCAGCGAGCGGTAGCTGCGCGCGTTGTCGAGCGGCGCGAGCAGGAGCGTCATCACGAGCAACCAGACCAGACTCACGCCGCCCGCTGGCAGCACCATGCTCTTCCAGAGCGGGTGACGGCTTCGGCCCGCGCGCCACTGCACGAGCCAGGCCCAGGCCAGCGTGCCGATCACCGCGAACACGAGGGCGGTCGGCGAAAACGCGGTCGAGAAGCCCGGTGACAGGCGTGCAATGTTGGCCGCGGGCTTGGCGGGGATGCCGACCTGGATCGACACGTAGATCACCCACACGGTGAGCGCGGCGATCGTGAAGAAGAAGACCGAGAACCAGTCGATCGCTCCGGCGGCGCTGCGCTGCAACGTGGGCAGCGCGAACGCCGCGAGGATCGCAAGCGGCGGCAGCGCGAGCATCAACGCGCGGTCGGAGCCGCCCATGCCGAGCCAAACGCAGAGGAAGACGACGAGACAGGTGAACGGCAACGCGATGTGCGCGCTAAAAAGCCGGCGGCGCCAGCGCCAGAGCGTCCAGAGCGCGAGCGGCCACGCCGGCCACGTGAACCACGCGAAGCTGCGCAACACGCCGACGGCCTGTGACCACGAGGAAATGTTGGCGGTGCGCCAACCCCACGCGCCGATCGCGGTCGCGCAAAGCGCTGCGAGTAACGTGCTGGCAACGACCCACGGCAGGAACGCGCGCGCCGACTTCGCAGTGCGCCACGCCGTGACGAGCGACGCCGTCAGCCCCAGCGCCATCGCGATGCTCGGCGCGCCGCTCGCGGCGAGCGCGGGCAACGCGATCATCACCGCCACATGCGGCTGCCAGCCGTGCGATCCGGAGGCGGCGAGCGCGTAGAGGAAGAGCGCCACGCTCACCAGCTGCGCGAGCTCTGGCGTGGTCTCGTGGCCCAGCTGCAGCAACCCGAGAGAGGCGATTAGCGCGAGCAACGCGCCGTCGGCGATCGCGCGCGCATAGTCGACGGGTGTGGCTTCGCCGCCGAAGGCGAACGGCAGCGGTTGCGCCGCTTCACTGCGCGCCAGGTGGTAGGCGGCATACCAGGTCAAAGCCAGGGCAAGGATCAACAACAGCGCGAAGGGAATGCGCGCAGCAAGGGCTGGGTCGATCCCGTTGCCGAGTCCCTTGACAAAGATCGCGCCAAGCCAATATGGCAGCAATGCGCCGTCGGGCGCGAGGCCGCCCACCGATGGCGCCAGCCACGAAGACTTGCCTTGCGCGATGTTCACCATGTAGCCGAACGCGGTGATGTCGGCGCTCTTCCACGGGTCGCGCCCGAAAAGGCCTGGCAGCACATAGGCCGCCGCGAAGAGCCACAGCGCGACGCGGGGCATCGGGCGTGCTTCGCGTTCGCTCACCAGGGCGGGGTTCGGAGAATTCAAATCGTTCGTGTTTTCGTGACGCCCCTAATGATGCCGCATCGCCCACGTCGCTCCGGGGCACCCGCTCGTCCTTCCGAAGACGTAAAAAAAGCAGCCGAAGCTGCTTTTGTGAGTCGCGCACGAGGCGCCTTCTTTGTTCTTATTTTTTGGTGCTCAGGTGCGCAAACTTGTTGCGGAATTTCTCGACCCGGCCGCCGAGCGAGTCGACGCTCTTCTGCGTGCCGGTGTAGAACGGATGCGATTCGCTGGTCGTTTCGAGCTTGTAGAGCGGGAGCTCGCGACCGTCGTCCATCTTCACCGTCTCGCGCGTCTGAGCGCACGAGCGGGTCACGAACTTGAAACCGTTCGAGAGATCGACGAAGCAGACTTCGCGGTACGCGGGATGGATGCCTTCTTTCATGATTCGCTTTCCAATGGGTGGGTAGCCACGCCTCTCGACCCTGATCGCGGTCGGGCGCACTTGCCAATTTGAAGTAACCGCGGAGTATAGCCGCAGCACTCGACAGGGTCACCCGCCTCGCCGCATCAGGTCGAAGAACTCATTGTTGTTCTTCGTCGCTTTCATCTTGTCGAGAATGAACTCCATCGCCTCCACCTCGTCCATCGAATACAGAAGCTTGCGCAGAATCCAACTCTTTTGCAGGATCTCCGGCTTCAGCAGCAGCTCTTCGCGCCGGGTGCCCGACTTGTTCAGCAGGATCGATGGATAGACTCGTTTTTCCGACATGCGTCGATCGAGGTGGATCTCGCAATTGCCCGTGCCCTTGAACTCCTCGTAGATCACTTCGTCCATCCGGCTGCCGGTTTCGATCAGCGCAGTACCGATGATCGTGAGCGAACCACCTTCCTCGATGTTGCGTGCCGCGCCGAAGAAGCGCTTCGGGCGCTGCAGCGCGTTGGCGTCGACACCGCCGGTGAGCACCTTGCCCGAAGACGGCAGAACGTTGTTGTAGGCCCGCGCCAGGCGGGTGATCGAGTCGAGCAGGATGACGACGTCCTTCTTCATCTCTACCAGCCGCTTCGCACGCTCGATCACCATTTCGGCCACCTGCACGTGGCGTGCAGCGGGTTCGTCGAAAGTGGAGCTGATGACTTCGCCGCGCACGGTGCGCTGCATTTCGGTCACCTCTTCCGGGCGCTCGTCGACGAGCAGCACGATAAGATAGATGTCGGGGTGGTTCGCGATCAGCGCGTGCGCGAGGTTCTGCATCATCACCGTCTTGCCGCTCTTCGGCGCCGAGACCAGCAGGGCGCGCTGGCCCTTGCCGATCGGTGCGATCAGGTCGACGATGCGGCTCGTGATGTTCTCTTCGTTCTTGGTGTCCCGTTCGAGCTTGAACTGTTCCTTCGGAAACAGCGGAGTCAGGTTCTCGAACATGATCTTGTGCTTGCTCTCCTCGGGCAGCAGGTCGTTGATCTTGTCGACCTTCACCAGCGCGAAGTAGCGCTCGCCGTCCTTCGGCACCCGCACCTCGCCCTCGACCATGTCGCCGGTGTGCAGGTTGAAGCGTCGGACCTGGCTCGGACTGAGGTAGATGTCGTCGGTCGACGCCATGTAGCTCGCGTCGGGCGAGCGCAGGAAACCGAAACCGTCGGGCAGCACCTCTAGCACGCCATCGCCGAACACCTGTTCTCCGGCACGCGCTCGTTTTTTCATGATCGCGAACATCAGCTCTTGCTTGCGCATGCGGGCGACGTTCTCGATCTCGAGCGCCTCGCCCATCTTGATGAGCTCCGAGACGTGGATCGCTTTGAGTTCTGAGAGATGCATGGGTGGACACCCTGGATAAAACATGAGGAGATAGAGCGCCCCGAGGACCGGGCTGCGCCTGATGCCGATCGTGATCGGCATCGCCTGTCGTGCGCGCTGGGCGCACGGGTTGCGAACGAACGGGGGTGGCGGAGGATCGAGCTGTCTTCAACAGCAGCAGGCCAGCGGCACTGCGATCACTTCCAGCCGAAAACTTCCACAACGGTGCCGGTAGATATCCGGCTGGCAAACGAAAGCCCGGCACGGGGCCGGGCTTTCGTCGCGGTTGGCTTGATTATAGATGCGTGTCGATGAACGCCGTCAACTGGGCTTTCGACAGCGCCCCGACCTTCGTCGCGGCAAGCTCGCCGCCTTTGAAGATCATCAACGTCGGAATCCCGCGAATGCCGTATTGCGCGGGCACCTCACGGTTCTCGTCGACGTTCATCTTGGCGATCTTCAATCGGCCGTCGTAGTCTTTCGAGACCTCGTCGAGAATCGGGGCGATCGACTTGCAAGGCCCACACCACTCGGCCCAGTAGTCGACCAGTACCGGCTGCTCGGCCTTCAGCACGTCGCTGTCGAATGATTGGTCGGAGGTATGGTGGATCAGGTCGCTGCTCATGAATTGTCCTTTGGGGGCCGCCTTCGCGCGGCGTGGGCTGGAGGCCGAGGTCGAAAAAGATTCTCACACAACGCCCGCCTTCCTGTCCGGTCGGACCCCGCCCGCGTTGCGCCGTTCCCCTATGACGTCGATAGAGCCGGCGGACTTGCAATCGCTGTCTCGCGTGAGCCGGGGCCCGCTGGCGATCGACGAGTCGGTGCTAATCGCCAATTAGCACCGTTTGCCTGCGCTGTTCCCGGTTTCCGGCCGCACGGTTTTCGCGCCCAATCGACGTTCGCACACCTCCGTTCCGATGCCGACCGAACCCGCCGTCAACGCGCCCGTCACCAAGCCGCAGTCGCACGCCTTCGGGCGCTACACGTTGCGTCGCTTGCTGGGCAAGAGCGTGCGCTCGATGAGCTGGCTCGCATTCGATCCGTTGGCCTCAGCCGAGGTGGTCCTGACCATGCCACGCGTCAACGCCGTCTCCTCCGAGGCGCGCGACAGATGGCTTGAGGGTGCCCGCCGTGCCGCTCATGCCAGCCATCCCCACCTGGCGAAGGTCACTGAGGTGTCGGTGCACGACAACTGGCCGTTCGTCGCGGTCGACCGCGGCACCAGCGTGACGCTGGAAGAATGGCTGGCCATCAATCCGCAGCCCTCGATCGAGACCATCGCGAGCTGGCTTTGCGACGTGTTGCGTGCGCTCGCGTTCGCGCACGACTCCAACGCCGTGCATGGCGATCTGCAATTGCACAACCTGCTCATCAACGAGCGCGGCGACGTGTCCGTGATGGGTTTGAATGTCGTGATCGAGGCGCCCGTCGTCAGCGCACAAACCGCCAGGATGCCGATTCGCGTGACGCCGGTGATCTCGCTCGACGTGCTGCAGCTGCGCTCGCGACGCGCCGCTGCAGAGCGCGACGTGCTCGCTTGCGGCGTGCTGCTACAGCGCCTGCTTGCGGGCGCGCCCCCGCTCGACGAACCGGACGTGGCACGCATCATCGATCGCCTCGCACCGCTCGGCCGTGAAATCATCGGGCTGCCGTGGACCACACCGCAGCCCGTGCCCGAAGCGCTGCGCGCCATCGCGCGGCGCAGCACCTCTGCACAACCGCGATTGCGTTACCGCGGCGCGCGCACCTTTCTCGGCGCGCTTCAGGGCTGGCGCGAGGCAGTGGCCGACGACGATGGCGGTCCGGTCGCGCTGCTACTCGATCGCTTGCGCACCGTGGGCCACCTGCCGGCGCTGCCGGGCCTCGCGATGCGCGTGCAGCGCCTGCTCGCCGGCGATGGCCACCGCACGAGCGACATCGCGTCGCACCTGCTGCCCGATCTCGCGCTCTCGTTCGAACTGCTGCGCACCCTGCACACCGCCCAGGTACAAGGCACGCAGGTGCCGGGCAACGGGCCGGTCCTGACGCTGCGACGCGTGGTCGCTCTGATCGGTGTGAACGGGGTGCGCCAGGCCGCGAACAGTTTGCGGACGTGGCCAGGGCCACTCGATGAAACGGGCTCCGCGGCGTTGAAGACGCTATTCGATCGCGTGCGCCTCGCCGGGCATGTCGCGCAGGCGCTGCGTCCCGCAGGCTACGACACGGAAGTGGTGTATCTCGTCGCCGCGCTGCAGAACCTCAGCCGCATGATGCTGCGCTATCACTTCGCGGACGAAGCGTCACAAATCGAGGAACTGACATTGGCGGCCACGGACGCCGAGGGCGCCGAGGCGAGCGAGACGCCGGGCCTCAGCGAGGCCGCGGCGACCTATGCGGTGCTCGGCGTCGACATCGACGCGTTCGGCGAAGGCGTCGCGCGCGCATGGGGCCTTGACCCGGTCGTGCAGCACATGATCCGCCGGCTGCCGCTCGACCACGCCGTTCGCAAGCCCGATGGCGATGACGACGTGCTGCGCATGTTGGGCAGCGCGGCCAACGAAGCGGTCGACGCGGTGAGCACACTGCCGTCGAGCCGCATCGGGACGGCGCTAGCGGTCGTCGCGCAGCGTTACAGCAACCTCCTGATGATCGACACCAAAAGCATTCGCGACGCGCTCGACGACGCGCGCGACGTGATGCGTGGCAGCGCATCCGACCTGCCGCGCGGCGGCCGCGCGCAAACCACGGTCGAGGCCGGCGTCAACGCGGCCGAGGATTACGTGGCACCGGTGCCGGAGCCGGCCGCGGGCCTCGAGAACGCCACCACCGTTTGATACCGCTTCGGGTCGCGGTCGGCGACCCGTCAAGGCCTCAACGGATCGATCGGGCTTCGCGCAGCAGCGGCACCGAGTACGGGTCCCGAGACGCTTCGTGTTTCGGCGCGCTGACCTTGGCTGCACCATCGCCTCGCTTCGGGTTCCGGGGCTCGGTGTTGCTGGCGTCCGCCACGGCAGCTGAGTTTGGGGCCATGGTCACGTTCGCGACGGGCTTGTCCTTGGCTTCCGCCAGGCCACAAACGGCGACGAGAGCGATGGCGAGCAGAACCTTCATGGCATGAGTCTCGTGACGAACCGCGGCTTGCGGTGCAGAGCACTGTGCCAGCGCCTTCGCGCGGCGTGTGGCGCGCTGTCGTGAAGGAATCGTCCGGCGACGCGCGCCTCGCGTGTCGAAAAGTGACAGAGCAGCCAAACAAAGGTGGTGACGAGCCTTACCCCCGGCACTGGTCGCAACGGTTGGGGCTGCTTCGTTCCCGACCTGACCCGGTTGGCCGCGCTTCCATGCGGGGAGGCCCGTCGCGCCAAATTCTAGGCGCTCGGCCCAAGCCCGTGGCGCGCCTTGCTTTTTGATCCCGAGCGGACCGTCCGCGCGCCGTCAAGCGCGCACGTCGAGTTCAGTGCCGTCGAACTCGATGCCGAGCGGCTCGATCACCAGCCGGCGCGGGCCGGCCTCGACGTGGCCGGCGACGATCGCGGCAACGCCCGCCTCGCGCGCCACGGCCACAGCACGCGACGCCATCTGGGCGGGAACGAAGAGCGCGAAACCCACGCCCATGTTGAAGGTGCCATAGGCCTCGCGATTGTCGAGACCGGCGCGTTGCTGGATGAAGCGCAGCACCGCCGGCACCTCCGGCAGGTTGTGCAGGCGATAGGTGAGGCGCGCCGGATGCCGCATCAACTTGCGCAGGCCGTGTCCCGTGATGTTGGCGGCGTAGTGCACCGGCACGCCGGCAGCGAACAGCGCCTCGGTCACGGGCGAGTAAAGGGTCGTCGGCGCCAGCAGTGCTGCACCGAACGTGGCCGTGTCGGCTGCTGTCGAGAGCGGGGTGAGGTAGCCGTTTGGAAGCTGTTCGGCAAGCTTTCGCGCGAGGCTCAAGCCGTTCGCATGGATGCCGCTCGAAGCGAGCGCCACGATCGCATCGCCCGGCCCGAGCCTGTCGCCGGTCGAGAGCCGTTCCTTCGGGTTGACGAGGCCGATGCACGACGCGGCGAGATCGATGCGGCCGGCCTCGACGATGCCGGCCAGCGCCGGCGTTTCACCGCCGCCCCACGCCACGCGGCAGATGTCGCAAGCCCGCTTCCAACCCTCGACCAGCGCGCCCGATCGCTGCGCGTCTTCAAACCACTCGGAGCCCCCCGCCGCCCAGTACGCCTGCACGGCGAGCGGCGTGGCGCCGACGGTGATGAGGTCGTTTACCGCCATCGCGATCGTGTCTTGCGCGATGCCCGCATAAGGGCTCTCGCCGGTGAGACGCTGCATCTCGTCGGCGACCAGCGCCTTCGAGCCCAGACATTCGACGATGCTCGCGAGATAGAACGGCCCGACATCGATGACGTACGCTGATTCACCGCGCGAGGCCTTCACTTCGCTGAATCCGTGGCCGGCCAGATGACCGGCGGTGGCGGCGGCAGCGCGCTGCGCGGCCACTTTCAGCGGGTCGATGAGGGCGTAGTCGACGCCGGCCTCCCGATAGCTGAGAGGCGGAGCGCCGCTCGACGGGGCGCGACGGTCGGGCTCGGCTTCTGGATCGTTCATCGTCGGTGAGTCGGCGGGCGGTACGCCTCACCGAGGTGAGGCCCGCCGATTATCGATGGTTCCAGCGGCCGACCACCGGCTCGTCGCGGCCATACCGCTTCCTTAGAATGAATCGATGTCCTACTTGGTTCTTGCGCGTAAATACCGGCCGCGTGATTTCGAGTCGTTGGTTGGCCAGCCGCATGTGGTGCAGGCGCTGGTCAACGCACTCACGCAGCAACGTCTGCACCATGCA
Organism: Caldimonas sp.; assembly: GCA_965246805.1. Taxonomy (GTDB): domain Bacteria; phylum Pseudomonadota; class Gammaproteobacteria; order Burkholderiales; family Burkholderiaceae_C; genus Schlegelella_A. The sequence goes on along the minus strand of CBDFFO010000009.1, from coordinate 483,065 downwards.
TATCTCTTCACCGGCACGCGCGGGGTCGGCAAGACGACGATTGCGCGGATCCTGGCGAAGTCGCTCGACTGCACGGGTCTCGATGGCAAGGGCGGCATCACCGCGCATCCGTGCGGTGTGTGCGACTCGTGCCGAGACATCGACGCCGGACGCTACATCGACTACGTCGAGCTCGACGCCGCATCGAACCGCGGTGTCGAGGAGATCACCCGCTTGCTCGACCAGGCCGTCTACAAACCCGTCGTCGCGCGATTCAAGGTCTATCTGATTGACGAAGTCCACATGCTCTCGAACCACGCGTTCAACGCGATGCTGAAGACGCTCGAGGAGCCACCCGACTACCTGAAGTTTATCCTCGCGACGACCGACCCCCAGAAGGTGCCGCCGACGGTGCTCTCGCGTTGCCTGCAGTTCAACCTGCGGCCGATGGCCGGCGCAACGATCCATGAGCATCTGAGCGAAGTACTCGGCCACGAACAACTCGAAGCCGAACCGGGCGCGCTGCGTCTGCTCGCCCGCGCCGCGCGGGGTTCGATGCGCGATGCGCTTTCGCTCACCGACCAGGCGATCGCGTTTGGCAGCGGCGACATCACCGAAACGGGTGTGCGCACGATGCTCGGTGCGGTCGATCGCGGGCACGCCGTGCGCATCGTCGAAGCGCTCGCGGCGGCCGACGGCGCGGCGCTGGTGGTGGCCGTCGATGCGCTGCGCTCGCTCGGCTTGGCGGCGGGCGCGTTGTTGGAGGAACTGGCGCTGCTGCTGCAGCAGATGGCACTCGCGCAAGCCGTGCCCGATGCCGCCGACCCCGCCGACCCCGACGCGGCCGCCGTGCGTGCCCTCGCGCCGCTGCTCGCGCCCGACGAGACGCAAGTGTTCTACAGCATCGCGCTGCAGGGCCGCAGCGAACTCGGTCTCGCGCCCGACGAATACAGCGGTCTCGTGATGGTGTTGTTGCGAATGCTCGCCTTCGCACCCGAGGGCGCGACGGCGAAACCGAAGCAGGAGCGCGGTGCGGTGACGAGCGCGGCGCTCGCGCGCACGGTGGAGGGTAGCGTCGCGAAGTCGTCGATCGCGCGGGTCGCGGTGCCGTCGAAGGTGGCGTCGGTGCAGCCCGAGCGCGCGCCACCCGTCGCTGCGCAACCCGGAGCGCTCGAGGCCCGCGTGGCGTTTCGCGGCGAACCGGCGCCCGTGTCGGCGCCGCAATCGCTCGACCCCTCCGCCGATGCGGCCGCTGGTGACGAATGGGATCGTGTCGTTCGCGAGATGCTCGCGCGCGGCAGCATCGCCGCGCTCGCGCGCGAACTCGCGATGCAGGCGCAGTGCACGTCGATCGAATCGGACGCCGAGGGCCCGATCTGGCGTTTGCGGGTCGAGCGCGAAATGCTGCGGAGCCCGGCGCAGGTCGAGCGCTTGCAGAGCGCGTTGGGCGATGTGCTCGGGCAGGTGGTCCGGCTTCGGGTCGAGGCGGGCGTGGCGATTGGATCGCCTTCGCAGCGCGATGCCGCCGAACGCGCGCGCCGCCAGGCCCACGCCGAGCGGGTCATCCACGACGATCCTCTGGTGCAGGCCTTGCTGACGCAATACAAGGGTGCCCGCATCGTGCCGGGCTCGGTCAAACCGATCTGAATCGAACCAACCCCCGCATACCGACGCTACACCGAACAGATTGAAACGAGGAGAACCGAAGATGATGAAGAACCAGTTGGCCGGGCTGATGAAGCAGGCCCAGGCGATGCAGGACAACCTGAAGAAGGCGCAGGACGAGCTCGCGACGATGGAGGTCGAAGGTCAGTCGGGCGCTGGGCTCGTCAAGGTGACGATGACGTGCAAGCACGATGTGAAGCGCATCGTGATCGACCCGAGCCTGCTCGCCGAGGACAAGGACATGCTCGAAGACCTCGTCGCCGCTGCCTTCAACGACGCGCTGCGCCGTGCCGAGCAGGTGAGCTCCGACAAGATGGGCAAGCTCACGGCCGGCATGCCGCTGCCGCCCGGCATGAAGCTGCCGTTCTGACTGACCTCTTGTCCCTCGTCTCGTGACCGAACCCGCGCTCGAGAACCTCGTCGAGGCCCTGCGCCGCCTGCCCGGCGTGGGGCAAAAATCGGCGCAGCGCATGGCGTTCCACCTGCTGCAACACGACCGCGACGGCGCCGCGCGCATCGCGTCGTCGTTGCTGGCGGCCGTCGGTGCGGTGCGTCATTGCGAGCGATGCCACACGTTCACCGAGCAGGCGCTCTGCTCGATCTGTCGCGATGCCACGCGTGATGCGCGCCAACTTTGCATTGTCGAGACACCGGCCGATCAGTCGGCGGTCGAGCGCACCGGCACGTACCGCGGCTACTACTTCGTGTTGCTCGGCCGTCTGAGCCCGCTCGACGGCATGGGCACGGCGGCGATCGGCGCGGCCGATCTGCTCAACCGAGCGACCGATGGCAGCGTGCAGGAAGTGATCATGGCGACCAATTTCACCGCCGAGGGCGAAGCGACCGCGCACGTGCTCGCGGAGGCTTTGAAGTCGCGTGGCTTGCGGGTGACGCGCCTAGCCCGCGGCGTGCCGATCGGCAGCGAGCTCGAGTACGTCGACCTGGGCACCATCGCGCATGCGTTGAGTGACCGGCGCTGAAGAGCGCGTCGCGACGCGCCGATGCGCCTACTGCGACGGCGTGTGCTGCGCGCGCACGGTCGCGAGGCGAACGTGCTGTTTCTTCGAGGCGGCCGACGACGCGACATGCGTGCGGCCCGCGTGATGCCTGGAGCCCGCGTGCTTCGACTTCGACGCACCGCTCGACGGGCTTGGCGACGCCACGCGTATCGCTGTGACACTCGACGCGGCGCGCGCGGATCTGGCGGCCGTAAAGACCACGACCGTCTGCCCGGGCCTGAAGCCCGACGTTGCGCTCACGTGGTTCCACTGGGCGACCTGCGCGGTGCTGACGCCGTAGCGCTTCGCGACGCTCGCCACGCTGTCGCGTCGACCCGCTTTCAGCGAAGACTTGCGCAAAGGCGGCGCGTCGGGAGCGAGAGACATCGTCGCGTTGTCGGCCACGTGCTGCGACACGTCGGCCCCATGCGCGTCGCTGCGAAGCACGACCAGCGTCGAGCCGACCTTGACCAGCATGCGGGCGGGAATCCGATTCACTTCACGCAGGTGCTCGTCGCTCATGCCGACGAGGCGCGCCGCGTCGGCCGTGCGCATCGTCTTTGGTGCGACCCACGCGGTCCAGCTGGCGAGCGGCCCGCGGTGGCGCGGCAAGGCTTTGACGAACTGGTTGGCGTTGTCGTAGGGCAGCAGCACCTGTTGCGTCGCGGCCGCGAGAATCACCGGCTTGTTCATCTGCGGGTTCAGGTACTGGAACTCCTCGATCGACATGTTCGAGAGCTTCGCCGCGACCGCGACATCGATGTCGTGCTCGATCGGCACTGCCAGGAAGTACGGGTGGTTCCAGAGCGGGGGAAGCGTGAGGCCGAAGTTCTCGGGGTGCTCGACGATGTTCTTCACGGCCTGCAGTTTCGGCACGTAGCTCTGCGTCTCGGCCGGCATCCGCAGGCTGCTGTAGTCGTAGGGCAGGCCCGCGCGGCGGTTCTTCGCGATCGCACGCTGCACGTTGCCCTCGCCCCAGTTGTAGGCCGCGAGCGCCAGCTGCCAGTCGCCGAACATGTTGTAGAGGCGTTGCAGGTAATCGAGGGCGGCGCGGGTCGACGCGAGCACGTCGCGCCGGTCGTCGCGAAAGATGTTCTGCTTCAGCAGGTAGTCGCGGCCGGTCGCTGGCACGAACTGCCACATGCCCGAGGCGCGCGCGGTCGACATCGCCTGCGGGTTGTACGCGCTCTCGATGAAGGGCAGCAGAGCGAGCTCGGTCGGCATGTGGCGGCGTTCGAGCTCCTCGACGATGTGGAACAGGTAGCGGCTGCCACGATCGGTCATGCGCGCCACGTAGTCGGGCCGCGACGCGTACCAGCGCTCGTTGTCGCGCACCAGTTCGTTGTCCAGCGTCCCGACGCCAAAGCCGTGGCGCACGCGCTCCCAGAGGTCGATGCGAGCCGTGCGCGAGTCGAGATCGAGGCGGACATCGGGGCGCAGGGGGTCGACCGCGATCGGTGCCTGAACCACGTCGACGGCGATCGCCTCGGCAGCCGGTGCGGAGGCTGCCGAGGCCGCCGGCCGCGAGGCGACCGCCACGTCGGGCGTGGACGAAAGCGTCGAGGCGCTCGCGCCGGGCAGTGGTCCGGGTGTGGCGCAGGCCGCCAGCAGGAACGCTGTAAAAATCGACAAGACCAGGGCTCTCGACAGGAGAGGGCGACGGGGCACAGCGTCCAGGGGTGTCGTCATCGGAATCCGTTCTTCCAGGTTCGAAGCGCAGCGAGCACGTCGGCGCCACTGTCGCTGCTCGCGCCGTGCGTGTGCGCAGCGCTCAGAACCGCCGGCTCGGCGACGCGCAGGAACGGGTTCACCTGCCGCTCCAGTTCGATCGTCGACGGCAGGGTCGGTTGATGGCCAGCGCGCAACGCATCGCAGCGTGCAATGTGGCGTTCGATCGCGGCGTTGCCTGGTTCGACCGCGTGTGCGAATTTCAGGTTCGACAAGGTGTACTCGTGGCCGCAGCAGACGCGCGTCGCCCCCGGCAGCTTCGCGAGCTTCGAGAGCGAATCGTGCATCTGCGCCGCCGTGCCTTCGAAAAGGCGGCCGCAGCCCGCGGAGAAGAGCGTGTCGCCGCAGAACAGCACGGGTTCGTCGACCGCATCGGCGGCATGGAAGAACGCGATGTGCCCAGCGGTGTGCGCCGGCACGTCGATCACGTCGAAGCCGATGCCCAGCACCTCGATGTGGTCGCCTTCGCCGAGGCCGATGGCGGGCTGCGGAATGGTCTCGCGCTTCGGCCCGTAGACCGGCCCGGTCAGCCGGCTGCGCAAGGCGTCGACGCCCCCGCAATGATCGGCGTGGTGATGCGTCACTAGAATCGCGGCCAGCGAGAGCTGGCTGGCATCGAGCGCGGCGATCACCGGCCCGCTCTCGCCCGGATCGACGACGATCGCTTCGCGGCCGTTGTCGATCATCCAGATGTAGTTGTCGGTGAAGGCGGAGAGGGCGGTGAGCTTCATGGCCGAGGGGTCACGACTGGCATGATGAAAAGCAGCGCGATTATAGGTTTGCCCCAATGGCTCGAATCGCCAGTGGGCAAGGTGCTGCTCGCATGGGAACAGCGCCACCTCGACGAGGTCGTGGCCGACGTGTTCGGCTTTCATGCGCTGCAACTTGGCCTGCCCGAGCTAGACGGCTTGCGTGCCAATCGAATGCCGCATCGATGGGTGGCGGTCGAAGAGCCTGCGGCGACGTCGGTGCATGAAACCGGTTCGGTCGAGCTTGCACCGGCCGACGAAAACATCGACCTGGCGTCGCCTTCAGCGGTCGAAAGCCCGCGACGGGGCATCGCGCTGCGCTGCCATTTCGATCAGCTGCCGTTCGACAGTGCGAGCCTCGATCTCGTCGTCTTGCCGCACACGCTGGAGCTATCGCGCGACCCGCACCAGACCTTGAGCGAGGTCGAGCGCGTGCTGATGCCGGAAGGCCGCGTCGTCATCGTCGGCTTCAATCCGGCGAGCCTGTGGGGGCTGCGGCAAAAGTTCGATCGGGTCCGCCAGCGCTCGGTGCCCGGCCCGAGCCGCGACCTCTTTCTGCCGAGCGAAGGTGACTTCATCGGCTACCGGCGCCTGCGCGACTGGCTGCGGCTGTTGAGCTTCGAAGTCGAGGCGGGTCGCTTCGGTTGCTACGTGCCCCCGGTGCGCTCCGCCGCCTGGCTCGCTCGATTCGGCTGGATGGAAACCGTCGGCGAACGGTGGTGGCCGGTGTTCGGTTCGCTCTACTTCGTCGGCGCGGTGAAAAGGGTGCGCGGCATGCGGCTCGTCGGCCTGGTCCGCGAGCAGCGCTTGAAGCCGGTCGCGGCGCCGGCGCCGGTCGCGGCGGCCCATCGACATGAACAGCGGTCTCGCTCCGACGCGGCCTGACGGAGCAAACGACGACAAGATGAGCGCATCGATGTGGATGGTCTATGCCGACGGCGCGTGCGCGCCGTCGAACCCCGGCCCGGCGGGCTGGGGCGCCGTGGTGATCGCGCCCGATGGCGCCGAGACCGATCACTACGGCTTCATCGGCCCGGGCACCAACCAGGTCGCGGAACTCACGGCCGCGACCGAAGGCTTGAAGCGGGTACCGCTCGCCATGGCGGTCGAACTCGTGTGCGACAGCCAGTACGTCTTAAAGGGACTCACTGAATGGCGGGCCGGCTGGGAACGCAAGGGATACCGCAACTCGAAAGGCGAGCCGGTGGCCAACCTGGGCCTCTGGAAGCAACTATACGAAGCCGCCGATGCGCGCCGCGTGACGACGCGGTGGGTGCGCGGCCACAACGGCGACCCTCGCAACGAGCGCGCCGACGCGCTCGCCAACAAGGCCCTCGCGTCGCGCGCTTCGAGTTTGGCCTGACCCGCCTTACGCCTTACGCCCGACGCCTTACAAAAGGCCGCGCTCGACTTCCATCAGCTGGAAACGCGCCAGCGCGAGGTTGGTGCGTTGCTTGTCGAGCAGCGCCATCAGGAACAGTTCGGGATGGCGCGGCAACGTGCGCAACACGAGGTGGCGTGCACCGGCCGAGGTGATCAACTCGTCGATCGGGTCGGGCAGGCCCATTTGGGCCGATGCCTTTCGCTGGGAGCGCAGCAGCTGCGCGCAGGCCGCCGACGCGAGCTCGATGTCGACAGGCTCCGTTTCGCGCACCTCGCGCGCGAGCACGAGGCCCGAATTCGCGTCGACGAGCGCGCATCCCAGCAAGCCGTCGAGGCGCAGCATGCCGGAGAGGGCGAGCCTGCCTCGCGACGCATTGACTGCGCCGCGGCTTCCGGGCGCGACGGTGGTGGGCGTCGCGCCATCGACCGTCATGGCCTTGCTAATGGTCGGGACGGTCGGGTTGTCGAGCTCGCCGACCTTGATGGGAAAGTCGCCGGTGCCGAGCATCGGCGAGACCGAGTGCGCGTGCCAGCCGGGTTGCAGGCGGACCTGATTCCAGCGCCCGAGCATCGCGTTCCAGACCGACGAGGCGCCGATCATCGGTTCGGCGAGCACGTGCACATCGAGGCGGGCCGGCCAATGCACGGCTTGCACCTTCTGCACGATCTGCGGGGCGTCCGGCGGCAGCTGGAACAGCAGGTTGGGGCACTGCCAGGTCGGCAGGCGCGTCGAGCGGAGCAGGTGCGTGAGCATCGCGTCGATCGCGTGCGGCTGCATCGGGCCGACGATGACGACCGTCATCTGGCTGCGCTCCATCAGCGCGACCGGGATCTCGGCGTTCTCGATCGCCGGTGATCGCACGTCGGCGTGGAAGATGCGCAGCGTGTCTTCGTGCCGGCGGACGAGCGTCGTGCGCTCGATCACCGCGATCGTGCGCAGCGTGTTGTTCTCGCGCAGGTGCAGTCGCTCGATCGGCCGGCCGCCGGCATCCGACAGCGCCTTGACGACGGCGGAGGCCCAGGCGCCGACCGGGTCGACCAGCGTGATCATCGAGCTCGCGGTATCGAGATCGGCGCGCGTTGCGGCGAAGTGGTCGCGAATGGCTTGCGCGGCGGAGCCCACGACGACCAGGTCCTTCACGTGGCGGTCGACCATCTGGCCGCGTTGGTTGACCTCGGTCGCCGTGCTTTCCATGATCGCGGTGGCGGCGAAGCCGGTGTCGCTGCCGGCATCGGCATCGGCCTGGCGAGCGCGTTTTTCTCTGGAGGATGCGAGATCTCCGAACAGCGATGTGAGCACGGTGCTTCCTCGGTGTTGAACGTGCCGTGGACATGGCACGGCGGTGGAGAAATCCGACATGCATCGCAGGCCGATGCGCGTCGGCGGCGGGCACGACTCGAAAAGTACCATCCTAGTCAGCGCTGCCCAGCCAATCCGAAATCGCACCATAGGGGCAGGGGCTTCTCTGCGGACCAATATCACGATGCGTGGGCCTTCGCGGCCGACCGGCGGTGGGTGGGCAGCGAAGACCAGGCTGGTGGCATCATCGTGGCCGAACCGGAACCCGCGCCGCGCCACCGCCCACCATGAACACGACCGTCAACGCGGCGCCCCCTTTGCGCGCCGACGCGACCGTCATCGGGCTGGTCGGCGTCGCCCATTGCATCAGCCATTTCAGCCAGTTGCTGCTGGCGCCGCTCTTTCCGTTCCTGAAAGCCGAGTTCAACGCGAGTTACGCGCAACTCGGTCTGTTGCTGACGATCTTCTTCACGGTGTCGTGTGCGGTGCAGGCGCTCGCCGGATTCGCCGTCGATCGCTTCGGGCCCCGCCCGATCCTCTTTCTCGGTCTCGGCTTGCTTGGCCTCTCGGCTTTCGGCTTTGCCGCAAGTCACAGCTACGCGACGCTGGCGGCGATCTCCGTGCTGGCGGGCATCGGCAACGGTGTCTTTCATCCGGTCGACTACACCCTCCTGAACCGCCGCGTGCATTCGACGCGACTCGGCCATGCCTACAGCGTCCACGGCATCACCGGCAGCCTGGGCTGGGCCATCGCGCCGGCCGTGCTGGCGCCAATCGCGGTCGCGGCATCGTGGCGTGTCGCGTTGATGTGCGCCGGCGGATTGATCTTCGCGGTGCTGCTGCTGCTGGTGGTCTGTCGGCGCCACCTGGCCAGCGAAGTGGCGGCTACCGCACCCGCCTCGGCCAGCCAAGCGATCGTGCCGTCGACAACAACGCCGGCCTTCGAGGGCGCGTTCGCCTTTCTCGCGATTCCCGCGGTCTGGATGTGCTTCGCGTTCTTCTTCCTTTACGCGGTGATCCTGAGCGGCGTGCAGGCATTCGCGCCCCAGGCTGCCGCGCTGCTGCACCACGTGCCGACGGCACTGGTCGCGATCTGTCTGAGCGTCTACATGCTCGCGGCCGCCGGCGGGATGGTGTTCGGCGGCTTCGTCGCGTCCAACCCGGAGCGATGCGAGAGGGTCGTCGCGATCGGTTTCGCGGTGGCCGCGGCGATGGCGCTGACGATGGGTTTCGCCCCGATCGCGGCCGGCGTCGTGCCGGTCCTCTTTGCGGGCATGGGCTTCGCGACGGGCATCGCTGCGCCGTCGCGCGACCTGCTTGTGAAGCGATCGACGCCGCCGAACGCGACCGGCCGCGTCTATGGCGTCGTCTACTCGGGGCTCGACATCGGACAGGCCCTTGCGCCGCTCGTGTTCGGCCCACTGATGGACATGCAGCGTCCACACGAGGTCTGGCTCGGCATCGCGATCGTGCAGGCGCTTTTGATCATCAGCGCGTTCAACGTGCGGCGCGTGCGACGCACGCGCTGGGTTGCGGCGACCGCATGAGCCCGCCCGCCGCCGCCAAGGGCCACGAAGAGGCCTTTTCGGCTCTTAGGGCGAAGTCAGGATCGCGCAGCGCGAAGGAATTCCATTGAACGAGCACGACGCTGCGCGGTCGCGCCTCGCGGGTCATGCGCTCGTCGAGGCGTTGATCGCGCAGGGCGTGGGCACGGTGTTCGGTGTGCCTGGCGAGAGCTACCTTGCCGCGCTCGACGGATTCCATCGACACGCCGACGCCATCCGCTTCATCGCGTGCCGACACGAGGGCGGTGCCTCGTTCATGGCCGACGCGAAAGGCAAGCTCACCGGCCGACCCGGCGTGTGCTTCGTGACGCGCGGGCCCGGTGCCAGCAACGCGGCGATCGGCGTGCACACGGCGTTCCAGGACAGCACGCCGATGCTGCTGCTGATCGGCCAGGTCGCGAGCAGCCAGCGTGATCGCGAGGCGTTTCAGGAGGTCGACTACCGCCACATGTTCGGCCCCGGCACGCTCGGCTTCGCGAAGTGGGTGGCCGAGGTGCACGACGCCGATCGGCTGCCCGAGTACATCGCGCGCGCCTTTCACGTCGCGATGCAGGGGCGGCCCGGGCCGGTGGTGCTCGCGTTGCCGGAGGACATGCTGTCGGCGACCACCGATGCGCCCGTGCTGCCCCGCGTCGAGCCGGCGCACGCGTGGCCCGAGCCGCGCGCCTTGCAAGAGCTCGGCGCGCGCCTCGCAATCGCCGAGCGGCCGTTCGTGATCGTCGGCGGAAGCGGCTGGACGGCCGCCTCGCTCGAAGCCTTGCAGCGCTTCGCCGAAGCGTGGAATGTGCCGGTCGGCTGCGCGTTCCGCTTCCAGGACACGTTCGACAACTGGCACGCGAACTACGCCGGCGATGTCGGCATCGGCATCAACCCGTCGCTTGCGAGCCGCATCCGTTCGAGCGATCTCGTGATCGCGATCGGCGCCCGGTTGGGCGAAATGACCACCAACGGCTACAGCCTGCTCGACGCGCCCAGCGCCGCGACCACGCTCGTGCACATGCACGCCGGCGCGGAAGAACTGGGGCGTGTCTACGCGGCCGACCTCACGTTGCAGGCATCGATGGCCTGCGCCGGGTCGGCGCTCGAAGGCCTTGTCGCCCCGACCGCGTGCTCATGGGCCGACTGGACCCAAGCTGCCCATGCCGACTACCTCGACAACCTCGAACCGGTGCCGGCCGCGCCGCTCGACATGGCCGAGGTCGTGAAGACGATCCAGCGCATCGCGCCGACCGACAGCGTGCTCACCAACGGCGCCGGCAATTTTAGCGGCTGGCTGCACCGCTACTACCGCTATCGCGGCGCGCAGCACAGCGGCCGGACGCAACTCGCGCCCACCTCGGGTGCGATGGGCTACGGCCTGCCGGCGGCGGTGGCGGCGGCCCTGCTGGAGCCGACGCGCACCGTCATCAACATTGCCGGCGATGGCGATTTCCTGATGACGGGCCAGGAGCTCGCCACCGCGATGGCCTATGGCGCCGGCCGGGGCCCGGGCAAGCTGGTCAGCATCGTCGTCGACAACGGCACCTACGGCACCATCCGCATGCACCAGGAGCGCGAGTACCCAGGGCGGGTGAGCGGCAGCGACTTGCACAACCCCGATTTCGCCGCCCTCGCGCTCGCCTACGGGTGGCGCTCGGCCTTCATCGACACCACCGAGGCGTTCGAGCCGGCCTTGCGCGAGGGGCTGGCGGCCAACGTGCCGAGCTTGCTGCACCTGAGCCTGTCGGGCGACGTGAGCACGAGCCGTTCTTCGCTCACCGCGATCCGCATGGCGGCCGAGGCGCGCCGGCGCTGAGCCGGGAAAGGGCGTGCGTGGCGCCCGGGTTGAGTCGCGAACCGTCAACTCTCGAACAATTGCAGCGCGCGATCGAGCCCGCCCATCGTGATCGCGACCATCGCCTGCTCGCGCACGGCGGGCTTCGCGTGAAAGGCGATGCTCAGGCCGGCCGCATTCATCATCGGCAGATCGTTGGCGCCATCGCCGACGGCGATCGCTCGTGCAGAGCTCACGCCGAGCTCGTCGCACACCTCAAGCAGCTTGCGCCGCTTTTCGGCGCCATCGACGATCTCGCCCCAGGGCTGCGCCACGAGCCGGCCGCTCAGGGCGCCGTCGACGACCTCGAGCACATTCGCGTGCGCCGCGTCGAGCTGCAACTGCGCCTGCACGCGATCGCTGAAGAACGTGAAACCCCCCGAGACCAAAAGCGTGTGCAAGCCGGCGGTGCGACAGGCGGCAACGAACGTCTCGACACCTGGATTGAGGCGCATGCGGTTCTGCGCGACCTCGAGCAGCGCCGACGCCGGCACGCCTTTCAGGAGCGCCAGGCGCCGCCGCAGACTCTGCTGGAAATTTGTGATCTCGCCGCGCATCGCGGCTTCGGTGATCGCGGCCACCTCGGCCTTGCGGCCGGCGACGTCGGCGATCTCGTCGATGCACTCGATCGAGATCAACGTCGAGTCCATGTCGAACGCGGCGACGCGGTAGTCGGCGAGGCGAAGCGGCGGAGTGATGCCGCGAACGACGATGCCCGGCGCGAATTCGAACGCGGACGTGCTCATGTCAGACGGCCCGGACCAGCGGCTCGGTGACCGCCGGGGCGCGCGGCGCACCGAGCGATCGCAACACATCGCGCACCGCTGGCTCTCGCTCGCGCGCTTCCGCAATCTTGCGTTCGATGCGCAGCTTGTCGTTGCCCGCCAGCGTGGGATGCAGTGCCATGGCCGCTATGGCGTACATCGGGTCGATCGGCGGCTCACGTCGGCGTGAACCAGTTTTCGATTACCAGCCCCGGCACGCGTTCGAAGTGACGCACGTTTCGTGTCACCATCGTCAGCTCGTGCACGTGCGCCGTGGCAGCGAGCATCGAATCGGCCCAAGCGACCGGCTGGCCCTCTCGGCGCAGAAAGGCGACCAGGCCGGCAGCGGCCACGGCAACGTGCTCGTCCACCGGCAACCATTGCACGAGAGGAGCGATGCGTTCTTCAATGCGCTGCCACAGCGAGCGGCCGTCGGCACGCAGCATCGCGCCATAGCGCAATTCGTAGCGCGAAATCTCCGAACCGAAGCGCAACGCCGGATCGAGGGTCAGCAACTGGCGCACCACCTTCAGGTCGGGCCGCGGCCGGAGGATCTCGCTGAGGACGTTGGTGTCGACGAGGTACAACGCAGACGCTCAGTCACCGCGCGACGGGGCGGTTTTCGCGCGCGTCGTGCGGCGAACCACCTCGTCTGTCGGGTCCCTGGCGGAAAACGGATCGCGCGGCACCCGTGCGTGGCTCTCGGTGCGGATTTCATCGAGGGCCCCGAAGAAACCTTCGTCCGGCACGCCGTCCGGGTTCACGACACTGCCGTCGGGCATCTTTTTCAGGCGCGCGGCGAATGCCTTCCACGCGTTCTGGCGCGGAGCCAGTTCGCGTGATGCCGCCCCGGCGTTCGCCAGTTCCGCCGCGATGGCATCGGCGACAAGGTCGCGCAGCGGGCGACCTTGATGGGCCGCTGCTGCCTTGGCTTTTCGCAGCAGCGAGTCGGGCAGGTCAAACGTCGTTTTCATGTCAGCAGTATTTACTGCTGACGGACCGGAAGTCAAGCCCGGGGTCAAACCCGGCTTAAAATCGCCAGGCGATCAACCAACCAATGTCACGGGCTTCGTGACCTCGCCCGCACGCGGCGCACCGAGCGACCGCAGCACATCGCGCACCGCCTGCGCCCGGTCGCGCGCTTCCGGAATCTCGCGCTCGATGCGCAGCTTGTCGTTGCCCGCCAATCTGATGTGGCGGTTGCGTTGCACCAGCTCGATGATCTTCGCCGCATCGACGGGAGCGTCCTTGGCGAAGCTCACGATGCTGAGCGAAGGCGCCGAGTCGATCTTCGTGACGCCGTACGCTTTCGCCATCACGCGCAGGCGGTGCACGTCGAAGAGGGTCTGGCCCTGCGCCGGCAACTTGCCGAAGCGATCGGTGATCTCTTCGAGCAACGCGTCGATCTGCTCGGCCTTGCCGGCGCTCGCGAGGCGCTTGTAGAGCGAGAGCCGCGTGTGCACGTCGCCGCAATACGCGTCCGGCAGCAACGCGGGCGAATGCAGGTTGATCTCGGTCACGGCGGTGAGCGGCGAGAGCAGGTCGGGCTCGCGCCCCGATTTCAACGCGCGCACGGCTTCCGAGAGCATGTCGTTGTAGAGCTGGAAGCCCACCTCCATCATGTTGCCGCTCTGCTTGTCGCCCAGCACTTCGCCGGTGCCGCGGATCTCGAGGTCGTGCATCGCGAGGTAGAAGCCGGAGCCGAGCTCCTCCATCTGCTGGATCGCTTCCAGCCGTTGCGAGGCCTGCCGCGTCAGCGCTTCGACATCGGGCACCAGCAGGTACGCATACGCCTGGTGATGCGAGCGCCCGACCCGGCCGCGCAATTGATGCAACTGCGCCAGACCGAACTTGTCGGCGCGCGAGATCACGATGGTGTTCGCGCTCGGAACGTCGATGCCGGTCTCGATGATCGTCGAGCAGAGCAGCACGTTGTGGCGCTGGCCGACGAAGTCGCGCATCACGCGCTCGAGTTCGCGTTCCGGCATCTGGCCATGCGCGACCGCGATGCGCGCTTCGGGAACCAGCGCCTGCAGGGTCTCGCGGCGATGTTCGATCGTCTGCACGTCGTTGTGCAGGAAGTAGACCTGGCCGCCACGCTTCAACTCGCGCAGCACGGCTTCGCGGATCGTGCCGCTCGCCTCGTTGCGCACGAAGGTCTTGATTGCGAGGCGGCGCTGCGGCGCGGTCGCGATCACCGAGAGGTCGCGCAGGCCTTCGAGCGCCATGCCGAGCGTGCGCGGGATTGGCGTCGCGGTGAGTGTGAGCACGTCGACCTCCGCGCGCATGGCCTTGATCGCTTCCTTGTGGCGCACGCCGAAGCGGTGCTCCTCGTCGATGATGAGCAGGCCGAGGCGCGCGAAGTGCACGTCCTGGCTGATGAGCTTGTGGGTGCCGACGACGATGTCGACCGTGCCGTCGGCCAACCCTGCGAGCGTCGCCTTCACTTCCTTCGGCGACCGGAATCGCGACAGTTCACCGACCTTGATCGGCCACTTGCCGAAACGATCGGCGATGTTCTGGTAGTGCTGTTCGGCGAGCAAGGTCGTCGGCGCGAGGATTGCGACCTGCTTGCCGCCGGTGACCGCGACGAACGCGGCCCGCAAGGCCACCTCGGTCTTGCCGAAGCCCACGTCGCCGCAGATGAGCCGATCCATCGGCATCGGCGAGATCATGTCCTGGATCACGGCGTGGATGGCCGCGTGCTGATCGGGCGTTTCCTCGAAGCCGAAGCTCGCGGCGAAAGCTTCGTAGTCGTGCGGCTGGAAGCGGAACGCGAAGCCTTCGCGGGCGGCACGGCGGGCGTAGAGGTCGAGCAGCTCGGCAGCGGTGTCGCGCACCTGCTCGGCGGCCTTGCGGCGCGCCTTTTCCCATTGGCCCGACCCCAGTCTGTGCAGCGGCGCTTCCTCCGCACTCACGCCGGTGTATCGCGCGATCAGATGGAGTTGCGCGACCGGCACGTAGAGCGTCGCCTTGTCGGCGTACTCGAGCTCTAGGAACTCGCTCGCGCCGCCTTCGACCTCATCGAGGTTGATGCTCGCGAGGCCGACGTAACGGCCGATGCCGTGGTTCACATGCACAACCGGATCGCCGACCTTCAGCTCCGCCAGGTCCTTGATCAGCGCGTTGACGTCGCTGGTCGCTTCCTGTCGACGCCGCCGGCGCGTGCTCGGCGAGGTCGCGAAGAGCTCGGTCTCGGTGACGAACTCGATCGCGTCGCGTGGTTCGCCTTCGATCCACACAAAGCCTTCGGCCAACGGAGCGACGGCGATCGCGAAACGCTCTTGCGCGCCCGCGAATTCGACCAGCGACGATACGGTCGGCGGCTCGATCGCGCTGTCGCGCAGCAGTTCGAGCAGGCTCTCGCGGCGGCCTTCGCTCTCGGCCACGATCAACACGCGGTGCGGTGTCGCGCCGATGTGGGCCTTCAGGCGTTGCAGCGGTTCGGGCGCGCCACGGTTCACGGAGAGGTCGGGCAAGGTCGCGGCCCAAGGGCTCGGTTCGGCTCCGCGCACCGAGAGCGTCGCGCGTTCGTTGGCGAGCGTGAAGAACTGATCGGGCGACAGATAGATCGCGTCGGGCGCTAAGATCGGACGCTCGGGGTCGTGCTGCAGGAAGCGATGCCGCTCGCGCGTATCGGCCCAGAAGCGCTTCAGCGCGTCGTCGACTTCGCCGTGCAGCACTAGCGCGGCCGGGCCGGAGAAGTAATCGAAGAGGGTCGCGGTGGCGTCGAAGAAGAGCGGCAGGTAGTACTCGATGCCGGCCGTCGCGATGCCGGCGCCGATGTCCTTGTAGACGCGCACCTTCGTCGGGTCGCCGTCGATGCGCTCGCGCCAACGCGCCCGAAAGGCCGCACGCGCCTCTTCGTCCATCGGGAACTCGCGGCCGGGCAGCATGCGCACCTCGGGCACTGGGTAGAGGCTGCGCTGCGTGTCGGGATCGAAGGTGCGGATCGACTCGACCTCGTCGCCGAACAGGTCGACGCGGTAGGGCACCGCCGAACCCATTGGGTAGAGGTCGATCAGGCCCCCGCGCACGGCGTATTCGCCGGGCGAGACGACCTGCGCGACGTGCGTGTAGCCAGCGAGCGTGAGCTGGCCTTTGAGGGCTGCTTCGTCGAGCCGCTGCCGCTGCTTGAAGTTGAACGTGTAGGCCGCGAGGAAGCTCGGCGGCGCGAGGCGAACCAGCGCGGTCGAGGCCGGCATCAACACCACGTCGACATCGTTCTGGCGAATGCGCCAAAGCGTGGCCAGCCGTTCGGAGATCAGGTCCTGGTGGGGTGAGAAGGTGTCGTAGGGCAGCGTCTCCCAGTCGGGGAACACGGCCACGCGCAGGTCGGGTGCGAAGAACGCGAGCTCGTCTTCGAGACGCTGCGCGTCGGCGGGCTCGGCGGTGACGATCGCGGTGATTTTTTTCTCGGCCGCGTTCGCCTCGGCAAACCGCGCCAGCAGCAAGGCATCGGCTGAGCCCGCCGGGCGCGGCAGCGTGAAACGTTTTCCGGGTGAGAGCGAAGGCAGGAACATGGGTCGTCGGAGCGTCGATCGGCAAGCGGCGAGCCACGTGCGGTGCACAAGCAAAAGCCCCGCGGCGAGTGCAGCGAGGCAGCGTCTTCGATTGTAGGGAAGCGTCGCGCCCCACGCTCGCGCAGGACCTAGACTCGGGGCCGATGAATCCGCGCTCCCGTCGATGACCGAGCCCGCACGTTGCCATGCGCTCGTGCCGTGCGCCGGCACCGGTTCGAGGGCCGCCGGGTCGGTGGCCAAGCAGTACGTGGTGATCCACGGCCGCACGATGATCGCTCACACGCTGGCGGCGCTCGCCGGGGTGACGCGGCTGCAGACCGTGTTGGTGGTGCTCGCGCCCGGCGACACCACGTTCAGGCGCGTCGTGAGCGCCACGGCGTCGAACCTTCTCAGTTTCGACGGCGGCGGCGGCTCGCGCGCCCGCACGGTGGCGAACGGCCTCGATGAGTTGCTGCGGCTCGGTGCGGCGCCCGACGACTGGGTGCTGGTGCACGACGCCGCGCGTTGCCTGGTGCGCGCCGAATGGGTCGACGCGTTGATCGACGCCTGCCGGCACGACGCCGTAGGCGGATTGCTGGCGCTGCGGCTGGCCGACACGCTGAAATCCGAACGCGCCGGACGCATCGTGTCGACGATCGACCGCAACGCCAAATGGCTCGCGCAGACACCGCAGATGTTTCGCATCGGCATGCTGCGCGAAGCGCTGCGCGAAGCCGGCGCCGACGTGACCGACGAATCGAGTGCGATTGAAGCGCTCGGTCACGCGCCGTTGCTCGTCGAGGGTTCGCTCGAGAACTTCAAGGTCACCCATCCGGGCGATTTCTCACTCGCAGCCCGACTGCTGGAGAGCCGTACATGTTGAAGGCGAGGACCGGCCATTGGCGCGTCGGCGAGGGCTGGGACGTGCACGCGCTCGTCGCCGGCCGCCGGCTCGTGCTCGGAGGCGTCGAGATCCCCCACAGTCACGGCCTGATGGGCCATTCGGACGCCGATGCGCTCTGCCACGCCATCACCGATGCTCTCTTCGGCGCGTCCGCACTCGGCGACATCGGCTTCCACTTCCCCGACACCGACGCGCAGTACCGCGGCGCCGATTCACTCGCGTTGCTCGCCGAAGCCGCGCGCCGCGTGAAGATGGCCGGCTGGGAGATCGGCAACGTCGACAGCACCGTGATCGCCCAGGCGCCCAAGATGGCGCCCTACATCACGGCGATGCGTGGCTGCATCGCGCGGGCGTTGATCGTGCCGATCGATCAGGTCAGCGTGAAGGCGAAGACCGCCGAGAAGATAGGCCCGGTGGGTAAGGGCGCCGCGATCGAGGCGCGCGCGGTCTGCCTGCTCTGGAAGTGAGACGGGCTCGAGTCCGGCTTCGCTAGCGCGCCCGCTTCAGGCGAATGTGCGCCAGCAAACCGCCATCGGCCGCATTCGCCAGTTCCAGCGCCCCGCCCATCCGCTGCACCGCCTTCTCGACGATCGCGAGGCCGAGGCCCGCGCCGGTCGCTGCGGTGCGGGCGGCGTCGCCTCGAAAGAACGGCGTCGTCAGTTGATCGAGCTTTGCCGGGTCGACCCCCTGACCATGATCGCGCACGGTCAGGATCACCCATGAATCGACCCGCGCGTTGGTGACCAGCACGCGCGCGATGCCGGTATCGGTTGAGCGGCCGTAGCGCCTTGCATTCTCGAAGAGGTTCTGCATCACGCGGCCGAGTTCGACGTTGTCGGCCATGACCCGCGTGTCACTTGCGACCTTCGAAGAAATTCGCATCTGGCTCGTGTCTCGAAAGGCCGCGGCTTCGCGGCTCACGACGGTCGCCGCGTTCACCGGCACGAGCTTCACCTCACCGGGCCGCGCGTAGTCCATGAACTTGTCGATGATTGCGTCGAGTTGGTCGATGTCGAGCGCGATGTTGGCCTTCGCCTCCTCGTCCTGCACACTCATCTCGGCTTCGAGCCGCAAGCGCGCGAGTGGCGTGCGCAGGTCGTGCGAGATGCCGGCGAGCATCACCGCCCGGTCCTGCTCGACCTTCGCGAGTTCGCGCGCCATCCGGTTGAAGCCCATGTTGACCTGCCGGATCTCGCTCGTCGCGATGGTCTCGTCGAGTCGCGAGTCGTACTCGCCTTCGCGGATGCGCGTGGCCGCGAACGAAAGCGCTTTCAGCGGGCGGTTGATGAGCCGCGCGATTGCCGCCGACCCGAGCACGGTCGCAGCCAGCGCGGCGCTGACCCACAGCAGCACCGTGCCGATCGACTGATGCCCGACCGGCGGCGGATCGGCCTTCAGCCAGTACGGCTGCTTCTCGACCGTGAAGCCGACCCAGACGCCCGGCGTGCCGTTCACCGAGCGCGCGACGAGGGTGTCGGCACCGAGCAGGTTGCGCAGCTCTTGCTCGATCGTCTTCGATTCCCGATCGGCGTCGTAAGGCTCCAATTGGTCGCTCGATTGCCGGGGCACCAGCTTGATCGCGTTCAGCTTGGAGACGCTGCGGGCAAGCACCACGCGGTTGATGGCATCGCTTCCTTGCAACGCCGAACGCGTGAGTTCGACGACGCTCGCGACCTGCTGCGCCGACTGCAGCGCGCGCGGTTCGAATTCGAGCGCGCGAAACGTCTGCTGCCAGGCGAAGATGCCGGCCGAGAGCAGCAGCGAGAGCAGGAAGAACGTGCGCCAGAAGAGGCTCAGCGCACCGAACCTGCGCGCGATGGCGAGAACGACATTGTCGTGCGCGGCGGCGGGCAGGGTATCCGAGAAGCCGATGCGGCTGCCGGGCGTTTGTTCGCGTCGGCGTGAGCGGTGGCCGCGCCGGGGTGCAGGTGGCGGGCTCAGGCGGCGCCGTCCGGCACGAACACGTAGCCCACGCCCCAGACGGTCTGGATGTAGCGCGGCTGCGCCGGGTCGGGTTCGATCATCTTGCGCAGGCGCGAGATCTGCACATCGAGGCTGCGGTCGAATGGCTCGAACTCACGGCCGCGTGCAAGCTGGGCGAGCTTGTCGCGCGAGAGCGGGTGACGCGGGTGGCGCACAAGCGCCTTCAACATCGAGAACTCGCCGGTCGTGAGCGCGATCTGCTCGCCGTCTTTCCAGAGCCGGCGCAATGCCAGGTCGAACGTGAACGGGCCGAAGGTCACGGTCTGCGCGTCGAGCGCCGGCGCGCCGGGGGCTTCGACCACCGGGCGACGGCGCAGCACCGCATGGATGCGCGCGAGCAGCTCGCGCGGGTTGAAGGGCTTCGGCAGGTAATCGTCGGCGCCGACCTCAAGGCCGACGATTCGGTCGACGTCTTCGACCTTGGCCGTCAACATGATGATCGGCGTTGCATCGCTGGCGGCGCGCAGGCGTCGACAGATGGAGAGGCCGTCTTCGCCGGGCAGCATCAGATCGAGAACGATCAGGTGCACGGTCTCACGCATCAACAGGCGGTTCAGCGCCTTGGCGTCCTCCGCGAGCAGAACTTCGAAGCCTTCCTGCGTGAGGTAGCGTCGGAGCAGGTCCCGAATGCGGGCATCATCGTCGACGACGACGATCCGGTCCGGACGTGCGTTGGTGGCTGTGTTCATCCGCGGCCTCGATATGTAACAGCCCTGATTCTGCGCAGGTTTCCGGGCCCGCGGAACCCCATGACAACCTTTTTACAGGCGCCCATGCCCGGTATTCGTGATGTGCCTCGCACTTCTTTATGGCGCCGCGCGATGATGAACACCCGATCGACGCGCCCAACCCTGCATCCGAGCCCTTGAGACCACGCCATCGAACTCCCGGATCACCTTCCTCATGAACTCGCTCAGCACCGAACCCGGCCCGCGTCTGTCTCACGTGCGCGTCATGCGTGCAAGCGGGCTGCACCGGTTCGCGTACTGGGAGTGGGGCGACCCGAGGAACACGCGCGTCGTGGTTTGTGTGCATGGCCTGTCGCGCCAAAGCCGCGACTTCGATGCGCTCGCTTCGGCACTCGCCGACCAGTACCGCGTGGTCTGTCCCGACGTCGTCGGGCGCGGCCAATCGGATTGGCTCGCCGACCCGATGGGCTACCAGGTCCCGTTCTACGTGGCGGACATGGTGACGCTCCTCGCGCGTCTCGATGTCGAGCGTGTCGACTGGGTCGGCACGTCGATGGGCGGCCTGATCGGCATGGGGCTCGCGTCGCTCCTGCCGTCGCCGATTCGTCGGTTGGTGTTGAACGACATCGGTCCGACGATCGAGTCGTCGTCGCTGGTGCGCATCGGGAGCTATCTCGGCTTGCCGATGCGGTGGCCCACCATCGACGAGGCGGCCGACTACCTGCTCGGCATCTCGAAGGGCTTCGGCCCGCATACGCGCGAGCAGTGGCTCGCCCTCACCAAGCCGATGCTGGTCGCCGACGACACCGCGAGCGGACCGGGCTGGAAGCTGCATTACGACCCGGCGATCGCGGCACCGTTTCGCGCGGCGACGCCCGAGATGGCGTCGGCCGGTGAAGCGATGGCATGGGCCGCGTACGACGCGATCCGCGCGCCGACCCTGCTGATCCGTGGTGCCGAGTCGGACTTGCTCTCGCCGGCCACCGCGCACGCGATGACGCAGCGCGGGCCGAACGCGACCTTGCGCGAGTTGCCCGGAGTGGGCCACGCGCCTACCCTGCTGGCCGCCGAACAAATCGCCATCGTGCGGGAGTTCCTGCTGGCACCATGAAAACCGCGAGCCCGCGCCACCGCGACGACGTGGCGGCGATCGTCCGGCTCGTCGACGAAGCGCCCGCAGCCGTTGGCAACGTGCAGCAGGTCGCGTCCGCCCGGTCGTTCGCCGAGCCCTTGCTCGTGGGCGAGCTGCTCGACAGCGGCGAGCCCGCGCTCGGACATGCCGATGCGGTGGCCGAGATCCTGCGCGGCATCGGTGCATCGCCAGCGCTCTGCGCCGCCTCGTTTCTGATCTATGCAGCCGACCACCTCGGCAAGCCCGACGAGGTGATCGGCAAGGCGTTCGGTGCGTCGCAGGTCAGCCTCGTGTCGAACGCACGGCAGTTGATGCAGATCCAGCGAGCCGCCCAGGGAGCGCAGGTCGCGAACGTGAATCAGGCCGCCCGCTCGCGCCAGACCGAGCGGGTCCGCAAGATGTTGCTCGCGTTCTCGCACGACCTGCGCGTCGTGCTGCTGCGACTCGCCTCGCGCTTGCAGACCTTGCGCTGGCACGCGGCGAGCAAGACACCGTGCCCGCGCGACGTGGCGACCGAAACGCAGCAGGTGTTCGCGCCGCTCGCGAATCGCCTCGGCATCGGGCAGATCAAGTGGGAGCTCGAGGACCTCTCGTTTCGTTATCTGCAGCCGGACGACTATCGCGCCGTCGCGGCGCTGCTCGATGAAAGGCGTGACGAGCGTGAGCGGCACGTCGACGCCTTGCGCGCGCGCCTCGCGGCCGATCTCGCTGCGCATGGCGTGGAGGCCGAGGTCCAGGGCCGGCCGAAGCACATCTACAGCATCTGGAAAAAGATGCAGGCCAAGCGCCTCGCGTTCGACGCCGTTCACGACGTTCGCGCGCTCCGCGTGATCGTCGACGACGTCGCGAACTGCTATGCCGTGCTGGGCCGCGTGCACGCGCTCTACCCGGCAGTGACCGGCGAGTTCGACGACTACATCGCGAAGCCGAAGCCGAACGGCTATCGCTCGCTGCACACCGTCGTCATCGACACCGACGGCAGGCCGGTCGAGATTCAGATCCGGACGCGCGAGATGCACGATCAGGCCGAGTACGGCGTGTCGGCGCACTGGCTCTACAAGGAGGCGAGCAGCAAGGAAGGCGGCGGCAAGGCGGGCAGCGTGCGCGCGGCCGACGCGTCGGCCAGCGAGTACGCCGCCCGCATGGCCGCGGCGCGCATGGTGGTGCTGCGCCAGCTGCTGGCTTGGCAGCGTGAGTTCGTCACGACGGGCGAGGGCGATGCCGTCGAGAGCGGGAGCGCTGCCACGCCCGTTTTCGACGACCGCATCTACGTGTTCACGCCGCAAGCCGCGATCGTCGAGCTCACGGCAGGCTCGACGCCGATCGACTTCGCCTATGCGGTGCACACCGAGCTCGGGCATCGCTGTCGCGGCGCCAAGGTCGATGGCGCGATCGTGTCGCTCGACACCGCGCTGAAGAATGGGCAGACCGTCGAGGTGATCGCGGCGAAGAACGGCGGCCCGTCGCTCGACTGGTTGAACCCCGAGCTCGGCTTCATGCAGAGCGCCCGCTCGCGCACCAAGGTGCGCGCGTGGTTCAACGCACAAGCACAAGGGGCCACCGTCGCGCGCGGCCGGGAAGCCGTCGAAAAGCTGCTGCAGCGCGAAGGCAAGACGGCGGTGAAGCTCGTCGACCTCGCAGCGCTACTTGGCTTTCGCAGCGCAGACGCGCTCTTCGAAGTGGTCGGCAAGGACGAACTCTCGTTGCGCAGCATCGAGACGCTGTTGCGGCCCGCCGAGCCCGCGCCCGATGAAGACAGCGTGCCGCTGCGTCGGTCGCGCAGCGCCGATCCGTCGAAGCAGGGCGGCGTGCTGGTGGTCGGCGTGGGCTCGCTGCTCACCAGCCTCGCGCGGTGTTGCAGGCCCGCGCCGCCCGATCGCATCGAAGGTTACGTGACACGTGGCAAGGGCGTCGCGGTTCATCGAACGTCGTGCACGACGTTCCGTGACATGGCCAGGCGCGCGCCGGAGCGCGTCATCCCGGTCGCATGGGGGGCGCCCGATCCGGCGAAAACGGCGCTCTATCCGGTCGACGTGCAGATCGAAGCGACCGATCGACACGGACTTCTGCGCGACGTGTCGGAAGTGCTGGCCAAGGAGATGATGAACGTCGTGGGTGTGAACACGCAATCGGTGCGCGACGGCACCGGCGGCACCGCGTTCATGACGTTCACGGTCGAGGTGCCCGATGCGAACCGCCTGGCGACGGCACTGGCGCAGGTGGCGCGGGTCGACGGCGTGCGCGCGGTGCGCCGCAAGTGACGGCGCCTCGACCCGTCGCTGATATAGTGCGGCCCTCTCCAGGCGCGTAGCTCAGCTGGTTAGAGCACCACCTTGACATGGTGGGGGTCGTTGGTTCGAGTCCAATCGCGCCTACCAACGGAACGGTCGTTATGCCGGTGCCGTCGGTACCTCCGAAGGGGCCTTAGGCTTCAACCGCAGGGCCCGCTTTTCGATCAGGTGCCACGACAGGCCGGCCACGACCAACGTGAGCGCGACCGAGTACCCCAACAGCTTGAAATAGTCGTCGAAGCCGACCAGGTAGAGGACGAGTTGCTCTGCGGGCAAGCCCCAGAGGTAGGTGCCGTAGCTGAGATCGCCGAATCGGCTGGCGCGGTAAACGACTGGCCAGCTCGCCCGGCCGACCAGCACGGTCGCGCAAGGGATGAACAACCACGTCGCCGCGAGCGGCTCGCCGAACAGGTTCAGCAAGATGGCAACCAGCACGCCCAACACGAGCACGCGGCCTCCGAGCGGAAACGACTGCAGCAGCGCGCCCAGCAAAAAGAACGAACCCCAGAACAGAAAGTACGGGAAGGTCTCGCGGTGGGCGTCGTTGAATGCCGTTTGCGCTCCCGCCAACACGTACCAGGCGGCGCCGCTGGCGAATGCCGCCAGGCCGAACCAGCGCAGGTGCTTTCGCAGCAGCACACCCGAGGCCGCGACGACGGCATAGCAGCCGACTTCGAACGGGATCGTCCACAGCGCACCATTGAGCAGCAGGTAGGGACGATGGTCGGTGAAGGTCGGCTCGTCGTGGAACACGAAGACCAGGTTCGCCAGGTATCGCCCGCCGCGCGCCGGTTCGCCCATCGAGGCGACGATGGCCGCGCTCACGATCACCACAGCGGCGAGGGCCGGCCAGATGCGAAGCAGTCGCCGCGTGGCGAAGCGAACGAGGTGCGGGTCCTGGTGCCAGCTGTGCGCGACGAGATAGCCGCTGATCACGAAGAACACCATCACGGCGTAAGCGCCGGCCGCAAAACTCTGGAACTGTGGCTCGTTGATGCCCATCACGAGCAGCTGATGGCTCGCCATGACGACCAGCGCGGCCAGCAACCGAATGGCGTCGAAATTGTTTGCGTGACTTCGTCCGGCCCGGGGCGCCCCTGGCGCCACCGCTGCGTCGTAGATCGGCATCCGTCCGTGTCCGGTTCAGAAGTACAGCCTGCATTCTGGCGGTTGCCGAGTCGGCATCCGCGCCGCGTTCAATACCCGATCGGGCTGCCGAGCCATGTCGAAACCGTCGCGGCCTCGCGCATCAGAAGGCCCCCAAGCGCAGCCACGCGGGCTTCCGGCAACCGCACGGTGGGTCCGAAGATGCCGAGCGATCCGGCGACGCGGCCGGTGTTGTCGAAAATCGGCGCCGCGATCGCGACGGCGCCGTCGATGAGTTCGTTGCGGCTGACCGCATAGCCGCGTTTCTTCACGCGGGTGAGCTCGGCCCGGCACGCGACCAGATCGACATCGAGCCCCGCGGCATACGTGGCGAGGTCGATGGTCTCGTGAAATTGCGCGAGGATCGAACGTCCGCTCGCGCCCAGCACCAGCCGTTCGCGATAGCCGACGCCACGCCGAAAACTGAGCGCCTGCAGGCTCGGCACTTCGGCCACGCAGCGGCGCAGCAGACCCTCGGGCACGAACAGCGCGACCGTCTCGCCGCTGCCTTCCCAGACGCGGCGCATCGCGGGCTCGGCAAGTTCGACGAGCTTGAGGCTCGCGTTCCATGAATGGGCCAACTGGGCCACCGACGCACCGAGTCGGAACCGCTGTGGGTCGCCGGAGCCGACCACGAAAGACTTGCCTTCGAGCGTGCGCAGCAGGCGATAGAGGGTGGGGCGGCTCAGTGCGACCCGCTTCATCAGGTCGGCGACGCTGAGGCCGCCCTCGACACCTTGAAACGCGAGCAGGATATCGAGTGCGCGGTCCACCGCACGCACGCCGTCGCCGGCTTTAGCAGTGGCGTTGGTGCCGGGGCGGGCCGTCGGCGTCGGAGATGTCCGGGCCAGGCGCTTGCCCATTTCTAGACCCAAGCTTGTTAGTCCGTATGATGGACGCCAGTATCACATAGCGGACACCCCGATTCTGCGGTGCCGCGCATCGGAGGCATGCGATGAACCAGGAAATGGCCAACACACTCACGCTGACCGGGCCCGGCACGCCGATGGGCAACCTGCTGCGGCGCTATTGGGTGCCGGTGCTGTCGGCGAGCGAGATCGCCGAACCCGATGGCCCGCAGGTGCGCGTGCAGATCATGGGCGAGAAGTTGCTGGCGTTTCGCAACAGCGAGGGCAAGCCGGGTCTCATCGACGAGTTCTGCTCGCACCGGGGCGTGTCGCTCTTTTTCGGACGCAACGAAGAGAACGGCATTCGCTGCTCTTACCACGGGCTGAAGTTCACGGTCGCCGGCGAATGCGTCGACGTGCCTTCGGCGCCGCAGGCGTGCAAGCAGATGGGGATCAAGGCCTACCCGTGCATCGAGAAGGGCGGGCTGGTGTGGGCCTACATGGGCCCGCCCGACAAGCAGCCCGCGCCGCCCGAGGTGGAATGGGCGCAACTGCCGCTCAGCCACATCTTCGTCAGCAAGCGGCTGCAGGAATGCAACTACCTGCAGGCGATGGAAGGCGGCATCGACACCGCGCACGTCTCGTACGTGCACAAGTTCGAGGTCGACGAAGATCCGATGCACCAGGGCACCAAAGCCAACGACTACATCAAGGCCGACGGCAACGTCATCTTCGACATCGAAAAGCAAGACACCGGCCTCACGCTCTTCGGCCGCCGCAAGGGCGAGCCCGACTCCTACTACTGGCGCGTCACGCAGTGGCTGTTCCCGTGGTACACGCTGATCCCGCCGTTCGGTGAACACGCGCTCGGTGGTCACGTGTGGGTGCCGATCGACGACACCAGCTGCTGGGCCTGGAGCATCAACTTCCATCCCGACAAGCCCCTCTCGGAAGAAGAGCGCAGCCACATGGAGGCGGGCAAGGGCATCCACGTCGAGTACGAGCCTGGCGGCACGTTCCGGCCGCGACACAACCAATCGAACGACTACGGCATGGACCGCACGGCGCAGAAGGAGAAGCGCGCGTATTCCGGCGTCTTCGGCTTCTCGATGCAGGACGCGTCGCTACAGGAAAGCATGGGCCCGATCCAGAACCACGCGATGGAAAAGTTGCTGCCGACCGATCGCCCGATCGTGATGGCGCGCCGCATGTTGTACGAGGCCGCGACCGAGCTGCTCGACGGCGTCGAGCCGCCTGCGCTCGACGCCTCGAAGCAGCACGTGCGCGCGGCCGGCGTGCTGTTGCCGAAGGACGTGAAGCCGCAGGAGTGGGCCAAGGTGCACCTGGCCGATGCACTGACGCAACCGGTGTACTCGATCTGATCCGGCGCGAGCCGGCTACCCAACGTTCCAGAACCCCTTCGGAGACCCGTCATGCACCTCGACATCCATCGCCGCTCTTTGATTTCGCTCGCCTTCATCGCAGCGGCGTCGCTGGCAACCCAGGGCGCCTGCGCGGCCGACTGGGTGCCGACGAAGACCGTGCGCATCGTGGTGCCCATCGTCGGTGGCACCAACGACGTGGTCGCGCGCCTGGTGGCGCCCGAACTGCAGAAGACGTTCGGCGTTTCGTTCATCGTCGAGAACCGGGGCGGCGCCGGCGGCACCATCGGCGCCAACGAGGTCGCGAAGTCGCCGCCTGACGGTCACACGTTGCTGGTGGGATTCAATGGGCCGATCGCGATCAATCAGACGCTGTTCGCGAAGATCCCATACGACCCGGTGAAAGACCTCTCGCCGATCACGCTCGCCGTGACGGCGCCGCAGTTTCTCGCGGTGCACCCGAGCGTGGCCGCCAACAATGTCGCCGAGTTCGTCGCGCTCGCGAAGGCCAAGCACCTGTCGTACGCGTCGGTCTCGACGGGCAGCGCGTCCCACCTCACGATGGAGATGCTGAAGTCGGCTGCGCACGTCGACATCACGCACGTGCCTTACAAGGGCTCGGCCCCCGCTGTCAACGATCTGGTCGGCGGGCAGGTCGACGCCGCGTTCCTGGTGCCGGGCAACATTTCGCAGTTCGTGAAGAGCGGCAAGGCGAAGGTCATCGCGTCGACGGGCATGAAGCGCTTCCCGTCGGCGCCCGACGTGCCGACGATGATCGAGCAGGGCTACCCGGGTTTCGTGGCGTTGTCGTGGATCGGCTTTCTCGCGCCCGCCGGCACGCCCAAGCCGATCATCGAGCGCTATCACACGGAGATCGTGCGCATCCTGAACCTGCCCGACGTGAAGGCGACCTTGCAAGGGATGGAATTCGAGGTGGTGGCGAGCACGCCCGACCAGTTCGCGCAATGGATCCAGGCCGAGGTTCCGCGCTGGGGCAAGGTCATCAAGGACACGGGCACCAAGGCCGATTGATGGCCGCGCTCCCCGAAAGCGGTGCGAGCCGCGCGCGTTTGCCGGGCAAAGTCGCGCTGATCACCGGGGGTGGCGCCGGCATCGGCGCCGCGACCGCGCGGCTCTTCTGCAGCGAAGGCGCCGCGGTGGTGCTGGTCGATGCGAGCGCCGATTCGCTGGCGCGCACCTGCGCAGCGATCGCCGCGGCGACGCCCGAAGCGCACGTGCGAACCGTCGTGGCGGATGTCAGCGAAGCAGGCCGGGCCTTTGGCGCGGTGCAGGAAGCGCTCGATGCGTTTGGCCGCCTCGACGTCCTCGTCAACAATGCGGCGATGCGCATCAACGCCCGCATTGCCGATGCAGGGCCGGAACAGTGGCAGGCGATCGTCGGCGTGAACCTGATCGGCACGGCGGGCTACTGCCGCGCCGCGTTGCCCGCGCTGCGCGCGTCGGGGCGCGGCGCGATCGTCAATGTCTCGTCGTGCTACGCGGTGACCGGGCGCCAGGGGCTCGGCCTCTACGACGCCACCAAGGCCGGACTGCTCGCGCTCACGCGCACGCTCGCGTTCGAAGAGGCGTCGCACGGGGTGCGAAGCAATGCGATCTGCCCCGGCTCGACGCTCACCGACTTCCACCTCGAGAACGCGGCGCGTGCCGGCAAGGACGTGGACGTGCTGAAGACGGAGCGCCACGACACCTCGCTGCTTGGCCGCTGGGCCAGCCCCGACGAGATCGCGCGGCCCATTCTTTGGCTCGCCTCCGACGAAGCCTCGTACATCACCGGCACGACGCTGATGGTCGATGGCGGCCTGCACGTGATGTGAGGTGAACCGATGAACGACATTTTGATCGACGTCCGCGTCGCGGCCAAGCGCACCGAAGCCATCGACGTCTGCACCTTCGAGCTGGTGGCCGAGAACGGCACGTCGTTGCCTTCGTTCTCGGCCGGCTCCCACATCGACGTGCATCTGCCGAACGGCCTCACGCGCCAGTACTCGCTCTGCAACGACCCGGGCGAAAACCACCGATATCTGATCGGCGTGCTGAAAGACGCGGCGACGCGCGGCGGTTCGGGCGCGATGCATGCCGAGGTGAATGAAGGCAGCCTCCTTCAGATCAGCGCGCCGAAGAGCCATTTCGCGCTGGCTCATGACGCGAAGCGGCACTTGCTGTTGGCGGGGGGCATCGGCGTCACGCCGCTCCTCTGCATGGCCGAGCGGCTCGCGAACATCGGCGCGACGTTCGACATGCACTACAGCGCACGCTCGGTCGACCGAATGGCCTTTCGGGATCGGATCGCGGCGTCGACTTTCGCCGATCGCGTGTCGTTCCATCTCGATGACGGCCCGCCGTCGCAACGGCTCGACATCGCGGCCACGCTGATGGACGCGGGCGCCGACACCCACCTCTACGTCTGTGGTCCGAAGGGTTTCATCGACGCGGTGCTCGCCATTGCGCGTGCCACCGGTTGGCCTGAGGCGCGCCTGCATGTCGAGTTCTTCAACGCCGAGGTCGTGAAGAGCGCCGACGATGGCAGCTTCGACGTGAAGCTCGCGAGCTCCGGCAAGACCGTTCGAGTGCCGAAGGACAAGACCGTGATCGAGGCGCTCGCGGCCGCCGGCGTCGACGTGCGGTTCTCGTGCGAGCAAGGCGTGTGCGGCACCTGCCTTACGCGCGTGCTCGACGGCGTTCCCGACCATCGCGACATGTACCTGATGCCCGACGAGCAGGCAAAGAACGACCAGTTCACTCCGTGCTGCTCGCGCTCGAAAACACCGGTGCTGGTGCTCGACATCTGAGCGTCGTCGATCAACGTCGGCGCGGTCTCGCGCACGCTTGAGGGCGTCGCGCACGAAATTCCGTGCGAACCGCTACGATATTCTGGTCAGACCGTTAAGATTCGCGTGACCGGTTGACCCAACAGCGCATCGAAAGCGCGGCTCCGGTCTGCTTTGCGCGCCAGCGGCTCGACGCCGGCTTGCATCGATCATCAGGGGAATCCACTTGTCCAAGTTCGATTTTTTGCCGAGCGCGTGCGCCTCGGCGACCACCGGCGTTGCCACGCCTAGGCTGTTCGCGACGATCATCTCGGTTTCCTTATCGATCACGCTGACCGCGTGTGGCAAATCCGACGCCCAGGGCGGGCCACCGCCCGCGCCGCCGGTGAGCGTCGCACCGGTCACCATGCACACCGTGACCGACAGCGAAGACTTCAGCGGCCGCTTGGAGGCAGCCGAATTCGTCGAGCTTCGGCCCCGCATCAGCGGCACGATCGATCGTGTGCATTTCGCAGACGGTGCGCTCGTGCGCAAGGGCGATCTGCTCTTCGCGATCGACCCGCGGCCGTTCGAGGCCGAACTGGCACGCGCCGAGTCGATGCTGGTGGCCGCCAAGGCCAAGGCCGAGCTCGCGCAGAGCGAGCTGGGTCGCTCGCAGAAGCTGCTCGATTCGCAGGCCGTGTCCAAGTCGGAAGTCGACCAGCTCGCGTCGAGTGCGCGCACCACGCAAGCCGACATTCGCGGCGCCGAGGCGTCGGTGCGCGCGGCGAAGTTGAACGTCGAATACGCACAGGTGCGCTCGCCGATCGCCGGGCGCGTCTCGCGTGCCAACGTGACGGCCGGCAATCTCGTGAGCGAACAGACCGTGCTGACGACGATCGCCGGCGTCGACAAGGTCTACGCGTACTTCGATGGCAGCGAGCGCAGCTTCCTGCGCCTGAAAGCGGCGAAGGCGAGCGGCAAGACACCGAAGGTGCTTCTCGCGCTCGCCGACGAGCAAGGCTTCCCGCACGTCGGCCAAGTCGACTTCGTCGACAACCGCGTCAATCCGCAGACCGGCGCGATCCGCCTGCGCGCGGCGTTCGACAACAAGGACGGGCGCTTCACGCCGGGCCTGAGCGCAAAGCTGCGGATGGAAGACACCAACTCGTACGACGCGGTCATGGTGCCCGAGCAGGCGATCGGCACCGACCAGACCAAGAAGTTCGTCTACGTGGTCGCGGCCGACGGCAAGCCGCAGATGCGCGAGATCAAGCTCGG
Source organism: Caldimonas sp. (assembly GCA_965246805.1). Classification (GTDB taxonomy): domain Bacteria; phylum Pseudomonadota; class Gammaproteobacteria; order Burkholderiales; family Burkholderiaceae_C; genus Schlegelella_A. The sequence continues at coordinate 452,195 of CBDFFO010000009.1, read as the reverse complement.
CACGCAGTTCGAAGGCATGCGCGCCGTGCAGGGCAAGCTGCAGGCGGGTGAGAACATCGTCGTCGATGGCCTGCAGCGCGTCCAGCCGGGCATGGCGGTGACGCCGCAAGTGTTGCAAGTCGATGCCAAGGGCATGCCGATCTTTCCGCCACCGCCGCCACCAGGGCCGCCCCAAGGTGGGACGGGTGACAAGCCAGGCGGCAAGCCGGCCGACAAGAAGCCGGACGGCAAGAGCTGAGCGAGCGCCCGATGGACATCTCACGCTTCTTCATCGACCGGCCGCGCTTCGCGGGCGTGCTCTCGATCTTCATCTTCCTGCTCGGCCTGCTCGCGATCTTCCAGCTGCCGATCTCGGAATACCCCGAGGTCGCGCCGCCGCAGATCGTCGTGCGCGCGCAGTTCCCCGGCGCCAACCCGCGCGTCATCTCCGAAACCGTCGCGGCGCCGCTCGAAGAGCAGATCAACGGCGTCGAGAACCTGCTGTATTACGAGTCGCGCGCGACGGCCGACGGCAGCCTCACGCTGACCGTGACCTTCCGGATCGGCACCAACGCCGAAGTGGCCGAGACCGCGGTGCAGAACCGCATCAACCGCGCTTTGCCGCGCGTGCCCGACATCGTCCGGCAGATCGGCGTCACGACCGAGAAGTCAAGCCCCAACCTCACGATGGTGGTTCACCTCGTAAGCCCCGACAACACGCGCGACGCGCTCTATTTGCGCAACTACGGCCAGCTCAACGTGCGCGACGAGTTGCTGCGCATTCCCGGCATGGGCTCGGTGCTGCTGTTCGGCGCGGGCGACTACGCGATGCGGATTTGGCTCGACCCGACCAAGCTCGCCGCGCGCAGGCTCACGACCGGCGATGTCATCGGCGCGATCCGCGAGCAGAACGCGCAGGTCGCGGCCGGCACGGTCGGCGCGCCGCCGGCGCCGACCGGCACCGAATTCCAGCTCGCGGTGAACACGCAAGGCCGCCTCGTCGACGAAAGCCAGTTCGCCGACATCATCGTGCGCACCGAGCCGTCGACCGGCGGGTTGATCCGCATCCGCGACATCGGCCGCGTCGAGCTCTCGGCCGGCACCTACTCGCTGCGCAGCCTGCTCAACAACAAGGAAGCTGCCGCGATGGCGGTGTTCCAGTCGCCCGGCTCAAACGCGCTCGCGCTCTCGAACAACGTGCGCACGACGATGGCGCGGCTGAAGGCCGACTTTCCGCCCGGCATGGACTTTTCGATCGTCTACGACCCGACGCGTTTCGTGCAGACGTCGATCGAGAAAGTGGTGCACACGCTGATCGAAGCCGTGCTCCTGGTGGTGCTCGTGGTCATCATCTTTCTGCAGACTTGGCGTGCATCGATCATCCCGCTGCTCGCCGTGCCGATCTCGATCGTCGGCACGTTCGCGGTTCTGCTGCTGCTCGGCTATTCGATCAACACGCTCACGCTGTTTGGCCTTGTCCTCGCGATCGGCATCGTCGTCGATGATGCGATCGTCGTGGTCGAGAACGCCGAGCGCAACCTCGAGGCGGGCCTCTCGCCGCACGACGCCACCGTGAAGGCGATGCAGGAAGTGTCAGGGCCGATCATCGCGATCGCGATGGTGCTCTGCGCGGTGTTCGTGCCGCTCGCCTTCGTGCCGGGCCTCACCGGCCAGTTCTACAAGCAGTTCGCCGTCACGATCGCGATCAGCACGGTGATCTCGGCATTCAATTCTCTGACGCTGTCGCCCGCGTTGAGTGCGTTGCTGCTGCGCCCGCACGATGCGCCGAAAGATTGGCTCACGCGCGGCATGGACAAGGTCTTCGGCCCGTTCTTTCGCTGGTTCAACGGCTGGTTCGGGCGTCGCAGCGAGGGCTACAGCAAGCGCATCACGAGCATCGTGCAGCGCAAGACGGTGGTGATGATCGTCTATGGCGTATTGCTTGCGTTGACGGCCTTCCTCTTCACCCGCATCCCGTCTGGGTTCGTTCCGGCGCCAGACAAGCAGTACCTGATCGGCATCGCGCAGCTGCCGTCGGGCGCGTCGCTCGAGCGCACCGAGGCCGTCATCCGCCGCATGAGCGACATCGCGCTGAAGGTGCCGGGCATCGACAACTCGATCGCGTTCCCCGGCCTCTCCATCGCGGGTTTTTCGGCGTCTCCGAACGAGGGCATCGTGTTTTTCGGCCTGAAGCCGTTCGAGGAGCGCACGTCGGGCGACTTGTCGAAAGGCGCGATCCTCGGCAAGGTCAACGGCGCGATCCAGCAGATCCAGGGCGCGCGAATGTTCGTCGTGCCGCCGCCCGCGGTCGACGGCCTCGGCAACGCCGGCGGCTTCAAGATCCAGGTCCAGGACAAGGACGGCCTCGGCGAACAGGCGCTCTACGGCGCCGTGTGGGGCACGCTTGGCCAGATCTACGGCAACCCGAAGTCGAGCATCGGTACGCCGTTCTCGAGCTACGACATCAATGTGCCGCAGCTCTATGCCAATGTCGACCGCACGCGTGCCAAGCAGATGGGCATCAAGCTCGGCGACATCTACGACACCATGCAGGTCAACCTCGGCTCGCTCTACGTCAACGACTTCACCAAGTTCGGCAAGACCTACCAAGTGGTGGTGCAGGCCGACGCGCCGTTCCGCGCCGATGCGTCGTCGATCACGGCCTTGAAGACGCGCAATGGCGAGGGCGAGATGGTGCCGCTCGGCGCGTTGATGAAGGTCGAGCCGACGTTCGGTCCGACCCGTGTCACGCGGTACAACGGGTTCCCGTCGGCCGACATCAACGGCGCGGCGGCACCTGGCTTCTCGTCGGGCCAGTCGGAAGGCGAGATCGAGGGGCTGTTGAAGCAGGTGTTGCCGCGCGGCATGAGTTACGAATGGACCGAGCTCGCCTATCAGGACCGCCTGACGCGCGACCTCGGTATTCCGGGCACCGGCATCCGCCTGCCGGTGCTTGCGGCGGTGATGCTGATCGCGGTGCTGCTGGTGGTGTTGGTGCTCTCGGCGCAATACGAGAGCTTCAGCCTGCCAATGGCGATCGTGATGATCGTGCCGATGTGCGTATTGGCCGCGCTGTTCGGCGTCTGGATCTCGCACTTTCCGCCCTTCGGGCAACCGGGCGACCTGAACATCTTCACGCAGGTGGCGCTCGTCGTGCTGGTCGGTCTGGCGTGCAAGAACGCGATCCTGATCGTCGAGTTCGCGAAGGAGCTGGAGGAGCAGGGCGAGAAGCTGCTCGACGCCATCATTCATGCCTGCCGCATGCGGCTGCGGCCGATCCTGATGACCTCGATCGCGTTCTGCGCCGGCGTGCTGCCGCTCATCTTCGGCAGCGGAGCGGGCAGCGAGATGCGGCGCGCGATGGGCATCGCGGTGTTCTCGGGCATGCTCGGCGTGACGCTGTTCGGCATCTTCCTGACGCCCGTGTTCTACGTGTTGCTGCGCAGCCGGCGCGCCGCTCGCGTCGCGCGCGGCGGCATTGTCAACGGCACCACGACCGACAAGCCGGGCGGCGGCGGCGGGCCGGTGCCGGCGGCGGCGCACCGCGAAGCGCGTTCGGAGGATGGCCATGCGTGACGTCATCGAAATCGCTTGCCTGAGGCGTGGTCCGCTAGGCCTACCGGTGACCGTGCTCGCGGTCGCATTGCTCGCGGGCTGCGCGGTCGGGCCCGATTACCGTGCGCCCCAGCTCGAGCTCGATCCGGCGTTCATCAACCCGGGTTCGATGTCGACCGATGCGCACGCGCCCAACGCCGAGATCGCGACCTTCTGGCGCGGCTTCGGCGACCCGATGCTCACGGCGTTGATCGAACGCGCGATCGTCGCCAACGGCGACGTGCGGATCGCGCAGGCGCGCCTGCGCGAATCGCGCGCGTTGCTGCAGGGCGCCGATGCGGCGTTGCTGCCGGAGATCGACGCCACCGCCGACGTCGGCCGCCAGTTGCAGCCGCAGTACCTGTTCCCCGGCACCACACGAGGCCAGCGCACGGCCACGCTCTACCGGGGCGGTTTCACGGCCAGCTGGGAGCTCGACTTCTTCGGCCGCAATCGGCGGGCGAGCGAGTCCGCGTCGGCGGGGGTCGACGTGTCCGAAGCCGGCGTGCATGCGGTGCTCACGGCGATCTCGGCCGAGGTCGCGCGCAACTATCTCGAGCTGCGCGGACTGCAGCAACGTTTCCAGGTCGCCGACGATTCGATCCGCAACCAGCGCGACACCTTGCGCCTGACGCAGGCGCGGCTCGATTACGGCCGCGGCACCCGGCTCGACGTGGCGCGCGCGAAGAGCTTGCTCGGCAGCACCGAAGCGACCTTGCCCGCACTGCAGGCCGCGATCGACCGCACCGCGTTCCGCATCGCCACGTTGACCGCGCAACAGCCGCGCGCGGTGCTTGCCTCGCTCACGCAGTCGCCGGCGCAGATGCCGGCACTGCCGGTCACCGATCTGGGCGCCTTGCCGATCGGCACGCCCGAGCAGTTGCTGCGGCGCCGGCCCGATCTCGTGCAAGCCGAGCGCCAGCTCGCAGCCGCCACCGCCAACATCGGCGTCGCGACCGCCGACCTGTTCCCCCGCATCAGCCTGAGCGGCCTGATCGGTCTGGCCAGCACGCATGCCGCGTCGCTCGGCGAGAGCGGCACGCAGACGTACTCTTACGGTGCCGGTCTGACGTGGCCGTTGCTCGATTTCGGCCGCGTTCGATCGCGCATCGCGGCGAGCGAAGCGCGCGCCCAGCAGGCGCTCGCGAACTACGAACAGGCGGTTGCGACCGCGCTGGAAGAGACCGAAGGGGCGCTCTCGCTGTTCACGCGTGACGCGCAACAAAGCGAGCGCCTCGAAAGCGCGACGCGCAATGCCGACGACGCGACCCGCCTCGCGCGGTTGCGCTTCGATGCCGGGTCTGTCGACTTCCTCGTCGTGCTCGATGCCCAGCGCCAGGCGCTGACCGCGCGCGACGCCTATGTGCAATCGCAAACCGGCCAGGCGACCGCACTCGTCGCCGTGTACCGGGCCCTCGGAGGCGGCTGGTAGGGCAAGTCCGACAAGCCAAACGGGTCGTGGCGGATGGCTCGCTTCGGCAAGCCCGATAGCATCATCCCGCCACCCCCACCACGACGGACTCCGATGCCACACGCTCTCCTGGTCGACGACGACGCCGATGCCGCCGAGACCATGGCGATGCTGATCGCCAGCGAAGGCTTCACGGTCGCCACCGCTGCGTCGCTGCGCGATGCGCGACGCCAGATGGCGCTGCAGGAGCCCGACATCCTGCTGCTCGACCTCAAACTGCCCGACGGCAACGGCATGGAGCTCTTCAACGACGTCAAGTCGCTGCCCAACACGGAGGTGGTGTTGATCACCGGCCACGCGAGCCTGGACACCTCGATCCAGGCCCTGCGCCTGGGCGCTGCCGATTACCTCGTCAAGCCGATGAGCCTGAAGCAGTTGCAGGGTGTGTTGTCGCGGGTGACCAAGCCTTCGACCTTGAATGCGGTGGCGAGCGACCTGCAGGAGACGCTCGAAAGCGAGGGCCACTTCGGCCAGCTCTGGGGCAAGTCGGACGCGATGCGCAAGGTCTACCAGCAGATCATTCGCGTCGCCGGTACCGCGGTCACGGTGTTCATCACCGGCGAAAGCGGCACCGGGAAGGAGGTGGTGGCACGCACCGTGCATGACCTGAGCCGGCGCAAGGGTAAGCCGTTCTTCGCGGTCAACTGCGGTGCGATCTCGCCCAACCTGATCGAAAGCGAAATCTTCGGTCACGAGAAGGGCAGCTTCACGGGCGCGGATCGTCAGCACCTGGGCTTCTTCGAGCGAACGGCGGGTGGCACGCTCTTTCTCGACGAGATCACCGAAATGCCGCTCGACCTTCAGGTCAAGCTGCTGCGCGTGCTCGAATCCGGAACCTTCATGCGTGTGGGCTCGACCCAGGTGCAGGAGGCCGATGTGCGCCTGATCGCGGCCACGAATCGCAGTCCGATGCGCGCGGTCGCGGCCGGCAAGCTGCGCGAAGATCTGCTTTATCGCCTGAACGTGTTCCCGATCCATCTGCCGGCGCTGCGGGACCGCGGTGAAGACGTGCCCGCCATCGCGAACCATTTCCTCGAACAGATTTCGGAACGCGAGGGACCCGTCAAGACATTCACCCCAGAAGCGCTGGCCCGGCTCGCCACGCATCCGTGGAAGGGCAACGTGCGGGAACTTCGCAACGTCGTGTATCGCGCCTATGTGATGTCGATCGATCCGGTGATCGTCGACGAATGCCTGCCGCAGCCTGACGCCGACGAGCCGGGCCCTGCGCCTTCGCCGGACATCGTTTCGTTGCGCATCGGCAGCACGCTGGCCGATGTCGAACGGCAGTTCACGCTCGCCACGTTCGAGCACCACGCGCGCCACAAGGAAAAGACGGCGGCCACGCTCGGCATCAGCATGAAGACGCTTTACAACCGTCTGAAGGACTATGCGAGCGACGGCGAGGCCGCCGCGCTCGACGAGATTCGCTGAGTCGCGGGACCGGCTGCAGGCAGGTTCAACCCGCCGCCCGTGGGTAGGCGCGCATCAGGCGCGCCACGTCGTCGGCGTGCAACGGCTTCACGAGAAAGGCGTCGAACCCGGCCGCCCGGGCCCGTTCCTGGTCGTCGGTGCGGGCGTGACCCGTCACTGCCACAAAGAGCACCGCCGGATCGCCGGTGCGGGCGCGCAACGGTGCCACGAGGTCGAGCGCGTCGGTTCCCGCCAGGCCGAGGTCGCACAGCACGATCTGCGGCCGGAAACTCGAAGCCATCCGCAACGCTTCGGTCGGGTGCCGCGTACTCAACACCTCGTTGCCCCACATTTCCATTTGCAGAGCGACGCGCTCACCCGGGTCGGCAATGTCTTCGACGACCAGCACGCGGTAGCGTTCAGCGAGCGGCGCCCGATCGTCTTCGGTCCCCTGCGCCGGGTTTTCGGCATCGGCCATTTGCACGTCGAGCAACGGCAGCGACATCACGAAGGTGCTGCCGAGCCCGGGCCCTTCGCTATGGCCTTCGACGTCGCCACCGTGCAGCTGGCCGATGCGTTTGGCGAGGGTTAGGCCGACGCCAAGTCCGCCCAGCGTGCGCGCGAGCGTCTGGTCCTCCTGCGCGAAAAGTTCGAACGCGTGCGGCATGAACTCGCTTCCGATGCCGCGACCGTCGTCGTGAACCGCGATGTACACGGTCCCGGCCATCGCACTCACCTCGATCGTGATGAGTCCTGGCTCGATGCTGAATTTGGCGGCATTGCCGATGATGTGGCCGAGCGCCTGGGCGAGCCGGGTCGGGTCGCCCTTGACAAAGAGGCGCGCTGCGGGGCTCTTCAGATCGACAAAATGCCGGCCCAGGTTGATTTTCTCCTGGCAAAGGGAGATCGCGGCCTGCACCACGCCGTCGATCGCGACCCGTTCACTGACGAGCGAGATCTGGCCCCGCGCCGAGCGCGTCACCTCGATCAGGTCTTCGACCAGACGACTGAGCCGCGTGACCTGGCGTTCCAGGATTTCGCGCAGCCGCAACAGGATCGGGTTGCTCGCCTCCATCGTGCGCAGCACGCTCGCGGCGTTCGCGATAGGCGCCAGCGGATTGCGCAATTCGTGCGAGAGCACCGACAGGAAAGTGGCCTGGCGCCGCTCGGCGAGGCGCAGCGCCTGCGTGCGATCGGCGAGCTTTTCCTCGAGGTCATGTCGATCGTGGATGTCGACGCTGCTGCCGACATAGCCGCTCAGATGGCCCTCCGCATCGAAGCGCGGCACCGCCTGGTCGAGCATCCAGCGATAGCCGCCGCTGTGGTGATGCAGCCGGTAATCGAGCGTGAAGGGGCTCTGCGCTTCGGCGCTTGTTGCCCGGATACCGACGCAGCGCTCGATGTCTTCCGGGTGCACGTCGCGCTGCCAGCCATCGCCGAGCGATTCGCTCATCGTACGGCCAGTGTGACGCAACCACGAGGCGCTGAACCAGTCGCCGCTGCCATCGGGCCTGCTGTGCCACGTGAGCGCGGGCGCGGCATCGACGAGGTCACGCGAGAGTCGCAGTTCGGCGAGCTCGTGCGGCGACACCGAAGCTGCAGCGATCTCCAGCGCCGAGGCGGCGCGGCGGGCGCCCGAATCGATGTCCGTAGGCGACGTCACCGCGGCGCCCCGACAACGCCGTCGATCAGCATGAACGCCGTGGCTCCAGATTCATCGGAACACCTTCCATGACCGTGACGCTAAGCGCAACGAACCGCTCCGGGTTAGGCAGCCGCAAGCATCGACCGTGACGGCGTGATGCCCGTCACGGACATCGTCGCCCGACGGCGTCGCCTCTCCACCGGCGCGAGCTTCAGCAACTGGCGGTATTTCGTGACGGTTCGCCGCGCGACTTGCAGGCCCTGCCGCACAAGCAGCCGGGCGATCTGCGCATCGGAGAGCGGACTCACGGGGTTCTCGCTTTCGATCATGCCCTTGATGACACCGCGGATCGCCGTCGCCGAACAGGCGCCACCATTCGAGGTCGCCATCTCGCGCGAGAAGAAGAACTTCAATTCGAAAACGCCCACCGGCGTCGCCATGTACTTGTTGTTGGTGACGCGCGAGACCGTCGACTCGTGCAGACCAAGCTCGTTGGCGATCTCGCGCAAGCCGAGCGGCTTCATCGCCATCGGTCCGAACTCGAGGAAATGGTGCTGGCGCTTCAGGATGGCGTTCGCGACGTCGAGGATGGTCGAGAAGCGCTGCTCGACGTTGCGCACGGTCCAGCGCGCTTCCTGCAGGTGAGCGGCCATCTCGCTGTGAGTCGATTCGCGATGCTCCTGAAAGAGGGCCGCGTACGACTGATTGAGCTTCACGCGCGGCACCACCGCCTGGTTCAGCGTCGCGAGCCATTTGCCACGCGCCTTGCGCACGATGACATCGGGCGTGATGAATTGGGCCGAAGGCGATTCGATCGCCGTGCCCGGCCGCGGATCGAGACGGCGGATCGCTTCGCAAGCGACTTCGATCTTTTCCGGCGTGCTCGCGAGCGCTCTCGCAAGCCCGTTCACATCGTGTTGCGCCAGACGCGCCAAGTGGCCTTCGATGATGCGACCGGCCAGCGCGCGGCACTCGACATCGGCCACTGAATGCAGCTGCAACGACAGGCACTCGGCGAGATCGCGCGCGCCCACGCCGCTCGGATCGAACGCCTGAACGCGCTTCAACGCGATCTGCATTTCAACCGCATCGACCGCTGGTTCCAGCTCGCTGAACGCGGCGAGCTCGTCGAGGCCGGTGCGGAGATAGCCGTCGTCTTCCAGCGACTCGACGATGCACATCGCGAGCGCGTGGTCGCGCGCCGGCAGCCGCAGCACGTTGACCTGCGTGCGCAGGTGCTGGCGCAGGCCGACGGCCGCTGCCACCAGATCGAGTGCGGAGATGTCGGACTTCGCGCCGTTGTTCACCGTGCCGGTCGACGACTGCTGCCAGTTATCGCGCTCGGGCGAATCGAAACTGTCATCGGCATGGCCGGGCAGGTCGTGCAGGTTGTCGACCACCACGCGTTCGCTCGCGTCGGCCGGGCCTGCTTCCTCCGCATCATCCAACTCCAGGAACGGGTTTCGGCCCATCGCGTGGTGCACTTCCTGCGCAAAGTCGAGCGACGAGAGTTGCAGCAGACGCACGGCGTGCTGCAAGCGCGGCGTGACGGTGTGCTGTTGTTTCTGGCTGGCTTGCAGAGTCGCTGAGGTCATGTCGTTGAGGTCGCTGGGACGCAAAGATTGAGGTGGGCGGCAGATCGCCAACACCCTCATCGCAGGAGCGTTCGCGAACGAATATCGAGAGCCGTTCGAGGGCTTCGCGAGACCATTCAACGCAACACGCGTGCCATTCGTTTTGTATGGACCCCCAACGTCGCTTTCGCCCATGAGAACCAGCTCGGCGCGATGCCCGGGCGCGTCATTTCGAACAACGCCGTCAGCATGGTTTACCGCAAGAATTGCCGCACCGTCGCCAGTTCGAAGACAGGGCGGCATGTGTTTTGCCAACGCTTTGTCTCGTGCACCACCACCTACGCATACCGATGAGTCCGCAGATTCGAGCCTCCGAGGTGCCGGCTTCGCCCGCGACACCGCCGCTGCCGACGCCCGCCGGGCCGACCCCGCCAGTCCAGCCCATGCCCACGCCAGCCCCCATCGACGACCCGAAGCCGCCCGCCGCACCGGCACCGGTGCAAGAACCGCCGCGGTCGCCGACCCCAATGACGGTTGCGACGATGCGTCGTTGAGTCGGTGCGATGAGTCGACAAGCGCGTCCGCGTGAACGCGTGCCGGATGCAGAGGGCATCGTCGTGCCGCGGGGGCTCGTCTACACGAGCGACGACAAGCCCGGCATTCAGCGGCTGCGAAAAGGCGAGGCGTTCATTTACCGTGCGGTCGATGGCAAGCACCTGCGCGACGCGGCTGAACTGAAACGCATCCGGTCACTCGCGATCCCGCCGGCGTACGAAGGGGTCTGGATCTGCCCGTTGCCTCACGGCCACTTGCAGGCGACGGGCCGCGATGCGCGCGGTCGCAAGCAATACCGTTATCACCCGGAGTGGCGCACGGCACGTGATGCCGACAAGTTCGAGCACATGCTTGCGTTCGGGCGGGCGTTGCCCAAGATCCGCCGCCAGGTGAAGGCCCACCTCGCCGCGCCGATGAACACCGCGCCGGGCCGCGACGCGGTGCTCGCCACTATCGTGCGCCTGCTCGACACCACGCTGGTCCGCGTCGGCAACGATGAATACGCGCGAACCAACGGCTCGTTCGGGCTCACCACGCTGCGCAACCGCCATGTGGCTGTCGTCGGCAATGAACTGCGGCTGCACTTTCGCGGCAAGAGCGGCGTGACCCATGAGGTCTCGGTCGATGACCCGCGTGTCGCGCGGATCGTGCGGCGCTGTCAGGCCATGCCGGGCCAGGAACTTTTCCAGTACGTGGCAGACGGCGTTCGCCGCACCATCGACTCCGCCGACGTCAACGAATATCTGGGTGTCGCGAGCGGCGATCACTTCACCGCCAAGGACTTCCGGACCTGGCACGGCACGGTTCATGCGCTCGATCTGCTGCTGCTCGAGAGCGAGATCGCACCGACCGCGCGGCGCAGCGCGAACCTGCTGATCGGGGAGGTGGCCAAGCGCCTCGGCAACACCGTGGCGGTGTGCAAGAAGGCCTACATCCACCCGACCGTGTTGGCCGCGATGGCCACGACGAGCGACGAAAAGATCGTGATCGAGCCCGCACGGCGGGCCGGCCTCGATACGGCCGAACGCCGCTTGCTGACGTTCCTTGCTGATTCGCGCTGAAGCGTCGCCGTGCGTCTCAGGGTTGCACGTCTCGACCCGGGCCCGTAAACTCTCCTGACCGATCGGTCGACAATGCCGATTGCCGATGGTCGCCGTCCGGGTCGGGTGTCGATCCATCGCCGTTCGCTTCGACCGAGGCCGGGATGTGGAAGACTCGTTGATCCTGACCGCGCAGACCGGCGCCGTGCGCACGCTGACGCTGAATCGGCCGATGGCGCTCAACAGCTTCACGGGTGCGATGCACGGCCAGTTTCTCGCTGCGCTGGATGCGGCGGCCGAAGCTTCCGATGTTCGCTGCGTCGTCGTCACCGGCGCGGGACGCGGTTTTTCTGCCGGGCAAGACCTGAGCGACCCCGCCGTCGCACCGAACCTTGATCCCACCGCACGGCCGACCGATGTCGGCGTTGCCGTCGAGCGCTTCTACAAGCCGCTCGCGCTGCGGATCCGCTCGATGCCGGTGCCGGTGCTCGCGGCGGTCAACGGCGTCGCCGCCGGCGCGGGCGCGAACCTCGCGCTCGGCTGCGACCTCGTGGTCGCGGCACGCTCGGCCTCGTTCATCCAGGCCTTCATCAAGATCGGGTTGGTCCCCGATGGCGGCGGAACCTGGCTGCTGCCGCGCCTGGTCGGCCGTGCCCGTGCCATGGGCCTCGCGATGCTGGGCGACAAGCTTTCGGCGAGCGACGCCGAACGCATCGGGCTGATCTGGAAGAGCGTCGACGATGCCGAGTTCGGCGGCGTGGTGCAAAGCCTCGCGGCACGGCTCGCAGCCTTGCCGACGCGCGCCCTCGCGATGACGCGCGCCGCCATCGATGGCTCCGATGCGCTCGACTTCGGTAGCGCGCTGAGCCGCGAAGCCGCGTTGCAGAGCGAACTCGGCGCGTCGCACGATTACCTCGAGGGCGCGGCCGCCTTCCTGGCGAAGCGCTCCGCCGTGTTCAGCGATCGATGACGCTCCGGATGTTGCCGCGCCGGTTCGCACCCTTCGTGATGATTGCGCCCGCATGACGACTTACCCGCTCGATGGTTCCACCACCGTCGCCGTTATCGGCGCGGGCAGCATGGGCGCGGGCATCGCGCAGTTGGCTGCGCAATCGGGTCACGCGGTAAAGCTCTTCGATGCGCAGGCCGGCGCTGCCGCGAAGGCCCTGGAGCGCATCGCGACCGACCTCGATGGCGCGGTGAAACGAGGGCGCTACGACGCCGCGGAGCGCGATGCGGTGCTGGCGCGGATCAGCGCGGTCGACGCGATCGGGGCGCTCGGCGGTTGCGCGATCGCGGTCGAGGCCATCGTCGAAAAGCTCGAGCCGAAGAAGGCGCTCTTCGCGCAATTGGAATCGCTGCTGGCTGCGAACGCGGTGCTCGCCACCAACACGTCGTCGATCTCGGTGAGCGCGCTGGCCGAAGGCCTCGTGCACCCGGAGCGCGTGGTCGGGTGGCACTTCTTCAACCCTGTCACGCGGATGAAGCTGGTCGAGGTGATCGCCGGCGTCGCGACCGACCCGGCGTTGATCGATGCGATGCACGGTCTCGGAAAGCGCTGGGGCAAGGCGAGCGTCGAGGCGCCGAATGCGCCGGGCTTCATCGTCAACCGCGTGGCACGGCCGTATTACGCCGAGGCAATGCGCCTGCTCGGCGAGCGCATCGCCGCGCCGGCCGCGATCGATCGACTGTTGCGCGAGGCCGGCGGTTTCTCGATGGGGCCGTTCGAGCTGATCGACCTGATCGGCGTCGATGTGAACCTGGCGGTCACGGAGTCGGTGTTCGCCGCGACGGCGTGGGATTCGCGCTATGCACCGCACATGATCCAGCAGGAGTTGGTGCGCGCCGGTCGCTTCGGTCGCAAGAGCGGCATCGGCTTCTACCGCTACGGTGCAGGCGAGGCCGCGCCGAAGGCCGATGGGGTCGCGATGACCGGGCTGCCGCTCGGCCAGGTGGTCGGCGTGGCGGTCGAGAGCGGTGCGCTCGCGCCGCTCGTCGAGCGGCTGCAGGACTCCGGCATCGACACCTTCGTCGACGGCACGCTCGACGCCGGCACGCTGCGCTTCAACGACGACATCGTCGCCTTTACCGACGGCCGCACGCTCGCCGAGCGGCGCTACGAAGGCGAGCCGGTCTCAGTGCTGCTCGACCTCGCGCGCGACCTTGCGACCACGCCCGTGATCGGCGCAGCCGGCTCGGCCAACGCGTTGAGCGCGCTCGCGTCGCTGCTGTTTGCGACCGGCATCGAATTGATCGCGCTCGACGATGTGGCGGGCCTGGTCGTCACCCGCGTGATCGCGTGCATCGTCAACGAGGCGGCCGACCTGATGACATGGACGGACACGAGCGCGGCCGACATCGACACGTCGATGCGCCTCGGCATGGCCTACACAGTGGGCCCGCTCGCGTGGGCCGATGCGCTGGGTGCGGCACGCGTGGTCGAGGTGCTCTCGAACCTGCAGCAGCACTACGGTGATGCGCGCTACCGGCGCTCGCCGAAACTGATGCGCGCGGCCCACGGGCGCTTCCTCTTCCACGCGTGAGCGCCCGCGCGAACGCACGATGAGCACGATCGATCTGAAGGCCGCGCGGGCCGACGACGCGAACAAGGCGGCGCCGACGCCGGCCGAGGTCGCGGCCCACATGTTCGCGAACGACCGCGCGTCGCGCGGGCTCGGCATGCGCATCCGGGACGTCGGCGACGGCTCGGCGGTGCTCGACATGACGGTGCGCGCCGACATGCTGAACGGGCTCGACATCTGCCACGGCGGCTTCATCACGACGCTCGCCGATTCGGCGTTCGCGTTCGCGTGCAATTCGTCGAACCAGCTCACGGTTGCGGCAGGCCTCTCGATGGACTTCGTCGCCTCGCCGCGCGAGCACGACGTGCTCACCGCGCGCGCCGCGCGTGTCTCGAACAGCGGGCGCACGGGGGTCTACGACGTCGTGGTCGATAACCAGCGCGGTGAACGCGTCGCGTTGATGCGAGGTCGCTCGCACGCGCTGCAGGGCCGCTTCGTCATCGAGGTGGCCACGGACACCGATGCCAGCGGGCCGGCGCCATGACGGCGAAACGCCCGACGCCTTCCGAGCTCGAACCGATCGAACGCGCGAGCGTCGACGAGCTGCGAGCGCTGCAGCTCGAGCGCATGCGCTGGAGCCTGCGGCACGCGTACGAACAGGTGCCCCATTACCGGCATGCGTTCGACGCCAAGGGCGTGCACCCGAGCGACCTGACATCGCTGGCCGATCTCGCGCGCTTCCCGTTCACCGAGAAGAAAGACCTGCGCGACAACTATCCGTTCGGCCTGTTCGCGGTGCCGAAGGAACGCATCGCGCGCCTCCACGCGTCGTCGGGCACGACCGGCAAGCCGACGGTGGTCGGCTACACGCTGAAGGACATCGACACCTGGGCCGACCTCGTCGCGCGCTCGATCCGCGCCGCCGGTGGCCGGCCGGGCGACATGGTTCACGTGGCTTACGGCTACGGTCTCTTCACCGGCGGCCTCGGCGCGCACTACGGCGCCGAGCGCGCGGGCTGCACGGTGATCCCGATGTCGGGCGGACAGACCGAGAAGCAGGTCCAGCTCATTACCGACCTCGAGCCCGACATCATCATGGTGACGCCGTCGTACATGCAGGTGCTGATCGAGGAGTTCACGCGGCAAGGCATCGACCCGCGCTCGACCAGCCTGCAGATCGGCATCTTTGGTGCCGAGCCGTGGACCGAGGCGATGCGGCGCGAGATCGAGGCCAACGCCGACATCGACGCGGTCGACATCTACGGTCTTTCGGAAGTGATGGGGCCGGGTGTGGCCAGCGAGTGCATCGAGACGAAAGACGGCCCGGTGGTGTGGGAAGACCATTTCTACCCGGAGATCATCGACCCGCTGACCGGGGCCGTGCTGCCCGACGGCGAGGAGGGCGAACTCGTCATCACGACCCTCACGAAGGAAGCATTGCCGGTCGTTCGCTATCGCACGCGCGATCTGACGCGTCTCTTGCCACCGAGCGCGCGCAGCATGCGTCGCATGGGCAAGATCGTCGGGCGCAGCGACGACATGCTGATCATCCGCGGCGTGAACCTGTTCCCGACGCAGATCGAGGAGATCGTGCTCGGCCACGGGCAGTTGTCGGGGCAGTACCAGCTGGTCGTCACGCGCGAAGGCCACCTCGACGCGGTCGAGGTGCGCTGCGAGATGTTGCCGGCATTCGCGAGGCGCGATCGCCGCGAAGTGGGCGAGTGGCTGCAGCACCGCATCAAGACCCTGATCGGCATCACCACGGTGGTCGACATCGGCCTGCCCGATTCACTCGAACGCACGCTCGTCGGCAAGGCGAGGCGCGTGGTCGACAAGCGCCGGCTCGGTTGATCGCCCGAGCCGCAACCGCACGCGAACCCGATCCGCGCCACCGACTCCCGATTCGAATCCACAGCAAAGGCACACGCATATGTACACCCAAGCCATGGACACGCTGGCTCGCGAAGGCGGCTCCGCCGCCCCCGCGGTTCAGAGCCTCGACGAACAGCAGCGCAACGACGCGTTCGAGGCGCGCATCGACGCCGGTGAATTCATCGAAGCGAAAGACTGGATGCCAGAGCACTACAGGAAGACGCTGGTGCGGCAGATCAGCCAGCACGCGCATTCCGAGATCGTCGGCATGCTGCCCGAAGGCAACTGGATCAGCCGCGCGCCGACGTTGAAGCGCAAGGCGATCCTGCTGGCGAAGGTGCAGGACGAAGCCGGGCACGGGCTCTACCTGTACGCTGCGGCTGAAACGCTCGGCACCTCGCGCGACCAGCTCTTCGCCGCGCTGCATTCGGGCAAGGCCAAGTACAGCTCGATCTTCAACTACCCGACGCTCAGCTGGGCCGACATGGGCGTGATCGGATGGCTCGTCGACGGCGCGGCGATCATGAACCAGGTGCCGCTCTGCCGCTGCTCGTTCGCGCCGTACGCGCGTGCGATGGTGCGCGTCTGTCGCGAAGAATCGTTCCACCAGCGGCAAGGCTACGAAGCCTTGCTGACCATGATGACCCACGGCACCGACGCGCAACGCGCGATGGTTCAGGACGCGGTCGACCGCTGGTGGTGGCCGAGCCTGATGATGTTCGGGCCACCCGACGCCGAATCGCCCAACTCGGAGCAGTCGATGCGCTGGGGCATCAAGCGCATCAGCAACGACGACCTGCGGCAGAAGTTCGTCGATGCCACGGTCGAACAGGCCAAGCTGCTCGGCGTGACGATGCCCGACCCCGACCTGCGCTGGAACGAAGCGCGCCAGCAGCATGATTTCGGCGCCATCGACTGGGCCGAGTTCTGGCGCGTCGTGAACGGCGACGGTCCGTGCAACCGCGATCGTCTCGGCGCGCGGGTGAAGGCGTGGAACGACGGCGCGTGGGTGCGTGAGGCGGCGCTCGCGCATGCGGCCAAGCATGCCGACTCCGAACCGATGCGAGCCGCGGCATGAGCAGCGGCACCGAACGCGGCGCGACGGTCGCGGCCTTCGAAGGCGACGCGGCGAAGGCGTCTGCCGACGACCTCGCACGACGCGAAGCACGCACCGAATGGCCGCTCTGGGAAGTGTTCGTGCGCAGCAAGGCGGGCCTCGACCACAAGCACTGCGGCAGCCTGCACGCCGCCGATCCGGCGATGGCGATCCAGCTGGCCCGCGACGTGTACACGCGGCGCCAGGAAGGCACCAGCGTGTGGGTCGTGCGCTCCGAGCAGATCGTCGCGTCCGACCCTGGCGACAAGGCGATGTACTTCGATCCGATGGAAGACAAGGTCTATCGCCACCCGACGTTCTACGCGTTGCCGAAGTCGCTCGACCACATGTGATCCGATGAACCGGATGCGCTGAACCCATGCAAGCCTCGATCAAGATCTCGGCGGACCCCGGCGTTCGTTACCTGCTGCGCATCGGCGACAGCTGCCTCGTGCTCGCGCAGCGGCTTGCCGAGTGGTGTGGGCACGCGCCGATGCTCGAGGAGGACATCGCGCTCTCGAACATGGCGCTCGACCTCGTCGGCCAGGCGCGCGCGGTGCTCACGTGGGCCGGCCAGCTCGAAGGCGAGGCACTCGCTGCGAGCGGCGGCCCGGGCCGCTCCGGGTTCGACGAAGACCAGCTCGCGTTCCTGCGCGACGAGCGCGACTTCATGAACTTCACGATCGTCGAGCTGCCGCGCGGCGACTTCGCGTTCACGATGCTGCGCAACTTCATGCTCTCCACCTTCTTCAAGCTGTTGTGGCAGCGCCTGCTCGCGTCGAACGATGCCGAGCTCGCCGCGATCGCCGGTAAGGCGGTGAAGGAATCGCGCTACCACCAGCAGCACGCCGGCGACTGGGTCGTGCGGCTCGCCGACGGCACCGCCGAATCGACCCGCCGCCTGCAGGCCGCGCTCGACGAGCTGTGGCCCTACGCGGCGGAAATGTTCGAGAGCGATGCGGTCGAAGCTCATGCCGAAGCGAGCGGCCTCGGCCCGGCGTGGTCGTCTCTGCAAGGGGCGTGGCGCGACGAGGCCGTGACCCTGCTCACCGACAGTGGCCTCGAGCTGCCCGCCGAGCGCGCGTTCCGCAGCACCGGCAAGCTCGGCCGCCACAGCGAGCACCTCGGCTACGTGCTGGCCGAGATGCAGCACCTGCAGCGCACGTTTCCGGGCGGCGTGTGGTGATCGCGGGGCCGCCTTTCGCGCCCGGTCCGGCGGAGGCGAGCACCGCTTCGGCCGATCGAGCGCAGGGCGATGTCGTCGCCCGCGCCTGGGCCGTGCTCGACACCGTGCTCGACCCCGAGGTACCCGTCGTCTCGGTGTGCGAGCTCGGCATCGTGCGGGAGGTGCACGCACGCGAGCAGGGCCTCGTCGTCGTGTTGACGCCGACCTACTCGGGTTGCCCCGCCACCGAATGGATCGAACGCAGCATCGTCGACGCACTCGACGGTGCAGGCCTCGGCCGCGCGACGATCGAGATGAAGCGTGCCCCCGCCTGGACCACCGACTGGATCACCGACGCCGGGCGCACCAAGCTGCGGGCCTACGGCATCGTGCCGCCCGGCCCGGCCAAGCTCGATGCCGGCGTGCCGATGCGTTTCATGCCGCGCGCCCCGGCCGCGCCACTCGCCTGCCCGCACTGCGAGAGCCTGCACACCGAGCGCCTCGCCGCGTTCGGCAGCACCGCGTGCAAGGCGCTGCACCGCTGCCTCGATTGCGGCGAGCCGTTCGAGCACTTCAAGGCGATATGAGCCTGCCCGGCCGCCCGAAAGGCGAATCCGGAGCGCAGCGCGCGCGGGGTTCCCGATGAGCGCACTCTTTCATCCGTTGCGTGTGAAGCGCATCGCGCCCGACACCGACGAAGCGGTGATCGTGTCGTTCGACGTGCCGCCCGAACTGGCGGAGACCTTCCGCTTCCGGCAAGGCCAGCACCTCACGCTGCGCGAAACGCTCGAAGGCGCCGAGCAGCGCCGTTCGTATTCGATCTGCGCCGGCGTCGACGACGGCGAGCTGCGCATCGGCGTGAGGAAGGTGCCCGGCGGCCGGTTCTCGACCTGGGTGAACGAGACGCTGCGACCCGGCCACACCGTGCAGGTGATGCCGCCCGAGGGCCGCTTCTTCGTGCCGCTCGATGCGGGCACGGCGCGTCACTATCTCGGCATCGCAGGGGGTAGCGGCATCACGCCGATCCTGTCGATCATGAAGAGCGTGCTGGGCTCTGAACCCGATGCGCGCTTCACCCTCATCTACGGCAACCGGCGCCAGAAGTCGACGATGTTCAAAGAGGAACTTGAAGACTTGAAGAACCGCTACCTCACGCGACTCACCTTGCACCTGGTGTTTTCGCAGGAATCGACCGAGGTGCCGCTCTACAACGGACGCCTCGATCGCGCGACCCTCGGCGCGTTCTTCGGCACGCTGGTCGATGCCGGTCGCATCGACCACGCGTTCGTGTGCGGTCCGCATGGCGTGAACGACGAGGCGGAAGCCGCCTTGCTCGAGGCCGGCGTCGAGCCACAACGCATCCACATCGAACGGTTCGGCGTGCCGCTCGAATCGACCGGCGCCGCACCGCCGGCGCGCGAGCGGCCTGCCGCCGACGCCCGAATCGTCATCGTGCGCGACGGGGTGCGCCGCGAGCTCGACTTCCGCCGCGAGCACGGCAACATTCTCGACGCGGCGTCCGACGCCGGCCTCGAGGTGCCGTTCTCGTGCAGGGCGGGCGTCTGCTGCACCTGCCGCGCGAAGCTGATCGAAGGCGAGGTGCGGATGGACCGCAACTTCGCGCTCGAGAGTCACGAAGTGGCGGCCGGCTTCGTGCTTACGTGCCAGGCCTATCCGCTCACGCCGCGCGTGGTGTTGTCGTTCGACGATCGCTGAAGCCGATGCCCCGGGGTCGCGCTCTCGGATACGACGCACAGCGCGCGCGCATCCTCGCCCGGGCGGCCGAGCTCTTCGCACGTCAGGGCTACACCGCGACCTCGATGAAGCAAGTGGCCGACGCGTGCGAGCTCTCGAAGCCGGCGCTCTACCACTACGTCGAAGACAAGCATCAGCTGCTGGTCGAGATTGCCGAGAGCCACATCGAGCGACTGCTCGCGCTGGTGGCCGATGTGGAGCGCGACTCGGTCGACGGCGAAGCGCGCCTGCGCCGCCTGATCGCCTGTTTCGTCGAGGCGTATGCCGATTCGCAATCCGAACACCGCGTGCTGACCGAGGACGTGAAATTTCTCGAAACGATCGATCAGCGTCGCGTGCTCGCGGGTCAGCGCAAGGTCGTGCGCGCCTTCGCGGCCGCGGTGCGCGCGGCACGGCCAGCGCTCGCGCGAACGCATCTCGAGACGCCCCTCGCGATGCTGCTGTTCGGCATGATGAACTGGCTCTTCACGTGGTTGCGCCCGAACGGCGCGATGACGCACGCCGACATGGCCCCGCTGATCGCCGATCTGTTCTTCGGCGGGCTCGGCTCGGTGGCGTCGTCGCGCGGCGGCACCGCCCGCCTCGAGGCATCGCCTTCCCGCTTCAAAGGTCCACGGCGCGCGACGAGAGTCGGCGCCGCCACTCACGAGGAATCCACATGACTGCAACCCTGCAGAGCCTCATTGCCGATCGTTGGCACGGGTCACGAGCCGGCACGCCGCTGCGGAGTGCGATCGACGGCAGCACCATCCATCACCTGCACGAAGAGGCGATCGACTTCGCGTCTTCGCTTGACTTCGCGAGAAAGCGCGGCGTGCCGTCGTTGATGGCGATGGATTTTCAGGAGCGCGCAGCGCGCCTGAAAGCGCTCGCCGCGTACGTCAACGAACGCAAGGAAGCGCTCTACACGCTGTCGCGCCACACCGGCGCCACACGCAGCGACAGCTGGGTCGACATCGAGGGCGGCACCGGCACGCTCTACGCGTATTCGTCGATGGCGTCGAACGAGCTGCCGTCGAGCAATCTCGTGCACGAAGGCCCGCCCGCGATGCTCGGCAAGAAAGGCCAGTTCGCCGGCACGCACATCCTGGTACCGCGGGGCGGGGTCGCGGTCCACATCAACGCGTTCAACTTTCCGGTCTGGGGGCTGCTCGAGAAATTCGCGCCGACCTTCCTCGCGGCCATGCCGTGCATCGCAAAGCCGGCGTCGTCGACGAGCTATCTCACCGAAGCGGTCGTTCGGCTGATGTTCGAGTCTGGCCTGCTGCCCGCGGGCGCGCTGCAACTGGTGATCGGCAGCACCGGCGACCTGCTCGACCTGCTCGAAGGCCAGGACGTCGTCACCTTCACCGGCTCGGCCGATACGGCGATCAGGTTGCGCAGCAACCGGAACCTGGTCGCGAAGTCGATTCCGTTCAACGCGGAAGCCGATTCCCTCAACTGCGCGATCCTCGGGCCCGACGTGACGCCGGACGACGAGGAGTTCGAACTTTTCGTGTGCGAAGTCGTGCGCGAGATGACGGCGAAGGCGGGCCAGAAGTGCACCGCGATCCGCCGCGCGATCGTGCCCGCTGCGCAGCTCGACGCGGTCGCCGCGCGCATGCGCGAGCGGCTCTCGATGGTCACAATCGGCGACCCGGCCATCGAGGGCGTGCGGATGGGCGCACTGGCCTCGCAGGCCCAGCACGGCGACGTCAGCGAGCGGCTCGCGTTGCTCTCGACCGGCAACGAGGTGGTGTTCGGCCAGGCCGACGGCTTCGCGCCGATGGGCGAGGGCGCCGCGAACGGCGCCTTCTTCGCGCCGACCTTGCTGCTGTGCCGCGACGGCATGAGCAACGATGCGGTGCACGACGTCGAGGCCTTCGGTCCGGTCAGCACTTTGATGCCGTACCGCGACATCGATCAGGCGATCGCACTCGCGGCGCGCGGCAAGGGCAGCCTTGTCGCCACGCTCGTCACGCGCGACGCGAATGTCGCCGCGCGCGCGATTCCGCAACTCGCCGCCTGGCACGGTCGGCTGCTGGTGCTCGATCGCGCCGCCGCGGCCGAGTCGACAGGGCACGGCTCGCCGTTGCCGTCGTTGAAGCACGGCGGGCCGGGCCGGGCCGGCGGCGGCGAGGAGCTCGGCGGGATCCGCGCGGTCAAGCACTTCATGCAGCGCGCCGCGGTCCAAGGCTCGCCCACCATGCTCACGGCCGTGACCGGCGAATACGTGCGCGGCGGCGCGGTCACCGAGTCCGACACGCACCCGTTCCGCAAGCATTTCGAAGACCTCGCCATCGGTGAATCGCTGCTCACGCACCGTCGTACCGTGACCGAAGCCGACATCGTGGCCTTCGGCGGCATTTCGGGCGACTACTTCTACATGCACTTCGACGACATCGCGGCCCGCGAGTCGAGCTTCGGAAAGCGCATCGCGCACGGCTACTTCGTGCTGTCGGCGGCGGCGGGATTGTTCGTTTCGCCCGCACCCGGCCCGGTCCTCGCGAACTACGGGCTTGACAACCTGCGCTTCGTGAAGCCGGTTGGCATCGGCGACACGATCCGCGCGCGCCTCACCGCGAGACGAAAGATCGATCGACGCAGACAAGGCGCGAACGGGCAGGGTCAGGGCGTGGTCGCGTGGGACGTCGAGGTTACGAACCAGGATGGCGATGTGGTCGCGAGCTACGACATCCTGACCCTGGTCGCGAAGCGCGCGACGTGATGGAAAACCCCTCCGAGCACCGGAGGGCCCGCTCCTAAGATCGTGGTCGTGCTCCGAGCCGTGGGCACATCGCAGCACAGGAAATTTCGATGTCCGAGACCCGACGCGCAGGCAAGCCCAAGGCCGGCGCGAAGCCTGCCGGTGCCATCCGGGTCATCAAGAAGTACCCGAACCGGCGCCTCTACGACACGCAGGTCTCGAGCTACATCACGCTCACCGAGGTGAAAGCCATGGTGCTCGGCAACGCGCCCTTCGAGGTGCGCGACGCGAAAACTGGCGGCGACCTGACGCGCAGCATCCTGCTGCAGATCATCCTCGAAGAAGAGAGCGGCGGCGTGCCGTTGTTCTCGACGGTGATGCTGTCGCAGATCATCCGCTTCTACGGCCACTCGATGCAGGCGATGATGGGCTCCTACCTCGAGAAGAACCTGCAGACCTTCACCGACATCCAGGCCCGCGTGGCCGAGCAATCGAAGGGTCTGTTCGACCCGAAGGCACCGTCGCCCGAGATGTGGAACCAGTTCATCACCGGCCAGGCGCCGGCGGTGCAGAACCTGATGGGCAACTACCTCGAACAGTCGCGGCACATGTTCGTGCAGATGCAGGAACAGATGGCGAAGGCGGGCGCGCTTTTTCCGGTCGCGCCGACCCGCACCAACAAGGGCTGAGGCGGTGATCGACGGGTTTTGAACCCGCCCCGGGCGATGCCGACCGGCGATCGGCGAAAATCGCCGGATGATTGAAGAAGCCACGCCGCCCGTCGAGATCCGCGTCGCCCGCGATCCGGCACCGAAGATCGGCTTCGTGTCGCTCGGCTGCCCGAAGGCGCTCACCGATTCCGAGCTCATCCTCACGCGCCTGCGCAGCGAGGGCTACGCCACGTCGAAGACCTTCGAAGGCGCCGATCTCGTCATCGTCAACACCTGCGGCTTCATCGACGACGCGGTGGCCGAGAGCCTCGACACGATCGGCGAAGCGCTGGCGGTGAACGGCAAGGTCATCGTCACCGGCTGCCTCGGCGCGAAGGCGGGCGATGCCGGCGGCAACCTGGTCCGCCAGATGCACCCGAGCGTGCTCGCGGTGACCGGCCCGCACGCGACCGACGAGGTGATGGACGCGGTACACCTTCACATGCCCATCGTGTACGACCCGTTCGTCGATTTGATGCCGGCACGTTCCCTTGCCAGTTCCATCGACCTCGGCATCGGCGTGAAGCTCACGCCACGCCACTATGCTTACCTGAAGATCAGCGAAGGCTGCAACCACCGCTGCACCTTTTGCATCATCCCGAGCATGCGCGGCGACCTGGTCTCGCGGCCGGTCGGCGATGTGCTCGGCGAGGCGGAGCGGCTGTTCGAATCGGGCGTGAAGGAGCTGCTCGTGATCAGCCAGGACACGAGCGCGTATGGCGTGGACGTGGCGTACCGCACCGGCTTCTGGGACGGTCGCCCAGTGCGCACCAAGATGCTCGACCTCTGCGAGAAGCTCGCCGAGATCGCCGCGCTTCACGGCGCCTGGGTGCGTCTGCACTACGTCTATCCTTATCCTCACGTCGACGCGGTGTTGCCTCTGATGGCAAGCGGCGCGGTACTGCCCTATCTCGACGTGCCGTTCCAGCACTCGCACCCCGACGTGCTCAAGCGCATGAAGCGGCCGGCCAGCGGCGAGCGCAACCTCGAGCGCCTTCAGCGCTGGCGCGAGATCTGCCCCGAACTCGTCATCCGCAGCACCTTCATCGCCGGTTTCCCGGGCGAGACCGAGGCCGAGTTCGAACATCTGCTCGACTTCGTTCGCGAAGCGCAGATCGATCGCGCGGGTTGCTTCGCCTATTCGCCGGTCCAGGGCGCGGCAGCCAACGACATCCCCGGCATGCTGCCGAAGGAAGCGCGCGAGTCGCGTCGTGCGCGTTTCATGGCCATGGCCGAAAGCGTGTCTGCGGCCAAGCTGCAACGCCGGGTCGGTGCGACGATGCAGGTGCTCATCGATACGGCGCCCGCGCTCGGCCGCAAGGGCGGCGTCGGCCGCACCTACGCCGATGCGCCCGAGATCGACGGCCACGTGCGCCTGCTGGCGCCCGAGAAGGCCTCCAAGACCTTGAAGGTGGGCGAGTTCACGCGCGCGCGCATCGTCGGGACCGAAGGCCACGACCTCATCGGAATGCCGCTGTGACATCGACACCGAAAAACAAGTTCGCGCTCAGCACCGCGCTGATCGCCCACCCGTACGAACCGCCGGCGGGGTTCGGCAGTATGCAGCCGCCGACCTACAAGGCCTCGACGGTCTTCTTCAAGACGCCCGCGGTGATGCGCGCGCGCAGCTGGAGAGAGAAAACCGGCTACACCTACGGTCTGCACGGCACGCCGACGACCTTCACGCTCGAAGAGCGGCTCTCGACGCTGGAGGGCGGCTTGCAGACGCTGCTGGTGCCGAGTGGCCTGGCCGCGATCTCGATGGTCGATGTCGCGTTGCTGAAGCGCGGCGACGAGGTGCTGATCCCCGACAACGCCTACGGCCCCAGCAAAGAGCTGGCGCGCGCGGAGTTGGCCGGCTGGGGCATCACGCATTGCGCCTACGACCCGATGGATCCGGCGTCGCTCGCGGCGGCGATCACGCCCGCGACCCGGCTCGTGTGGGTCGAGGCTCCTGGTTCGGTGACGATGGAATTTCCCGACCTGGCCGCGCTGATCGAGACGGCGCGAGCCCGTGGCGTGACGACGGCGCTCGACAACACCTGGGGCGCCGGCGTCGCTTTCGATCCGTTTCGACTCACGACATTGGCGGGCGCGGTGGTCGGCGTCGACATCTCGGTGCAGGCGCTGACGAAATACGTGGCGGGAAGCGGAGATCTGTTGATGGGCTCCGTCACCACGCGCGACGAAGTCCTCCATCAGCGACTGAAGATGTCGCACATGCGCTTCGGCTGGGGCGTGAGCGGCGGCGATGTCGAGACCGTGTTGCGCGCGCTGCCGTCGCTGGTCGTTCGTTACGCCGCGCAAGATGCGGCGGGCCGGGCGCTCGCCGCGTGGTGGGCGGGTCGACCCGAGGTGACGCAGCTGCTGCACCCGGCCTTCGAGTCGTGCCCTGGACACGCCCACTGGCGTCGCACCTGCAGCCACGCCGCCGGCCTGTTCTCGATCGTCCTGGACGAGCGTTTCGGCACCGACCGGATCGACGCCTTCATCGAGGCCCTGCAGCTCTTTCGAATCGGCTTCTCGTGGGCCGGTCCGGTCAGCCTTGTCGTTCCTTACGACCTGCGCACGATGCGCACTCAGCCGGCATGGCGCGGCACCTTGCTGCGCTTCTCGCTCGGGCTGGAAAACGTCGACGACTTGATCGCCGATTGCGAACAGGCGCTCGCGCGGACGCTCGCACCGGCTTCATTTGCAGAGCGCGAACGGGCGCGTTCAAGCGGCTAAGCGCGTGCCTTGCCCGAGACCTTGTGGCGCATCAGTTGCGCCTTCTCGCGGTCCCAGTCGCGCTTCTTTTCGGTGTTGCGCTTGTCGTGTTCCGCCTTGCCCTTGGCCAGCGCGATCTCCGCCTTCACGCGGCCACCCTTGTAATGGAGGTTGAGCGGCACCAGCGTGAAGCCTTTCTGCTCAACCTTGCCGATCAGGCGGCGGATCTCTTCCTTGTGCATCAGGAGCTTCTTGGTGCGGTCGGCCTCTGGGCTCACGTGTGTCGAGGCGCTTCGCAGCGCATTGATGCGGCACCCGATCAGATAGAGCTCGCCATCGCGGATTACCACGTAGCCGTCGGTGAGCTGAACCTGGCCGGCGCGCACGGCCTTGATCTCCCAGCCCTGCAGCACCATGCCGGCTTCGTGACGCTCTTCGATGTGGTAGTCGAAGTTGGCGCGGCGGTTCTCGGCAATCGTCATCTGGATCGGGTCTTCGAGTGGGCGCGCGGCGCGATGCAACGGCACTTCTACAATTTCGTCATTGTATGAAGCACGTCAAAAAATCGGTTCTGCTCTGGTACACCCCGCATGAGATGTATGCCGTGGTGACGGCGATCGACGCGTATCCGTCGTTTCTCCCCTGGTGCGAACGGGCGGAGATCCTGGCGGTCGATGCCGACGGCCCGACCGCGCGGCTCCATCTCTCGTTTGGCGGCGTGCGGCAGTCGTTCACGACGCGCAATGTGCAGGTGGCCGATGAGTCGGTCCATATCAGCCTGGTCGACGGACCGTTTTCGACCTTGCAAGGGACTTGGGCCTTCAAGCCCTTGCGCGTGCCCGCCGGCGAGTCCGCGGCCGCCTGCAAGATCGATTTTGAGCTGCGCTACGAATTTGCGAATGGCATGCTCGACGCCTTGATCAGCCCGGTCTTCGATCGCATCGCCAACACCTTCGTCGACTCGTTCGTGAAGCGGGCCGAGGCAGTGTACGGGACGCGATGATGCGCATCGGAGTGGTCTACAGCCCGCGTGCCGGCGAAGTCGACGAATCCTTCGTGGAGCTCGCCGATGGCGCCACCGTGGCCGATGCCATCGGTGCGAGCGGCCTCGCCGAACGCCACCAGGACGCCGACATCCTGCAACTCTCGGTGGGGGTGTGGGGCCGGCGCTGCGATCCGTCGCATGCGCTGGCGGCGGGCGATCGGGTCGAGGTGTACCGACCGCTTCTAGTCGACCCAAAGGACGCGCGTCGGCTGCGTTACCGAAACGTGCTTAGGATTCGCAAGGACGACGCGCCGCGCTAAATCGGGCGTTCGCGCTGGCTTCGCCGTTACTTGCAGTCCGCTGCGATCACCGATTGCGTGTGCTTAACCTCGGCAGCGCGCGCCGCGTCGTCGAGGTACTCGCGCTCGCCGGCGGCATTGGTGCGCGACAGTCGCTGGCCGACGTTGATGGCGCGCATCGCGCTCTTCGCACGTTCGCAGTTGTCGGCCTTCGCGGCAGCGACCTTGGCGTCCTCGGCCTTCGCCTTGTCCTTGGCGTCCTGCTCGGTTTTCTTCTTTTTCGCTTCGAGCTCGGAATCGACGGCCTTCGGCGTCAACGCGTTGGCACTCGCCGCCGCCGACGCAGCCGATGCAGCGGCCAGCGGCGGCGCCGACACGCGCTGAGTCGTCGACGGCCGGGCGAGGATCGCGGCATCGGGCGTGCCCGGGGGCGGCGGCAGATCGCTGTACTGCGTCTGGCCCCGGGCGTCCTTCCATTTCCATTGCGCCGCTGCGGGCAGCGCGAGCATCAGCGCGAGCACGCCGGCGAACATCACCCTAAATCGCTTCGTCATGGCTTCGCAAGGTCTGAAATGAGGTTCGCAAAGTGTAGCGGCGGGGTAGGGCGCAGCCTTCGCGACAGCGTTGCAAAGCGGTATTTTGTGTGCCGTTCCGTATACTTTGCTTTTGCGTCTGGAGCCTTTCTGATGCGCCTCCTTGGCAAAGCGTTGACCTTCGACGATGTGCTGCTGGTCCCCGCCTTCTCCCGCGTCCTGCCGCGCGACACCAGCCTTGCGACCGCCCTCACGCGAAACATTAGGCTGAACCTGCCGCTCGTGTCGGCCGCGATGGACACCGTCACCGAAGCGCGACTCGCGATCGCGCTCGCGCAGGAAGGCGGCATCGGCATCGTCCACAAGAACATGCTGCCCAAGCAGCAGGCAGCCGAAGTGGCGCGCGTCAAGCGCTACGAATCGGGCGTGCTGCGCGATCCCATCACCGTGACGCCCGAGATGTCGGTGCGACAGGTGATCGAGCTTTCCAAGGCGCACGGGGTCTCGGGCTTCCCGGTGCTGCAGGGCAAGCTCGTGGTTGGCATCGTCACCAACCGCGATCTGCGTTTCGAGGAGCGACTCGACGCGCCGGTGCGCGACATCATGACGCCTCGCAGCAAGCTGATCACGGTGCGCGAGGGCGCGTCGCTCGCCGAAGGCAAGGCGCTGATGCACTCGCACAAGCTCGAACGCGTGATCGTCGTCAACGACGGGTTCGAGCTGCGCGGCCTGATGACGGTAAAGGACATCACCAAGCAAACCAGCTTCCCCGATGCGGCGCGTGATGCGCAGGGGAAGCTTCGCGTCGGGGCGGCGGTCGGCGTCGGCGACAACACCGAGGAACGCATCGAACTGCTGGTTCGCGCCGGTGTCGATGCGCTTGTGGTCGACACCGCGCATGGCCACAGCGAAGGGGTGATCGAGCGGGTGCGTTGGGTCAAGCGGCATTACCCGAGCGTCGACGTGATCGGCGGCAACGTCGCGACCGGCGCGGGCGCGCTCGCGCTCGTCGAAGCGGGCGTCGATGCGGTGAAAATCGGCATCGGCCCCGGCTCGATCTGCACCACGCGCATCGTTACCGGCGTTGGCGTGCCGCAGGTGATGGCGATCGATGCCGTCTCGAAGGCAATCACCGGCAGCGGCGTGCCGATCATTGCCGACGGCGGCGTGCGCTATTCGGGCGATCTAGCCAAAGCGATCGCCGCCGGCGCGCACACGGTGATGATGGGCGGCGCCTTCGCCGGCACCGAAGAGGCGCCGGGCGAGGTCATCCTCTATCAGGGGCGCACCTACAAAAGCTACCGCGGCATGGGCTCGATCGGAGCGATGCAGCAAGGCTCGGCCGACCGTTACTTCCAGGAAGGCGGCGAAGCGAGCACGGCCAGCAGCGCGAAGCTGGTGCCCGAGGGCATCGAGGGCCAGGTGCCGTACAAGGGCTCGGTCGTCGCCATCGTGTTCCAAATGGCCGGGGGCCTGCGGGCGTCGATGCACTACTGCGGGTGCGCGAGCATCGCCGACATGCACGACAAGGCCGAATTCGTCGAGATCACGTCGGCCGGCATTCGCGAAAGCCATGTCCACGATGTGCAGATCACGAAGGAAGCGCCGAATTACCGCTCCGAATGAACGGCTCGTGATGAGCGGCGCACCATGAGCGGCGCGATCAACCCTGCCGTGGTGCCGCCGTCGAAAGATCGCCGCCAGGCCGCGATGCCGTTCATCATGATCACGGTCCTGATCGACATGGTGTCGATCGGCCTGATCATTCCGGTGCTGCCGCTCATCGTCGGCAGCTTCACGTCGTCACCAGCCGAACAGACCTTTTGGTTCGGCGTCACGACCTTCACGTTCAGCGTGGCGAACTTCGTGACCTCGCCGTTGCTCGGGGCCCTGTCCGATCGCTTCGGTCGGCGCCCGGTGCTGCTGCTCGGCTTCTGCGCGCTCGCCGCGAGCTTCTTCGTGACCGCGCTCGCGACCGCACTGTGGATGTTGATCGTCGTCCGCGTCTTCAGCGGGGCGATGCAATCGAACGCATCGATCGCCAACGCGTACGTCGCCGACATCACACCACCGGCCGAGCGCGCGAAACGATTCGGGCTGCTCGGCGCGATGTTCGGCATCGGCTTCATCCTCGGCCCCGTGATGGGCGGCCTGCTGGGTGCGATCAACGTCCATCTGCCGTTCCTCGCGGCCGGTGGTCTGGCGCTGCTGAACCTCGGCTACGGCTTTTTCGTGCTGCCCGAGTCGTTGCCGGTGGCGTCGCGCCGCAAGCTCGAGTGGAGGTCGTTGAACCCGGTGTCGTCGCTGCTCGCGCTCGGCCGGTTGAAGGGCGTCGGCCTGCTGGCCGCGGTGATTGCCTGCAGCGGCCTGGCCCAGTTCGTTCTGTATTCGACGTGGGTGCTCTACACGACCTTCAAGTTCGGCTGGGGTCCGTACGAGAACGGCCTCTCGCTGTTCGCGGTCGGCGTGGTTTCCGCGCTGGTGCAGGGCCTCCTGATGGGCCGGATGCTGAAGCGGTTCGCGCCGCAGCGGCTGGCGCTCTGGGGTCTGGTGTCATCGAGCCTCGCGTACCTGCTGTATGGCGCAGCCACCGCGGGCTGGATGTTGATCGCGGTGACCTGCCTCAACGTGCTCGGCTTCATGGTGACGGCATCGATACAGAGCATCATCTCGAGCGCCGCCGACGAGCAGAGCCAGGGCAAGACGATGGGTGCGGTGAGTGCGCTCAACAGCCTGATGGCGGTGGTGGCGCCACTCTTCGGGGCCTCGCTGCTCGGCGTCGTGTCGCATCTTCCGAAGGGCGATTGGCGGATCGGCGCACCGTTCTATTTTTGCGCGGTGCTGCAACTGGCGGCGCTGGTCCTCGCGTGGGTGCATTTTCGACATACCGACGTGGCGTCGGCGCCGAGCGGCGAGCAAAACGGGCCCGTGACAGCGGATTCGGCGCCCGCCGCCACGACGGCATCGACCTGACCGCTTCCGACACCCACGGCCCCGGACGACAGCCCATGCACGACCGCATCCTGATCCTCGACTTCGGTTCACAAGTGACCCAGCTCATCGCGCGCCGCGTACGCGAGGCACACGTGTTCTGCGAAATCCACCCGAACGACGTCAGCGATGCGTTCGTGCACGAGTTCGCGCCGAAGGGAATCATCCTGTCGGGCAGCCACGCGTCGACGTACGAAGAGCACGACCTGCGCGCGCCGCAGGCGGTCTGGGATCTCGGCGTGCCGGTGCTCGGCATCTGCTACGGCATGTTCACGATGGCGGTTCAGCTCGGTGGCGAGGTCGAGCCGAGCACGCACCGCGAGTTCGGCTACGCGGAGGTGAGGGCGCGCGGCCACACGCGGCTGCTCGACGGCATCGAAGACTTCACGACCGCCGAAGGCCATGGCATGTTGAAGGTGTGGATGAGCCATGGCGACAAAGTGAGTCGTTTGCCGCGGGGCTTCGCCTTGATGGCGTCGACGTCGAGCTGCCCCGTGGCCGGCATGGCCGATGAAGCGCGCGGCTATTACGCCGTGCAGTTCCATCCCGAAGTGACGCACACCGCGAAGGGCCAGGCGCTCCTGAACCGATTCGTGCTCGACATCTGCGGCGCGCGGCCCGATTGGGTCATGACGAACTACGTCGACGAGGCGGTCGCACGCATCCGCGAGCAGGTCGGTGATGAGGAAGTGATCCTCGGGCTGTCGGGCGGCGTCGATTCGAGCGTGGCCGCCGCGCTGATCCATCGCGCGATCGGCGATCAGCTCACCTGCGTGTTCGTCGATCACGGTCTGCTCCGACTGGACGAGGCCAGGCTGGTGATGGAGATGTTCGTCGACCGCTTGCACGCGCGGGTCGTCGCGGTCGACGCGAGCGAACGTTTCCTGGCCGAGCTCGACGGCATCGCCGAGCCGGAAGCGAAACGCAAGATCATCGGCCGCGAGTTCGTCGAGGTGTTCACCAGGGAGGCCGCCAGGCGCCCGCGAGCCCGCTGGCTGGCACAGGGGACGATCTATCCCGACGTGATCGAAAGTGGCCGCGCCGGCACCAAGAAGGCGACCACGATCAAGAGCCACCACAACGTCGGCGGCTTGCCCGATACCTTGGGATTGAAGTTGCTCGAGCCGCTGCGCGAGCTCTTCAAGGACGAGGTGCGAGAGCTCGGCATCGCGCTTGGTTTGCCGCACGAGATGGTGTATCGACATCCGTTCCCGGGCCCGGGCCTCGGCGTGCGCATCCTTGGTGCCGTAAAGCGCGAGTACGCCGACCTGCTGCGGCACGCCGACGCGATCTTCATCGAGGAGCTGCGCGCGACGATCGATGACGCCAGCGGTCGATCTTGGTACGAACTCACGAGTCAGGCCTTCGCGGTGTTCCTGCCGGTGCGCAGCGTCGGCGTGATGGGCGACGGCCGCACCTATGATTTCGTGGTTGCGTTGCGCGCCGTGCAGACCACCGACTTCATGACCGCCGATTGGGCCGAGCTGCCTTACGCGCTGCTGAAAAAGGTGTCGAGCCGCATCATCAACGAGGTCCGCGGCATCAACCGCGTGACCTACGACGTGTCGTCGAAGCCACCGGCGACGATCGAGTGGGAATGACATTCACCCTGTCCGCCGGCCACTCTGGTCGGCGGCCGAAGAGAAGGAGCGGGACATGAGAGGCATCTTCGGGTTTTTGTCGTTGTTGGTCGTGTTGGCCGTGGTGGGTTTGATTGCGAAGGCGCAGCTGCGCGGCGCGGCGAGCGTCGCTTCCCACAGTCAAACGGCGGCAGCGGCGAGTGCGGCCGGCCTGACGGGCACAGATCGCACGTTCGGCATCGCGCCCGAGATGGGCGCGGGCATGGACCCGACGCTCAGCGACGGGCAGCAGATTCGGGAAGTCCAGAAACGGGCGGCCGATGGTGCCGCCAAGGCCATGCAGCGAGGCACCGAACGCAACGAGGCCGCGGACTCATCGGGCCGTTGATGTCGCTTCGCGATGAAGCCGCGATGCGAACCGCCATCGACCAGGCGCAAAACGCGTGGCTGGTCGGCGAGGTGCCGGTCGGCGCCGTGATCGTTCGCGACACGCCGCAAGGTCGCCAGGTCGTCGCGACCGGCTACAACCGGCCGATCACCGAACACGACCCAACCGCGCATGCCGAGATCGTCGCGCTCCGCCACGCTGCTCACCTGCTCGGCAACTACCGCTTGCCCGAGTGCGAACTGATCGTGACCCTCGAGCCTTGCGCGATGTGCGCCATGGCGCTCCTTCATGCGCGCGTGAAGCGGGTGGTGTTCGGCGCGTTCGACCCGAAGGGTGGTGCGGCAGGCTCGGTGCTCGACCTGTTCGCGAACCCGCTGCTGAACCATCACACGACGGTGGTCGGTGGGGTGCTGGCCGACGAGTGCGGGGAGGTGCTCCGTGCGTTCTTCGCCGAGAAGCGGGAGCGCTATCGGATGCGCCGAGCCCCGGCCGTCGAGGTCCACGACAACCTGGCCGGCGTGAGCACGGTCATTCCTGCGGGTGACGCCACCGAACTCGACGACCCGGCGCCCGCATGAACGAACCCCCCGATCAGCTGCACGACCACGACCACGAACATGACCACGACCGCGTTCACGTGCCCGCGACGCGCCCGACGCCGCAGCGCCTTGCGCTCTATTCGCCGTCGGGCGCGCTCCGCAGCGCGGCGCTGTTGCGGCGCGCGGCGGCTCGCCTCGGCCGGCTCGGCTTCGCAGTCGAGACGGATGTCGACGCCGTCGCCCGCCTGCAACGATTCGCCGGCACCGACGAATCGCGTCTGGCCGCGATTCACCGGGTAGCTGACGCGCGGCCCGACATCTCGATGCCCACACGCGGGGGATACGGCCTCTCGCGCCTGCTCGACGGCGTCGAATGGAAACGCATCGCGCGCAGTGTCGACAGCGGCACCCGATGGGTCGGCCACAGCGACTTCACTGCGTTTCAACTCGCCTTGCTCGCCCACCGCGGTGGGGTGACCTGGGCCGGTCCGCTGGCCACCGACGATTTCGGACGCAGCGACGCCGACGGCGGCGTCGACGATGTCACCGCGGCCTGCTTCGTCGAAGCCATGGGCGACCAGCTCGAAGCGGTCGGCTTTCGAACTGGCATCGGCTTCGACGGCCTGGACGTGCGCGGCACGTTGTGGGGTGGCAACCTCTGCATGGTCAACTCGCTCCTCGGCACGCCGCATTGGCCGAAAGTGAAGGGCGGCGTGCTGTTCCTGGAAGACGTCAACGAGCACCCGTACCGGATCGAGCGCAACCTGCTGCAGTTGCACCAGGCGGGCGTGCTGGACGCTCAGAAAGCCATTGTGCTGGGACAATTCACCGCGTGGCGCAAATCTCCCCTCGACCGGGGCTACGCGCTGCCGACCATGGTCGAGCGCATCCGCCAGGCCACGCGCACGCCCGTCC
This sequence comes from Caldimonas sp., assembly GCA_965246805.1. Taxonomy (GTDB): domain Bacteria; phylum Pseudomonadota; class Gammaproteobacteria; order Burkholderiales; family Burkholderiaceae_C; genus Schlegelella_A. Next base: position 418,182 of record CBDFFO010000009.1, on the reverse strand, counting down.
TCACGGGGCTGCCGTTCGGGCACGTCGAAACCCTGGTCACGATGCCTGTCGGACGGACAGTGCAGCTCGTGGTCGAGAAGCGCGACGTGTACGTGGCCTGGTGACGTGGCCCGCTGCCGCAAGTGCGGTCGCCGTCACCGGCAGGCACGTTGCTGACGGTTCAGTCACGAGCTGGAGCTAAGCTCCCGACGAACGGAAAGCTGCACGCGCAAAAGCAAGGGTCATTTGTCTGGTGGAATGCCCGAATGTTGTAGCGTTCCAACGTCTCCGCACCTGTTACGCCCTGTGCCGTCGCGATCCCCGAAGCTTTACCTGAGCCGGTGTCGAGGGCCATGGATGTGCCTCACGCCCCGTGAAACCCCTCCTACAACCTTCGCGTGGCGATTTGGAGTGTTCGGGTAGGACGCCGCCGCTTTTCTGACTAAGTGAATACCCTTATCTAGTGCTTTTCGAGTGCTCAGTGACAATGTTTTTACACGTCTTTTCGCACATGTCGCACGGGTTCACAAAACCGGTGTTGGACATGCGATGGATTTGTCCTACAGACGCTTCCCTTCAGTGACCTTCCGAGGAGTATTCATGTTCAGAAAAACGCTCGTGGTGCGGGCTTTGGCGATCGCCTTCGGCGCTTCCGCCTTGACCCTGGTGGGTGGTCCCGCGGCCTATGCGCAGACCAGCGCGACCGGAAGTGTCTCCGGCCAGGTCGACACCGCAGCTGGCTCGACGGTCGTCATCGAGAATGTTTCGACCGGTGTTCGTCGCACGGTAGTGCCCGGTGCCGACGGCAAGTTCACGTTGTCGGCGTTGCCGATCGGCTCCTATCGCGTGATCCTCCAGCGTGGTGGTGCCACGGTTGCGACGCGCGACGCTGAAGTCTCCATCGGTCAGACTTACGAAGTGTCGTTCGCCGCAAACACGCTGCAAACCGTGCAGATCGCTGGGCGCCGCCAAACCATCGACGTCACCGCCACTGGTTCAACGACCACGTTCAGCGCCACCGAACTCGCACGTCTGCCGATCGCGACGAACGTTGGCTCAATTATCCAACTGGCTCCCAACACCACTCGCGGCGACTCGCGCTACGGCGGCGCCGGAGCGCCCAGTTTCGGCGGGGCAGGCGCTTCTGAAAACGCGTACTACATCAACGGTTTCCCTGTCACAACGCTGTTGACGCAGGTGGGTTTCGCCCAGCTGCCTTTCAACGCGATCGCGCAGGCTCAAATTCTGACCGGGGGCTACGGGGCCGAGTTCGGGCGCTCCACGGGCGGCGTGGTGAACATTGTGACCAGGAGCGGCGGCAACGATCTGGTCTTCGGCGTGGGCGTTGAGTGGGAGCCGCGAAGCCTCCGCAACGACTACAAGAACCAGTACTACCCGGTGAACGGCTTGGCCAACACCGACGGGAAAGTTAGGTTTTACAACGAGAAGAACACCCAGAACGTGGTTAAGGAGTCGATTTACTTCGGTGGCCCGATCATTAAGGACAAGCTCTTCTTCTTCTTCGCGGGCGACAACATCGACACCGACCAAAGCCGCATCCGTACAGCCAACACCGGCGGCCCGGCAACGGCGCCGAACTCGTCGCCCACAGGCGGCTGGCAAGAGCAGGGCGTTAATCGCCCGCAAGGTATGTTGAAGCTGGACTGGAACATCACCGACTCGCATCACTTAGAGTACACGCGCATCGCCGACGAAGTGAAGGACACGCGTCGCTACTACAGCTTCAACTACAACACGCTGCAGCGCGGCACCATTCAAACTGGCGGCGCGGCATACACGAACTGGGGGCCCATACCTGTTGCGGCTGATCAAGGGGCTGAAGTCAACATCCTCAAGTACACCGGTTACCTCACCAGCGATTTGACGCTAACTGCGCTGATTGGCCAGACAATATCGCCGCACCGCTTCCTCCCAAGCGGCTACAACCCCGCTCTGCCGCAGATTGGCTTGACCGCCCAAGCGCCTGGCATCACCTACGTCGTGCCGCAGTCGACGGTCGGCACGCTGCTGGTTCCCGGGGCCTACGACAAGAACAAGGGCGGCCGACTCGACGTCGAGTGGCGCATCAACTCGCAGAACACGGTTCGCGCCGGTGTCGACTACAACAAGATCCAGTCGAAGACCGGCTCTTCGACGGCGGGGGGTTCGTTGTACACCTACACGCGCACCAACACGCCTTTGATTCCGATCGATCGCTTCACGGCGGCTCCCGCCACGGGCGCACCCGGCAATCCGCTGGCTGCACAGGGCTACTACGTGTCGCAGACCGTGTCGGCCACGACGTCGACCCCGACAACGATTCAAAACGCGCTCTACATTGAAGACAAGTTCCAGGTCACCGACCGCTTGCTGCTTTCACTCGGCTTGCGCAATGAAGGCTTCGACAACCGCAACGGCGACAACCAGTCGTACATCAAGATCTCGAAGCAGCTCGCGCCACGTTTGGGTGCCGCGTGGGACGTGAACGGCGATGCCTCGCTGAAGCTCTCGGCCAACATCGGCAGGTATCACGTCCCGCTACCAACCAACGTCGCGGTGCGCGCAGCGGGTGCTTCGCTGAACACGACGCAGAACTTCGCCTACACAGGCGTCAACCCGGTCACCGGCGCGCCAACCGGCCTCACGCCCCTCAGCCCGGTGTTTTCGGCGAACAACGAGTTAGGTCAGTCAAAGGATCCGCGTGAAGTTGCCGGCAAGGACTTGAAGGGCAACTACCAGGACGAACTCTCGTTCGGCATGGAGCAAGCGCTCTCCAAGAGCCTGAACGTGGGCGCCAAGTTCACGTATCGCAAGCTGCGCAATGTCATTGACGATTTCTGCGACGACCGTCCGTTCATCGCGTGGGCCGCCCGCAACGGTGTCAATGCCTCGAGCTTCGGATTCAACTGCGCACTGTTCAACCCGGGTATCTCGAACCGCTTCACGATCGACCTTGACGGTGACGGCAAGCTTGAGAATATCAACCTCTCCGCCGCCGATCTCGGCTACCCGAAGGTAAAACGCACATATGTCGCGTTGGACCTCTTCGCTGAGTACCCGTTCGACGGCAAGTACTACGGCAAGGTGACATACACGTTGTCGCGCAACTCAGGCAATACGGAAGGCCAACTGCTGTCCGACATTGGGCAGGCCGACGTGGCGACCACCCAAGCGTTCGACTTTCCGGAGTTCTCGACAAACTCGAACGGCCTGTTGCCGAACGATCGCAAGCATCAGCTGAAGGCGTACGGTTACTACCAGATGACGCCGGAGTGGGGCTTCGGTGGCAACCTATTGGTCTCATCGGGCCGACCGAAAAACTGTATTGGTAACGCGCCGGTCGATGCAAGTGGCAATCCGCTCTACAACACCCCCAACTACTCTTTGTATGGCTCGGCTTACTTCTTCTGCCAGAACTTGCCATCGCCCCGTGGTTCCAAGGGCCGCCTGCCGACGGACACGTCTCTGGACCTGAACGCTGCTTATCGTCCGTCGTTCGTTCCTGGCCTGATGTTGAAGGTCGATGTATTCAACGTTTTCAACCGCCAAACGATCCAGACGATCGAAGAGCGCTACAACGCTGCCGGAAACACCAACGCAGTTCGAACTACGTACAGCGGCGTCGAAAGCTACACGGCGCCACGAAACGTGAAGCTCAGCGCGACGTACGACTACAAGTTCTGAGTCGACGTCTCTGGCAGCCTGCAAGGGCCCGCTGGCGAAAGCCAGTGGGCCCTTTTCATTTCGCAAGACACCCGGGCTAGCGTCCTGTCAGGCCCCCTCGGTGCCTCGCCTCGTCAGATAACTAGGTCGGCGAACCTCTCGTTCAAGGAACGATACTTGCTGGCTAGAATGCGTCGCAAGTCACACTTCTGACACGCGGCGGCAAGCGTTTGCCGCTCGTCTTTCGTCTGCCCGCAGCATTTTGAAACCCGGAACATGAACTTTGCCCAGCAACAGGCCGATCCTCGCCGTCATCTGGTCGGCATCACGGTCGTCATCCTGTTTCACGTGATCGTGGTCTACGCGCTCGTGACTGGTCTGGCGAAGAAAGTGGTCGACGTCATTCGCGCGCCGATCGAGACCAAGGTGATCGAGGAGATCAAGAAGCCGCCGCCGCCGCCCGAGATCGTCGTGCCGCCGCCGCCGAAGCTAGAAGCGCCGCCGCCGCCTTTCATACCGCCCCCGGAAATCCAGCTCGCGACGCCGCCGCCCCCGCAACCGACGATCACCACCAACAACACCCCGCCTCCGCCTGCACCGACGGTCATCACGCCGGCGCCCGCGCCCGTCGTGGCGGCCCCGCCTGCGCCTCCTGCACCTGCGCCGGCGATCATCTCGGCCGGTGTGGCCTGCTCCAACTCCACCGCGGTGCTGGGCGAGTCCGCTTTCCCGAGGGAAGCCCAACGGCAGGGCATCGAGCGTGGGGACGCACTCATCCAGTTCACTCTCACAGCCAACGGCGAGATCAAGAATGTCCAGGCGATCCGGGCTTCGAACCCGATTTTTGCCCGCAACAGCATTCGCCTGATCGACCAGTTCAAGTGCCAGGGCCAGGGGCGTGACGTGATCGTCCAGCAGCCTTTTTCATACAAGACGAACTGATCCCCGTTCTGCGCGTTGCTTTCTTTTTGCGGCCCATGCCGTCGTCCCTCGTTTTGACTGTGAGAACAAATATGTCGATCCCCCGTCCTCTTGCTGCGCAGTTCGCGCGCCTCGTTATCGTTTCGGCCGCCAGTTTTGCAACCCTGACAGCGCTTCCGGTTCATGCGCAAGCCTCGGCGCCTGACGCGGCCGCCGCACCCGCCGCCCCGGCGGCACCGATCGACACCAGTGCCGCACCGGCACCTCTCGCCGGGCCGGTGGTCGCCAAGGAGTCGGTCGACAACCCCTACGGGCTTAGCGCACTCTGGGCCGGTGGCGATTTCATCGCGCGAGGCACGCTGATCCTGCTGGTGCTGATGAGCATGGGCAGCTGGTACATCCTGATCACCAAACTGTACGAGAGCCTGAAGCTCGCGAGCGAAGCGAAGACGGCGACCAAGGGCTTCTTCAAGGCGAAGACGCTCGGCGACGCCACCAAGTCCTTGAAGACAGGCAGCGCGTTCCGCTTCATCGCCGACACCGGCATCGAGGCGAGTGAGCACCACGAGGGCGCTCTGACCGAAAACATCGACCGCAACACCTGGGTCGGCATGAATGTGCAGCGGAGCCTCGACGACATCCAGAGTCGCCTGCAGGACGGCATGGCGTTCCTGGCCACCGTCGGCTCCACAGCGCCTTTCGTGGGCCTGTTCGGCACGGTCTGGGGCATTTACCACGCGCTGACCGCCATCGGCATCGCCGGCCAGGCCTCGATCGACAAGGTGGCGGGGCCCGTGGGCGAGGCGCTCATCATGACGGCGATCGGTCTTGCCGTCGCGGTGCCTGCGGTGCTCGGCTACAACTGGCTGGTTCGTCGCAACAAGGTCACGATGGAGACGGTGCGCCGTTTCGGCGCGGATCTGCACGGTGTGCTGATGGGGGCACGCATCAACGCTGCCGCGGTCGCTCGCTGATCGACGGTCGAGTCTCATCATGGGCATGAACATCGGTTCCGGAGACGGAGAGGACGAAGTCGTCTCTTCCATCAACACCACGCCGCTCGTCGACGTGATGCTGGTGCTCCTGATCATCTTTCTGATCACCATCCCGGTCGTCACGCACACGATTCCGGTTGCGCTGCCGAAGGAAAACAACATTGCCCGGCAGACAAAGCCGGAGAACATCGAAATCTCGGTCAACAAGGACGGCGACATTTTCTGGAACGCGCAGCCGGTCTCCGACAGCGACCAGCTGTTCGCGCGACTGAGCAAGATCTCGAAGGTCGTTCCGCAACCCGAGGTGCATATCCGCGGCGACGAGAAGGCGCGCTACGAATCGATCGGTCGGGTGCTTTATCAATGCACGCGGGCCGCGATCCAGAAGGTGAGCTTCGTGACCGAACCACCTCCCAAAGGTTAAAGGGACCCCATCCATGTCAATGAACGTAGGTTCGGGCGGCGGCGGCGAAGACGAGGTGATGATGGACATCAACACCACGCCGTTGATCGACGTGATGCTGGTGTTGATCATCATGTTGATCATCACCATCCCCGTGCAGTTGCACTCGGTGAACCTGAACATGCCGACCGGCACGCCACCGCCGCCGTTGAAGGAGCCGGTCGTGGTCACGATCGACATCGACTTCGACGGCACCGTCTATTGGAACGGCGAACCGGTACCGACACGCGCGCTGCTCGAGAACAAGCTGGCACAAACGGCATCGTTGCCGGATCAGCCGGAAGTCCACATCAAGCCTAACAAGTTGGTCGAATACAAGAACGTCGCCATGGTCCTTGCCTCGGCGCAACGCCTGGGTGTGAGCAAGCTGGGCATGATCGGAGCAGAACAGTTTGTCAAATAACAGGGACCACTCGACGATCTCGCTCCGGGCCTGGGGCGCCGCGTTGGCCGTGATGGCCAGCTCGATCGCCTTCACCGCAAATGCCCAGGAGGGACTGCGCCCTGACGTCGGTCGGCCACTTCAGGCAGCGCAGGAAATGATCAAGGCACAGCGCTACAAGGAAGCGCTGAACAAGGTTCGCGACGCCGAAGCGGTCGGTGGGCGCACGGCGAACGAGAACTTTTTGATCGAGCGCATGCGTATCGCCGCGGCGTCCGGTGCGGGCGACACCGAGACCGCGGCACGTTCATACGAGATCTTGAGCGGCACGGGTCGACTCTCGGCACCCGACAAAACCCGAATGCTCGAGTCGATCACCGGAGGGTTCTACCGTTCTCGTGAATACGCGAAAGCGATGCAGTGGGGTCAGCGTTATTTCCGCGAAGGCGGTTCCAGCCCGAGCATTCGGACCATCCTGATCCAGAGTCAATACCTAGGCGGCGACTTCGCCGGCGCGGCCAAGGAGCTGATGGTCGAGGTCCAGAACGCAGAACGCAGTGGCACGCCACCGCCGGAAGACCGACTGAAACTGTTGCTGAACGCCGCGTCCAAGCAGAACGACAACAACAATTACGTTTACGCGATGGAGCGCCTGGTCACGTACTACCCGAAGAAGGAGTACTGGGTCGATCTGCTCAGTCGGATGCAGCGCAAAGCGGGCTTTTCCGACCGGCTCTCGCTCGACACCTATCGCCTGTCGCTCGCGACTGGCAGCATGACGGCCGCCAACGACTACATGGAGATGGCTCAGCTCGCGTTGCAGGCGGATTTGCCGAGCGAAAGCAAGCGAGTCGTCGACAAGGGTTTCGCCACCGGCGCGCTGGGCGCCGGTGCGGAAGCCGAACGACAAAAGCGCCTTCGCGATCTCGTCATGAAGCGCCTCGACGAAGACAAGCGCGCGCGAGCCGACGACGAGCGCCAGGCCCTGGCCGCCAAGACTGGCGATGGACTGGTCTCTGCCGGCTTCAATCTGGTCTTCGACGGCGAAGGTCCAAAAGGGGTGGGATTGATTCAGCAAGGCATCGCCAAAGGCGGCCTGAAGCGGCCCGAAGACGCCAAGCTTCACCTCGGCATTGCACAACTGATGGCTGGCGAGAAGGCGAAGGCTGTCGCCACCTTCCGGACCGTGGCCGGAACCGATGGCACGGCCGATTTGGCGCGTCTCTGGTCGCTTTATGCCAAACGGGGATGACGCGCGTTGAGCGATCCAATCCCCTTCATGAACAACGCCGGCCATCGCCGGCGTCTTTCATTTGGCGGGGCCGTCTGTCGATCCGGAGCCCTTCGTCGAGCGCCTATTTGGGCGCCATCCGGATAGCGCCGTCCAGGCGAATCACTTCGCCGTTCAGCATGTCGTTGGTGACGATCTGATGCACGAGCTTCGCGTAATCGGCCGGTGTGCCGAGACGGCACGGAAACGGCACGCTGGCGGCCAGCGCCTGCTGCACCTCGTCGGGCATCGTAAAAAGCATTGGCGTGCCGAAGATCCCTGGCGCGATCGTCATGTTGCGGATGCCGTTGCGTGCCAGGTCGCGGGCGATCGGCAGCGTCATGGCGACGATCCCGCCTTTCGATGCCGCATAGGCCGCTTGACCCATCTGCCCGTCGTACGCGGCGACGCTCGAGGTGGAGATCAGCACGCCGCGTTCACCGGTTGCCTCGGGATCGTTCTTCGCCATCGCTTCTGCAGCGAGCCGGATCATGTTGAAACTGCCGATCAGGTTGACCGTGACGACAGCCACGAACAACGCCAGTGCGTGCGCGCCTTCCTTGCCGACCGTCTTCGAGGCCGGGCCGATGCCCGCGCAATTGACAAGCCCCATCAGCTTGCCAAGCGAGGTCGCCTTGTCGATGACAGCCTTGGCGTCGGCTTCCTGGCTCACGTCGCAACGCATGAAAGTCGCACCGATTTCATCCGCGACGACATGGCCGCGTTCCTCCTGAAGGTCGGCGATGACGACCGTCGCGCCGTGGACGACCAGCATTCGCGCCGTGCCTTCTCCCAGACCCGACGCGCCGCCGGTGACGACGAAGACCTTGTTCGCGATTTCCATCGTCGTGCGGCGTTCAGGCCAGCGCCGCCAGCGCGCGCGCGGTGATCTCGTCGACGCTGCCGGTGCCACCGATCTTGCGATAGGCCGGCGCCTCGCTGTCGCCCGATGCGGACCACCGCGCGTAGTAGGCGACCAGCGGCTGCGTCTGTTCCTTGTAAACGGCCAGTCTGCGCTTGACCGTCTCTTCGAGATCGTCGACGCGCTGGATCAGATCCTCGCCGGTCACGTCGTCCTTGCCCGCCACCTTCGGCGGGTTGAACGTCAGGTGATAGGTGCGGCCGGATGCCACGTGCACGCGGCGGCCGGCCATGCGTTCGACGATGGCCGAATCGGGTACGTCGATCTCGAGCACGTAGTCGAGCTTGACGCCGGCGTCTTTCATCGCATCGGCTTGCACCAGCGTGCGTGGAAAGCCGTCGAACAGGAAACCGCTCGCACAGTCGGCTTCGGTGAGGCGTGCTTTGACGAGGGCGATGATGATGTCGTCACCCACCAGCGCCCCCGCATCCATCACCTTTTTCGCGGCGAGACCGAGCGGCGTGCCGGCTTTGATGGCCGAGCGCAGCATGTCGCCGGTCGAGATCTGCGGGATCCCGAACGTCTTGCAAAGGAAAGTGGCTTGCGTTCCCTTGCCGGCGCCAGGCGCTCCCAACAGGATCAATCTCATCGATTACCTCATTGCTCGACCGAATAATAAGTGGCTCTTCGGCGCGCTTCGCCGAAAAGCGCTCAGGCTAAACCCGCGGCCATCGTGCGCTTGAAAATCTCGCGCACCGCGATCAGGTCTTCGGCGGTGTCGACACCGCGGCCAGCGGGCGTGTCGGCGATATGAACCGCGATGTGCTCGCCGTGCCACAGCACGCGCAGTTGTTCGAGCGATTCGATCTGCTCCAGCGGGCTGGGAGCGAGGGTCGCATAGCGGCGCAGGAACGCGGCTCGATACGCGTAGATCCCGACGTGGCGAAGCGGCGCGGGCGAGGGCGGCGAAACCGTGGACGCACGTTGATACGGGATCGGTGCCCGCGAAAAATAGAGTGCACGATCGCGCGCATCGAGCACCACCTTCACCACGTTCGGGCTGTCGAAGTCGGCGCTATCCAAGATGCGATGCGCGGCCGTGCTCATCGCACAGCCGGGGTTCGCGGCCAACGCCTCGGCGCATGCCCGGATCAAGGAGGGTTCGATCAGCGGCTCGTCGCCTTGCACGTTGACGACGATCGCGTCGTCATCGAAAGCGAGCTTCTCGCAGGCTTCGGCCAATCGATCGCTCCCGCTCGCATGGTGCGCCGAAGTCAGCAGCGCGCGTACCCCGTGCGCAGTGCAGGCGTCGACGATCTCGCCGTCATCGGCCGCCACCACCACCGAGCGTGCTCCCGAGCGGGCGGCCTGCTGCGCCACGCGCACGACCATCGGCAGCCCTCCGATGTCGAGCAGCGGTTTTCGCGGCAGGCGCGTTGCCGCGAGACGCGCCGGAATGATGACGTCGAACGCCACGCCACGCCACGCCGCGCCACGCCGCGTCAGGCGGCCGATGGCGCGGCGTCGAGCGAACGCGCCTCGCCCTCGAGCATGATCGGAATGCCGTCGCGGACCGGGAACGCGAGTCGATCGGCGTTGCAGATCAACTCCTCGCGTTCCTGCGACGGCGGACGTGCATGGCGCAGGCCGCCCTTGCAAAGCGGGCATACCAGCAGGTCGACGAGTCGGGGTTCCATCACGCGTTCCGGTTGTTGGACACGGGCCCCGGCCCGAGCAACTCGAGCAACGCCGAAGCGAACGCGTCATCCAGCGCGAAGTCTAGCGCCGCAACCTGGACACGTGCATTGGCGGCCGCGGAGGCATCCAGCTTCACGGCGTCTTTCTCGGTCACGACGACATCGATGCCGTCGGCCGACCATGGCAACCGGGCGAAGTCGAAATGATCGGGCAGTGGCCGGCTGTCGACGATTAGGCCGTGCGCACGCAGCATCGTGAAAAAGCGCTCGGGACGCGCCACGCCCGCCGCCGCCATCACGTGGCGTCCTTGCCACTCGGACCAGTCGTCGCGCAGGTCCGCTTCCCCGCGTTGCCAGGCCTTCAACGCGACCGGTGGCCGCAGGTGCCGTACACCATGATGGCCAGGCCAAGGCGTGCTCGGGCGGTCGGTGTTGTAGAGCACGACACTTCGATCGGGCGGCGTTGCGGGGAACGCTTCGCGGAGCGGGCCGGACGGCAAGCGCCGGCCGTTGCCGATGCCGCGCTCGTCGAACACCAGCACCGCGGCGTCGCGATGCAGCCGCCGGTGCTGATGGCCGTCGTCGCTGACGATGACGTCGACGGCCGGATGCAGGCGCGCCAACAACTGCACCGCTTGCACGCGATCGGCGCCGACGACGACCGGCACCCGGGCGCGTCGCTGCAGTACGAGAGGCTCGTCGCCGACGTCGTCGGCCTCGGAGTCGGCAACGACCTCGATCGTGGCAGTGCCGCGCCGACCATAGCCCCGCGATACGATTCCGGGCACGAGGCCCTGCCGCTGCAACAGCGCGACCACCGCGAGCACGGTCGGTGTCTTGCCTGCACCACCGGCGATCAGGTTGCCGACCACGACCACCTTCACCGGCAGTCGCACGCTCCGCATCAGGCCCAGCTTCCATGGCAAACCGCGGATCGCCGCCCCGGCGATGAAGAGCCACGACAGCGGCAACAACACGGTGCTCAACGCGCCGCGGTGCAACCACGCGCGCTCGAGCACCGATGCGAGAGCCGGCGATCCGGCATGGCGGGCGTCCGCCGCGTGCGGCGTCACCGCCATCGCGGTCAGCGCGCGCCGCCGCCCGACGACTGGGTGGCGAAGGTGAGGCGCGACAAGCCGGTGCGCCTTGCCGCGTCCATCACATTGACGACGCTCTGGTGCGCGCTCGTCGCGTCTGCCGACACGATCACGACCATTTCGGTCGAGCCGCCCGCTGCCGCGGTCAGCTCCGCGGCGAGGGCTTCCACGGTGCGGCCTTCGATCACTTTCCGATTCACTGCATAACGCCCGTCCGCCGCCACAGTGACGACGATTTCGTTCGGCCGGTCGCGCGCCTTGTCGGCATCGGCGGTCGGCAATGCGATCTGCAACTCCGTGAACTTCGAGTAGGTCGTCGACAGCATCAGGAAGATCAGGATGACGAGCAGCACATCGATGAACGGGATCAGGTTGATCTCCGGCTCTTCGGGGCGCGACTTGCGGAAGTTCATGCGGACAACATCACGTGTTGTGGCGCGGCACCGCAAACCGCATCAGGTGCGGCACGAGGCGCGACGTGGCCTGTTCCATGTCGAGCGTGTAGGCGTCGACGAGGCCGCGAAAGTAGCGATAGAACATCAGCGACGGAATGGCGATCATCAAGCCGAAGGCGGTGTTGTAGAGCGCGATCGAGATGCCGTGCGCGAGCAGCGCCGGCGCCGAGCCCCCACCGGTCGGCGCCTGCGAACCGAAGATCTCGATCATGCCGATGACGGTTCCCATCAGACCGAGCAACGGCGCGGCCGATGCGATGGTGCCCAGGGTGTTGAGGTAGCGTTCGAGCCGATGCACGGCTGCGCGGCCAGCGGTCTCGAACGCGTTGCGCAAGGCCTCGTCGGTGACGCGTGGCTCGGCGATGACGGCGCGCATGCCGGTCGCCATCACCGTGCCGAGCACCGAGTTCTCGTCGAGCTTGTTCACGACATCTGCCGCAGGCAGGTGCGCTCGCGTGACCGACATCACCTCGTCGAGCAAGCGCGGTGGGGCGACCCGGGACCGACGCAGACTCGACAATCGTTCGATGATGATCGTGAGCGCGGCGACCGAGCAGATGAGAAGGGGCCAGATCGGCCATCCGGCCGCTTGAAGAATCGTCAGCAACTCTGCCCTTTCGTGAGGCTTGTGAAAGCCGCGCGATTATGGCGTCATGCCTTCAACAAACTCCGAGCGCGAACGAATCGGCATCCCGGCACATGCCTCGTCGTTCACACGCCAGCGCCTGCGACAACCGCTCCGGCTCTCCACTGCGGGCGTGGATAACATTGTGCACAACCGCTCCCGAGGCTGTCACGTGCCAGACACAGTCACGGTTTGCGACAGTTTGCTGAAAAATGGGGCAAGAATAAATTGAGGAAAATCAACAACTTGACTCGTGCGAATGCGGCTTGGCGGCAGCGATGTAGCCGCTTCGCGAGGCCGGGTGCGGCTGTGGACTTCTCGGGCCACGCCGCTGCTGCGTCTGCGGGCCGCTGAGCCGATGGATGCGCTGCCGAACGCCCAGCGACCGCTCACTGAGTCGATGCCGTCGGTGTGGAGCGTGGGCGCCCTGGTTCGTGCGGTCTCGGAGATCGTCGGGCAAGCGTGGGGCTCCTGCGTGGTCCGGGGCGAGATCTCGGGGTTCTCGCGCGCGCCGAGCGGGCACTGCTATTTCAATCTCAAAGACAGCGCGGCCGGCGCCTCGATTCGCTGTGCGATGTTCCGCCGCGCCACCGGATTGCTCGACTTCGCGCTGGCAGACGGCCAGTTGATCGACGTGCGCGGCCGACTCGCGGTCTACGAGCCCCGGGGCGAGCTGCAGCTGGTGGTCGAGTCGGCCCGCCGCACCGGCGATGGCGCGCTGTACGAGCAGTTCCTGCGGCTGCGCGAGAGGCTCGGCGCAGAAGGCCTGTTCGAGGCGGCGAGAAAGCGCGCGTTGCCGATGCATCCGTTGCGCATCGGCGTCGTCACGTCTCTCGCCGGTGCCGCGCTGCATGACATCACGTCGACGCTCGGCCGGCGCTCGCCGCACGTCGCGATCGTTGTCTATCCGAGCGCGGTGCAGGGCACCGATGCGCCCACGGCGTTGTGCGCGGCGATCGCCGTTGCGTCGACGCGCGCCGAGGTCGAACTGCTCATCGTCGCGCGCGGTGGCGGCTCCTTGCAAGACCTGTGGGCGTTCAACGACGAGCGCGTGGCGCGCGCCTTGGCCGCATGCCGGGTGCCGGTGGTGAGCGGTGTCGGCCATGAGACCGACGTGACCCTCGCCGACCTCGTTGCCGATGTGCGCGCCGCGACGCCGACGGCGGCCGCCGAAATAGCAGCACCCGCGACCGTAGCGCTGCTCGCCGAACTGACGGCGCACCACCGAAGCTTGCGTCGGCGCGTGGCCGGATTTCTCGACACCGAACTGCAGCGGATCGACCGCCTTTCGCTGCGCGCGGCGCGGCCTGCCGCTGCGCTGCGCGCGCGCGCACACGCGCTCGACCTGATCGCGCAACGACTGACCCATTCGCGGGCAAGAGACCTTGCCTCACGCGTTGGCTCACTCGATGCGCTCGCGACCCGGTGGCGGCACGTGTTTTTGCAAACGCGCCAGCGTCGTGCTCGCGAACTCGATGCCTTGCAAGGCCGTTTGAATGCGCTCGACCCGTTCGCGGCACTGGCCCGCGGCTACGCGCTTCTGACCGACGAGAAGGGGCATGCGGTCACGTCGGTGCGCGGCATCGCGGTGGGTCAGCGGCTGCGCGCCGAACTGCAGGACGGCGCCTTGACGACGAGGGTCGACGGCATCGACGCGCCCTAGCGCGCGAGACCCGCCGCTGCAGCTGCCCGATGCGCGCCGCCGATCAAGCTGCCACAATCTCCCTCGACTCAACTTCTGCTCGGGGATTCATCATGGAACACACATTGCCGCCGCTGCCGTACGCCATGGACGCACTCGCACCGCACCTCACCCGTGAAACGCTCGAGTACCACTACGGCAAGCACCACCAGGCCTATGTCACGAACTTGAACAACCTGAAGAAGGGCACCGAATTCGACGACATGTCGCTCGAAAACACTGTCAAGAAGTCGTCCGGTGGCATCTACAACAATGCCGCACAGATCTGGAATCACTCGTTCTACTGGAACTGCATGAAGCCCTCCGGCGGTGGCGAGCCGACGGGCGCGTTGGCCAAGGCCATCGACGCGAAGTGGGGCGGCTATGCGGCGTTCAAGGAGGCCTTCGCGAAGAGTGCGGTCGGCAATTTCGGTTCAGGCTGGACCTGGCTCGTCAAGAAGGCAGATGGCACGGTCGACATCGTCAACATGGGGGCAGCCGGCACGCCGCTCACCACGGCCGACAAGGCACTGATGACCATCGACGTGTGGGAACACGCGTATTACATCGACTACCGCAACCTGCGCCCGAAATACGCCGAGACCTTCCTGACCTCGCTCGCCAACTGGGACTTCGCGGCCGCCAATTACGCCTGACCGAAGCCGCGTCGGAACGCGCGGCCGAAAAGCGATCGGGCCGTGCCACTCGGTTGAGTGGCACGGCCCGATGTCATTCGGATCTCATCGCGGCTACTTCGTAAAGGGTGCGCCACGCAATTTCGCGCTGGCCTTGATGCCACGTTTCTCGAACCAGCCGTCGCCCATCTCCAGCACGAAGCGAACCGGCTTTTCCGAGCAATGGCTGTCGAGCGTCTGCGGCAGCATGTGGTCGATGTTGACGATGCTGCCGTCGTCGGCAACGAACGCCACGTCGAGCGGAATGAGCGTGTTCTTCATCCAGAAGCATTGCTGGCCGGCTTGCTCGAACGCGAACAGCATGCCTTCGGCAGGCGCGAGCTTCGTGCGGAGCATCAGGCCGATCTCGCGTTGCTGATCGGTCTGCGCGAGCTCGGCGCTGATGTTGTAGATGCCGATGCTCAGCGGAATCGACTTCAGGTGTTGCGGCACGGTCTGCGCATGGGCTTGGCCGCCGGTCATCAGGCACGCCGTGAGGAGGGCAGCAAAGCGTTTGTTCATGACGGCAGCGTGAGGCAGTGGTGTGGCGGAACGGCCGATTCGGTCGACGGTCGCGCGCATAGAATTCCGGGGCGCAACCAAACCCTTCACAGCCTTTTCGGGCGGAGCAAAAGACACATGTACCAGCACATCAAGATTCCCGAAGGCGGCGAGAAGATCAAGGTCAACGCCGATTATTCGTTGGACATGCCTGATGAACCGATCATTCCATACATCGAGGGCGACGGCACCGGTGTCGACATCACGCCTGTGATGATCAAGGTGGTCGACGCGGCCGTGGCCAAGGCCTACGGCGGCAAGAAGAAAATTCACTGGATGGAGATCTACGCCGGCGAAAAGTCGACCCGGGTCTACGGCCCCGACGTGTGGCTGCCGGCCGAGACCCTCGAAGTGCTGCGCGAATACGTGGTCTCGATCAAGGGGCCGCTCACGACGCCGGTCGGTGGAGGCATTCGGTCGTTGAACGTCGCGTTGCGCCAGGAGCTCGATCTTTACGTTTGCCTGCGTCCGATCCAGTACTTCAAGGGTGTGCCGTCGCCGGTGAAGGAGCCTGAGAAGACCAACATGGTGATCTTTCGGGAGAACTCGGAAGACATCTACGCAGGCGTCGAGTTCGAGGCCCAGAGCGAGCAGGCCAAGCGCCTGATCAAGATCCTGCAGGAAGACTTCGGCGTCAAGAAGATACGCTTCCCGAACACGTCGGGCATCGGCATCAAGCCGGTTTCGCGGGAAGGCACCGAGCGCCTGGTCCGCAAGGCGATCCAGTACGCGATCGACAACGACAAGTCGTCGGTCACGCTGGTGCACAAGGGCAACATCATGAAGTTCACCGAAGGCGCGTTTCGCGACTGGGGTTACGGCCTCGCGCAGACCGAGTTCGGGGCGAAGCCGATCGATGGCGGCCCGTGGTGCCAGTTCAAGAACCCGAAGACCGGCAAGGACATCGTCGTCAAGGACGTGATCGCCGATGCGTTCCTGCAGCAGATCCTGCTGCGACCCGCCGAGTATTCGGTGATCGCGACGCTGAACCTGAACGGCGACTACGTTTCCGACGCGCTCGCCGCACAGGTCGGCGGCATCGGCATCGCGCCCGGCGCCAACATGTCCGATTCGGTGGCGATGTTCGAAGCCACCCACGGCACCGCACCGAAATACGCTGGCAAGGACTACGTCAACCCGGGCTCGGAGATCCTCTCGGCCGAGATGATGCTGCGCCACATGGGCTGGCTCGAGGCGGCCGATCTGGTGATCAGCTCGATGGAAAAGTCGATCCTCTCGAAGAAGGTCACGTACGATTTCGCGCGCTCGCTCGAAGGCGCAACGCAGGTCTCGTGTTCGGGCTTCGGTCAGGTGATGATCGACCATATGTAAGGCCGTCCCCGGGAAGTCCCCGGACATCCCGATGGGTCCCACGCGAGACGCCATTCGTCATCACGACGATCGCGGCGACGAGGCCGTTGTTGCTCGCCACGGCATGCTTTCTTTGCAAGTTGTCCATCGCGCCTGGTGCACGCGAGGCCTCGCCGTCAACTCCATCGCAAGATTGACCCGCTGCGTCGCATAGCACGAGTTGCCGGTGGGAACAGCGCCGGCTGATGCATGCCGAACACGCGCTCTGGCGTCAGGCCAATCGCACGAGCACGAAGCCCGCTGCGGCATGGGCCCGAGTAAAGCGTCATCCCGCCGAAGAGTAGCCCCGTGATCAAGACGGCAAAAGAAAGGGTCAAACGAAACCTTGCGTTTTGGGCCACTGAACGCTAGGCACTACCTGCTAATCGACCGCGATGAAGGAATCGACGTGCGAATCGGCCGCTTCGGCAAAGTGGAATTGTATAGATGAGGCGTACACAAAACCTATACGGCCACTATTCTCGGTGCTTCGCCACTTGGACTCTGCCGTCATGGACTCGATCTCCCCCGGGCAATTCAGCCTCGTCTACAACGCGTTCTCTTTCACGATTGCCGTGATGGGCGCAGCCTCCGTCTTTTTCTTCCTGTCGCGCTCGCAAGTAACGCCGCCTTACCGAACGGCGCTCACCGTCACCGGCCTCGTGACGCTGATCGCGCTCTACCACTACCTGCGCATCTTCAATAGCTGGGAAGGCGCGTACGCCCTGGTCGACGGCGCGATGAAGCCCACCGGTCTCCGGTTCAACGATGCCTATCGGTACGTCGACTGGCTGCTGACCGTGCCGCTGCTGCTGGTCGAGCTCATCCTTGTGATGCGTCTGTCACGCGCTGAAACGAGCGCCAAGGCCACCAAGCTCGGTCTGCTCGCCGCGCTGATGGTGGTGCTCGGCTACCCCGGCGAAATTTCATCCGATCCCGGCACGCGCTGGATGTGGTGGGGACTCGCGATGATCCCGTTCCTCGTCATCGTCTATGACCTGTTCATCGGCTTGAGGAACTCGATCGCCTCGCAGCCCGAAGGTGCGCGAGGGTTGATCAGTGCGGCCCGCTGGCTGACGGTGGTGTCGTGGTTGTTCTACCCGGTGGTGTTTGTGTTCCCGATGATCGGGTTCACAGGCGGCGCCGCGACCACCGCCGTGCAGGTCGGCTACACGGTGTCGGACGTCGTGGCGAAGGCCGTGTTCGGCGTGCTGATCTTCATGATCGCTGCGCGCAAGTCCGAAGCTGAAACAGCATTGCGGTAAGCGACTCGGTGACGGCGGCGCGTGCGTTGCTGGCCGTCACTGGAAAGCATCCGTCATTGGAAGCCACCATGAGTGCTGAATACGCACGAGCCCGTATCACGGGACTCGAGCCGCGCGCCCGCCAAGCAGCAACGACGACTCGCTGGGCCGTGGCCGCGCCCCACGCAGTCGTCGTCGGTGCTGGTTTCGGCGGCATGGCGGCCGCGTTGCGATTGCGAGCGAAGGGCTACCGGGTCACGCTGCTCGATCGATGCCGTCAACTCGGCGGTCGCGCACAGGTCTTCGAACGCGACGGCTTCCGCCACGATGCGGGGCCGACGGTGATCACCGCGCCCTTTCTCTTCGACGAACTGTTCGCCTTGTTCGGTGAGCGTTTTGCCGACCACGTCGAACTGGTGCCTCTCACACCCTGGTATCGCTTCTGTTTTGCCGACGGCGACCACTTCGACTACGGCGGCACGCTGGACGAAACGCTGGCCGAGATCGGCCGGATCTCAGCCGCTGATCGAGACGGCTACCTGCGCCTGCTGGAGCATTCCCGACGCATCTTCGACGTCGGCTTCACGCAGCTCTCTGACAAGCCGTTCGACCGGTTGCGCACGATGGTGCGGGTGATTCCAAGCCTGGTTCGCCTGCGTTGCGATCGCACTGTCTGGGGCTTGGTGAAAACCTTCTTGAAGAACGACAAGCTCCGCCAGGCCTTTTCGATCCAGCCCCTTCTGGTGGGTGGCAATCCGTTCGACACCACCAGCATCTACGGGTTGATCCACTACCTCGAACGGGCCTACGGCGTTTTCTTCGCGATGGGTGGAACCGGCGCCATCACCCGAGCACTGGGCGCGTTGATGGAGCGTCGAGGTGTCGCCGTGCAACTGGGCCGAACGGTGCAACGCATTCGTGTCGAAGGCAGCGTGGCCAACGCGGTCGAGCTGACAGACGGCGGCGTCTTGGAAGCTGACCTGGTGGTCTCGAATGCCGATGCCGCGCACCTCTACACATCGATGATCCCGAAGGCTCAACAAGCCTGGTCGTCTCGGCTGAAACTGTCGGCGGCGAGCTACTCGATGGGCTTGTTCGTCCTGTATTTCGGCACGCGCAAGTCCTATCCCGATGTGGCCCACCACACCATCTGGCTCGGTGAGCGCTACCGCGAACTGCTCGACGAGATCTTC
Organism: Caldimonas sp.; assembly: GCA_965246805.1. GTDB lineage: Bacteria > Pseudomonadota > Gammaproteobacteria > Burkholderiales > Burkholderiaceae_C > Schlegelella_A. The sequence goes on along the minus strand of CBDFFO010000009.1, from coordinate 399,070 downwards.
AACAAGAAGGTGCTGAGCGAAGATTTTTCGCTCTACCTGCATCGGCCGACCGCGACCGACCCGAGCTTCGCGCCCGCGGGTTGTGAAAGCTTCTACGTGCTGTGCCCGGTGCCGAACCTGCAGGCCGACATCGACTGGGCGGTGGAAGGGCCGCGTCTGCGCGACCGCATCGTGGCCGCACTCGACCGCACGATCCTGCCGGGACTCGTCGAGACCATCACCGCCGAATTCAGCATGACACCGCGCGACTTCGAGCGCGACTACCTCAGCGTCAACGGCGCGGGCTTCTCGGTCGCGCCGCTGTTCCGGCAGTCGGCTTGGTTCCGCTTTCACAATCGTGCGGAGGGCATCCGAAACCTGTTTCTGGTTGGCGCAGGCACCCACCCCGGCGCGGGGCTGCCAGGGGTGCTCTGCTCGGCGAAGGTGGTCGATACGATGGTCCCCGTGGCCAAGATGGCGATGCGACAAGAGCCCCTCAACGCATGAACACGATCGCAGGCCCTGAGTCGTCCAGGGCGGTATACGCCGCCGCCGACGGGCTGCTGGCCGAACGCGGTCACAGCTTCCACTGGGCGCGCACGCTGCTCAGCACGCGGCACGCCGAGCGCGCGACGCGCCTGTACGGCTTCTGCCGCCGCATCGACGACGTGGCCGACGAGGCCACCGATGCGGCCACGGCCCGTGCCGCACTGGCCGTGATTCGCCGAGCCCTGCAGACCGGTGAATGCGACGACGTCGAAACAGCCGACATGCTGCAACTCATGCTCACCTGCGGCATCGACCCGGCCATCCCACTGGAATTGATTCGCGGCGTCGAAGGCGATCTAGGGAAGGTGCAATTCGCCGACATGGACGAGCTCCTGTGCTACTGCTATCGGGTTGCCGGCACGGTCGGCTTGATGATGACCGCGGCGCTCGATGTGACCACGCCCGAGGCCTTGCCGCATGCGATTGATCTCGGCATCGCGATGCAGTTGACGAACATCTGCCGCGACGTGCGCGAAGACGCCTTGCTCGGCCGTCGCTACCTGCCCGCCGCGCTGGTGGGGGCGCTCGAGCCCGCAGCGCTCATCGATCCAAAGCCTTCCGTGAAGGCCACCGTCACCGCCACGTTGCGCTTGTTGCTCGACACGGCCGACCGCCACTACGCCAGCGGCGAGCAGGGCTTGCGCTACTTGCCCAGTGGGGCCCGGACCGGCATCCTGGTAGCCGCCCGCGCGTACCGCGGCATCGGCACCGTGCTGCGTGAGCGCGGGTTCGACTGCTGGTCCTCGCGGGCGACGGTCAGCGCCGCCGGCAAGGTGGCGATCACGCTGCGGGCGCTCGCCAGCACCGCCACCGCACAACCCGGCGCAGGGATAGCGCCTCTGGTGTTGCCCCGGGTCATTGCGCTGCGGCGCCCCATCGCGGCCTTGACCACGGAGATCGGTGTTGCAGACTGACCTCGACCTCGTCGTGCTGGGTGGCGGTTGCGCGGGGCTCAGCCTGGCGCTGCGGCTTGCCGATCAACCCGGCCGGTGCCGGCGGGTGACGGTGCTGGAGTCACGCTCGGTCTATGCCAACGACCGCAGCTGGTGTTTCTGGCGCCTTGGGCCGCATCGCCACGAGTCGTTGGTGAAGCGCAGCTGGTCGCGGGTCGCGGTGCGGTCGTCGTCTCGATCGGTGCAGATCGACTGTGCCCGCACACCTTACCAACTGCTGGAAGCCGGCGATTTCTACGACCACGCGCGACGGAGCTTTGAATCGAGCGAGGTCGTTCGGTTGGAGCTGGGCGTGACGGTGTCGGCGCCGCCCAGACCGGTGCCCGGCGGCTGGCGCATCGAAACCTCGGCCGGTGCTCTGTCGGCAGCGCAGGTGGTCGACACCCGGCCACCGCGCGCGCCTCGACTCGGTGACTCGGCGTTGTGGCAGTCGTTCCTGGGCCAGGAACTGGTCTGCGACCGTGCGGTCTTCGACCCCAGTCGCGTCGAGCTGATGGACTTCGCGCACGACTCGCCAGGGGCGGTTGCCTTCACCTACGTGCTGCCGCTGTCGTCCCATCGCGCGCTAATCGAAACCACGCTGTTCGATCCTGAGCCGCGCGGGCCCGCCGACCTTGCCCGTCGCCAGCAGCAGGCCGTGCAGCGCCTATGCGGCGCCGCGCAAACTGAGGTCGTGCGCACGGAAGCCGGCATCCTGCCGATGGGGATGGCGCCCCCTGCCGAGGCGCTGGGCCATGGCCACCTGCGCGCCGGGCTGATGAGTGGCGCGGCTCGTCCCGCCACCGGATACGCCTTCCAGCGCATCCAGCGATGGGCCGACCGCTGCGGCGAGGCGCTGCGTTGCGGTCAGACCGCCATTGGGCATGAGCCCGACCCCTTGCTGACGCGGTTGATGGATCGCCTGTTCCTGGACGTGCTGCGAACCCATCCCGAGCGCGGGCCGGAGTTGTTCACACGCTTGTTCGAGCGCACCGCCACACCCCGCATCGTGCGCTTCCTGAGCGACCGCGCGACCTTGATGGACCGCGTCTTCGTCGCCGCTTCCCTGCCGACAGCTTTGTTCCTGCGACAGTTGATGCTGCCGGCGCCGCGCAGTGCCTTGCAGGCTCAAACGCTGTGACGCCGGCGATACGGACTCAAGGCCGGGTGTTTTGCGGGATCGCCCTGGCGCTCGTCATCGCCAGCGTATCGGGGTTCAAGCTGGAGCCCCGGCACGAACTTTGGGCGATGGGCGCGCTGGTGCTGCTGCTGGGCATGCCCCACGGCGCTTTCGATGTCGTGATCGCTCGGCAGCTCTTCCGCGTTGCCGACTTCAACGGATGGGCGCTGTTCTTGTTGGGCTACGTCGGTCTGTCGGCTGCGGTGGTCGCCTTGTGGATCGTGGCACCTTCGATTTTCCTTTGCGCCTTTCTGATCGTGTCGGCCTTGCACTTCGGTGGCGATGCCGCGGTGGGCGTTCCCAGACTCTCGCGTGTCCTTTACGGAGGCGCCGTGATCGCGCTGCCAGCCCTGTTTCACGGTGCCGAGCTGCAGCGTCTGTTGGGTCTGGTGGCCGGAGCCGCCAGCGCCGCTTTTGTGGTGCCCGTCTTGAGCCAGCTCGCCGTGCCTTGGCTCGCCGCCATGGTGCTGGCATGCGCGCTGCAGGCCCGGACATCGCCCCTCGCCGCCCGCGAAGCGGCCGCACTGGCTGCGCTCGCGCTGGTCGCCCCGCCCCTGGCGGCGTTCACCGTCTACTTCTGCGCCATGCACAGCCCACGGCACATCTTGCGAACGCTGGCCGGCCTGCCACCGGCGGAGGCAAGCAGCGCGCTGGCGCGGGCGCTGTGGCCGACGCTGGCCGTGCTAGGGGTAGCCGCATTGTTCGGCATGCTGGCGACCGATCTGCCGGTGGAGACGCGGCTGATGCAACTGGTTTTTGTCGGCCTGGCGGCGCTGACGCTGCCGCACATGGTGTTGCTGGAACGTGCCCGAAGGTGGGCACCCACCGCAGAGCGTTGACATTCGGCTCGCGTTATCTTGCGCCCGTTGCCACACTCAGTAACAAGAATTGCCCTCAATGAACACCCCCCCATCGAGCGCCGACGCTTCCATCGACGGGCTGTACCGAATCGCCACGGTCTCGCATCTCACCGGCATCCCGGTGCAGACCATCCGGGTCTGGGAGTTGCGCCACGCGGTCGTGCAACCGACGCGCAGTGCGGGCAACGTGCGCCTCTATCGGCGCGCCGACATCGAACGCTTGTCACTCGTCAAGGCAGCTGTCGATGCGGGGCAGGCCATCAGCACGGTGGCTGCGCTGACCGACCGCCAGATCAAGGCTCGATTCAAGGATGCGCCCGCGCCGGCGAAGGCGAGAACGGCGAACTGCAGGGTGCTCGTTTACGGTTCGGCATTGGCGACCGTGCTCAAGACGGCGTGGAAAGCGCGCTCTGATGTGAGGATCCAGGCCAGCCTGCCCACGCTGGCCGACACAGAGTTCGGGGCGCTGCCCGCGGTCGACGCCGTGATTGTGGATGCCCCGGTGCTTCGCCACGACCTGCCCCCCATGCTGAGGCAGCTGCGGTCTGAGACCAAGGCGCAGGTGGTCATCGTGATCTACGGTTTCGGAAACCGCCAGCTGCTGTCCCGGCTCGACAACGCCAACATCATCGCGCTGGCAGCGCCGGCTGATCCAGCGCAGATCGCCCGGCTTTGTCACCTGGGCATGTCGGTCGACCCCACGCCACCGGCAGCTTTCTCGCAGATCCTGATGCACTCGGCAGCGGCGCGGCGCTACGACGATGCGTTTCTTCAGCAACTCAGTCACATGCCGTCCAAGGTGCTGTGCGAGTGCCCGAATCATCTCGCCGACCTGCTGAACAAACTCAACGCCTTCGAGAGCTACAGCCTCGAGTGCGAGAGCACGAACATCAAGGACGCGGCCCTCCACGCGATGATGTACAGCGCCAGCGGGCATTGCCGCGCGTTCCTCGAAGAAGTGCTCCGGCAACTGCTGGCGCACGAAGGCATACCCGAGCCGAAGCGGTAACTCGGGGCGCCGCGTGCAAGTTTCGAGAACGCCTGGCGAGCACGGCGTCTATAGCCGAACGCTTCGAGGGCACACGGCCCATGCCAACGCTCACGAGCTCGATATCTGCTTTCCGGATACGGCCGCTGGGTGGCCGGCGGACTCTTTCTGTCTGTACGGTAACGTGCCCGAAAAAACGGCCCGACCACGGTCCACCCCATGAGACGCAGAGGCCGGCATGCTTCGTGGGGTGGCCGCGGTGCGCAGGCTTCGAAAGCGGCCGTTGTGCCGCATCGGTCTCACGCTGCCGCGGCCTTGTGAATTAGTCCCTAAGCGCTATATGCGAACCAAAGAGGGCTTGCCGCATCTAATCGATAGAATGATTCATGCCTACGGATCAACCGCCGCCACCGTCAGCACCGCCGACCACTCGGCCGTTGCCCGATGATGGACAGGGGGCCGTCGTTGCCGAGCGGCAAGCTCAAAAGACCGAACCACCGAAGATGTACCAGGTGGTCTTGCTCAACGACGACTACACGCCGATGGAATTCGTCGTGATGGTCCTGCAGGAGTATTTCGGGCGTGACCTGGAAACGGCGACCCAGATCATGTTGAAGATTCATCACGATGGTCGTGGCGTGTGCGGTGTCTACAGCAAAGACGTCGCGGCGACCAAAGTGGAACTGGTGTTGACGGCCGCACGCCGCGGCGGTCACCCACTGCAATGCATTATGGAGTCCGCATGATCGCGCAAGAGCTTGAAGTCAGTCTGCATATGGCGTTCGTCGAAGCACGCCAGCAGCGCCATGAGTTCATCACCGTCGAGCACCTGCTGATGGCGCTTCTCGACAACCCGTCGGCCGCTGAGGTGCTGCGCGCCTGTTCCGCGAATCTCGACGATCTGAGGAAGAGCCTGCTCGGCTTCATCAAGGAGAACACGCCGACCGTGGGTGGTTCCGACGAAGTCGACACGCAGCCGACGCTTGGCTTCCAGCGCGTGATCCAGCGCGCGATCATGCACGTGCAGTCCACCGGCAGCGGCAAGAAGGAAGTGACCGGGGCCAACGTGCTGGTGGCGATCTTCGGCGAAAAGGATTCGCATGCCGTCTATTACCTGCATCAGCAGGGGGTGACGCGTCTGGATGTGGTCAATTTCATCGCTCACGGCATCAAGAAGAGCGATCCGCCGGAAGCCGGCAAGCCGGGCGAAACGCCGCCGAGCGGCGGCGAGACCGAAAAGGATGATGGCGACGGCAAGGGCTCGCCGCTCGATCAGTTCACGCAGAATTTGAACCAGCTCGCCCGCGACGGCAAGATCGATCCGCTGATCGGCCGCGAGCACGAGGTCGAGCGCGTGATCCAGATCCTCTGTCGTCGGCGCAAGAACAACCCGTTGCTGGTCGGCGAGGCCGGCGTCGGAAAGACCGCGATCGCCGAAGGCCTCGCCTGGCGGATCACGCAAGCGGAAGTGCCGGATGTACTGGCCAACAGCGTCGTCTATTCGCTGGACATGGGTGCGCTGCTCGCCGGGACTAAGTACCGCGGCGACTTCGAGCAGCGGCTGAAGGGTGTGCTGAAGCACCTGAAGGATCAGCCCGACGCGATCCTCTTTATCGACGAGATCCACACGCTGATCGGCGCGGGTGCGGCCTCGGGCGGCACGCTCGATGCCAGCAACCTGTTGAAGCCGGCGCTGAGTTCGGGGCAGATCAAGTGCATCGGCGCGACCACGTTCTCTGAATACCGCGGTATCTTCGAGAAGGATGCGGCGTTGTCGCGTCGCTTCCAGAAGGTCGATGTCGTCGAGCCTTCGGTGGAGCAGACGGTCGAGATCTTGAAGGGGTTGAAGTCGCGCTTCGAGGAACACCACAGCGTGAAGTACGCGACCGGCGCGCTGCAGGCGGCAGCCGAGCTGTCTGCGAAATTTATCAACGACCGTCATCTTCCCGACAAGGCGATCGACGTGATCGACGAGGCGGGTGCCGCGCAACGCATCCTGCCAAAGAACAAGCAGAAGAAGACCATCACCCGCAACGAAGTGGAAGAGATCGTCGCGAAGATCGCGCGGATCCCGCCGGCGAGCGTGTCGAGCGACGACCGGTCGAAGCTTCGCACGATCGAGCGCGATCTGAACAGCGTGGTGTTCGGTCAGGAGCCGGCCATCGAGGCGTTGTCGGCGGCCATCAAGATGGCGCGCTCGGGGCTCGGTCGCCCCGACAAGCCGATCGGCTCGTTCCTTTTCAGCGGCCCGACCGGCGTCGGCAAGACTGAGGTCGCGAAGCAGCTGGCCTACATCCTCGGCATCGAACTGATCCGCTTCGACATGAGCGAGTACATGGAGCGCCACGCGGTGAGCCGCCTGATCGGCGCGCCGCCAGGCTACGTGGGCTTCGACCAGGGAGGTTTGCTGACCGAGGCGATCTCGAAGAAGCCGCACGCGGTGCTGTTGCTCGACGAGATCGAGAAGGCGCACCCGGATGTCTTCAACGTGCTGCTGCAGGTGATGGACCATGGCACGCTCACCGATAACAACGGTCGCAAGGCCGACTTTCGCAGCGTGATCCTCGTGATGACCACGAACGCCGGCGCCGAGACGATGAACAAGTCGACGATCGGCTTCACCAACTCGCGCGAGCAAGGCGACGAGATGGCCGACATCAAGCGCCTCTTCACGCCTGAATTCCGCAATCGCCTGGATGCGACGGTAAGTTTCAAGGCGCTCGACGAAGAGATCATCCTTCGCGTGGTCGACAAGTTCCTGCTGCAGCTGGAAGGTCAGCTTGCCGAGAAGAAGGTCGAGGTCACGTTCACCGACGGCTTGCGCAAGCAGCTCGCGAAGAAGGGCTTCGATCCGCTGATGGGCGCCCGTCCGATGCAGCGCCTGATCCAGGACACGATCCGTCGTGCCCTCGCTGACGAGCTGCTGTTCGGCCGGTTGGTCGAGGGCGGTCGCCTGGCGGTCGATGTCGACGCCGACGGCAAGCCGGTGCTCGACATCACGCCGGCGAAGAAAAGCGACAAGCCGAAAGCGGAGCCGGCCACGGCCTGATCGCACGCCCGACGCGGGCGTGTTCACGCCGTTGAAAGAGGAGGCCGCGGCCTCCTCTTTTTACGTCTGCTCCGTGCAGCGGTTGACCGGTGCCGGTTTTGCTCAGGGGCACGCGTTGGCTGCGTGCGCGTCCAGCATCGGGTCCTGTCTGAAGATAGCCGTCAAGAGCTCGTAGACCTTCGCGTACTCGAGCTGAAGGTGCGCCGCCGCCACGAAGAACGCCTCGGCGGAGACCGCGAAGAACTCCTCCAGCGCCTCGGCGCCATACGGATCGAGAAAGGTGTGCTCGCCAGCGTCGACGGCCGCGCAAAACCGGTCGTACTCGTCGGCGAAAGCCAGGATCCAAGCGCCTCTCTCGGTGTCGGGCTTCGCGTTTTGAACGTCCGACGTGATCGCGGCGCGCATGTCGATCACGTGGGCGAACTCATGGACCACGACGTTGTAGCCCCATTTGGCAGACTCGGCGGCGTCGTCGACATCGCGCCATGCCAGCATGATCGGGCCGCCGCTCATCGCCTCGCCGCTCAGTTCCTCGTCGAAGCGGTGCACGATGCCGCTTGCGTCCTCGACCTCGCGCGCCGCGACGACCGCGTCTTCGTGCACAACGAGGCCCACGAAGCCGTCGTACCAATGCAGGCCCAGGCGAAGCGCCGGCAGACACGCCTGCGCGGCGATCGCAACCGCCATGCCGTCAGTGACGGCGAGGCCGTTGGCGCCGTGGAATTCCTTCGCCGCAAGAAAGAGCGTCGTGAGTTCGCGCAGTTGCGCAACGTCTTGCGCGTCTCTTTCAGCCAGAAACGGAAAGCGCGCGAGCGTGAGGTGCCAAAGCTCATCGGGAATCGCGCGGCGCTCGAGCGTGCGCGCCCGCGACCAGCGCTTCAACCAGCCGGGGCTCAAGGCGCGTGCGCACCTCGGGCCAGTGAGATGCGGTCGATGCCGCCGGCGTGCCAGCGCAACAACTCCGCGCGCGGCCGGCCCGAGTGGTCGAGGTCCCAATCGGTCATCACATGGCGCACGAGGCCGGGCGCGATCTCCTCGGTGTTCGGATGATGCGTGTGGCCGTGAATCAGCGTCGCGACGCCAGCTTCGTGCATTTGCGAAATGGTGGCGTCGCGGTCGAGATCGATCCACGTCGCGTCGGCGTCATCGGTATGGCGGCGTTCGCTCTCGTGCCGCGTGGCACGGCCGATCGCGACGCGCTCGGCGAGGGGCTTGGCAAGGAATTCACGCTGCCACGTGGGGTTGCGCACGAACGAGCGAAAGCGCTGGTAGCCGACATCGCCAATGCAAAGGCCATCGCCATGGGTCAGCAGCGCGTTGGTTCCAAACGCGCGCACGACGGTCGGGTCGGCGAGATGCATCAAGCCGGTCGCGTTCAGGAATTCATCACCGACAAGGAAATCGCGGTTGCCGACCATGAAACCGATGGTGCGCCGCTGCGACGCGTTGGCGAGCGCCGCCGCCGCCCGCGCACCGAAGCCGACGTGGCGCAGGTCGTCGCCGACCCAGGCTTCGAACAAGTCACCGAGGATGAAGATCGCGTCTGCGGTGCTGCCATCCAGGTAGGCCGCGAACGCGTCGAAGGTGTGGGGCGTGTCTGCGCCGAGGTGCAGGTCGCTGAGGAAGTCGATCGCCCGCCATTCAGCGGGCGCGTCGAAATGGGCGATCTGCGTCGCTCCAACAACGCCGGCAGGAAGCATGAAACGATCTGCTCAGTCGAGCACGCGGGCTTCGGTGATGGTGACGTCTTCGAGCGGCACGTCACCATGGCCGCCCTTGCTGCCTGTCTTCACGCCTTCGATCTTGTCGACGACATCGCTGCCTTCGACAACCTTGCCGAAGACCGCATAGCCCCAGCCCGACGACGTCTCGGCCGTGTGGTTCAGAAAGCCGTTGTCGGCGGCGTTGATGAAGAACTGTGCGGTGGCCGAATGCGGCGCCGAGGTGCGCGCCATGGCCAGCGTGTACTTGTTGTTCTTCAAGCCGTTGTTGGCTTCGTTCTGGATCGATGCGCCGGTCGGCTTCTGTTTCATGCCCGGCTCGAACCCACCGCCCTGCACCATGAAGCCCGGAATGACGCGATGGAAGACGGTGTTCGCGTAATGGCCGCTGGCCACGTTGTCGAGGAAGTTCTTTGCCGATTCGGGCGCTTTCTCCTCATCGAGTTCGACGACGATCCGGCCCATGTTCGTTTGCAGTTCAACCTTTTTGCTCACTTCACTTCTCCACGCTGGCCGATTTGATGATGATGGGTTGCTTCGGGACGTCGCCGGCGCCGGTTGGCGCCTGCTTGATCTTGTCGACCACGTCCATGCCAGCTACGACTTTACCGAACACCGCGTACCCGTTGCCGTCGCGCGTTCCCGCCGGATCGAGCGATGCGTTGTCGGCGACATTGATGAAAAACTGCGAGGTCGCCGAATTCGGATCGTTGGTGCGAGCCATCGCGACCGTGCCGCGCACGTTCAGGAGGCCGTTGTGGCTCTCGAGCGGGATCGGTGGCCGGGTCGGCTTCTTCACCATCGCCGGCGTCATGCCGCCGCCCTGCACCATGAACCCGTCGATCACGCGATGGAAGATGGTGCCGTCGTAGTCGCCCGACTTCACGTAGCGCAGAAAATTGTCGACCGTCTTGGGCGACTTCTCTGGCTCGAGCTGGATCACGATGTTGCCTTCACTCGTCACGAGCTTTACGGTCTGGGCCTGTGCACAGACGGTACCCAGACCAGCCGAAGCAACAACCATGGCCGAGACCAGGCGAAAGAGAACACGGGTCATCGAACGTTCCTCGAAGTGGGGTATGGAAAGGTCATGGCGCCGATGCCGCCGGGCTTGCGGCGCGCGCCTTGGCGTTCGGCTTGCCGAGCTGAAGCACGACGCTGATCTTGGCCGGTAGTGTTGCGCTCGTGGGCTCGAGCCGCAACGCCTGTGAATAAGACTGGCTCGCCAGCATCGCGTACACATCGCCCAGGTTTTCGCGAGCGATCGCGTAATCGGGGTTCGCACGCACCGCGTCCTCGAGCGCTGCGCGCGCCTTCGCGTAGTCGCCCGCGACTGCATAGAGCGCGGCAAGGTTGTTGAATGGCTCTGCGAGTTCGGGATAGTCGTTCGTCAGTTGCACCAGCAGCGTGATGGCTTCGTCGCGGCGCCGCAGGTCGGTCAGGAGAATTGCCTTCAGAAAGCGCATCTGGGCGTCTTTCGGTTTCGTCGCGAGGAAGGTGTCGGCTCGCTTCAACGCGTCGGCGCTCTGACCCGCGTGGTGCAGGCGGTTGACTTCACTCAGTTCATCAGCCAATGCGCTGGCAACCGGCCACGACGATGCGCAAGCCAGAAGCGCGATACCAACGATCGTTCGAAACGACATGGACGAAGTAGGAAATGAACTCGGGTCCCGCGCGGAAGCGGAGGGATCGACACGGCAGTCTGCAGCCACTCGTGAGGGGCGCCAAAGCGCCGAGTGCCGGGTGACGCAACAGCCCTTGCGGAGCCACCGCTATACTGATTTCATTGTACGGCAGCCTCGTGGCGCACGGCCTCAACGCATGCAGGCATGCGGCATTGGCAGCGTCGGTTCGTACGCTCTTCCATTTATCGCCGCGGGTGCTCCGCGCGGAACCCTGGTCCGTACCGTCGTCCCATTCCTTCTGCCTTACGGTCCATGTCACTGCGCATCCACAACACGTTGACGCGACGCGCCGACACCTTCGTGCCGATCGTGGCCGGCGAGGTGCGCATGTATGTTTGCGGCATGACGATCTACGACCTGTGTCACATGGGTCACGCGCGGTTCCTGATGGCTTTCGACGTCGTCTTCCGTTGGCTGAAGGTGCTGGGCTATCGCGTCACCTACGTCCGCAACATCACCGACATCGATGACAAGATCATCCGCCGTGCGCTCGACCGCAAGCTTCCCATCAAGACGTTGACGGCCGAGATGACCGACGCGATGCACGACGACATCCGGGCACTCGGCATGGAGCCGCCCACCTTCGAGCCGCGCGCCACCGATCACATCGGCGGCATGCTCGAGATGATCGCCACCTTGCAGTCGAAGGGCCTCGCGTACCAGGCGCCGGGCGGCGACATGAATTTCTCGGTGCGCAAGGCGCCGGGGTACGGCAAGCTTTCGGGCAAATCGATCGATCAGTTGCGTTCCGGAGACCGCGTGAACATCGACGACGGCAAACAAGACCCGCTCGATTTCGTGCTCTGGAAGGCCGCCAAGGACGACGAGCCGGACGACGCGAAATGGGAGAGCCCATTCGGCCGCGGCCGTCCCGGGTGGCACATCGAGTGCTCGGCCATGTGCAAGGCCCTGCTCGGTACCCACTTCGACATCCATGGGGGCGGAATCGACTTGCAGTTTCCCCACCACGAAAACGAAATCGCGCAGAGCGAAGGTGCCAGTCCCGGCCGGTTCGTCAACGTCTGGGCCCACAACGGGCACCTGACCGTCGACAACGTGAAGATGTCGAAATCGCTAGGCAACTTCTTCACCATCCGCGATGTGCTGAAGCGCTACGACGGCGAAACGCTGCGCTTCTTCATGTTGCGCACCCATTACCGCAGTCCGTTCAATTTCAGCGATGCGCACGTCGACGATGCGAGGCAGGCGTTGCGGCGGCTCTACACCGCACTCGATGGCGTGGCCACAGCACCGGCGGAGGTCGACTGGTCGCAACCACAAGCCGCGCAGTTCCGCGATGCGATGAACGACGACTTCAACACGCCGCTCGCAATCGCGACGTTGTTCGAACTCGCAAGCGAACTGAACCGCACGAAGTCGACCGCCACGGCACAGCTGCTGAAGGGGCTGGCCGCAACCCTCGGTGTCCTCCAGCTCGAGCCGCGCGCCTTTCTGCAAACGGGCAGCGCCGTACGGGCCGACGAAATCGCCGCTCGCATCGAGGATCGGAACGTCGCCAAGCGCGCGGGCGACTATCCGCGGGCCGATGCGATTCGCCAGGGCCTCGCCGCCGAAGGCATCCTCTTGCAAGACTCGGCGCAGGGCACCACCTGGGTCCAGGCCTGAAGATGACCGAGGCCGCACTGGCGAGCGCCGCCTACTGGGACGACGCCTGCAAACACCTCGCGAAGCGCGATCGCGTGATGCGCAAGCTGATCCCAACCGTGGGCGAGGGCCGCTTGCAGAGCCGTGGCGATGCCTTCACCACGCTCGCGCGCTCGATCGTCGGCCAGCAGATTTCAGTGAAAGCCGCCCAAGCCGTGTGGGAACGCTTCGCCGCGCTCACCGTGCAAACGCACAACGCGCTGCAACCCGGCGCCGTGCTCGCGCTCGACACCCCGACGATGCGTGGCGCCGGCCTCTCGGCACGCAAGGTCGAGTACCTGAGCGACCTCGCGGCGCATTTCGAATCGGGCGCGGTGCATGTCGACAACTGGCAGCAGATGGACGACGAGACCATCATCGAGGAACTCGTTGCGATTCGCGGCATCGGCCGCTGGACCGCGGAGATGTTCCTGATCTTCCACCTGATGCGTCCGAACGTGCTGCCGCTCGACGATGTCGGGCTCATCAAGGGCATCAGCGTCAACTACTTCAGCGGCGAGCCCGTCTCCAGAGCCGAGGCGCGTGAGGTCGGTGACGCTTGGGCGCCGTTCCGGTCGGTCGCCACTTGGTACATTTGGCGCAGCCTCGACCCACTACCCGTGAGTTATTGAAGGGGCTCTTCATGAGCAAACGACATTTCCTGGATTTCGAGCAGCCGGTCGCAGAGCTCGAATCGAAGATCGACGAGTTGCGCTACGTGCAGAACGAGTCGGCCGTCGACATCTCCGACGAGATCGACCGACTCGGCAAGAAAAGCCTTCAGCTCACGAAAGACATCTACTCGGGTCTGTCGCCGTGGCAGGTGACGCAGATCGCGCGCCATCCGCAGCGGCCGTATACGCTCGATTACGTCAACGACATCTTCACCGACTACCAGGAATTGCACGGGGACCGCGCGTTCGCCGACGACCAGTCGATCGTTGGTGGCCTGGCGCGGTTCAACGGCCAGGCCTGCATGGTGCTCGGCCACCAGAAGGGGCGCGACACCAAGGAGCGTGGCTTGCGCAACTTCGGGATGTCTCGGCCCGAGGGCTACCGCAAGGCCTTGCGCCTGATGAAGCTCGCCGAGAAGTTCGGCCTGCCGGTTTTCACTTTCGTCGACACCCCCGGCGCGTATCCGGGCATCGGCGCCGAGGAGCGAGGCCAGTCGGAAGCGATCGGGCGCAACATCTTCGAGATGGCGCAGCTCGAGGTGCCGATCATCGTCACCATCATCGGCGAGGGCGGCTCGGGGGGCGCGCTGGCACTCAGCGTGGGTGACCAGCTGTTGATGCTGCAATACTCGATCTACTCCGTGATTTCGCCGGAGGGTTGTGCGTCGATCCTTTGGAAGACTGCCGAGCGCGCGTCGGACGCCGCCGAAGCGCTGGGCATCACGGCGCATCGGTTGAAAGCACTCGGCCTGGTCGACAAGATCGTCAACGAACCGGTCGGCGGCGCGCACCGCGACATCAAGCAGATGGCCGCGTTCCTGAAACGTTCACTGGGCGACGCGTTCCGGCAGGTGAGCGACCTGCCGACGCGCGAGCTGTTGCAGCGCCGGTACGACCGCCTGCAGTCGTACGGCCGCTTCAACGACACGACCGCGACCGCCGCTCGCAACTGAGCGGCGGGACACGCGGGCGAACGCGTACGCGGATCGACCCAGATCGGTGAACCCGGTGCGTGAACCCGGCGGCCCCCGTGTCGCAGTGGCCCTGAGCGGGGGTCGCGATTCGATGGCCCTGTTGCACGCCACCGTGACCGCGGCGACGCCACTCGGCCTGCACGTGATCGCGCTTCATGTGCATCATGGTCTGAGCATCCATGCCGATGCATGGCTCGCGCACTGCGAGACGTTCTGCCAGCGCTTGACGACCGCAGGCGCCTCGCTCGGCTTTGCCGCGAGACGACTGTCGACAAGACCGACGCGAGGCGAGAGCATCGAAGCCTGGGCACGTGCGGCGCGGTATGCCAGCCTGCGCGAGATGGCGCTCGAACAGGGTGCTTCGCTGGTCCTGCTGGGCCACCACCAGCGCGACCAGGCCGAGACCTTGCTGCTGCAGGCGTTGCGCGGTGCCGGGCCGGCAGGTCTTTCGGGCATGCCGGCCGCAGTCGTTCGCGACGGTCTCACGTGGGCGCGGCCCTGGCTCGGCCAACCCCGCGAGGCCATCGAGGCGTACGGGCTGCAGCATCGGCTCGACCCCGTCGAAGACGACAGCAACGGCGATTCACGCTACGCGCGCAATCGACTGCGGTCCGACGTGTGGCCGGCCTTGCTCGCAGCGTACCCCTCGGCCGAGGCATCGCTGGCGAACGCCGCACGGTGGGCGCAAGAGGCGACGTCGGCCCTGGCCGAACTGGCAGCGATGGACCTTGCCGTGGCCGAACGCGATCAGGCGCTCGACCTCTCGACGTGGCGGACCCTGTCGTCGCCGAGACGAAGCAACGCACTGCGCGCCTGGCTTCGCTGCCGCACGAGCCGTGCCGCGCCGATGGCCCTGGTGTCCCGCTTGATGGTCGAGCTCGCGCTCGCCCGGCCTGCGCGTTGGCTGCTCGCGCACGGCGAACTGCGCAGCCACCACGGGCTGCTTGAATTCACGCAGACCCCATCGGCGCCAACGGCGCTGCCGACGAGCACGACGCTGAAAGTGTCCCGTGCCGGGCTCAAACGGCTTCCCGATTGGCATGGCGCGCTGCAGTTCGATCGCGTCGCGTGCGGCGGTGTCGCACTCTCTCGCTTGCACTCGCTGGTGCTTCGCGCGCGCGACGGCGGCGAACAATTCCAGTCAGGCGCGGGGCGACCACCGCGCCCGTTGAAAAAGCAGTTCCAGGCCCTCGGTATCAGCGCCTGGGAGCGGGAGGGGCCGTTGGTCTACAGCGGCACGGATCTTCTCTTCGTGCCCGGCCTGGGCATCGACCATCGCGCGTTGGCGTCGGTGGGCGAGCCGCAGATGCGGATGACCTGGTTGCCGCGCCGAGTGCCAGGATGAGGCGGGCGCCTCGGCGGGAACGGGGCGCGTGCCGATGCAAGGCGCCTCCTTTGCGCGAGGTCGCGAATTAGAATCGACGACGCTGCGCCGGCCCGCCACGAGTCTTTCGCCGGAGCCTCCACTTCACCGACACGCGTTTCCCTTCTCCTGATGGCCCTCATCGTTCACAAGTACGGCGGCACCTCGATGGGCTCGACAGAACGCATCCGCGATGTCGCGAAACGCGTCGCGAAATGGTCGCGCGCGGGGCACCGGATGGTCGTCGTGCCGTCGGCGATGAGCGGCGAAACGAATCGACTGCTCGGCCTCGCACGAGAGCTTTCACCCGCGCATGTCGACGCGGCCGTGATGCGCGAGATGGACATGATCGCATCGACCGGCGAACAGGTGTCGGTCGGCCTGCTCGCGATCGCGCTGAAGGCCGAGGGGCTGCAGTCGGTAAGTTATGCCGGCTGGCAGGTGCCGATCGCCACCGACACGGCTTACACCAGGGCGCGCATCCAGCGCATCGACGACGACAAGGTTCGCAACGATCTCGCAGCCGGTCGCGTCGTCGTCATCACCGGCTTTCAGGGCGTCGACGAGCACGGCAACATCACGACGCTCGGCCGCGGCGGCTCCGACACGTCGGCCGTGGCCGTCGCCGCGGCGCTGAAGGCGCACGAGTGTTTGATCTACACGGACGTCGATGGCGTCTACACCACCGACCCCCGCATCGTTGCCGACGCGCGGCGCCTGAAGAGCATCAGCTTCGAAGAGATGCTCGAGATGGCGAGCCTCGGCGCCAAGGTGCTGCAGATTCGGTCGGTCGAATTCGCCGGCAAGCACCGCGTGCCGCTGCGCGTGCTCTCGAGCTTCACGCCGTGGGACATCGATATCGACGAGGAGGCCCGCTCGGGCACGCTGATCACCTTCGAGGAAGACGAGAACATGGAACAAGCCATCGTGTCGGGCATCGCGTTCAACCGCGACGAGGCCAAGATCAGTCTGATGGGCGTGACCGACAAGCCGGGCATCGCGAGTCTCATCCTCGGGCCGGTGGCTGCGGCGAACATCGATGTCGACGTCATCATCCAGAACGTGTCGCACGACGGTCGCACAGACTTCTCGTTCACGGTGCACCGCAACGACTACGCGCGCACGATGGAACTGCTGAAGCGCGAGGTGTTGCCGGTGACGGGTGCGACCTCGGTGCTCGGCGACGACCGCATCTGCAAGGTGAGCATCGTCGGCATCGGGATGCGATCTCACGTGGGCGTCGCGAGTCGCATGTTCAGCGCCCTCAGCGACGAGGGCATTAACATCCAGATGATCACAACGAGCGAGATCAAGACCAGCGTGGTGATCGACGAAAAGTACATGGAGCTTGCGGTGCGTGCGCTCCACAAGGCTTTCGAGCTCGACCAGCCGGCAGGGCGTGGCTCATCGAATGCAACGACCTGATCGAGAAGACGCGCTGGCGAACTGACGGGCTAGAATTCGCGCTCTGCGGAGCTGTGACCGAGTGGCCGAAGGTGCTCCCCTGCTAAGGGAGTATGTGGGCAAAACCTGCATCGAGGGTTCGAATCCCTCCGGCTCCGCCAGATGACGTAACGGATTCACCCATCCCGCTGCCGCTATCGCCTCAGGCGGGCCTCCTGCAAGGCTGATGCGGCGACCCAAAACGACACGGCAAGCAGCACCAGGTCCTTGAGCAGGAACTGGCCCGGCATTGCCGACAGTGCCAGCGGGACGTCGAAGCCTGGCTGCACGACTCCGGGGGTGCTGAACATGAAGCTGAGGGTGATCAGGAAGGTCAGCATCGCCATGGCGCCGCCGACCACGGCCAAGCGGGGTTGCCAATGGCGCGAGGCGATCAGCAACCCGGTCAGGATTTCGAAGACGCCGAGAAAATGCGCCGTGCCGGCAATGCCGAGCAGGCCGTTCATCCACATGACCAACGGGCTGTTGATGACCAGCGGTGCGATGCCCGAGGCCTCGTAGTCGGTGAACTTGAGCATGCCGAACCAGAGAAAGACGACAACCAGCGCGTAGCGGGGAGCCCGCGCGCCCCAAGCTGCAAGGTCGGGTCCGTGGCCGACAGCGGCAGGCGCGACCGCGGCTCGGCCCACCGGAGATGAAATCGTTTGCGTGATCATGTTCGAGCTCGTTTTCAATAGTGGGCCTGCAGGGGCACGGCCGGCATCATCACGGTGTCGATGACGTAGACAAGCCCGTTGTCGACCCGCATGGGCCCCTTGATGACGTGGGCACCATTGACGGTGAGCTTGCCGCCTTCCATCTTGAAGAGGAGCGGCATATTGTTCGCCGCCATTGCCGCGGCGCTGTCGCCTTTTCCGAGCGCGGCCTCGATGGCGCTCATGTCGAGCAAGCCGGTGACGATGTGGTTGCCCAGCGTGACCTTGAGCATCGTCTGCATGGCCGGCGTCATCAACGCGTGCAGCTTGTCGGCAGGCACTTTGGCGAAAGCGTCGTCGTTGGGCGCGAACACTGTGAACGGGCCGGGCTGCGTCAGCAACGCCGCGGTGCCGGCTCGCTCGTTGGCCTCGAGCAGCTTGGTGAAGTGGCCGTCGGCCTTGGCGGTGTCGACGATGTCGGCGGCATGTACCGGATGCAACGCCAGCAGAAAACCGGCAGCGCCCGCCAGCACGACCGCCTTGCCGGATAGACGAAGTGACGCTTTCATGTCTTCATCATCGGTTCGCTGGCCGCCGTGCCAGGCTTCATCATTTCGTCCTTCTTCATGTCAGTCAGGCATGCGGACAGGATGGCGGTCGTCAGTGTGTTCACTTGGAACTCCTCGAGTGGTCCATTGACAGGTCGACGTGGGACGCAGTGGCCTCAGGGACCCGACGTCGTCGCCTCACGCAGGTACTCGACCATGTCGGCGCGCTGCGCGGCGTCGCTCAGGTAGAACGGGTGCGGTGCGTTGGCGCCCCGGCTGGGGTTCAGCAGGTTGTCGAGCGTCGGCACGCTGCTGTCGTGCAGGAAGTTGGGTTTCCTTGCCAAGTCAAGCAAGAGCGGCATCACGGAGCCGCGGATGCCGCCGCGCTGGCTTGCGTTGACCACTGCGGTCTTGTCGTCATAGATGTTTCCCGGCGTGTCGAGAATCGGGTTGAGCGGTGCCGTGCGCGCGGCAAGCAGCACGACCGGGTTGTCGCCAGGAAAGATCGTCTTCATGGGCACGGTGAACGCCGGCACGGCCCGCCCCTGGCTGACGTTGTGGCAGGCCGTGCAGCTGACACGGAACTGCGCTCGTCCGCGTGCGCCGGCGGTAGCGTCGGCGACAACCCCGGCCGGTGCCTGCAGGCTGTTGAGGTAGCCGTTCATGTCGATCAGCTTGGTGTTGTCGACCCGGTTGCCGAGCGGCGCGTCCTCGGTACCTGCCACAGGGCTGGCCGCCGCCTGGACAAAGGGGTAGCCCACAACGCCGGTCGCGGCGAGCACCTGGATATAGCCATCGACGATCTCGTTGCCCGCCGCAATGCCACCGAACTTCTGCATGAACGCCCGGCCTCCCGGCGTCGTGAGGTTGGTCGGGTCGAGAAGCGCCGTGTAGACGAGGTTGCTGAAGTTGTCGAGGCGGGCGATTCCGCCTTCGGTGCCCCAAGGCGCGGCCAAGTCGGTGCGAAAGAGCGCCGAGTTGTGTTGCGGGTCGCCGTTGCCGTCGACCGTGTCGTCGAAGGTGCCGACCGGGTAGTACGCCTTGTTCTTCAGGTAAGCGTCGACCTCGGCCTCCGTCGAGGTCGGCGTCAGGCCGGTGGGCGCGCGGCCGAGCGTCTTGCCGCCGTTGGCGGCGAGGGTCAGTTGCAGCACCGGGTAGTAGGCGCGCGTGTTCTGGCCGAGGGCGATCAGCGAGCCGAAATCAAGGTCGTGGTTGGCGCGGCCGTCGAGGCGCTTGCCGATCGAGCCTCCATTGGCCATCTTGAACACCGAGCCGTCGCTGATCGTATGGCAGAGCGCGCAACTGGCGCCGGTCTTGTCGCCGTTGGCGATGTCGATGATGCCGTCGCCGTTCGTGTCCTTGGCGACGATGCCGACGATGGCGTTGGCGTTGACCAGCTTGGCAGTCGTCGCCGCGCTGTTGAGGAGCGGCGCATTGGCTGGCGACAGGTCTGTCTTCAGCTCCGCTGCGATGGCAGCCAAGGTGGCTGCATCGAGCGCCTCGCTGTCGACGATCAGGCCCAACTGCAGCGCCTGGAGCGGCGTCACGCCCGCCGCGACGATGCCTTGTTGAAGGCGCAACGCGTCGGTCCAGAAACGCTCGTTGCCAAAGGTCTCGAACCGAAATACCTGCTTGCCGTTGACGGCGTTGCCTGCGGCGTGCACAACGGGTGCTTCCGCTGATGTCGGACCGTCGGAGCCGGCGTCAACCGCGTCATCACCTCCACATCCGAAAAGCAAGACGGCAGTCGTCACGACGAAGACGAGCGGGATGGGGAACCGGTTAACGGCGGGGAATTTCATCGGAGCTCCTTGGCGCTTGCCGAAGGGCTCGGCTCACTCAATAATACGTCCGACGCGCGTGTTCTCGTGTCGGAGACAGCCTACGGAAGCCAACTATTGATAGGAAAGCCCCCTTTGTCTATGTGCGCCTCCGCACATACGACAAGCATCGGCGCTGGTAAAAAGTTCTTCGTCAGGAGTTGTCTCGAAGGACAAACCAATGGCCGTGCAAACCTCCGACTCCGATCGACACGACTCACGAACCCAGCCGTTGAATTGGCCGTGGGCCGTCGCTTCGTCGCCGATCGCTTCGAGCGAATTCAGCGGATGGGGCGGTGCTTTGATTCGATGCTGGCGCGGTACGTCTGCCGTGATGGTTCAGCCGCCTCTCGACGAACATTACGTGGTTATCCACTTAGGAGGTGCCAAACGTGTCGAGCGGCGTTGCGATGGACCGTCCGTCTCTCGGGTGGTCGAGAACCAGTCGTTGACGATGGTTCCGGCCGGATGCGCGTACCGCTGGCAGACCGAAGGGCCGATTGCTTTTGCTCACCTCTATTTATCGCCGTTGCGATTGGAAGAGTTATCCGGCGAAGAATTCGAGGGGCGGGCGACGTCGCTGATTGAAAAAGTCGGCTGCCCCGACGCCTTGCTCGAGTTGCTGTTCCTTCGCATGCTGGACGAGATCCAGGATCCTCGACTCGCCTCGCCGTTGCTGCTCGACAGCCTGCTGGTCAGTTTCTGCACGCAGCTCGCGCAACAGCATGTCGCACGACGGCCCCGGCTGACGAGCCACGCGTTAGCATTGGCACCTTACCGTCTGCGTCGCGTCACCCAGTTCATCGAAGCGAATCTCGGGCAAGGTCTGGCGCTGCGCGAGCTTGCTGAGGCTGCAGGGCTCAGCCAATCCCATTTCATTCGGGCGTTTGGACTTGCGACGGGCAGCTCGCCGTACCGGTACGTGATGCGACGACGGATCGAGTTGGCGAAGGTCCGGCTGCTGGCGACCGACGACGCGCTCGATGCGGTCAGCGCGGCTGCCGGGTTCAAGGAGAGACATCAGTTTTCCGTTATGTTCAAGCGTCTGGTCGGTGTCGCACCGTACGCATTTCGCGCTGCTCGTTCTGTGAAGCGCACCCCAGAAAGGACTGCTCAGTTGCGCGGCCAATCCCTTCACGACGCCATTTCCACGAAGGGCTTGGAAGCCGCTTAGGGCGAACGATTTTTCGTGCGCGCGGCCGCGGTGGAGGTCCACCAGCCCAACGGCTTCGGCCGGGTCCGGCTGCGCCACAGCGGCGAAGATTCCCACGCAGCGTCCTGTCAAAGCTCATCAAGGGCTTGTCCTCACCGCTAAATACAAAGTAATATGCACTGGATGGGCATCCAGTCCTCCAGCGTCCGCTGAAGCGAACCGGAACCGCTTCCTATATTCACAGCATGCAAATCAACCCCGCGGATCGCGCAAAGGCGGTTCCGATCGCGAAGCCGCAACGGGTCACGACGCCGGTCAAGGGCCGGGGCACGTCGTGGTCCATCGAGCACCGTTTCGTCAGCCAGCGCGTCGACGTCTTCGACGACGGCTGGGGCACGCTCGAACAACACGCGAGGGAAGAGGTCGTCGCGCCGGAGACGACCATCATCGAGGAGCGCGTGAAATCGATCCTCACGAGCAACAGTTCGCCCGACCTGTCATTCGATCTGACGATCAACCCGTACCGAGGTTGCGAGCACGGCTGCGTCTACTGCTTTGCCCGGCCCACCCACAGCTACCTCAACATGTCGCCTGGCCTCGATTTCGAAACCAGGATCGTCGCGAAGGTGAACGCGGCCGAGCGGCTGCGCGAAGCCTTCGCGAGCCGCGCGTACGAGCCGTGCCAGTTAACGCTGGGTGCGGCCACCGATGCGTACCAGCCGATCGAACGCAAGCTCGGCATCACGCGATCGGTGGTCGAGGTGCTGTCGGCTTGCAACCATCCCTTTTCGGTGGTGACGAAGTCGTCGGGCATCGAACGCGACCTTGACCTGATCGGGCCGATGGCCGAGAAAGGGTTGGTCGCGGTCTACGTGTCGTTGACGTCGCTCGATCCCAAACTCGCGCGCATCCTCGAGCCGCGTGCGGCGGCACCGCACCGACGCCTGCAGACCATCGAGACCCTGGCCAAGGCGGGCGTGCCGGTCGGCGTGAGCGTGTCGCGATCATCCCTTTCATCAACGAGCCTGAACTCGAACGCCTGTTCGCCGCGGCCGCGTCGGCCGGGGCCACCTCGGGTTTCGGCATCGTGCTCCGCTTGCCGTGGGAAGTGAACCCGATCTTCCAGCACTGGCTCGACGAGCACTTTCCGGATCGCGCCGCGCGCGTGATGGCGCGGGTTCGCGAGATGCGCGGTGGCAAGGACTACGACGCCACCTTCGGCGCGCGAATGAAAGGCGAGGGCGTGTGGGCGGCGCTGTTGCAGCAACGTTTGAAAAAGGCGCTCGCACGCCACGGCCTCGATCGTTGCCGAGCCGATTTCGACCTGACGCAGTTCAGGAAGCCGCTCGCCAAGGCGAAAGACGGGCAGGTCGATTTGTTCGGCTGAGCGCGCGGGGTTGCCGGCCCCGAATTCGCCGTGTCGACGCGCACCTAGTCGGCCGAATCAGGCTCGAAGAACAACCAACGGACTTGCGGAAACGTCGCGCGAAAGCGCACTTCGATCTCGTTGATGGCACCGATGAGCGCCACGTCGGTGTCGAGCGGCACCATTTTCGCCTTGACCGCGACCATCACATCGCCGCCGAGTTGCTGCGTGACCAGGTTGTAAAGCGCGGCGACGTGGGGTTCAGCCTCGAGGCGCGCGCGCATGCGGGCGACGGTCTGCTGGTCGGCCCCTTGACCGATCAGCAGCGATTTCACCTCGATGCCGACCAGCACCGCCACCAGAACCAGGAGCACGCCGATCACGATCGAGCCGACCGCGTCCCAGACGGGGTTGCCGGTCAAGGCTGAAAGCGCCACACATCCGAGTGCCACCGAGAGGCCGAGCATCGCGGCGATGTCTTCGGCCAGCACGACCAGCAGCTCGCTTTGACGCGAGCTGCGGAACCAGGTCCAGAGGGGGAGCGTCCCGCGTTCCTTGTTCACTTCGCGCAGGCAACCCCACAGCGACACGCCTTCGGCCGCCAGGCCAAAGGCGAGGATTGCAAGCGCAACCCACGCGTGCTGCACCGGCTCCGGTGCCGCGAGCTTGTGCGCGCCTTCGTAGATCGAGAACATGCCGCCCATGCTGAACAGCATCAGCGCCACGATGAAGCTCCAGAAATAGATCGCGCGCCCGTGCCCGAGCGGGTGGTCGGCGTCGGGCGCGCGCCGCGCCTCGCGCAAGCCCACCAGCAGCAGGCCCTGGTTCGCGCAGTCGGCGAACGAGTGCACGGCCTCCGCGAGCATCGAGCTCGAGCCGGTGAAGATGGCACCCGCTGTTTTCGCGAGCGCGATCGCGGCGTTCGCGCCGAGCGCGAACAGCACCGACTTCAACGAGTCGGAAGATCCGGCGGCCATGGTGTGCGGAGAGAGTCAAAACGCGATGATGCCTCGCGCGCCCGCATCGACCGGCCCGCCGGCGCGAGACTCACGCCTTGAACACGTCCTTCACCCGATCGCTCCAGGTCTTCGCGCCCGGCGAATGGCGGTCTCCGTGCTTGCGGAAGTCGTCGTCGAGTTCCTTCATCAGCTTGCGCTGGAACTCCGTGAGCTTGACCGGCGTTTCCACACTGATGTGGCAGAACAGGTCGCCCGGATAGCTCGACCGCACGCCCTTGATGCCTTTGCCCCGGAGGCGAAAAGTCTTGCCGTGCTGGGTGCCCTCGCCGAGGTCGACCTTGTCCTTGCCATTGAGCGTCGGAACCTCGATGGCGCCGCCGAGCGCGGCATTCGTCATGGTGACCGGTACCGTGCAGTGCAGGTCGTCGCCATCGCGCTCGAAGATCTCGTGGTCCTTGATGCGGATCTCGATGTAGAGGTCGCCGTTCGGGCCGTTGTTGGGGCCCGGTTCACCGCTGCCGCTCACCCGGATCCGCATGCCCTCGTTGATGCCGCCCGGAATCTTGATCTCGACCGTCTTCGGCTTCTTGATGCGACCCTGCCCGTGGCAGGTCACGCACGGCTCCGGAATGATCTTGCCGGTGCCGTGGCACTGCGGGCACGGCTGCTGGATGCTGAAGAAGCCCTGTCGCATCTGCACCGAGCCATTCCCGTGGCACGTGGTGCAAGTGATCGGATGGGTGCCGGGCTTCGAGCCGGAGCCCTGGCAGGTCTCGCAACGGTCGTACGATGGCACCCGAATCTGCGTGTCCTTGCCGAACGCCGCTTCTTCGAGCGTGATCTCCATCGGATAGCTGAGGTCGGCGCCGCGATAGACCTGCGGCCCGCCGCCCCGCCTTCCGTTCGCAGCCCCGAAGATGTCGCCGAAGATGTCGCCGAACGCCTCGGCGAAACCTCCGAAGCCCTCGCCGCCCGCTTGCCGCCCCAGGTTCGGATCGACGCCCGCATGGCCGAACTGATCGTAGGCGGCCCGCTTTTGAGGGTCGGAAAGCATCTCGTAAGCCTCTTTGCACTCCTTGAATTTTTCTTCGGAGTCCTTCGAGGTCGCGCCGTGGTTGCGGTCGGGGTGATGCTTCATCGCCTGCTTGCGATAAGCCTTCTTGATCTCCTCGTCGGATGCTCCCTTCGCCAGGCCCAGCACCTCGTAGTAGTCACGCTTGCTCATCAGCTCTCACACTCCAGAACCCACTGAATTCAGATCGACCGCGCCGCGCTGCGCGATCGAGACGCTCGCGATCATCGCCGCGGAAGCTACCCCACAAACACCGAAGCCGGCCCGAGCTGTGGCCAAATGCCGCAACCCGAACCGGCGTGCCGGTCGAGGGGCTCGAAAGCCCCTCGTCGATCATCAGGCCTCAGCCCTTCTTCACTTCCTTGAACTCGGCATCGACGACGTTGTCGTCGGCCGGCTTCGCGCCACCGCTGTCGCCGGGCGCCTCGCCTGGCGTGCCGGAGCCGCCCGCGTGAGCCGCTTGCGCGTCGGCGTAGACCTTCTCGCCGAGCTTCTGACTCGCCGTCATCAGGGCTTCGGTCTTTTCCTCGATCAGCGACTTGTCCTCGGCCTTCAGCGCGTCTTCGGCGTCCTTGATCGCCGCTTCGATCTTTTCCTTCTCGCCCGCGTCGAGCTTGTCGCCATGCTCGGCGAGGCTCTTCTTCGTGCTGTGCACCATCGCGTCGGCCGCGTTGCGGGCCTGGATCAGTTCGAGCTTCTTCTTGTCGTCGACCGCGTTCAGCTCGGCGTCCTTCACCATTTGCTGGATCTCGGCTTCGGAGAGCCCCGAGTTCGCCTTGATCGTGATCTTGTTTTCCTTGCCGGTCGCCTTGTCTTTCGCGCCGACGTGCAGGATGCCGTTGGCGTCGATGTCGAACGTCACCTCTACCTGCGGCATGCCACGTGGTGCCGGCGCGATGCCTTCGAGGTTGAATTCGCCAAGGCTCTTGTTGCCGGACGCCATTTCGCGCTCGCCTTGATACACCTTGATGGTCACCGCGGGCTGGTTGTCATCGGCGGTCGAAAAAGTCTGCGCGAACTTGGTCGGGATCGTGGTGTTCTTCTGGATCATCTTCGTCATCACGCCACCGAGCGTTTCGATGCCGAGCGACAGCGGCGTCACGTCAAGCAGCAACACGTCCTTGCGGTCACCGACCAGCACCTGGCCCTGGATCGCGGCACCGACCGCGACAGCCTCGTCCGGGTTGACGTCCTTGCGCGGCTCCTTGCCGAAGAATTCCTTGACCTTGTCCTGCACCTTGGGCATGCGCGTCATGCCGCCGACAAGGATCACGTCGTCGATGGCGCTGACGGCCACGCCGGCGTCTTTGATGGCGATGCGGCACGGCCCGATCGTGCGCTCGATCAGTTCCTCGACGAGCGACTCGAGCTTGGCCCGCGTCAACTTGATGTTGAGGTGCTTCGGACCGGAGGCATCGGCCGTGACATAAGGCAGGTTGATGTCGGTCTGTGCCGAGCTCGACAGTTCGATCTTCGCCTTCTCGGCCGCCTCCTTCAGCCGCTGCAGCGCGAGCACATCCTTCGACAGGTCGACGCCCTGGTCCTTCTTGAATTCGGAAATGATGTAGTCGATGATGCGCTGGTCGAAGTCTTCGCCGCCCAGGAACGTGTCGCCATTGGTGGAGAGCACTTCGAACTGCTTCTCGCCATCGACGTCTGCAATCTCGATGATGGAGACGTCGAACGTGCCGCCTCCCAGGTCGTACACGGCGATCTTGCGGTCGCCGGTGGAGGCCTTGTCGAGACCGAACGCGAGGGCCGCCGCGGTAGGCTCGTTGATGATGCGCTTGACGTCGAGGCCGGCGATGCGGCCGGCGTCCTTGGTCGCCTGACGCTGCGCGTCGTTGAAGTACGCGGGCACCGTGATGACGGCGTCCGTCACGGTCTCACCTAGATAGTCCTCGGCGGTCTTCTTCATCTTGCGAAGGATCTCGGCCGAGATCTGCTGCGGCGCGAGCTTCTCGCCGCGCACCTCGACCCACGCGTCACCGTTGTCGGCAGCCGCGATTTTGTAAGGCATCAGGTCGATGTCCTTCTGCACTTCCTTTTCGGTGAACTTGCGGCCGATCAGGCGCTTCACCGCATAGATGGTGTTCTTCGCGTTGGTCACGGCCTGGCGCTTGGCCGACGCGCCGACCAAGATCTCGCCGCCGTCCTGGTAGGCAATGATCGACGGCGTGGTACGCGCACCTTCGCTGTTCTCGATCACCTTGGTGGTGTTGCCTTCCATGATTGCCACGCAAGAGTTGGTGGTGCCGAGGTCGATGCCGATGATCTTCGCCATTTGTTGTGCTCCGGAAAAAGAATTGTTGGATTCGAGGTGCGGCTCGCCGCGCGGTTTTCAAGTCGGTCGCTGCATGGCGGGTGCGCGCTTGCAGCGTGCGGGAATCAGCCCGGCGCGCTCACCGTCACGAGGGCAGGGCGCAACACGCGGTCGGCGATCAAGTAGCCCTTCTGCAGCACCGCGACCACCGTGTTCGGTTCTTGCGCGGCGGGCACCACGCTGATGGCCTGGTGTTGATGCGGATCGAAGCGGGTGCCGGCCGGGGGCGAAATCTCGATCACGCGGTTGCGCTCCAGCGCTGCCGACAATTGACGAAGCGTCGCGTGGACGCCTTCAAGCACTTGCTCCGAGCTCGCGCCGGGAATCGCGATCGCGGCCTCGAGGCTGTCCTTGACCGGCAGCAAGCTCTCGGCGAAGCCCTCGATGGCGAACTTGCGGGCTTTCGAGATCACTTCGTCGGCGCGGCGCCTGACGTTCTCGGCCTCGGCCTTGGCCCGAAGATAGGCGTCCGACACTTCGGTGTGCTTGGCTTGCAGTTCTGCCAGTTGACCCTGGCCCTGATCAAAGGAAGCAGAAGGGGTCGCCGTGGCCTCGCCATCGGTGGCAGCGGGTTCGAAAGGGGGCTGTTCGTTCGGACTCATGGGCATAGGGCTGGCTTTGCAGACACCCACCTGAGGTGATGCCCCTTTATTTCAAGAGGGCTTTGAAGCGAACCGTCGAGAAATTTAGAGCGCGTCGCCCCGTCATGCGCAGACGTGGCAGAGCGCATTCGAGCGGCGGTCACGCACCAAGCTTGGTCGTCACCCCCCGGTTTGACCGGCGCTCCGCGCGGCCTGCGCCGACGCGGCAGTCTTTTCAGTTCGAATCGATCGACGCCTGCCAGCGCGTCCAGTCGACCAGCGTGCGGCGGTCGCGCTTGGTCGGGCGGCCCTGCTCGATGCTGGCGGCGGGCTCGGGCTGGCGCAGGCGGCGCTCGACGGCTGCAGCGCGACGCGCCACGCTCTCGGCGGTTTCTTCGTACAGCTGCTGCGCCACCTCGGCCGAGCCACGCTGGCGGCTGAGCGCGCGAATGCGAACTTCGCGGCGCTCCGTGCCCTGCCTAAACGCGACCGTGTCACCTTCGTGCAATTCACGAGACGCTTTCGCGGCCACGCCGTTGACGTCGACATGTCCGCTCGAAATCGCATCGGCCGCGAGCGCGCGGGTCTTGAAGAAGCGCGCGGCCCACAGCCACTTGTCGAGGCGGTTGCGGTTTTCGCAGGGATCTGTCTCGGTCTTCGGATGCTTCATCGATCAAGGATTCTTGAGCGCGTGCGCCCGGTTGACTTGGCTGGCAAGCGTCGCACCCGCGGTCGATGCCTCTGCCGGGCGACGGCGCGCGCCGATCGGCCCGCTGCGCCCGTCAAAAGATCCAGAGATCGGACGGCGCGATCTCGAGCCAATGCTCGCCGGGCTGCAACGCATTCGGACCGTAGGCGCGCAGGCGCAGGTCGTTGCGATGGAAAAGATGTTCCCAACGATCGCCGAGGAACATCGAGGTCACGAGGGGCAGTTGCACGCGATGCTCGGCCGGGCCATCGGCGAGGCGAACCGTTTCGAGTCTGGCCATGCCGGTCGCGGTCGAGGTCGTTTCGTGCGACGCCGCGCCGCGCGCATCGCCCCACAGCGCCCACCCATCGCCTGCGAGCCGGGTCGACGCGCCGCGCCGTTCGGTCACGCGTCCTTCGATGCGGTTGTTGCTGCCCATGAAATCGGCAACGAAAAGCGTCTTCGGCCGGCTGTACATCTCTTCGGGTGTGCCCTGCTGTTCGATCACGCCGTTGTTGAGCAGCAGGATGCGATCCGACATCGCCATCGCTTCGTTCTGATCATGCGTGACGACGAGCGCAGAAAGCTGCATCTTCAAGATGAGCTCGCGCAACCAGGCGCGCGCCTCTTCGCGCAGCTTGGCGTCGAGGTTCGATAGCGGCTCGTCCATCAGGATGACCGGCGGGTTGTAGACCAGTGCCCGCGCGATTGCGACGCGCTGCTGCTGGCCGCCCGAAAGTTGGTGCGGCAGGCGATCGCCGAGCGCGCCCAGGCCGAGGTTCTTCAGCGCCGTGTCGACGCGAGTGCGCGATTCGGCACCGTCGACCTTGCGCAGCTTCAGGCCATAAGCGACGTTGTCGTGGACCGTCCG
Organism: Caldimonas sp.; assembly: GCA_965246805.1. Taxonomy (GTDB): domain Bacteria; phylum Pseudomonadota; class Gammaproteobacteria; order Burkholderiales; family Burkholderiaceae_C; genus Schlegelella_A. Next base: position 369,992 of record CBDFFO010000009.1, on the reverse strand, counting down.
GTGCGGCCACAGCGCGTAAGACTGGAACACCAGACCCAGGTTTCGCTTCTCGGCCGGCACCTCGACCGTCGCAGACCCGTCGAACACCGACTTGCCCTCGATCGCGATCGTGCCCCGATGCGGCGCTTCGAGGCCCGCAACGGCACGCAGCAGCGTCGTTTTGCCGCTGCCCGAAGGGCCGAGCAACGAGACCACCTGGCCCTGCTCCAGCGCCATCGACACGCCCTTCAGGATCGCGTTGTCGCCGTATGAAAGATGGAGGTCGTTGACGACGAGCTTAGTCATGGAGTTTCACGCCGAAGCGCAGCGCGATGCTGAGGCCGATGCCGACCAGCACGACATTGATGAGCGACAGCGCGGCCACGGTGTCGGCCGCGCCGGTGCCCCACAGCGAGACGAGCAGCGAGCCGATCACTTCGGTGCCGGGGCCGAGCAGATACACGCCCGTCGAGTACTCGCGCTCGAAGATCATGAAGACGAGCAGCCAGCTGGCAAGCAGTCCGTAGCGCACCAGCGGCAGCGTCACGTGTCGACTGACCTGGCCCCGGGTGGCGCCGGCGCTGCGTGCCGCCTCTTCCAGTTCGGGGCCCACCTGCAGCAACGAACTCGACACGAGCCGCATGCCGTATGCAAGCCACACCACCGTGTACGCGAGCCAGACGCTGAAGATGGTCGCACGCAGCGGCGCGAGCGGCGGGAAGAACAGGAAGACCCACAGGAACGCGAGGCCGGCGAGCAGGCCCGGAATGGCACGCGGCACGAGCACCAGGTAATCGACGAATCGCGACCACCCATCGTTCTTTCGATGCGTGGCGAGTGCGATCGCGGTGTAGCACGCGACCGCGAGCGCTCCGCCGACCACGCCGATCAGGATCGTGTTGAAGATGCCGCGCACCAGCGTCGGCTGTTCGAACACGGTGCGAAAGTTGTCGAGCGTCGCGACCTCGGCGAGGCGGACGCCTTCGCCCCAGTTGGTGACGAACGCGCGCAGAACGATGCCGGACATCGGCACCACGATGGTCAGGAAAAGCCACAGGAACAGCAGCGCCGCCGCGACCCAGCGCCACGGGCCGAGCGGCAACGGTCGCTGCCGGCCGGCCTTGCCCTTCACGGTGATGTACTTGCCGGCGTTCTTCAGCAGATGGCGTTGCAACATGACGAGCGGCAACGTCATCGCGACGATGCAGACGGCGACGGCCGCCATCAGGTGATAGGAGGGCGTGCCGAGCTTGTTGGTGAGCTTGTAGAGATAGGTCGCCAGCACCAGGTGGCCTTCGGGGTCACCCAGCACCAGCGGCAGACCGAAGATCTCGAAGCCGAGAAAGAACACCAGCACGCCAGCGAACAGCAGCGACGGCGTCACCATCGGCAAGCTGACGTCCTTGGCGACCTGGAACGGCGAAGCGCCGGCCATGCGCGCGGCTTCTTCCACATCGGAGCCGAGGCTCTTCAACGCCGTCGACGAATAAAGGTAGACGTGCGGCACATGCGTGAGTCCCGCGATGATCGCGATCGCCGGCATCGAATACACGTTCCAGGGCACGCCTCCGATCAGGTTCTTCGCCCATACCGAATAGAACCCGACGGGCCCGGCCGAGACCACGTAGCCGAAGGCCAGCACCATCGGCGAGATGAAGATCGGGATCAGCAGCATCGGTTCGAGCCAACGCCGGCCCGGCAGATCGGTGCGCACCATCAGGAACGCGAGGATGCCGCCGAGCGGGACCGCGATCACCGCCATGCCGGTCGCGATGATCAGCGAGTTCTTGAACGCATCCCAGAAGTCGCCGTCGTCGAAGATGAATGCGAATGCGCCAAGGCTCAGCTTGTGCGCCATGAAGAACGGTGCGTCGAGCACGCTCTGATAGAAGATGAGCCCCAGCGGCAGGAACACCGCGAGCGCGGTGACGCCGATGACGCCGAAGCGCGGCAGCGCCGCCCGCATCTACTTCGTGCCCTTGATCGCGGCTTGCCACTGCTTCAGGAAGTCGAGGCGCTTGGTCTGGTCGAGATACACCAGCAACTCGGGGCCGACAGGAATGGGCTTCAGCGTCGTGCCCAGCGTCTTGGTGAGGCCGGCCAGCGTTTGGTCTCCGGTCACGTCGGCACGGATCGATCCGAGCTCGGCCTGGTTGGCGACGACGGTCTGCCCGCGCTTCGAGAGCACATAGTCGAGCCAAAGCTTGGCGGCGTTCGGGTTCTTGCCGCCCTTGGCCGCGAACATCACGCGCGACATCACGAGCGTGTAGTCCTTCGGGTAGACGATGCCGATCGACGGGTCTTTCTTCGCGCGCAACAACGCGTACGAACCGAAGACGTTGAAGCCGAGGATGTTTTCGCCGGAGCTGATGCGTTCCATCATCGTGCCGGCGCTCGACTGGAAGCGCGGGCTCGCGACGCCGAGTGCGCGCACCATGTCCCAGAACGCCGGGTTGTACTTGCTGTCCTGGCTGATGAGCATGAAGCCGACGCCCGACTTCTCGACGTCGTAGGTGGTGACCTTGCCTTTGAGCTTCTCGGTCTTGTCCTTGAAGACGCGGAGCAGATCGGCATGGCTCTGCGGAATTTCGTCGCCGGTCAGCAAGCGCTTGTTGTAGACGATCGCGATCGGCTCGTACGTGGTGCCGAAGGCCTCGTTCTTCCAGACCGCCCATGTCGGCAGGTTCGGCACTTCGGGTGACGCGTAAGTCACGGCGTTGCCGTCGTTGACGAGCTTGATCTGCAGGTCCATCGCCGAGCTCCACAGCACATCGGCCGAGGCGCCGCCAGCGCCACGTTCGCTGATGAAGCGGTTGTAGACCTCGGTCGAATTCATGTCGTTGTATTCGACCGAGATGTCGGGGTAGAGCGCCGAGAAGTCTTTGACCAGAGAGCCGGCCGACGCCGTGTCGGTGGTGCTGTAGATGACGACCTTGCCCTCCTTCTTGGCAGCCGCGATGAGGTCGGCGTAAGTCGCCGGGTAGCCGGGCGGGACTTGTGCGAATGCCATCGACGAGACCAGCAGCGTCGAGAGTGCGAGCCATGTTTTTGGGGCGTTTTTCATGGGTTGACCGTGGTCGCTGAATGGGCGGAAAGGAGCGGCGAATATCGCCGGGACCAGGCTTCGTCGCAAGCTGTCAAACCCGGTTGCCGCAGCCACCTCGCACTCGGCTCGGGAACGGTCAGTCTCGGGCGCCGAGCGCGAGCGCGCGCGCGCGGGACGCCACGAGCTCGGCAGGATCGGCGGGCGCCTGCGTGCCCCAGCCCTGCAGGTGCCGGATCGCAATCGCGCTCAACGCGACGATCCACTCGTGCGAGTCGTTGAGGGCGGGCACGTAGAAGAATGTCTCGCCCCCGGCTCGCAGGAAGGCGGCACGGACCTCGATGGCGACCTCTTCGAGCGTCTCCAGGCAATCGGCCGTGAAGCCCGGGCACATCACGTCGACCCGTTTCAAGCCCGACTGCGCCAGCTTCACGAGCGTGGCTTCGGTGTAGGGCTGCAGCCACTCGGCACGGCCGAAACGGCTTTGGAAGGTGACCGTGAGCGCATCGGGCGGCATGCTGAGCCGCTCGGCGAGCAGCCGCGCCGTCTTGCGACATTCGCAGTGGTACGGATCGCCGAGGTCGAGGGTGCGTTTGGGTACGCCGTGGAAACTCAGCACCGTGCGATCGGGTCGCCCATTCGTTTGCCAGTGATCGGTTAGGCGGCGGGCGAGGGCTTCGATGTAGGCGGGATCGTCGTGGTATTGATTGACGAACCGCAGTTCGGGCACTTGCCGGATGGTCGACGACCATTGCGCGACCGCGTCGATCACGCTGGCGGTGGTCGGCGCCGAGTACTGCGGGTAGAGCGGCAACACCAGCACGCGGGTCGCGCCGGCGGCCTTCACCTCGTCGAGCACCGATGCGATCGAAGGGTTGCCGTAGCGCATCGCGTCGCGCACGATGACGCGGTGGCCGCGCTGACCGAGGTAGCCACCAAGCATCACCGCCTGCTTCGCGGTCCACACGCGAAGCGGTGAACCGTCGGGGGTCCAGATCGCCGCGTATTTCGACGCCGACCGCTTCGGCCGCACCCGCAGGATCACGCCGTGCAGGATCGGCCACCACAGCCAGGTCGGTATCTCGACGACGCGCGGGTCGCTCAGAAACTCGGCGAGATAACGCCGAACCGAAGCAGTGTTCGCTTCGTCGGGAGTGCCGAGGTTGCACAGCAGGATCGCCGTGCCGGGCGGCTGGCCATGCGCATGCGGCGGTTCCGGCGCCATGCTCATGTGAACGTGGACGTCGGACGATCGCTGGCGCTCGTTGCAATCAAGGCTTGGGCCCGAACTCCGGATGATCACTTCGCGTGTTCGCGAAACGCATCACCTCGAAACGTACCGTCGGGCTGATCGAATCCGACGGCGGGGTGCCGAGGCCGATCGCGCCCGAGCCATGCAACGTGCACGCGCCGCGCCGCAAGCTCAGGGTTTCGGGGTCGTTGTCGAAGCGCACGTAGGTGCCGTTGTAACTCAAGTCGGTGAGCTGGAAGGTGCCCCCATGCCAGTCGATGCGCGCGTGCGAACGCGAAACGCGGTCGTCGTCGATGATGTAGGTCGCCTGCGCGCTGCGGCCCAGGATCACCGGCAAGCTCGCACCACCGAACACGCGGTTCAGCTCGAGCCAGATCAGCCGGATCGCCTCGGGCTCGGAGCGCGGCGGCGGCAGCATGTCGCCGTAGGCCGTCGCTTCGGTGTCGCCGAATCGACGCGACGCCTCGAGCAGATGCACGTGGACCGGCTCGACACGGCCGCGAAGCTGCATACGGTCGAGGCTGCGGAAGCGCGAGCGTTCCCAGTCGTCGAGACCGGCGACGACGCTCTGGGTGGCGAGCGTCTCGTTGTCGCCCGCATGGTCGAGCAAGCGCGCCGCCACGTTGACGGCGTCGCCGAAAACGTCGCCGGACATCTCGACCACCTCGCCGTGCGCGAGCGCGACCTGCAGCTTCAGCGTGATCGCGTGGGCGAGCAATGCGGCCATCTCGTCGACCGAGCCGACAACGGCCGCGCGGGCGAGCGAATCGTGCATGTCGTCGGCTGCGGCCACGCCGGATGCAGGCGTCTGGAAAACCGCCATCAGACCGTCGCCCAAGGTCTTCACGACGACCCCGCCGTGCATGCTCACCACGCGGCCGAGAAGCGCGACGCTGCGGGTAACGACCGTGGTGGCGTCGGTGTTGCCCAGCGTCTCGAACATCGAGGTGCTGCCGCGCAGGTCTGCGAAGAGGACGCTGCGTTCCAGAACCTGGGTCATGCGTGCGAAAGTTGGCAAACCATGGGCACGAAGTCTATCGCGCGAAACCGCCACGAAGAAGGCGCTGCCGCCCAAGCGGGAACCCCTTTTACGGATCGTTTCAGCGCGGTGTCGCGTGCCTGGCGACCGTCACCGCATGTTCACGACCGGCTCACAGCGTGTCGAGGTAGGTGCGCAGCTTGTCCGACCGGCTTGGGTGCTTCAGCTTCCGGATCGCCTTCGCCTCGATTTGGCGGATGCGCTCGCGCGTCACGTCGAACTGCTTGCCCACCTCTTCCAGGGTGTGGTCCGTCGACATCTCGATGCCGAAGCGCATGCGCAGCACCTTCGCCTCGCGCGGGGTGAGCGAATCGAGGATGTCCTTCACCACGTCGCGCAGGCCCGCCTGCATCGCGGCCTCGATCGGCGCCGTGTTGTTGGTGTCCTCGATGAAGTCGCCGAGGTGCGAGTCGTCGTCGTCGCCGATCGGCGTCTCCATCGAGATCGGCTCCTTGGCGATCTTCATGATCTTCCTGATCTTGTCTTCCGGGATCTCCATCTTTTCGGCGAGCGTTGGCGCGTCGGGCTCGAAGCCGAACTCCTGCAGATGCTGGCGGCTCAGCCGGTTCATCTTGTTGATCGTCTCGATCATGTGGACCGGGATGCGGATGGTGCGCGCCTGGTCGGCGATCGAGCGGGTGATGGCCTGGCGGATCCACCACGTCGCGTAGGTCGAGAACTTGTAGCCGCGGCGGTATTCGAACTTGTCGACCGCCTTCATCAAGCCGATGTTGCCTTCCTGGATCAGGTCGAGGAACTGCAGCCCGCGGTTGGTGTACTTCTTCGCGATCGAGATCACGAGGCGAAGGTTGGCCTCGATCATTTCCTTCTTCGCGTCGCGGCTCGCCTTCTCGCCTTCGTTCATGCGCTTGTTGATGCGCTTCAGGTCATCGAGCGGCACCACCGCCTTCGCTTGCTGCTCGGTGAGTTTCTTCTGCAGTTCCTGCACCGGCGGCAGGTTGCGCGCCAGCACCAGGCTGTAGGCACGGTTCGCGGCCACTTCCTTCTCGGCCCACTTCAGATTCAGCACGTTGGGCGGAAAGTGCTTGATGAAGTACTCCTGCGGCATGCCGCACTTGTCGACCAGGATCTTCCTCAGCTCACGCTCGTAGCGGCGCACGTCGTCGACCTGCGAGCGCAGGATCCCGCAAAGCTTCTCGATCGTCTTCACGGTGAAGCGGATCGTCATCAGTTCATTGCTGATGGCCTGCTGCGCTTTCGCGTACGACGGCGACTGATAGCCGTCCCTTTCGAACGCCTTGCGCATCTTGTCGAAATTGATGCGCAACGCCTCGAACTTGATCAGCGCCGCCGCCTTCAGCTCTTCGAGCTTCTTCGTGAGCGCCTTCGAGCCGCCGTTGCCGTCGTCGTCGTCTTCCTCGTCGAAGAAATCGACGTCTTCCTCGGCCACGTAGTCGTCGGCCTCGTCTTCCGAAACGAAACCGTCGACCGCTTCCGAGATCTTCATCTCGCCCGAGCCGATGCGGTCGGCGTAGCTCAGGATCTCGGCGATCGTGGTCGGCGACGCGCTGATCGCGAACATCATCGCCTGCAGGCCGCCTTCGATGCGCTTGGCAATTTCGATCTCGCCTTCACGGGTGAGCAGCTCGACGGTACCCATTTCGCGCATGTACATGCGCACCGGGTCGGTGGTGCGGCCAAACTCCGAGTCGACGGTCGAGAGCGCGGCTTCGGCCGCCTCTTCGGCTTCCTCTTCGGTCGCGGTCGTCGCGCCGCCGCCGGCGATCAGCAGCGTGGCGGCGTCAGGCGCCTGTTCGTACACCGCGATGCCCATGTCGTTCAGCATCGACACGATGGCTTCCAGGATCTCGTGGTCGACGAGCTTCTCGGGCAAGTGGTCGTTGATTTCTTGGTGGGTCAGGAAGCCGCGTGTCTTGCCCATCTTGATGAGCGTCTTCAGCTCCTGGCGGCGTTTGGCGACTTCTTCTTCGGTGAGCGCGGTCTCGTCGAGGCCGAACTCGCGCATCAGCGCGCGTTCTTTCGCGCGCGACACCTTCATACGCAGCGGCTTCGCTTTCGCCTTGACCTCGTCGCCTTCGGCCTCGGGCTCGCCAGCGATATCGGCCTCGACATCGGCCATGTCGATGTCGGTGTCTGGTTTCGCGATTTCATCGCCCTTGCCCTTGCGGCCGGGCTTGCCTTTGGCTTCGGCCGGCTTCGCGGTGCCCTTGACGGGCGCTTTGGTCGCCGGTGCCTTCGCAGTGCTCTGGGTCTTCGACTGCAACGCCGCGCTCTTCGCATCGACCGCCTTGGCCGGCTTCGAGGCCGACGCTGCCTTCGAGGGCTTGGCCGACGTCGCGGCGGCGGACACGGTAGCTTTCTTGGCGGGTTCGGTCTTCTTGGCGGTCATGCGGTTCCTTGGATGGATAGGAGGTCGGTTCGATGGGCGCCCCTGCACGAAAGGTGCGCGCGTTGACGTCGAATTCAAGTCGGCGGTTCGGGCCGGCGGAGAGGTCGTTGAAGCAATGGATACGGACTGATGCGGAGTTTCGGCGTGCCTGTGGCCGCCCAAATCCGAAGCGACGACACTTGCGGAGACCAGGGTCTCGTGTCGATTCGCAGCCCTTGCGGGAAAGGTGGCCTTGAAGGTGACCCTTTGTCAAAGGGGTGGCCGGGGCCCGGAGGTGCTGCTCTTGCCGGAGCTGCCAAAAGGCAGCCAAGCGAGGATTATAGCCACCCAAGGCGGCGAATGGCTCGAAATGCGCTCGTCGCCATGACGGCACCGGCGATCAAAGTCGGCCGAGCAATTGCATCGCGTCTCGCGTGTCGATGGCACGGCGCATCTGTTCGATCGACTTGCGCAGGTCGTCGAGCGAAGGCTCGATCGAGGCGTCCTCCGCCGCGACAAGATCGATCACCCGCTGCCCCCAAACCTCCGTTGCGACACGTTCGCGCAAGGCGGCCCACGGCATCGCGCCGTGCTCCGCCATGCACTGGTCGATGAAGTGGAAAAGTTCGCCGTGCCAGCCGGGGAGCTTGCAAAGCGCGTCGCGATCGACCGCGCCGAGCAGATCCCACCAACCGCTGTCGAGTAGCAGCATCCACGCCACACGATCGGCCGGTTGGCGCATCACCGCACGCGTCGGTCCCGACCTGCGCGTCGGCGCGAGCGAGCGCGGCTGGGGTGCAGCCGCAGCGCCCTGCACACGCCACTCGTGTGCCAACTCCTCGCGAGGCAAGGCGGCGAGCGACGCGATCTCGGCGAGCACCTGGCGCTTGAGCATGCCGACCGGCAGCGCCGACCACATCGGCTTCGCCTGTGCGACGAAACGAGCGCGGCCTTCGGGTGTGGCGATGTCGACATCGGCCTTCGCCACTTCGAGCAACTGGCGCGATAGCGGAACCGCGTTGGCGACCACCGCCTCAAACGCCGCGTTGCCGTTCTCGCGCACGAAGCTGTCGGGGTCGTGTTCGGGCGGCAAGAAGATGAAGCGCACCGTGCGCGTGTCGGTCGCGTGCGGCAGGCTCGCGTCGAGCGCGCGCGTGGCGGCACGGCGGCCGGCGCTGTCGCCGTCGAAGGAGAACACCACCGACTCGGTGAAGCGAAAAAGTTTCTGCACATGCTCGGCGGTGCAGGCGGTGCCGAGCGTGGCGACCGCGTTGCCAAAGCCCGCTTGCGCGAGGGCGACCACGTCCATGTAGCCCTCGACCACCAACACGTGGCCGCGTTCGCGGATCGCGGTGCGCGCTTCGTGCAAGCCGTAGAGTTCGCGGCCCTTGGTGAACACCGGCGTTTCGGGCGAATTGAGGTACTTCGGTTCGGAGCTGTCGAGCACGCGGCCGCCAAAGCCGATGACATCGCCCTGCACCGAGCGGATGGGAAACATCACGCGGTTTCGAAATCGGTCGTAGCGTTTGCGTTGCTCGGGGTCGTCGCCCTCATCGCCTTGCGAAAGCACGAGGCCGCTCTCTTCGAGCAGCGGATCGTCATAACTCGGGAAGACGCTCGCCAGGCTGCGCCAACCCTCGGGCGCGAAGCCGAGACCGAAGCGTGCCGCGATCTCACCCGATACACCGCGGCCTTTCAGATAATCGACCGCCCGCGCGCTGATCTTCAATTGACGCTTGTAGCCTTCGGCGGCTTTGAGGAGCACCTCGGTCAGGGTGGTCTGACGCTGCCGCTCGGCGAGTTGCAGCTCGCGTTCGGCTGGCGTCGATTCGTCTTCGGGGACGGTCATGCCGGTCTGTTGCGCCAGGTCTTTCACCGCGTCGATGAAGCCCATGCCGTCGTGCTCCATCAGGAACCCGACGGCGTTGCCGTGGGCGCCGCAGCCGAAACAGTGGTAGGTCTGGCGCGACGGGCTGACGATGAAGCTCGGCGACTTCTCGCCATGAAACGGGCAGAGGCCTTTGTGATTGATGCCGGCTTTTTTCAGATCGACAGAGCGCCCGACGATCTCGACGATGTCGGCGCGGGCCAGGAGGTCGTGGACAAAAGCAGGAGGAATCACCGCAGCAGTCTAGCGGCCGCTCGATGCCGCCGACCGGTCTCGCGCAGTCGGCCGTTCAGACCGCGAAGTCGGTGAGCTTGCGCCCGGTCGCGAGCGCGGCTTTCAACCAACGGGGTTGCAGGCCGCGGCCGCTCCAGCTTTCGCCGGTCGACGCATTCCGGTATTTGGCCGCGACTTTGTTGCCGGATCCCGTCTTGCTTTTGGTCGCCGTTCGACCGCCCAGATCGGCGGCCGTCAAACCGTGGTCGGCCATCAACGAACGAACCATCGCTACCGCTGCCGCGCGCTCGTCGGTCTTGGTTTGCTCGATTTGTTTCTCGATCGCCGCCTTCTGTGAAAGCAGTTCCTTCAAAGTCGCCAAGTTGAATCCTCGAATGTCTAGATGAATAAGTGCCGAGAGCGATTCTAGAGACCGCGAACGACTCGAACCGCATCTCGAAAACTGTTACATGCGTGTTGGAATCCCGTCGACCCGGTCAGGCGGACGGTGGCACATAACCGGCCGGTTGCTCCGCGCCGCCACCGAAAAGGAAGTTTTCCATCTGACGCGCGAGATATTGCCGCGCGCGTTGATCGGCAAGATTCAGCCGGTTTTCATTGACGAGCATGGTCTGGTGTTTCATCCACAGCTGCCACGCTTCCTTGCTGATCGACGAATAGATTCGCTTGCCGAGCTCTCCGGGGTATGGGGCGAAATCCATGCCTTCGCCCTCCTTGTTGAGATGCACGCATTGAACGGTTCGTGGCATGGGTTTCTCCTTTGCGGTCGGGTATTGCTCACGCGTTATCGCGCCAGTGGTCAGGAGCGGAATGGGAAGCCTCGGCCCCATCGTTCGCGAGGCGGCTGCGAGGCGCGGCCGGCCGGATGCATCAGACCAGTTTCTTCACGAGCACCTGCGAGCGCCGGTCCCAGTTGTACTTGCGCTTGCGATCGGTCGGCAGCCAATCGGCATCGACCTGCGCGAAGCCGCGCTTGATAAACCAGTGCATGGTGCGTGTGGTCAGCACGAAGATGGTGTCGAGCCCCATTGCCTTGGCGCGTTGCTCGACACGCTTCAGGATGCGCTCGCCGTCGCCCTGGCTCTGCACCTGTGGCGACACGGTGAGAGCAGCCATCTCGGCCGTCTTCGCATCGGGGTAGGGGTAGAGCGCCGCGCAGCCGAAGATCACGCCGTCGTGTTCGATGACCGTGTAGTTGTCGATGTCGCGCTCGATCTCGGTGCGGTCGCGTTTGACGAGCGTGCCGTCGCGTTCGTAGGGTTCGATCAGGTGCAGCACGCTGCCGACATCGTCGGATGTCGCCTGCCGCAGGCTCTCGAGCTTCTCGTCGACCACCATCGTGCCGATGCCGTCGTGCGTGAATACCTCCATCAACAACGCGCCATCGACCCCGAAAGGCAGGATGTGCGAGCGTTCGACGCCACCCTGGCAGGCGCGCACGCAGTGCTTCAGGTAGAACGCGATGTCGGTGGGCAGCAGCGCCGGTGGCAGGCTGGCGAGGATGCGTTGCGCATCGTCGAGTGCGAGCTCGGTGTCGATGGGGCTTTCAGGGTCGGTCGGCACTTCGTGGATGCCAGCCACCTCGGTCACGAAGAGCAGCTTGTCGGCCTGCAGCGCGATGGCGGTGCTGGTGGCCACGTCTTCCATCGTGAGGTTGAACGCTTCGCCGGTCGGTGAGAAGCCGAACGGCGAGAGCAGCACCATCGTCTCGGTGTCGATCGCGCGCCGAATGGCGTTCGAGTCGACCTTGCGCACGATGCCGCTGTGAATGAAGTCGACGCCGTCGACGACGCCGACCGGTTGCGCCGTCAGGAAGTTGCCCGAGACGACGCGCACGATCGCGTTCGCCATCGGCGTGTTCGGCAGGCCCTGCGAGAACGCGGCTTCGATCTCGAAACGCAGTTGGCCTGCCGCCTCCTGCGCGCTGTCGAGCGCGATCGCATCGGTGATGCGAAGGCCATGGCTGTAGCGCGACTCGTGGCCCTTCGAGCGGAGCTGCTCGTTCACCTGCGGCCGAAAGCCGTGCACCAGCACGAGCTTGATGCCCATCGCGTGCAGGATGGAAAGATCCTGCGCGAATGAACTGAGCTTGCCGGCCGCGATCAGTTCACCGGCGATCGCGACCACGAAGGTCTTGCCATGGTACGCATGGATGTGCGGTGCGACGGTTCGAAACCACGGCACGAAGGTGTGCGGGAAGACGAGGTTCAAGGGGGCGTTGCTGTGATGTGCGGCCGAGGCCGCGCGAATTCTTGCACGCGAAACCGCAGGATCGGCAATCACCCCATTCCCGTGGCCCGGCAGAGGCCCTGCACACTGCTAGTGAGCAGCGCCGAGGTACGCAGCCTTGACCGCCGGATCGTCGCGCAGCTTCGCAGCCGGCCCGTGCACCGAGATGCGCCCGTTTTCGATCACGTAGGCGTAATCGGCCACGGCCAAAGCCGCGGCTGCGAACTGTTCGACGAGCAACATCGTGACGCCTTCGGCTTTCAGGCGTTCGATGATCCGAAATACCTCGGCCACGAGGATGGGCGCGAGACCCATCGACGGCTCGTCAAGCAGCACCACGTCGGGATTGAGCATCGTCGCGCGGGCCATCGCGAGCATCTGCTGTTCGCCACCCGACAGCGTCCCCGCGAGCTGTGTGCGCCTTTCCTTCAAACGCGGGAAGAGTTCGAGCGCCCGGGCGAGGTCGGCCTGCACATCGCCCTTCGGTCGGCTGCCGGTGAGTCGCGCAAACGCGCCGAGCAGCAGGTTGTCGGTGACCGTCATGGTCGCGAACACGCGTCGCCCCTCGGGCGAATGCGCAAGCCCCAGCTTGGCGATGTGATACGACTCCATGCCGTCGATGCGCTTGCCATGAAGCGTGATGTTGCCCGCGGTTGGCGCGATCATTCCGGAGATGGCACGCATCGTGGTCGTTTTGCCGGCACCGTTGGAGCCGATCAGCGTCACGACACTGCCCTTGGGCACGGACATCGAGATGCCGTGCAGCACCTGAACCTTGCCGTAACCGGCCGAGAGGTTGTCGATGCGCAACATGTCGGTGCCGAGCCCGATGCCGCCCGCCTCCGGCGCCGCGTCGATGGTGGCGGCTGCGGTCATGCGTGAGCCGGTGCCAGCGCGGAGCCGGCCTCGCCGCCGAGATAGGCTTCGATCACCTTCGGATCGGCCTGCACCTGTGCAGGCAAGCCTTCGGCGATCTTCTGGCCGAAATCGAGCACGGAGACCGTGTCGCAGAGCTGCATCACAACGTCCATGTGGTGCTCGATCAAGATCAGCGTCACCCCATGCTCACGGATCTTGCGGATGATCGTGATCAGCTCTCGGATATCGGGCGCGGTGAGTCCCGCGGCCGGTTCGTCGAGCAGCAACAGCTGTGGGTCGAGCGCGAGTGCGCGTGCGACTTCGAGCACCCGCTGCTTGCCGTACGGCAGATTGCGCGCCTCTTCCTGCGCGAGGTCGGCTAGGCCGACGAACTCGAGCAGGCCCATGCCGCGGTCGATGGCCGAGAGGTTCTCCCTTCGATAGAGCGGCGTGTGCAGCGCTACGCTCACGAGGTTGCTTCGGAACGTGTGATGCAGGCCGACCATCACGTTCTGCAGTGCAGTCATCTCGCCGAACAGTTGAACGTTCTGGAACGTGCGTGCGACGCCCGACAGGGCGATGTCCGCGGAAGTGCGACCGACCAGCGAGCGGCCCGCGAACGCGATGCGGCCCGCCGTCGGCGCATAGATGCCGGTCAGCACATTCATCATCGTGCTCTTGCCCGAACCGTTCGGACCGATGAGCCCATGGATCGTGCCGCGCTTGACGACGAGGTCGACGTGGTCGAGCGCCTTCAGGCCGCCGAACTGCATCAATACCCCAACGGCTGCGAGCAGGTCGCCCGGTGCACCGCTCGCGGCCGTGCCGACCGCATCGGTAGCGGCCGAGCCCGCCAAGGCCAACGAGGCCGCATCGGTCGGCCGCGACTTGATGTCGAGCGCGCTCTTCACGAAGCCGACGATGCCGTCCTGGAGGTAATACACGACGAAGAGCGTGATGAGGCCGAAGATCGCCAGGCGCCAGTCGGCCATCGTCGTCAACACGAACGAGACCACGGCCAGCGCGATGCTGCCGGCGACCGGAACGATCGCCTGCTGCCAACTCGACCGGCCGCGCGAGACCGCGACCGCCGCTCCGATCGTCACAATCACCGCGATCCCCACGGCAACCTCACGAAACATGTCGAGGTCGTCTAGCAGCTTAGGCAGCAGCACGATGATGGTGGCCCCGATCAGCGCCCCAGTGCGCGTCTTGCGGCCGCCCATGATCACCGCGAGCAGGAACAGCACGGTCAACTCGAAGTTGTACGTATTGGGCGAGATGTACTGTTCCGAATAGGCGTAGAGCGCGCCGGCAAGGCCGGCTAAACCGGCCGAAATCACGAACGCGTAGACCTTGTAGCGATAGACCGAGACGCCCATGCAGTCGGAAGCGACCGGGCTGCCACGCAGCGCCTCGAACGCGCGGCCCAGGTGCGAGCGCAGCACGCGGTGCACGAAGATCAGCGAGAGCACGAGCAGCACGCACACGGCCCAGTAGAACTCGCGCTCGTCGAGACGCGCGCCGAAGATCGACGGCTTCGTGAGCTTGATCCCCATCGGACCTTCGGTGAGGAAGGTCATCTCGTTGATGAGGATCTGTATGATGGTGCCGAAGGCGAGGGTCACCATCGCGAGGTAGGGCCCGGTCACGCGCAGTGCGGGCAGCGCGAGGAGGGCACCGAAGAGCGCGGTCACGCCGATCGCACCGACCAGCACCAGGATGAACGGCGCATTGAGTTTCAGCACCAGCACGCCGGCCGTGTACGCGCCGATGCCGAAAAGGCCGGCGTGGCCGAGCGAGACCTGGCCGGTGTAGCCGACCACGATGTCGAGCCCGAACAGCACGATCGCGTAGATCATGATGGTTTCGAGCAGGTGGAGGTAATACGGGTTCTGGATCGCGACCGGGAAGAGCACGAGCGCGGCGATGCCGAGCACCGCGAGCGCGAAGCGGATGCGACCGCGCGACACGCCGGTGGCCGACGGGACCGGGTGGGCGACGGCGGGCGATGAGGACAAGGTGGCCACGCGTCAGACCTTCTTGATTGCTGTCTTGCCGAACAGGCCGGCCGGTTTCACGGCGAGCACGACGAGCAGCAGCACGAGCCCGGGCACATCCTTGTAGCCGGTGCTGATGTAGTAGCCCGTGGTCGTTTCGGCGATGCCGAGGATGATTCCGCCGACGACGATGCCCATCCCGCTCGTCAACCCGCCGATGATCGCGACCGCGAACGCCTTCAGCCCGAGCACCGCCCCCATCGTCGCGCCGGTCAGCGTCAGCGGCGCGATCAGCACGCCGGCGAAGCCCGCCGTTAACGACGACATCGCGTACGAGAAGGTGATGACGAGCCCGGTGTTGATGCCCATCAACTTGGCCGCGTCGCGGTCGTTGAAGGTCGCGACCACCGCCTTGCCGTAGATCGAGCGGCGGTTGAACACCTCCACCGCCAACATCATCGCGATGGCGCCGACGACGACGAGGATCTCCATCGGCAGCACGTTGGCGCCCAGAAAGTGCATCGGTGCTTCTGGCAACGGCGACGGGAACTTCAGGTCATCGCGACCCCAGACGTTCTCGGCCACGTTCTTAAAGATGATGCCGAGCGCGATGGTCGACATGATCCAGCCGAACTCCGACTTGATCTTCAACGCCGGCCGCACGCCGATGCGCTCGACGAGCACGCCCTGCACCGCACCGAACACGCAAACGATTGGGATCATCAGCCAGTAGTTGACCCCCAGGCCCACCAGCGTGAGACCGACGAGCGCACCCAGCATCAGCGCATCGCCCTGGCCGAAGTTGAGCGTGTCGGAGGTGGCGAACGTGAGCTGGTAGCCGAACGCGATCACGGCGTAGATCATGCCGAGCGCGATGCCACTGAAGATCAGCTGGGTCAGGACTTGCATGGCTGTATTGTTGAGCCCGGATTCGTCGCGCGCCGGCGGCGTTCACGATTCACACAAAAAGACGCCGCCGCGGCGCGAACCGGGGCGGCGTTCGGAGAGAAGCCTCTACTTCTTCGTGGTCACCAGCGCGCCTTTGGCGTTCGCGTCCTTCACGCGCACCTGGCTCGCCTTGGTGAAGTCTTCTGGATAGGCGTACACGACGCGCGTTCCTTTCACCTCGCCGAACACCGGGATGTTGGCGGTGATGGCTTCATGATCCTTTGCCGAGAACGGCTTGTTGTAAGTCGTGACCACGCCGTCGACCTGCGTGTTCAGATTCTCCAGCGCGGCCTTGATCTTCGGGCCGTCGGTCGAGCCGGCCTGCTTGATCGCGGCGGCGAGCAGGTAGACCGAGTCGTAGCCTTGCGCGGCGGAGACCGGCGAATCGATCCGGCTGCCCTTCGGGCTGAAAGTCTTCAGGTAGTTGACGATGAACGACTGCCGCTTCGGCGTGGTCGGCTCCTGGATGAAGGTTTGCGGCATGCGGGCGCCTTCACCGCCCGGGCCGGCGTTGTCGATGTAGTTCGCCATCGAGAGCGTCCAGCTGCCGATCATCGGCACTTTCCAACCGAGCTTGGTCATACCGTTGGCGATCTGTGCGAGCTCCGGACCAATGCCGTAGGTGAGCACCGCTTCGGCGCCGGCTTCCTTCGCCTTCAGCAGTTGGGCGGTCATGTCGACGTCTTTGATGTTGAACTTCTCGACCGCGACCGGCTTGATGCCTTTCTGGTCGAGTGCCTTCTCGAGGTCGGCGCGGCCGAGCTGGCCGTAGTTCGTGGAGTCGGCGAGGATCGCGACCTTCTTGAAGTTGCGGCGGGTGATCGCCTCCTCGACGATCATCGGCGCCTGGATGCTGTCGTTCGCTGAGTTGCGAAAGATGTAGTTGTCGGGCTGGTCGTCGAACTGGTGCGTGATGACGGAGCCGGTTGCGACGTTGTTCATCACCGGGATCTTGGCGTCCTGGTAGAACCGCTGCGATGCCAGCGCGACGCCGGTGTTGATGTAGCCGACCACCGCGACCACCTTCTCCTTGTTGATCAGTTCCTGAGCGATCTGCACGCCGCGTTCGTTCTTGGCTTCGTCATCACGTTCGACCAGCACGAGCTGGCGGCCGAGCACGCCGCCGGCCTTGTTGATCTCCTCGGCCGCGAGGCGAACGCCGTCGCGCATGCTCACACCCATCGACGACGAACCGCCGGTGAAGGGGCCGTCGACGCCGATCTTGATCGGGTCGGCAGCGATCGCGAGGCTCGTGAGCGTGGCGAGGGCCACGGCGCTGGCGATGCGGGTGATATGAATCATGGGAAATCTCCTGAAAGCAAAGAGGTGCGCCTTGTTGGAACGCGCACGCGGATATGGACGTTCGAGCGCCCTAACGAACTAATCTAACACCCTCGTTTTCGCTTCGACATCGGTGTAAGCCGCAGTATGAGAAGTGCATCCGGAATCGCTCGGATAATCGCTACCGATGCCGACGACGATCCCTTCGATACCGCTTCACCCACCGGCCATGTTGCCGCCGAGTTCGATGGCGATCGAGTTCCCCGAAAGCCTGCCGGTCTCGCTGCGCCGCCGTGAGATCGCCGATGCGGTCACCGCGAACCAAGTCGTGATCGTATGTGGCGAAACCGGTTCGGGCAAGACCACCCAGCTGCCGAAGATCGCGTTGACGCTCGGTCGCGGCCGCATGAACGGCGGGGGCTTAATCGGTCACACGCAGCCGCGTCGCATCGCGGCCTCGAGCGTCGCGAAACGCATCGCGCAGGAACTGAACACGCCGCTCGGCGAGGTGGTCGGCTTCAAGGTGCGCTTCCAGGATCGCCTGTCGGCCGGCGCCAGCGTCAAGCTGATGACCGACGGCATTCTGCTGGCCGAGGTGCAGAGCGACCCGCTGCTTCGGGCCTACGACACGCTCATCATCGACGAAGCGCACGAACGCAGCCTCAACATCGATTTTCTGCTCGGCCATCTGCGCCAGATCCTGCCGCGTCGACCCGACCTGAAGGTCATCGTCACGTCGGCCACGATCGATGCCGATCGCTTCGCCCAGCATTTCGCGACCGGTGCAGGCCCGGCGCCCGTCATCACGGTGTCGGGTCGGCTCTATCCGGTCGAAGTGCGCTACCGGCCGTTCGAGGAAAGCCGCGAGTACGACATCAGCCAGGCCATCGTCGACGCGGTCGACGAGCTGTGGCGGGATGAAGCCCCCACGTTCGCTTCGCTCGCTGCCCCCCAAGGGGGCTCGGCCGGGCTCGGGGCGGCCCGGCGCCCGGCCGGCGGCGGGTCGGGTGATGTGCTGGTGTTCCTCCCCGGGGAGCGCGAGATCCGCGATGCGGCCGAACAGTTGCGTCGCCACCACCCGCCGGGGGTCGAGGTGCTGCCGCTCTTTGCGCGCTTGAGTCAACAGGAACAGGACGCGGTGTTCGAGCCGCACGGCGCGCGACGCATCGTGCTGGCCACCAACGTGGCGGAAACCTCGCTGACGGTGCCGGGCATCCGCTACGTGATCGACGCCGGCACTGCGCGGGTCAAGCGCTACAGCTACCGCAACAAGGTCGAGCAACTGTTGATCGAGCCGGTCGCCCAGTCGTCGGCGAACCAGCGTGCGGGGCGCTGCGGTCGCGTCGCCGACGGCATCTGCATCCGGCTCTATGCGGAAGACGATTTCGCGCAGCGCCCGCGCTTCTCCGACCCGGAGATCCTGCGTTCGTCGCTGGCCGGCGTGATCTTGCGGATGAAGGCGCTCGCGCTCGGCACGGTCGAGGACTTTCCTTTCTTGGAGCCGCCTCCGAAACGGGCGATCGCCGACGGCTACCAGTTGCTGAACGAGCTCGGGGCCACCGACGATGCGAACGACCTCACGCCGATCGGCCACGAGTTGTCTAAGCTGCCGCTCGACCCCCGCGTCGGCCGGATGATCCTCGAGGCGCGCGAACGCTATTGTCTGACCGAAGTGCTGGTGATCGCATCGGCCTTCAGCGTGCAAGACGTGCGCGACAGGCCGCTCGAACACCAGCAGGCCGCCGATCAGGCGCACAAGCCTTTCGACGACGACAGGTCGGAATTCGTCGGTGACTTGAAGTTGTGGGGCTGGCTCGAGCAGCTGCGCGGGCCGCGGGCGGCTCGCGCATCGGCATCGGCGTCGGCCGCGGCATCGACTTCTTCGCCACCCGCCCAGAAGCTCTCGAGCCGCCAGCAAGAACAACGCTTGCGCGAGCATTTCATTTCGCCGCGCCGCGTGCGCGAATGGCGCGACATCCATTCGCAATTGCTGACCGTGGTCACCGAGCACGGCTGGCGGCTGAACGGCGCGCCGGCCACCTACGAGCAGATCCACCTGTCGATGCTCGCCGGCCTGCTCGGCAACATCGGCTCGAAGAGCGAGGAGGACGACTCCTACCTCGGTGCCCGAGGTATCCGCTTTCATCGCCACCCAGGCGCCAACCTCTCGAAGAAGCCGGGGCGCTGGATCGTCGCGGCCGAATTGGTCGAGACGACCCGGCTCTATGGCCGCGGCATCGCGGCGATCGAGCCGACGTGGTTGCTGCAAGTGGCGTCGCACGTCATCAAGACGCAACTGCTCGAGCCGCACTGGGAAAAAAAGGCAGGCGAAGTCGTCGCGCTCGAGCGGGCGACGCTGTACGGGCTCGTGATCCACGCGAACCGAAAGGTCAACTTCGCGAATGTCGATCCGGTCGCGGCGCGCGAGATCTTCGTCCGCGAAGCGCTCGTCAATGGCGAATGGGAGACGCGGCTGCCCTTCGTCGCCGCGAACCTGAAAACGATCGCGCAGGTCGAAGAGCTGGAACACAAGTCACGTCGCCAAGACGTGCTGGTCGACGACGAGCTGATCTTCGCCTTCTACGACCGCCAACTGCCGCGCGACGTGGTGAGCGGCCCGACCCTCGAGCGCTGGTATCGGGATGCGGCGCGGGCGAATCCAGCGCTGTTGCTGCTCACGCGCGACGAGCTGATGCGCCATGAAGCGGCCGGCATCACCTCGGCGGCATTCCCGCACGTGGTGCGCCTGGGCGGCGTCGATTGTTCGGCGAGCTATCTGCACGAGCCGGGAAACCCGAAGGACGGGGTCACCGTCAGCGTGCCGATCTACGCGCTCAACCCGGCGAGCGAAGCGCGCTGCGAGTGGCTGGTGCCGGGCATGCTCAGGGAAAAGGTGATGGTGCTGATGAAGAGCCTGCACCAGCGGCCGCGCTCGCGTCTGCTGCCGCTGGCCGAGACGGCGGATGCCTTCATGGCGGAATTCACTTTCGGCGAGGGCAGTTTCATCGACACCTTGCTGGCCTTCGTCCGCGCCAGGACGTCGATCGACGTGAAGCGCGCCGATTTCAAGCAGGAGCAGCTGCCGCCGCACCTGCTGATGAACATCCGCGTCGTCGACGACGACGGGCGCCAGCTCGGCATCTCGCGCAACCTCGCGGCGCTGAAGAGCGAGCTGGGTGGCGTGGCGCGGTCGGCGTTCCAGGCGTTGGCGTCGGTCAAGTTGCGAGGTCTGGCATCGCCGTCGCCATCGCTGTCGCCATCGCCGGGGACACCGACATCGACACGCACCGCGGAACCGCCGTCGGACGCGCCGCAACGCGAGCGTGGAAAGCGGGCGTCGGCCCATCCGCCGTCGAGCTCACCGCCAATGGGGGCGAACGGATCCTCGAGCATGTCGGCCGCGGCCCACACGGCCTGGACCTTCGGCGAGCTGCCTGAACTGATGGAACTGACGCGAGGGGGCCAGACCATGGTCGGCTTCCCGGCGCTCGTCGACCATGGTGCGCACGTCGAGATCGAAGTCTTCGATGAGCACGACATGGCCGCGGCACGGCACCGGGCCGGGCTCCGACGTCTGGTCGCTTTGCAGATCCGCGACGCGTTGAAGAACCTCGAGAAGAACATTCCCGATCTGACCCGGATGGCCGCTGGCTACATGCCGCTCGGCAGCGCCGACGACTTGAAGGGGCAGATCATCGAACTCGCGCTCGACCGTGCGTTTCTCGCCCAGCCGTGGCCGGTGAATGCCGTCGAATTCGCCAAGCGCATCGACGAAGGCCGCGCACGCCTGACCTTGCTCGCCCACGAGATCGCGCGCCTGGTCGGCGAAGTGATCACCGAATACACCGCGGCGACCCGCAAGCTGAAAGACGCGAGGCCGAGCCGCGAACTCGCGGACGACATCCACGCGCAGCTGGCTCGCCGTTTGCCCAAGCGCTTCATCGTGACGACGCCCTGGAACCGATTGACGCAACTGCCGCGCTACCTGAGGGCGGTGGTGATGCGCCTCGACAAATGGCGCGCCGATCCGGCGCGAGACGCCGCTAGGCTCGCCGAATTGCGCCCGCTCGAGCAGCGTTTCGAACGAACCGTCGCCGATCGGCGCGGCACCGCCGATGAGCGGCTAGACGAATTCGGGTGGTTGCTCGAAGAGTTGCGCGTGAGTCTCTTCGCGCAGGAGCTGCGCACGCCGCAGCCGGTGAGCGTGAAGCGGCTCGAGAAGGTGTGGACGCAGCTGGCGCACTGATCGTGACGATCACCAAGAAAGCGAGAACACTCTGATGGGCCTCCGCACGCGCGTGGTGAGTTGGGCTGGGCGACGCCTGCTGTCGACGTGGGATGCGACCGGTTCGCGCGCGCGCGCCGACGCGCCGGCCGCCGGCGCGTTGCCGGGCAGCGATCACGAGATCGCAGAAGCGGCGCGGCGTTGCAGGGCAATGGTGCATCGTCAATCCCTGTTCGCAGCCGGCGCTTCCGCACTGCCCATTCCCGGGCTCGACCTGATGACCGATGTGGCGACGCTCGTCAAGCTCATCGCGTCGATCAACGACGCCTTCGGCCTCACGCCGGCCCAGATCGAGCGGCTCGCACCCACGCGCAAGCTGGTCGTCTACAAGGCGATTTCGGCGGGCGGGGGCCTGCTCATCGGCCGGCGCGTGACGCGGGCAATGGTGATGCGCGCGCTGCAGGTCGTTGGCGTGCGCTTGACCGCACAACAGGCCGCCAAGTGGGTCCCGATAGCCGGTCAGGCGGTCTCCGCTGCGCTCACCTATTCGTCGTTGCGATACGTGTGCTCGCAGCACATCCGCCAATGCATCGAGGTGGCTCGGCAGCTGGTGTCGACCGTCGAAGCCGCGCCGGCGAGCGACGCCTGACCCTCGAACTCAGTCTTCCTTCATCGCCGTCGCCTTCATCGCGCTCGCCGGCCATGCAGGCGCAGGCGTTTCGAACGAATGCATCGGACGGCCGCGTCGCCTGCGTACAATCGGCCGCTCGTCGGGGCGTAGCGCAGCCTGGTAGCGCAACTGGTTTGGGACCAGTAGGTCGAGAGTTCGAATCCCTCCGCCCCGACCACCCAACAGCACGGCCTCCGCCGCCAGACAAGCAGCCCGTAGCTCAACTGGATAGAGCACCGACCTTCTAAGTCGGATGTCGGGGGTTCGAGTCCCTCCGGGCTGGCCAGCACTTCTTGTGGCCCGCTGCGATGGCCTGCGTGTGTGGCGTCACACCGCCGCGCACACGCATCGGTCCACGTCGAAGAATCGCCGCTGTCGTCTGAAGAGGGACGTCAATCGAACAAGTCGGGCGTCGGGTTGCCGGTGGCTGGCGGCGTCTGGGGCATTGATGACGCCTTCGAGCGGAGGGTCCGCACGCTGCTCGCCTTCGGTGCCCGCGGCGCCGAGGGCAGGGCCTCGGCATCGAGCGGGCCGCCCCAGAGCGTGAAGAAGCGAGGGGCCTCGATCACCGGGCACGACAGCCACGCGGCGTAGTCGTCGGGATGCAGCACGACGACCATGCGCTTCTCTTCGCCCGGTCGGTGGAAGCGGTTCATCAACGGATGGCGATCGGCGTTCAACGTCAGCATCGCGAACGACGCCAGCTCGCGGCCATCGGGATGGCGCCAGCTCTCATAGATGCCCGCGATGCCGAACGGCACGTCACCCGGCTGGCTGATGCGCCAGCGCACGGCCGCGCCGGTTTCCCAGTTCGGCTCGAAGAAAGACTCGGCCGGGATGATGCAACGCCGGCCCGCCGCCCACGCGTCTTTGAAGCTCGACAAACGCGCCACCGTTTCGCTGCGCGCGTTGTACGTGCGCCGGCCGAACGCGAGCTCGCTCGCAAACGGTGGCAGCAAGCCGAAGATGCCGTCCTCGACGACCCGACCATCGCTCTCAAACGATGCGCCATCGGCCGACAGCCGGATGAACGGCGCGAGGCCGAGCGGAAAGATGTCGTGAGGCAATTCGTCGCGTGCACGCTCCACACCGAAGAACGCCAGCATGCGATCGGACCGCGTGACGGGGCGATAGTTCGCACACATCAAGTGACGTTCAAGGTGAACACGTGTCGCGTCGACGCGGCGCCCATGCACGCGACCTCGGCCCGCACCGCGAGCGTGCCGACCGAACGTTCAACCGCGTTTCTCATATTGCCTGGCGCCGAACAGTACCGACTTCTCTTCCGCCGTGCGAAAGGGCTTGCGCAGACTGGCCAGCACCTCGACGCCGCGCTGCACCGCAGGCCGCGCCGCGATCCCGTCGAACCAAGTCTTGAGGCGGGGGAACTCGGCCCAATCGATACCCTGGTTCGCAGCCGAACGCAGCCAGGGAAAGATCGCGATATCGGCGATCGTGTAGGCGTCGCCTGCGATGAAGGCACGGCCCTCGAGGCGCTTGTCCATCACGCCGTAGAGGCGCTTGGCTTCGTTGGTGTAGCGGTCGACGGCATACGGAATCGGCTCGGGTGCATAGAGGCGAAAATGGTGCGCCTGCCCGAGCATCGGGCCGACGCCGCCCATTTGGAACATCAGCCATTCGAGCGTCTCGTACTTGCCCCGCACGTCGTCCGGAAGAAAGCGGCCAGACTTGCCGGCGAGGTACAGGAGGATCGCGCCGGACTCGAACAAAGAGATCGGGCTGCCGTCCGGGCCGTCACTGTCGACGATCGCCGGGATCTTGTTGTTCGGGCTGATCCGCAGGAAGGAAGGCTCGAACTGCGCGCCCTCGCCGATGTCGATCGGTGTGACCCGATACGCCATCTCGCATTCTTCGAGCATGATGTGGACCTTGTGTCCGTTCGGGGTGGCCCATGAATAGACGTCGATCATGTCGCTTGGCTCCTGCATATGCGGTGGTCGTCGGGTTCACTCTAGTGGATGAGCGCCGAGCGCGCCGGGAGGCCCTATGCTCGGCTTGAAGGGACTTTTCGCGAAACAACGCGGCGGTCATGAATCGGCCGCGATCGAAGCGTGGGCGCGTCGCCACGGCTATGGCTTCAAGCACGAGCGCGAAGGCGCCAGCTTCGTCATCGACGGCACGCTCGATGGCAAGCCCTGGCGGCTGGAGTGGGGACCGCCGCAGCGAGACTACATCGCTGGCCATGAACTGCGCATGCGCATGGAGCTCGGCCTGCCGCCGAGCATGCAGATGCTGATCGTGGCGCGGCCCTTGTTGCAGACGCTCGAGAAGCGCATGTACGACCATGCCACCGAGAGCAACCAGACCCAGATCGGCGACACCACGCCCGAAGAGATGCGATGGCTCGTCATGTTTCCGAAGCTCGACCTGTCGACCTTGCGAGTGCTGCGAACGAACTTTGGCGGCGTCGCGAGCCACCCCGACGAAGGGCGCGATTGGCTCGAAGGACCGTTGGCGCACCAGCTGGAACAGGCGGTGGCGAGTTGGTTGCTGCCGCAGACCCCGTTCCTGTTGATGACCCTGCGCGGCCGCTGCTACCTGCGAATGGAACAGGCCACGCCCGACGAGCGCGAGGTTCCGATGGCCGTGGCGCTCTTCGAGACCGCCGCTCGTGAAGCGATGCGCATGGGCGGGCAACGCGGCGATGTGCCGGTGACGTGGGCCAACACCGCCAGCACCGCGTGGGGCGCGTTGAGCCCGGTCAAGCGCCACGACAAGTGAGCGGCTGACGCTGGCGCAACGCAGGCCGACGCCGACGCCTGTCTTTCGGACCGAGGCGATCAGCGACGGTTCGCCGGCGCTGCCGTCGTCGCGTACTTGCCGAGCTCGCCTTTCGCGATCGCGTTGCGGTGCACCTCGTCGGGGCCATCGGCGAAGCGCAGGGTTCGGGCATTGGCGTAATAGCGCGCGAGCGGAAAGTCGCCCGACACACCGGCGCCGCCGTGCACCTGCATCGCCCAGTCGATGACCTGGCAGGCCATCGTCGGCGCCACCACCTTGATCATCGCGATTTCCGCTTTAGCAGCCTTGTTGCCGGCCGCGTCCATCATCCACGCGGCCTTCAGCGTGAGGAGGCGCGCCATGTCGATCTGGCACCGCGCCTCGGCGATGCGCTCCCGCGTCACGCCTTGCTCGGCGACGGTGCGACCGAACGCGACGCGTGACAGCGCGCGTTGGCACATCAGTTCGAGCGCCCGCTCCGCGAGACCGACGAGCCTCATGCAGTGGTGGATGCGGCCCGGCCCGAGCCGACCCTGCGCGATCTCGAAGCCGCGACCTTCGCCGAGCAGGATGTGGCTCACCGGTACGCGCACGTTCTCAAACAGCACCTCCATGTGGCCGTGAGGCGCGTCGTCGTAGCCGAACACCGAGAGCGGACGCAGGATCGTGATGCCGGGTGTCGAGGCCGGCACCAGCACCATCGACTGCTGCGCATGGCGCGGCGCATCCGGATCGGTCTTGCCCATGAAGATGTAGATCTGGCAGCGCGGGTCGCCGGCGCCGCTGGTCCACCACTTGCGGCCATTGATGACGTAGTGGTCACCGCTCTGCCCGGAGCCCCGTTCGATGCGCGACTCGATGTTGGTCGCGTCCGACGAGGCGACCGCCGGCTCGGTCATCGCGAATGCGCTCCTGATCCTGCCGTCGAGCAGCGGCTCCAGCCACTGCGCCTTGTGCTCGGGCGTTCCGTAGCGCTCGATGGTTTCCATGTTGCCGGTGTCGGGTGCCGAGCAGTTGAAGACCTCGCTTGCCCACGGCACGCGGCCCATGATCTCAGCGAGCGGCGCGTAGTCGCCGTTCGAGAGGCCGAAGTCGCGGCCGCTCGACTCACCTTGATGGCCGCCCGCCGACGGCGGCAGGAAGAGGTTCCACAACCCGATCTCACGCGCCTTCGGCTTCAGGCGCTCGATGGTTTGCAGCGGCGTCCAGCGCTTGCCCGCCCGGGTGTTGGACTCGACCTCGTCTTCGCAGGCCTGCTCGGACGGATAGATGTGCTCGTCCATGAAGCGCAGCAGCTTCGCTTGCAGCGCCTGGGTGCGTGGTGAGTATTCGAAGTCCATGTCAGTTCCCTGGGTTGTGCTTGGTGGTTTGCCGGCCTCACCGGCGCGGCCCGCGTTGCGCCATCTGCCAACCCATCTCGGCCAGCGGCTTAGCGCCGGCTGCCGACTGCCGCGCCTGCGCGCTCGATGCGGTGCCCGACTCGACGCGCTTCGCGATGCCCTGCAGGATGCCGGCGATGCGGAACAGGTTGTAGGCCAGGTAGAAATTCCAGTCGGCCATCACGGCACCCGGGTCGGTGCGACCGGTGCGTTCAACATAGCGAGCGACGTAAGACGCTTCGTCGGGAATGCCGAGTGCGGCGAGGTCGAGTCCGCCGATGCCTCGGAACGAACCCGGCGGGATGTGCCATGCCATGCAGTGGTAGCTGAAGTCGGCCAGTGGGTGGCCGAGCGTCGAGAGTTCCCAGTCGAGCACCGCGACCACGCGCGGTTCGGACGCGTGGAAGACGAGGTTGTCCATCCGGAAGTCACCATGCACGACCGACACCTCGTCGGTGTTCAAAGCGCTCGCCGGCACGTGAGCGGGCAGCCAATCGATGAGCCGATCCATCGCGTCGATCGGCGTAGTGACCGAGGCCTGGTATTGCCGCGTCCAACGCGCGATCTGGCGCTCGAAATAGTTGCCGGGCTTGCCGTACGAACCGAGCCCGGCCGCCTGGACGTCGACGTTGTGCAGCGCCGCGATCACGCGATTCATCTCGTCGTAGATCGGGCCGCGCTCGGCGCGCGCGAGCGACGGCAGCGACTGATCCCAGAACACCCGACCGGCCACGAACGACATCACGTAGAACGCCCGCCCGATCACGCTTTCGTCTTCGCAGAGCACGTGCATCTCGGGCACCGGTACGTCGGTGCCGTGCAACGCGCGCATCACCGTGAACTCCCGTTCCACCGCGTGCGCCGATGGCAGCAGCCGCGCGACCGGCCCCGGCTTCGAACGCATCACATAGTCGTGCGCCGGCGTCATCAGCTTGTAGGTCGGGTTGGACTGCCCGCCCTTGAATTGTTCGACCGTGAGCGGGCCTCGGTAGCCCTCAAGGTGCGCTTGCAGCCACGCGTCGAGCGCCTGAATGTCGAACGCGTGCTGTTCCGCGATGGGCTTGGTGCCTTCGTTCGCTTCCATCAGCGAAGGGGGCGCGGCCGGCTGTGCGACGAGAGCGAGGCTGCTTCGTTCGAGCCGTCGATCGAACGAAAAGCCCGGTCGAAACCGGCCTTGTTCGAAGCTCGATCGACGACGTCCGAAACGGCATCTTCCATTCGAGGAATTGTGTCACGCGCACCCCCGGCAGCACCTCCTGAACGACCCTTGCACGCGCTAGAGTGAATTTGCCGAAAAGAACGAGCCCATGCCATGCGCAAAGCCTCCCTCCCGATCATGCTGGGTTTCGCCTTCTGGTGTGCCCATCCTGCCGTGCAGGCGCTCGGCATCGGCCGCGCGGTGAGCGCGTCGTCGCTCGGCCAGCCCCTCAACATTGTCGCGGCCGTGCAACTCGACGGCGAAGAGACGTTAACGCCGCGCTGCATCGACGCCGCCATCGTCGTCGGCGATGCATCCGTGCGTGCCGACAAGGTGCGCATCGCGATCGAGCCGGTGAACGACCCGCGGCAGAGACGCATCCGGATCACGACGACAACGCCGATCGCGGAGCCGCTCGTCACCGTGAACCTGACGGTCGGCTGCGAGTCGCGCGTGACGCGCAGCTTCGTCACGCTGATCAACCCGCTCGTGCCGAACCAGGTCGACCCGCTCGAACTCGATGCGCCGCCCGCACGGGTCGGTGCCCCCGCGCCGGCGGCTGCGGTCGCCGCGCGGAGTGCGGCCACGAGCCGCGTGGTGCGCGACGCCGACGCGCGGCGCACCCGCACCGCCGCGGCGGTCGTGCCCGCGGCGGTCGTGGAGCAGCCCTTGCCGACATTCGCGCCGCACGTTGCGCCGCTCGCACCGAGTGCCCCGACCCTGCGGACACGGGTCGCGAAGACCGAACCCGCCGTCGCTCCTGAGGCGCAGACGGCGACGGCGACGCGTCGCGTCGAAGCGGCGCTGATCGGGAACACGACGGCGCGCAAGGCCGTCAAGGCCGATCCCGTCCTCGCCGACACGCCGTCGGCCCACGTGCGCGAACTCGAAGCCAGTCTGGCGACGCTGCGCAGCGATTCGGCGCGCGGTCAGCAATCGGTCGCAGCATTGCAGGCGCGGCTGAACGCCGTCGAGGACGCGCGCGCCGCGACCCCGTTGCTCTACGTGCTAGCCGGCTTCGCGTCGGTGCTCGCCAGTGTCACACTCGTGATGTGGAAGGTGCTGCCGGCGTATCGGAGGCGTCCCGGATCGGCACGTTCTGGGGAGTCGCCGCGACGGGTTGCGAAGGCGGCGAAGGCGGCCGCTGTGGCCGCTGCGCGGGCCGAGCCGCCGGTGCTGAACGACCGAGCCGATCCTGCCCAGGACGACGTCGCCGCCCTTGCCCGCTTGATGGAGCCGGTCACCGAGATCGTCGAAGAGCGCCGCGCCCCGCTGCTCGACGACACCTCGCTCGGTGGCCTCGAAGTGACCACCGTGCTCGACCCGGCCTTGCATGCGCGCATGAGGCGCTCGTCGCGAGCCGATGGATCGTCCGTGCCATCGACCTTCGGCAAGCTCGAAGACGCCGACGCGCGCGGCCACGGGCCGTCGATGGAAGACCTGATCGACGTCGAACAGCGCGCCGATTTCTACCTCGTGCTCGGCCAGGACGACGCTGCGATCGCCTTGCTCGACGAGCACGTCGCGAGTGGCAACGGCAGCCCGCTGCCTTACCTGAAGCTGCTCGAGATCCACCAGCGTCGTCGGGACGAGGCTGCCTACAACCGCGTCCGCGGCGACTTCAACGAGCGCTTCAAGGCCTACGCGCCTGAATGGACCGAAGGTCTCGAGCTCGGCCGCTCGCTCGAGGAGTACCCGGCCACGCTCGAGAACGTGCAGACCGCATGGGATGCGCCGATCCGGGCGATGAAGATGCTCGACGGCCTGCTGTTCCGGCGCAGCGCGAACGAAGACGCCTTCGACTTCGCGGCCTATCGCGAGCTGCTGTTCCTCTATTCGATCGCGCGCGACCTGTCCGGCGATGTGAAGCCCGCGATGGGCGCCAACATCGATCTCGTGCTGCCGCTCGACGAAGAGTCGATCGCGCTGCTGTCGCGTCGCATGAAGACGTCGCTGCCGACGGTCTCGGCCAACGCGTCGCGTATCGGCGACGCCGATGCGGCCGTCGATATCGACATCTTCAGCGCGAGCGCCTGACCCCAGTGATTTGAACTACCGAAATCGGAAGTCGCTGTCTGCGCGAGACTCCATTTCGATATCACAGACCGCTAGATTTTCTGCAGGCGCTCGATCGCGAGCGCGAGGGTCTCGTCCTTCTTCGCGAAACAGAGGCGCGCGACACGCCGGTCCTGACCGTCGGCGTAGAACGCCGACAGCGGGATCGCCGCGACGCCGGCCTCGGCCGTGAGCCAGCGGCAGAAGTCGACATCGGGCAACTCACTGACGCGGCGGTAGTCGACGCACTGGAAATAGGTGCCTCCGCAGGCGCGCATGTCGAGACGAGAACCGGCGAGGCCATTGCAAAAGAGATCGCGTTTGCGCTGGTAGAAGGCGGCGAGCTCGAGGTGGTGCGACGGGTCGGCCATGAAGCGCGCGATCCCATGCTGCATCGGCGTGTTGACCGTGAACACGTTGAACTGATGGACCTTGCGGAACTCAGCCATCAACGCAGCCGGGGCGGCCGCGTATGCGATCTTCCAGCCCGTCACGTGGTAGGTCTTGCCGAAGCTCGAGACGAGCACGCTGCGGGCCGCGAGTTCGGGCGTGCGCGCGACGCTTTGATGGCGCTTGCCGTCGAACACCATATGTTCGTAGACCTCGTCGCTGATCACGATGACGTCGGTCGGCAGCAGCAGTTCGGCAAGGCGCTGCATGTCGGCATCGGACCAGACCGTCGCGCTCGGGTTGTGCGGCGAGTTGATGACGATGGCGCGCGTGCGCGGCCCGAGCGCCGCGGCGATCTTGCCGAAGTCGGGCGCGAAGGTGACCGGGTCGAGCGGCACGTGCACGGGTGTCGCGCCGGCGAGCACGATGTTCGGCTCGTAGCTGTCGTAGGCGGGGTCGAGCACGATCACTTCGTCGCCGGCATGAACGAGCGCGAGCACCGCGGTGAGGATGGCCTGCGTCGCGCCGGCCGTGATCGTGATCTCGGTGTCGGGGTCATAGGCGTGGCCATAGAGCGATTCGATCTTCTGGCCCACCGCGTCGCGCAACTCGGCGATGCCCGCCATCGGCGGGTATTGGTTGAAGCCGCGCCGCATTGCATCGCTCACCGCGTCGACCAGGCTCGGGTCGCATGCGAAATCCGGAAAGCCCTGGCCGAGATTGACTGCGCCATGCTGCTGCGCGAGTGCCGACATGACGGTGAAGACGGTGGTGCCGACCTTCGGCAGACGGCTCTGGACGGCGGGCGTGCGTTCGGTCATCGGGCGCGGCTCATGCGGGTCTCACAACTGGTACTCGTGCGGCTCGCCGTTCATCGCCCGCGTGACGAGCGTGCGACTCAAGCGGTCGGACATCATCTCGGCGAACAGATAGACGAAGTTGCGCAGATACGCGCCGCGCTTGAAGGCGACCTTCGCGACCAGCTGGCCGAACAGGTGGCCGGCCGGTCGCGCGACCAGTTCGTTGGCCGCCGGTTCGTCACGCATCGCGATCTCCGCGACGATGCCGACGCCGAGGCCGAGCTTTACATACGTCTTGATCACGTCGGCGTCGATCGCTTCGAGCACGATGTTCGGCTTCAGCTTGCGTTGCGCGAACGCCTGGTCGACGCGCGTGCGGCCCGAAAACGTGGGGTGGTAGGAGATGAGAGGCTCTTCTGCGAGGTCTTCGAGCGTGAGCACGTCGGCGCTGGCCAAACGGTGGCCGGCCGGCACCACCACCACGTGCTGCCATTCGTAACACGGCAAGGTGATGAGGTCTTCGAAGCCACCGAGCGATTCGGTCGCCAGGCCGACATCGGCGATCTCTTCGCTGACCATGCGGCCGACCTGATCGGGCGTGCCCTGATGGAGGCTGATGTTGACCTTCGGGAAGCGCTTGCGCAGTTGCGAGACGGGGCCCGGCAGGAAGTAGCGGGCCTGGCTGTGGGTGGTGGCGATCGAGAGCGTGCCGACGTCCTGCTTCGAGAACTCTTCGCCGATGCGCTTCAGGTTGTTGACCTCACGCATGATCACTTCGATCGCCTTCAACACTTCGCGGCCCGGCTCGGTGACGCGACGCAGCCGCTTGCCGTGGCGGGCGAAGATGTCGACGCCGAGCTCGCCCTCGAGTTCGAGGATCGCCTTCGAGACGCCGGGCTGCGACGTGAAGAGCGCCTTCGCGGTCTCGGTGAGGTTGAGATCGCGGCGCACCGCCTCCTGGACGAACCGGAACTGGTGAAGGTTCATCGGGCAAGGGCTGGGGCAGGGGGATGCTTGAGGAGATTGGCCGGTCGATTATTCATCGTCGGCACCGATCGCCGCGCCGGCGTCGCCGAGCGCGAGCGTCGCTGCCGCGATGGCGGCGATCACCTCGGCCTGTTCACCGATCGGCGGGTGCAGCCGCCATTGCACCGCCGGGTGGGTGGCCTGCATGGCCGCAACGAGCGCCGGCAGGTCCTTGCGCACGTGGCCGCCGGCGCCGAGGAAGAGAGGCACCACATCGACGGTGGCGCAGCGCGCGGCCAGGCGCGTCGCCGCGGTCGTGAAATCGGGCGACATGAATTCGAGGAACGCGAGCTCGACCATGCGCGCGCGATCGCCGTCGCGAACGCCCGAGGCCACGGCTTCGAACGGCGCGGCCCAGCGCGGGTCGCGTGCGCCGTGGGCGAAGAGCAGCAGGCCGCGTGGGCCGTTCGAAGTCATCGGTAGCGCACCAGCCAGATGAACGCGAGCATCGACAGGAACAGGTACAACGCGCTCGGTGTAGCAGCGACCACCCACGGGGTCCAGTTGCCGAGCACGCCGACGTAGCGGAACACGTTGTTGAGAAGCAGGAAGCTGATGCCCAGCATGATGCCGGTAAAAACCTTCAGGCTCACGCCACCGGCACGCGCTTGCAAATAGGCGAAAGGCAACGAGAGGCCCATCATCACCAGGCACGCGAACGGGTAGAGCGCGCGCCGCCAGAAGAGGATTTGCTGCTCCTGAGCGGCCTGGTCGTTGTGCGCCAGGTGTCCGATGTAGCGGTAGAGGTCGACTGTCGACATCGTCGTGACCGGCAGCACCGCTGATGCCACCACCTGCGCCGTCAGTGTGCTCTTCCACTGCAACGCGGCCCTCTGCTCGTGGCTCACGCTGCCGAGCGAAATCGCGTCGGCCCACC
The DNA here is from genome assembly GCA_965246805.1 of Caldimonas sp. Taxonomy (GTDB): domain Bacteria; phylum Pseudomonadota; class Gammaproteobacteria; order Burkholderiales; family Burkholderiaceae_C; genus Schlegelella_A. The sequence continues at coordinate 337,529 of CBDFFO010000009.1, read as the reverse complement.
GCGTGATGTCGACCTGCTCGAGCGCCCACACGCCGTCGTCGCCGACGGTCGCCTTTTCGGCCGAGAGGCGGCGCAGCAGCCGTCCATCGGCATCGAACTCGAAGATGCGCACGCCGAGCAGCCGCGCGTCGGCATCGGCCGAGATGATGTTGATCGAGTAGCTGCGTTCACCGTCGGCGGTCGTGGCCCGCTCCTTGAGCCATGCGCCGGAGCGGCCGAGCGCGAGCGAGCCGGAACGCAGCGCGCGCAGGTCGCTCGCGAGGCGTTCGCTCGGCGGTGTCAGGTAATCGCCGATCACGAAGGTCGCGAGGCCGAACAGCAGGCCCATGCCCATCAGGAGGCCGAGCGCCCGCGCGGGCCCGAGACCGCCGGTGCGCAGGATCGTGTACTGCGAGGTGTGCGCGAGGCGCGAGAGTGCATAGATCGCGCCGATCAGCACCGCGATCGGCGCGAGCTCGTAGACGTGGCCAGGCAGACGCAGCAGCGCGTACAGCGCCGACGTCGGCAATGTGAACGGTCGCGAGCCCGCACCGCCGAGCTCGTCGACGAAATCGATGAAATAGAACAGCGCGAGGAAGGCCGCCGTGACGAACGCCACCGCCGATGCGATGTCGCGAAAGAAGAGACGCCGGACCGTCCTCACGCAGCGGCGGGCGTGTTCGCCTCGGACGTGTAGACGACCGGCGGCACCACCTGCGACGGCGCGTAGCGACCCAGCCGTCCATTCGAATGTTCACGCCACCACAGCAAAGCGAGGGCGAGCACGAACGCGCCGCCGTGCGCGACGACGAGCGCACTCGAGAACGAGACCTTGCCGGAGGCGACCCACGCCTGCGTCAGGTTGATGAGGTTGTAGTAGACGAAGAACGTGAGGACGGCGAAAAGCAGGTTCCAGTTGCTGGCGTGGCGCGGGTTGGCGGCCGACATGCCGATGCCGAGCAGGGTTAGGTTGGCGGCGCCGAAGAGCAGGCCGAGGCGCCACGCGAGCTCGCCGAGGTTGCGTGGCGTGGGTTCGCGCGCCAGCTCGATCGAGCGCTTCGCCCGCGCGGGGGTTTCCGAGGGCACTGCAAACAGGCGTTCGCCGGCCTGGGCGCGATAGCTTTCGAAGCGTGCCAGCGTCTTGTCTCCGCTCGTGGTGTTCTGCTCGTTGCGCTGGCCTTGCGACAGCACCAGGTAGCGGCCGTCGTCCTGGTTCTCGAGCTTGCCGCTGCGCGCGGTGGTCACGTCTTCGATCGCGCCGTGCGACGACATCACGAACACGTGCCGACCCGACGTGCCGTCTTCGGCGGCGCCTTCGTAGAAGAACACGCGCTGGCCATCGGCCGAGGTCTGGAACTGGCCCGGCGCCACGCGCGAGAGATCGGATCGACGCTCGAATCTGCCTTTCAGCTCGGCTGCATGCTGGTTCTGCCACGGCCACACGTAGAGCGCGAGCGCGCCCACCAACAGCAGCACGGGCCAGGTCGTCTGCAGCACCGGCGTGATGAAGCGCATCAGCGACAGGCCGCTCGCGAACCAGATCGTCATCTCGCTGCTTCGGTACATGCGGCCGAGCGTGGCCACCACGGCGACGAAGATCGAGAGCGCAAGCATCGTCGGCAGGTGACCGAGCGCGATGTATCCGAGCAGCAATGCGACGTCTTCCACCGCGACCTCACCGAGCGCGGCTTGTCCGAGTGTGCGGATGAACATCACGGTGAGCACGATGGTCAGGATGATCACCAGCGTGGCGCCGAAATTGCGCGCGAGGTCTCGGCGCAAAGTGGAATCGAATAACATCGAAGGCTGTTTGAATGGGCTTCCGATTATGGACTTTCGCCACCAGATTTCTACGCCGGGCACTCTTGCCGGACAGCCCTTCGACAGCTTGGTTATTGTCGTGACCAATTCCGTTTCCGATGTGGCGATGGCACCCTCGTTGGCGGGCTTGATGGCCGAGGCAGTTGCGCAAGGCGATCTGGTGCTGAAGAAAGGCAAGACTCTTTTCGTGCATCGGCCGGCCGACCTGGCTTCCGCGCGCGTGGTGTTTTCGGTGGCGGCCGACGCGTCGCCGAAAGCGTTCAAGGCAGCGGTGTCGCACGGCTTCACGGCGTTGAAGAACACGGCGGCCGCGAATGTCGGCGTGGCGTGGGCGGGCAGCGGTGCGCTCACCGATGCGCATGCCGAAGCGATGGTCGCGGCGGTCAATGAAGGCCACTACGTGTACCGGCACACGAAGCCGAGCGCGCCGGCCGCCTCGCCGTTGAAGACAGCGACCTTGCTCTGCTCGCGCACCGAAGCGAAGGCGGTGCAGTCGGGCATGAAGCGTGGGACGGCGATCGCGGCAGGCGTCGCGGTGGCCCGCGAGCTCGCGAACCGGCCGGGCAACTACTGCACGCCCACCTACCTCGCTTCGCAAGCCAGAAAGCTCGGCAAGGATTTCGACCTCGCCGTCGAGGTGCTCGACAAGAAGGCGATCGAGAAGCTCGGCATGGGTTCGTTCCTCGCGGTGAGCCAGGGCTCGGCGGAACCGCCGCGCTTAGTCGTCGCGCGCTACGAGGGCGCGGCGAAATCGCAGCCGCCGATCGTGCTGGTCGGCAAGGGCATCACGTTTGACACCGGCGGCATATCGATCAAGCCGGCACCCGACATGGACGAAATGAAATTCGACATGGGTGGCGCCGCCAGCGTGCTGGGCGCGCTGCGCGCGGTGGCCGAACTGAAACCGAAGCTCAACCTCGTGGTGCTCGTTCCGACCTGCGAGAACATGCCCGACGGCCGCGCGGTGAAGCCGGGCGATGTCGTCACGAGCATGTCCGGCCAGACCATCGAGGTGCTGAACACCGACGCCGAAGGCCGCCTGATCCTGTGCGACGCGCTGACGTATGCCGAGCGCTTCAAGCCTTCGGTGGTGGTCGACGTCGCGACGCTGACCGGCGCCTGCGTGATCGCGCTTGGCCATCACCATTCCGGCCTGTTCTGCGCCGACGACGCGATCGCCGAAACGATGCTCGCCGCGAGTCGCGTCGCACTCGACCCGTGCTGGCGCATGCCGCTCGACGAGGAATACGACGATGCGCTGAAGAGTAACTTCGCCGACATGGGCAACGTCGGCGGTCGTGCCGGCGGTGCGATCACCGCGGCGATGTTCCTGCGCCGCTTCACCGCCAAGTATCCGTGGGCACACCTCGACATCGCAGGCACCGCCTGGAAATCGGGCGCGGCCAAGGGCGCGACAGGTCGGCCCGTCGGCCTGCTCACCCATTTCGTGCTGAGCTACGCGGCGCGCTGATGGCGTGCGTGATCGCCGCGTGATGATGTCCCCGAGCATCGGCATCGGCCTTCCGTCATGACCGAGATCAGCTTCCATTTCAACGTTAGCGACCGTTCGGCGTACGCGTGTCGCGTGGTGCGAAAGACGGTGCGGCAGGGTCGCTCGGTGGTGGTGACCGCACCGCTCGCCACGCTCGAGGCGTTCGACCGCGAGCTGTGGGCCTTCGATGCGCACGAGTTCGTCGCCCATGGCTGGCTCGAGCGATCGCAGGCGGTGCCCTCACGCCTGCACGCGTCGACGGTCTGGCTCGCAGCCGACCCGACTGCCGCCGCGTATCACGACACGTTGATCAATCTCGGCGACGCCGCGCCGATCGGCTTCGGCAGCTTCCAGCGCATGGTCGAGGTGGTGTCGGCGGACGCCGATGATCGGGGCTTCGCGCGCGAGCGCTGGAAGCACTACGCCAACCGCGGCTACCCGATCGCGCGCCACGAGGTGGCGGCGTGAGCACTTCGCGGCCGACACCGCCGGGCACTGTTCCGACCTTGACCGAGGTCGTGTCCTGGCCTGCTGGCGACAAGAGCCGTGCGATGTCCGCGGCGCCTGCAGCCGCGACGAGCGCCGCCGCGACGAACGTGCCGACGGGGGTGTCGCGTGCACCGGCGGCGGCGCTACCCGCGGAGGCGCCCGCGCTGGCGCCGACCGCGGTCCCCGGGCCGACCGAAGAGGAACTCGCCAAGCGAGTGATCGGCGATCTGCAGCGCCAAATCGACCTGATGCTTGATGTGCGCCTCAAGGAAGCGCTCGCGCCCATCCTCACCCGCGCGACGGATGCGCTGGTGCGCGACGTGCGCAATCAGCTCACCGCAACTTTGCGCGACGTGGTGACGCGCGCAGTCGCGAAAGAGATGAATCGCCCGCCACGGAAGTGAGAGGGCCGAGGCTTTGCCCCCGAAGCGATGCGCGTCGCGCGGCTGGCACGCTTCGGCCCGCGCAAGCCGACCGCTCGTGATCGAGACCATCGGGCACCGCCGAAGCGTGATTCTTTTCAGGTATCGTCACGCGCTTCGGGCCTCGAGGCCACGCGCATGGATCGCGTCGCATCCCCGTTCGAAGCCTTCTTTCTTTCGTCAAGGACTCCCATGCAGATCAAATTGAACGTCATCGGCGCCGTTGTGGCCATCATGTTCGCGGGCGCCGCCCAGGCCCAGGACATGGTCGTGAAGATCGGTCACGTCGCGCCCACCAGCGGCGGCCAGGCCCACCTCGGCAAGGACAATGAGAACGGCGCCCGCATGGCGATCGACGATCTGAACGCCAAGGGCGTGACGATCGGCGGCAAGAAGGTCAAGTTCGAATTGATGGCCGAAGACGATGCGGCCGACCCGAAGCAAGGCACGGCCGTCGCGAACAAGCTGGTCGATGCGAAGGTGAATGGCGTGGTCGGCCACCTCAATTCGGGCACCTCGATCCCGGCGTCGAAGGTTTACAGCGATGCCGGCATCCCGCAGATCTCGCCGTCGTCGACCAATCCGAAATTCACGCGCCAAGGTTTCAAAACCACGTTTCGAGTGGTGGCCGACGACGTGCAGCTTGGCACCGTGCTTGGGAAGTATTCGGTGGCGCAGCTGAAAGGAAAGAACATTGCCGTCATCGACGACCGTTCGGCTTACGGCCAGGGTGTGGCCGAAGAATTCACGAAAGCCGCCAAGGGCGCCGGCGCGTCGATCGCGGATACCCAGTACACGAACGACAAGGCGACAGACTTTACGGCCATCCTCACAGCCATCAAATCGAAGAAGCCCGACGTGGTGTTCTTTGGCGGCATGGACAGCGTTGCTGGCCCAATGCTGCGCCAGATGAAGCAACTCGGCATCAGCGCCAAGTACATGGGCGGAGACGGCATCTGCTCGACCGAGTTGCCCAAGCTGGCTGCCGGGTCGATGGGCGATGGCCAGGTCGTGTGCGCCGAAGCGGGCGGTGTCGACGCGTCGCAGCAGGCCGGCATGGATCAGTTCAAGGCGCGCTTCAAGGCCAAGTTCAACGCGGACGTGCAGATCTACGCGCCGTATGTGTACGACGCCGTCAACGTGATGGTCGCGGCGATGGTGAAGGCCGGTTCGGCCGAGCCTGCCAAGTACCTGCCGGTGCTCGCGAAGACCGAAGGCTATAAGGGCGTGACCGGTGTCATCTCGTTCGACGAGAAGGGCGACATCAAGAACGGCGCGTTGACGCTCTACACCTACAAGGGCGGTGAGAAGGATCTGATCTCGGTCGTTCATTGACCGCACGAGGCAACGGCATCGACCGTTGCGCAGGGTTCGAAAAAGGCGCCCGAGGGCGCCTTTTTCGTGGGTCAGGTACCGAGCCCGAATACACTTTCGACCGCTGTCGTCCAGCGCGCCTTTCATCATCCAGCCGTCGAGGAATGCCATGAGGTTGATCGCCTGTCTAGCTGCGGCCGCCCTCGTCGTCTCGCCTGCTCCGGTGCACGCGCAGGATGCATCGCGCGCGGTGAAGCAAGGGATCGAAAAGGGTTTCACGTCATGCGCGGCGTCTCTCGACGCGCTGGTCAAGCGCGTCAACACCAACGACGCCCAGTACAGCCACCTCGGTGTGTGGGCCAAGGTCGATCCCGACTCGCATGTGTTCGACACCACCACGATTCAGAAATTTTCCGACGGCACGCAGATCGTCGCGTTCTCCGGCATCAAGAACGCGCTCGGCAAGTGCGATCTGGTGATGACCCAGGTGTTGCCGGTGCTCGAATCGGGCTGCACTGCCTTGCGCGAGTCGGCGTTCAAAGAATGGAAGTTCCTGCAGGAGATCTCCGGTGTGCCGCTTTACGAGCGCCCCGACAGCCCGGCCGAGACGGCCATGCTGTCGCCGCTCGGCAGCACCGGCTGCCTGATCCTGAAGCGCTACGTGAGTTTCGGCTGAGGGTCGCGCGAGCGTCCGTTTCGCATCGGCCGGGCGCTAGGCCCGGGCCCGGCGAGCGATGCTGAGTCCGAGAACGGCGTTGACGCCGCCGGCAAAGACGACGCAGACCCACACGGTAGAGATCCCCGCGTCGGCGCGGCTTGCCCAGGCCACGGCGACGCAGAGAACGACCCCTGCGGCCAGCCAAGCATCGTCGACGAAGAGCGACCACAGTTCGCGCACGATCACGCCCAGGGCGCCGTATCCGACCCGAGGGGTGCGTGCGGATTTCGTCTCGGATCGTCGGTGGCGGGGTGAATGCAATCGACGGCATAGCGGGACAAGCAGGGTCGAGACCGTCAGAAACAAGGCGATCAATCCGACGAGGGCCCAATCGTCACCGGGCCAGGTGAGACCGATGCCTTCCCCGACCCAGAAACTGCCAAAGGCCGCGAGCAGCACCCCGACCGCAAATTTGAGCGTGTTCTCAGGAATTTTCGACAGCGGACGGTGCAAGAGCAGGCCCAGAGCCGCCACGACAAGAAGTGCCAGTCCGGCGCCGATCGATGCGGGGAGGATAAGCGGACCACCGGCGCCGATCGCGATCACGATGAACACCACCTCGACGCCCTCGAGCATCACGATCTTGAAAGAGGTCCCGAACGCTATCTTGTCCAGCGTGCGGCCGGTGGCTCGCTCGGCCCGGCGAAGCGATTCGGTCTCGTCCTCGAACGCCTGCTCTTCGTCGTGCAGAGCCAGGACACCGGCAGAGCGCATCACCGCCTTTCGAAGCCAGCGCAGGCCGAACATCAGCAGCAAGGTACCCACCACCCCTTGCACGAGCGGCAGGGGAATTCGAGCGAGCGACGGACCGAGAAGCCCGACCAGCGCGACAAGCACCGCCAGTGCCGCCGCGGTGCCGAGCAGCGCCGAACGCCAGCCGCGAACGACACCGACGGCCAGTACGATGGTCAAGGCCTCGACGAACTCCACCATCGAGGCCATGAAAGAGGCGAGCACCGTCGGCGCGAGCGATTTCCAGTGTGGCACTTGGGTCCTTTGGTCGGGAGCGCCGGTCGCTGCCCCGTCGTCGCTGGCGTCCTGGCCGCGCAACCGCGCTGCTGGGGGGAAGATTCACCTGCTCATGAAAGTCGACATCGTATGCCGGCCTCGCAAGCGGGATGCTCGGGGAGGCGCTTCTTCACGAGGCATGCCTGGCTCTCAGCCTCAGCGCGTTGGTGATGACGGACGCCGAGCTCAGACTCATCGCCAGTGCCGCGATCATCGGCGACAACAGCCAGCCTGTCAGCGGGTACAGAACGCCGGCCGCCAGAGGAATGCCGAGCGAGTTGTAGACGAATGCGAAGCCGAGGTTCTGCTTCATGTTGGCGATCGTCTCCTCGGAGATGCGCCGTGCCTGGGCGATGCCGCGAAGGTCGCCCTTGACCAGCGTCACCTGGGCGCTGTTCATCGCCACGTCGGTGCCCGTGCCCATCGCGACGCCCACATCGGCCTTGGCTAGCGCCGGTGCGTCGTTGATGCCGTCGCCTGCCATCGCCACAATCCGGCCTTCGCGTTGCACGCGCGTGACGAGCGCGAGCTTGTCCGCCGGCTTGACCTCGCCGTGCACCTCGTCGATGCCCAGTGTCTTGCCGATGGCCGTTGCGGTGGTGACGGAATCGCCGGTCGCCATCACCGTGCGGATGCCGAGCGCCTTCAGGCCGGCGAGCGCCTCGGCGGTGGTCGACTTGATCGGATCGGACACCACGACAAGACCCGCCAGTTGCCCGTCGACCGCCAGGTGCATCACGCTCGCGCCTTGCTCGCGCAACGCTTCGGCCCGAGGCGCCAGCGCGTCGAACGAGACACCGACTTCTGTCATGAGGGACTCGTTGCCGAGCGCGATCGTCTTGCCCGCCAACCTGCCGCGCACGCCCATGCCGGTCACGGACTCGAAGCCGTCCGGCTTGTCGAGCTTCAAACCGCGCGCGTTCGCGGCGCGCACGATCGCCGCCGCCAGCGGATGCTCGCTCCCTTGGTCGATGCTCGCGGCCAGCCGAAGCAACTCGTCGTCGGCATGACCGGCCATGGCCACGACACGGTCGAACGCGGGCTTGCCTTCGGTCAGGGTGCCGGTCTTGTCGACGATCAACGTATCGACCTTGCGCAAGTTCTCGATCGCCGCCGCGTCGCGAAACAGGATGCCTTGCGTCGCCGCCTTGCCGGTGGCCACCATGATCGACATCGGTGTCGCCAGGCCGAGCGCGCACGGACAGGCGATGATGAGCACAGCCACCGCATTGATGAGGCCGTAGACCCAACTCGGCTGCGGACCCAGGAGCCCCCAGGCCAGGAAGCTGAGGATGGCGGTGGCAATCACGGTAACCACGAAATAGCCTGCGAATCGGTCGGCCATCCGTTGCATCGGCGCGCGGCTGCGCTGCGCCTGGCTCACCATCTGCACGATCTGCGCGAGCACCGTCTTCGAGCCGACGCTTTCCGCGCGCATGACCAGCGAGCCGGTGGTGTTCATCGTGGCGCCGATCAGCTTGTCGCCGACCCGCTTGGAGATCGGCATCGGCTCGCCGGTCAGCATCGATTCATCGACCGCGCTGCCGCCTTCGACGACGGCGCCATCGACCGGCACCCGCTCGCCCGGGCGCACACGCAGCGAGTCCCCCACGTGCACATGGGTGAGCGGCACGTCTTCCTCGGTGCCGTCGGCGTCGATGCGTCGCGCGGTTTTCGGCGCCAGGCCGAGCAGTGACTTGATCGCCGCCGAGGTCTGCGAGCGCGCCCTGAGTTCGAGCAACTGGCCGAGCAGCGTCAGCGAAACGATCACGGCGGCCGCCTCGAAGTAGACCGAGACACGACCCATCGACACGAACGACGCGGGAAACACGCCCGGCGCGACCGTGGCGACCACGCTGTAGAGAAAGGCCGCGGATGTGCCGAGGCCGATCAGCGTCCACATGTTGGGACTGCGATTGACGATCGACTGGAGGCCACGCGCAAAGAACGGCCAGCCGGCCCAGAGAACGACCGGTGCCGACAGCACCAGTTCGACCCAGCTCTCGGTCGCCATGTCGAACAGGTGGAGGCGCGAGCCCAGCATCGCGAGCGTGGCGACCAGGATAGTCAGTGGCAGCGTCCACCAGAAACGCCGCCGGAAGTCGACCAGTTCCGGATTCTCGGTGTCGTCGAGGCTGGGCATCTCGGGCTCGAGCGCCATGCCGCAGATCGGACAGGCCCCCGGCTGGTCGCGTCGTATCTGCGGATGCATGGGGCATGTGTACACGGCGCCGATTTCCGCCGGCTCGGCGATGGGTGACGCGGTCGGGTCGGCCGCTGCCGCCGACAGGTATCGGGCAGGATCGGCAGCGAATTTCGTCTTGCAGCCGGCACTGCAGAAGTACACGGGCTTTCCGTCGTGTTCCTGCCGATGAGGCGATGCGGCGGTGACTGTCATGCCGCACACCGGATCCTTCAACTCGACGTCGGTCTTCGGCTCGGGGCCGGTGACCGTCGAGCAGCAGCCGCCGATCGCCGCGGACCCGGACGCAGCCGCCGGCGAGCGTGGCGCGCATCCGCAGCTGTTCGCCCGCGGCGTCACCGCGCCCTCGGGCGGCTTGGCGCGCGAGGCGCAGCAAGATGCGGCGCTCGTGTTCTCGAAGCCGGGGACCGGCGATTCATTCGTCTTTTCCATGAGCTTCTCCAAGCGGCAGACCACCGCTGAGCAGAAAGCTTAGACTCCGTTCCCAACCCCAGAGTCAAGGACATTCTCGCTGTGAGGTCATCGCCTGCCCCCGAATCACTGACGATCGGACGGCTCGCCCGTGCCGCCAACGTCGGTGTCGAGACCATCCGCTACTACCAGGAGCGAAAGCTCATGCCGGTGCCGCCGAGCACCGGGGCCTTTCGGTACTACCCGGCGCAGCTGGTGGACCGAATCGGCTTCATCAAGGGCGCTCAGGAGCTTGGCTTCTCGCTGGAGGAGATACGGGAACTGCTGCTGCTCCAGGATGGAACGAACCGTCGCTCGATCCGAAGAGTCGCCGCCAACCGTCTCGCGCAGATCGATGCGAAATTGGTCGACTTGAAACGGATGCAGCGCGTCTTGAAAACGCTGCTGATCCGTTGCGAGCACACCGACGCCGCGCTGCCGTGCCCGATCATCGGAACGATCGGCGCGCCAGCCGGTGCGCGTCGATCGGCGCCATCCGGGGGCGGGGCGAGGCGGTGACGGCCACATCGACAGGGGAGAGAGCGGCGCGGCGGCGCGCTTCAAGAATCCGAACCTTCGGCACCGGATGAGCGAACGGACGCTCTGGCGGAGAGGGCGGGATTCGAACCCGCGGGGGGTTATTAGCCCCCACACGCTTTCCAGGCGTGCGACTTAAACCGCTCATCCACCTCTCCGGTGGGTCGCGATCTTAGCCGAGCGTCACGCGCTGCCGCTCGCTGTGCCAACGATCGCGGTGAATGCCGCGCACCCGTTCAAGTGGGCTTGACGCCCCGGTTGTTCATCAACGCCATCGCGGTGCCGACGAGCGCGGAGACTTCGGTCATGTTGCCCGGCACGATCATCGTGTTGTTCTTCTGCGCGAGTTGCGCGTAGGCATCGACCGCCTTTTCCGCCACCTTTAACTGCACCGCCTGCTCGCCGCCGGGCGAACGGATCGCTTCGGCGACCTTGCGGATCGCATCGGCCGTCGCCTCGGCCACCGCGACGATGGCCGCCGCTTCGCCCTGCGCCTTGTTGATCTCCGCCTGGCGCTGCCCTTCCGAGCGCGCGATGAACGCCTCTCGCTCGCCGGTCGCGATGTTGATCTGCTCCTGCTTGCGGCCCTCCGAGGCCGCGATCAGCGCGCGCTTCTCGCGCTCGGCGGTGATCTGCGCCTGCATCGAATGCAGGATGGCAGCGGGCGGCGTCAGGTCCTTGATCTCGTAGCGCAGCACCTTCACGCCCCAGTTGCTCGCCGCTTCGTCCAGCGACGCCACCACCGCGAGGTTGATGTGATCGCGTTCCTCGAAAGTCTTGTCGAGTTCCATCTTGCCGATCACCGATCGCAGCAGTGTTTGCGCGAGCTGCGTGATCGCGAAGATGTAATTGCTCGAACCGTAGCTCGCGCGCATCGGGTCGGTGACCTGGAAATAGATGATCCCGTCGACCTGCAGCTGCGTGTTGTCCTTCGTGATGCAGACCTGGCTGGGCACATCGAGCGGCACTTCCTTCAGCGAGTGCTTGTAGGCCACGCGTTCGATGAACGGCACGACGAAGGCGAGGCCAGGTGCGAGCGTGCGGTCATACTTGCCGAGCCGCTCGACAACCCAGGCGTTCTGCTGCGGCACGATCTTGAAGGTCTGGAAGATGAAGACGGCGGCGATGACCGCGATGACGATGGCGATATCCATGGAAGTCTTTCGTTGATGCCCGGGCAGAAAGGAGAAGTGGCGTCGCGACGTCAGACCGGAAGGGCCGGCGTCAGGACGAGCCAGTTGCCTTCGACGGCGCTCACGACGTGTTCACCTGCCAGCGCCGACGCGCCCGGCGCGAGTCGTGCAGTCCAGGCCGAACCGCGATAGATGACGCGTGTGGTGCGGTCGTCGCCCCACGCCTGAACCTTCACGCGTTCACCGATGTCGAGGTTGACATCGCGGTTCTCGCGCGTCGGCGGCGCATCGATCGCGCCCGGGCGCCGGGTTCGGTAACTGTGCCAGCCGACGGTGGCGACCACGCCGACGACGGCGCCGACGATGATCTGCATCGCCGAGCCCACCCCGAGGTGCGACGAGATCGCCGCTGCGACGAGGCCGGCCGCGATCATCAACAGGTAGAAGGTGCCGGTGGCCAGTTCGGCAATCACGACGACACCCGCCGCGACCCACCAGAACGCCGGGTTCGCCATGTTCATAAGATCCCCTTGCAGATGCCTGCGGCGAGTGTAGGGCGCGCGGCCTACACTCGCGCTCGCGCAAACATCGATGGCGCTCGTTCACAGCGTCATCGATCTGCTTCTCGCGTTGCCCCCGCTCTGCCCGTTCCCCGCCCGAGACCACTTCCATGCTGCGTTTCCAGTTTCCGATCGTCATCATCGACGAGGACTTTCGCTCCGAGAACACCTCGGGCCTCGGCATCCGCGCACTCGCGTCGGCGATCGAGAAGGAGGGCTTCGAGATCCTGGGCGCGACGAGCTACGGTGACCTGAGCCAGTTCGCGCAGCAGCAAAGCCGTGCCAGCGCGTTCATCCTGTCCATCGACGACGAGGAGTTCACGCCAGGCCCCGAGCTCGATCCCGCCGTGCTCAACCTGCGCAAGTTCATTGAAGAGGTGCGCTTCAAGAACTCGGAGGTGCCGATCTATCTATATGGAGAGACGCGCACGTCGCAGCATTTGCCCAACGACATCCTGCGCGAGCTGCACGGCTTCATCCACATGTTCGAGGACACGCCGGAGTTCGTCGCGCGGCACATCATCCGCGAGGCGAAGGCCTACCTCGACGGCGTCGCGCCGCCGTTCTTCAAGGCGTTGGTCGATTACGCGCAGGACGGTTCGTACTCCTGGCATTGCCCGGGGCACTCGGGCGGCGTCGCGTTCCTGAAGAGCCCGGTCGGCCGCATGTTCCACCAGTTCTTCGGCGAGAACATGTTGCGTGCCGACGTGTGCAACGCCGTCGAGGAGCTCGGCCAGCTGCTCGATCACACGGGGCCGGTGGCCCAAAGCGAGAAGAACGCGGCGCGCATCTTCAATGCCGACCACTGCTTCTTCGTCACCAACGGCACCTCGACCTCGAACAAGATGGTGTGGCACCACACCGTGGCGCCCGGAGACGTCGTGGTCGTCGACCGGAACTGCCACAAGTCGATCCTGCACGCGATCATCATGACCGGCGCGGTGCCGGTATTCATGCGGCCGACGCGCAACCACTACGGGATCATCGGGCCGATCGCGCAAAGCGAGTTCACGCGCGAAGCCATCGAAAAGAAGATCGCGGCGAACCCGTTGTTGAAGGGCGTCAACGTCAGCAAGGTGAAGCCACGCATACTGACGCTCACGCAGAGCACCTACGACGGCGTGCTCTACAACACCGAGACCATCAAGCACGCGCTCGACGGCTACATCGACACGATGCACTTCGACGAGGCCTGGTTGCCGCATGCGGCCTTCCACCGGTTCTACGGCAGCTTCCACGCGATGGGCAGGAACCGGAAGCGCCCGAAGAACCAGCTCGTGTTCGCGACGCAGTCGACGCACAAGCTGCTTGCCGGCATCAGCCAGGCCTCGCAGGTGCTGGTGCAGGATTCAGAGAACCGGAAGCTCGATCGCCACCTCTTCAACGAGGCCTACCTCATGCACAGCTCGACCAGCCCGCAGTACGCGATCATCGCGTCGTGCGATGTGTCGGCGGCCATGATGGAAGCCCCGGCCGGCCGCGCGCTCGTCGAGGAGAGCATCTCCGAATCGCTCGATTTCCGACGTGCGATGCGCAAGGTCGACGACGAGTACGGCAAGGACTGGTGGTTCAAGGTCTGGGGGCCGGAGAAACTCGCCGACGAAGGCATTGGCACGAGCGCGTCGTGGATCCTGAAGGCCAACGCCAAGTGGCATGGCTTCGGCAACCTCGCCGAAGGTTTCAATCTGCTCGACCCGATCAAGTGCACGCTGATCACGCCGGGCCTCGACGTCTCGGGCAAGTTTGCGCCGACCGGCATTCCGGCCGCGGTGGTGACGAAGTTCCTGGTCGAGCACGGCGTGGTGGTCGAGAAGACCGGGCTTTACTCCTTCTTCATCATGTTCACGATCGGCATCACCAAGGGGCGCTGGAACACGCTGCTCACCGCGCTGCAGCAATTCAAGGACGACTTCGACAAGAACCAGCCGATGTGGCGCATCCTGCCCGAGTTCTGTGCGCAGTACCCGCGCTACGAGCGCATGGGCTTGAAGGACCTGTCGCAGAGCATGCACGCGATGTACGCGAAGGACGACATCGCCCGCCTCACGACCGAGATGTACCTCTCCGACATCCAGCCGGTGATGAAGCCGAGCGACGCGTTCTCGTGCATCGCGCACGGCAAGACCGAGCGGGTCGAGATCGACGAGCTGGAGGGCCGTGTCGCGACCTCGCTGCTGACGCCATACCCGCCGGGCATTCCTTTGCTGATTCCCGGCGAAACCTTCAACCGCCGCATCGTCGATTACCTCAAGTTCACGCGCTCGTTCAACGCGGCGTTCCCGGGCTTCGACACCGATGTGCACGGCCTCGTCGCGGTGACCGACGGTGTCGAGGGGATGAATGTGGAAGGGGGTCGGTACTACGTCGATTGCGTGAAGCGAGATGCGTCGTCGGTCTCGCCGAACGCTTCGGCCTCGTTGCCGAAGGACGTGAAGGCGCCACCCGTGCCGAAGAAGGCGGTCGGTGGCCGCGAAGGCCCGTTGGTGACGGCGCGGCCACGAACGACGGCGAAGGCGGCTCTCAAGATCGAGCCGGTCGCGAAGACCGAGGTGCCGGCCAGCCGCGCGCCGGGCTTGGTGAAGAAGCGCCGCTGACCGGGCTTGGTCTGCGGCAACGCGGCGCCGTTCGGAGTGAACGCGACTACGTTTCGCTGATGCCGCCCATCGCGTGGCTGAAGCCCCCGTCGACGTAGACGATCTCCGAGGTCACGCCGGCCGCCAGGTCCGAGAGCAGGAACGCGGCGACGTTGCCCACGTCTTCGGTCGTCACGTTGCGTCTCAGCGGCGCATGCGCTTCGACCACCTCGAGGATCTTGCCGAAGCCCTTGATGCCGGAGGCCGCGAGCGTCTTGATGGGCCCGGCCGAGATGCCGTTGACGCGCACCCCCTTGGCACCGAGCCCGGCGGCGAGGTAGCGCACGGATGCTTCGAGCGACGCTTTCGCAAGACCCATGGTGTTGTAGTTCGGGACGCTGCGCATCGCGCCGAGATAGGTCAATGTGAGCAGCGCGGAGCCTTCGCGCAGGTGCGACTCGGCGGCTTTCGCCATCGCCGGGAAGCTGTAGCTCGAGATGTCGTGCGCGATTCGAAAGGCCTCTCGCGAAAGGCCTTCGAGAAAGTCGCCGGCGATCGCCTCCTTCGGCGCGAATCCGATCGAGTGCACGAAACCGTCGAAGCGGTCCCAGATCTTCGCGAGGTCGGTGAACATCGCGTCGATCTCGTCGTCGACGGCGACGTCGCAGTCGAAGACCAACTTCGAATCGAACTCGGATGCGAACTTGGACACGCGGTCCTTGAAGCGCTCACCCTGGTAGCTGAACGCGAGCTCTGCGCCTTCGCGGCGGCAGGCCTTCGCGATGCCATGCGCGATCGAACGGTCCGAGAGCACGCCGGTGATGAGGAAACGCTTGCCAGCCAAGAAGCCCATGGGCGCTCCGTCAGTGAATCGGGGGCCGGATTCTGGCACGCGTGAGTGGCCCCGACACACGTGCGCCTTGCGTGGCTTTAACGGCACGCTACAATCATCGATTCGCTGGAAGCCAGGTCGACCTCGTGGCTTTCTCGCTGCGTTCTTTTGAGAAAGCGCCCGGGCTTCGAGCCCGGGCAGCCACATGGGGCGGTCTTTCCGGCCCCTTTTTTTTGCCCAATCCACTTCCAGTGCAACTCGTCGCCGAAACCGCCATCGACATGCCAGCGCCGCGCGCCATGAATTCCAACGTCATCGAAACCACCGTGACCGGTTGCGGCTACGAGCTGGTCGACGTGGAAAAGAGTGCCGGTGGGCTGCTGCGCGTGTTCATCGACCACGCCTTCGTGCCGGGCGCCGAGAAGGCGATCACCGTCGACGATTGCGAGAAGGTGACGCGCCAGTTGCAGCACGTGCTGGAGGTCGAGGGCGTGCCCTATGAACGGCTCGAAGTGTCGTCGCCGGGGCTAGACCGGCCGCTGAAGCTCGTGAGCGACTATGCGCGCTTTGCCGGCGAGCAAGTCGATCTCACGCTGAAGTTGCCGTTTCGGGGCAGAAAGCGCTATCGCGGCGAGTTGCGGAAGGCAGGCGACGGCTGGCGCCTCATGCTTGCGACGAATGCGATGCAGAAGCCCGCGAAGGTCACGAAGGCGAAAAAGACCACCAAGGCCGACACCAAGCGTTCGCTGGGGTTCATGCCCGGCACGGTGGTGGCGGCAGAAATCACCAAGCCCGAGTCGGCTCCCGTCGACGAGGCACTGGATTTTTCGATCGAAGAAGTCCGCGAGGCGCGGCTCGTTCCGGCTATCGATTTCAAAGGTCGCGCCGCTGCGCCACTTGGGAGTCGCGATGGCCAGACACCGAACCCCGCCCAGGCTGATGGAGGCTTATTGCAATGAATCGCGAATTGTTGATGCTGGTGGACGCGATCTCGCGCGAGAAAAGCGTCGACCTCGAAGTGGTGTTCGCCGCGGTCGAAGCCGCGCTGGCGTCGGCTTCGAAGAAGCTGCATGGCGGCGAGGTCGACATGCGCGTCTCGGTCGACCGCGACACCGGCGAGTACGAAACCTTCCGGCGTTGGCACGTGGTGCCGAACGAGGCCGGCTTGCAGCTGCCCGACTCCGAAATCCTGCATTTCGAAGCCGTCGAGCAGATCCCCGACATCGAGGTCGACGACTACATCGAGGAGCAGGTCGATTCGGTGTCGATCGGCCGCATCGGTGCGCAAGCCGCCAAGCAGGTCATCTTGCAGAAGGTGCGTGATGCCGAGCGCGAACAGCTGTTGACCGACTTCCTCTCGCGTGGCGAGAAGATCTTTGTCGGCACCGTGAAGCGTCTCGACAAGGGCGACGTGATCGTCGAATCGGGTCGCATCGAAGGGCGCCTGCGCCGTTCGGAAATGATCCCGAAGGAAAACCTGCGCACTGGGGACCGCGTGCGCGCGTTCATCGCCGAGGTCGACCCGACGCTTCGGGGCCCGCAGATCATCCTGTCGCGTTCCGCGCCGGGTTTCATGATCGAGCTCTTCGCGCAGGAAGTGCCGGAGATCGAACAGAAGCTGCTCGAGATCAAGTCGTGCGCGCGCGATCCGGGGTCGCGCGCGAAGATCGCCGTGGTCTCGCACGACAAGCGGGTCGACCCGATCGGCACCTGTGTCGGGGTGCGTGGCAGCCGGGTCAATGCGGTCACCAACGAGCTTGCCGGCGAGCGCGTCGACATCGTCTTGTGGTCGGAAGATCCGGCCCAATTCGTGATCGGGGCGCTGGCCCCGGCGAACGTGCAGTCGATCGTCGTCGACGAAGAACGCCATGCGATGGACGTGGTGGTCGACGAGGAGAACCTGGCGATCGCGATCGGCCGTGGCGGGCAGAACGTGCGGCTCGCTTCCGAAATGACCGGCTGGCGCATCAACATCATGACGGCCGAGGAGTCGAGCGCGAAGCAGGCGGTCGAGTCCGACAGCGTTCGCAAGCTCTTTATCGAGAAGCTCGACGTCGACGCCGAAGTCGCCGACATCCTTATCGCGGAAGGTTTCGCGAGTCTCGAGGAAGTGGCTTACGTGCCGATGCAGGAGATGCTCGAGATCGAGAGCTTCGACGAGGACACCGTCAACGAGTTGCGCACGCGAGCCAAGGATGCGCTGCTCACGATGGAGATTGCGAACGAGGAAAACACGAGCGGCGTCTCGCAGGACTTGCGCGACATCGACGGGCTGACCGCGGAGCTGATCGCCAAATTGAACACCGGCGGCGTGCACAGCCGCGACGACCTCGCCGACCTCGCCGTCGACGAGCTCACCGAGATGACGGCAATGGACGACGACGCCGCGAAAGACATGATCATGCGCGCGCGCGCACACTGGTTCACCGATGAACCGGCCGAAGTCGCCACGGAAAGCGCGAATGAACACGCCGAAAACGCAGCGCTTTCTGCGCTCGGCCAGTTGAGCTAAGAGCTTAAGGATCCACACATGGCTTTGACCACTGTCGCCCAGCTCGCCGCCGAGCTCAACCGCTCGGCCGCGGCGCTGCTCGAGCAGTTGCAGTCGGCCGGCGTCAGCAAGGCGTCGACCGATGACTCGGTGACCGAGAGCGACAAGGCTCAGTTGCTCGACCACCTGCGTTCGTCGCACGGCACCGCGAACCCCGCCGAGCGCAAGAAGATCACGCTAACGCGCAAGTCGACGAGTGAAATCAAGCAGGCCGACTCGAGCGGCAAAGCGCGCACGATCCAGGTCGAGGTGCGAAAAAAACGCACTTTCGTGAAGCGCGACGACGTGGCGCCGGCGGACGCCGCGGCGCTGGCCGAATCGCAGGAAGCCGACCTGAAGCGCCGCGAGGAAGAAGCGCACGCGCAGGCCGAACAGCTGCGTCGCCAGGAAGAAGAGCTCGAAGCGCAGCGCCAGCAACGCGAGGCGCAAGCCAAGCGCGAGCAGCAGGAGCGCGAGGAGAACGAGGTCCGCGCGCGTGAAGCGGCGGCTGCCGCGCTGGCCACGGCTTCGTCGGCGCCTGCCGTCGAAGCGAAGGCCGGCGAGGCCGTGCCCGATGCGGCCCCGACCCCGGCCGAGCCCACCAAGCCGACCGTGCGCATGGTGAAGGCGGCGGTCGTCGAGAACGAGGAGAAGCAGCGCGCTGCCGATCTGGCCAAGCGCCGCAAGGCGGCCGAAGACGAGGCGGCCGCCATTCGCACGATGATGTCGGCGCCCAAGAAGACGCTCGTCGCCAAGCCGCCGGAAGAAGTCAAGCCGACCGATGCGGCCAAGGAAGCCATCAAGGGCACGATCCACAAAAAGGTGGGCGTGGCGGGTGCCGCGGCGCCTGGCGCCGTGGCCAAGCCGGGCGACAAGAAGTCGATCAAGTCCGAGAAGCTCTCGTCGAGCTGGGCCGACGATGCGGCGAAGAAACGCGCTTTGAAGCCGGGCGCGCGCGGGCCGGCCGGCGGTGGCAACCGCCCTGGGTGGCGCGCACCACGCGCGGGACGCCGTGGCGACCGCAACGATTCAGCGCCGTCCACCTTCGTGGCGACGGCCGAGGCGCAGGTGCAGGAAGTGCACGTGCCGGAGACCATCAGCGTGGCCGACCTGGCTCACAAGATGTCTGTGAAGGCGTCGGAGGTGATCAAGCAGCTGATGAAGCTCGGCCAGATGGTCACCATCAACCAGCAGCTCGATCAAGAGACCGCGATGATCGTCGTCGAGGAGATGGGCCACACCGCGATGCCGGCCAAGCTCGACGACCCCGATGCATTTCTGCTCGAGGAAGAGACCGAGGCCGACGCGGCGCACGAATCGTTGCCGCGCGCACCGGTCGTGACCGTGATGGGCCATGTCGACCACGGCAAGACGTCGTTGCTCGACTTCATCCGCACGTCCCGCGTGGCGGCCGGCGAGGCCGGTGGTATCACCCAGCATATCGGCGCGTACCACGTCGACACGCCGGGCGGCATGATCACCTTCCTCGACACCCCGGGCCACGCCGCGTTCACGGCGATGCGGGCACGCGGCGCCAAGGCGACCGACATCGTGATTCTGGTCGTCGCGGCCGATGACGGCGTGATGCCGCAGACCAAGGAAGCCATCTCGCACGCGAAGGCCGCCGGCGTGCCGATCGTCGTCGCGATGAACAAGATGGACAAGCCCGAGGCGAACGTCGAGCGCGTGAAGTCGGAGCTTGTCGCCGAGCAGGTCGTGCCGGAAGACTTTGGCGGCGACTCGCCGTTCGTGGGCGTTTCGGCGCGCACCGGCGCGGGCATCGATACCCTGCTCGAACAGGTGTTGCTGCAGGCCGAAGTGCTCGAGCTGAAGGCGCCGAAGGACGCGCCGGCCAAGGGTCTCGTGATCGAAGCGCAGCTCGACAAGGGCCGCGGCCCGGTCGCGACCGTGCTGGTGCAAAGCGGCACGCTGAAGCGGGGCGACGTGGTGCTCGCGGGTTCGAGCTACGGACGCGTCCGCGCGATGCTCGACGAAGACGGCAAGGCGATCAGCGAAGCAGGCCCGTCGATTCCGGTCGAGATCCAGGGCCTGACCGATGTGCCGCAGGCCGGCGACGAATTCATGGTGCTCTCCGACGAGCGCCGTGCGCGCGAGATTGCGACCTTCCGCCAGGGCAAGTACCGCGATGTGAAGCTCGCGAAGCGTCAGGCCGCGAACCTCGAAAGCATGATGGACCAGATGGGGCAGGGCGCCAAGCAGACACTCGCGCTCATCATCAAGTCCGACGTGCAGGGTTCGCAGGAGGCGCTGGCGCAGTCGCTGCTGAAGCTCTCGACCGATGAAGTGAAGGTGCAGATCGTGCACGCGGCGGTCGGCGGCATCAGCGAGAGCGACATCAACCTCGCGATTGCTTCGAAAGCCGTGATCATCGGCTTCAACGTGCGCGCCGATGCCGGTTCCAGGAAGCTCGCCGAGAACAACGGCGTCGACATCCGCTACTACAACATCATCTACGACGCGGTCGACGAGGTGAAGGCGGCGATGACAGGCATGCTTGCCCCCGAGCAGCGCGAAGAGGTCATCGGCACCGCGGAGATTCGTACCGTGTTCGTGGCGTCGAAGATCGGCACGGTAGCCGGCTCGATGGTCACGGCCGGCATCGTTCGCCGCGGCGCGCGCTTCCGCCTGCTGCGCGAAAACGTCGTCATCTACACCGGCGAGGTCGAGTCGGTGCGGCGCTTGAAAGACGACGTTCGCGAAGTCGCTGCCGGCTTCGAGTGCGGTATCAAGCTGAAGAACTACAACGACATCGCCGAAGGCGATCAGCTCGAGTTCTTCGAGGTCAAGGAAGTGGCCCGCACGCTGTAAGGCGCGCACCGCTTCATACGCTGCGCGCGGCCCCGTGGCCGGGCGCAGCGCCTATGGTTCAACGGCGTTCGGGGCGAGAGCTTCGAGCGCCGTTTCCTGATGGCATGCAGAGCCGGACTCTGCCCACGACACCATGCGTCACAAACGTTCCGTCCCCCATCGCGGCTTTCGCGTCGCCGACCAGATCCAGCGCGACGTCGCCGATCTGATCCGTGACCTGAAGGATCCGCGCATTGGCATGGTTACGATTCACGCTGTCGAGGTCACGGCCGACTATGCGCACGCAACGATCTTCTTCTCGGTGCTGGTCGGTGACCCGCTTGAATGCGAACTGGCCCTGAACGAGGCGGCGGGTTTCGTACGCAACGGCCTCTTCAAGCGCCTGCAGATCCACACGGTGCCGACGCTGCACTTCAAGTTCGATCGCACCACCGAGCGCGCGGCCGATCTGAGCGCGTTGATCGTCAAGGCGAATTCGACGCGAGCCAAGGATGATTGAGATGGCCGAGCCGACGGTCGAGGCACCGTTCACTCACGCCCGCGGCGAGAAGCCCCCGCGTGTGGCGCGGCCGCGCGTCTTACGCAGGCCGGTGCACGGCGTGCTGCTGCTCGACAAGCCCATCGGCTTCACCAGCAACGATGCGCTGCAGGTCGTCAAGCGGCTCTATCGCGCGGAAAAGGCCGGCCACACCGGCACGCTCGACCCGTTGGCGACCGGCCTTTTGCCGCTTTGCTTCGGTGCCGCGACCAAGTTCAGCCAAGTGGCGCTCGATGCCGACAAGACCTATCGCGCGACGCTGGTGCTCGGCACGACCACGAGCACGGCCGATGCCGAAGGCCGCGTGCTGCTCATCCGCGACGTGACGGTGAGTGACGATGCGATCGCCGCGGCTTGCGTCGCCTTCACCGGCCCCATCGCACAGGTGCCCCCGATGCATTCGGCCCTCAAGCACGGAGGCCAGCCGCTCTACAAGCTGGCTCGCGCGGGCGTGGAGATCGAGCGCGAAACGCGTCATGTGACGATCCGTCGCGTCGAGGTGCTCGCGCGCGAGGGCGATCGCCTCACCATCGACGTGACCTGCAGCAAGGGCACCTACATCCGCACGCTCGCGGAAGACATCGGCGAGCGGCTCGGTTGTGGCGCGCACCTCGGGGCGTTGCGGCGCCTCGCGAGCGGCGCGCTGGCGCTGACCGACGCCGTCACGCTCGAGCAGCTCGAAGCGATGAGCGAGGCCGAGCGCGATGGCGCGCTCCTTGCGGTGGATGCGCCGGTGCAGCACTGGCCCCTCGTTCACCTCACCGAAGTCGACGCCGGTCGCTTCCTGTCCGGCCTGCGCCGCCGCCTGCCGCTGCCCGATGCACCGAACGTGCGTGTCTACGGCCCCGGCGTGGGCGCCTTCCTCGGCGGCGGCAAGGTCGTCGCTGGTGAACTCATCTCGATCCGCCTGCTGAGCCCGATCGAGGTCGGCGAGCTCACCGCGCAGGCCGCACGCACGTCACGAGCCCCAGCGACGATGTCGACATCGACATCGACATCGCCTCGCGCATAGCCCGCGCGTCCAGAAATTCAGACCCCTCCGCTGCACCTGTCGAGCGAGGCGCCCCGATCAACCGAGACCGACCCATGACTTCCCGCCAGATCCGAAACATCGCCATCATCGCCCACGTCGACCACGGCAAGACCACGATGGTCGATCAGCTGCTGCGCCAGAGCGGCACCTTCGCCGAGCACGAGAAGGTCGTCGACACCGTGATGGACAACAACGCCATCGAGCGCGAGCGCGGCATCACGATCCTTGCCAAGAACTGCGCGGTGAGCTGGAAGGGCACCCACATCAACATCGTCGACACGCCGGGCCACGCCGACTTCGGTGGCGAGGTCGAGCGCGCGCTGTCGATGGTCGACGGCGTGGTGCTGCTGATCGACGCGCAGGAAGGCCCGATGCCGCAGACGCGCTTCGTCACGAAGAAGGCGCTCGCCCTCGGCCTGAAGCCCATCGTCGTCGTCAACAAGGTCGACAAGCCGGGCGCGAAACCCGACTGGGTCATCAACGCCGCGTTCGACCTGTTCGACAAGCTCGGCGCCAACGACGAGCAGCTCGACTTCCCGGTCGTCTACGCCTCCGGCATCAACGGCTGGACCTCGCTCGTCGAAGGCGAGCGCGGCGAGCAGTGGGGGCCGGACATGTCGGCTCTCTTCGACACGATCCTGAAGTTCGTGCCGCCGAACACCGGCGACCCGGCGGCGCCGTTGCAGCTGCAGATCTCGGCGCTCGACTTTTCCACTTTCGTCGGCCGCATCGGCGTCGGCCGCATCGGCCAGGGCACGCTGAAGCCCGGCATGGATGTGCTGGTGATGGAAGGCCCGGAGGGCAAGTCCTCCAAGGGCCGCGTCAACCAGGTGCTGACCTTCCAGGGCCTGGACCGGGTCCAGGTCACGGAGGCATTGCCTGGCGACATCGTGCTGATCAACGGCATCGAGGACATCGGCATCGGCGTCACCGTCACGAGCCCGGCCAACCCGGCGCCGCTGCCGATGCTGATGGTCGACGAGCCCACGTTGACGATGAACTTTTGCGTCAACACGAGCCCGCTCGCCGGTCGTGACGGCAAGTACGTGACGAGCCGACAGATCTGGGACCGGCTGCAGAAGGAACTGCAGAGCAATGTCGCGTTGCGGGTCGCGGAGACCGACGAGGACGGCATCTTCGAGGTGATGGGGCGCGGTGAGCTGCACCTCACGATCCTGCTCGAGAACATGCGTCGGGAGGGTTTCGAGCTCGCAGTGAGCAAGCCGCGCGTGGTGTTCCACGACGTTGGCGGCGAACGTCAGGAGCCGATCGAGCTGGTGACGGCCGACATCGAGGAAGGCCACCAGGGCGGCGTGATGCAGGCGCTCGGCGAACGCAAGGGCGAACTCGTCAACATGGAACCCGACGGCCGTGGCCGCGTGCGTCTCGAGTACCGCATTCCGGCGCGTGGGCTGATCGGGTTTAGCAACGAGTTCATGAACCTGACGCGCGGCTCGGGCCTCATCAGCAACATCTTCGACGGCTACGAAGCGCACCGCGGCGAGATCCCAGGCCGCAAGAACGGCGTGCTGATCTCGATGGACGACGGCGAGATCTTTACGTACGCGCTCGGCAAACTCGACGATCGCGGCCGCATGTTCGTGAAGCCGAACGACCCGGTCTACGAGGGCATGATCGTCGGCATCCACAGCCGCGACAACGACCTGGTCGTCAACGCGACCCGCACCAAGCAGCTCACCAACTTCCGCGTGAGCGGCAAGGAAGACGCGATCAAGATCACGCCACCGATCGATCTCACGCTCGAATACGGCGTCGAATTCATCGACGACGACGAGCTGGTCGAGATCACACCGAAGTCGATCCGCGTGAGGAAGCGCTTCTTGAAGGAGCACGAGCGCAAAAAGGCGTCGCGCGACAGCTGACTGCTGCCGGGCTCAGTCGGGAGTCGACGCCATGCGGCGGCTCTAATCTCCGACGTCGTCGGACAGACCTTTCGAGCTCGTTAGCGCGTCGCGGTCGCGAGCAGACGCTGTTCGACGTAGCGGTCGAGATCGGGGCTGAGCGAATCGGTGGCGCGGGCGCGCTGAAACGCATCGCGGGCGCTTTCGGCCCGGCCGGTGGCGGCGAGCGAAATGCCCAGACCGATCCACCACGTGCCGTTGCCCGGCACCTGACGCAGCGCGAGGCTGTAGTTCTCGATCGCATCGGCGTGCGAGCCACTGCGCTGCTGCAGGGTCGCGAGCAACGCGCGGGCATCGGCGACTTCGGTCTTCTGCGCGGTCGCCGGTCCGGCGGCGAGTGCGGCCTTCAGAGTCGTGATGGCCGCGTTCGAATCCTGGCGTTGGGCCTGGACGCGCGCGAGCGTGGCCGATAGTTGCAACTCGCGCGGATTCAACTCCAGCCCTTCGGCGAGCAATGCCTGCGCCTCGTCGAGCTTGCCGTCGCCGACGAGGCCCACGGCCAGAGCCTGGCGTGCGCCAGCATGACGCCGGTCTTCGCGCAGCGCGCTGGCGAAGATCACGCGCGCCTCGGCGGCCTGACCCTGCAAATGCAACGCGAGCGCCTTCTGGTATTCGGCATCAGCGCGCTCGCCGGCCGAGAGCGGCGTGGCGCGTTTTTCGACGCTCGGGTCGGGCAGGGCGGGCGCGACGGCGGTCGGGTGGACCCCCCGTCTGCGGTTGGGGGCCGGCGGGACGACGGCAGGCGCGAGCGCCACCGCGGTGCCCTGCGCGAGGGCTGCGTCGGTCGACTCGCCTGCCACCGGCTTCACCTCGGTTCGAACCACCGAGGGCTTCACCAGCGAACGGGCTTTGCGGATCGTCGCGTCGGGGTCTTGTGCATCGATCACCGCTTGAGTCGTCGACGGCGAGCTTCGGCGGGCGGCCGGCGACAGGGCGGCCACGCGCGCGTCGGGCATCGCGACATTTCCATCATCATCGGCCGACAAGGTCGGGGTCGACGCTTTGGCCGGTGCCGGCGCACGCGGGGTTCGCCCTTGTGCCTTGGCGGGCGTCGCGTCCCACATGCGCGGCATCCGGGCCGGCGGCAAGGCCTCGCCCGGGTCGCTCGACAACGGCGCTGCACGCTCCGAAGTCGACACGGGGCCCGGCTGCGCGGGCGAGATCGCCAGCAGCTGCACATCGTCGTTGCTGTTCGAGGCCACGCGAATGGCAGAGCCACCGAGCGGGTTGCCGCCGATCGCGTTGCTGTCGTCGGTGGCGAATGGATCGTGTGAACGCGCGGTCAGCTTCGAATCGCGCGGCCCTGCCGGCACGGTGCCGGACGACACCGGCTGCGGCGTCACGACCCCCTGCGCCACGGTCGACGGCCTGTCGGGGGTGGCCGGCAACGAGGTCGACGCGACCACCGCCGCACCGGCGCCCGCGCCGATCGCGACGAACGCGGCAACGATGCGCACCGCGAGCCGGCTCTTGCGCGGCGCCTGCGTGACACCCCGTGCCAAGAGCGGCACGCTCTGTGGTTGGGCGTGGCGCCGATCGAGATCGAGCAAGACCTGGTTGATGAGGCTCATCGCAGCTTCCAATTGAACCAGCTTCGCGCGGCGGCGTCCGAGCCATCGCGTTCGGCCGCGCGAACGTGCCGGACGTCGACCTGCCCACCGCCTTCGCCGAAGGTGGCGAGGAGGGCCTTGTGGGCGAGGATGTTGACGAGGCGCGGCGTGCCGCTGCTCGCTTTGCAGAGCAGGCGCACGGCTCCTTCAGCGAACACGTTCGCGCCCTCGCGGCCAGCGACGCGCAGCCGGTGCTCGACATAGTCGCCGACCTCGGTGGCGTTCATCGTCTCGAGGCGGTATGCGAAAGCGATGCGCTGGCGCAGTTGCCGCAGGTCGTTGCGGAACAGCGTCTGGTCGAGTTCGGGCTGACCGAAGAGCACCACCTGCATCAGCTTGCGGCGCTCGGTCTCCAGGTTCGAAAGCAGCCGAAGCGCTTCGAGGTTGGCGTGCGGCAGGGCCTGCGCCTCGTCGAGGCAGACGATCACGCGACGATCCTGCGCGGCCAGCTCCAGCAGGCGGCGGCTGAGCGTCTTGTGCAGCGTGTACGGGTCGGCCGCGGCCGGCAGCGCGCTGCCCAGCTCCTCGGCCAGCGACAGCAACAGTGTGCGCGGCGTGAGGTTGGGGTTGGGCATGTAGCACGTGACGAACTTGCGAGGCAGCGAACGCAGAAAGCGACGGCACAGCATGGTCTTGCCGGTGCCCACCTCGCCGGTGATCTTGATGAAGCCTTCGCCCGACTCGGCCGCCACGAGCAGCGTGTTGAGCGCCTCCTGGTGGGTGCGGGTCGCGAACGCGTACGCCGTATCGGGCGTCAGCGAGAACGGCAATTCACGAAGACCGAAGTGAGCGAGGTACACGGTAGTGGCCTGAGGAGATGGGATGGAGTGGTGAACGCGTCGTTCAGCGCGCGCGCGCCGACGTGGGCATCGGCCTGTCGAAACCGCGCAGGCGCTCCTGCACCTCGGCGACATCGCCCTGCCAGCCGGTCTCGCCGCGGATGATGGTGGGCTTCAGCAGCATCACCAGTTCGCTCTTCATGTTCGACCGCGACCGCACGCCAACGAGCTGTCCGGCGGCGGAATCGAGCGTGCCCGGCAAGCCCGAGCTTTCGTTGCTCGACTGCTGCTTCATCAGCCCGCCGATCGCGACGATGTGGCCGTCTTGCACACGCACGACGCTGTCGCTTTCGTTGACCGTGCTGGCGGCGAGCGGCAGCTTGAAGTTGCCGAGCGCCCCGAGGTTGACGTTCTTCTGCTTCTCGGCCACCACGCTCACCGACGGGTGCAGGTGCAGGATGATCGAGTCGCTGTCGTCGATCTGCGGCGTGACGTCGAGCGCGATGCCGGAGAAGAAGGGCTGCACGTTGATGGTTGGCGAAGTCACGTTGTTGTTGGCCGAACTCGTCGTGCTGGTGCTCACGCTGGTCACGAAGAACTCGTCGGTGCCGACCTTCAGCACCGCCTTCTGGTTGTTGATGGTCGCGATGCGCGGGCTCGAGAGCACCTGCACGTTGCCCTGGGTCTCGAGGAAGTTCAGCAGCGCGGCGAAGTCACGGCTCTGGAACGCGAGGCCGAAAATGCTGCCTGCGTTGCTCGCGCTGCTCGCCAGGCCGGCACCGGCCACCGCGGCCAGCAGCGGGTCGGTCAGCGAACCCGTGGTCGCGTCGACGGCAGTGGCGCCGGTGCCGATCTGGCCCGTCGGTGCGAGGTAGGTGCCCGGTGCGCCCTGGCCGGCCGAGAGACGGCCGTTCGAGGTCCGGAACGCGGCCCAGTTCACGCCGCTCGAGAAGCTGTCGTTCAGCTGCACTTCGATGATCTTCGCCTCGATCATCACCTGGCGTTCGATGATGAGCTGCGTCATGCGCAGGTAGTTCTCGGCGTTGCGGATGTCGGCCGGCATGCCGCGCACCGCGATCACGCCCGACATCGGGTTGACGATGATCTTGTGGGTTGCGTCGTTGCCGACGATGGCCGTCAAGGTGTTGCGCAACTCGGTCCAGAAGTCCATGTCGCTCTCCGTCGAGATGCGGCTGCTCGGGGGGCCCGACGAGGTCTGCTGGCCGCTCGCCGGTGCCACGGTGGTACTCGACGCACTGGAGCCGCTGCCGCTCGCGCTGTTCTGCGTGATCGAACCCGACGTCACGCGCATGTCGGTCGTGCCATTGCGCTTGCCCGCGAGGTAGTTGACCTGGAAAATGCGCGTCTGCACCGTGTTCGCCTGGATGTAGACGCGGCTGCCCTGTGTGCGGTACTCGTAGCCGTACAACTCGCGCAGCGAATCGAGCGCCTCACGCACGGTCACGTTCTTCAGGTTCACGGTGACGTTGCCCGTCACGTCTGGCGAAACCAGCACGCTGTAGCGCGAGCCGCTCGCGATCGACACGAACACCTGTTGCGCCGGTGCGTTCGAGACCGCGAGGTCGAAGCGCGGTTCAGGCGCGGCCTGCGGACGCACGGCTTCGATCTGCAGCGGCGGCAGCAGCGCGCGATCGAGCACGTCGTTGCGGGTGGCGGCCTTCGCAGGCGTGCTGGCGTTGGCGGTGCGCATCTCGTCGTGGATGCGGTTCATCGTCGACGACGTCGAGGTCGAGGGCGTGGTGGTGCACCCGCCCGCCAACGAGGCTGCGGCCAGGGCGATCAAGGCACGTGAGGTGATGTTCATTTTTGTTCCAGTGTGCGTGCGGGCATGGCTGCCAGGCCCACGCGTCGGGTCGAGCCGGGCGACGTTTCGACGGCCACCTTCTCGGTAATCGGCAACGAGGCGACGAGCTTGTCGGAATTCGGGGTCAGTGCCAGCGTGGTCGAGCCGTGCGGCCCGCTCAGCGTGGCGCCGAGTTCGGTCACGCGGACGAGCTTCATGTTCTCGAAGCTCTCGCCCAGTTGAAGGGCATGGCCGCTGATGATCACCGCGGGCTTGCGACCCGCGCCGGTGATGATCGACTGCAGCACCGGGGCCGTGGCCTTCGGCGCTTCACCGGTCGGCGTGCGGCGCTGGGCCACCGGGGGACGGGTCGGGTCCGGCAGATCTTCGGCCCGCGCCGGCCACGACGCCGTGGCCAGCGTCACGGCCAAGGTTGTCGCCGCGACGAGAGGCATCAGGCGAATCGAGTTGCTCATAGGACCCACCATGTCTTTTCCAGGCTGACGGTGAAGATCGTGACCGTCATCACGTTCGTGGGATAGCCGCGCGCATCGATCTCGAGGTCGCCCCAGTGCACATGGCGCGGCAGGCTCTCGAGTTCCTTGAGATAGGCCAGCATGTCGGCGTAGCTGCCCTGCACTTTGATCTCGACCGCGTGGCGATAGAGCCAGGCGTCGTCGGCCGTGGCGCCCGACGCTGCAGGGGCGACGCTAGAGGCGGCGTTGCCGCCGGCGACGACCGTCGGCGGGGTCTTCCGCAATTCATCGGTCAGCGGGCGGACCGGCAACGACTTCAAGCCCACGAGTTGCAGGCTCCGGTGCTCGCCGAGCAGCGACTGCAGCAGCTGCCCCATGTGCTGGGGTTGCACCAGGCCGGTCTGCAGCGATCGGAATTCACCGTCGGTGGCATTGATCTGCGTTTGCAGCGTGGCCAGTTGCGAGCGCAGCGCAACCTCGGGGTCGGGGGCCGCGTTGATCTGCGTGGCCTGGAAGGCGGCGCGCTCGGCCTGTTCGCTGTCGATCGCCCGCAGCATCGCGGTGCGCTGCCGCCACATCGGGTCGATGAGCGTCATCTCGCCGAGGCCGCCGATCAGCACCAGCGCCGCCAGCAAAGCCAAGCCGCGCTCGCGTCTGGCGAGCTTCAGGTAGCGCGCCTTCAGTGGGGCCAGCATCGCTTTCATGGGCGTGCCTCCCGAGTCTCGGCCACGTCAACCGCCGGCACGCCGGTGCCGAGCAAGGTGAATTCGACGAACTCGGCCCGCACCGGCGCGGCATTCGCAGCGTCCGCATTCGCATCGACGGGCCCCTTCTTGTCGGCCTTGTCGGCTCTGTCGTTCTTGTCGACGGGGCGGACCACGTCAAGCGCCTTGAACGCGTGCCCTTGCAACGACGGCTCCCGATCGAGGCGCTGCACGTAGACCGGAATGAGCGAGGGCTGCAGCGTGCGGCCCTTCAGCTGCACGTCGTTCTGGCGCAGCACCATGCCGGTCAGCCAGAGGCCGTCGACCGACTGGCGCGCCAGCGCGGAAAGGCGGTTCGAGAAGCCGCCTTCCTGATCGGGCGTGTTGCCGTTCAACGTGGCGAGCGCTGCCCGGCGCTGCAGCAGCGTGCGCTGTGCATCGGCGACGCGGACAGTCAGCTTGGCATCGGGCTTGTTCGACGCGATCTTGGCGGCGAACGCCTGCGCGGCGCTTTGCTGCTCGTCGCGTTCCTTGGTGGCCGCAGCCGCCAGCGGCTCTATGCGAGACACCGACCAGCGAACCCCCACCGCGCCGAGAACGACGAGCGCGAGCGTGGCGGCAACCATCCACGCGGCAGCCTCGAACGCGAGCGGGTCGCGCCGGATGCGGAGCGCAGGATCGTAGAGGTTGATGTTGCGGTTCACGACGAGGGCCTCAGGCAGCGAGCGGTTCGCGCAGCGCGAGCCCGAGCGGGTGCAGCCATTCGGCCTGTTCGACCGGTCCGCCGAAATCGGCGCCCTTGTCGCAGGCGAACACGCCCGCGAGATGGGCCGCCTCGACCGGTGGCGCCAGGTTCGCGGTGAGGTGGCTGACCAGGCTTGCCGCGCCGTCGAACGGGCCGACCAGCACGCGTTGCAGCGCGAGCTGGCTGAAGAGGCGATCGAAGTTGTCGAGCGAGCGTTGCAGTTCGAGCGTGATGCGTTCGAAGAGTTGTTCGCGCACCGGTGCAGGGGCCGAGCTCGACAGGCTCTTGGTCGTGGCGTCGATGCGGCGCTGCGCGTAGAGCTCGCCGTTGCGCGTGAAGGTGAGGAGGCCTCCCTGCTCGTCGAACGTCAGGAACGCCAGCGCGCGGTCGGGCTGTTCGAAGAGGGCTGCCAGGTTGCGCTGGGCGGCTTCACCGATGTCGATCACCGACAGCGGTACACCCGAACGTTGGAACGCGTGGATGCGCGCCGCGATGCGCTCGCGCCGTGCGGCCACCGTCAGCACGAGGCGCGCGCGGCCCATCGGCGAGCCATCGGTCGGCACGTCGAACGAATCGATGACTGCGTCGTCGACCGGGAAGTCGAGTGAATCTTTCACGCTCCAGCGCAGTGCCGCGTTCATTTCGTCGGGCGGTACGGCGGGAGCGTTCAATTGAACGATCTGATAGGCCGAGGCATCGGCGGCGGTGGTGCACCTGTAGTGCTGCAACGCGAGGGTGCGGCGCAGCTTCGTGAGGTCGTCGATCTCGCTGCCGCTGCGTTCGAACCTGGCCAGCAGCGCGAGGCGCGGCGGGCCCGAACGCGACCGAACGACGTGAGCCACGCGCACGCTGCCAGGCTGCAGCGTGACGGCCATCCATCCCGGTCGGGTTTGTCGTTTGAGCATGAATCGCATCGATATGAAGGGTGCGAGCCATAGGCCGATGAGCCTTTGACCGCGTCTTGCCATCCTAGGGAAGGGCCCTGTGCGGCGGTCGTTCGAAAAGGGGCGGATTTGGCATCCATCCCGGCTGCTTGCGGCCGTCTCCCGGCGACTTGGACAGACGGTTGTGCGCGGCCGGTTCTAGAACGTCTCGCGTTGGTGGATCATCGGCGAGCCGTACTGGCCGAAGTTTCTCCCGCGCGAATGGGCGCGACCGGTGGTCGCCGTCCGGTTGGCGTCGGCAAGAGCACGCCCGCTTGCGCCACCGATCCAGTACTGGGGTCGCGGCCAGGCCCGACATCGGCGACAGTGACAGTAGCAGCAGGTCGGTGCGCAGCCCTGGCCTCACGCGCCTTCCCGGGCGGTGCGGCCTCATGGCGTGCTGATGACCGCCTGCATCTGGCGATCCACATAGTTCAACGCGCCGAACGTACCCTTGGTGGCGGTCGACGTGATCTGGTAGACCGAGACGGTCGTGCCGCCTTCATCGACCGTCGGGTAGGTCGCGCACGTCACCGCGATGGCGAAGCCCGAAGCCGAACCGGCGAGTGCAGGCATCGTCGCGCTGGCTGGGCAATTGCTGTCATGCAGCACGCGATACACCCCCCACTCGAGCCCGGCACGGGCCGCGAAGTAGGCGCGCGAGCCGTCCATGTCGCGCACCTGGCTCACCTGCTGGGTGCTCGAGAGCGAGACGATCATCGCGCCGAGCAGGGCGAGCACGATGATCAGGAACACCGCCGAGATGATCGCGAAGCCGCCGCTCGCACGACGCGACCGGTACCTGTGGATCCGCCGTGCGGCGTTCATGGCGAGTTGTCCACGTGCGCCTGGTGCACCAGCGTCAGCTTTTCGCCGCCGCTCGACAATGTGAGGCGCATCGTCACGAGGCCGATGCGCGCCGAGGCATCCGGCGTGTACGCGAACGAGCATGCGAGCACGTGGTCGGCCAGCAGCACGTCGTTGACACCGCTCAAGCCTGACAACGGCGCCGCGGCGATGTTGATCGGTTGCGCGCTTTGAATCCCGTATCCGGTGTAGCGCCTCAACGTGCCGCCACCCCCCGCGCCCGGCAGGCATGCGTAGGTGATCGGCGTCACGATGACTTGGAACCGGTTGCCGGGCGATGGATAAATGAATTGCCCGCCGGCCAGGTTGTACGTGAGCGAGCCGGCGGTGCCGAACGTCGTGAGCGGGCGGCTGCTCTCGCCGTTGTACGCATCGGCGCCCGGAATGCCGAGGTTGTAGACGACGAGAAAAGGCACCGGATTGACGCCCGAGGAGCCCGGCACGAACACGTTCGGGCCCAGCACGGTGAAGCTGTTGTCGGTCGGGTCGTTGATATTGAAGAAGTCGCCGCTGCCGTCGGCGGCAGGTGCGGCCAGGTAACGACCGCTCGCGGCCACCGGCAGGAACTCGAGGAACTGGCTGCTGCCACCGCCGACCCGCACGCTGTTCGGCAAGGCCTGCGCGATCTCGCGAGCCGCTCGTCGCAAGGCCATGTCGGCGCTGTCGCTCAGCTCGGCACGGCGCGCGAGGTCGACATACGCATCGATCGGCCGGGCAATGAACACGCCCACCATCCCGGCGACGATGCCGGTTAGGGTCAGCACGACCACGGCCTCGATGAGCGTGAAGCCACGCTCGGTGGCGTGGCTTCGGTTGGGCACGGCAGCGCGGGTCATCGTTCGGTCACCCGGTGGCATTCGGCGCGTAGCGCAACCGATAGCCCGTGAGCGTGATGGCGTTGCTGCCGAAGGTGATCACCACGTCGACCCTCAAGGCCTCGGCATTGCTGGCCAGGCCGAGCGCGGTGCCGGCGCGCGTGACGCTTACCGCCGCCGAATATTTCTCCAGGCCGGTGATCGCGGTGGCGGGGTCGTCGATGCTGTAGATCCCCGAGGTCATCGTGTAGCCGTTGTAGTCGGCGACGTTGTCGAACGGGTCGGTGTTCGACAGTCGAGTCTCGGTGGCGGGCTTCGGGCCAAGCGTTCCGCCGTTGTTATCTTCCGAGTTGGCAGCGCCGCCGGTGCACGACGCCGACGACGTCGGTGGCGACGCCGGGTCGTTGGCTGCGTCCTGCGGGTCGCAGTAGGTGAACGGTTGCGCCAGCACTTCAGCCAGCAGCGACTCGGCGATCACCGTGGCTTGCTTGCGCACCAACGGGTCGGCGCTGCCGCGAACGGCAGTGTTGTAGGCCAGCAGGACGCCGGTCACGGCGATGCCGACCAGCGCGATGAAGATCACCAGCTCGATCAGGGTCAGGCCGATCTGCCGATGTGGCCGCGGCGCGCGCGCCTGCCCGTTCAGCAGCGTCGATGTCGGATGGCGGTGGCGACGCATGCAGGTGCTCCGAAGGGCGGCCGGTCGTCGAGCGGCTCGCGCCTCAGCGAACCAACCCCGATTCCGGCTCCACGGTGACGGGTTGCGCGTAGCCGTTGACCGTGATCGCGACGGCGCTCGCCAACGGCGCATGCGCGCCGCCGCTGGCGAGCGGCCGTCCGGCGGTGTCGAATGCGAACTGTGTGCTGCCGGCCATCGTCACGCTACCGGGCAACGCGTTTCCCGCGTCGGCGTACCGCAGGCCGTTCGCAGGATTCATGAGGTCGGTGACGCACGACCCCAAGGTCGGCGCGGTGCCGATCGTGATCGTCAGATTCGTTCCGGTGGCCAGCACGCAGATCGGGCGACGCATCGCAATGGCCGACTTCTGTGCGTACCGGAGGCTGCTCACGACGAAGTCATGGCTGGCTCGTGCCGCGAACTGATCCTGGTTGAACAATCGCGGAACTGCGACCGCGGCCAACACGCCGGTGATGATCAAAACGATCACCAGCTCGGTGAGTGTGAAGCCGCGTTGCGAGTTCATGACGCGTCAAACGGCATCGCTGCCGTGGTGGCGTGATCTCAGCGAGCGCAGAGGATCACGGCATTGGCGGCCGTGACACCCGAACCGTTCGGCGTGACCGTGCACGTGACGCTGGCGTTGGCGCCCGAGCAGTCGCCCGTGCCGGTGATCTGGAACTCGCTGTCGGTGGCCGCCGCGGCGCTGACCAGCGTGACACCGGAACCCGTGAGCAGGCCGGCCATGATGGTGTTGGTGCAGACGTTGGCCGCGCTCAGGACCACGGCGCTCGCTGAACTGGCCGCCCTGGCAGCGTAGTTGATCGACGAGCCGGATGACAGCGCGCCGGAAACGCCCTTGGCCGCCGAGTTGTGCGCTTGCACGGACATGTCGACGAACTTGGGAACGGCTACGGCGGCGAGGATGCCGAGGATGATGATCACGACCACCAGTTCGATGAGCGTAAAGCCGCGTTGGTTCTTCATGGAAAACTCCTTGGGGTAACGGAAATTGCTAAAGGGATCCGAAGGCGGCCGAGCTTCAGCAGCCGGTCGTCACGGTGGGGGACACGGTTGCCGCTGTTGCCGGCTGGGGGGCTTCGAAATAGGAGAATGCGCACGCGGCTGGATTGGGCGCGTCGATGCGCTGGATCGTCGTGGCGCCGGAGCCGGCGGTGATCGCATAACCGTCGGTCGCGAGCTCGCTCACCGTCGGGTTGAACGCGCCGCCGATGCCGGCCATCGAGACGATGCCCGGCACGCCGATGCCGGTTGCCGAGGGGTAGCCGTTCTGGGTGTGGATGATTCCGTTCTCGGTGCACACGGTGCCGGCGCCGACCATCAGGTTGTCGGCGGTGAAGCCGGTGGCAGCCGGGCAGGGCGCGCTGTCGATGACGTTGCGACGGGCCAGCAGCGCCGAATGAACCAGCATCGACGACGACGCCACCGAGCCGCGCACGCCTTGCAGGTGGCCGATGCGCGCATCGCGCTGCAGGTTCATGAATCGCGGCAACGCGATCGCGGCGAGCACGGCGATCACCGTCAGCACGACCACCAACTCAATGAGCGTGAAGCCGGTCTGTGGATGACGCTGCTGGCGCGAACCGCGATGGGATGGACGAGATTTCATGCGGAGGATGTTGCCGGGAACAGTTGCCGACGAACGGTCGATAAACAGCCGTGACACCCTGCATATCGGTCTCGTCCGGAGGGGCATAAGGAAAGCCCCGTGCGGAGTTAACGCTTGATCGCGACCTTGCCCAGATCCCAGATCGGCAGGAACACGCCGAGCGCCAGAATGAGAACCAGAACCCCGAGGAAGACGATCAGGATCGGCTCGATCTGAGCCGACAGCGTCTTCAACTCGTACTCGACGTCCTGCTGATAGAAGTCGGCCACCTCGCCGAGCATCTCGTCGAGCGTGCCCGACTCTTCGCCGACGGCGATCATCTGCAGCACGACCGGCGTGAAGATCTTGCTGGCGGCGGCGGTGCGCATCACCGAGTCGCCTCGTTCGACCCCGAGTCGCATGCGCTCGACGGCGCTCGACACGTAGGCGTTCTCGACCGTCGAGGCCACCACCGTCATCGCCTGCACGACCGGCACGCCGCTCTTCAACGCGAGCGCGAAGCTGCGCGCGAAGCGGGCGAGGGTGGCTTTGCGAAGGATCTTGCCTGCGACCGGCAGCCTCAGCTTGGCACGGTCCCAGATGTAGCGGCCCGACTCGGTGGCGAGCCACTGTCGCGTGAAGAAGGTGGTGCCAATGGCAATGGCTAGCAGGTAGGGCCAACCGGCGACGGTGGCGTGCGAGAAGCCGATCAGGATCCGTGTCATGAGGGGCAACTCGGCGCCGAACCCGTCGAACACCTTCTGGAACGCGGGGATCACGAACAGGTTGATGACCAGGATGGCCACCGCCATCACGGCCACCACGAAGCTCGGGTAGCGCAGCGCGGTCTTCACCTGTTCACGCATCAGGCGTTCGAACGACAAGTGATGGAAGAGGCGCAGGAACACCTCGTCGAGCCGCCCGGTGAGTTCGCCCACGCGAACCATCGAGATGTAGAACGACGAGAACACGCCGTGCTGGCGCGCCATCGACATCGAGAGCGCGTTGCCGCCTTCGAGGCTTTCGCGGGTGTGGCGAATCACCGTTGCCATCGCGGCGCCGGCCGATTCCTGCAGGCCGGCGAGGGCGCGGGTGATCGGAATGCCAGCCTTCAGCAGTGAATGCAGCTGGCGGCTGAACAGCAGCATGTCTTCGTGCAAGACCTTGGCGTTACGCCGCCACGGCAATGTGATCGACGCGGCCGGCGCAGCGCCGGCGTGCGTTTCCACGATGCGGATCGGTGTGCTGCCACCGCCGAACAGCTGGTCGGCGAGGGCGCTGGCGCTGGCGGCTTCGATCGTGCCCTCGCGCAGCGTGCCGCCGCTGTCGCGAGCGCTGTAGCTGAAAGCCGGCATGTCAGGCGCCGAGTTGCGCTGAGACGCGCATGGCTTCGTCGATGGTCGTGCGGCCTTCGCTCACCAGATGCATCGCGTGATGCAACAAGGTTTCAAGGCCGATCTGTGCGCGGGCGAGCCGGCTGAACTCGACGGCCGAGGCGTTGCTCGCCGCTTCGACGAGCGGCGGCGTCATCTCGAGGATCTCGTAGACCGCGCTGCGCCCTGCGTAGCCGGTGCCGTTGCAACGCGAGCAACCAAGGCCGCGAGAGAACTGCAGCGGCTTGCCGTCGGCGCCGTTCGCTTCATGAATGTGCTCGAGCCAGACCAGTTCCTGCGACGTCGGCTCGTAGCCGCTGCGGCAGTCCTCGCAAACCAGCCGCACCAGGCGCTGCGCGATGACGAGGTTCAGCGACATCGCGACCATGTAGGCGGGCACGCCCATGTCGAGCAGCCGCACCGGCGTGCTGGCCGCGTCGTTGGTGTGCAGTGTCGACAGCACGAGGTGGCCCGTCATCGCGGCCCGCAGGCCGATTTCCGCGGTGGTCTGGTCACGCATCTCGCCTACCAGGATCACGTCCGGGTCCTGGCGCAGCGCCGAGCGCAGCACGCGCTCGAAACTCAACTCGATCTTCTCGTGCACCTGCACCTGGTTGATGCCCGCGAGCCGGTACTCGACCGGGTCTTCGACGGTGATGATCTTGCGGTCGGGCGAATTGATCTCGGCGAGCGCGGCGTAGAGCGTCGTTGTCTTGCCGGAACCGGTCGGGCCGGTGACGAGGATCATGCCGCCCGCACGAGCGAGGGCATGGCGAAGGCGGCCGAGCACGGTCGGCGGCAAGCCGAGTTTTTCGAGCCGAAGCAGGCCGGTGCTCTGCGTGAGCAGACGCATCACGACCGATTCGCCGTATTGCGTCGGCATCGTCGAGATCCGAACGTCGAGCGCGTTGCCGCGGATGTCAACGTTGAAGCGGCCGTCCTGCGGCAGGCGACGCTCTGAAATGTCGAGCCCCGACATCAGCTTCAGGCGCAGCACGAGCGCCGGAGCGATCTTCGAATCGGACTCGTTCTGCAAATGCAGTACGCCGTCGATCCGAAAGCGCACGTGCAGGTTGTGCTCCTGCGGTTCGATGTGGATGTCGGAGGCGCGCACCGCGGCGGCGTCTTCGAACAAGGTTTGCAGCAGCTTGACGACCGGTGCGTCCTTGAGCGCCGCATCGTTGCCGACGCCAGCGCCGAAGTCGGCTTCGGTCTGGGCGAGCTCCGCGGTCAGCTCCTGCGAAAGCGCGCTGATCTCGCCGGTGCGGCGGTAGAGGCGATCGATGCTCGCCATCAGCTGCGACTCGCTCACCACCGCGAGGGTGAGGTCGCGCTTCAGGATCCGGCTGAGTTCGTCGTAGGCGTTGAGGTCGGTCGGGTCGGCCAAGCCGACCCGCAACGCGCCGTTGCTCTCGTCTAGCACCAGCGCCCGAAAGCGCCGGGCTTGCGCTTCCGGCAAGCTTTGCACGAGTGCCGCGTTGAGCGTGAACTGCTTGAGGTTGATGTAGGGGATGCGCATCTGCCGCGCGAGGGCGCCACAGATCTGTTCTTCGGTGACGAACCCGGCATCGACCAGGGAGCGGCCGAGCTTCTGCCCGCTCGCGCGCTGCCTGTGCAAGGCCGCTTCGAGTTGTTCGGTCGTGATCAGCTCTTGCCGAACCAGCAATTCACCGAGACGAACTTTTTCGATTGTGCGCAAGGCGGTTCCGTCGATTGAAGGGATCGGCCAACGAGCGAGGCTCCACCAAATTTTCGGCAGCGCCGCGCGAAAGTGAAGCGCAGAGTTCGGCGGGTTTTGCCGCACATTTCGACGGCGGGCGGTTCGAGATCGCGCCGGAGATGCCAGCCACTCACGTGGCCGCCGGCTCCGCGTGGACCGGTCCGCGGCGTTCAGCTTACAAACGGACGAGCAGACCCATCAACGCGTTCGAGGTGTGGCCGCCGCGACGGGGCGAGGGCGACTGCGTGACCCAAGAGAAGTTCACCGCCGCAAGTCATTGATTCTTTAGACTTTGCATGAATCCGCGGCGTACTTGCCTTCTTCCGGGCAAAAGCAAAGTCTGTTCGAATTCGCTGGGAGAAAGGCAACTCAGCGCTGCCTCGCGCACCAGAAGCAAACTCCGAGCGATGTTTCAGAGCCTACCTGCCGCGTCTCCACTGCATCGAAGCGCCTCTTCCGGCCACCGGTAACAGTGCGTCACGTCCTCACTCGCTTGCTCGTAGTCTGCCCCCAAAAACTGATCGATGACGAACCGCGTCAGGGCTCCATTAATGCGCACGAGCAGATGATTGTTACTCCCCCAATCCTGCAAGAGTGCCCTGAGGCGAAGCCCCGCACGAGTAGCTGTCCGCCACCGTTCTTGGGACTTTGCTTCCCGAAAAAGTAGTAGGTAGAAGGTCAGCATGTCGAGGACGAGGTTGTATTCCCCGTACGGGCATTCCCACTCCTCATCCTCGTCTTCAAGATATTCCCAGTCGCGAATCGACCCGTCCCGTATCGATGGGTCGACGTAGAAAAACGGCACCCATACCCACTTGTGCAGCTTAAACATCTCGGCATTGGTAGCCGCGACGTCGAGGTGACGGTCGGGCTCCAGCGCAGACCACAGCGGATGTTCGAACACCGCGCGAGTCGCCGGCCGAAGCGTTCCTACGGTGGCGACGATGCCTGGCTTGCCCTTACGCTCGATTGACGGCGTCGGGGCGCCGTTGCGATAGCGTTCCCAGAGGCGCTTTCTACCTTCGCCGACGGACCTGAATCGACGGTCGAGACGGCCCGGGGTATCCGCCCAAGTCTCTCGCACGACAGACTCGTACCAAGCGATCGTCCTCATCTTCTGGATCAGGCGGTACGACGGCTTGTCTTGACAGTTCGAAACGGGAACCCCTTTCACTTGCCATGGAGCATGCCGGCAGAAAAACTTGCCGCTGGCGCGAGTCGGCTGAGCTCGTCACCATGCCACAAATGCAGCACGAGCCTACTCTGGCGTGACAACCGGTCGCGATTCGCAGCCGGCCAAGGCCGCGACCTCGCCCAGCACGCTACTCAGCGGCGCGGAGCTGTGGCGAGCGCTGGGCTACCGCTCCGACAGCGCCTTTCGGATCGCAGTGCATCGCCAGTCCGTGCCGGTCCGCGTGTTCGATCTGCCGCATCGGAGAGGCAAATTCGCCCTCCGGCGCGACGTCGACGCGTGGCTGGAGTCGCTGTCAAACCCGGCCGTGGAAGTCGAGCCGGCGTCAGGCCCGGTTGCACTGGCCGAAGCAGCGAAAGGAAAGCCTATCGAGTAGCGCCCGCACGTCGTTGTCCGAGCTGGAAACGAAAAAGCCCTCGCACCTAAGGTTGGAGGGCTTGATCGCCACTCTTGCGCCGTAGCTCAAGAGGGAATGTCGAACTGCAGATGGGGATCAGCAGCCCGTAGTGTTCCTTCAAGAGAGCTGGCTGTCAAGCCCTGCTCGAGGCTTTCGCAATGAAAGCCTGCGCGCGCCCGACCGCGCGTCGTCCCGACTCAGCAAGTCGGAGGAACCACTGGGCCCACGTCAGCGCCATCGCTCCCCGCGATCGCGCCGACGAAGGCCGGGAATCACTATGGCCATCGAAGACAACACCATCGACAAGTGGGGCGGCTCGTATCGTCGCTACCAGGGCTTTCCGAGGAAGCGGATCGGGCTCGTCGACCCGATCACGTCGCTCCCCGTCGCGTTCGGCACCTCTCTAATCCACGACAACTGGCATCGGGCGCGGTTCGACCCTGACGTCGTCGAACTGTACTGCTCGCCCAAGCCGCTGCGTGTGTGCTTGGGTTGGCGGGCCTTCGAAGCTGTCGCACACCTGGATTTGCGCCGCAAGTCTGGCGAGCGCGAGCTTCACCTCGTCTGCCGGCGGACGCCTCCGTCCGAAAAATTCCGGGCATTGCGCGCCGTCGGGAAGCTCCTCGATGCCGAAGTCATCGTCCGAACCGAAGCTGCGATCGACCCGGGAGCGATCTACATCTGCAATCTGCGCGAGCTTCGCCAGCGGATGCAGCTTTGGTCCGGTCGGGGCTCCGAACTGGACCTCCCGTTGAAGGCACTCGTCGCGGCTCGGCAAAGCACCGAGGTCGGGTGTCTGGCCGCCGAATTCCCAGACATCACGCCCCAGTTGATCGATGCCCGCCTCGGGCATCTGCACTGTCGCGGCGACATCCAACTCCACCTTTCAAAGGAACCCTATGGAACTCGCACCCCTGTTTCCAGCGCGAAATAGCCTGTTGGAGCTCATCCCCGAGGTCTACCGCGTCCTGGCGGCCTGGCCTGGCTTCGACCGCGAAAAGCTGTCGGTCACCTATCGAAAGCGCTTCGATCGGCTCTCGAAGGCGGCGGGCATGCTCCTTCAGTTCGAACCGATCAAAAAGGTCCTCCAAGTCGCCCAGGTCTCGGTCCAGCAGTTCTCCAAGTTGATCCGGCTGGCGATGACGCAACGATCCGATGGCAAGGGCGTCTGGGGCATGAGGGCGTTCGCGGCTTTCAAGGCCCAGGCGACGCGCGCAAGGATCAAGGAGTTCTCCGCCCACACCAAGGCAACCGCTGGATTCACGGGCATGTTTGCTTGTCTCCTCGAGACCCATCCGCCCATTGAGAGCGGGCTGATCGATTATCTGAACAGCAGGACCCGACCCAACCGAACCGGTCGGCACGAGCTGCATCGCGAGTTCCTGACGCTGTGCCGCGCGCGGGGCCTTCTCGAAACCGATTACCCGATGTGCACGGCGAGCCAGGCCGCAACTCCTCTGCACGTGTGGTTTCAAGGCGTCTACCTGCCGCGCTATGGCAGACGCTTCGCCGCACGCGAGCATGGGCCGGACGTCGCCAAGGCACTCGAAAGCGGGGCGGCAGTGGAACCGACGCCCAGGCAGCACAAGGTCATGGGGGATTGGGTGATGGACGAGCAGTCCATCGATGAGTTCACCAGGCTTCGGATGCCTTCGATGTTCGGCGACTACGAGCAGATCGACCTGCACCGAGTTCCCATCATCAGGCTGCGGACCGTCGATTTCGAGATTCAGCTGGCCTGGCGTCTCGTGTTGACGAAGAAGGTCTCGGCCTTCGACGTGCTCAGCGTGCTGTGGGAAGCGGTCAGCGGGCCGTCAAAGGCGCAAGCCGTGGTGCCTGATCTCGACTACGAAGAGGGCGCGGGCTTCTTGGCCAGTTCCTTCGAGCAGCTCAGATGGACCGTGCCCCGGGTGCTCTATTTGGACAACGCGCTCGAGCATCTCGCCGACGTCATACAGCAACTCGTGACGCGGCTCTGGGGCGGAACCGTCATCGTCGGCATCCCGGGAACTCCTAAGGGTCGCCCGACGATCGAAAGCTCGATCCGCAAGCACACTAAACGCGTCATCCAGCAGCTGCCGGGCACCACCGGCAGCCATCCGCGGGACTCTCGCCGCAAGGCCGCCGCTGTGGTCCCAGAGCTCCTGGTCGAGGTGCCGGCGCTGGTGCATACCCTGGACTGCTACTTCGCAAATGAGAACGTGCACTCGACGGATGCCGCCGGGGCGCTATCGCCGTACACGCGGGTCGAACGCTTGCTTTCCATGGGAAAACTGGACCTCCCGTCACTGCCGGGCCACTTTCGTCGAGCGCACTGGTTTTCTGCGCCGGTACCGCGCCCCGTGTGCTGCGACATCGACAACGGGCGCCTTCCGCACGTGAACTTCATGTACAGCCGCTATAGCTCAGATCTGCTACAGCGGCACCCCGGCATGCGAGGGCACAAGCTGTCGTTGAGGCCGGACTACAGGAACCTCCAGCACGTGATCGCGTTCGACGCAAGAGGCGACGAGTTCGGCATCTTGACCGCAGAAGGCGCGTGGGGGAAGGTGCCGCACGACGCTCGCATCAAGAAGGTCTTCGGCATCCACCGCAAGGCGGGCCGGCTGGGCCCCCGCGCTGACGACGAGCCGATGCAAAGACTCTTCGCATACCTGCAAGCCGGCGCGCCGATGGACTCACGCTTGGCCACCCAGCTCGCGTACGTCTTCCGCTACTTGACGTTGAACATGACGCCCGAGCACTTCCAAAGCTTGCTGTCCGACGCTGCATCGCCAGAAGCTGAACCGGACAAGGCGGCTTCATGGGCTGTCGTGGTCGACGCCGCCAAGGAAGCTGCGGCGGCCAACGAGGCCGGCTCACTAGTCAACAGCCTAGTCGATGCGTGCGATTCGAGCGACGTTGCCGATGGCGGCGGACCGATCCCATCCAAAGCTTCAGAGCCTACCCGTGTGGCATCTGCCCCGAGGCTCATGGTGGTCCCTCGGCGTCTGGCGAGGTGAAAGCGATGACCTCCATCAACAACTCATCCAATACCGCGCGTGCCGATAGGGAGGTGCCGGCGGGCGACAGAGGTGCGTCCGCTCAATTGCCGGAAAGTGAACCCGGGCCAGACTCGGGCGCCACGCCCTTGGCTTCGGACGGCGACATGAACTTCTTCGGCGAACTGCCCCTGTGGACGCCCGAAATCGATCGCGGTTGCGAGAAGGTCGCCCACTGGATCCGGACCGACATGCCCGGCGGGGTCATTTTCGGTGCTCAGCACATCGGAAAGAGCTTCTTTGCGAAATATCTGAAGGCGATTGTCGGCGGGCTGCTGGGCTCGAAGCTCGCCGTATTCGTCTGGTTGACCGATGAAGACAAGAAAAAGACGCGAGCAGATTGTTGTCGAGATTGGCTGCGCAATTCCGGGTGCGCTTACTACAACCAGACCAAAGAGGCGCCGCTGAGATCCAGCCTCTACAAGTACCTTGTCGAGTGTGCGATCGGCGCTGGAGCGCAGCGAATCATCATCATCATCGACGATGCGCAGTGGATCAACGCGGACCACTACGCGCTCCTGATGAGCGTGTGCAATGAGCTAAAGGACAAAAGCAAGAAGCCCTTCGTGCTGCAAATCGGCCAGCCGCAGATGCTGCAGACCAAGCAAAACTTCCTGGCCACCGAACAGTACCAGCTCGTCGCTCGCTTTTTTCAGGTGTACCACGAGTTCCTGCCCATTCGCCTTGGCGACCTCGACGAGCTCTTGGTCGAGATCGAGAGGGGGCACACCGACGGATTCAGCTCGACGTATCTGCCGCACTTGGCGGCGTGCGGCTTTCAGCTTAACGATGTCGCGGCGCCGATGCGGGTGGCTCTTAAGACATTAGCCACGAGCAAGAACATGCAAGATGAGATCCACATCCCGATGAGCCTGCTTCGATCGGCGTTGTCCTCGCTGGTCTACGTATTGCGGGCGAACAGAGAGCTGACCGGCGTGACGCCGGAACTCGTGTACGGCTGCTTCGAGGAGTGCAATTTCTCCAGCGTAATGTCGCACTACGCAAGGCCGGTCCAGTGAACGGACGTTCCGAAGGCGGTGACCCGTTCGCGTTCGTTCCTGATTTCGACCGGCCGCTCGGACAGGAACGCTCGCTCTTCTTGCTGTGTGTCGATCTCATTCAAAGAGTGCTGCCGGATCGGCAAGGGTTGGGCGAGATTTGCGGAATGGGTCGCGGTGCTCTCGAAATGAGCGTCTTTAGGCTCCGCGACCGCGATCTCCTGAGGCTCGGAGCTGCCGTCGTCCCGTCGTGCGATCCGCATGTGATTGCAAGGGCGGCGATGCGCGACTTGGTCAGCGAGGACGAAGCACCGCATTCGCTGTGTTGCGAGCTCCGCTATTGTCTATCGTGTCTCGCCGCGGGCTGTCATTCGTCGTTGTTCCAGCATTGGGCGCTGCCGATCTGTCCTGTCCACTCCGAGCCGCTGCGACGTGGCTGTCTCGAATGTGGCC
Organism: Caldimonas sp.; assembly: GCA_965246805.1. Lineage (GTDB taxonomy): Bacteria > Pseudomonadota > Gammaproteobacteria > Burkholderiales > Burkholderiaceae_C > Schlegelella_A. The sequence goes on along the minus strand of CBDFFO010000009.1, from coordinate 292,961 downwards.
AGGCCATCAAGACCGACATCGTCACGATTGCGCGTGCGCTGATGACTTGCGATCACTGCGGGGCGCTTTTTGAGCGCGGCGCGGATACTGCATCAGGTAAGGCCGCGCCGCTCGCCGAAAGCGCGTTCGTACCCTATCGGAAGGCGCTTCCGCCGAGATTCCAGCCGCGGACGATGCCCACAGCCAGCACGATCGTCAGCGCTTCGACGAACTCGACCATCGAGCCCATGAAAGAAGCAAGCACCGTCGGTGCGAGAGAGGTCCAATGGGGCACGTACATATTCTCGTGAAGGGCGAATCTGCACGCCCCGTTGATGGCATCGAGATGTGGCAGAGGGTTCTTGCGAGGTGCTCCGAGCCGCGTCGAGCAGAGCGGCGCTGGGCAGAGACAGGTTCAGGGCAGCCCGATCAGCACGTGCAGCGCCGCCCATGCATAGCAGGCGCCGCGCCATCCCACCTGATGCTCGAGCAGGCTCGAAAGAGGCCAGCCGACAGTGCTCGCGAAGCCGGCGATCAGGGTGATGCTCGTGATCGCGCTGCGCGAGTGTCAGGCCCGTAGAGTCGCACCAGCGCCGAGAACGCGGCCTCGTAGAGGCCGCTGCCCATGCCGATACCGAGGATCACCCAGGCACCGAACAAGCCGGCCGGCCCGTGCGCGTTGGCCAGAGCAGCCAGGCCGGGAGCGAACACGACGTTCGTACCGGACAGCACGGGTCGCGCGCCCCATCGGTCGATGGCGCCTCCGGCATACGGCCCCAGCAACGCCGAGACGATGAGCGCCATCGAGAAGGCGGCAAAGACCGTCGGCGCAGAGACCCCGAAATCCTTGGCCATCGGCACGGCGAGCATCGCCAGCAGGTAGTACGTGGACGCCCACGCCAGAGTCTGCGCCGTGCCGAGCGCGGCCACCACCGGGAGTGTCTGAATTTCTGTGTTCGAGGCGGTTCGTTGAGTAATTTATCGAGGCCCTGCCGGGCTGCTGGAGGCGCCCCCGGTTGGGCCATGTACCCATGGTTCAACCCACTGCCCGAGCGTGTTGGGTGAAGCGATCTTCGTACAGTATCGCGAATTGATTCATCGCTTCTTTCCATTGGTGCGCTGGGCGGGTCCAGTCGGCAGTGATGTTTCGCAGTGCCAGCCAGATCAGCTTGGTCGCCGCATCGTCGCTCGGGAAGTGCCCTCGCGACTTGATGATCTTGCGCAGTTGGCTGTTGATGCTCTCGATGGCGTTGGTGGTGTAGATCACCCGTCGCACCGCCGGCGGGAACGCGAAGAACGGAATCACTCGATCCCACGCGCGGCGCCACGCGGCTACGACCGTCGGGAACTTGGCGCCCCAGGACGCTCGCTCGAAGGTGTCGAGTTCGGCCAATGCCGCCTCGGCGCTCGGCGCCGTGTAGATCGGCCTGATCGCCGCCGCGAGCAGCTTGCGGTCCTTCCAGCTCGCGTAGTCCAGGCTATTGCGGATCAGGTGCACGATGCAGGTCTGCAGCGTCGTGGCCGGGAACACCGCACCGAGCGCCTCGGGCATGCCCTTCAAGCCGTCGGTGACGGCGATCAGGATGTCGGCCACGCCGCGCGTCTTCAGATCGTTGAACACCTTCATCCAGAACTTGGCGCCCTCGGTGCCCTCGATCCACAAGCCCAGGATGTCCCGCGTGCCGTCGGGCAGCACGCCGAGCGCCAGGTAGATCGCCCTATTGCGCACCACCGCGTCCTCCCGGATCTTGACGCGCAACGCGTCGAAGAAGACGACCGGGTACATCGGCTCCAGTGGCCGCGCCTGCCACGCGCCGACCTCGGCCATGACGGCGTCGGTGACGCTGCTGATGAACTCGGCCGACACGTCCACACCGTACTGGTCGGTGAGAAAGCCCTGAATCTCGCGCACGGTCATGCCGCGGGCGTACATCGCGATGATCTTGTCGTCAAAGCCGGTGAAGCGCCGTTCGTGCTTCGGGATGAGTAGCGGCTCGAAGCTCGCGTCGCGGTCGCGCGGCACGTCGATGCGCAGCGGGCCATCGTCGGTCAGGACGGTCTTGCCGCTCGCGCCGTTGCGCTGGTTGCTCGACGCCTCGGGCTTGGCAGCGCCGTTCGCGTAGCCAAGGTGATGACCGAGTTCTGCCCCCAGCGCGCGCTCGATGAGCGCTTTCTTGAACGCCATCGACGCGGCGTTCACCGCCTCGCCCGTCATCGGCCCCGCGCTCACGAACTGGTCAAGCAGTTCCTTGGAAATCTTCGGCAGCGCCGCGGACTTCGCCGCAATCGCTTCGTTCCTCAGCTTCGTCTTGCTCGTCGGCATACATGCTCCTTGTCGTCATGCTATGCCTCGCACACAAAATTCAGGACAGGCTCCCACCACCCCGCGCCGACTCCGCTCGCTCATGTCAGCCGCAGCAGCGCGACTTTGCGACCGGCACAGCTGAAGCACCCAATCACGAAAGCGAGAGTCCGCGGCCGTGGGCTTCAGATCGCCCGCTGCTGAACGCGCTGCGAAAGCTCGGCGGCCGACTCCGTGCGCTCGCTGTACCGGTCGACCAGGTAGGGGCTGACGTCCCGCGTCAGGAGGGTGAACTTGACCAGCTCCTCCATCACGTCGACCACCCGGTCGTAGAAGGCCAAGGGCTTCATGCGTCCGTCTTCGGTGAACTCGAGGAAGGCCTTGGCCACGGAAGACTGGTTCGGGATGGTTACCATCCGCATCCAGCGGCCGAGCACCCGAAGCTGGTTGACGGCGTTGAAGGACTGCCAGCCTCCCTACACCTGCATCACCGCCAGGGTCTTGCCCTGCGTCGGCCGCACGGCACCAAGCGTAAGCGGGATCCAGTCGATCTGCGCCTTCAAGATGCCGCTCATGTCGCCGTGTCGCTCGGGAGAGCACCACACCATCCCCTCGGGCCACTCCGCTAGGGAAGGTCTGAACAACGTGAATACGCGAGTGCGCTGGATCCGTTCAGCCGCTGCGGCCAAGCGATCGGGTTCAAGCGGAGTCGCTTCCAGCGACCTTCGCCGCGCTGTGTGTCGTTCATGCGCTTCGCAGGCGGACTACGGCCATAGCCATCAACTGTCTTCGCGCCGTCCACAGGTGCGACAGCGCGAACAGCGTCACCACGTGTGCGGTGTTCTTGGCCAACCCACGGAAGCGAACCTTCGTCAGCCCGAACTGGCGCTTGATGACCCGGAACGGGTGCTCGACCTTTGCGCGCACGCTGGCCTTGCGGTGCTCGCGCTTCTGAACCGAGGGGCCCAATGTTGCCATTCCGTCGCGGACAGTGACGCCAGCAGGTGATTGTGACGCGGGTCAGCAGCGTTAAGCATGGCCGGGAGCCCACTCCGTGCGTACTAGCGGGTGCTGGCCGCAGCAGTTCGCAGCAGGGTGTTTGAGTTCACGACCACCCGAGATGCCGATCGGACCAATGGAGCGGCAATACACCGCACAGCACGCTCGGGTACATCACACGCGCCGACCGGAACAAATGTTGCATGCGATCCTTGCGGCTGAACTGACCGCAGCCTGCACTTTGCCCTACACGAGGAAGCGATGGAATGCGACAGCACGATTGTGTCGAATTTGAGCGAAGCATCTGCCGCATCCTTGCCTGGCGTCAGTCTAGGCAACAGCCTGAAGGCCGGCTGGTCGTCTGTTCTGCTCGAACATCATCAAGGCGATGGCCGTTGCGACCCGTTTGATACGCTGCCGACCCCCGATCAAACCATTGTTATAGCGACGCGTGGCGACCACGAACTGGCGGTCTTTCGAAACGCCAGTTGGCGGCGTGCACTGTACCGGCCGGGCGTCGGTGGCATGACACCGGGCGCAGAATCTTCGAGACTGCGCTGGAGCGGCTGCGGCCCATCGCCCCGCTTTCAGACCGCGCATCTCTACATTCCCCAGCATTACTTCCAGGCAGTTGCCGAGCACTGTCGCCGGGCCGGGCAACGCTGTCGTTATGAACCGCTGTCGGCGCTGGCGTTCAACGACAACACAGTTTCCAGAGTCGTCGGCTCGCTCCTGCAAGCCATGCTGAGTCGGGTTCCCGATCTTTATGCCGATGCCACGGCGAATTGGCTGGCGGCACACTTGCTGTCGTTCGGTACTTCTTCGACGCCGGCTGCCCAAGACTCTTGGCGACCCGAAGTGCTGACCGATCGCCGCCTTGCGCGCGTGATCGAATTCATGAGTGCGAACATTGCCGAGCCGCTGACCATCGCACGCCTTGCCGCCGAGGCCGCGGTCAGCCGGTTTCACTTCGTGCGGCTTTTCCGACGTAAGGTGGGAACTACGCCTCACGCCTACCTCATGCGGCTTCGCATCGACGCCGCCAAGACGATGCTGTCAACGACGGACCGGCCGATCGCCCATGTGGCTCACGACTGCGGTTACGCACGGCCCGCCAACTTCGCTACGGCTTTCGCCAAGCAGGTCGGAATGAGGCCGACAGAGTTCCGCAAGGCGGTCATGACCGGATCAGCGACTCTAGGCGCATGGGCAGATTTTTGATGCGCTGTCCCGTTGCATGAAAGACCGCATTGGCGATCGCCGCGGCGACACCGACCATGCAAACCTCCCCGAGGCCCTTGACGCCGACAGCATTCAGCTTCGGATCCGGCTTGTCGATGAACCGGACCGCGATGTCACCGATGTCGGCGTTGACCGGGATGACGTACTCGGCCAAGTCGGCGTTGAGGAAGCCGCCGAATCGTGAGTCCACTTCGCTCACCTCGCGCAGTGCTGCGCCGATGCCCCAGACCACACCGCCACGCACCTGGCTTTCCGCGGTGCGCGGGCTGACCACACGGCCGCAGTCGACGACGCTGACAACCCGCGGCACGCGCACCCGGCACGTGCCGGGCTCGACGCGGACCTCGACAAAGTGCGCGATGTAGCTCATCGAGACGAACTCCGGGTACACGGGGCCAATCGCCGCTGGAAGACCGCCTTGAAGCCGCTGGAAGACGGCGTCTGGTTGCCCCGGCGCCTTGCGCCGGACCTCCACTTCGATGCTGTTGCGACCGGCTCGCTGAAGCACCTGCGCTGGCGTGTCGCTGGCGCCTGTAGCGAGCGGCTCCAGCGCGTTCAGTAGCGCCTCTGCTGCATCCTCCGCCAGCGGTATCGCCGTGGCGGTGCCCCACGAACCCGCGGTCAAGTGTTGCGCAACGCCTCGGGTATCTCCAACCTGAATGGTGATCGCAGTGACGTCAACCATCAGGTGCCGAGACAGAACGTTGGCGATCGCCGTGCGGATGCCCTGACCCATCTCGTGGCCCGCCACCGCAATAGCGATGCGGCCATCTGCGGTGGCCGAGATCTTGGCCATCGCCGCGGCCGTTGCCGCCTTGTAGGCGCCGCACGCCATGCCCAGGCCGATGCGGTTTCCGTCACGCGCCTTCATCGTCCCGGGTGCGCCGCGGTCATGCGGCCACCTGAAGAGCGAGGCACCCTCCCGGAGGCATTCAGACAGATGCCGTGACGAGAGAGGTTTCTTGGTGATCGGGTCGCTGGTGGTGTCGTTGATCAGCCGCAGCTTGACCGGGTCGATCCCGATCTGCGACGCCAACTCATCCACCGCGGACTCGAACGCGAACGCCCCCACATGCTCGAACGGCGCGCGCATGTAGCCGGGGGTCTGAACGTCGGTGCGCACCAGCCTTTCGCGGCCACGAAAGTTGTCGATGCCGTAGAGACGCGCGGTCATGTCGGCGAAGGAGCTCGGGAACAGGTCGTGTCGCGACGTCTGCTGGTCCGACTCGTGGATTGCGGCCACGATCTTACCGGAGGCTTCGGCCCCGAGCCGAATGCGGTGCGTGCTGGCCGGCCGAAAGCTCGCGTCGTGGAAAGTCTGTGCGCGCGTGACGACGAGCTTTACCGGTCGCCCCAGTTTCTTGGCAGCCAGCGCTGCCAGGACGGTGTGCATCTGCAGCGAGTTTTTCTGTCCGAAGCCGCCACCGGCCTGCGGCGAGATCACTTCGATCACTGATGCGTCGATGCCGAGCTGCTTGGCCAGGCCGTGCTTGATCGCGCCGGCGTTCTGCGTTCCTTCATGGATGACGAGGCGGCCATCCTGCCACTCGGCCACGGTCGACAACAGCTCTAACGGGTTCTGATGCTGAGGCGGAGAACCATATTTCCCCTCGAGCTTCACCGCCGCCGCCTCGAACGCCCTGTCTGCATCGCCGGCCACCTTGTCGGCGAACATCTCTTGCGGCAGCGGCGAGCCTTGCTGTGCAACGATGTCGCTGTCGGGCGCGTCGTCGATGCTCAGCCGGAAAGGCTGCGCCTCGTAAACGGCCGTGATGAGAGACGCGGCTTGGACGGCGGCCTCCAGACGCTCGGCGGCCACCAGGGCGATCGGCTGGCCGCGGTAGGCGATGTGCGTGCCCAGCATCGGCTGGAAGCTCTGAAACCCGAATCCGCCGCCCAACAGGAAGCCCGGTGCTTGCACGCCGCTCATGTCGAGGTGAGTCATGACCAGCAGGACCTCCGGCGTCGCCTTGGCCGCCGCGATGTCGATCGTCTTGACCTCGCCGCGACCGACGGTCGCTACGGCCAGCACCGCGTGAACCATGCGCGCGCGCACGGTGTCGGCTGCGTAGATCGGCGCTCCTCTTACCTTGTCGATGGCATCGACGCGCGGCGTCTTCGGGAAGCGAACGGAATTCATGTTGCTCATGCTCGGGTAGCGGCGATCAGCAGTGCATCCGCGACGGTGCGCCGACCCAGGTCGATGCGAAACGCGTTGTGGCGTCCGGCTTGGGCGCCGCGGAAGGCGATATCTCCGGCGGCCAGGGCGGTCTTGTGTGTCAAAGCGTGGCCAACCAGCGATTGCTCAGCCTCACGCGCTCGCCACGGTTTGGTCGCCACGCCGCCAAGCGCAATTCGCGCTTGCTGGACGACCCCGCCGGCGATGACAACGGCCACCGCTGCCGAGGCGACGGCGAACGCATAGGACTCGCGATCGCGAATCTTGTGGTACGTCGATGCCCGGCCGAGCGGAGTCGTCGCGATCCTGATTCGGGTGACTATTTCGGCAGGTTGCAATGTCGTCTCCACGTCGGGCGAGTTGCCGGGCTCCCGGTGCAGTTGCTCGATGGGAATCGAACGCGGGCCCTGTGGGCCCACGACGTCGACCACGGCGTCCAAGGCGACCAGGGCCACCGCGAAGTCGCCCGGATAGGTCGCGACGCAGGCATTGCTGCCGCCAAGGAGTGCATGCGGCCGGTCGAGCCCGCCGATGGCGGCACAACCGCTGCCGGGCTCGCGCTTGTTGCAGGGGAACGGCGGCCCACCGCGGAAGTAGGCGCAGCGCGTGCGCTGCAGCAGGTTGCCGCCGAGGCTTGCCATGTTTCGAAGCTGCTGCGACGCGGCGCGCCACAGAGACTCCGAAATGACTGGATATCGCTCGGCTAGCCGCTTGTCGGCAGCCACCTCGCTCATTCGCGCCAAGCCCCCCAGCACGAGCTCGTCCGCACCCGATGTGTCGAAGACGCTCAGCTCGCGCAAACCGTTGATGTCGACCACGTCCGAAGGCTGCTCGACTTTCAGCTTCATCAGGTCGTAGAGCGTGGTACCCCCCGCAAGAACGCGAGCCGAGCCGCCCTTCGAACTGAGCGCCTGCACGGCATCACTCAGCGTGGCGGCGCGGGTGTACATAAACGGGCGCATTGCTCAGGCTCCCTTCATGGCGTTTGCGCCTTGGGTGACGGCGGCGACGATTCCTTGATAAGCGCCACAGCGGCACAGGTTGCCACTCATATATTCGCGAATCTGGTCAGGGCCTGTCGCGTAGCCTTCACGAACACAGGCAATGGCTGACATGATCTGCCCCGGGGTGCAATAGCCGCATTGCAACGCGTCGTGGTCGATGAAGGCCCGCTGCATCGGGTGTAACGTCCCGTTCGGCCCCGAGACGCCCTCGATGGTGAGGAGTTCGCGCTCGTGCAACTGGACCGCCGGCGTCAGGCAGGACAGCACGCGCTTGCCATCAAGGTGAATGGTGCAGGCACCACACTGGCCGTGATCGCAACCTTTCTTCGCGCCCATAAGTTCGAGCTGCTCGCGCAACAAATCGAGCGTCGAGGTCCGAGGGTCGACTTCGACGCTGACGCTGCGGCCGTTGGCGTTAAAGCGGATCGGGATCATCGTCATCGTAGCGTCCTTAGTTTGGGCTGCGGCGTTGTACGGCAACCCGGCCACGCTGCTCGCGGCCAACCCAATGCCACAAATCATGAACTCCCGCCGGTCGCCATTCAGGCCGAACGATGTTTCGCCGTAAAACGGAAGGGAGTTGTCGGGATGCATGGCTGCTTCGGATGGGGGACAAAGGCCCGGACCTTAATCGAAGCTCGCCCTTCTTCGAAGCGGCCGACGGCTAGAAAGCAATTAACCATTGCACTAGAGCAATTTCTGAAAGAATTGGAAGACACACGACCGGAGCCGACCGCGAGTCCCGTCGCACCGCTGCACTCAGCACTTCTCGCGCAGCCAAGTGCTTGGCCTCGGATTGCGATGAGCACCACGGCCTCACGAGCCAGCTGAGCGATCAATACCATCAGGTCACGGGTGAAAAACGTCGCGTGGAGGGCACAAGCCCGTGCGGCGCAAGATATGAAGGCGGGTAGCCCACTCATTCGTACCGGAAGTCACCTCTTCAAGGAAGTTACCGGGGTGTCGTTCAGGCGCTTTCGGCTGTGGACGCGCATTCGAGCAGCGCTAGAAAGCGCTATGGGCGGCTCTACGCTGACACAAGCTGCACAACAGGCGGGATTCTCGAGCTCAGCCGACCTGAGCTCGTCCTTCAAATCAATGTTTGGATTGACGCCGACGGCACTGCTCGCGAATGCAACCCTCGTTGTCGAGCCTGGGTGACTGATGCAGCGCCGGCGCACAGAGATCAAATCCTTTGAGAGGGAATCGGAGCACGAACGTGGCGATACGCACCTCACAGTGGCCTGCCTACAACGTACTTTGCATACTTAGACCGATGCTCTTGGTGTTTTCACCGAACCGAGCGGACGACAGCCATAGGTGTCACTGCTCGTCGTGAACTCTGTGGGTCCGTCATTCCGAGAAGAGACGTGCGCAGAATTCCTGCCTGCCAAGCGTTCGCCCGCTGTACTGCTCTCGTCTTTCGATGCTCGCAGATCAGAGTGGTTGCGACGAACCGTCCGTCGCAACCACGAATACACCTTTTCCTCTGGCCGTTCAAATTGCAAGCAAGCGACTGTCAGGAGCTGCGAGGGTGGTGTCGGTCCTGCGAGCATGAGCCGCTGCATCAGCCAGACGTTCAGAGCGACGACAGTCGCAGCAGCGGTCCATAGAAGCGCGCCGATGGCCGGTCCGAAGGCGAACTCGCCCAGGTGTTTGCGGCTCGTCGTGAAGTGCAGGAGCGGCAGCAGCGCGAACGGTAGCTGTAGGCCGAGGAAGACCTGGCTAAAGACGAGCAGGCCGTTTGCTCCCGAGCCGCCCCATATGGCAATCGCGATGGCTGCCGGGACGATCGCCACCGAGCGCGTCACCAACGCGCGCAGTACGGGAGGTACCCGGATGTTCAGGAACCCGTCCATGATGATCTGACCGGCCAGCGTCCCGGTGACCGATGAGCTAAGCCCCGAGCAAACCAGGGCGATGCCGAACAGCATGCTGGCGACACCAATCCCGAGCTGGGGCGACATCAGGCGGTATGCGTCGGCGAGCTCAGCGACCTGAGGTCCGCCCGTCCCATGAAACGCACCCGCTGAGACGATCAAGATCGCGGCGTTGACGAACAGCGCCAACGAGAGCGCGAGGTTCGAGTCGAAGGTTGCAAACCGGATCGCTTCACGAACCCCAGCAGGGGAACGCTCGTGACGCCGGGTCTGCACGACCGCTGAGTGCAGGTAGAGGTTGTGCGGCATGACCGTGGCCCCGACGATGCCCACCGCGAGATAGAGCATTTCGGGGTTGGTAACTATCTCCGAGCGAGGAAGAAAGCCGCCAACCACAGAGGCAAGGGGTGGGTGCAGCCAGAGGACCTGCAGGGCGAAGCAGGCGCCGACAGTCGAGACGAGCGCAAAGACCACCGCCTCCAGATAGCGAAAGCCGAAGCTCTGCAACGCCAGGATCAGCATGACATCGATGAACGTGATCGCGACACCCCAAAGGAGCGGGATCGAGAACAGGAGGTTCAGGCCGATGGCCATGCCGATGACCTCGGCGAGGTTGCACGCGATGATGGCGAGCTCGCACAGAACCCAAAGCACGAACGCCAGTCGTGGCGAGAAGTGCTGACGGCAGGCTTGGGCGAGGTCGATCCCCGCCCCGATCCCAAGGCGCACAGCCGCGGCCTGAAACAGCATGGCCATTGCATTCGACAGCAGCACCACGGACAGCAGCGTATAGCCAAAGTGCGAGCCGCCCGCCAGCGACGTCGCCCAATTGCCCGGGTCCATGTAGCCCACCGCGACGAGCACTCCCGGGCCGAGGAACGACAACAGCTTGCGCCATCCCGATCCGACGTCAGCCACCGGAATTGAGCGGTGCGCGGCGGTCAGGCTCGGCTCGGTCAAGGCCGATCCGATGCGTGATGTCGCCGCAGCGACGGTTACCATGTTCATGGGGTTGCTTTGCCTGGTTGACGGCCAGCTTTCGCCCTGACACTTCCCCTGGGTCGAACCTAAACCGCCAGCTCCCCTTCGTCGCTACCGTCCCAGTAATGGATTCGATCGGCATGCAGGTGGATCATCACCATGCCCGGCGTGTCAACGCCTTTGGAGAACCAACGCTCCAGATCGGTGGTCCAGTGAGCGACGAACTCCGCCTTGTCGCGCACGATCTCGGCTACGCCTTCGACGGCCACGAAGAGCGGCGGTCTGCCGAGCAGTCCGCCGCTGCCTTGAAACGCAAGCGCGACCTTCGGATCGCGCGCGATGTCGGTGACCGTGCGCGCGCTGTCCCGGCTGAAGTAAAACGAGTCGCCGTCGTACTCGACGTCGCCGTTGTTGCTCATGGGCCGAGTCGCAAGCTGACCGCCGTCGGTTCGCGTCGTCAGCATCGCGAAGTCGATCTTGCCCATAGCCTTCGAGAGATCTTTCATCGTCATGGTGCTCATACGTTTCCTTGGTGATGAGAAATAGCTTCGCCAGTTACCCGGCTCGCGATCAAGATGGAGGGTCTGACCGCCGCGGCATTCGGGATGCCGTTCGGCTGAGCACGAGCCGCGAAGTGCGGTAGCGCATTCCGGGCCAGCTCGCCGTCCATGCCAAGCGAAGCCAGCGTCACGCTCGAGCCCAGCGAGCACGCGACGGCGCAGCTCCACAGGTTCATGCGCTTAGCCTCGCAATGGTGCTCAGGTGGTCGCGCACCGAGGCCCACCTGAGTCCCGCATAGCGATCGTTGTCCAGCGGCGTCAGCTTTGCCTTGCCGCTGAACTGGTCCCGCATGTATTGCATGCCTTGCCACGCCGGAAAGGCTTGGCCAGGTTGCGGAGCAACCACTTTGGCGATCCCGATCATCAGCCCGAGCACGCCCAGGCCACCCACCCACTGCGCCTTGTAGGGCTCGGCGGTGAGCTGGCTCAGCTCGCGCGCCATCGCGGGCACGGTGACCGAGTCGCCGGCAATGCGCAGAATGCGGGGCGTCGACTCGTCCATGGCCGCTGCGGCCGTGTAGGCGGCGACATCGTCCTTGGTCGTGAAGTCGAGAAGCTGGTTGGCGTCGTGCCAGTAAAGAACGCGATGGATGCGCGGCTGGATAATCGGCATCTCCGCGCCGAGCATGTCCAGGAACGCCCCGTTCAAGATGGACGTGACTTCAATCGGCGCGGCGTCGGCGCGCGCCATGAACTCGCGGCGGAGATCGAAGTTGCGGTTGTGGCCTGGCGTCGTCTTGGTGAAGTCGGCGGAATAGTCCGACGAGATGAAGCGCCGCACCTTGGCATGCACTGCGGAGTCGAGAAGAACGCCTTGGCGGTCGATCATGACCTCCCGCAGGCCGTTCAGGGCGGAGACGATGCAGTGTGCTCCAGCGCAGGCCTTGGCCATGTCATGCACGTTGCTTGGGTCCGCCATGACGACGGTCGCGCCGAGTGCCTGGATGCGTAGTCGCTCTTCCGCCTTTGCCCCCGGACGCATCAACGCGTGCACGGCGGCACCTCGGGCGACCAGCGCCTTCGCGATGCGGCCGCCGAGGTCACCCCCGGCGCCAGCGAGTGCGATGACTCGTCGCCCGGCTGCGCTCATTTCGACTTGTACGAGCCGTTCATGGAGATGATCGACGGCGCCGGCGTGTACGCGCCCAGCCATTCCATCATCTCGGGCATCAGCGCTTTGGTCCCGCTGGCATCCTTGTTCATGCTGGAGTTCATGAGCTCGCCGGCAATGGCCTGCACGTTGGTCGGCGTCGCGCCCGCCTGAATCAGCCGCTGGATCGCGGCATCGTTGATGGCCGAGGTCCAGGAGCCCGATGCATCGACCGGGATGAAGACGTGGTATCCGGCCGCGATGAGCGAAAGAGCTGGGTAGACCAGGCAAAAGTCAGTCGTGATGCCCGACAGGATCATCTTGCGCCGGCCGGTCGCCTTGACCGCAGCGGCGAAGCGCGGATCGTCCATCGCGTTCAGGTTGCCCATGCGGTTGACCGGCGCAATGTCCGGGAAGGTGTCGGTGATGCCCTTCAGCAGTGGACCGGACGGACCCTCCGCGCCGCCACCCGTGGTGGTGAGGACGACGGGGAGCTTGAACATCTTCGCCATTCGGGCGAGACCGTCGATGTTCGTCTTCAGGAGCGTCAGGTCGATCGACTGCACGCCCAGCGTGAGCGTCGTCTGGTTGTCGATGAAGAGGACGGCGGCGTTATCGGGCGAGATTTGCTCGAGATAGTCTGCGGCTTGGGTCATGAAGATTCTCCTTGTGGTTGGTCGGGGGCGAGGGGGTTGGGACCGGGCAGGTTTTCCATGCCGTAGCGGCGGTATTGCTCCTCGGTCATCTTGGGCGGAGGCGTGGCGCCCTTGGGCGGGATCGTTCGAGTCGGCGCCGGCATCGCGCACTCGGCAACGGCGAGTTCGAGCCCGGCGGGCGTGTAGCCGTTGAGGAACGTCGCGGTCTCGCTATCGACCCGAAAGGCGTGGCGCGTGTTTCTGGGCACGAACACGAAGTCGCCTTTGCGGCCGGTGCGTATCTCCTCGCCGATCAGGAACGTGATGTCGCCGTCGAGGATCTGGAAGTGCTCGTCGGACCACGTGTGCTTGTGCGGTGGAGCGCCCGATCCCTTCGGGAGCGACTCGTACATCAGCGAGTAGCGCCCGCCGGTGTCCTCGCCCTTGACGAGGATCACCCACAGGATGTCGAGCCACCAATAGGCCGGTGCGGTGTCGACGTTGTGGACGAACGGAATCGAGCCCGGGACCGGCAGGATGTCTGGCGTCATGTCAGACCTCCCAGCGGTAGTGGCGCGGCTCCAGCGGATCGGGCTCGTCGAGCCAGATCAGGCCGTAGCGCGTCACGAATTCCTCCGGCATCTTGCCGGCGCCGCCAACCTGCGCCTTCTCGGGCTCGGGCAACACGCGCTGTTCGGTCCGCTTTCCGTTCTCAGCGATCATCATCTCCCAACTCGCCGGCGTATACCCGTTGAGGATCCGTGCGGTGTCGCTGTCGACGCGAAAACCGTGGCGCGTGCCGCGCGGGATGTTGATGAAGCTGCCCTTCCCCGCGCTCTTGATCTCGTCGCCGATCAGGAAGGTGATCGTGCCGTCGAGGATGTAGAACGTCTCGTCGGACCACAGGTGCTTGTGCGGCGGTGGTCCGACGCCTTGCGGCATCAGCTGCTCCATCATCGACCAACGACCGCCCGTGTCGTTGCTGTCGGCAAGCATGATCCAGAGGAAGTTCTGCATCCAGTAAGCCGGCGAGTTGTCGGCGTGGTGGATGAACCCTTTCGCACCTGGGACTGGAGGGCGTGCTGGAAGTGTCGACATGAGATCTCCTTTGGAACGCCGCGCGTGTCAGCGGCGGCTAGGGGGAAGCTGGCCTGGTAGGCGCAGCCGCTCGACGATCAGGCTGCGAGCGGGATCGGCAGGGTTTGTGCGACGAAGCCCGAGAAAGTCTGCAGGCGGATGTCGGGATAACGGTCGTTCTGCAGTTCTGTGAGCGCGGTCTGACCATTCGTCATGTAGAGGAGGTAGGCCAGCATCACGCGCTTGTCGGGCTCGGCGGCAGCCATGGCCGCACGCAGATCCGTTTCCGACCCGTACGACACGGGGCGAAGCGCGCGTCCCGTGTGCGCCGCGACGATCTCGCCGGCTTGCCGAAACGAGATGCGGTCGCCGGCGAAGGCGAACTTGCCGGGGGGCACGCGTGGGTCGAGCGCGATTCGCGCGATCATCCGCGCGGTGTCCTCGACGCTCGTGACCTCGATGGGCCGGTTGCCGTCGCCGAAGAAGCCGATCGTGCCGGCCTCAAGGTCGATGGCTCCCATGCCAGGCATGAAAAGGTTCATGAAGCCGCCTTGCAGGACGTTGACCTGTTCGAGGCCGATCGCTGCGATCTGCGCATCGGCTTCTCGGCGCATGTCGAATGCCGCGTGCTCGCCCGAGGTCGCCTTGAACAGGTCGAGCGCGTAGTCGGACGGAAGGATGCGATGGACGCCGTTGCGCTTGCCGGCCTTTGCCAGCGCTACTTGGCCGTCGACGATGACGTCACGCCCGCCCTGGACCGCCGACACGATGACATCGATTCCGTGGGTGGCGCGCGCGAGCGAGTCGGCATCCGCCAGATCGCCTTCAACGATCTCGGCGCCACCATCGAGCAGGGGTTTCAGGCTGTCGGCCGTTGCAGAGCGGACGAGGAGCCGGACGCGAGAGCCCGACCGCTTGAGGAGATGTCGAGCGATCTGGCTGCCGAGCATGCCGGTAGCGCCGGCAAGAAGAATGTTCTGAGTCATGACGAATCCTTTGGAAGGGCGTCAGTGTTTTCCTATCTGCGCTATGGCACTAGTCACCAAAAGCTGGACACGATGTTCCTGATCTGGAACGATCCCGCATGCTCGACTTGCTCCAACTGCGCGTGTTCGCGCGCATTTCGGACCTCGGCAGCATCTCCGCCGCGGCACGCGGCCTGCGAATGCCGAAGTCCTCGGTCAGCCGGCTGCTCACCCGGCTGGAAGAGGCGGTGGGCGCGTCCTTGGTCGAGCGGTCGACCAGGCAAATCAAGCTGACCGACGCCGGTCGCCTTCTGCGTCGGCATGCCGCTCGCATCCTCGACGACGTCGGCGAGGCGGAGAACGCCCTGGGCGGATTGATCGGCAAGCCGAGCGGGACGCTGCGGGTCAGCGTCGGCTTCACGTTCGCCGCCGGGCCGCTCGCCCCGATGCTGCCGAAGTTCCTGGCCGATTACCCCGAGGTGCGCGTCGTCTTGACCGTCGACAACCGCAACGTCGATCTGGTGCGGGAAGACATCGATGTGTCGATCCGGATCGGGCCGATGCGCGATTCGGATCTGATCGCCCGCAAGCTCGCCACGATGGAGTTATGGCCGTGCGCCAGTCCAAGCTATCTTGGAACGCGCGGCACCCCGCTCACTGTCGAAGACTTGCTGGGGCACACGCTCATCGCCCATGACGAGCGGCCCGGCCCTTGGCAGATTCGCACTCCCTCGGGAGACTTGCGGGACGTACAGACCGAGCCGGGCACGGTCGTCCCCGAACCCGCGGTGGTCAAGACGATGCTGTTGGCGGGCGCCGGGATCGGTTGGCTGCCCGACTTTCATGCGCGCGACGCTTTGAGTGACGGAACGCTGGTCCGAGTCCTCACCGATCACCAATTCGACACGCTGGACGTCCACGCCTTGTATCCGAGTCATCGCAGCCTTTCGGCCAAGGTGCGCGTGTTCGTCGATGCGCTCGTGGAACATCTCGGGAGGCCGGGGTGAGCGTTTCTGCGCCTAGCAGCTTGTCGAGGGTATGAGGCCCGAAGTGTTGTCAGCCGAGCCAAACCGCCTCCGGCTGAGGAGGGCGCCTGGGCCCCGTCCTTCAGGCGATTGCCGCCGCGGCAAGGAAACCGAAGGCGACCAACGAGACTGCATTCCGCACGGAATGAAATCGTCCCCAGAAGGTGCGGAGTCGGGCAGCGTCATCCGGCACTTGTCCTTCGGGAAGCCTCCGGAACTTCGAATTGATCGGCTCCGCAATGGCGACTGATGCGACGACGACCACAACGACCAAGCCGAGCCCCATCCAAGCCAGCGTCATCGCAACGCCCGCCCTGTTCCAGGCAAAGACAAATGCGGCTAGAACGGCAACCGCTGCCAGGATCGGCTGCATGGGGTCGACTCGAAACAGGGAACGGCGGAAGTCGACCGCGTATTGCTCGATTGGCATTCGCGCCCATAGGTTTGTTCGTTCCACCTCGAACGTCAGGATCACGCCCGCCCATGCTCCAGTAAAAACGAGCATGAGCCACGCGCTGACTTGTACGTATGTCATCACAGTCTTTCGATTGAGTCCTGCCGTCGACTGCGCCAACTCGCTTCCAACCGCTCGTCGCAGTTAACTTGTTTTAGCTACACGGGCGCTTGTTGTTGCAGCCGAACGTAGTTGCGCCTGAACAGGGCGACGGCCGCCTCCGTCCCGATACGGCGGGCGTTCTCCTCCACCCATCCTTGGAGATATCTGAAGGGCCTCGCGGCGCCTTCGGAGATGAGTGTCTTCGCGAGGAGGGAAGAGGTTGCGAGGTGTATCGATCCGTCCAAATGTAGATGGCCGAGTTCTTCTTCCCCGAAATAGAAGTCGACGCCGTCGACCCGCGATCTGTCGACCAGGTGCCAGTGGACGGTCGTGTTGATGCCCTGCCAAGTGGCGACCGCGTCAACGATGGATTGCAGTTCATGGTCCAGCAGCGCTGGCGCGACGACCGGACCCTTTGCCGAGCGGCGCATCGTCCCTCTTGCATGAGTGCTCATGGTTTGAAGCTCTGTGCGATGCGACTCAGAACTGAAGGCTTGCTATCGATCCGCATATTCCGAAAGCCAGTCCGAACCTCGTCAACGAAGGCGAGGGGTTGCTCGAGGGCTGCGAAGTGTCCACCCTTCGCAACCTCATTGAAATGCACGAGATGGTTGAATCGGCTTTCCGCCCAGCGTCGCGAAAGCCGGATCTGCTCGCCAGGAAACATGCTGATGGCCGCCGGCGTTTCCATGGGCTTGCTCGGCATTCCGCCCTTCATCATCTCGCGCATCGCTTCCCAGTACAGCCGCACCGAACTGGCACCGGTGTTCGTCACCCAGTACATCATGATGTCGTCGAGCATCTGATCGAGCGTGAAGACGCTTTCGGGGTCGCTGCCGCTGTCGGACACATCTTGGAGCAGCGCGTAGATCCACGCAGCGAGACCGACGGGAGAATCGGCCAGGCTGAAGCCGATCGACTGCGGACGGGTGTTTTGAAGCTTGTAGTAGCCGGAGAGTTGCTGGTCGTAGCGTTGTGCGGCCTTGAGCATCTCCTTCTCGGCCGACGTCGCATCGGAGCGTTCAGCCTCCGTCGGCTGGAACATCACCATGTTGAGGTGAATGCCAACGAGGCCAGCCGGCTCCTTGTAGCCGAGCGCCGTCGTGACGCCTGCGCCCCAGTCGCCGCCTTGGGCTGCCCACCGTTCATAGCCCAAGCGCTTCATCAACTCGATCCAGGCATCCGAGATGCGGTTCAAGTTCCACCCCGGCTCCGTCGGCTTGTCCGAAAATCCGAATCCAGGCAGCGAAGGGATGACAAGGTGAAAGGCGTCGCTCGCCGCGCCGCCATGTGCGACCGGATCGGTCAAAGGACCGATGACGTCGCGAAACTCCAAGACCGAGCCTGGCCAGCCATGCGTGATGAGCAACGGCAGAGCGTCGGCTTCTGGCGAGCGAACGTGAAGGAAGTGGATGCCGAGTCCATCGATCTCTGTGCGATGCTGTCCGAAGTCGTTGAGCATGACCTCGCAACGGCGCCAGTCGTAGCCGTTGCGCCAGTGATCGACAAGTGCCTGCACCTTCGCGAGCGGCGGGCCCTGACTGGTGTCGTCGACGGTTTCGGCGTCGGGCCATCGGGTGCGCGACAAGCGCTCTTGCAGGTCGTCTAACTCATCATCTGGCACGTGGAGGTGGAAGGGTTCGATTGCTTTTGACATAGAAATCCTTGAGCTGCGCAGCGAAACGGCGCATCAAGTGCGGGTCGTTGCTTGAGGGATAATCCGCTAATTGAACGATAGCGTCTAGTTTCCTATATATCCTCGGTCGATGGTGAGTTCCCTATGAAAACTAAGGTCATTGCGGGGCGAGCCTCTGGGGAGCGACAGCCCGTCGCACGGGGCAGGCCGCCGGTGCACCGGGCAGGCGAAGTGGAGACGCGGCTACTCGACGCGGCGCGCGAGCTCTTCCTTGCGCGGGGATTTGAAGGGACGAGTTGCGACCACGTCGCCGCGCTAGCGCGGGCAGGCAAGGCCAGCATCTACGCGCGTTATGCGGACAAGGGAGAACTCTTCGCTGCGGTCGTAAGCAGGGAGGTGCAACGCAGCCTGACGACGACCTACGACGTGAGGCTCGACTTGCCGCTCCGGGACCGTCTCATCAGCGTGGGCACGCGCATGATTCAAAACTCGCTTCAACCGGAAGCCGTGGCGCTCATGCGGTTGATCATTGCGGAGGTGGGACGTTTTCCGGAGCTTGCGTCTCAGGCAGATGCGATCCCGCGCTACGGCTGGGTTCGACGCGTCGCCGAGGTCATCGCACGCAAATCGTTCCCGGATGAGAGCGTCGAGAGGGCGCAGGTACCTGCAGTCGCCTTCATAGATCTGGTGTTTGTGCCGCAGCAGTTACGAGCTTTGCTTGGCAACGACTTGGTGGCCTTGCGCGCCGAGGCCGAGTCGCAGATCACGGGGAAGATCAACACCCTGGAAGCCACCGGCTTGTTTGACGGGTGGAACTAGCAGGCTCAGACGCGACTTCGCCCTTCACGACGACGCGGGACCGGTCTCAGGCACGGATGTTTTATCAGCGCATGCTGGCACAGGGGCCCCCTTGGCAGCCGTAGGCGACCTTGACTAATTCTTTCACCGTTCGCTTGGTTGGCAGCCGCGAAGCCGCGTTGCAGCGGCTTCCAAGTCAGCTTCGTGCCTTGAAGTGTCAGCATCGAGAGACGGTCTCGAGCCGTTGATGGGAGCCTATGGCAAGAAAGCGGGCAGTTTCGGCAAAGTGTCGAGCACGCCTGCAGCATGCTGGATGATGACGCGGGCGTGATAGTGGGCGGCTAGACCCTTGATACGGTGGATGGAAGCGATGGTCTCAGCACGGCTCACGTTGCCCAACGGGACAAGGTCATCGTCGTAGTTGAGCTGGAAGTGAGCGACGTCCCCGGAGAGAATGACCGCTCCTGTCTTCGGCAACCGCACTAGCAGGCTGTGATGCCCCGGCGAATGTCCTGGCGTCCGGATGAGCCGGACGGTGCCGTCCTTGAACACGTCGTAGTCGCCCGGAACTGTCTCGATTTTGCTGCGCTGTATCGCCGCGACACGGTCGCGCGCCACGCCGTCTGGCGTGGGCGTGCCCGCCGCCCACGCAAGTTCGACCGGCGAAATCAGGAACGTCGAGTTGGGAAACAAGCGAGCGTTGCCGCTGTGGTCGGCATGCAAGTGTGAGAGGCCGACGTAGCGGATGTCGTCCGGCTTCAAGCCGAGCTCCGACAGCTGTGAGACTAGTGTGCGCGGTACCCGAAAGTGCAGGCCGACCATCGTCTGGCCTTCGGGTCTTTCAGCGATCTCGTCTCCCAGTCCTGCGTCCCAAAGCAGCCATTCGGTGCCGTGCTGAATGAGAAAACATGACACGGGCATCACGCCCTTCTCACCGTCATGCTCGCCGGTGTCCGAGAACACATTCATGTCTGTGAAATCGATTCGTCCGCAGTCGAGGGTGTAGAGCCGCAGTGCGATAGCTGGCTGCGCAGGGGCAAGTGCAGGTAGCAGGAGCGCAGTAGCGATTGCGAACCTGGCGAAACTTTTCAAAGACTTATTCATGGTCGTTTGTTAAGGGAGGTTTGATGGTGTCAGGCAAGCGGCCAGCCGGCCGCTTTTGTGCGTCTGCCATTGCGCGATGACTCGAGAAGATCCTCGATAAGCCGCGTCAGGTCCGCAGCGTGGGCGAAGCCGGCGCACGTGAAGTTGCCGCTTTCGATGTCGTCTCGCAGCCTTTCATAGCAATGCGCAACGTTGACTGCAGAGGCCGGCAACTCTGCAAACGGGCTGGCCTTCAGCTGCTGCTCTTGGCCATTCAGCGACAGCGTGAGCGTCCCCGATTGCACGCCTCGGGGCGCACCTCCGTCGAGTCGCAGCACGCCCCGCTCGCCGACCACCTCCAGCCAGAACGGCGTAGGGGGCGGGCGGCCACCCGCGACCTCGACCCCCAGTGTCGTGCCGCTGGCGAACTGCGCCTGCACCAAGAGGTGATCGAACGTCGTCCGTGGGCGAGGTTCACCAGCATGTCCGGCGTGGATCACGGGGTACTGCGCTGTGGCCAAGGCACTTGCGCTCCGGAGCCCACCAGCAATGGCGATCGCCAGGTCGATCGTGTGCGCACTTTGGATAGTGACGAGGTTGGCGAAATTGGCCGGGTCCTCGAGGTAGAGAAACGGCTCGGCCACTGTGTGACCAAAGCCCGCTGTCGAGGATGAGACCGTCATGCTCAGCGGCCGGCCGATCGCCTCTGAGACAAGCAACTCGCGGGCTTGCAGCACGGCCGGGGCGGCACGCAACTGCAGACCGATTGCGGTGTGGACGCCAACTTTTTGTGCCGCGGAAGCCATTTCCTCAGCCTCCAAGCGGTTCCGGCCGAGGGGCCACTCGCAATAGACGTGTTTCCCGGCAGCGATCGCCGCCATGACCAACTCGTGGTGGTCGGGGACACGAGTCGTCACTGCGACGATATCAATGTCGGCCTGCTCAATCAGCGCCTGTCCGCCGGCATAGGCACGGGCCAGGCCAAAGGCAGAAGCAGCCTCGTCGGCTGTGGCTTGGCTGCTGTTCGCCACCGCGACCAGTTCCAGCCCTGCCACTCGCTCTATCGCCGGGATGTGCGAGTCGCGAGACCAGCCGCCATGAGCGCTGGCGCCTATGACGCCGACGCGGAGAGTTTTTGCCATGGAGTTCCTTTTGCTGCCTAGCCACGAGCCCGGCGAATGGAACCCAGGTTACTGCACACCTAAATTAATACAATGCTCTCCTCAATGACATCACCTGAAACGGATGGTTGGCAATATGGACCGTTTGACGAGCATGGCCGTATTCGTCAAAGCAGTGGACGCAGGCTCGTTCACAGCCGCTTCCATCGCTCTCGGGCTGTCCTCGCAGATGGTGGGCAAGCACGTGCTCGCGCTCGAAAAGCGACTCGGCGCACCGTTGCTGCATCGCACGACGAGACGTCAGGGACTGACCGAGGTTGGCCAGATCTTCTACAACCGGTGCCGCACCATCCTGGCGGAGGCGGAGAGCGCGGATGCCTTGGTGAATGAACTCAGCACGACGCCGCGTGGGCATCTGCGCGTGAGTGCACCGGTCACGTTCGGCGCATGCAGCTTGGCGCCACTGGTGACGCGCTTTCTGCAGGACTTCCCCGGCATCGAAGTCGAACTGCTCCTGACAGACCGCTATGTGGACATAGTCGACGAGGGCTACGACGCTGTCGTGCGGCTAGGACCCATCGACGACTCGAACCTTGCGTCTCGCGAACTCGTGGGCCACGACCAGCTCGCCTGTGCCTCGCCTGCCTATCTGTCCAAACACGGCACGCCGTCGGTGCCCGAAGACCTGCACAAGCACTCGTGTCTGGGCTTCGTGAACTGGTCAGGGCGGCCATACGCCGAGTGGCGCTTCACAAAAGACGGCCATCTGCACACCGTTCGGGTCCAAAGCCGCTTCTTGGTCAACGACGGCCGTGTCTTGCTCGATGCGGCCATCGCCGGCCACGGCATCGTCCTTCAACCCGAAGTCGTCCTGCGAGGCTCACTGGGCGACGGGAGCCTCGTTCCGATCCTGACCGACTTCGTTGCTCCATCGCGGCCGATGTACCTCCTGTTCGCGTCGCAGCGAACGCAACCGCTCAAGCTTCGCACCTTTATTGATCGCGTCGTCGCGGCGTTCGGTCGGCGTCCGAGCCCAATCTGACCGCACGCCCCTTCGTGTCGCGCGCAGCCGATGCCTATCACTGGCTGTCCTGTTTTGGCATCTGACCCGGCTAGCGGGGCGTTCGCCTCCATTAGGCGATGAGCATTGGCGAATATGGCCCAGAAGCCCAGACCGAACGGGCATCTGGCCGGCGGCGGCACCGGAACGGGCCGTTCTCAATCTTCAGCGCCTCAACGGATCGGGCCCGTGGAGGACTGCCGCCTTCATGGTCGCCCGTCGTTGCTGACCGCTGACTCGTACGATGCCCTAGCTTGCGCAACCTGTTTCGAATGCTTTTCGGCCCAGGCATGCAGCGCGGCGAACGGGCCCGCAAGCGTTCGCCCGAGCGTCGTGATTTCGTACTCGACAGCGATCGGCGACTGCGCCAACACCCGGCGCGTGACGATGCCGTTCTTCTCCAGCGTCTTCAGGGCCGCGGCCAGCGCCTTCTGGGAGATGCCCTCGAGGCGGCGCTTCAGCTCGTTGAATCGAAGCGGGCCGTCGCATAAGGCGCCCAGAATCAGAACCGACCACTTGTCAGCGATCTGGTCGAGCAGGGCCCGGATGGGGATGTCCGAGGTCCCTTGTTCCTTGGCGCGACCACGCGTCGATGGTTTCTCTGTCGCCACCTGGTTTCCTTGTGGTATCTGATTGACACCAAGTATACGAGGTCTACCATGCGACGGAGCCGGAACAACGCCCGGCGCCCAACCACTTCCGACAAGGCACACCATGATCCCTCACGACTTCGACTCACTGCGCATCCGGACGGAAGGGGGCGCCGCCTTCGTCACCATCGAGCATCCTCCGCTCAACCTGCTGGACGCGTCCCTGATGCAGCAGCTGAATGCACTGGCGGCGTCGCTGCAAAAGGACAAAGAAATCCGTGTCGTCGTCTTCGAAAGCGCCGACCGGGACTTCTTCATACCTCACGGCGACATGGAGTTTGTCAAGGATCCCGAGAGCTTCGGCCGACTCGAGCTCGGCGACGAAGCGACGCGCGGCCTCAATCCGATGATGCGGCTTCACGAGCGGATCCGCACCCTGCCGCAGATCACCATCGGCAAACTTGGCGGGCTTGCCCGAGGAGGTGGCAGCGAGTTTCTGATGGCGCTCGACATGCGGTTCGCGGCCGAGGAGACGGCCGGGATGGCGCAGATGGAGGTACTCACCGGCATCATTCCCGGCGCCGGCGCCACGGCCTACCTTCCGACTCTGATGGGACGCGCGCGAGCGCTCGAGGTCGTTCTCGGTGCCGAGCTCTTCGATGCGAAGACCGCGGAGCGATACGGTTGGATCAACCGAGCGCTGCCGGCGGCCGAATTGGACGGCTTCGTCGACGTCCTGGCACGCCGCATCGCCGGCCTGGCCCCGGGTGTGCTCGACGCTGCGCGCATCGCCATCGATGCCGCAATCGAGCAGCCTCTCGCCGAAGCACTTCGCGTCGAGAACGAGCAGCTCGGCATCACTTTCGCCAAGCCTGCCGCCACCGAGCGCACGCTGGAAGCCCTGCGCAGAGGGGCGCAGACGCGCGAAGGGGAAAGACATCTCGAGGTGCTGCTCAACGCCTGTTGACAGATTCGCGCTGACCCGTATCACCATGAATTCGGCGGGTGCCCCGGCACCCTTCTTCTGCGTGCCCGGCGCGTCAGTGCAGCACGACAACATGTGGGTCGCCGGGTCTACGTCCGATGGCACGCGCGCTGGGGTCTGCACGGCGGTGAAGCGACATATCGCCACCGACGGCATAGCGCCCGATCAGGGGACCAGCATTCAAGTCAAGGCGGTCAAGAACCAGAGTCGCTTCCATCGCTTAGCGCAACGCGACAGTTCTCTATGGCGCTTTTTAGACGCTTGATGAATTGCTTCTGGCTCGCAGGGGAGAGGTCTGCAAGGGCCTTGGCGTTGACCTCGCGTCCGATGGCCAACGCAGGGCCCTTCAACGCTCGACCCTTCGCGCTTAGAAAAATGAGTCGTGATCGGTTGTCCAGCGGGTTGGGCCGGCGCACGATGAGCTCGTCCCGCTCCATCCGGTCAAGCGTCAGCGCAATGGTCGCCTGCTCCACCTTCACCACAGTACGAAGTTCGCTTTGGCTCTGACCGTCGCGCTCCCACAGCAGCAGGAGAATTGGGAAGTGTGCGGGCGCGATGCCGTGGGGCCGCATCGCTTGCCCTAAGACCTGAGTCATCAACCGGGCAAGCTGGTTGACCAAAAATCCGGTCGAGCTGGAGGTGTACTCGCCCAATTCAGGCTTCAAAGCTTTCTTGACGACGTGCTCCTTCAAGGACCTATATCGATTAGCTTGCTATAGACACAGGGGGTTCAGCCTCAGTTAGTCGACGCCAAACGGAGCGGTCATGAACAACAAGCACATTCGCTGTTTCTCTGGGGTCACGAATGTGAGCGCGCGTGCCGAGTCCAATTACCGAACTCGACGGCAAAGTGCTCGAGATGGCCGCGAACAAGATGTTCAGGTGCCGCCTTCGGCAGGATGATCGTCAGGCGGATGTGGGTACCGTCGCCGGCGTCCTTCATTTCGTGCATGGCGGATCCGATTGGCACGCCATCGATGTTGCGGATAAGCGCGCCCAGGCGCTCAGGATAGGTGTCGTCCCAGCCCACCGGGAACTGCGCCGGGTCCGCAGTGAACTCCAGGTGGATGAACCAGGGCAGGTTGTCCTCCCCAACGTTCTCGATCACCTCGGCTCGCGGTCCCAAGGGAACATTCATGAAGTGGTCCGGATGGCCGGAGCGCAGTTCAACTTGCCGGTCTTCTTTCATCATGGACATGAAGTACCCGTGGAATGCCTTCGCAGATGGACCTGGGACCACCAACTCGAGGACGCCCACCTGCCACTGACCGTTGGACGCTTTCGCCCATGCGGCAGTCTGATCGGCGGTTTGTCGAACCTCTTCGGCCAGCAGCTTACTCATGCCTTCGTTGCCGATCTTCGCCTTGAGAAACGCCAGTGCCCCTTTCGCACGTGCCAGCTCAAGTCTCGCGATGTCGCCCACGTCGAGACGGTCGCCGCCGATTAAGGCATACGTTGTGTCGTCGCCCCTTTGCGCCTCGTCGTGTTGCCAAAAGACTCCGGCACTGTTCGATACGGTGTCCATCATGGCCTCCTACTCTTCGCCGACACAGATGCCGTCAATGGCAACGCGTCGAAAGAGGTGAGGATGCGCGGTGGCACTGTCGGGGTAGCCGGCACGCAGCGGCTTGAACTCAGGTTGAACATTCGTCGCGGCGAAAGCGGCCGTGTTCTCGAACACTGCGTAGTTGAACCACATGTGGCTGTCGCCGATGCCTTGGTGGAGCTGCGCGGAGATGTAACCGGGCTGACGCTTGAAGAACTCTGCGTCATTGCGCCAGGCCTTCTTGAACGCCTCGGCGTCCTCAGGGGCGACGCTGAAAACGTTCAGCAAGACCGTCGTCTTTTCCGACTGGACTTGGTACTGCTGCTGAAGGGCGAAGTTCGGATCCAGTTCGACGTGCTTAAGCATCTGTCTCTCCTGCGAATGCGCGACGAGGCACGGGGAAAGGAGGATAGCATGCTATCCATAATCCCCACTGACCGTGTGGCGGTGACGCGGGGCTTGATCAAGGACGATCGCTATACGAAGGCGGCTCTCAGCTTGCTCCGCTCTGCCCGCCCTCACTTTCGGGCGGAATCAGGTGATATCGGTGACCCGGTGCGTTCGTCAATGGGCTCCTGAATCTCCACGGGCGTCTCCCCCAGGGCTACCGTACTTGTGTGCAGGAAGTTTCCGTAGATCTGCCCATCCAGGTCATCGCGGTCGGTCAGTACGAGGAAGGTGAAATTGCCCGTGAGCCTTCGGAACACCTTGCGGGTGTAGAAGATCATCGAGACGCTCTTGCCCGAGCCCTGCGTGTGCCAAAAGACGCCCAGCCTGCCTGTCAGTTCTCGCCTTCGCGTGAAGGCTTCAAATGCGTTGTTGACGCCAATGAACTGATGGTTCTGCGCGATGACCTTCTGCGTCTCGCGATCCGCGACGGCTTGCGCGTCTAGGTAGGCGTGAAAGACCCCGTGACGCCGGAGGTCAGCAGGAAGCCCCAGAAGCGCATGGATGAGTCTCGTCGCACCTCGCCGCTCTGCCTCGGACTCCGGCCCCTGTACGTCGCGGGCGTTGTAGAAGTTTAGAAAGACCAGTCGCGTGGGGAGCCGATTGATGTGGGCAAAGAAGTACTGAAAGGCGAAGCGGTTTGCGTACTGGTAGAGCGTAGCGGACCAATCTGCCTGAGCTTTGGGCGCGTAGTGGCGACGCGCAGCCTCCAGCGAACTGCGAATCTTCTCGAGCGACGCACGTGAAGCCTTAGACGGCGGAGAGGCCGCTTCTGGAATATGAGCTTTGGCCTCTACGAGTAAGAGCCGCTGCGCTGCCCCCAGAGGTTCGTAGCAGGTAGTTTTAGAGTCCGATCAACCCGAGAAGGAGATCGGACCGATGAAGAAGCGATACACGGAAGAGCAGATCATTGGCTTCCTGCGCGAAGCGGACGCAGGACTGCCCGTCAAGGAGCTGTGCAGGAAGCACGGCTTCAGTGAGCCGAGCTGCTACGCCTGGAAGGCGAAGTTCGGTGGCATGAAGGTCTCCGACGCGCAGCGGCTGAAGGCCTTGGAGCTCGAGAACGGCAAGCTCAAGCGCTTGCTCGCGAACTCGATGCTCGAGGTCGACGCGATGCGCGAGGTGCTGCACCGAAAATAGTAGCCGTGGCGGCACGGCGTGAGGTGGTTCGCGAGCTGCAGGAGCGGGGCCTGAGCGAACGCCAGGCCTTGCGGTTGGTCGGCATGAGCCCGAGCACCCTGCGCTACGCCACCCGCGACGACGGCAACAGCAATCTGCGCGAGCGCCTGAAGGAGCTCGCCGGCCAGCACCGCCGCCACGGCTACCGAATGCTGCACGACCGGCTGACGCGCCAGGGCTGGGCGATCAACATCAAGCGGACCTATCGGATCTACCGCGAGGAAGGTCTGATGGTCAGGAAGCGCCGGCGCAAGAAGCTGCCCGTGCCCGAGCGACAGCCGCTCGTACGGCCGCAGCGACCTGACGAAGTGTGGAGCATGGACTTCGTGTTCGACGAGCTGGCCAGCGGCCGCAGGGTCAAGACGCTGACGGTCGTCGACGACTGCACCAAGGAGGTCGTGCAGATCGCTGCCGATACTTCGATGCCGGCGCTGTACGTCACCAGGCTGCTCGACCAAATGGGCGCCGAGCGGGGTCTGCCCAAGGTGATCCGCACCGACAACGGCCCGGAGTTCGCCGGGCGCACGATGCACGACTGGGCCGCCAGGAACGGCGTCGAGTTGCGCTTCATCCAGCCCGGCAAGCCCGTCCAGAACGCCTACATCGAAAGCTTCAACAGCCGCTTCCGAGACGAGTGCCTGTCGCAGCACTGGTTCGCCAGTCTGAGCCACATGAGGAGCGTCATCGACAACTGGCGCGACGACTACAACCACCACCGCGGCCACAGCACGCTCGGCTACGTCCCGCCGGCCGTCTTCGCCGCGAGGTGCCGCCAGCTCGCTGGCGCCACCTCGCCACCAACCGCATCAACTACGATGCAAAACCTCGGGCTCTAGATCGAAGTGCTACGAAGCTTGGGGGCAGCGCACCGCCCCGCGCGAGATTTACCCAAGGCATCCCACACCGGACCGCGTTGCGGCCAGAACTTCGACAGCTCCAGAGTCGGTAGGCTCTGGATGCCCAAGCAGCGAAGTACCTCGCCATCTCTGTACTCCGCGAAAAAGGCAGAGGCCAACGGCGAACTCCAGGTGACGGAGTCGTTGCCGTCAATTGCGCCGGATGTCCGGAGCGCCGCGTCGAGCAGGCCAGGCGTGTTGGCGACCGCTACTTGAAGCCACCTCTGACTACCCGCGGCCGCGAACTCAGAGTTTTGAATACTCACTTGCGTTCGACTCGGCTAGTACCCGATGCATCGGTCTCGAGAGAGCACGATGTATGCGTCATTCGTGCGCTTGGCGGCCGACAGTACTTCGCTTCGCTTTTCCGGACTCAACAGCGTCACGCGCTCAGGGTGAGACTGCTGCACCACCTCTCGTCGCGTTTGCTCAATGGATGCCCAAGTCGAGCTCGGCGTAGCCTTCAGCAGCCTATACGCCTCGGCGACGGGCATCGCGACCGCTGGCCGCGGCGTTGGCTCTGACCACGCAACTGTGACGGGAGCTGATGCTGCATGAGAGGTCGTTGTCTCCACCGTTCGAGAAGGGCTCTGCGCGACCACAGGTTCGGTTCCTGGCCCCGCTGGGAACAGCGGCCGAGTCGTCGGCACACTAGCGGTCGCGGGCCGTGGCCGGGCGGCGCTACTGCCGATGGCAGCCTGCACTTGGGACAGGAGAGTGACGGCTCGCGGCACTTGCCGATATCGGAGCTCACTCTCCAGCTGCTCGAGCACCGACGGGTCTGCCTTCCCCTTCGCGAACATCTCTTCCAGCTGCCCGATCCCGTGTTGCATCAAAGGTCGAGGCATGGCTATGCCGCTTCCTTCACTTCATCTTCGTCGATGCCATACGGGTCCACTTCCTTGTACTGGACCCAAACGGTGTTGTCGACAGACTCGGCGCCCAATGGCTCGATGCCCAGCCTTTTAAGCGTTTGCATGAGGTCGGCGAGCACGGACTCACGCCTGCGCACAAAGCTCGATGCGAAACAACGCCAGAACGTCCAGCCAGCCCGTTCCAGGACCCGCTGTCGCACCATGTCTTCCTGCCACTGACCGGGACCGTGGAAGCGGTCGCCATCGCACTCGATGGCTAGGCGGCGTCCTTCATCGCCTTCAACGACGAAGTCGATGTAGTAGCCGCCGCAACGAACCTGCGGCTCCACCCGGAATCCACGCTTGACCAGCTCATCGAACATCTCGCCTTCGAACCCTGATTCGCACTTCTCGCGAAGGGCTTGCACTCTTCTTGCCTCTTGCCGGAACGGCTGCTTGAAGTGGCTGATGACCTTGCCGTTCAGGGAGTCTTCCTTGAATTCGGTCTCGCCAACGGAGCGGAACAGGTACGTGCGGTCGCGCGCACGCGACAATGCCACGTTGAAGCGTTGGTGCATATCGGCCCGATTGGCTGCGGCGCGATCGCCGTGACCGAGAACCATCGACACCAACATGATGTCGCGCTCTCGGCCCTGGAAGACAGGCGGAGGGCCGATTGCAATCTTGCGCGCTACGACCTCAACCGGCGATATCCGCTCGCCAACCATCTTGTTGATCAACGCCGCCTGCTCCGTGCCGAGCAACGTGACGACCCCAATGCTCCGACCCCCGAACAATGGATCCGCCAGGATGGTCTCGATTTCATCGATGATGGCCGTCGCCTCGCCATGATTTGCATCACCCTTGCGCGAGCCACCTTTGACGAACACGTCGACGAGTGGGGGGTCGAGGCGCTCGTTGGCCTTGGGCAGTCGTAGCGGGCGAATGTCGCCTTGGTAGAACTCGCGGTTCGAGAATTCGATGATGGCGGGCACGCAGCGGAAGTGCTCCTTCAGCATCACCGAGTTGCCGGCGAAAACGACCCGCGCCAGATCGTAGATGGACTTGTCCGGGGTCATCTCCGAGCCGTGTGGCTGGTCTGTCAGGAACCGACTGACAAGCTCCTTGATCTTCTCTTCGGCAGTTCCAACGGCAGAGGGAGACACCTGCTTGTGGTCACCGACGACGAGGACTTTCTTGCCTCGCAACAGCGCGGGAAGCGCCCAGATGTCGGACTGCGATGCCTCGTCGATGACGACCAGGTCGAACAGACCGACGTCCGGCGGAATCGTCTCGGAGACGCGCCACTGTGGCAGCACCCAGCAAGGGACGGCCTGGTACGCCCGCACCATTGCGTCCCTTGCGCTCTTGCGGTGGCGAACGGCACGTACGCCGGTGCCGGAACCCATCGCTTGGACAGCATTCAGGTAGGCCTGGAGAGCCTGCCGCACCGAGTCGGGCGAGTTATGGAACACGCCCAGCCAGGTTTTCTCGGCCACGAGCTCTTGATAGGTGCGTGCCAGCGACGTTGTCAGTGCCTTGCGTTCGTCAAACAGCTCACGCACCTTGTGGTGGCCGTCGATCGCGTCCAGGAACATGACGGCCTGCCGCCAGTTCCAGGCATCCAGCCAGTTCGCGGGTGTGATCGTGTCCGCGTCGGGGGAGGCGGTTTCGGTGCGCAAACGCTTCGCCCACTTCGTAGCCCCTGCCTTCTCGATTGCGGCAGTTACGCGGGAGATTTCTTGGAAGGGCGGAAGCAACCCGGTGAGCCGGGCTAGCTCTGCTTGGAGTGCCAGCCACGTCTTGTGCAGTTGCTGCTCGTCAGCAGCTGCATGGCCGATCTCGTCGACAAGGAACGTCCGCAACTCCCCGACGATGCTGCCTCCATGTCCTTCTAGCTTTCGAACCAGTTCCTGCACGCGCTTCATCGCGTAGGCCAAGCGCCCCTTGTCGACGTGCGCCTGAAGGCTGGCGTAGGCGCCGGCCACGAACGCTTCCCCGCCGTCCCACATCCGGTCGGCGGTACGCTTGCCGAACACCTCTTCGAGGCGGTGATGCAGCTTCGCGTCGAATTCAAACGTCAGCTGCCGAACATCCTCGATCCCTGATGTGCAGACCGTGAGCTTCTTGAAAGCGGGTTCGAGGGCGAGGTCCGCCGGCGGCAGGCCGAACTCAATCGCGAGCGAGTTCCAGCGGGCCAGCACCTTCCGCGCTGCCTGGCGCCAGCTGAGCGTCTCCTGCACAACCTCCCATTCGCCCCGCGAAGAGGGAGGACTGCCGGTGACGCTTGTCCCGGCGACCAAGTTGCGCGCCTCCGCCTTGCCAAACGGGAGCGAAAAGGCGCTCTTGCCAGCGACGAGCCTCTTCAGTGCCTCAGCGAAGTCCTGGTCGAGTTCGGCATCCAGTGGAACATTCGCTGCCCTGGGGACAAGTTCGCGCCGCTGCCGCTCCAGCCGCTGAACGTCGCTGACAAGTGCCAGGAGGGCTTGCAGCACCGGGTCGGCTGGTTGCATTTCTGCGAACCGTTTCGCCAAGGTGTCGAGCCAAGGCTGGCGCGAACCCGCCGCCTTCGCCTTGAGCGACAACCGGTCCTCCAAGAACTTCACGAGCGCCTGCGCCTTCTCGAAGGTTTCCAACGTGGAATCGATCAGCGCCAGGGTGTTGCCCTGGCTCACGCTAGCCTCGATGGACTTGGCCTTGATCAGGTCGCGGTGCAGGCCGAGCAAGTCTGGCCATATGGGAAACGCATCGGGCGCAGGGAGCGAGCAGTCCAGGTAATGGAGATCAGCCCCTACCCGCATGCGGGCGTGTCGTAGCGAGATCAAGGCTGCGTCGTCGAAAGGCAGCGTACCGTCCTTGCTGGCGGGCGGTTCGTCGTCAAACCACCGATGGACGTCGGCGTCCTGGAGCACCAGTTTGGCCATCTCCTCAGGCGCCATCTCGCGGCCTTGAAACTGGCACTTCTGCATGTGCTTGCTCGCGTACGCCGCGACAGTGCGGTCGACGTGAGATATCTTTGCGTGGAGTTCGTTGAGCCGCTCCTCGGCTGCCGCGATCGCCGATGCGGCACGGGTCGGATTGATCGATGCGACGCTGGATGCGATCGTCTGGATCGAATGCTCGAACTGCTTCATCCCGTCGCGCTCGTCGGATAGCAGCGCCACGCTCAGCGGCCGTATCCCTTCCGGCAGCTTCTCCTGGAGCACAGCCAGCGCCGACTCGCCTTTGGCGGTGACGAGTACCCGCTTGCCCTGAGCGAGGTAGTGGCAGATGACGTTAGCGATCGTGTGCGTCTTGCCGGTGCCGGGCGGCCCTTGCACGACCACGCCATCGTTGGCGTGCAACTTCTGGACGATGGAGACCTGTTCGTCGTTGTAGGCCATCGGGAAGAACAGTTCCATCGCGTCGGAGCCGCCATCGCTGGTCGAAAGACCCCTGAACGGCTGCTCCGGACGCACGCGCACCGTCGAGTCGCCGTGCTCGACGAAGCTCCGTATGACGCTCGGCAACGAAGTAGCTTCCTCGACCTTCTTCTTGAGGCGGCGGATGTCCTCCAAGAAGATGTCGCCGGAGCGCTTGCGCCCGAAGAGCACCCAAGTGTTCGTGATCCTCAGCTTGTCATTGGGCGCGGGGGGTGTCACGTCATCGGTGCGCACCTCGTACGTGCCTGACGGGTCCAGGTGCCCGACGGCGGACTTCAACGTGCCGTCGAACGTCGAAGCCTCGAACGGATTGACGCGATTGGCACCGGTGGCCAGCGCGCTGCGCCAAAAGGCCTCCAGTTGGCGCACGCCGGGTATCTCCATCTCGGAGTAACAATCCGCCTCCAGCCGCGGTTCGACGTCACGGGGTCGAATCTCGAGGTCGAAGGTCTTCTCGTTCAGCGTGACTTCACAAGGCTGGACGAGCAGCGGGTGCTTGACTGGAGTGGCGAAGCCTTCCTTCTTCCAGGCCGCGTAGCCGATGCCCCAGGCCAATTCCAGGGGCGTCTCCGCGCCCTCTGACGAGATCGCTTGTTGCAGCGAGAAGAGCTGGTTGTATCGGCCGATGGTCTTGCGACGTGGGCGCTCCGCCGCCGCCCAAGGAGCCCATTGGTATTCGACGTACCAGTCGAAGAGGTCGCGGACGTGCGGGTGGTCGTCGATCCGCTCACGCCCAATTTCACGCTTGCCCTCAAGGATGATGTTTTCGCCTTTGAGTTCGGGCGCCTTCTCTGGGCTTTTCGGGAGCGTGACCCAGGGCCGCAGGAATTCGTCCGGCTCGGGTGGGGTGATCTCCCGCAGTCGCGGAACCCGCAGCCATACGTCGTCGCCTTCGACTTGCAAGTTGAGCTGCAGCTCCGGCAGTCCCCTGAGTTCGTGCTGGTAGGCGACGAAGAACTCACTAGGGACGGAGAAGGCCGGCTTCGTTTTCAGCTTCTCGACTTGCTCGATGTAGTCGAGCAAAGCGAGGACCTGCGACGCTCCCGGGGCGAGAGCTTCTCTCACTTTCGGCCGCCCTTGGCATGAGGCGCGTCGGCAGGGGAGGCGTGGAGTCGGTGCTGTTCGCAATGTGCGAAGACCAGGTACTCCAGCATGTTGGTCAGGCTACGGTTCTCGCGGGCTGCTGCGATCTCCAGCAGCGCCTTGAACTTGGGTGACACCCTAAAGCTCATGGACACCGTCTTTTCTGCTGTCATGGTGCCTGCCTTGTATAGAGGTCCACCATACATGAGGTCTTGGCGGCTGAGTGGCCCTCGCCGCAGATCTCGCCAACTACCGCACGCGCTGCGCTTAATGAGCGGCAGCCGGCGGTTCGGCCGAGCGCGGAATCTCGAACGGCACACTCGGTCGGCGGTCCGTGGCTTTCCCCACGTCACGGCGTTCGCGCATCGTGCCGCCGCAACTCCCGTCCAAGATCGATCGAGTAGGCCGCGTTCGCATGCTGGCACGCGCTCGGGCCGGCTGGCCCGTCGAGGTAGTCCGTCGGCCGGCAGGTGATGACGACGATCTGCGCATTGACGGCGATTCGTCGCAGCAGGTCGTGAAACCACGCCAGTCGCGACAGGTCTGCGTTGACGAGGTGATCGTCGAGAACGATCGCCGTTTTCAACTGGTCCGCGATCGTCAGCCGCACGAGGGTCGCCAATTGGTTGCGCGTTCCCACCGAAAGCGATGCGAGCACGTCGCGCTCCGGCGCGCTTCCCCCATGGGCCGCTAGCCCCTCCGCGCGCAACGTCGGATCGAGCCGCAGTCCCCCATAGCGCCCCGCCGTCAGCTCCTCGAAGCGTGCCGTCACCGGTTGTGCGAGGGCGCGCCCGAGGTGCGCGCCTTCGGCGTTTTCGACCTCCCGCAAGGTGTCGCGCAGCAGCTTCCATGCATCCGCGTCGACTTCCAGGCCCCGCTCCTGCGAGACTGCGACCGCTTGCGCTTCCTCAAGCCGCTGCAACTCCTCCTTGACCGCGGCGCCTCCGACGTGGAGGAGGGCGCCATCGCAGGTGAGCAGTCGGCTGCGCACCTCGCCGTGCCCCTGCGCAGCGCGAGCAGCTCGCAGTTCGGCGTCATCGAGCATCGCCTGCGATGCCACTGACTCTAGCGGGATCGCGGCCAGCGCGGCCTCGCACTCGTGTACCGCGACCACCGCCAGGTCGCGATCGAGGCGTGCGACCTGCTGCTTCAGCTGTTCCGTCTGTCCTTCGAGGAGATCGCGGCTGCGCGCAGCCTCCGAGGAGGCGGTGCGAGCCGCGGTCTCTGCGCTTCGGGCGACGTTCAGCTCAACGGTCGCGACTTCGAGCGTCGACCTTGCCTTCACAAGCGCTTGGTCCGCGTCGGTCGCCACGGCTTGCAACTGCGCGTCCAGTGCGGCAATACCTTGCTCCAACGCCGCCGCGTCGTCCTCGGCCTTCTCGGCCAGTTCGTCGAGATCGCACGGGAGCTTTTCCGATGCCAAGGCATGCGCTGCCTCGGCATCCTGCGCCCGCGTGCTCGCCTCTTGCACGCGCTTAGCTTCCTGCTTCACGGTCTCGCCGCACTGAGCGACCTTCGCGAGCTGTACACCGTGGCGCTTCTGAAGCGCTTCGTGAACCTCGGCGAGGGCGCGCTCGGCCGGCCGGTTCATGGCCTGCCAGTGCACCTCGAGCTGCTCGGGATCGTGCTCCTGAAGCGCGGCACGCCGCGCGTCGATCTCCTCCTTGCCAAGTGCCGCCGATGCGACGCTCTGCTCGCGGATCGTGGCCTGCTCGCGCAGGTTTCGGGCATCGGTGCGCAACTGGTCGATGCCGCGCCGGCTCTCGGCGATCTGTGCGCGCTCGACCTCGAGCGCGCGCATCGCCGCGGTCACCTGTTCGAGTCGGTCAAGTGCCGCGCGCTTCAGCACCGGCGCGGCTTCGCCGCGCCAGCGTTCGCGGAGTGACTCGGCGGCCCTCCGTGCGTCCGGACTGCCGGCAGAGATGTCGATCTCGGCAACGCCCTCGATGGAGAGCCGGAGCCTCCGTTCGGCTTCGAACGCGACCGCAGCGGAGGTCGCGCGGGCCTTCGCGGCCCGTCGCTCATCGACCCGTGTCGCGATGTCGAGCGGCCGTTGCGGCACTAGATTGACGCTGAGGCCTCCACCAAGCGCAGCTTCGGCGCGCTCCAGCTCTCGTTCCAGTGTCAGGAGTGCCTGCAGAGCGGCGGTCGACGGCAGCTGTTGCTCGCGCCGCGCGAGTGCCGAGGTGGCCGCGGCGAGCTCGCCTTCCTTCGTGACGGCCTCGGCTTCCTTCGTTGTCGCGAGCTCATGCTCGCGCTTCGCGTCTGCTCGGGTCTTTGCACCGTCTTCCGCAGCGGCGACGGCCGCGCGCCAGCGCACGAAGGCCGACAGCGCGCGCGCCACCTCGACCTCGCTCGCCTGTCGCTGCTCCTCGGCGATCGCCTCCTCCTGCTCTGCCTTGACCTTGTCCAGCGTTGTCGCCGACGCGACTTGCGCTTGACGCGCTTCGCGCGCCAGTGGCCGCGCGTCGATCGCGAGAGCTACCTCGCGCTGGAGCGCCGTAGCCGCCGCGACCCGCACCTCCAACTCGGCTCGCTCCTTCTCGATCTGCGCGCGGCGCATGACCTGCTCGCGCTGCGCATCCTGACTCGCGGCGGCGCGAACTGCCTCGCCCGCTGCGCGATGCGCCTCGTCTCTCGACGCGGCGGCCTGGGTCGCCGCGCGCAACGCTTCCTCCGCCGACGTTACGCGGTCCTTCGCCTGATCCAGATCCAGAGAGATCTGCGCCAGCCGTGACACCTCGGCATCGATCGCAGCGAGCGCGTCGCCAGCCTGCTTGAGCCGTTCCTCGGCCTGGCCGCGTTCGACGCCGCGCTGGAAGCGCGCGCGCTGCTCGGCGACGTCAGCCCCTGACTCGTCCACTTCGCGCTGTGCCTGGTCAAGCTGCTGGTGCAGCGTCGCGATCTCGGCTTCGATGGACTGCGACTCGTCGAGCTTGCGGCGGCACTCGGTCAGCGCCGCCTGGATGTCGCGGACCTTGGTGGTCGCCTGGGTGAACGGAGAGGTCTGTCCTCGGCGGGCACGGCCGGTTTCCGTGAAACGTTGGTCAAACTCGCTCTGGGCGCGCGCGAGTACGGTTTTGAATAGCGGATCCTGCGCCAGCGCGGCCAGCGCCTTACCGAGCCGGAGCTTCCCAGATTCGGCCGGATCTTCAGCCAGGCTGCGCGTGAGGACCTGATCGACGCCACCCTGCTGTCCCAGCAGGACGTTGACAAGGAAGCTGTCGGGCATTCCGCGCGTGCCGCCACGGCCTCCCGGCACCGGGATGCCCCACGGCAGGACCTTGGAGCGCAACGTCTCCTCGACTTGCCGGGCGCGGCAGTCGAGTGTCCAGCTCTTGCCGTCCTTCGAATGGAACAGCTCCGCAGCGGAGCTGCCGCCGCTCCCGAACCTCTTCACCACTTTCCACCAGCGCTCGTCGTCGTCGACCAGCGCGAGCTCGACGCGCGGCGAGTTGCCGCTGTACCACGACTGGTAGCTGTCGGCCTCCGACGAGC
Organism: Caldimonas sp.; assembly: GCA_965246805.1. Classification (GTDB taxonomy): domain Bacteria; phylum Pseudomonadota; class Gammaproteobacteria; order Burkholderiales; family Burkholderiaceae_C; genus Schlegelella_A. The sequence goes on along the minus strand of CBDFFO010000009.1, from coordinate 256,289 downwards.
TGGGCGGTACGAGCAACGCCGCGCGGACCGCCTCGGCGAGCGTCGACTTGCCGAGGTCGTTGGGCCCGTGCAGGACGTTGACCCCTTGCCCGAACGCGATGCTGAGTTGCCGGATCGCACGGAAGTCCTCGACGGCGAGACTGGCGAGACGCATCAGGCGGTCCGGTGCTTGGCAGTGCGATACAGGTGGAACAGCGCGCGTTCAGCGACGGCACGGCGCCCGGGATCGTTCGCCAGGTCCTGTAGCTGCCGCACTGCCGCCTGCAGCACTGTCGGCAGGTCGGTGCAATGGTCGGCGACCGTCGCCGTCTGCAGCTGCAACGCGTCTCGATCAAGCGCCAGAACGCCGGCGCGCGCGTGCCGCGCAGCTGTTCCCTGCAAGCTCTCGAGCATCGACTCGGCCTCGTCATACTCGGGCGCCGACACTTCCATGCGAACCACGACGCGCAGCACGCGATTGGCAAGGTCGGAGCGATTCGTGAGATCGCGCAGCTGCGCCATCGACGTGATCTCGTGCTCCTCCCAGGTCCAATGCGCGACGGGCTCCGCTCGCACCATCGCCCGGCGCTGACGGTCGATGAAAACGACTGCAATCTTCCCCGGATCCTTCTCGTCGAACGCAGTCGGCTCGGGCGCGCCGGGGTAGATCGTCGGCGGCACCTTGCATTCCGGCGGCACGAACCTGAATCCGTGGGTGTCGCCGAGCGCGAGGTAGTCCAGACCGCACAGCCGCGCCGCATCGCGGGCCACCGGGAAATTGGTCTGCCAGTCGCCGGCATCGAAGGTGCTGCCATGGACCATGCCGACACGGATGCGTGTATCGCCGGACGCCCGCCGAGGAATAAGCTCGGTCGGATCGCGCTGCCCGGCCTTCGAACGGCACGGCACGGCATATAGGACGGCGCCGTTGGGGAAGACGTGCTCGAAGTCGTCGCGGTCGACGACGTGCACCCACGCCGGCAGCAGCTTGCGAAACGGATGTTCCGCTCCCCAGACCGAATCGTTGGTCAGCGGGTCGTGGTTGCCGGGCAGCAGGAAGATCGGGCGCCGGCTTCCGGCCTTCTGAAGGCGCGCGGCGACTTCTTCCCACCACGCGCGTCCCGGGTGGGGGTCGTCGAAGAGGTCGCCCGCGCAGAGCAGGGCGTCGGCAGCGTGGCGGTCGGCGGCATGCAGGATGCGGTCCAGGACTTCGATGCGTGCCCGGCTGAGCTTGAGCGCGCCCTCTTCGGAGAAGCTGCGAAACGTGCGCCCGAGGTGCCAGTCCGCCGTGTGAACGAGCTTGAGCATGATGTCGTCGTCCCCCCAGGCGGTCATCGGACTTCCAGGTCCAGGTCGAACAGCCGCTCGACGAGGGGCGGAGCGTAGCGGCGCCGCTGGATGTGCTCGAGGTAGCGTTGGAAGGTTTCGTTGTCACGGCGCTCGAGCCGCTCTATCGCGGCGCCCATCTCGTCGAGCTCGGTGGCGAGTGACAGCACGGTCTTCTCGGCCTCGGAGCGCGCGTCGGACCCGGTGGCGCCGTCGCGGCGCTGGCGTCCCTGCTCCAGGCGTTCCTCCAGCTCCGCGCGCCGCCGCCGCTTGACCAGCAAGCGGTCCTCGATAAAGCGCTCGGCTTGCGCGCTTGCACGCTCGAAGCGCTTGTGCTCCTCTTCGTCGACCGCGGCCTGGATCTCGAAGAGCGCCTGGTCGGTGGCGTCTTGAAGCGCCTCGTCGTCGACGTCGGTCTCGAGCGGCCCGCCATCGCTCATCGGTGCGTGCAGGAGCTTCCGAGCCGCGTCGACCCCCGGGGATTCGCCATCGTCGAAGACCAGCACCGGCACCAACTCCTGCACCTTCTCGAACCCGGACCACGACAGCCGCAGCAGCCGCAGCCGGCCGCGCCTGCCGGACCAGGCGTCTGAGGCGAGGGTCGCCGACATCCTCCCCGGCGCTGTCCTTGCCGCGTCTACCGCGCCGCGCACCAGCGGGTGCGTCAGAGACAACCCGGCGTACTGGCGCGACGATCCGATCGCGGCGATGCTGCCGTCGCGGAACTCCTCTGGAAGCCGCGGCGACGCCGAGACCCGCAGGCATTGGCCTTCCTCTCCCTCGTTCACGAAGCGCTCGTGGGCGATGCCTTCGGCAGCCAACCAGGCTTCTACGACGGCGGCAAGGTCGCGGTCGAGCTCGGCCAGTGCTAAAGGAACACGCTGCTGGTAGCCGCGAAAGATCCCCTGTATGCCGCCGTCGAAATGCTGCTCGATGAGACCCGCGGTGCGCGCATGCGCCTCCTCGAAGCGGCGCCGTTCCTCGACCATCGAGTCGCGCAGCGCCTGCAGCTCAGCGGTGACCTCCTCGATCGTGCGTGACCGGTCGTAGATGCGGCGCAGCTCGGCCTCGTACTCGGCTCCAAGCACGCTGACGAGCACTTCGCCGCGCAGGTCGCCGCTCGCGCGGTGCAGCACTTGGTCGGACGCGTCGAGCACGGTGCCGAACAGCTCGAGCTTCTGGCTAAGGATCTCGAACGTCAGCTGCTGCGCGAGGTTGTCTCGGGCGAGGAAGTTGATGACGGTGACGTCGCGCTGCTGGCCGTAGCGGTGGCAACGGCCGATGCGCTGCTCGATGCGCTGCGGGTTCCACGGCAGGTCGTAGTTGACGACGGTGTCGCAGAACTGCAGGTTCAGGCCCTTCGCTCCGGCCTCGGTGGCGATGAAGACGCTCGAGCGGGTGCGGAACTCGTGCACGAGCGCCAAGCGCACGGCGATGTCGCGCGAACGGCGCTGCGCAGCTGTCGGCTTGGTCTCGTCGATCCAGCGCTGCAGCGCCTGCTGCGCGCGCGGCCCCTCGTTGGTGCCGGCGAAGAGTGTGACCTGCTCGTCGGTCACGAGGGCGCTGTCGATGAGCCTCTCGCGCAGGTAGGTCTGGGTCTTGAGGGATTCGGTGAAGATGACGAGCTTGCGCGCACAACCCGGGCGTTCGAGGACGAAGCGCAGTGCCTGCAGCAGCGCGCGCATCTTCCCGTCGTCGGCGCCCAGCGCGCGAGCACGTGCGACGAAGTCCTCGACGCGGCGCAGTTCGCCGCGCACGGCAGCGGCGGGAGGTCGCGGGGCGCCTTGCTCGCGGGCGACAGGCGCGGGCTCGTCGTCACCAGCCTCGAGGTCGGCGAGCAGTTCGGCGTCGGCGCCCTCGTCGCCAGCAACGTCGCTGTCCAGGAGCCGCCGCAAGCGGCGCACGACGCCGTCAAGGCCCGCGGCCAGCGCCCGCGTCGACGACGCCATCAGGCGGTGAAAGCTCAATAGCAACAGCTGGCGCTGGTTGCCTCGAAACGCGGCGATGCCGGGCTCGAGAAGGTACTGCGTGACGTCCTCGTAGAGTGCCTTCTCGTCGGGGCTCATCGTGTAGTCGAAGAGCCGCGCTTGGCGGCCGACAAAGGGCTTTTCCAGAAAGCCCTGTGCATCGCGGCGCAGGGTGCGCTGGACGACGCTGCCGAGGCGGCTGCGTAGTTCCTGTTCCTGACCGGGGATGACTTGGCGGTCGTCGGCGTTGCAAAACAATTCGCGAAAGGTGGGCAGATCGCCAAGCAGCGTCCCCATCGGATCGACGTAGTGCACGAGTCCCCAAAGCTCGTCGAGACTGTTCTGGATCGGCGTGGCCGTCAGCAGCATCACCGGTGTATGGCGCCGTCGCAGAAAGTCGTAGACGCGTCCGGCGATGACGGCGTGCGCCGAGTCGTCCTCGTAGTCGCCGAGCTTGTCGAAGCGCTTGTGGATGCCGGCGAACATCTCGTGCGCCTCGTCGATCACGCACAGGTCGAAGGGGGCGCAGACCTCGAGCGCCCCGCGGCCACGCTCGCTGCCGGCGGCTTCGCGGCCGACAAGGAAGACGCCGTCACCGTCGAAGCTGCCGAGCTCGCCGACGGCCTCGTGCGCGTCGATTGAGAAAAGCTGGTACAGCTCCTGCCGCCACTGTCCTAGGAGCGGCTTGGGCGTGATGAGCAGGATGCGTCGAGCGCCCTCGGCGAGCAGTTGAGCGATCACGAGGCCGGCTTCGATCGTCTTGCCGAGGCCGACCTCGTCGGCAAGGATGCAGCCACCCTCGCGTAGGCGCGCGAGCGCAAAGATCACCGCGTCGATTTGGTGCGGGTTGGCGTCAACTTTGGCGGCGCGCTGCGGCGCGGAATAGCGGCGCTGTTCGTCGGAGCGGCGTAGGCGGACGAGATCCTCGGCGAGATAGCGGCGCTGGGCGGGGTGCAGAGACGTCAGCACAACGGCATTGTGCGTGTAACCGTGACGCGGACATCGGGGCGCATCAACGATCTCGTTGATTTCCTTGCCGATTCCGGCGGATTCAACGCGGCCTGCGATCGCGGCGACGAACGTGGCAATGGTCTTGCCCCTGCATAACCGGACACAGCCTATTCGCAATGTAGCGCCGGATGTTCGAGTTGAGCGCGGCGCGTCTGCTCAGCCCGTTGCCGCCTGAACTGGCGCGGCGATCGCATCTTCAGACTCGAGTGAGGATGGACCTCGTTGAAGTGTTCGAAGGCAGCAGCGAGCTGGGCCAGCACTGTTGGCGCGTTGCTCAGGTCCATCCTGCTCTCATAGTCGCGGCGGAACGTGTTGACGAAGCTCTCGGCCATGCCGTTGCTCTGCGGGCTGCAGACGGGCGTGTTGATCGGTGTCAGGCCGAGCGACCTGGCGATGCGCCGCGTGTCGTGCGCGATGTAGGCGCCGCCGTTGTCCGTCAGGAACTCCAACCTGTGGCCAGCGGGCACGGCCTCCACCGAGCCGAAGCGCTTCTCCACCGCCTCGATCAGCATCTCCCTGACTGGTTCGCCAGGAAGCCCCTTGCCCTCCCACGCCCGGAAGGCCAGGATCTCGCGGTCACAGCAGTCCTTTGCGAACGTGGCGGTGACGGTCTGACCGGAGTCGCACTTGATCTCGAAGCCGTCGGAGCACCAGCGGGTGTCGCTCATCGGTACGGCGACGACGCCTTTGTGCGGCCGGCTCGAACGAGCACGCTGCGGCGCCTTCGGCAGCAGCAAGCCATTGCCAGCCATCACGCGATAGGCGCGCTTGGGGTTCACGCGTGGCGTGGCGATCGGACGCTGCTGGTTCACCAGCGCGCAGGCGCGCCTGTAGCCGTAGCTGGGCAGCTCGGCGATCTGCGCACGGATCTCGGCCAGCAACTCGCTGTCACTTCGCGGGGTGCGCCGGGTTCGCCCGTCGAGCCATGCGAACGGTCTGCTCTTGCGGGCCTGCACGTTCGAGCGCGCCAGGCCGAGCGCCTCGCACACGGGCTTCACTCGCCGTCCCCGGGCAACAAGGGCGAGCGCGCAATCCACTTTTTTTCGGTGGCGTACTCCACGGCCTCCTTCAAGATCTCGTTCTCGAGGGTCTTCTTGCCGAGGATGCGTTGCAGCTTGGAGATCTCGGTGCGCGCGGCCGCCAGCTCGGAGGCAGGCACCACGGCTTCGCCGGCCTGCACCGCGGTCAATGCGCCTTGACGCTCGAGCTTGCGCCACTGGAACAGCAGGCTCGCCGCGACTCCCTCGGTCCTGGCCACGAGCGAGACGCTCATGCCGGGCTCGTAGGTCCGCCTCACCAGCGCCTCCTTCTCGATGAGGGACCAGCGCCTCCGGCGCTGGTCCCTCATGACTACCTCGATCGTCTCGCTATGTCTAGTCGTATTCACAGTCCTACTCCTATCCGTAAAGATAAGCGATGGACCGTGTCCGGTCATTCAGGGGGCCAGCTCACTCAAGTGTCGCAGCGTCGATGGAATCCCACGGAGTCGCAATCATTCACTCTCCTGGCCGCCCCTAATTAGCGACCCCAACAAACGAGCGTCGGGCAATACGAATACGCATAGAAGCCACCTGGGATGCCATCGCCAGCGGCATTTCGCCACCTCGGACAAACGCGGCTCGTCCGAGCTTCATGTCGCGGTATCTCCCTGATCGGCCGGCTCAGCGTACACAAGAATGCAACCTTGGAGGTGTGCGGCCGTGCACTACCTCACAGAGTGCCGATCGGACGCCGCGGGATCAGGGCCGCTGTTGAGCTCAACAAACTAGTCGCAGAGGCGAAGTACTCCGCCCCTCGGCGACGGCGCTTTGCGAAAGACGAGCGCCCTGGTTGCTCGCGGCGGAGCTGCGGCCGACGCACACGCTTTGCGCGCCGCCATACCGCCGCATTGTCAGTCGGTCACGAAGTTGTTGTCTCGCGCCCATTGGAGCCAGTCCACCTCCTCCTGCCTCAGGGGCTCTAGTGTCCCGCGAAATGAAGCGCTGTCGGGAAACAGCATGAGGTTCTCGCAGTCCCAACGCGCACACGGTGCGATGAGGCCGTCGCATCCCAAGAACTCAACAGCGGCTCCGATCTCTTGGGTGCGCGGCTGATTGGGCCTCGAATAGGCATCGGCAGGGACACCGAGCAAAGCGAGATCCGCGCGGATCAGCCTAAGTGTCTGGTGTGCCGAAACCCGCAACACGTGGAGCATTGCGGGCTTGCTGGGTCGGGGCGTGTACTGTGACCAGTGATATGAAATTTCCGCGAGTGCACCCTCTCGTGCCAAGCTCGTGTACAAAACGCTCGGCCCACCAGGCGGACCCCAGCGCCCTCCGCTGGCAGATGCGAGCAGCGGGTCTAGGCTCCGTCGTGTCGCTCGATACACCTCTCCGCCAAAGCTCTCCGTCGGAAGTTCCGAGAGCCGATCGAGCAACTCGGTGTCGTGAATCACTGAGCTGGAAGCTGTTGGCTAAACGAACACGCCGTCGCGAAGCTGATTCATCGCCTTCAGCACCTCGTCGACTCGGCCCTTCTGGATCAAGTCCGCCGGGATTTCGCCTCCGAGCGCCTTTTGCCGAGAAAACATCCAGAGCCGCGCCTCCTGAGGTTCATAAAAGTCCGACAACTGATCGACGATGAATTCGAGCTCCAGGAGTTGCTTCTCAGTGCTCGGATGAGGGAACGCCTTCCCTTGGTTCCATCGAGATACGGTCTCAGGTCGCACCGAGAGCACATTCGCGACATCTGCCGAGCGCATCGCACCTTTGGTCTGAATCGCCTCGAGTCGGCGAGCAATCGCATTGCTCATAGCTGGCCTCCTATGAAAAAAGTTGTCACGCCTAGCGCCCGTTCCCCGCCGCTCGGGTTGGCGGACGTTGAGCGAAGCTTGCATTCCTGCGTTCCTGTGCGTAGCTGCCGAGGGCAACACGAAGATCGTTGAGGCGCTTGCTCTGCACTCGGGACTTCTTCGCCAGTTCCTCGGGAAGTGGCAGACCCGTCGCCACCAGTGCCTTATCGCTGGCAGGCCGTAGGTGCTCTTCGAGGAAGCGTTGCGGGCGAAGGGTTTCGGGGATCCGGCTGAGGCCGGCCACCTCGCGAGTACGTTGATACAGGAAGTGCCGGCCGGGCGACTGCAGCATGTCCGCGACGCCCCGGGAGCAACAGGCGGTGTTCCGGCACCCGAAGTGGCTTCTGGCCTTGCCTCCCGATTCGAAGAGCTTTTCCGCTTCGAGCTTCGGCAACATAAGGTCCAACTGGGGTACATAGACTCGCAAGCTTTGCCCGAACGAGCTCGGCTTTTTCGGCTGATGCCAATGGGAGCACTGGAAACGCTCACCGAAGGTCACCCCGTGGCATAGCCCTCCGACCGCTCCGAACGCGAGCAGTGACAAGCCGACCAGCCCCCCCACATGGTCTGCGACGATCGGCACGCCAAGCGAATGGAAGTCGACTGCTGCGTCGCCATATCGGGTCACCGCAGTCGGTGAGCTATCTGATCCGCAGCCGTCAACGCTCAGCCAAAGGCTCTCCGCCGGCAGTCGATCGAGACGCGAAAGGATCACACGACGCTTGGTCTCTGTCCGAAATGCCTCGTAGGGCAGAGCGAGTGAGTAGTTGACCTGAACGTTGTTAACCCCATGGCTGGCCAATGCAAGCCGCAGTTCACGTGCCACCAGGACATCGATGTCGAGCCAAGGATCGTCAGGCCCGGCAAGGAGATGGGTCGGAGCTAAAACTTGGGTGAAGCCATGGCTGAGGGCAAATTGAGCGATGCCGCTGACCACCTTTCGTCGAACTAGGTCTTCCGCGAAATCGTCCCGGGTATGTGCGCGCTGCAGTGCCCAAGGCAACTTGCCGAGAGCTTCACCGTAGCCGCCGACCGTGGCCATCTGCTGAGTTTGTGGATCGAGGACTGCATGAAGACCACGCTCTAAGACGAGAGACAAAAGCTCTGCGTCCTGCTTCACGCGCTTCGCTTCAAATACGACGCCGGTCAGTCCGGAGGCGCCCGACGTGATGAAGGTCTGGATCTCTCGGTGATCCAGCCGACTCGAACGCATATACAACCCGAGGGGATCGGGCGCCGGTCGGACAAGACGGAGAGATGGACGATTGAGCATGGCAAGGCACCTGACGTATCAGACGGCATAACTATAGCACTTTGCATTGACATTTGCATAGCGTTCCGGCCCGCCGGCCAACCCTCCTTTACAGCCAACGCTACCTGTCACCAAAGCCCTTCATGGCCGCCAACCGGGCGTCGCGCTCGGTCGTCAGGTATCCGGACGTCGTTCCGATGGACGCGTGTTCCAGGTTGTTCTGCACGACCTGGATGGGAACGCCTTTCCCGCCCGGCCGGCCGTTGAGGGCGTGGGAGCCATGCGTGTGCCGGAACCAATGCGTGCTCGCCTTCCTCAGCTGCTTGGCGTCCTCGATATCCATCGTCGCGGCGCAGCGTTCGAGAACTTCCTTGATCCCTTTGGCCAGACCTGAGGCAGACCATGGCGTCGCGACGCCGCCTTCGAAGCGCGTCAGGATGGCCACGTCGTGATTCGACTCGTGCTGCACGTCGGCTTCCAGACCGCTCCAATCGAGCTCGCCCTGCAGCTCTTCGACTAGACGAGTAGGGACGGGCACTTGGCGAAGCTTGTCCCCCTTGCCCACGACGCTCAGCATCCAGCCCGTGTCCTCCTTGCCGTCCGGCAAGCGGTAGTCGACCTGTTGCAGGTCGCCGCAGTGCGCGCCAGCCATCTCGGCCAGGCGCAAGCCGGTCGCGTATAGCCAGCGGATTGCTCGCGAACGCCGCCTTCCGAGCGGCTCATGCGAGAACTGGTCAAGTCGCTCCTCGAGCGCATCCCACTGACCGAAGGTCAGCGTCCTCTTCGAACCCAGTGGTCGCGCCTGCTCCCGCGGCAGTGCGACGCCCGCAAAGGCGTTCCCGAGCAGGTAATTCTGGCTGACCAGAAAGGCGAACAAGCTCCGCAGGATCACGATCGACTGTCGCAGCGCCGCCGAGCTGAGCGGCCCCTCGAGCGGTCGCCAGAGCGGCGACCAGCGCTGGTGATGCCGCGGTCCGCACCAGCGCGCGGGCGGCGCGGCAAGGAACCACTTGAAGGCGTTCACGTCCTCCACGGTCAGCGACGAGAGCGGCTTGCCGTGCTCGACGATCGCCCAGAGCAGCAGCCGCTCGGCCTCCTTCCGGTAGGCACGGTGTGTCGCCGTGCGTCCGGTGCCGTTCGGATCGTGCTTTGTCGCCAACCAAGCGGCGATCGCGTCGTAGTCGTTCCTCGCCTCGAGCAGGCACTGATGCAGCGGCGCTCGGAACCGACCGTTGCTGCCGTCGATCTCGGCTGGCAGCAGGAACTTCTCGAACGGCACGATCGCCGTCGCTTTCGCGACCACCTTGGCCAGCTGCGCTGGTTGAAGCTGACTGCGTGGCACAGCCACGTGGCTGCCGATGCGAACGCCAATCGACGGCTCGTAAAGACGCAGCCAGTCGAGTATGCGCGATGCCTTCAGCTCACCGACTCCAGGCACTGACGTCCACCAGCGCGCGCCGACGCCGTTGATCCGGCCGACCAGGTCAGCGAGGGTGCGCAGCTTGGCCTTCTCGAGCCGGGTCGCGATCGCCGGCGCGAACCAGGCGCCAACACCATCGTCCGGACCCGGTTCCTGCGCGACCAGGCGTTCGAGCCACTGAAGCGCTTCGAGCTGGCGACGGATCAGGCGCGCGCGACGCGACTTCCGTTCCGCGTCGGTCCCCGGACCGTAGGCCTCGATGAACGCTTCCTGCTGCTCGGCTTCCGAGAAGCCCTCAAGACCGCGCTCCTCCGCGAAGGCGGCCAGGCTCGGCAGCCCCGGGGTCTCCGGGACCTCTTCGGCCTGAACCAGGATCAGCCGCGCCGTTCCCGGCCGGGCATGCCTTCTTGCCGCTGCCGCGAACTCGGTGCGCATGCGCGCGATCGTCGAGCGGACCTTGCGCAGATCCTCGTGCTCGCCTTCGGTCCGGAGGTACCGATCCCAGCTCGCGCGCAGGTCGATTCCCTGGACCACGGCCCGCATGAACGCGAAGTGGCCGGAGGTGAACTTGCGCGGCGTGTTGGCTACGGGCATCTGGAGCGTTTCATGGGATGCAGCGCGGCGACCAAATCCGAGAACCCGGCCGGGTCAAGACACTTTTCGGACACACGGCCGGCGCAAGATTCGCCGCAGGGAGAGTCCCACGCTCGCCCGCCAGTCGGTCAGCGCCGATCTCTCGGAGTTCGGCCGTGCCGAGCTCGAGGCCTTCGTCGCCACCATGAAACGGCGGCGCCCATCGGGCTGGTCGCGCGTCGAGCAGCTGCAGCAGGCCTGCCGGCGGGAGTCGCCGGCGACAGCGGCCGGCCTCGGCCGGTCTGAGCGGGTGCTGGCGGACGAGATCCGCGCCTGAGCTCATGCGGCCGACGCGCCGGCTGAACGCAGCGTGGTCACAAACCTCTCGAGCAGGGCTTGGTGCAACGGCGCCAGCGGCCGCGCAAGCAGCGCCTCGGTGGCCTTGACGATCCGGCCAGTTCGCTCAGGCCCGAACAGCTCGGGGTCGAACTCGCTCAGCGATTCGAGTGCGTCCAGGGCGACGGCTTGCGAGGCTCGGTCGACCATATTTATCAGAATCTCGACCGCTTCTCCGCGGCGCACCCAGCCGAGGACCTGAGCGCAATGCTTCTGCCAGGTGAGCGGTCGATCCGGCCAGATCACCCGCAGGAGCACCAGTTCCTCGTCGTTGAGCTTGGGGCGAGGCGGCCCACGACAACGAGGCGCTCGTCGGACCATTCCTTGCCGCTAGCGGCGGTGGAGTCCGCGAGGGCTTGGTCGAAAGTCTGCAGCGCGGCCATTGGTGTGATCCTCGCGGATGATAATGTTTATTATCATCCGTATTAAATTTGTGCCGCAACATGGCATCAGTGAAATCGCGGAGCTTAAGCTGGACGGGTTTGCTTGCCGGCGGACGAGCTGCGCGCTAGAGGTTGAACTAGCGGTCCTGTGTGATTTTGGAAGTGGAACTGTCAAAGCGCGTTGCCGGGAAGACATGTCCAGCGGCGCAGAAGCGGGGGCAGAGCGTGGCTTGCGTCGGGCAATCGCTCTCAGGCGCACACGCCAGCGCCAAGCCGCTCAAAGAATGCGCGAACGCTGCGAACGCCTTCTGGTGTGGCCATGAGATCGATCGGGCGCTGATGGCCGAGGTTCTGATTGGTGCAATAAAACCAGTGGTCAATCTGAGGAAGTGCGTCGTTACTCGCCTTGCCGAAAACATCTTCGTAGAGCTCGAGGGCAGCGCGCTCAACAACAGGAGATACGGGAGGCCAATGCGTCTTGACGGCCTGTTTTGCGGGTCGAAGCCACGCGCCTTCGCGTAAGACAAGCTGATCGAAGTATGTGTCGAAGTCCATCGTCGGTCGAGTCAATGAGCTGGGCAATCCAGAAGACTGGGCATCACGTTGACCCACATGGGCGTCGGTGGGGCCGATAGCTTGGGTTGTGCTTGAAAGAGCCGTCGGCACTCTAGAAGAGGTGACGGTTTCATAGATGCCGCTCGCGAGGCCGCGTCTGCGTGGAGAGCTCTATCTGGCCGAACTCCCCGAGGCTACCGGCGGGCCCGTAAGTGGATCGAGTTCGTTTTCGGTATTACAAGGACGCTCTGTTGGCCGGATCGTCAAATCTGTCTGGTATGAGATGCCGGCGCCAACCTCACGGTCAAATCTCTCAGATAGCTCACCGTCGGAATGCGGATTTTCGACATTCACCTCCCATTTGCCATCCGGGCCCAGCCTCGCGCACGCTCGCACCTTGTCCCAAAGCTCTGCCTTGGCCAAAAGTCGCCCGGCGTACGTCGCGGTATGAATCATCCACTGGGCGCCGGTATGCGGTCGTGGCTTAGTTGACATGAGCGTCCTCTCTTGCTGCCGGTAGCCCCGGCGGCTCAATCCGTTGACGCTGCTGCGTCGATTAAAACGGGCCGTAATTTTGCCCGCCCTTGCGTGATGGCACGCACCCAAGGCTTCACCGCGTATATTTCTTACATGAGCAGTCCCAAGCCCAATTCGCCAGTCCGCAAGGCCCGAAAAGCATCGCTTGCGGTGAACCATCCCCCGGCCCATATCGACTTGGATAGATCGAATCCGGCGGTGGCTGAGTCGATCCACAGCCGAACGCTTGGTGAGGTGGTGGCGGCCTTGCCGTTCTCCGGCGTGAAGCTAAAACCGTTGACAGCGAGCCCGCTGCCCGGCCCCGGCCTTCCGGCGGCATGCCTGCCGAAAAAAGCGTGTACGTAGATGCCGATGGGCAACGCCCGCCGGACAGGCGTCCGGACCGGGTGTACCGCTGATGTTGATAAGCTCTTGTCGACACTTGAAGGGTTATTAATGAGCACTAACGTTGTTGGTCAATTCATCGCCTGGGGCCATGGCTGGGCACTTCGGATCACCAAGCCGATGGCGAAGGGAGCAGCCGTGACGGGTGGGACGCCGGTGCGTGTGATCGTCAAGCCGGGCACGATCGTCATCGAGCCGGAGACCGAGCCGACTCTGGAACAGATGCTGGCTGCCTTCGATCCGAAAAAGCATGTCGGAGAGATGATGGCTGTCGCTCCGCTCGGGGTGGAAGCGTTCGCGTAGTGGCCACCGAAAGTCGGCGCTGTGGATGCCGGAGGGTGCCGAAATCGTCTTTATCCAATTCAGCCCGCATGGTGGCGATGAGACGCCAAGCGACTAACCGACGCTGGGTTTCGAAGAAGGCGTTTGCGAGCCGACCAGAGATCGTGATGGGCTTGCCGATTGACTCACTCCGAGCCACAGACCGACAACCCATTCGCGATCGCCGCACCCGGTGCCAAGGGTGAGATCGGCTATCTGCTGACTCATCAGCCGAAGTCTTTCGAATGGCGAGAGCGCAGTGCCCGATCGCTTCCACGACAATCACGGCCGGCGAATTCGGACCACCACCTGGCCGGCAGGTGCTCCTGGGTGCAGGCCTATCTTTGCGACATCCGCTGCCTTGACGGGTCCGCGGTTCTGGATCTCATAGCGCAGAGTGATCTTGCCGGCAGACGCTTTGATAACTTCGAAGTCGAAAAACCCGACGTGGACGGTTTTGGCGAACTGATCAAACGATCGGGTCACCGAGGACCGGATCGACGAGCCAGCCACCCAAACTTCTTGGAAGTCCATTTGGCCCGCGGTGACGCCGGCGAAGATGATTCGCACGCCGGCTTGATCGACGATGTCCTCTTGGACTTTGCTCTCAATGGTCGCCTCGGCAGGATCCAACTGCATGCCGTGTACCCAGTAGGGATCCGGAACGCGGTATGAGATCGCTACGTTGCACAGCTCGCCGGTCTTGGTAGCAACCACCGCATGATCCCGCGAGACAGGCACGATCGAGAACACCCGTCCGTCCGGTAGCGCAATCTCCTGGACAGCCGGAAGCGGGCGCCTGCCAATCATTTTCAACCTAAGTGCGATAAAGCCATCCTGCTTCATGGCCATGTCGGCAGACGGGATGATTACCGGCGTCGTCCGAAGCACCTGCACGTCCGCCACGACGACCGGTTCGTCTTTCTCGTAAGTGACCTGTTCGTTGTTCCTGAGCTTGCCCTGGACGGTCAAAAGCAGGTTTGCATCGGGCGACATGCGCAGCGGTGCGCCCGACGTGATGAAGTAGTCGCTTTGCTCGATCCGGCAATCGACGGCTTGGGCGCCCATGACCTCAGTCGCTGCAATCAGCACGAGGCAAAGCGCTACTAGTGCAACCGACCTCATGCAAATCCCTCCGTCCGACGCTATGCGATGACCGCGGCTACGTTTTTTCTGCAGCGGGCACCGGCGTGCTCGCTTTGCTCACAGGCCAACGACTCCCAAGACGACATCCACGGCGCGCGGAAACTAGCGTGCTCGTAAAAGAGCGATTTTCGCATAGTCCAACATCGCATGGAAGCTCTCGGCAGCCCACGCAGGCCGCCGATGTCCAAGCCCCTTCATTCCCCCGAGTACGCCATCTTCTTGGAAGAACTTAGAGCGGCACGGGAAAGTGCAGCAATAAGCCAGATCGCGCTTGCTCGGTTTATCGGTGAGCACCAGTCTTTTGTCAGCAAATGCGAGCGCGGAATTCGTAGGCTTGACGTCGTTGAACTCAAGCGCTGGACTGATGCTCTGGGCGTTGGCTTGGTCGGGTTTTCGAAGGTTCTTGACGAGCGCCTAGAGCGCCATCGGACAGCAATATCCATGCGGCGACCCCGAAAGCGTTGAGCCGATCCGGAGGTCGAAAAATGCTGATTTCAGTGAGCTTGAGGCATCCGCGTATCCCGAAGAATTCGTTGCTGGATCCAGCTCTGCCATCATCTCTGATTCACATCGATCACCCGTTCCGAGCAGCTTCCGCGACCCACTTTCGACGCCTCCGCCCGTTGCGCAAAGCCTGTCACAGCCTGCGTGACGCCGCCGAATTCGTCGAAAAGTCGCGTTGAAGGTCAGAGGGGGACGTGTCAGGCGCTCGACCGTCTACGAGATGCCTTAGCGCGTGGCCGGATACAAGCCAAGTTCGAGCGCTGCCGGCAGCCAGAAAGAAACGTCGCCGCTTCATGGAACGCAACTACGACCGTGGTCGGCGCCCAGAAGGAAAGTCGCATATCAAAATCGGGAAGGTAAGGTCGATTGATGACGCGGATGGACGAAGGCATGTTCGAGCAAGTCGCGGGGTGATGCCTTTTTTGATGCAAAACGGAAGCAAAGTCCGGATCAGGCCTGCGGCGTCCGCGGTTGGCACGGGTCGCGAGTGCCTTGGGCGACCTTCAAATACAACTTGCCTTAGGTCAGCCAGCGACGACGACATGCCGAACCCGATCCAGCGCCACATCAAAATGAGAGTAGACATAATATACATTGTGGTTTGTGTCGACGATGGCGGGATGAACCGCCACGAGGGTCGCCTATTCCGAGTCGGCCACCGAGTCGTCGTTCGCGGCTTCGATCTCGGCGTCGAAACTCTTCACGGCCACCATTGCCGGGGCGTGACGCGGCTTGTCGAGCGGGCGGCATACGCGGCTCTCTAGGCGAGCCAGACGATCCGAATTCTCGATGATGGCGAACACCATCTCCGGGTTGGTCATCAATGCGAAGGGGTTGCCGCTGATTTCAATTGAGGACATGCAGGCTCCGGATGCGTGAGGCGAAAGCGTTCTGGGTGAATGCGATCGACTGTAGGGAGCGCTCTGTTCGAGCGATGCCAGGGTGGCGCCTTTTGCGCGGTCGGGACCGACCTGACATCGCGTGTCGTCAAAATTCCTAGTTGATTGAATGGATATCGTAGAAAGTGTTTGCCGACAGTGGTTTAAGAGTTGTTTGTAATCCTATTTCGAGGTCAGGATATCGCCACGTTCCGAAACAGCGCTTCGAAGTTGCGGCTGGTCGTGGCGGCGATGTCCTCCACGGGCATCCCTTTCAACGCGGCCAGCTGAGCGGCCACATAGGGCACCAGCGCTGGCGTGTTCGTCTTGCCGCGAAAGGGCACTGGCGCGAGGTAGGGGCTGTCGGTCTCGATCAGGCAGCGGTCGAGCGGCACGAAGCGAGCGACATCGCGCAGCGCCTCGGCGGTCTTGAACGTCAGGATGCCCGAGAACGAGATGTAGAAGCCGAGGTCGAGCGCGGCGCGTGCCACCTCCGCCGTCTCCGTGAAGCAATGGAATACGCCTCCCGCCTGGTCGGCGCCCTCTTCCTTCATCAGCGCGATGGTGTCGGCGGAGGCGCTCCGCGTGTGGACCACGAGTGGCCGCTTGGATGCGCGCGCCGCGCGGATGTGAACTCGAAAACGCTCGCGCTGCCATTGCAAGTCGGCGACGCTCCGGTCCTCGAGGCGGTAGTAGTCGAGGCCGGTCTCGCCGATCGCCACCACGCGCGGCAGCGCGGCCAACCGAACCAGGTCGTCGACGCTAGGCTCGCGCGCAACGTCGTTGTCGGGATGGACACCGACGCTGCACCAGAAGTTGTCGTAGCTCGTCGCCAGCGCATGCACCGCGTCGAACTCGTCGAGCGTGGTGCAGATGCAGAGCGCGCGGTCCACGTCGGCCGCGGCCATCGCGGCGCGGATCTCGGGCAGCCGCTGGCCGAGATCGGCGTAGGTCAGATGGCAATGGGAATCGACGTACATCGGCGCGACGCATCAAGGGACAGGAGCCGGAAAGCGTACGGGACAGCTGCATTCCGCGCACCCCAAAGGGCGTCGAGAAAATTTGACGGAGCCGCGCCAGAGAAGGCAAATCCCGCGGCCAACGACGTCGACGCGACTAGATCGTCTGGGTCGGCTTCGACGACGAGATGGCGGTGCCGAGCGCTTCTTCGATGCGAAGCTTCAGGCTGCGGCTCTTCTCGTCGGATGGAAAACGAACGCCGACGCCCTGTGTGCGCCCGCCCGACGCATTGGGCGGGGTGAGCCAACCGACCTTGCCGGCCACCGGATAACGCTGCGGGTCTTCGGGCAGCGACAGCAGCAGGTAGATGTCTTCGCCGAGCTTGTAATCGCGCGTCGTCGGCACGAACAGACCACCGTCGGTGAAGAGCGGCATGTAGGCGGCGTAGAGCGCGCCCTTCTCCCGAAAAACCAACTGGATGACGCTCGGTCGCGATGTCGCCGACGGCGAGCTGATGCCAGCGCCATTCGAGCGGACCGCGGGTTGGTTCATCAGCTCGAGTGTAGCGAGTCGGATCGCGGGTCGCGGCCCGCGGGTCGAGGTGTATTCAACGCTTCGCCCCCTTGCTGCACGACCGACTCGATCGCCAGATCGGCGATGACCGGGTGATCTGCGTGCCGAGCCATCGTCTGCAGTTCGCGCGCCCATCGCAGCAGCGACGGCAGGCGTGCGCCGGCTGCGATCGATCGGATCGGGAAATACCGCGGCGTGGCGCCGACCGCCAGGCAGAGGGCGTCGTGGCAGAGCTTCTGCAACGTGTCGACCACGAGCGCGAGCGGCCAGCCCTTGAACGGCGCTGGATCCCCGCTCCGCACCGCGGCGGGCAGGCGCGACCAGATCGACGCGTCGACACCGAGCTCGCGCCAGACCAGCACCTCTTGGGGCTGGCCGCCGGAACCCGCCAGCAACACCGACGGCGACGCCACACCCTGCTCGACCAGCCACGCGGAGGCTTGCGCCTCGCTCGGCAGTGCGATCGCCACGGGCTGGCAGCGGCTGCGGATCGTCGGCAACAGCGCGTCTGGCGCCGAGCTGCACAGCACGAAGCGCGTCGCGCCGGGTGGCTCCTCGAGCGTCTTCAACAGCGCGTTCGCAGCCACGCTGTTCATCCGCTCCGCCGGGTGCACGACGAGCACTTTGGCGCGGCCACGCGCTGCGGTGGTCTGCGCGAACGCGATCGCGACGCGGATCGCTTCGACCTTGATGTCGCGACTCGGTTTGGCCTTGCTCGCCCGGTCGCCGGCACCTTCGCCGTCGTCGGCTGCCTGCCAACCGAGCGGCTCGCGCAACGCCTCGGGCAACAGCACCAGCAGGTCGGGGTGGGCATGCGCGTCGACGAGGTGGCAACCCGCGCAGCGCCCGCACGGGCGCATCGCGACGGGCACGTCGTCGGATTCGCAGAGCCGAGCCTTCGCGATGTCGATCGCGAGTTCGAACTCGCCGACCCCCTTTTGCCCCTGCAGCAGCAACGCATGCGCGCGCTGGGTCGAGAGGATCCGGCGCAGGGGCTCCACGAGCCACGGCAACGAGCCCGGGTTCATGGCGCGACCCAGCCGCGCGCGCGCAACACGCCGACCACCTGGGCTTCGACGTTGGCACGGTCGCCGCCCGCGTCGATGCGCGCGAAGCGCTGCGGGTTCGACTGCATTCGCGCGCGGTAACCGTCTCGAACCCGCGCGAAGAACAGGGCGTCTTCGCGCTCGAAGCGATCGCCCGCGCGCACGTCGGCCCGCCGTCGGGCCGCGATGTCCGGCTCGATGTCGAACCAGAACGTGAGATCGGGCGCGAGCGATTCCTGGACCCACGCTTCGAGCTGCGCGAGCACTTCGATGCGAAAGCCGCGACCCGCGCCCTGGTAGGCGAAGGTCGCGTCGGTGAAGCGATCGCAGAGCACCGTGTGGCCCTCGGCGAGGGCGGGCACGATCACGCGTTGGAGGTGATCGCGCCGCGCAGCGAAGACCAGCAGGGCCTCGGTCATCGCATCCATCGGCGAATGCAGGACCATGTCGCGCAGGCGCTCGGCCAGGTCGGTGCCGCCCGGCTCGCGGCTCTTCACGACGGTCGCGCCACCGGCGGCCAGGTGCCGCGCCACGGGGTCGATGTGGGTCGACTTGCCGGCGCCGTCGATGCCCTCGAACGTGATGAAGCGTGCCGTGCTCGAGGTCGGCCCTGGCCCGCCCACGTCGTGCCCCGATGGCTCGCTCACGGCTGCCGCTCGGTGCGACCGCGCTGGTAGCGGACCACCGCGCGGTTGTGCTCGGCCAGCGTGTCGCTGAACTCGCTGCTGCCGTCGCCGCGCGCCACGAAATAGAGAGCCTTGGTCGGCTCGGGGTGAACCGCTGCCAGCAACGCGTTCTTGCCAGGCATCGCGATCGGTGTCGGCGGCAGGCCGGTGCGCACGTAGGTGTTGTACGGCGTGTCGGTCTGCAAATCGCGCTTGTGCAGGTTGCCGTCGAACGCGGTGCCGAGTCCGTAGATCACGGTCGGGTCGGTCTGCAAGGGCATGCCGATGCGCAAGCGGTTCACGAACACACCGGCGACGCGCCCGCGATCGGCCGCGATGCCGGTCTCCTTCTCCACGATCGACGCCAGGATCAACGCGTCGTCGCTGCTGCGCAAAGGCGTGTCTGCGGCGCGTGATTGCCACGCATCGGCCAAGTGACGCTGCATCGCACGGTACGCGCGCTTCAGCACGCCCAAGTCGGCGCTGCCCTTGCTGTAGGTGTAGGTGTCGGGCTGGAAGCGGCCTTCCGCTGCGAGCCCCGGCGCGCCGATGGCGGTCATCAGTTCGCTTTCCGTCATCGCGGCGGTGGTCGGTTTGAGCGCGTCGGCCGCGGCGAGTTCGGCCCGCATCTGGCGCAGCGTCCAGCCGTCGTTGAAACGGATGGCGGCGAGCGTCTCGTCGCCGCGCACCATTTTCTCGAGCAGGGCGTAGGGCGAGGTCCCGGCATCGACCTCGTAGCTTCCCGCACGGATGCGGCGAGAACGACCCGACCAGCGAAACCACTCATACAGCAAGGTCGGTGACGCCTGGACACCGGCGTCGACCCAGGCCTGCGCGATCGCGCGCGGCGACATGCCGGTTTCCACTGAGACCTCGACGGAAGGGCCGAGCAACGGCAGCGGCCGGGTCACCCACCATGCCGCGGTCGCGCAGACCAAGCCGATGGCGAGCGCGACCAGGACGAACAGCGAGCGCAAGCGCCTCATGGCCCGGCGCCTCGTACCCCATCAGGCCCTGCGGCCGGCAACCTCGCGAGCGGAAGCGTCATCGTCAGACGATGATAATGGCCCATGCACCCGCCCCGCTCCCTCGATGGCACGGTCGCCCTCGCCGACTGGGGCGTGATCCGCGCCGTCGGTGCCGATGCCGCGACGTTCCTGCAAGGCCAGCTCACCAACGACGTGCTCACGCTAGACCGCGCGCACGCCCGGCTCGCCGGCTTCTGCTCGGCCAAGGGGCGCTTGCAGGCCACGTTCATCGTGGTCAGATGCGATGCCGAGACCTTCCTGCTCGCGTGCGCGGCCGACCTGCTGGCCTCCACGTTGAAGCGGCTCTCAATGTTTGTGTTGCGCGCGCAATGCAAGCTCACCGATGCGAGTGCCGAGTGGCCGCTCTTCGGGACGGTGGGCTCGCAGGCCGTCGCGCTGGCCAGCGGCGACGAGCCGGGCCGTGCACGCGTGACCGAAGACGGCATCGTCGTGCGCTTGCCCGATGCCGCCGGTCACACGCGCATTTTGCGTTTTGGTGGCGCGCCGCCGACCCTGCCGACCGGCGCGCTCGCGCTCGAAGACTGGCGTGATCTCGACGTGCAGAGCGGCGTCGTGACGATCGTCGCGGCCACAGTCGATCGTTTCGTGCCGCAGATGGTGAATTTCGAGACGGTGGGCGGCGTCGACTTTCAAAAGGGTTGCTACCCGGGTCAGGAAGTCGTCGCGCGCAGCCAGTATCGCGGCACGGTCAAGCGGCGCACGGTGCTGTTCGGCTGCGTGCGAACGCCGAATGCGGGCGACGATGTCTTTCATTCGTCGGACGTCGAGCAGCCGTCGGGCACGGTCGCCTATGCCTCGGCCAGCGCGGTCGGCGACGCCGGCAACGGCGGTGGCGGACACGCGCTCGCCGAGGTCAAGCTCGCGCTGCTCGACCACGGCAGCTGGCACCTCGGCGCGGCCAACGGCCCATTGTTGACGCGTGAACCGTTGCCTTATGCGCTGCCGCAGGCGGAAGCCGAGTCGGCGGCTTGACGCTTGGCGCCGGACCGCCACACCCAACCGCGATGCACGATGACGAAACACGCGCTTCGCGGCGCGAGCTTTTTGTCTATTACCGCATCCGCCCCGCTGCAGAATCGCTCGCCCGCGTGATCGTGCTGGACTTCCAGCGCGAGCTGATGCGCCAGCACCCGCACCTGTCGGCACGGCTGCTGCGCAAGGACGAAGCGCCGAACGGCGCGCCGACGTGGATGGAAACGTATGCGATGAACCCGCCGCACGAGCGCGGCATCGACGCCGCGCTGCAAGCCACGATCGAGCGCCTCGCGGCACCGTTGCAGGCCTGTGTCGATGGCGAGCGCCACGTCGAGGCATTCCGTTAGACGATTCCCCTACCGCCCTCCGTCCCTGTTAGCGAGGCTGCACGCATGGCCCTCATCCACTACATCACCCAGGTCCAACTCGATTTCGGCGCGATCCGTTTGCTGCCCGACGAGTGCGCCCGCTTCGGCATCCGCAAGCCGCTCGTCGTCAGCGACGCCGGAGTGCGCGCTGCCGGCGTGCTCGACGCCGCGCTGGTCGCGCTCGGTTCGCTGCCGCACGCCGTGTTCGATCGCACGCCGTCGAATCCGACCGAGGCGGCCGTGCGCGACGCCGTCGCAGTGTTTCGGGACGAAGGCTGCGACGGCCTGGTCGCGATCGGCGGCGGCTCCAGCATCGATCTCGCGAAAGGCGTCGCCATCGCCACCACGCATGAGGGACCCCTCAAGACCTACGCCACCATCGAAGGCGGCAGCGCGCTCATCACCGATCGCGTCGTGCCGTTAATAGCGGTGCCAACCACCGCGGGCACCGGCAGCGAGGTCGCGCGCGGCGCCATCGTCATCGTGGACGACGGCCGCAAGCTCGGTTTCCACAGCTGGTTCCTGGTGCCCAAGGTCGCGATCTGCGACCCCGAGCTGACGCTGCGCCTTCCGCCGACGCTGACGGCCGCGACCGGCATGGATGCGATCGCGCATTGCATGGAAACCTTCATGGCCAAGGCCGTGAACCCACCGGCCGACGGCATCGCGCTCGACGGCCTCGAGCGCGCGTGGCACCACATCGAACGCGCAACGCGCGACGGCAGCGACCGCGAGGCGCGCTGGCACATGATGAGCGCGAGCATGCAGGGCGCGATGGCGTTCCAGAAGGGCCTCGGCTGCGTGCACAGCCTCAGTCACAGCCTGGGCGGCGTCGATCCGCGCCTCCACCACGGCACGTTGAACGCGCTGTTCCTGCCCGCGGTGATCCGCTTCAACGCGAGCGCCGAGAGCATGCGACGCGAACGCCGGCTGGCCCGCATGGCGCATGCGATGGGGGTGCCGAGCGACACGCCCGGTGATGACAGCGGCGACAGCGTGGCCGACGCGGTGCGCGATCTGAACGCGCGGCTCGGTCTCGCGCGGGGTCTGGCCGCACTCGGCGTGACGCCCGCCCTCTTCGCGCGCGTCATCGACGGCGCGATGCGCGACCATTGCCACACCACCGGCCCGCGGCTCGCGACGCGCGACGACTATCAGGCGATGCTGGTCGCATCGATGTAGGGCCGACCCGTTCGCACGCCCGCGCCGCTGCGCGAGGCCCGACCCCTCAGGCCGGCCAAGCCGCCGTGTACTCGCGCCAATGCGGCTCGTCGATCGCGCCGACCGTCTCGCGCACGTGAGCGATCTCGCGTTCGTATTCGGCCTCGGTAAAGCCGCCGCGCATCTTCTGATAACGGCAATACACGAGATACGTGTTCAGCACGTCGGTCTCGCAATAGCGGCGAATGTCGTCGAGCTTGCCGTCGAGGTACGCGGGGTAGACGGCCGACCCGTCCATGCCGAGCTTGCCGGGAAAGCCGCAAAGCCTGGCCATCGCGTCGAGCGGCGCGCTGGCGCGCGGCTGGTACATCGCGAGGAGGTCCATCAGGTCGAGGTGGCGCAGGTGGTATCGACCGATGTAGTTGTTGTACTTGAACTCGCGGTCGTCCTCGCCCATGTCCCAGTACTTGTTCGCGACCACGCCGTGGCGCAGGCCCCGGTAATGGAGCACCGGCAGATCGAAGCCGCCTCCGTTCCAGCTCACGAGCTGCGGCGTGTGCCGTTCGACGAGGTTGTAGAACTGCTGGATCACGCGGCCTTCTTGGCTCACGCCATCGGCCTCGCGGTCGACCATCGAATGGATCTTCAGGCCTTCGGCGTTGCGGAACACGCAACTGATGACGAGCACACGCTGCAAGTGCAAAGGCATGAAATCGCCCTTGCCCCGTTCGGCCCGATCGGCGATCTCGGCGGCATAGACACCGGCATCGTCGAGCGCCGGATCGCTCTGCCGCAACAGGCGCAGGCCGGCGACGTCGGGAATCGACTCGATGTCGAAGACGAGAACAGGCCACGACGACATCAAAAGGCTCGAACCGCTCTGCGGGTGGAACGCGCGCTCAGCGCGACGGCAGCAGCCGCGACGGGTCGACCGGCTTGCCCTGCTTGCGGATCTCGAAACGCAGCTGCACGTGCTCGGCGTCGGTCGATCCCATCTCGGCGATCTTCTGGCCGCGCTTCACCTGTTGATCTTCCTTGACCAGCAGGGTCTGGTTGTGCGCGTAGGCGGTGAGGTAGGTCGCGTTGTGTTTCACGATCACGAGGTTGCCGTAGCCACGCAGGTCGGAGCCGGCGTAGACCACGCGACCGTCGGCCGCGGCCAGCACCGCGTCACCGGCCTTGCCGTTGAAGAGCAAGGCCTTCGCCACGGCCTCGTTGTAAGGGGCCGGTGTCACACCATTGACGGGCCAGCTCCACGCGACGTCGTCGTCGCCCTCGCGTGCTGCGGTGGGTGCCGGCGGAACGACGACCGCGGCAGGCGGCACGACCGCGGCGACCGGAGCTGGCGCGTTGCCCGACGCGCTAGCGGCCCGAACTGGGGGGGTAGCCGGTGCCGAATCGAGCGGCCGCGTGTCGACGCGCGCGGTTGTCACCGGTCGCGTGGTCGCGATGCTCGGGTCGGTGCCGGGCGCAACCACGCGCAACACCTGGCCCACCTCGATCAGGTTCGGGTTGTCGAGGGCGTTCCACTTGACGATGTCGCGCCAGCTCTGCCCGTTGTCGAGCCCGATGCGAATCAGCGTGTCACCCGGCTTGACCGTGTAATAGCCGGGCTTGCCGGCGTTCTCGGTGCCGGTTGGCTTCGGCTCGACAAGCCCGGTTTCGGCCGACGACGCCGGTGCCGCGGGCCCCGCGGCGGCAATGCTAGGCCGCGGCGCCGGCGTGCGACTCTCGACCGGCGCGCGATGGGGCGGCGTGCCGCATGCGGCCAGCGACGCGGCGATCAGCGCCATCAAGGCCAGCGCGGCGATGCGGAGTCCGCGCGTGTCGATGTTCACGTGGTGCCGCATGCGCGCTGCTCTCATTCAACCAAGCCCGATTTTAGAGGGACGAATTTCACGGGCTCGTACACCGAGCGCTCGTAGCCCTGGTCGGTGCGATCGATGACGATCAGCACCTGGCCTGCGCCCATCGCAGCGCGCACCGGCGAGACCAAGCGGCCACCGACCGCCAATTGATCGAGCCACGCGGGTGGCACCTCCGCGCCACCGGCTGCCGCGATGATCGCGTCGTACGGCGCGTTCGGTGCGTGGCCGCGCATGCCGTCGCCGTACACGAGTCGCATGTTGGTCGAGCGCAGGGGCGCGAGCAGTTCGCGCGCCTTGTCGTGCAATGGCTTCAGCCGCTCGACCGAGGTCACCTGCTTGGCGACGTGCGCCAACAAGGCGGCCTGATAACCGCAGCCGGTCCCGATCTCGAGGACGTGGCCGAGCTTGCCGTCGCGCTCGGGGCGCGCACGGGCGTAGCCGCGCGCGTGGGCGCTGCCGAACAGCATCTCGATCATGCGGGCTACGACCGAGGGCTTCGAGATCGTCTGGCCATGGCCGATCGGCAAGCTGGTGTCTTCGTACGCCTGGGTCACCAGCGCCGCGTCGACGAAGAGATGGCGCGGCACCGCATCGAACGCGGCCAGCACGGCTTCGTGGTGCACGCCGCCTTCGCGCAAGCGCAGCACGAGGCGGCGCCGCACGCCGGCCGAATCGAGCCCGAGCCCGGTCGGCGCGAGGTTGCGCAAGCCGACCGAATGCGCGTGCGCAAGGTGCGCCTGCGGTCTCAGCATCGTCTTCACCGCACTTGCGATGGCCCCTTCGCTGGCCTTGCCGGCTGGCTTGTCGTGGCCTTTTAGCCGGTCGAGTCGAAGCGGAAACTTCGCGGTCGGCCGCCCGCCATCGCTCATCGATCGGCCTTGCTCAACCACCGGCTCCAACGCGGCAACGTGGCGTGCTCGGTGAGATCGACGTGCAGCGGGGTGATCGACACCTGGCCGTGTTCGGTCGCGTGAAAATCGGTGCCTGGACCCGCCTCTCGCGCGTGCCCTGCCGGACCGATCCAGTACAGCGTGTCGCCGCGCGGGCTCTGCTGCCGGATGACCGGTTCGCTCGAGTGTCGGCGGCCGAGCTTGGTCACGATGCGCGGCAGGCGATCGGCATCGGCCCGGTTCGGGATGTTCACGTTGATGAGCCAGGGCGCGTGTCCCGGCGGGTCTTGCAACACGTGCTCGATCACGCTGCGCGCGACGCGGCTGGCCGCGTCCAGTTCCTTCCAGCCCTTCTCGACCTGCGAGAACGCGATGGCGGGAATGCCGAACAGAAAGCCCTCCATTGCGGCCGCCACGGTGCCCGAGTAGAGCGTGTCGTCGCCCATGTTGGCGCCGTTGTTGATGCCGGAGACGACGAGGTCGGGCTTGTGTTCGAGCAGACCCGAGAGGGCGATGTGCACGCAGTCGGACGGTGTCCCGTTGAGGTAGCGATATCCGTTCGCAGCCGTGTACAGCATGAGCCCGCGGTTGAGGGTGAGCGAGTTCGAGGTGCCGCTCGCGTTCTGTTCCGGCGCGACGATGTCGAGGTCGCCCAGACCTTGGCAAGCGTCGACGAGTGCGGTGAGCCCGGGGGCAAGGTAGCCGTCGTCGTTAGCGATGAGGA
Source organism: Caldimonas sp. (assembly GCA_965246805.1). GTDB lineage: Bacteria > Pseudomonadota > Gammaproteobacteria > Burkholderiales > Burkholderiaceae_C > Schlegelella_A. The sequence continues at coordinate 230,548 of CBDFFO010000009.1, read as the reverse complement.
TGCGCATGGCGGCGCATTGTAGGGAGGCCGTCGCCCGCCTCGCTCGCGTCAGGGCGGGCTCACCCCGCGGCACGGTCCGCGCCGCTCCGTATCATCGCGATCCCGATCAAGCAGGAGACATCGATGCAAGCGTGGCTGTGCGAGAACCCGACCGGCGTCGACGCGTTGCGTTGGGTGGCGTTGCCGACGCCCGAACCGAAGGCCGGTGAGGTGCGTGTCGCGATCCGCGCGGCCAGCCTCAACTTCCCGGATCTGTTGATCGTGCAGAACAAGTACCAGACGAAGCCGGCGCTGCCCTTCGTGCCGGGTTCCGAATACGCGGGTGTCGTCGAGGCGCTCGGCGAAGGCGTCACGGCCGTGAAGGTCGGAGACGCCGTCGCCGCGTTCGGTGGCACCGGTGGCTTCGCGACCCATGCCTGCGTGAACGCCGCGCTGGTGCTGCCGTCGCCGAGCGGGATGCCTTTCGACGACGCGGCCGCGCTCATCCTCACGTACGGCACGACGCACCATGGCCTGCTCGATCGCGGCGCGCTGCGCGCCGGCGAGACGCTGCTGGTGCTCGGCGCGGCCGGCGGCGTCGGCACGGCCGCGATCCAGATCGGCAAGGCGACAGGGGCCCGCGTGATCGCCGCCGCCTCGACCGACGACAAGTGCGCGCTCTGCGCCTCGCTCGGCGCCGACGCGACCATCAACAGCTCTACCGACGACATCCGCGAACGCATCAAGGCGCTCACCAGCGGCAAGGGTGTCGACGTGGTCTACGACCCGGTCGGCGGCGACATGGCCGAGCCGGTCTTCCGGTCGATCGCGTGGCGCGGCCGGTACCTGGTGGTGGGTTTCGCGCAGGGCATGATTCCCGCGCTGCCGCTCAACCTGGCGCTGCTGAAAGGCGCATCCATCGTCGGCGTGTTCTGGGGTGATTTTGCGCGGCGCGAGCCGCAGGCCAACGCGGCCGGCCTGGCCGAATTGCTGCGCTGGTATGTGCAGGGCCGGATCAAGCCGGTCATCGACGAGGTGCTGCCGATGGATCAATTGCCTCTTGCGTACGAGCGCATGGGATCGCGCACGGTGCGCGGCAAACTGGTGATGTCGAACGCTTGAGGCCGGGCGCGAAATCGCTGCGGCGCGGCCGGCGCCAAAGCCCCCCGATCAGTGCTGACCGCGTTCGCGCTGGCGCGCCAGATGGGCCGCGACATCGTCGGCGAGCGTGCCGACCGCCATGCAAGCGGCGCGCAGCTCGTCGGGTGTGCAGCCGTACTTGCGCGAAAAGTCATGCAACTCCGATTCTGCGAACGGGTCGATGCGCAGGCGGCGTTTCTGAAACGCCTTCACGCGCCCGAGCGACTGCCATGGCCTTGTGTTGTCGGCGACGAGCTGCACCACCGGCATGGCGCCGCCGATCGGCTCGAAGGCGCGTCGGCTTGCGTGCACCGCCAACCGGTCGCGCACCAGTGCCGACGCGAGCAGCGCGAAGACCACCGCGTAGGCGTAGATCGGCCAGCCGCTGAGGTGCGTGTTGTCGGCGCCGAACAGCAGTGCCGTGGTCATGCAGGCGGTGCCGGCAAAGAGGCCCGACACGCCGGCCGCGGCGCCGGCGTCGATGGCGATCGGGACGAAGCGGATCGAGCCGTCGCCACTGTGGCCGTTCTCTGTCGATGCGAAGGCCTGTGTCGGCAACAGGCTCATCACATAGCCCGCGAACGCGAGCGGTGCGGAGCAGCCGAATGCCGCCACCGCAAACCACATCAGCGAATGCGAGGCCGGTGCTTGGCCCAGCGTGGACAGCGTGAGCAATCCGGTCATGGCGGCAGCGGCGCTCACCATGCAGAGCGTAGCGGCGACGCTCGGTGTCCGCATAGCGGCGGCCTCGGATCCGATGCGCATGCCGTCCGATTCTGAGTCGCTGTCATTCATCGATCGGCCCCAAGACACCCGCCGGTTCAGCCGACGACGATCGCCTTCTGCTCGACAAAGCGCGTGAAATCGGCTTTCGGCAAGGTCGCCGCCCCGACGGTGTCGCCGTCCTGCCAGCTCAAGGTGAAGCCGTCGAATGATTCCTCGACCATGACGGGGCCCTCGCGGATCACGATCGGCACGCCATCGCCTTCACGGTAGGTCACGACGCCATCGATACGAGCGTAGATAGGCATCGGTCGTGACGCCGGCGCGTCCCGCGCCGGCGTCGCATGTTCGGTTGGGGTGGCTGATGGGGCTCGAACCCACGACAACAGGAATCACAATCCTGGACTCTACCAACTGAGCTACAGCCACCGCAGAAATCGAAGTATAGCCAGCGCAGCGAGGTGCCGGCGGGCCCCGCACCCCCGCCCGGCCTGCGCCCCGATCAGCGCACGCCGTCGCTCACGCCGCTGTCACTGCCGGTCGCTGCCGGCGCCGACTTCAACGCCGAGGTTTTGATGTCGACCTTGTAGCGCGTCTTCAACGCCGCGTAGTAAGCCAGTGACTCCGCATCGGCCCAGGCCTGCGTGTATTGCGCTTGGCCGGCAGCCATGTCGATGCTCGCCACGGGGTCCCGCCCCAGTACCTTCACCACCTTCGCGATGGCATAACCCTGTGTGCCGAGGTCGACGCCCACGAACGCCGGCACCGGCGGGGCCGCCACCTGCAGCGCCGCATCGAGCAGCGGTGGCGGCATACCGCGCGGTTGCGCACGCGATAGCGTGAGCGCGGTCCCCGAGAGGGCTTCGTCCGGGGCCTTGCGAAGAGCTGCAAGCCGTTCGATGCCACTCTTCTTGGCGAGCGCATTGGCCTGCTCGGCGGCGAGCCGGTCGCGCACCGCGGTCTTCACGGTGGCCAGCGGCAGCACCTGCGACGGCGTGTAAGCGACGACCCGGCCCGACGCGAACTGGCTGTTGCCGACCGGTATCGCTTCGGTGTTGTGCTTCTTCTCGAGCGAGTCCTTCGCGAACAGGGCATCGAGGAACTGGGCGTTGTTGAACGGCGCAGAAGCCTTGTCGGATGGCGCCCGCGCGATGTTCTGAGCGGTCTTCACCTCGAGCTTCCAGCGTTCGGCCGCGGGCTTCAGACTTTCGGCCTGCTCGTAGACCAGGTTCTTGAAGTCACCCGCCGCCTGCGTGAATTTCGCCTGCGCCATTTGCAGGCGCAACGCGGAATCGATCTCGGCCCGCGCCGATTCGAAGCTGCGTGCCTCGCCGCCTCTAACCGCCGCCAGCTTGATGATGTGAAAGCCGTCGTCACCCTCCACCACATCGCCGACCTCACCAACCTTCAATTTGAAGATGGTGTCTTCGATCGCCTTCACGGTGTCGCCGCGACCGATGAATCCGAGGTCACCGCCCTTGTCGGCCAGCGCGCGATCTTCTGAACGCTTGCGGGCGACGTCGGCGAATGTGCCTGGCGCCTTTCTCACGTCGGCCAGGACCTCCTCGGCCTTCGCCTTCGCCCGATCGCGCTCGGCCTTCGCTGCGCCCTTGTCCACCTTGATGATGATGTCGCTCACTTGGCGTTCTTCGGGCACCGTGAAGAGCTGCTTCACGTTGGTGTCGTAGTAGCTCTTCAACTCGGCATCGGTGGGCACGATGTCCTTCTTCAACGCATCGACGTCGAGCAGCACGTATTCGACGGTGGTGCGCTCGGGCGCGAGGAATTGCGCGGCGTGCGCCGGGTCCTTGTAGTACGCGTCGATCTCGGCCTCGGTCGGTGCCACCTTCGCGAGATAGTCTTTCGGTGCGAACAATTGCGTCTGAATCTCGCGCTGCTGGTAGAGCGCGTCGAGCGCCGCCGACGCGGCGTTCGCCGGCCCGATCGCGCTGCCGGTGAGGCCGACCACCACCTGCCGGCTCGACAGATTCGCGCGCAAGCGCTCCGCGAAGCCTTCCGACGACATGCCGAGCGCACCGAGTGCATCGGCGCTGACGCTGCCGTCGGGGTTGCGCAGCGATGCGAACTGGGGGTCGGTCGAGAACTGGTGCTGAAGGCGCTCGTCGCTCAGCGACAGGTTAAGTTTGTCGGCGGCCAGCGCGAACACGCGCTCGCGCACCAGGGCATCGAGCATGTTGCGTCGCAGCTCGGGCGTATCGAGATCCTTCACATCCATCGTCGGCCGTTGAGCCCGCATGCGCTCGACCTGCTTTCGAACCTCGTTGTCCCATTCGACCTGCGTGATGTTCTGGCCACCCACCTTTGCCACCGTCTGCGCGTCGTTGCCCGACATGCGGCTGTAGCTCTGGATGCCGAAAACGCCGAACGACAGCAGGATGACCGGGAACAGGACGATCTGAAAGATCTTGGTGTGGCGGCGGAAAAAATCAAACATCGATGGGTGCCGGGTGCATTGGGGCGCTTGCGTCGCGAGACGCATGGACTGCGCGCCACCCTACCGGTTGGCGCTGTGATTGGTGGGTGCTGACGGGTTCGAACCGCCGACCTACGCCTTGTAAGGGCGCCGCTCTACCGACTGAGCTAAGCACCCGCTTTCGATGGTCGAATCTCGCGCGCCGAACGCCGTGCAACGACGCACGAGCTCAGTTGAGCGCGTCCTTCAACGCCTTGCCCGGCCGGAACTTCGGCACCTTCGCGGCCTTGATCTTGATCGGTGCACCGGTCCGCGGATTGCGGCCGCTGCGGGCTGCGCGCTTGCCGACACTGAACGTACCGAAACCGACGAGCGACACCGTGTTGTTCTTCTTCAGCGTGGCCTTGACGCCGCCGATGACGGCCTCGAGCGCCCGCGCTGCCGCCGCCTTGGAGATATCGGCCTGCCTGGCGATGTGCTCGATCAGTTCGGTCTTGTTCACGAATGTTCCCCTTCTGGGTGAATCTGAATGGAGTTGCTGTCGATCTTCGACGAGCGTCGTCGGCAGGGTTGTTTTTGATTACAGCCGCGCGATGTTTCAGTGTCAAGCGGGGATCGGATTCTATGCGCAGCGTCGCACGCGAGATGTGCTCACCGTGTCACGATGCACCGAGGCTTGGCGGCGTTTCCTTTAACGCTTCGCCGTCGAGACCGCCTCGGCGATCGCGCGGCCGACATCGCCGGTCGTCGCCTTGCCACCGAGATCGGGCGTGCGAGGTCCGCCGTTCGCCGGATCGAGCACCTGTTCGATCGCCTCGAGCATCGCATCGTGCGCGTCGCGACGGCCGAGGTGGTCGAGCATCATCGCGCCCGACCAAATCTGCCCGACCGGATTGGCGAGGCCGCGCCCGGCGATGTCGGGCGCGGAGCCATGCACCGGCTCGAAGAGCGAGGGCCACTCGCGCGTCGGGTTGATGTTGGCCGAAGGCGCGATGCCGATGGTGCCGGTGCATGCGGGGCCGAGATCGCTCAGGATGTCGCCGAACAGGTTGCTCGCGACGACCACGTCGAAGAACTGCGGCCGCTGCACGAAGTGCGCGGTGAGGATGTCGATGTGGAATCGATCGACCTTCACGGTCGGGTATGAGGAGGCCATCGCCTCGACACGTTCGTCCCAGTACGGCATCGTGATCGAGATGCCGTTCGACTTGGTGGCCGATGTGAGGTGCCGCTCGGGGCGCGAAGCCGCGAGCTCGAACGCGTATCTCAAGATCCGGTCGACGCCGATGCGCGACATCACCGTCTCCTGGATCACGATCTCCCGCTCGGTGCCGTCGTACATGCGGCCGCCGATGCTCGAGTATTCGCCTTCGGTGTTCTCGCGCACGATCATCATGTCGATGTCGCCCGGTTCGCGGTCGGCCAGCGGGGAGCGAACGCCGGGCATCAGACGAGCCGGTCTGACATTCACGTACAGATCGAAGTCGCGCCGGAAGCGCAGCAACGAACCCCAGAGCGAGATGTGATCCGCGACTTTCGCGGGCCAGCCGACCGCGCCGAAGTAGATGGCCGCGTGGCCGCCGATCTGTGCCTTCCAGTCGTCGGGCAGCATCTGGCCGTGCTTCTCGTAGTAGTCCCAGCTCGAGAAGTCGAAGTGGTCGAACGCGAGATCGATGCCGAAGCGCGTGGCGACGGCGTCGAGCACGCGCACGCCTTCCGGCATCACTTCCTTGCCGATGCCGTCGCCGGCGATGACCGCGATCCGGTGGGTTGTAGACATGTTCGAGTCCCCGTTCTGGTGTTCGATTCGCGCTTGACGACGCTGGTTTCAGTTGGCCCCGGCGCTCACGTTAGCCGATGACGGCAGCGGCCGCACCACGAGCGCGACACCGAGCACCGTGAAGAGCATCCCGAGCCCCATGATCGGCGTGAACACCTCGCCGAAGAGCGCCCAGGCCATCAAAGCAGTGCACGGCGGCACGAGGTACATCACGCTCGTCACCGCGGTCGCTTCGCCGCGCTGGATCAGCAGGTAGAGGAGCGAGCTGCCACCGAGCGTCAACACGAGCACCGACCACGCCATCGCCGCCACCAGGTGCGGGTGCCACCGAAACGGCTCGTTCTCGAGCAGCGCGAAGGGCAGGCACAGCACGAGGGCGGTCAGCATCTGCACGCTGCTCGCCGAGCGCACATCGCACGGTTGCACGAAGCGCTTCTGGTACAGCGTGCCGACCGTGATGCCGACCAGCGCGAACAGGGCCAGTGACAGGTTCAACGCGTTGATCTCGCCCGCGCCGAGCTTGCGCCAGACAACGAGCGCGATGCCGATGAGCCCGAGCGCGAGGCCCAGCCATTGGCGCGAAGACACGGTCGGTGGCGACGCGCTCGGGCCTTCCGGATCGGGCCCACGCGAACTCGAATGGCTGATCCAGATCGCCGTCAACACCGGCTGCAAGCCGACCAGCAACGCCACCGTGCCGGCACCGATGCCGGCTTTCACGGCCATCCACACACCGCCCAGGTAGCCCGACTGCATCAGCGCGCCTGTCACCGCGAGGTGCAACCACTGCATGCGGTCGCGCGGCCAGGCGATGCCGGCGAACCGGGCCCAGGCGATGAAACAGAACGCCGAGAGACCGAAGCGGTAGCTGAGGAAGCCGAGCGGCGGCGCGTGCGGCATGGCGGCCTTGGCGACGATGAAGCCGGTGCTCCAGATGATCACGAACACCCATGGCATCACGCGCGGCCATGGCGCATGGCTCCGGCCCGCCGTGCGGCCCGCAGGGGACGCGGTCACGTCAACGAACGCGTGCGCGAATCTCGGGCAACGCCTTCTGCAGGTAATAGACCATCGACCAGATGGTGAGCACCGCCGAGACCCAGATCAGGGCGGTGCCCCACAGCGAGGTGTCCAGCACACCGAACAGGACGCCGTTGAAAAGCAGGAACGGGATCGCGACCATCTGCACCACCGTCTTCACCTTGCCAAGCATGTGCACGGCCACGCTTCTCGATGCGCCGATCTGCGCCATCCATTCGCGCAAGGCCGAAATCGCAATCTCGCGGCCGATGATGACGAGCGCGATCAGCGCGTGCAGTCGGCCGAGGTGCACCAACACCAGCAGCGCGGCAGTGACGAGGAACTTGTCAGCGACCGGATCGAGAAAGGCGCCGAACGACGACGTCATGTTGAGGCGCCGCGCCAGGTATCCATCGGCCCAGTCGGTAAGCGCGACCAGGATGAACAGCGTCGTCGCGAACACGTTCTGGGTGAACGGCGCGAAGTCGAGATAGAACACCCCGACCACCAGCGGGATGAAGACGATGCGGGTCCAGGTCAGCAGCGTCGGCAGGTTGAAGAACATGGGCGGGATTGTGCCTTCCGCGCATGACGAGTCATCGATCAGGGGTCGAGCGACCTCGGCTTGAACTTGCGCTCGTCGTTGAAAAGAAAGGTCTCGACGAACTTCCATGGCTTCGGCAGGTGCGAGACCTCGCCGAACGGCGCGGCGCGGCGCACCGCGTCGGCCGCGAGCTGCAGGGTGTCCTTGGCTTCGCGGGGCTGGCGCAGCACTTCGATGCGCTTGATGCTGCCGTCGGCATGGAGCTCGACCTCGAGCACCGGAATCGCGAGCAACGGGTTGGGCGCGGGGCCGTCGTAGGTGCCGGACGGGTTGGCGGCCATCACCCGAAGCGCGGCCTGGCGCTTCAGCTCGGCCCAGCTGCGCGAGCGCGTGGGGGCTTCGAGCGAGGGCGGCTTCTTCGCGACCGAAGCCGACGGGGCGACGTATTCGGCAGGGCCTGGCGGAACGATCTTGATCGTCGATGTCGGGCCCGGCGTGACGGACGTGACGGGTCGATCGGCGGTCGGCGTCGCGCATCCGGCGATCACCAATCCGATCCACGGCGCGCTGCGCTTCATCATGTTGCGGGCGACCCATCCGGCCGCGCCGAAACGCGCGGCGTGCGCGTCCCGTCGGGGTTCTGAAGGGCTGGCGCCATCAATGGAGTGCACGATAGATTTCCTCGGCGAGGTCGCGCGAAATGCCGTCGACCGTCACCAGGTCTTCGACACTGGCCCGGCCCACACCACGCGCGCCGCCGAACCGTTGCAGCAGTTTGGCGCGCTTCTTCGGTCCGACACCGGCGATCTCTTCGAGTTTGCTGGCTCCGGTGCGAACACTGGCACGTCGCGCACGCATTCCGGTGATCGCGAAGCGGTGCGCTTCGTCACGGATCTGTGCGACCAGCATCAACGCGGCCGATTCCTTGCCGAGCGAGACCTTGGCGCGGCCGTCGGCGAAGACGAGCTCCTCGAGGCCGACCTTGCGACCTTCGCCCTTCTCGACGCCGACGATCTTCGCGAGGTCGATGCCGAGCTCCTCGAACACCTCGCGCGCGACGCCGACCTGCCCGCGACCGCCATCCACGAGCACCAGGTCGGGCAGGCGCGCTTCATCGCGCCCGGCCGCTTCCACGAGCTTCGCATAGCGCCGGCCCAACACCTGTCGCATCGCGGCGTAGTCGTCTCCCCCGGTGATGCCTTCGATGTTGTAGCGCCGGTACTGCGAGCTCTGCATCTTGTGGGCCTCGAAGACCACGCACGAGGCTTGCGTCGATTCGCCTGCGGTGTGGCTGATGTCGAAGCATTCGATGCGAAACGCGTGCAGGTCTTCGACGACCAGGCCGAGCGCGTCGACGAGTGCGAACGTGCGCGCCTGCTGCGAGCCCTCTTCGGCGAGCAGCTGCGCGAGCCGCAGCTCGGCGCCGCGGATGCTCATGTCGAGCCACGCCCGTCGCGACTCGCGCGGTTGGTGCTGCACCGTCACCTTCACGCCGTTCTCGGCGGCCAGCGCTTCCACCAGCAACCTGTCGACCGCGTGACTGACAATCAACATCGGCGGCATGCCGCCACCCAGATAGTGCTGGGCGATGAAGGCTTCGAGTACGCGCGACTCGATCGGGCGTTGCGGGGCCGGTTTCTCCATCGACAGCGCGGCAGCGTCAGTGCCGGCAGTGTCGTCGTCGAACGCGCCGCTCGGGGCATCGCTCGCCTCGTCGTCGAGCGCCAGCGCCACCGCGTCTTCGACGTGGCTCGGAAAGTACGGACGGTCGCCGAGGTGGCGGCCGCCGCGAACCATCGCGAGATTCACGCACGCCCGACCGCCCTCCACTTTCACCGCGAGGATGTCGGCGTCCTTGGTCTCGATGCCGGTGTTGTTCTCGACCGCCTGCTGGTGCAGCACGCGCGAGAGCGCACCCAACTGGTTGCGGATCTCGGCGGCCTGCTCGAACTGCAACGCCTCGGCGCGCGCCATCATCTGCGCCTGCAGGCTGTCGATCAGCTCCTGCTGTTCGCCCTGCAGGAAGCGTTCGGCGTTAGCCACGTCGCGCGCATAGTCCTCCGGCCGGATGTGGTCGACGCACGGGCCCGAGCACCGCTTGATCTGGTACAGCAGACAAGGCCGAGTGCGGTTGTTGAAGACCGTGTCTTCGCAGGTGCGCAGATGGAACACCTTCTGCAGCAGGTGAATCGATTCCTTTACGGCCCACGCACTCGGAAACGGCCCGAAGTAGCGGTGGCGCCGATCGGTCGAGCCGCGGTAGTACGCCACGCGCGGAAACGCGTGTGATTCGATCTTCAGGTACGGGTAGCTCTTGTCGTCGCGAAAGAGGATGTTGAAGCGCGGGTCGAGCGCTTTGATGAGGTTGTTCTCGAGCAGCAGCGCCTCGGCTTCCGAGCGCACCACCGTCGTCTCCATCCGCACGATGCGGCCGACCATGTTGCCGTGGCGCGAGAGCCCGTGGCCGGCGTGGCTCTTCTGAAAATAGTGGCTGACGCGCTTCTTCAGGTCGCGCGCCTTGCCCACATAAAGGAGCGCGCCCTGCGCATCGAAGTAGCGGTAGACGCCGGGCAGGTTCGGCAGCGCGGCGACGTCGGCCAGCAGGGCTTCGCGCATCGCGTCGAGATCGGGCGCCGCCTTCGAGGAAACGGGCTGCGCGGGAGTGGGCTTCTCTTCTGGGCCTTCGCTCATGGGCGGCGATTGTGCCGCGGGACTCTTTCTCATAATGGGCGCGATGCCTCTTCGGTGGGACCTCTATTGCCACGTCGTCGACAACTTCGGCGATGTCGGCGTGTGTTGGCGCCTGGCGGCCGAGCTGGCGGCGCGCGGCCACACGGTCCGACTCGTGATCGACGACTCCCGCGCGTTGGCGTGGATGGCGCCCCAGGGTGCGAGCGGCGTGACGATCGTCGACTGGAGCGACGCGCCGACCGAGCCGGCCGAGGTGCTGATCGAAGCGTTCGGGTGCGAGCTGCCTCAGCCGGTGCGGGCCTCGGTGTTCGCGGCGCGCAGGCCACCGGTCTGGCTCAACCTCGAGTACCTCACCGCCGAAGGCTATGCCGAGTCCGCGCACGGCCTCGCTTCACCACAGTTCGACGCGGCGCATCGTCGCGTCGACAAATGGTTTTTCTTTCCGGGCTTCGGAGCCCGCAGCGGCGGCCTCATCCGCGAAGCCGGACTGATGGCGAGGCGACTCTCGTTTTCGCGCGTCGATTGGCTCGCGTCGCAAAGCATCGAACCGCGCGACGATGAGCGCGTCGTCAGCCTGTTCAGCTATGCCGATGCGCCGCTCGCGGCAATGCTCGACGGGTTCGCCGCGGCCGGTTCCGCGCCCACGCTGCTGTTGTCGACCGGAGGTCGGTTCGTCGACACGGGTGCGAGGGCTTCGGTGCGGGTCGTTTCCCTGCCGTGGTTGTCGCAGGTCGAATTCGACCACCTGCTGTGGTCCTGCGACCTCAACTTCGTGCGCGGCGAAGACTCGGTCGTGAGGGCGCAATGGGCAGGCGTGCCCTTCGTGTGGCAAGCCTATCCGCAACCGGGTGGCGCGCACGCGGCCAAGGTCGATGCGTTTCTCGACGCGATGGGCGCCGCCGCCGATGTCCGCGCGCTCTTTCATGCTTGGAACCGGATCGATCCGGCTGCGCACCGGTCGTTCGCGTGGCCGGAAGAAACGGCGTGGCGCGAAGCGGCCGCCTCCTGGCAACTGCGGCTGGCCGGACAACCCGACCTGGTGTCCCGACTGATCGAATTCGTCGCCGGGAAACGTTAAACTTCGAGGCTTTGCGCCGCGGCACGAGCCGCGCGCCACTGGCACTGGCACTGGCACTGGCAATGCCATCGGTTCAAGAATAGTTGCCGGGCCGCGGCCCTACCCATCGCTTCCACCGCTGAGACCCATGTCATGAAGATCGCCCAGGAAATTCGCGCCGGCAACGTCATCATGCACGGCACCGACCCGATGGTCGTGCTGCGCACCGAGTACAGCCGCGGCGGCCGCAATTCGGCCACTGTCCGCCTCAAGCTGAAGAGCCTGCTCAGCAATTCCGGCACCGAGGTCGTCTTCAAGGCCGACGACAAGATGGACCAGGTCATCCTCGACAAGAAGGAGTGCACCTATTCGTACTTCGCCGACCCGATGTACGCGTTCATGGACGCCGAGTACAACCAGTTCGAGGTCGAGTCCGAGAACATGGGTGACGCTATCCAGTACCTCGAGGCCGAGATGCCCGTCGAAGTGGTGTTCTACGACGGCAAGGCCATCTCGGTCGAGTTGCCGACGAGCCTGGTGCGCGAGATCACCGACACCGAGCCGGCCGTCAAAGGCGACACCTCGGGCAAGGTGCTGAAAAAGGCGAAGATCGCGAGCGGCTTCGAGATCGCGGTGCCGCTCTTCGTGCAGACCGGCGACAAGGTCGAAATCGACACGCGCACGCACGAGTACCGCAAGCGCGTCTGATCGCGGCGCGGCTTCGCGATGCCGCCGGGTGGATCGGGGCTGCTGCGGCAGCCCTTTCCTTTTCCCTCTCCCTTCTAACGCCGGCGGCGCTCTGGGTCATCATTCACCGATGGCTTTCGACTTCGCATCGATCACGGCGCCGTTTCGCATGCAGCCCGGCTTGCGGAAGTTGCGGCCAGGCGCGCTGCACCTCACGCCGAACCGGCCCGGCAGCCGCGCGCTGCGCGAGAAGCTCGCGGTGTTGACGAGCTTCTGGCCGCAGGCGCTGGTGAAGTCGCCGGGGTTCGACGCGCAGCCCGCGCTCGACGCCTTGCTCGCGTGTGCTGAACGAGAACATCCGTTGTTTATGGAGCGATCCGAGGGCCGCATCGCCGCGTCGGCACTCGGCTGGACGTTGGTCGGCGGTGCGTTCGAGCCGCTCCCGACCGATGCGACCACGAGCGACCCTGCCGTCGGCGCCTGCCTGCGCGCCTTGCCTGCCGAGTGGCGGATCGCCGCGCTGCTCTGCCTCGCGTTCGCCGACGACTTCGCCGTCATCGACGGCCACACGGCGAACGTGCCGTGGCTCGCGGTCTGCCTGCCTTCGGGTTGGGCACCCGAGCGCAAGGTCGGCCGGCACTTCAACGCCATCCACGCGCCCGTCGCCGACAACGCGACGCTGCTCGCGGCGGGCGAGCGACTTGCTCGTCTGGTGGCCGGGCCCGACCACTGGGAGCGCTTCGTCTGGACGCTCACCGCCAACCCGCGCCTGCACCGCCATCCCGACCGCAACGACTCGTCGGGTTGGCAAGCGGATGCAACCGCCGGCGAACTCGTCGAGCAGACGTTCCTGCGCACCGAGCGGCAGAGCTTCCTGCCGATCGGCGGCAGGGCGCAGGCCGTCTTCATGATTCACATCGAGGTGAGGCCGCTGGCCGATGCGCTGCGAAGCGAGGGCGATGCCGCGCGCCTCCACGACGCGTTGGCGAGCATGAGCGAGCCGGTCCTCGCCTACCGCGGCCTGACCGAGGCGCGCCACCGCCTGCTCGAAGGGCTGGCTGCGGTGGTCTCGAGCGGCAACGCGGGTTCGGCCCCGACCTCGTGATGACGCCGGCCGCGTGAACGGTTCGCTCGACTGGATCGAGCACGTCGACCTGCCCGCGCGCTGGCGGGGTCGCGAGCGGTTCGTGGTGTTCGAGGCCGGCATCGACAGCGAGGCGCTGATCGATGCCTGGCACCGCGTCTGGCGCGCCGATGTCGAGCGGTGCGCGCAGCTCCACATCGTCGTCGTCGACGGGCATGCCACGGGTCTGACGCCGAACATCCACAGACGCTCGCTCGACGACGGGGCGTTCGTCGCCCTCATCGTGCCGATGGCGCTCGATGCGGCGCTGGCCGAACTGGTCGCGCAGGTCGATGTCTTTCACCTGGGCAAGCCAGTCGACCACGCGCCGCCGATCGACCGACGCGCACTCAAGGCTTTCCGTCGACTCGGGGCCGAAGGCGCGGTGATCGTGCTCGACGCGCCGGAACACGCGCTGCGTGCCGGCCTCGTCACCGCGGGTTTCCGGTTCGACGCCGCCAATGCCGCGCCGCGTGCCATCGGAACGTTTGCGCCGCAAGACTTCCGCCATCGCGTCCATGCGCAGCGGCACCGCGGGTGCTCATCGACCGAGCGCCGCGCGATCGTGATCGGCGCGGGTCTAGCCGGCTGCGCTTCCGCCTGGGCGCTGGCCGAATGCGGGTGGCGCAGCACCGTTGTCGATGCGCATCCTGAAATCGCGGCGGAGGCTTCGGGCCACGTCGCCGGTCTCTTCCACGGCATCTTCAATGCCCAGGACGGCCGCCACGCGCGCTTGCATCGCGCGGCGGCGCTCGAGGCCGCCAAAGCCGTGCGAGTCGCGATCGACGCGCACGGCGCGAGTGGCGCCATCGACGGCGTCTTGCGGCGCGAAAGCGCCGAAGCCGACGCGCGCACGATGCAATCGGCCATCGACGCGCTCGCGCTGCCGCCCCACTATGTCGAAGCACTCGATGCGAAACGCATGAGCGACGCCGCGGGCATCGTCGTCGCGGGTGCCGGCTGGCTCTATCGCAGCGGCGGGTGGGTCGATCCGGCCGCGCTGGCGCGCAGCTTCATCGCACGGGCCGGTGCCAGCACCGAGTTGCAACTGGGTCGCACGGTCGAGCGATTGCGGCGCGCCGGATCGTCCTGGCAACTCGTCGCTGCCAACGGCAACGTCATCGATCACGCCGAGACGGTCGTGCTCGCCAACGCCCACGCCGCGATCCGGTTGTTGAACACGATCGAAGGCGCCGCGCCCAACCGATGGCCGCTGACGCGCGTGCGCGGTCAGCTCAGCGTGATGCCGGCCAGCGCATGGCCGCACGGCCGACCGCCTCGCCTGCCGTTGACGGGCTCGGGCTATGTGGCTGCGATCGATGCGGCACGCGTGATGTTCGGCGCCACCGCCCAAGCGGGCGATGATGATCGCTCGGTTCGCTGCGAAGACCACCTCGCAAATCTGCGTCGCCTCGACACGTGGGTGGCAGGTGCGGGCGACATCGATCCACGCCTCCTCGAAGGCCGCACCGCATGGCGCTGCGTCGCTGACGATCGAATGCCGGTGATCGGCGCGGTGCCGATGTTGGCGGACGGATCGGTCGCCGAAGGCGATGCGGGGGGCGACGCGGTGCGTGCGACGCGACTCGACCAACCGCGCTTCGTGCCGCGCGAGCCAGGACTCTTCGTCTACACCGCGCTCGGTTCGCGCGGCATCACGTGGGCTGCGCTCGGTGCCGAAACGCTCGCCGCGCTCGTGAGCGGTGCGCCGTGCCCGATCGAAGCGTCGTTGCTCGATGCGGTCGACCCGGCACGCTTCGTGAGCCGGCACGCACGGCGTGGCGGCTGATGCACACGGTGTTCAGGGGTTGGGTGCCGCGTCCGCTGCAGGCGCGCCGCCTTCACCACCGTCGGACACCAGCGACTCGTGCGCATCGGCGTCGCCGGTGCCGGTCTTGCGGGTGGCCTTTTCCTTTTCCTTCTCTTCCTTCTTCTTCTTCTTGGCGAGCTCACGCTGCCTCTTCTCGAACGAGTAGTTGGGTTTGGCCACGGGCCGTCCTTCCGGTGAGCTGCACAACGCGTGCAGGGCGAGAGGTTACGCGCTTTTGTTCGCGTGGCTGCGAGGCGAGATGCCGGTCTGCGCCTCGGCGCCCACGCGAGGGAAGTGGACCGTACGGACGCCGTCAGCAGTGCCGACGAGCAGCGAGTCGGCGCGGCGCTGAGCGAACAGACCGACCGTGACGACCCCCGGCCACTGGTTGATCTCCCTCTCGAGCGCGACCGGGTCGTCGATCACAAGGCCCGCCACATCGATGATCCGATTGCCGTTGTCGGTCACCACGCCGGCGCGCACCGAAGGTTCGCCACCCAGCGCGCGCAACGCCCGCAGCAGTTGCTGAGAGGCCATGGGAATCACCTCGACCGGTAACGGAAAGCGGCCGAGCACGGCGACCTGCTTCGATGCATCGGCAATGCACACGAAGCGCGCCGCGAGGTCGGCGACGATCTTCTCGCGCGTGAGTGCGGCGCCGCCACCCTTGATCATGCAGCCGTGCGGATCGATCTCGTCGGCGCCGTCGATGTAGACCGGCAGGTCGACGACCACATCGGCGTCGACGACGGCGATGCCGTGCGAGCGCAATCGCGCCGAACTCGCGTCGCTGCTCGAGACCGCACCGCGGATGGTGTGGCGCACGCGCGCCAGCGCATCGATGAAGCAGTTCACCGTCGAGCCCGTGCCAACGCCCACCAGCGCGCCCGGCACCACGTGGGCGATTGCCGCTTCACCGACCAGCACCTTCAGACGCTGCTGCTCGTCGCTGTTCACGGCTGCCCCACCATATCGGCGGGCACCACCCATGCATCGAATTGTTCGGCGGTGACGAAGCCCGACGCGATCGCCGCGTCGCGCAGGCTGCTGCCGCTCCGGTGCGCGGCTTTCGCGATCTTCGCGGACTTGTCGTAGCCGATGTGCGGGTTCAACGCCGTCACCAGCATCAGCGAGCGTTGCACCAGCTCGGCGATGCGCTCGCGGTCCGGCTCGATGCCCGCAGCGCAGTGGTGTTCGAAGCTCCTGGCGCCATCGGCGATCAGCCTGGCGCTTTGCAGAAAGGCATGGATCAGCACCGGCTTGTAGACGTTGAGCTCGAAGTTGCCCGAGGCCCCGCCGATGTTGACCGCGACGTCGTTGCCGAAGACCTGCGCGCACGCCATCGTCAACGCTTCGCATTGCGTCGGATTGACCTTGCCCGGCATGATCGAACTGCCGGGTTCGTTCTCCGGGATGCTGATCTCGCCGAGCCCCGAACGCGGGCCGGAGGCGAGCCACCGCACGTCGTTGGCGATCTTCATCAGCGACGCGGCCACCCCTTTCAATGCGCCGTGCGCGTGCACGATGGCGTCGTGCGCCGCCAGGGCCTCGAACTTGTTCGGGGCGGTCACAAACGGTAAGCCGCTCGAGGCCGCCAGTTCGGCGGCCACGCGCACCGCGAATTGCGGATGGGTGTTGAGACCGGTGCCGACCGCGGTGCCGCCGAGCGCGAGCTCGCAAAGGTGCGGCAACGAAGCCTGCACGTGCAAGATGCCGTGCGCGAGTTGCGCGACCCAGCCCGACATCTCCTGCCCGAGCGTGAGCGGGGTCGCGTCCTGCAGGTGCGTGCGGCCGATCTTCACGATGTCGGCGAAGCTCTCGGCCTTTGCATCGAGCGCGGCACGCAAGCTTTGCAACGCGGGCAGCACGTGGGTCGCCAACGCGGTCACTGCCGCGACGCTCATCGCGGTCGGGAACACGTCGTTCGACGATTGACCGCGGTTCACGTCGTCGTTCGGATGCACCAGTCGACCTTCGCCGAGCGGGCCGTTCATCAGCTGCGAGGCGCGGTTCGCGAGCACCTCGTTGAGGTTCATGTTGGTCTGCGTGCCGGAACCGGTCTGCCAGACCGAGAGCGGGAACTCGCCTGCATGGCCGCCCGCGAGCACTTCGTCGGCTGCGGCGACGATGGCGTTCGCCTTGTCGTCCGGCAACACGCCTAGGGAGCCGTTCACGACCGCTGCGCTGCGCTTCACCCACGCCAGCGCGGCGATGAACTCCGGCGCCATGCGTTCGGTCGAGATGTCGAAGTGCTCGAGCGAGCGCTGGGTCTGGGCGCCCCACAAGCGCTGCGCGGGCACCGCGATCGGGCCGAAGGTGTCGGCCTCGATGCGTGTCGCATCGCTTCCCGCAGCGCCGGAGTCGGATGGGATGGTCGTCGCAGCAGTCATGTCGCCCAGTATGCCCATGCCGTGTCGTTCGCGGCCGGTTTGCGAGAATCCCAGCCGATGTCACTCATCCCCTACTCGCTCACGCGCCCCCTGCTGTTCGGTCTCGACCCCGAACGCGCCCATGACGCGACACTCGCCGCGCTCGAACGCATCCAGCACACGCCGCTGATCGCGACGGTGGCGCAGACCAAGGTCGTCGACCCGGTCGTCGTCGCCGGCATTCGGTTCCCGAACCGCATCGGCCTGGCAGCGGGACTCGACAAGAACGGGCGCTGCATCGATGCGTTCGGCGCGATGGGCTTCGGCAGCGTCGAGGTCGGCACCGTGACGCCGCTCGCGCAACCGGGCAACCCGAAGCCACGCATGTTCCGCCTCCCCGAAGCCCGCGCGCTCATCAACCGCCTCGGCTTCAACGGCGAAGGGCTCGCGTCGTTCATCACTCACGTGAAGCGCTCGAGCTTTCGCGCGCGTGGCGGGGTGCTCGGGCTCAACATCGGCAAGAACGCGCTAACCCCGATCGAGCGCGCGGCAGACGACTACCTCGCTTGCCTTGCGGGCGTGTATGCGCATGCCGATTACGTCGCCGTCAACATCTCGAGCCCGAACACCAGCGGCTTGCGCTCGCTGCAAGGCGATGACGCATTGAACGCATTGCTCGCCGCACTGAAGAGCCGTCGGCGCGAGCTGGCCAACGAGCATCGCCGCGTGGTCCCGCTCTTCGTGAAGATCGCCCCGGACCTCGACCCGGATCAGATCCAGGTGATCGCCGAGGCGCTGGTGACCCACGGCATCGACGGCGTGATCGCCACCAACACCACGCTCGATCGCAGCGCCGTCCAGCACTTGAAGCACGGCAGCGAAGCGGGCGGCGCCTCGGGGGCGCCGGTGTTCGCCGCATCGAACCGCGTGATCGCGGCGCTGCGAGCGACGCTCGGCCCGTCGTTTCCCATCATCGGCGTCGGGGGCGTGATGTCTGCCGCCGATGCGGTCATCAAGGCCAGGGCCGGGGCCGACATCGTGCAGATCTACACCGGCTTCATCTACGCGGGCCCGGCCCTCGTGACCGCAGCGGCGCGCGCTCTGACACGCCGCTGAGTCGTTGTGAACGCCAATTGGCGCAGCGCTCGGAAACAATGCGCGCACATGGAACGGCGTCCGGAATGATGAGCTTCAACCCTGCCCTTGCTGCATGCGTTCGTGGCATCTCACGACGACGCGCCTCCTGTCTTGCACTGGCGTGGGCATGCGCGCTGCCCGTCTTTGCGCAAGACGTATCGGCGATGCGCGAAAAGCACGCCGCGCTCACCGACAAGCTCGCGAACAACGTGTTCCAGCGCCCGTTGCATCTCGAGGCGACGCAGTCTTCGGGCGACCTGAAAGGCGACGTGTACGCGCGAGTTGACCATCCGTTCACCGCGGTGCTGCCTGCGTTGACCTCGCCAGATCATTGGTGCGACATCCTGATCCTGCACCTGAACGTCAAGCAGTGCCGTACGGCGCCGGGCCAGCTGGTGATGAACGTGGGCCGCAAGTTCGATCAACCGCTCGTCGACACCTACCAGCTCGACTTCGTGCACAAGGTGGTCGCCGCGCATCCCGATTACCTTCAGGTTCAACTGAGCGCGGACGAAGGACCGTTCAGCACGCGCAACTACCGCATCATGGTCGAGGCCGTTCCGATCGATGCGAAGCGCACTTTCATCCATATGTCGTACGCCTATGGATACGGTTTCGCCGCGCGCGTGGCGATGCAGGCCTATCTCGGCACGGCGGGCCGAGAGAAGACCGGCTTCACGGTGACCGAGAAGAAGGCCGACGGCACTCCCGTCTACGTGGGCGGGACGATCGGTCTGCTCGAGCGCAACACGATGCGTTACTACCTCGCAATCGATGCGTACCTCAGCGCGCTTACGCTGCCGGCCGCCGACCAGACCGAGAGCCGCATCCGCACGTGGTACGCGAGCACCGAGCAATACGCGCGGCAGTTGCACGAGATGGATCAGGCGGCATATCTCGACATGAAGCGCAGCGAGATTGCGCGGATGAAGGGGTCTGCGGGTGCGTTGACTGGCAAGTGATGGTTTTGTTGGCGCATTGGCAGGGTCGGGGCAACGAAGCCGCGGGATAGTGGCTGTCGGTGCTTTCTTCGAGCGGCTAAGCTGCGGGCGAGTGGCTGTCGGCGCGCAGCTGCCGCGGTCACCGCATTCGCGATGACTGCCCTCCGGTGTTTGGGTTTTGGGGGCGAGCGCAGAACTCGCCCTCGTAGGGCTCGCTGCGCGCGTCGGGTCTCTTCGGGCTCGGGGCTCAAACAACTGCGCTCGTCGTGCTTTACGTTTCGGGGTCCCCCAAACGGTCGTACCCGAACGCCGGAGGCGCTTGCAGATACGCGCCGACAGCCACTCGCCCGCGCCTTCGCTGAAGCGCAGTGCTCCGCGGGGTACCCTCTCCCGCTCGCGGGAGAGGGTCAGGGTTAGGGTGCTCGCGTGAGAAAAAGACCCCTCACCCCAGCCCTCTCCCGCGAGCGGGAGAGGGGGCGGGCTCCGACGGTGCGCAAGCCAGTATTCGGCCCTCACCGTGCCCCAGTAAAGGCGCAGTCGGCCGGCGGGCGCGGCGTATTGGAGGCGCCGGAGCTGCTCGGGTTTTGGGGGACCCCGAAACGTGGAGCACGACGAGCGCAGCTGTCTGAGCCCCGAGCCCGACTTCGCCCGGAGCGTTCGGTGCCCTTTCGAGGGCGAGTTCTGCGCTCGCCCCCAAAACCCGGGCAGCTCCGGGGAGTCATCGCGGAACGCGATGACCGCCGAGGCTACGCCACGAACGCCGGCCGGCTGAGCCTTTGCCGCTCGGAAGCCACCGCATTCCAAGCTCCATCGAACAGCATCATTCAAAGATCAACGGCACACCCGTCTTCGCCTGAACTTCATCGCGACTAACGCCATCGGCCAGTGCCACCACCGCGAGCCCCGCAGCAGTGACATCGAAAACGCCAAGGTCCGTGATGATCCGGTCGACCACCCCCACACCGGTCAACGGCAACGTGCAAACCGGCAAGATCTTCAGATCGATGCCGCCATCTTTCTTCTTCGCGACGTGCTCCATCAACACCAACACGCGTGCCACGCCGGCGACGAGGTCCATCGCGCCGCCCATGCCCTTCACCATCTTGCCGGGGATCATCCAGTTGGCGAGATCGCCCTTCGCGCTGACCTGCATCGCGCCGAGAATCGAGAGGTTGATCTTGCCGCCGCGAATCATCGCGAAGCTCTCGTGCGATCCGAAGATCGACGAGCCCGGCAGCGTCGTCACGGTCTGCTTGCCGGCGTTGATGAGGTCGGCATCGACCTCGCTTTCGGTCGGGAACGGGCCGATGCCGAGCATGCCGTTCTCGCTCTGCAGCCAGACCTCGATGTCGGGCTCCACATGGTTGGCCACGAGCGTCGGCAAGCCGATGCCGAGGTTCACGTAGAAGCCGTCCTGCAGCTCTTCGGCTGCGCGCGCGGCCATCTGGTCATGCGTCCAGGCCATCTCAGTTCCCCTTCGCTCTCACGGTGGTCGCGGCCTCGCCGTGCGCGGCCTTCTCGATCGCCGCTTCGGCTTCCTCAACCACGCTGGGCGCCGCGACCGCGGCCGAAACTGTGCGCTTCTCGATGCGCTTCTCCGGATTCGCGTTGAGCACGATGCGGTGCACGTAGATGCCGGGCAAATGGACTGCATCGGGGTCGATGCTGCCGATCTCGACGATCTGCTCGACCTCGACAATGGTGATCTTGCCGGCCATCGCGACCGCGGGGTTGAAGTTGCGTGCGGTGCGGCGGAACACGAGGTTGCCGGACCCATCGGCCTTCCACGCCTTCACGAGGGACACGTCGGGCAGCAGCGCGCGCTCCATCACGTAGGTCTCGCCGTCGAACTCGCGCCGCTCCTTGCCTTCCGCGACCACCGTGCCGACGCCGGTCTTCGTGAAAAACGCGGGAATGCCGGCGCCGCCCGCACGCAGCTTCTCGGCGAGCGTGCCTTGCGGCGTGAACTCGAGTTCGAGCTCGCCGGCGAGGTACTGGCGCTCGAACTCCTTGTTCTCGCCGACGTAGCTCGCGATCATGCGTTTGATCTGGCGCGTTTCGAGCAACTGGCCGAGGCCGAAGCCATCGACCCCGGCGTTGTTCGAGATCACGGTGAGGTCATTGACGCCGGAGTCGCGCAACGCGGCGATCAACGCTTCCGGAATGCCGCAAAGTCCAAAGCCGCCGACCGCCATCAGCTGTCCGCTGCGCACCACGCCTTCCAGCGCCATGGCCGCGCTCGGGTAGATTTTCTTCATGTGTCTGGTCCCCGTCAAAGTTCAAGCGCCGATCAGCACGCGCAACTCATCGGGCAACGACACCGACTTCTCCCGCGCATAGTTGATCCAGACCGTTTTCGCGCCGCCGGTGGCGCAGATCGTTCCCGGCTCGTCGGCGCGTTCGAGCGTGATGTAGGTGTCGAAGCTCGAGCGTCCCGCGTTCGCGACGTAGTGTTTTGCGAGCACGTCGCCCGGATGCTTCAGCTGCCGGATGAAATTGCAGAACGCGTTGACGATGACCGGACCGTCGCCCTTCAGGTCGGGAGAACCGACCGTGCGGTGCAGCCACTCGATCCGGATCGTCTCGAAGTAGCGGAAATAGACGGCGTTGTTGACGTGACCCATCGGGTCCATGTCGCCCCACCGGATTGGGATCGCCATCTCGAGCGTGAGTCGCTTCTGCTCGGGGATCTCAAATCGCATGGTGGGATCGAGCGCGGCGGTCAGATCGCGAAGCCGTCGTCGGCTTGGATCACGGCGCCGTTGATGAAATGGCTCTCGTTCGCGCAGAGCATCATCAGCACGGCGTCGAGGTCTTGCGGCGCGCCGATGCGTTTTCTCGGGGTCATCTCGATCAGGCGCTTGCCTTGCTCGGTCTGCCACTGGTGGTGGTTGATCTCGGTGTCGATGTAGCCGGGGCAGATCGCGTTCACGTTGATGCCGTACTTGCCCCACTCGAGCGCCATCGCCTTCGTCATGTGGACAACGGCGGCCTTGCTCATCGAGTAGACGCCGATCTGGCCGAGCGGGCGGATTCCGGCCATCGACGCGATGTTGACGATGCGACCGCCCGTGAACGTGCCCGGCGCCGCGCCGCGCGAACGCGCCAGCATGCGCTTGCCCACCTCTTGCGCGACAAAGAACGCGCCCTTGGTGTTGGTGTCGAAGATGAAGTCGTAATCTTCCGGTTGCACGTCGGTGAGCTTGGCGGTGCGTGCCACGCCGGAGTTGTTGACGAGGATGTCGATGGTGCCCATCTCGGTCTCGGTGTGGGCGACGGCCGAGCGGATGCTGGCGTGATCGGTCACGTCGAGCTTCACCACCTGCGCTTCGCCGCCTGCGGCTTCGATCTCGGCGCGCAAGCTCTTCAGGCGCTCGACCCTACGGCCCGCCAGGGCCACACCCGCGCCCGCAGCTGCCAGCGTGCGCGCAAACTGCGCGCCGAGGCCGCTGGAGGCACCCGTCACGAGCGCGACGCGGCCTGATAGATCGATGTCGTAGCTCATCAAGAAGCCTCTCGTTTTGGGCCGGCGCACGATAGCACGCACGTGGGGTGCGGCTTCTACAATCGGCATCCCAATCTACCTCTTGCGAGCGCTGAAGATTCATGACCCCCGAAGAACTTGTGGCCCAGTACGGCCCGCGCGAATCGATGGACTACGACGTCGTCATCGTCGGCGCCGGCCCGGGTGGTCTCGCCACCGCGATTCGCCTGAAGCAACTCGCGGCCGAGAGCGGCAAGGAGCTTTCGGTGGTGGTGCTCGAGAAGGGCTCGGAACCTGGCGCGCACATCTTGTCAGGCGCGATCATGGATCCGCGTGCGCTGACGGAATTGATCCCCGAATGGAAGGCGCTCGGCGCGCCACTGAACCAACCAGTCACCGCCGACAAGTTCCTGTTCCTGAGTGAAGACGGCTCGAAGGCGACGCCCGAATTCCTGTTGCCCGACTGCTTCAAGAATCACGGCAATTTCGTCATCAGCCTGGGCAACGTCGTGCGTTGGATGGCGAGCCAGGCCGAGGCGCTCGGCGTCGAGATCTTTGCGGGCTTCCCCGCAGCCGAGGTGTTGTTCGACGAGCAGGACCGCGTGATCGGCGTCGCGACCGGCAACCTCGGCGTGGGCAAAGACGGCAAGCCCACCGACGAGTTCCAGCTCGGCATGGCGCTGCATGGAAAATACACGATCTTCGCGGAGGGGGCGCGCGGCAGCCTCGGTCGGGTGTTGATCGAGAAGCTGAAGCTCGACGAAGGCTGCGACCCGCAAAGCTATGGCATCGGGCTGAAGGAGTTGTGGGAGGTCGAGCCCGCCAAGGCCGAGCCCGGGTTCGTGGTGCACACGGCAGGTTGGCCACTCGAAGACGATGTGTATGGAGGCGCATTTCTCTACCACCTCGACAACAACCAGGTCGAGCTCGGCTTCGTCGTTGGACTCGACTACGCGAACCCGTACCTGAGCCCTTTCGAAGAGTTCCAACGCTGGAAGCTGCATCCGACCATT
Source organism: Caldimonas sp. (assembly GCA_965246805.1). GTDB lineage: Bacteria > Pseudomonadota > Gammaproteobacteria > Burkholderiales > Burkholderiaceae_C > Schlegelella_A. Next base: position 206,616 of record CBDFFO010000009.1, on the reverse strand, counting down.
CGCAAGACGCTCGAGGGCGCGAAGCGACTCGGCTACGGCGCCCGAGCGATCACCGCGGGCGGCATCCTGAGCCTGCCGAAGACGGTCTTTGCGGGCGGCGCGTTTATCGGCTGCGAGGCGGGTTATTTGAACGCGAGCCGCATCAAGGGCAGCCACGCGGCGATCAAGACCGGCATGCTGGCGGCGGAAGCGGCTTTTGAGGCCGTGACGAACGGACGTTCGCACGACGAACTCGTCGCGTACCCCGAAGCCTTCGAGAAGAGCTGGCTGCATGCCGAGCTGCAGATGTCGCGCAACTTCAAGCAGTGGTTCAAGAAGGGTCGCAAGACCGCGACGCTGATGACGGGCATCGAGCAGTGGCTGTTGCCAAAGCTCGGCTTCAAGTCACCGCCGTGGACGATCCATCGGAAGCAGGCCGACCATTTGTATCTGAAGCCGGCCTCGGAGTGCAAGCCCATCGTCTATCCGCGGCCCGATGGCAAGCTCACATTCGATCGGCTTTCGAGCGTGTTCGTGAGCAACACCAACCATGCGGAGAACCAGCCGGCCCACCTGACGCTGAAGGATCCGGCGGTGCCGGTGCAGGTCAACCTTGCGACTTACGCGGGTCCGGAGAGCCGCTATTGCCCGGCCGGCGTTTACGAGTACGTCGACGATGCGGGCACCGAGCGCCTGCAGATCAACGCGCAGAACTGCGTGCATTGCAAAACCTGCGACATCAAGGATCCGACGCAGAACATCGTATGGGTCACGCCCGAGGGCGGTGGCGGGCCGAATTACAGCGGGATGTGACTTGCCGGTTTTGCGTGGGCAACGGGCACCGGGTGCTTGACTGCGCTCATATCATTCGAACCGCGCCTGCGCCGCGCTTCGCCTTCTTGACTTCGCTCCGTCAACCACCTCGTGCCCCGTTGCTCGCTCGGCGGTGTTCCACGCCGTGATGCATGCGTTGATGCATGACAGGCCCGTCAGGCCGCACACGAGGCTTGCTTCACGACCGCGCCAGCGCGCGCATACCCGGTGGCGTGATGTCGCTGTCGATCATCTGCCGTTCGGCGGCGCGCGAACGCCAGCCGGCTTGCGCGCGGCCCGCCAGCACGGCTTCGCGGATCCGTGCGAACGCCTCGCGGCTGGCGAGCAGGCGCAGGTTGTCGTCGATCGACAGGGCGCTCGGTCCGACGGCGACGGCGCGTTCGATGAGGCGCGTCAGGGCCTTTTGGCGGGCGCCGGTGGCCAGAGGCCGGTCGGGCATCGCGCCGATGACTTCGGCGTGCATAGCGGCATCGCTCACGGCCTCGACGAGGTCAACGTGATCGGGGTAGCGCGCCGCGAATCGGCGCGCTTCGGCGAGCACCGTCGGCACCGCGATCTCCTCGGGGATGAGGAGCAGGCCGGCTCGCTTCAGGCCACGGCCGAGCGAGGTGCGGCTGCCCCAGACCGAAAGCGGCGCCGCGAGCAGCAGGCCGACGATGATCGGCGTGAGCCACCACTGGAACGTGGGGCTGCTCGCGACGATGGCGGCGATCCAGAGCAGCGCGAGCAGGCTGTGCACGCCGTGGCGCCGCCATGCTTCGCGCCAGCTCGTCGCGGCATCGTCGCGCGGCGGTGACTTCCAGTCGAGGCGCCAGCCGCTGAGCGCGCCGAGCACGAATTCGCTGTGGAAAAGCATGCGCACCGGCGCGAGCAACAGTGAGTGCACGAACTCGATCAACGCGCTCACCGTGAGCCGGAAGATGCCGCCATGTTCTTGAGCCCTCCTGCGCAGCACCAGCACGGTGAGCGAAAAGAGTTTCGGCGCGAACAGCAGGACCGCGGTGAGACCGAAGAGCGTCAACATCAGCTTCAGGTTCACGGTCGGCCAGACCGGGAACAGCTGGTACGGCTCGAAAAAGTACTTCGGGATCTCGCTCGCGTGGCGCGTGAAGAGCAGCGTCGACATGATCAGGAAGGCGAACCAGAGCGGCGCCGAAAGGTACGCGAGCACACCGGTCAGAAACGCCATGCGGTGCACCGGATGCAAACCGGGCTCGAACATCAGCCGCGAGTTCTGCAGGTTGCCGTGGCACCAGCGGCGATCGCGCTGCAGCTCAGTGAGCAGGTTGGGCGGCACCTGTTCGTAGCTGCCGTCGATGTCGTAGGCGACCCAGACCTTCCATCCGGCACGGCGCATCAGCGCCGCTTCGACGAAGTCGTGCGACATGATGTCGCCCGACATCGACCCCTTGCCCGGCAGCGGCGCGAGCGCGCAATGCTTGATGAAGGGTGCCATGCGAAGAATCGCGTTGTGCCCCCAGTAATGCGATTCGCCGAGCTGCCAGTAGTGCATGCCGGCAGTGAAGAGCGGCCCGTAGACGCGCGACGAGAACTGCTGCACCCGCGCGTGAAAGGTCTCGTGGCCGCAGGCGCGCGGCGCGGTCTGGATGACGCCCGCGTCGGGGTGCGCGTTCATCTCGTCGACCAGCGTGGTGAGGCACTCGCCGGTCATCACGGAGTCGGCATCGAGCACCACCATGTAGCGGTAGTCGGGCCCCCACCTTCGACAGAAGTCGGCGACGTTGCCGGCCTTTCGCTGCATCCGACGCTGGCGCCAGCGGTAATGGACGTCGATCGGCCCGACCGTGTCGCCGCTCGCCTCCGAGGCCGCAACAGCTTCGGCACGCAGCTGGTCGACGAGCTCGCTCCAAGCCATCTGTTCGGCGGCGCGCAATGCCGGCTGGTTGGTGTCGCTCAACACGAAGAAGTCGAAGCCCGCGCCACGGCCGGTCGCCGCAAGTGATTCGATGGTGGCGCGCAGGCCGCCGAACACCGTCGGCACGTTCTCGTTGCAGATCGGCATCACGATCGCGGTGCGACCGCCGCGGGGGTCGGTCGCCGAGAGTTGCCGATCCTCATCGTCGTACATCTGGGCCTCGATGCGTGAACCGAAGCGCCGCCCGCTCGGACTGCGCAGCAGCACCCACGCGCCCATCGCGGCGGTCCAGAAACCGGCCGAGATCCAGGCGAACAGCACCCCGAACAGCACCAGAAGGCCGCGCTCCGCCCAGGGGGCGCCATGTTCGGGCAGCACCTCGGCCATCGCCTGCGTGCCGACGGCGGCGCCGAGCAACACCAGCACGAGCAGCGACAAGCGGCGCATCAACGGCCCTCGTCGCTCGTGTCTGGCCGCGTCGGCATAGCTCCGGCCGCGACGCCCCGTGGCGAGGTGCCACAGCCGCGAGAGCGGATGGCCGGCCCAGGGCCGCGCCGGCATCGACGCACGATGCACCGGGGGTTGCGGGCGCGCATGCCAACGTTCGGCCACGGTCGCCGCGGCGCGACGCTCAGCCGAGCGCAACGGTGGTGCCGGGTTCAACGGCATCTCGGGGCTTTCCGCGTCATGGCTTGTCGGTTTCAGGCGGCACGATGTAGCTCCAGGTCTCGCTCATCACCGCCTGCTTCTGCTTGACGATGGCGCGCAGCTCGACCGGCTTGGCGGCGTCGAGGCGCTTGAAGCGTACCGTCATGCGCCAAGCGCCGGTCACGTGGTTGCGAAACAAATTGTTCTCGTGCAGTTCGGCGTTGGAGTCGGTGGCCACGGCGGCATTCAGCTTTGCGTCGGTCGGCAACGCGCGCAGGTTGGCGCCGTCGAAGTCGATCACGAACTGCAGATCGCCGTTCTGCTCGTGCGTGTAGCCGCGCCCACGGCGGGTTTGAACGACCGCCGCGAGACCGCCGGGCGGCGTGCCGGGCATCTGCCAGTGCAGCTTGTAGGCCAGGTCGATCGGCGTGTCCTTGGTGGCGGGCTTGGCATTGACCCAGTAGGAGACGATGTTGTCGTTGGTCTCGTCGGGTGAAGGGATCGTCACCAGCTCGACCCGGCCCGCGCCCCAGGTGCCCGTCGGCTCGACCCACACGCTCGGCCGGCGCTCGTACAGGGCTTCGGGGTCTTCGTAGCTTCCGACCGCACGATCGCGTTGCAGCAAGCCGAAGCCGGCGGGATTCGTGGTCGCGAACGACGTGATCAGCAGCCGCTTCGGATTCACGAGCGGGCGCCAGATCCATTCGTTCTCCCCCGTGTGGAGCAAGAGGCCGTCGGAGTCGTGAACCTCGGGGCGGTAGTCGTCGCGACCGGGCTGGTTCTCGCCGAACGCGAACATGCTCGTGAGCGGCGCGATGCCGAGCTTCTGGATCGTGTCGCGCAGGTAGAGCCGTGCCGTCACCTGCATCACCGTGTCGACACCCGGCGTAACGACGAAGCGATACGCGCCCGCCACGCGCTTCGAATCGAGCAGGCCGTAGATCACCATCGACGGCGCGCGCGGCTTCGGTTTCTCGACCCAGAACTCGACGAAGCGCGGGAACTCCTCGCCGCTCGCCGACGCCGTGTCGACAGCCAGGCCTCGAGCCGAGAGCCCGTAGGACTGGCCTTTGCCGAGAGCGCGAAAGTAGCTCGCCCCCATGAAGACCAGCACCTCGTCCTTGTACTTCGGGTTGTTGAGCGCGTAGTGCACGCGGAAGCCGGCGAAGCCGATCCCGGCGGCTTTGCGCAGGTCGATCTTGTTGCGACCGTAGTTGAAGGCCGAAGGGTCGAACGGCAGGCCGCGTGTGCCTGCAGCGTCGACGATGTTGATGCGCACCGGCTCCTGGACACCGCGGTTGACGTGGAAGAACATCAGTTCGAAGGGCAGTTTGTCGTTGCGCCAGATCGCGCGTTCGGGCTTGAAGCGGATGTCGCGGCTGGCGTCGTAGTCGAGCTCCTTCAGCTCCGGCGGCAGATTGGGAACGACGGGCCGGAACGCCTGCGCCGAGCTCCGCTTCGCAATCGCGGCGACGTCTTCGAAACCGAACGCGCGTGCCAGCGGCGGCGCGATGGCCAGCCACGCGACGAGGCCGATGCCGACGAGGCGCCTCGCCAGGCAGGCGCCGAGGGGGAGCGTGGAAGTATCGGACGGCATGGCAGGGGTCACGCCACGGATGGCGCTGGACGCGGGTAGCAAAAGCGGGGCCCGTGGGAAAGCGCGCCGGGCCGGCGAGTCGCGATTATCCGCAAGGGGCGGGCGACCCCAACGTCGCCCTTTCCGTTCCCCTGCCCGTGCGGCTTTCGATTCAGGCGAACAAGCCCTAAACTCGGAGCCACGCTGAAAGCGACCGGTCGGCGCGGTGGCCCAGAGGGCTCACGACGCCGCGGTGACCGACCCATCGCCGCTTTCCACATCGAAAGGCGACCATGTACAAAGATCCCGTTCCCGGCACCGCCACGGCCCACCCGGGTGCGAGCGCCGTCTCACCGAAGGCCGCACCGCAGAACCTCGACGCCTACTGGATGCCGTTCACGGCGAATCGGCAGTTCAAGTCGGCGCCCCGCATGCTCGCAAAGGCAAGCGGCATGCACTACTGGACGCCCGAGGGCCGCCAGGTGCTCGACGGCGTGGCCGGTCTCTGGTGCGTGAACGCCGGTCACGCGCGGCCGAAGATCGTGCAGGCGATCGCCGAACAGGCGGCCGAGATGGACTTCGCGCCTTCATTCAACATGGGTCATCCGAAGGCCTTCGAACTGGCGGAGAAGGTCGTCGCTTTGGCGCCGGCCGGTCTCGACAAGGTGTTCTACACGAACTCGGGCTCGGAGGCGGTCGAGACGGCCTTGAAGATGGCCGTTGCGTATCACCGGGCACGTGGCGAAGGATCGCGAACCCGGCTCATCGGTCGCGAGCGCGGCTACCACGGCGTCAACTATGGCGGCTTGTCGGTCGGCGGCATCGTCGGCAATCGCAAGGCGTTCGGCCCGTTGCTGCCGGGGGTCGATCACCTCCGCCACACGCACGACCTGTCGAAGAACGCGTTCTCGCGCGGCCTGCCGAAGCACGGCGCAGAGCTTGCCGACGACCTCGAACGGCTCGTGGCGCTGCACGATGCGTCAACCATCGCCGCCGTCATCGTCGAGCCGGTCGCCGGCTCGACCGGCGTGCTGCTGCCGCCGGTCGGTTACCTCGAACGCCTGCGCGCCATCTGCGACAAGCACGGCATCCTGCTGATTTTCGACGAGGTCATCACCGGCTTCGGACGTCTCGGGCACCCGTTCGGTTCGCAGCGCTTCAACGTGATGCCCGACCTCATCACGATGGCCAAGGGCATCACCAATGGCTGCGTGCCGATGGGCGCGGTGCTGTGCCGGACCGCGCTGCACGACGTGTTCATGACCGGACCGGAACACATGATCGAGTTCCCGCACGGCTACACCTATTCGGCCCACCCGCTCGCCTGCGCCGCGGCGCTCGGCACGCTGGCCACGTACGAAGAGGAAGGCCTGCTCACGCGCGCCGCGACGATGGAGTCGAGCTTCGAGAACGCACTGCATTCGCTCGCCGGGCTGCCGCACGTGATCGATGTGCGCAACATCGGCCTGGTCGGCGCCATCGAGTTCGCGCCGATCGCCGGTTTGCCGGGCAAGCGCGCGTTCGACGTGTTCCTGCAATGCTGGGAGCGCGGCGTGATGGTCCGCACCACCGGCGACACGATCGCGCTCTCCCCGCCGCTCATCGTGGAAGAGGCGCACATCGATCAGCTCGTGAGCACCATCGCCGACGTGCTGAAACAGCAGGCCTGAGCGCCGTACTCGAAGGGTCGCTCGGGGTAGCCCGCGCGACCCTCTCTTTTTGAGCCCCCCTTTGAGCGTCCGGCATCGAGCACCATGAGCCCAGCGGGTTTCCTGCAGATCCAGAACATCGTCAAGGAGTTCGGTGGTGCCCCGGCTGTGAACGACGTGTCGATCGACATCGCCAAGGGCGAGGTGTTCGCGTTGCTCGGCTCATCGGGCTGCGGCAAGACGACGCTGCTGCGCATGCTCGCGGGCTTCGAGACTCCGACCAGCGGCCGCATCGTGCTCGATGGCCGCGACCTCGCCGGCCTCGCACCCTTCGAGCGCCCGCTCAACATGATGTTCCAGAGCTACGCGCTCTTTCCGCACCTGAGCGTCGCCGACAACGTCGCCTTCGGGCTTCAGCGCGAAGGCTTGCCCCCGGCAGTTGTGGCGCAACGCGTCGACGCGATGCTGCAACTGGTGCAGCTCTCGGCTTTCGCGAAACGCAAGCCCCACCAGCTCTCGGGCGGGCAGCAACAACGCGTTGCGCTCGCCCGCAGCTTGGCGAAGAAGCCGCAACTGCTGCTGCTCGACGAGCCGCTAGGCTCGCTCGACAAGAAGCTGCGCGAGGAGACGCAGATCGAGCTCGCCAACATCATCGCCGACGTCGGCGTGACCTGCGTGATGGTCACGCACGACCAGGAAGAAGCGATGACGATGGCCACGCGCATCGCCGTGATGAGCGAAGGCCGCTTTCTGCAGGTCGGGCCGCCCGACGAGATCTATGAACGACCCGCTACGACCTTCGTCGCCGACTTCATCGGCAACGTCAACCTGATCGCGGGCAGCGTCGTTTCGCACGACGGCGCCGACACCCTGATCGACAGCCCCGTCGGTCGCATCCAGGTGGCGGGCACGACAGCCGTCTACGACGGCGCTGTCGTCACGGTCGCGATCCGGCCCGAGAAGATCCAGCTCGCTGGCGGCGCTCCGGTCGCGGAACGCTCGGTGAACGCGGTGCATGGGGCCGTCAAAGACATCGCCTACTTCGGCAGCTACACGGTCTACCACCTCGCGCTCGCGAACGAGCTGGTCATGAAGGTAAGCCAGAGCAACGTCGATCGGGCCGCCTTGCCCTTCGCGCGCGGCGATGGCGTGTGGGCGAGCTGGCTGCCTTCGGCACCGATCGTTCTCGCGGCGTGAGCACCGCCGAGCCCCGGAGCGGGCTGCGCGGCCGCGTGGCCGTGATCGGCGTGCCGCTCGTGTGGCTGCTGCTCTTCTTCCTGCTGCCTTTCGCGGTCGTGCTGAAGATCAGCTTTTCCGAAGTGTCGGGGGTGAGCTTCGGTGGCGCCACGCTCGCCAACTACGCGCAGTTGCTGCAAGACAGTCTTTATCTCAAGACGTACCTCGCGAGCTTCAAATACGCTGCGCTCACGTGCGTGCTTTGCCTCGCGATCGGCTATCCGTTCGCATACTTCATGGCGCGCGCACCGCGCACCCGGCAGCCGGCGCTGCTGATGCTCGTGATGTTGCCCTTTTGGACCTCGTTCCTGCTGCGCGTCTACGCATGGAAGGGTCTGCTCAGCGAACACGGCTGGGCCGCCGACGCGATCGAGGCGTTCGGCCTCGACCGCGCGCTGGCCGCGGCTGGTTTCATCCCGGCGCCCGGGCAACTGCTGAACTCGCCCTTCTCGCTCGTGCTCGGCATGACGTACAGCTACCTGCCGTTCATGATCCTGCCGCTCTACGCCAACCTCGAGAAGATGGACCTGCGCCTGCTCGAAGCCGCCTGCGATCTCGGGGCGACCGCTTGGGTGGCGTTCTGGAAGATCACCGTTCCCCTCTCCCGCGCCGGCATCGTCGCGGGCTCGATGTTGGTGTTCATTCCCTGCGTCGGCGAGTACGTCATACCCGAACTGCTCGGCGGCCCGCAGACGCAGATGATCGGCCGCACGCTGTGGGACGAGTTCTTCAGCAACAACGATTGGCCGATGGCCTGTGCCGTCGCTGCGGCGATGGTGCTGCTGGTGATCGTGCCGGTCGCGATCTTCAGCAAGGTACGCGCTGAAAGCGGGGCGCCGCAAACGTGAAAAAGCGCGCCTCCGCGAGCTGGTTCGGCAGCGCATGGCTCGCGTTCGGCTATGCCTTCCTCTACGTGCCGATCGCCGCCCTCGTGTGGTTCTCGTTCAACGACTCGCCGGTCGCCAACCAGTGGCGCGGCTTCACGTTCAAGTGGTACGCCGCGCTCTTGGGCGATGTCGAAATGCTCGCGGGCCTGGCGCTGTCGCTCAAAATCGCCTTCGCCACGGCGTTGGCATCGGTGGTCCTCGGCACCCTTGCCGCCTTCGCACTCACGCGCTATCGACGCTTCTTCGGTCGCACGCTGTTCGCCGGGATGGTGGCGGCGCCACTGGTGATGCCGGAGGTCATCATCGGCCTCTCGCTGTTGCTGATGCTGGTGTCGGTCCAGCGTGCGACCGAAGCGGTGTTCGGGGTCGGCTTTCCCGAACGCGGCCTGATGACGATCTGGCTCGGCCACCTGCTGCTGGGGATGGCGTATGCGACGGTTGTCGTGCAGGCGCGTCTGCAGACGCTCGACCCGCAGCTCGAAGAGGCTGCGATGGACCTCGGCGCCCGACCCGCCCAGGTGTTTCGACTCGTCACGTTGCCGATGATTCGCGGCTCGTTGCTGTCAGCGGGCCTGCTCACGTTCACGCTCTCGCTCGACGACGTGGTGCTGTCGGCGTTCCTGTCGGGCCCCGGTGCCACGACGATGCCGCTCGTCATTTTCTCGCGCGCGCGCCTGGGTCTCAATCCGAGCGTGAATGCAATGGCGACGCTGATCATCTCGGTGGTTGCGATCGGCGTCGTCGTGGCGAACGTCCTGATCGCGCGCCGCGAGCGATTGCGCGCGCTCGAAATGTCGACGGCCGCGCGTGCCGCCTGAGCTGGTGAACGACGCTCCGCACGGCCGCGGCGCCGCGCCGCTCACCGCCTACCTCGCGCTCGGCGCGAGCATGGCCATCGTCGGCGGCTACGTCGGCGTCTCGAAGGTGCTGATTGCGGTGTTTCCGGTGTTCCTGCTCGCGTGGCTGCGCTTCGGCATCGCGGCCGTCGCGATGCTGGGCTGGCTGCGGCGGGGCCCGACCGAACCGCCGCTCGACCGCAGCGACATGCGGCTGCTCTTCGTCGAATCGTTCTTCGGCAATTTCCTGTTCTCGATCTGCATGCTGTACGGCGTCTCGATGACGCCGGCCTCCGTCGCCGGCGTGGTGCTGGCCGCACTGCCGGCGGCGGTGGCGCTGCTGTCGCGCGCGTTCCTTGGTGAGCTGATCACGCGCCGCGTCGGCATCGCGATCGCGCTCGCGGTCGGCGGCATTGCGGTGGTCTCGTTCGCGAAGGACACGGCCGGTGCCCAGCCCGCATCGTGGCTTGGCCTCGCGATGCTGGTGGGCGCGGTGTTCTGCGAGGCCGCCTACGTGGTGGTCGGCAAGCGGCTCACCGGGCGCGTGGCTCCGCGCCGCATCAGCGCGCTCATCAACTTGTGGGGTCTGCTGCTGGTTACGCCGCTCGGCCTCTGGCAGGCGACGCGCTTCGACTTCGGCGCGGTCGCGTCGGCGTCGTGGCTGCAACTGGTCGCGTATGCAGCCGCCGCGAGCATGCTGACGGTGTGGCTGTGGATGACCGGGTTGCGCCATGTGGCCGCGTCGTCGGCCGGTGTCTTCACCGTGCTGCTTCCGGTCAGTGCGGCGGCCGTCGGCGTCGTCTTTCTGGGCGAGACGGTCAATGTCGTTCAGGGCATCGCATTCGGACTCGCGATCGCGGGCCTGTTGCTCGCGACGTGGCCGACGCGCGCCGCGGCCGGCGCGGAGCATCAGCCTGGCTGAAGAACGGGCGATGCCGACAAAGCGCGCATCGCGGCGCGCGCCTGCCGCGACACCTCCGCCGGCGACGCGTCCTTCAGCCGATGGTCGGACCAGACCTGGCGCCAGCGGCGCGCGCCGGGCAGCCCGTGGCGCAGGCCCAGCATGTGGCGCGACGCGCGCGTCCACGGCTCGCCGGTGGTGACCAGCCGCGTCATGTAGCCGACCATCGCGGCCTCGACGTCGTCGAGGTCGATGGCTTCGTCGATGTCAGCGCCGAGAAAGCGTGCGTCCCACGTCGCGAGCAGCGCCGGCTGGTGATAAGCGGCGCGCCCGATCATCACGCCGTCGGCCTGCGCGAGATGGCTGGCGATCTGCGCGTCGTCGTGCACGCCGCCATTCAGCACGAACGCGAGCGACGGAAAATCGTGCTTCAGGCTCGCGACGGTCTCGTAGCGCAGCGGCGGCAACTCGCGGTTCTCCTTCGGGCTGAGGCCCTTCAGCCAGGCGTTGCGCGCGTGCACGATGAACACCTCGCAACCGGCCGCGGCGACGGTGCCGACGAAGTCGCGCACGAAGCCGTAGTCGTCACTCCGGTCGATGCCGATGCGGTGCTTCACCGTCACCGGGATCGAGACCGCGTCGCGCATCGCTTTCACGCCGTCGGCCACCAGCGCGGGTTCGGCCATCAGGCAGGCCCCGAACGCGCCACGCTGTACACGCTCGCTCGGGCAGCCGCAGTTGAGGTTGATCTCGTCATAGCCCCAACGCTCGCCGAGCACGGCGCAGGCCGCGAGATCGGCCGGCTCGCTCCCGCCGAGCTGCAACGCGACGGGGTGCTCGGCAGCGTCGAAGTCGAGGTGGCGCGGCTGGTCACCGTGCAGCAGTGCACCGGTCGTCAACATCTCGGTGTAGAGGCGCGTGCGTTTGCTGAGCAGACGATGGAAGAACCGACAGTGGCGGTCGGTCCAGTCCATCATCGGCGCGACGCTGAGTCGCCATGGGCTGACCTGTGAACGCCTATCCATCGACTCGTCTCACGCAGCGTGACAGACCGGGTGGTCCAGACATCAATTCGCCAATTGTCGACGAACGCTCTTGAGTGCGTCGCGCTGTGTCCCTTTATGCCGAGAGCAAGAACGGGCTGGGTGTCGTGGCGGCTCCTGTTCCGCCGCGCCGGCGAGCGATGCCCGAAAAAGGCATACCGGCCTCGTTGGTCAGAGGCCTAGATAGGCTTCGCGCACACGGGCGTCACCGAGCAACTCTGCACCACTGCCCGCGAGCACGATGCGCCCATTCTCGAGCACATAAGCCCGGTCGGCGAGCTTCAGCGATGCGGCGACGTTCTGCTCGACCAGCAGCACCGTCATGCCGTTGTCGTGCAGGCGGCGGATCACGCCGAAAACCTCGAACACCACCGCCGGTGCCAGGCCGATCGATGGCTCGTCGAACATGACGAGGCGAGGCGCGCCCATCAGACAGCGCCCAATCGCGAGCATCTGCTGCTCGCCGCCCGACAGCAGCCCGGCGGGCTGCGCGTGGCGCTCGGCCAGGCGCGGGAACATCGCATAGACGGCGTCGAGCATCTTGGCCGCACCGGCCTTCGCACGCGGCAGCATCGCGCCGACCTGCAGGTTCTCGAGCACGCTCAAGGTCGGGAACACCTGGCGGCCTTCGGCGACCTGGCCGATGCCGAGATCGCACACCACGTGGCTCGGCAGCCCAGCGATGTCGCGGCCCTCGAAGGCGATGCGGCCGGTGCGCGGCTTCAGCACGCCGCCAATGGTGCGGATCAGCGAGGTCTTGCCCGCGCCGTTGGCGCCGATGATCGCGACGACCTCGCCTTCGGCGACATCGATCGACACGCCGTCGAGCGCCTGGGCGTCGTCGTAGTAGACCGCGAGATCGCGCACGCTAAGCATCGGCCCGCTCATTCGAGCGCCTCGGCGCCGAGGTAGCTTTCGAGCACGCGCGGGTCTCGGGTCACCTGCTGCGGCTTGCCTTCGGCGATGATCTCGCCGTGGTGCAGCACGTAGACGCGCCCGGCGAGCGCCATCACCGCGCGCATCACGTGTTCGATAAGCAGGATGGTCACACCGTGCTTGGCATTGAGACGGCGAAAGGCCGCCACCATCACATCGGTCTCGGTCGGGCGCAGGCCGGCCATCACCTCGTCGAGCAGCAAGAGGCGCGGCTGGGTCGCCAGCGCGCGGGCCACTTCGAGGCGCTTTCGATCGGGCAGCGTGAGACTCGACGCCGGCTTCGCCTGGAGCGGCCCCATGTGCATGGCCTCGAGCGCGAGGCGCGCCCGCTCGCGCGCGAGGGCCGCATCGCGGTTGCCGCGAAAGCCGCCCACCATCACGTTATCGAGCACGCTCATGTCTGCGAACGGCTTGACGATCTGGAACGTGCGGCCGATGCCCGCAGCGCACGTTTGATCGGCGCGCAAGCCCGTGATGTCCTGCCCTTCGAAATGGATACGGCCGCTGTCGGGCGCGAGTGCGCCGGCGACGAGATTGAAAAGCGTCGTCTTGCCGGCGCCGTTCGGGCCGATCAACGCGACCATCTCGCCGCGGCTCACCTGAAGGCTCGCACCGGCCACGGCGCGCAGGCCCCGAAAGCTCTTCGAAACCTGAGCCACGTCGAGCAGCGAATCGCTCATGGCGGCGGTGCCTTGTCGCGCGTGAAGCCGAAGCGCCGCGCGAGCTTAGGCCACACACCGTGCGGCATGAACATGATCGAGACGCCGAGTGCCACGCCATACAAGATCTGCTTCAGGCCGGGCGCTTCGACCCCGAGGCGCTGCAGCACTTCGGTGAGCCCTTCGGAGAGCACCGTCAGCAGCGCCGCGCCAATCACCGGACCGAACAGCGTGCCGAGCCCGCCGATGATGGGCGCGAGGATGATCTCGATTGAGCGGCCCATGTTGAAGGCCTGCTCCGGAAACAGGTTGTTGTAATAGAACGCGAAGAAGACGCCCGCCATCGCGGTGAGCGCGGCCGAGATCTGGATCGCGATCAGCTTGTAGCGGAACACGTCGACGCCGGCGGCGCGCGCGGCTTCCTCGTTGTCGCGGATCGCGCGGAAGTAGAAGCCGGCACGGCTCTTGAGGAGCCATGCGCTCACGCCGAACGCGAGCACCGCGAAACCAAGCGCGAGGAAATAGAACATCACCGGCGAGCCGCGCCAATTGAGCCAGTCGGTCGCGCCTTGCTGGGTCACCTTCAGGAAGAAGCCGCCCGAGCCACCGACCCACGCGAAGTGGTCGAAGCCAATGCGTGTGAACTCGGCGAAGGCGATCGTCAGCAGCGCGAAGTAGGTGCCGGCGATGCCGAAGCGGAAGGCGAGCCAGCCGATGACGCTCGCCACCGCGACGCATACCGCCACCGCCGCCACCAGGCCCAGCCACGGCGGCAAGCCGAAATATTGGTAGAGCGCCGCAGCTGTGTACGCGCCGAGCCCCACGTAGAGCGCATGCCCGAGCGAGAGCTGTCCCGCGAAACCCATCATGATGTTCCATGCCTGCCCGACGAATGCGAAGTAGAGCGTGAGGATCAGCAGCGACAACAGGTAGCGGTCGACCACCAGCGGTGCGATCAGCAGCACCGCGAGCAAGGCCGCGAGGGCGCGCAGCGAGCGTGGCGCGTAGCCTGCGAAAAGCGCCCTCACCGCTTCGCGCCTGCGCGCCAGCGGTGCGCGGATCCACCGAACAGCCCCTGCGGCTTTAACGCGAGCACGAGGATCAGCAGCGCGAACGACGCCATGCTCTTCGCCGACGGCGTGAACAGGATGCCGGCAATCGCCTCCGACACACCGATCAGCACGCCACCGGCGAGTGCGCCCGGCATCGAACCCAGTCCGCCGATGATGACGATGACGAACGCGAGCAGCGTGTACGCCGGCCCCGACGGCGGGGTTACTTCGGTGAGCAACGTCAGCAAGGTGCCGGCGACGCCGACGCACGCGCAGCCGATGCCGAACGTGAGCCCGTACAGGTGCTCGACGTTGAGCCCGACGACGCGTGCGCCGAGCAGGTTGTCGGCACATGCGCGGATCGCCTTGCCGAAGCTCGTGAAGCGGAAGATGGCCCACAGCAAGGCGCAGAAGGCGAGCGCCACGACCGCGCAGATCACCCGCACCTTGTCGACCAGGACCGGGCCGAGCTCGAACGAGTCGAGCGCGTAGTCGACCTGCACGTTGCGGGCGTCGGGCCCGAACACCAGCAGCAGCACGTTGGTGAGCACGAGCGCGACGGCGAGCAGCAGCATGAACTGCGAGTGCTCGGGCCTCGAGATGAACGGATTGATGAGCGCGCGCTGCAATCCGTAGCCGAGCGCGAAGAAGCCGATGCCGACCGGCACGATCAGCAGCAACGGATCGACGTGGAAGCGGGCGAAGATCACCACCGCGGCATACATCGCGAGCGCCATCAGTTCGCCGTGCGCGAAGTTGACCACCCGCACCACGCCGTAGATCACCGAGAGCCCGAGCGCCATCAGGCCGTAGACGAGCCCCGTCAGGAGCCCGCTCAACACCACGTTGACGATCAGGTCGATCGGCATCGTCAGCTACCCGACCGGCGCGCGATCAGGTTCGCGAATTCCAGTCCGGCACCGGGAACACCGGCGCGAACTCGGCGTTTGCCGCCGGCAGCACCACCGCGGGTCGGAGCTTGCGGTTCTGGATGCAAGCCGACGCGATCTGCGTGTTCTGCCCCTTCGCATCGAACGCGATCGGACCGCCGAGCATCATGCGCTCGGTGATCTTGGTCTGGCGCAAGGCCTCGGCGAGCGTCGGGCCGTCGGTCGACCTCGCGCGCCGGAACGCGTCGGACGCGACCATCACCGCCTCGACGGTGAAGCCGACGTTGAGGGCGTGGAACATCAGCTTGTCCTGCGGGAAGGCTTTCGTGAATGCCTGGTCGACGATGCCGGTGAGACGCGCCTTCGGGTCGTACCACGGCACGTTCGAGATCGCGTATTCGGAGTACTTGCCGAGCGTCTTGTAGAACGCCTCCTCGTACATGCCCGGCGAGCCCGGGCTCACGATCCCCATCGGGTTGTAGCGCTGCTTCACCATCTCGCGCACCAGCAGGATCGAGTCGTTCAGGCGACACACCAGCATCACGATGTCGGCGCCGCTGCTCTTCGCCTTCGCCACCTCGACCGAGAGGTCGCGCGCGGCCGGGTCGTACGAGATGGTCTCGACGATCTTGAAAGGCAGGTAGTTGAGCGTCGGCAGAATGCGGTCGATCGCGCCTTTGTTGGCCATCCCGAAGGTGTCGTTCACGTGCATGAAGACGCATTTGCGCGGCGCCGTCTGGGTCGCCTGGAACAGGTCGCGATAGAGACCGAGACCGTTGCGGATCAGGTCGCCGGAAGTCGGAAAGTTCCGGAACGTGAACTTGTAGCCCTGCTCGGTGATCGGTTGCGCCGCGGCGATGTTGATCACGAACGGGACCTTGCGCTGTTCGGCCACCTGCGCGATGGCCGAACTGGCACCCGAGTCGAACGCCCCGATCAGCAGATTCGCGCCATCGCTGATCAGCTTCTCGGCGCGCGACCGGGCCTGGTCGACGTTCGATTCGAAGTCGACGTTCATCATCTCGACGTCGACGCCGTACAGCTCCTTGACGATCCCGACCGAAATGTCGGCTCCACGCTGGCACGACTGGCCGAGCTGCGCGAGGTTGCCCGACTTCGGCAGCAGCATGCCGATCTTCAGTTTCGTGGTCTGCGCGCGCACCAGCGCCGGGAAACCGCCGAGCGCGAGCAGCGCCGAGGCCGACGCGGCTTGTCGGTGGAACAGACGGCGTGACGAACTGGGGGTCGAGGCTTGGGCGGATGGGTCGAGCGCTGTGTCGGTGTTTTGGTTCAAAGGAGTCTCCCGATCGGTTGAACTGGTGTGTCGCCGACTGTAAGGCAGCGTCGTCGCTAAACCCCTCGCATCGACCCGATGTCAACGGGTGACGCGTGCCCTGGCCGCCGCCGCGTCGATGCCCGTCACGAAGCGCGGCCAGAGCGGTTCGGGCAGGTCGTGACCCATGCCGGCGACGATATCGAGCAAGGCGCCATCGATTTTCCGAGCGAGGTCGTGCGCCGCGGCAACCGGCACCAGCGGATCGGCAGCCCCGTGAATGATTTGCGTCGGTGCAGCGATCATCGGCAGGATCGGCGAACGATCGCCGTCGGCTGCGATCGCGACGATTTGCCGCCCCGAGCCTTGCGGGCGATAGGAACGCTTCACGCTAAGCTCGATCTGCGCGGTCATCTGCGCGTCGGGCAGCGGGTGTCCGGGGCTTCCGATCAATCGATAAAGGCGCTTGTAATGCGCGACCACGCTTGCGGTGTCGCGGGGGTTCACGGGCTTGGCGATCAGCGCGTTGCGAACGCGCAGCGAGGGACCGGGCAAACCGCGCGCGCCGCTGGTGGTCATGAGCAACGTCAATCCCAAGACCCGCAGCGGGTGCCGCGCCCCGATGTGTTGCGCGATCATGCCGCCCATTGAGGCACCGCAGACATGCGCTCGCGCGATATCGAGCGCATCGAGGATTCCGACCGCGTCTTCGGCCATGTCGGCGAGCGAATAGAGGCTGGTGACGCGCAAGCCGAGCGTGTAGCGGATCGCGTCGCGCACGACGTTCGGTGCGCCAGCGTCGTCGAACGACTGACTGAGCCCGATGTCGCGGTTGTCGAAACGGATGACGCGGTAACCGCGCGCGACGAGCAGACTCACGAGCCCCATGTGCCACGCCACGAGCTGCATTCCGAGCCCCATCACGAGCAGCAGCGGCTCGCCGTCGCGCGGGCCATGGTCCTCGACCTCGAGCGCGATGCCGTTGCTCTGGATCTGCATGGTCAATGGCTGACGATGCGGCGCGGCGCGGGCGATCGAAAACGCGGTCTCGGCATCAGTAGTCGCTGCCCCTGCTGCCGGGCGCCAAGTTGTCGAACTTCGTGAGCGGCTTCAGGAAGGTGAGCTTGAACGTTTCGGTCGGCCCGTTGCGTTGCTTGCCGATGATGATCTCGGCGATGCCCGGCTCCTTGCTCGCTTCCTTGGTGTAGTAGTCGTCGCGGTAGATGAACATGATGACGTCGGCGTCCTGCTCGATCGCGCCCGATTCGCGCAGGTCGCTCATCAGCGGACGCTTGTCGGTGCGCGACTCGACACTGCGGTTCAACTGCGAGAGCGCGATCACCGGGCACTTCAATTCCTTGGCGAGCGACTTCAGGCCACGCGACACCTCGCCGATCACGGTCGCGCGGTTCTCCTCGCTGGTGCCTGCACTGCCGGTCATCAGCTGAAGGTAGTCGACGACGATGAGCCCGAGCTGGCCGCACTGGCGCGCCTGGCGCCGGGCCCGCGCCCGCAGTTCGCTCGGCGTGAGCGAACCGCTCTCGTCGATGAAGAGGCTCACCTTGCCGAGCCGCTCGACCGCCTCCGTCAGGCGGCCCCACTCGTCGTCTTTCAGCGCGCCGGTGCGCAGGTGCTGCTGGTCGATGCGACCGAGCGAGCCGACCATTCGCAGCGCCAGTTGCGAGGCGCCCATTTCCATCGAGAACACCACCACCGGCAAGCCTTCGCGTACTGCGACGTGCTCGGCGATGTTGAGCGCGAAAGCGGTCTTGCCCATCGAAGGCCGCGCGGCGAGTACGATCAGGTCGCCGGGTTGCAGGCCCGATGTCAGGCGGTCGAGGTCGTAGAAGCCGGTGCGCACGCCGGTCACCTCCTCGGCACCGTTGTCGTGCAGTTCGTTGACCCGGTCGATCAGCGCGACGACCAGGTGGTCCATGCTCAGGAATCCCTGCTGCGAGCGCGAACCTTCTTCGCCGATGCGAAAGATGCGGCCTTCGGCGTCGTCGAGGATCTGCGACACCGGCTTGCCCTGCGGGTTGAACGCGCTGGTCGCGATTTCGTCGCTGGCCGCCACCAATTTGCGGAGCACCGCGCGCTCGCGCACGATCTCGGCATAGCGGCGAATGTTGGCGGCGCTCGGCACGCTCTGCGCGAGTGCGTTGAGGTACGCGAGTCCACCGCACTCCTCGGCCTTGCCGAGACTTTGCAACTGCTCGAACACCGTGATCACGTCGGCGGGCTTGGTCGCGTTGACGAGGCCTGCGATCGCGGTGTAGATCAGACGGTGTTCGAAGCGATAGAAGTCGCTCTCGCTCAACAGGTCGGCGCTGCGGTCCCATGCGCTGTTGTCGAGCAGCAGCCCGCCCAGCACGCTCTGCTCGGCCTCGACCGAGTGCGGCGGGATGCGAAGGCGCGAAACGTCGTCGTCGGGGCGAGCCGTCGGGGCCTGGCCGGAAGCGAATACTGCAGACACAGAGGAATGTTAATCGCCGCTGCGCGGTCGGGCTTTGGGAAAGGCTGTGCATGCACAGTGCATGGGCTGTGATTTTCGCCTGCGGCGTTGGGTTCGTGCCTTTCGCAGTTTTTTTGCCTCTGCGAGGCACTGCGCCGGACTGGCCCGGCCGGCCAGTCACTTTCATTTGAGGGCCCAAATGAAAGTAACCAAAGCAAAGGGCCTCCACACCAGACATGTGTGCAAACCGCTACGGCAAGAAGCTGAACCGGTTATCCAGATGCTTGGTGTCTAGGTCCGCTGCGCGGCCGGGACGACCGCGTGGGCAAGGCACGTTGGTGCCGTACGGCTTCCAAGCGTGCACGTTGCCGATGCGAAGCGAGGTTCGTCCGTCCCGGAAGTGATCCGCTTCGGGTTCCGTTGGTCTGTGATAACGGCGACAGGTTCTAGCCGTAGCGGGACACACAAATGGCCGGCGTTGAGGCCCTTTGCTTTGGTTACTTTCATTTGGGCCCTCAACTGAAAGTAACTGGCCCTGGCCGGGCCAGTCCGGCCGCCGTGCCTCGCACAGAGGCGTGCCGGCGCAAAACGCACAAAGCAAGACGTGCCCACGGAGGAACACGTTTCCATCGAGCCGGCGCCCCAGGGCCGAACCTGCACCAACCGTCAGTTCGTCTCGCCCAGGACAACGACCTTGACGTCGACCACGACATCGGTGTGCGGCGCCACCGACACGGTGTGCTCGCCGACCGTCTTCAACGGCCCCGTCGGCATCCGAACCTGCGCCTTCGCGACCTTGAAATCGATGCGGGTCAGCGCTTCGGCGATGTCTGCGTTCGTGACGGAACCGAACAGCCGACCATCGACACCCGCCTTCTGCGTGATGTGCACGGTGCGGCCGGTCATCTTCTCGCCCATCGCCTGTGCGGCGGCGAGTCTTTCGGCCGCGGCCTTCTCGAGCTCGACGCGCTTGGTCTCGAATTCCTTGATCGACGCCGCGGTCGCACGCCTTGCGGCACGGGTCGGGATCAAGAAGTTGCGGGCATAACCATCCTTGACCTTGACGACGTCGCCGAGGTTGCCGAGGTTGCCGACCTTCTCCAACAGAATGACTTGCATGGGTGCTCCTGGCTCAGCTCTTGTGCTGGTCGCTGTACGGCAACATCGCGAGGAAACGCGCCCGCTTGATGCAGGTCGTCAACTGGCGCTGGAAAAAGGCGCGCGTGCCGGTTAGACGGGCCGGCGTGATCTTGCCGTTCTCGCCGATGAAGTCGCGCAGCGTGTCGATATCCTTGTAGTCGATCTGCTTGACACCGGTGACGGTGAAGCGGCAAAAACGCTTGCGACGGAACAGCAACGACTGGGTGTTGCGTTTCGGTTTGCGGTCCTTCGAAAACCGACCTTTACCACGTGGCGGGGGCATGTGAACTCCTTATGGCGATACGCACTCGGCGGATCAAATCAAACATGAACATCGGATGTGGCAGGTCCAGCAGCCGGGCTGCTCAAGCCTGTCACGTGAAAAACGATTCCGCGGCCGTTGCGGTGCGAGCCGAGAAAGCCGGTGAACTGGTGCTGGCTGCCCAGCTCGAGGCGGGCCAGCACATCGACGATCTCACCGATGCCGCGCGCCTTGATGTCGAACCACACCTTGCGCGCCTTGCCGTCCTGGCGGACTTCCGATTCGTGCTTCAAGCCGAGATCGAGAGCCGGCATCCCGGCGGGCGTGTAGCGCAACGCGGCCCGCTCGACCAGCTGTGCGTTCAGGACCAGATGGTTCATGCGAGAACCGGTTCAGAACGCGATGCCGGTAAGGCGACGCGACGGCTCGGTCACGTCAGGCTGCAGCCTCCTGAGGTGCGCGGCGCGTGTCGTCGCGTTCGGTGCGCTCGGGACGATCGGCCCGGTCGGGGCGGTCGGCATTTCGCATCATCACCGAAGGCGTCGTTTCAGCGTGGTCCTTCGTCACCGTGAGATGGCGCAAGACAGCGTCGTTGAAGCGGAATCCGGTTTCGAGTTCGGTCAACACGGCGTTGTCGCACTCGATATTGATGCAGAGATAGTGCGCTTTCGCGAGCTTCTGGATCAAGTAGGCCATCTGGCGCCGACCCCAGTCCTCGACCCGGTGCACCTTGCCACCTCCGGTCGTGATGACGCCCTTGTAGCGCTCCAGCATGGCCGGAACCTGTTCGCTCTGATCCGGATGGATCAAGAGCACGATTTCGTAGTGACGCATTGGAGTCTCCTTGTGGATTCCGTGAGTGGAAGCTGCGGCCGAAGCGTCAAGTCCCGGCGCAGCAAGGTAAGCCCGCGAGTATAGCCCGTGACCGGGCGAGACGCGAGCCGGCGCCCGCCTGCGGTCGGGCTTGCGGCAGCATCAGAGCTCGTGTCGATGTGCATGCGGAGGTGAACCGGTATTCGTCCTCACCGACTCATCAACCAATGGCTCGGCGCCGGGCGGGGTCCGCATTACACTCTGTCGCATCGCCGTCTTGGCCTGCGAACCGCTGCATGGGAGAGGTTCGCCAGTCTTCCGAGGAAGCTTGTTCTGATGAGTAACTCCGAGCTTGCGAACACCCCGCCCGACGGCGATGCGAGCCGGGACGAATGGGCACCGACGCGCGCGCTCACCGTACAGCCCGGCGCGCTTGAGGAGTGGGCATCGACCCATGGGCTGATCTCGAACAAGCGCGAATCCGAAGACTGGGCGCCAGCGCGCTCGCGCGGCGGCGGCCCCGATTCGCCGGATGCCTGGCAGCAGACTCGTGCGCAGACGGCCCTCGCCACACAGCTGCTGAACGACGAGCACGAGTACCTGGCCAGCAGCAAGGATGAAATCGGTCGCCATATCGGCGGCAACGAGCACGAGCTCTTCGTGTCGTCCGATCCGGCGCACGCCATGCGGCAGCAGTTCGAGCACCTGCGCCCCGAATTCATCGCGGTGCACGACATCGCCACCGCGTCGTCCCGCAAGCTGCTGGCCGGCATCGCGGCCGCCAGCGGCCGGGCGGTCCAGAAGCTCGTGATCCGCCGGCAAGGTTTCGGCACTGCGCTCGCGATCCTAGAGTTCGTCGATCTGCCGACGGCCGACGGGCAGGCCTTGCGCCTCTACAGCACCGAGGCCGACGCCGACACTACCGCGCGCCATGCGCTTGCGCGCACCTTGCTCGGCTACAGCCGCCTCGGCGTGGTCTTGGTGGGCGAGCTGCCGGGCCACGCCATCGCGGCCGCACTGAAACCGATTCACGACGACATCGTCACCGGCCCGTGGACGAACCGAAATGTGCTGTTCCTGCCGCTCGCGTCGGCCAGCACCCTGGTCTCGCACGTGCTCGACGTCGGCCGTGGCACTGGCGTCATCGTGCGCACGACGCCGCAGGTCAGCCGGCCGGCCGATGCATGGGCTTTCATCACCGGCACCTGGGGCCGCATGGGCGACCAGACCCGCGCCGATGGCCGCAAGGTGCCCGAACTCGGCCCCTTCGCGCCGACCGCCTACGTGCCGCGCCGGTCCCAGCCCGATGGCAGCATCTCCGCCGGCATTTCAGGCGCCGATGGCCGAACGATCGCGCCTTCCCGGCCGATCGTGCTGACGATGCGACCGATGCCGGTGATCGACAACAGTGGAGAGGTGACGCCCAAAGCGCCCGTCCCCACGGCGGTGCTCGACCGCTACGTGAAGCAGCTCGGCGACCTGACCGGCATGGTGAGCTGCTGCGTGTTCGAGATCGGCAGCGGCCGCTCGATCGCCTACGTCGGCACCAGCCCGAACGCGAGTGACCTCGCGACGCACGGCAACGAGTTGCTCGCCGCGATGACGACGACGAGCCGCACGCTCGGTTTCGGCCACCTGCTGCCTGAAGCGGCCATCACGCTCAACTCGCATCACCTGCTGCTGCGCGCGGTGCCCAAGCATCCGGGTCTGGCCCTGCATGCGGTGCTCGACAAGTCGAGCTCCAACCTCACGTTGGCGCGTCTGCAGGTGCTGCGCATGGATTCGTTGTTCGACCAGCTGACACCGAACTGAACGACGCCGGCGCAGCGCTCGCCCCCGCCCCGTAATTCAGTGCACGACGCGTTCGAAGATGAACTCGCCGTCGTGGAAGTCGACCGGGATCACGTCCTTCGGGCCGAACCGTCCTTCGAGGATCAGCTTCGAGACCGGGTTCTCGATTTCGCGCTGAATCGCGCGCTTCAAGGGCCGCGCACCGAACACCGGATCGAAGCCGGCCTTCGCCAGCTGGGCGATCGCCGGCGCCGAGACGTCGAGCTTCATGTCCATGTGTTCCAGACGCGTCTCGAGCACTTGCAATTGGATCTTTGCGATCGCCTCGATGTTGCGCGAATCGAGCGCGTGGAAAACCACCGCCTCGTCGATCCGGTTCAGGAACTCGGGGCGGAAATGTGTTTTTACCTCGGCCCACACGGCGTCGTGGATCGCTTCGCTGCTCTGCCCGACCATCTGCATGATCTGTTGCGAGCCGAGATTCGAGGTCATCACGATCACGGTGTTCTTGAAGTCGACGGTTCGCCCCTGGCCGTCGGTGAGACGGCCGTCGTCGAGCACCTGCAGCAGCACGTTGAAAACGTCCGGGTGCGCCTTCTCGACCTCGTCGAGCAGCAGAACGCTGTAGGGCTTCCGCCGCACGGCTTCGGTGAGATAGCCGCCTTCGTCGTATCCCACGTAGCCGGGCGGCGCACCGATCAGGCGGCTCACCGAGTGTTTCTCCATGAACTCGCTCATGTCGAGACGGATCAGGTGATCGACGCTGTCGAACAGGAACGCGGCGAGCGCCTTGCAGAGCTCGGTCTTGCCGACACCGGTCGGGCCGAGGAAAAGAAATGAGCCGGTCGGCCGGTTCGGGTCGGCGAGGCCCGATCGCGAGCGACGGATCGCGTTCGATACCGCCGTGATCGCTTCGTCCTGCCCGATCACGCGTTCGTGCAGCTTGGCCTCCATCTGCAGCAGCTTGTCGCGCTCGCCCTGCATCAGCTTCGATACCGGGATGCCGGTCGCGCGCGCCACCACTTCGGCAATCTCTTCGGCACCGACGGTCGTGCGCAGCAGTTGCGGCCGGTGCGCGCCACCCTTCGTCTGTTCGGTCGCCTGCGCCTCCTTCAACTTCCGCTCGAGTTCAGGGAGCGTCTCGTAGCGCAGCTTGGCGACCTTGTCATAGTCGCCCTTGCGTGTCAGCTCCTCGATGTGAAAGCGCGTGCGGTCGATCTCCTCGAGCATCTGCGCCGACCCTTGCGCGGCCGCCTTCTCGCGTTTCCAGACCTCGTCGAGATCGGCAATCTCGCGTTGCAGGCGCACGATCTCGTCCTCGATCAGGTCGCGACGACGCTTGGATGCGTCGTCTTTCTCCTTGGTGACGGCGGCGCGTTCGATCTGCAACTGGATCAGCCGGCGATCGAGCTTGTCGAGCGCTTCCGGCTTCGAATCGATCTCGATCTTCACCTTGGCCGCGGCTTCGTCGATCAGGTCGATTGCCTTGTCGGGCAGGAAACGGTCGGTGATGTAGCGGTGGCTCAGTTCGGCCGCGGCGACGATCGCCGGGTCGGTGATCTCGACGCCATGGTGCGCCTCGTATTTTTCCTGCAGGCCACGCAGGATCGCGATGGTCGCCTCGACAGAGGGCTCGCCGACGAGGATCTTCTGGAACCGCCGCTCGAGCGCCGCGTCTTTCTCGATGTACTTGCGGTACTCGTCGAGCGTCGTCGCCCCGATGCAATGCAGTTCGCCGCGCGCGAGCGCGGGTTTGAGCATATTGCCGGCGTCGATCGCGCCCTCGGCCTTGCCCGCGCCGACCATCGTGTGGATCTCGTCGATGAAGACGATCGTCTGGCCCTCGTCTTGCGCCACTTCCTTCAGAACCGACTTCAGGCGCTCCTCGAACTCGCCGCGAAACTTCGCGCCGGCGAGCAGCAGGGCCATGTCGAGCACAAGCACGCGCTTGTTCTTCAAGGTGTCGGGCACCTCTCCGGCGACGATGCGTTGCGCAAGACCCTCGACGATCGCGGTTTTGCCGACGCCCGGCTCGCCGATCAACACCGGGTTGTTCTTGGTGCGGCGCTGCAGCACCTGGATCGCGCGGCGGATCTCGTCGTCGCGCCCGATCACCGGGTCGAGCTTGCCGAGCCTTGCACGCTCGGTCAGATCCAGCGTGTACTTCTTCAACGCCTCGCGCTGGCCTTCGGCATCGGCGCTGTCGACCTTCTGACCGCCGCGCACCGCAGCGATCGCGGTCTCGAGCGACTTGCGTGTCATGCCGCTCTCCCTGGCAATCTTGCCGATCGCCGACTTCGCATCGGCCGCCGCCAGCAGGAACATCTCGCTCGCGATGAAGGGGTCGCCGCGCTGCGATGCTTCCTTCTCGGTCGACTGCATCAGCGTCGCGAGGTCGCGGCTCGGTTGCACCGCTTCGCCGCCCTGCACCTGGCTCAGCTTGGCGAGCTCGGCCTCGAGCAGGTTCTGCAACCGCTGCGTGTTGACGCCGGCGCGCGCGAGCAAGGCCTTCGGGCCGTCGGCCTGCGCCAACATGGCCGAGAGCACGTGCACCGGTTCGACGTACGGGTTGTCGCTGGTGACGGCCAGGCTCTGAGCGTCGGCGAGGGCTTCCTGGAACGTGGTGGTGAGTTTGTCGATTCGCATGTCGAGTTCCGCATTCGTGGCTGGCGATTGCCAACGACATGAGGCGGATGTGCCTTAATTCAAGGCACCCGCCGGGCTCAGACCAGCAGCGCTTGCGCGACCCGATAGCCGAGGGCCGCACACGCCAGCGTTCCAATCACATGAGCGATCGTGTGAGCGAGAGCCATCATTCCTTCGCCGCGCTGCAACAGCAGCAGCGACTCGCCGGTGAAGGCCGAGAAGGTGGTGAAACCGCCGCAGAAGCCGGTCACGACAAGCAGGCGCCAAACCTCGTTCGGACGGCGCTCGAACCACACCAAGGCGATGCCGATCACGAGACCGCCGACGCCGTTGACGAGCAAGGTGCCGAGCGGAAAGCCGCTCCAGCGCTGGTTGAGCCAGAGGCCGGCTTGCCAGCGCAGCAGCGAGCCGACAAGCGCACCGGTCGATACCGCCAGCACCTGGGGCCACGCGACGACGCCCATCACTCGGCCTGCGGCGGGGCCATCGTCGCGTTTGACGAGGCGATGCCCCAGCGCCGCATCGCGGCGTCGTCGTCGACGCGCGCGTCGACCCAGCGGGCACCGTCGGGTGTCGCTTCCTTCTTCCAGAACGGGGCCTGCGTCTTCAGGTAATCCATTAGGAACGCGCACGCGTCGAACGCGGCGGCGCGGTGCGCCGCCGTGACTGCGACCATCATGATCTGATCGTTCACGTGCAAGAGGCCGACGCGATGGATCACGCGCGCCGCGCGGATCGCAAAACGTTGCACCGCGGCGTCGACCATCGCCTCGATCGCGGCCTCGGTCATGCCCGGGTAGTGCTCGAGCGTCATCGACGTGACGTCAGCGCCGTCGTTGCGGTCGCGCACCGTGCCGATGAAGATCGCGACGGCGCCCACGGCCGCATCAGCCGCGCGCAGCGTCGCCACTTCGGCAGCGACATCGAAGTCGGACTCCTGAACCACCACGCGCGGACCGACGTCCATCGTGGTCACCCGCCCGTCACCGGCGGGAAGAAGCCGATCTCGGCGCCGTCGTGCAACGCAGCGGCGTCGTGGCAGAGCGTGCGGTCGAGTGCCGCGCGCACCGCGCGGTGGCGGCCGAGCACCTCGGCGTGCACACCACCACGCGCGACGAGCAGGTCGCGCAGCGCACCGACCGTTGCGGCGCGGTCGACGCCGACGTGTTCGCCCTCGCCGAGCGCCTCGCGTATCGACGCGAAATAGCGCACCTGGATGTGCAGGGGGTCGGTCATCGCTGCCACTCCGCGAACGGGATGTAGTCGACGCTGTCGCCGGCAGCGATGGTGCGAGCGGCCGGGTTGTCGACGACGCCGTCGGCCCACACCGTCGATGTCAGCACGCCGGAGCTCTGGTTGGCAAAGAGCTCGAGTCCGCCGCGGTCGTTCCGCCGCACGCGCAGGAACTCGCGCCGCCGGTCGGCTTTCGGCCAGTCGAAATCGGCGCGCATCGAGATCGGGCGCGGCGTGAGGTCGGTTGCGCCCTGCAGGCGCAGCAGCAGCGGCCGAACCATCAACTGGAACGTCACGAAGCTCGACACCGGGTTGCCGGGCAGGCCGACGAACCACGCGCTCGACCGATCGCTGCGAAAAACTTCGCCGAACGCGAGCGGCTTGCCGGGCTTGATCGCAATCTGCCAGAGGTCGAGCCGGCCCTCGGCGCGCACGGCCGGCTTCAGGTGATCTTCCTCCCCGACCGAAACGCCGCCGCAGGTGACGATGAAGTCGTTGTATTCGGCGGCTCGCTTCAGCGCGGCACGCGTGGCGGCGAGGTCGTCGGGCACGATGCCGAGGTCGTCGCATTCGCAACCGAGCGCCTCGATGAGCGCTCGCAACGTGTAGCGGTTCGAGTTGTAGATGCCGCCGGGCTTCAGCGGCTCGCCCGGCATCGCGAGCTCGTCGCCGGTGGAAAAAAGCGCGACCCTTGGCTTGCCTGCCACCGTGAGCGTGGCCGCACCGACCGATGCGGCCAGGCCAAGCGCCTGCGGCGAGAGGCGCGTGCCGGCGGCGAGCACGCGCGAGCCGCTGCGCACATCCGCGCCCCGGCGCCGGATCGACTGGCCCACGCGCGGAACGATGTCGACGCGCACGCTGTCGCCCTCGGCCGTGCAAAGCTCCTGCATCACGACGGCATCGGCACCCGCCGGCAGCGGCGCGCCGGTGAAGATGCGTGCCGCCTCGCCGGCTTGCAGTGCGCGGCCCATGCCGCCCGCCGCAATGCGCTGGGCCACGACGAGCGTGTTGCCTGCGACCGGCACGTCGACGGCACGCATCGCATAGCCATCCATCTCGCTGTTGTCGAGCGGAGGCACATCGAGCGTCGAATGCACATCGATCGCGAGCACGCGATCGCGTGCGTCGACGGTCGGGATCGATTCGAACCGATCGCTCGGCAGCGACGCCACTGCCGCAAGCACGCGCTCGAGCGCAGCGTCGAGGCTCACCTGGTCCGGTGCGGCCCGCCGGGCGTCGCTCATGGCGCGTGCAGACCCTTGAGGCTGATCAGGCGCTTCAGGGCATCGACATCACGCCCGATCGTCTCGAAGCGACGCGGCATCGCCTCGAGCCCGCGCAGGCGAGCCGGAACCGGTGGCCGGATGCCGACGGCCTCGAACACCGCATCGGCGAACTTGGCCGGCTGCGCGGTCTCGAGCACGATCATCGGGATGCCGGGCTGAAGGTGGTCGCGCGCGACGTGCAGGCCATCGGCGGTGTGCGTGTCGATCAGGATGCCGGAGTCTTCGTGGGTGCGGCGAATCGTCGCCAGCCGATCGGCATGCGTGCTCGCGCCGGCGACGAAACCGAAGCCCGCCAGCCGCGCGCGTTCGACGCCGGTCAGCGCGAAGCTGCCGCCCTTGTCGACGCCTTGCGCGAACAGCTGTGCGGCACGCGCCCCATCGCGATCGACCAGGTCGAACACGAAGCGCTCGAAGTTCGAGGCCTTCGAAATGTCCATCGACGGGCTCGACGTCGCCAGGGTCTCGGCGGCCGACCGAACGCGATAGGTGCCGGTGCGGAAAAACTCCTCGAGCACGTTGTTCTCGTTGGTCGCGAGCACGAGCTGCGCGATCGGCAAGCCCATCGAGCGCGCGACGTGGCCGGCGCAGATGTTGCCGAAGTTGCCCGAAGGCACGGCGAAGCTCACGCGTTCGTCGTCGCTGCGGGTGGCCGCGAAGTACCCGGCGAAGTAATAGACGACCTGCGCGAGCAGGCGCGCCCAGTTGATCGAGTTGACCGTGCCGATCCGGTGTGCGCGCTTGAACGCGAGGTCGTTCGACACCGACTTGACCAGGTCCTGGCAGTCGTCGAACACGCCATCCACCGTGAGGTTGTGGATGTTCGCGTCGAGCAGGCTGAACATCTGGGCTTGCTGGAACGCACTCATGCGGCCCTGCGGCGAGAGCATGAAGACGGCTATGCCCGCCTTGCCTCGCAAGGCGTATTCCGCGGCGCTGCCGGTGTCGCCCGAAGTGGCGCCGAGCACGTTCAACACCTCGTGGCGGCGGCCGAGCTCGTACTCGAACAGGTTGCCGAGCAGCTGCATCGCCACGTCCTTGAACGCCAGCGTCGGGCCGTTCGAGAGCGCCTGCAGATAGAGGCCGTCGCCGATTCGTTTCAACGGCGCGATGCGCGCGTCGCCGAACACCTCGGCGGTGTAGGTCTTGTCGACGAGCGCGCGCAAATCGTCGGCCGGGATGTCGTCGACGTAGAGCGAGAGCACTTCGAAGGCGAGCGCCGGGTACGACAACGATCGCCATTTCGAGAGCGTCGCCGGATCGACCTGCGGATAGAACGCCGGCAGATACAAGCCGCCGTCCGGCGCGAGACCTTCCAGCAGGATCTCGGAGAAGCGCCGCGGAGTCGCGTCGCCACGCGTGCTGAGGTACCTCAACCGAGCGCTTCCTTGCGGATCCGCACGATGGGTGCGAGCACGGTGGGCAGCGCCTGCATCTGCACCATGGCCGCGCGCATGCGGCCTTCCACGGTGTCGTGCGTGAGGATGATGACGTCGGTATGCGGCGCGGCGCCGCCGACCGAACCGGCGCCCGGACGCTGCAGCAGCGCATCGATCGAGATGCCGCCTTCAGCCAGGATGCCGGTGATGCGCGCAAGCACGCCGGCCTGATCGGCCACCTGCAGGCGCAGATAGAACGCTGTGACGACCGCGTCGATCGGCAGGATCGGCGTGTCGTGCATGTCGCCGGGCTGAAACGCGAGGTGCGGCACGCGATGGTCGGGGTCGGCGGTGTGCAGGCGCGTGATGTCGACGAGGTCGGCGATCACCGCCGACGCCGTCGGCTCGGCGCCGGCGCCCTTGCCGTAGTAGAGCGTGGTGCCGACCGCATCGCCCTGCACCAGCACCGCGTTCATCGCGCCTTCGACGTTGGCGATCAGGCGCCGCGACGGCACCAGCGTCGGGTGCACGCGCAGCTCGATGCCGGCGCTGCCGCCGTCGGGCGTCGCAGCATCGCGTCGCTTCGTGATCGCCAGCAGCTTGATGCGGTAGCCGAGCTGTTCGGCGTAGGCGATGTCGGCCGCCTGCAGCGACTCGATGCCCTCGATGTAGGCCTGGTCGAACTGCACCGGGACGCCGAACGCGATCGCGCTGATGAGCGTGGCCTTGTGGGCCGCGTCGGTGCCGTTGATGTCGAACGCCGGATCGGCTTCGGCGTAGCCGAGCGCTTGCGCCTGGCCGAGCGCGGTCGCGAAGTCGAGGCCCGAGTCGCGCATCTGCGACAGGATGTAATTGGTCGTGCCGTTGACGATGCCCGCGACCCATTCGATGCGGTTCGCGGTGAGACCTTCACGCAATGCCTTCACGATCGGTATGCCACCTGCGACCGCGGCTTCGAACGCGACGATCACGCCCTTCGCGCCGGCCGCGGCGAAGATCTCGGTGCCGTGGATCGCGAGCAGGGCCTTGTTGGCGGTGACGACGTGCTTGCCGGCCGCGATCGCCGCCAGCACCATCTCGCGCGCGACCGTCGTGCCGCCGATCAGCTCGAGGACGATGTCGATGGCCGGGTTCGCGATCACCGTTCGCGCATCGGCCACCACTCGCACGTCGCCGGAAACGATCGCTTGCGCTCGGGCGACGTCGAGATCGGCCACCATCGCGATGCGGATCGCGCGCCCGGCGCGTCTGCGAATCTCTTCCTGGTTCCGCTGCAGCACCCGGAAGGTACCGCTGCCGACCGTGCCGGCGCCGAGCAGGCCGACCTCGATCGCCTTCATTGGCTGTGCCGCGCGCGGTAGTGACCGAGGAAGGTCGCGATCCGGCCGATCGCCTCGGCGAGGTCGTCCGAATTCGGCAGGAACACGATGCGCAAGTGGTCGGTCCTCGGCCAGTTGAAGCCGGTGCCCTGCACGATCAGCACCTTCTGCTCGGCCAGCAACTCGTACGCGAACGTCTGGTCGTTCTCGATCGGATACATCTTCGGATCGAGCTTCGGAAACAGGTAGAGCGCCGCCTTGGGCTTCACGACCGACACGCCCGGAATCTCGGCAAGCAGCTGGTGCGCGAGGTCGCGTTGCCTGCAGAGCCGGCCGCCCGGCATCACGAGGTCGTCGATGCTTTGATAGCCGCCGAGCGCCGTCTGGATCGCGAGCTGGCCGGGCGTGTTTGCGCAGAGGCGCATCGAGGCCAGCATTCCGAGGCCTTCGATGTAGTCGCGCGCAGGCGCCTTTTCGCCCGACACGATCATCCAGCCGGCGCGGTAACCGCAACTGCGGTAGTTCTTGGAGAGGCCGTTGAACGTGAGGAAGAGCACGTCGTCGGCGAGCGAGGCGATGCTGGTGTGGCCGTGGCCGTCGTAGAGCGTCTTGTCGTAAATTTCGTCGGCGAAGATGATGAGCCGGTGCCTGCGCGCGAGCGCGACGATCTGCACGAGCACGTCGTCGGGGTACAGGGCCCCCGTCGGGTTGTTCGGGTTGATGACGACAATCGCACGCGTGCGCGGCGTGATCTTGGCCGCCATGTCGTCGAGGTCCGGGTACCACTCGTTCGACTCGTCGCAGAAATAGTGAACAGGGCGACCACCCGAGAGCGCCACCGAGGCGGTCCAGAGGGGGTAGTCGGGCGCGGGAATCAGCACCTCGTCGCCGTCTTCCAGAAGCGCGTTGATGCTCATCGTGATGAGCTCGGACGCGCCGTTGCCAAGGAACACGTCGTCGATCGTCACGCCGCCGATGCGCTTCTGCTGCGCGTACTGAACGACGGCCTTGCGCGGCGCGAACAGGCCCTTGCTGTCGGTGTAGCCCGCCGCGTTCGGCAGGTTGCGGATCATGTCCTGCACGATCTCGTCGGGCGGCGCGAGCCCGAACACGGCCAGGTTGCCGATGTTGAGCTTGATGATCTGCTGACCCTCTTCCTCCATCTGGCGCGCCTTCTCGAGCACCGGACCGCGGATGTCGTAGCACACGTTCGCGAGCTTGCTCGACTTGGGCACGGGATGCAAAAGAGGCTCCAGAGGCAGCTCGCGCCACCAACAAAACTAGAATTTAACCCACAGGGGTTCACGCACTCGCCGCGGACACCGAGCCTTATCACGCCTCCAAAGCATTCCCGTACATGAAGATGCGCGCCGACAAGATCGAAGGCCGGAACGCGATCGCGCGCCACGGCGCCGACGGGATCATCGTCAACGGTGTCGAACACACCGAGAGCGTGTTGGTCGCGTGGCGCGGATCGGTGTCGCCGTGGCAGGCAGCGAGGTTCGAAGACCTCACGGCCGAACATTTCGCGCGCATCGCCGAGCTCGGACCCGAGCTGGTGCTGTTCGGCAGCGGCCCGAGGATCCGCTTTCCGGCGCCAGCGTTGTTGCGGCCGTTGATCGAGCGCCGCATCGGCATCGAGACGATGGACACCGCCGCCGCGTGCCGCACCTACAACGTGCTGCTCGCGGAAGACCGGTCGGTGGTGGCGGCGTTGATTTTCGACGCGCCGCCTGCTGGTCCGGCCTCGCCGTCGGTCTTGTCCCGTTGAGCCGGAGCTGGCTCCGAACGGGGCGGCGCCAGCCTCTATAATCTGCGGTTACGCCCAGCGGTGGGCCAATCCGATCAGCACCCTTCATGACGCCTGCACTCAACAAAGCGATTCCTGAATTTGAAGCGCTCGCAACGGGAAGTGTGAAGTTCACACCGCAGGCCTACCTCGGCAAAATTGTCGTTCTCTATTTCTATCCGAAGGACGGTACGCCGGGGTGCACGACTGAAGCGATGCAGTTCCGCGATCACTACAAGGATTTCGTCAAGGCCGGCGCCGTGCTGTTCGGCGTGTCGCGCGACAACATGGCCTCGCACGACCGCTTCAAGACGGCGCTTGAACTGCCTTTCGAACTGATCGCCGACACCGAAGAGAAGCTCTGCCACATGTTCGGTGTGGTGAAGAACAAGATCATGTACGGCAAGAAAGTGAAGGGCATCGAGCGCAGCACTTTCCTGATCGACAGCGCCGGCGTGTTGCGCGGCGAATGGCGCGGCCTGACGGTCGCCGGCCACGTCGAGGAAGTGCTGAAGGCCGTGAAGGCCGTCAAGAAGGCCGGCTGAGGCCGACCGCCAATCCCGGCCTGCCGCCCGGCGGGCCGCGACGCCAGATCGCGGACCGTCGGCCTGACGACAGGCGACTTTTCCTCCGTCATTGCCGGACCGATTCCATGCCGTTGCCCAAGCCCCCTGCCAAACGCGCCGACTTTCTGAGCGCCACCGATTTCGTCGCGGCTGAACGCAGGGTTCCTGTTGAAGCTCAGGCTGCGGCCATGGGGCCACCGAACAAGCGAACCGCGAAGCAACGCCCGATGGCCGAGACGGCTGCGGCCGTCGACGCACCGGAGCGCGCGCGATCGCACAACAGCACGACGGCGACTGTGCGCTCGGCACCGGCCGCGTCCGCCGGGGTCGCGCCCTCCCCGAGCGCACCGCTGCGCCAGCACGTGATGGCGCAACCCGAGCGGCCGAGGAAGCCCCGCGGCAACGGTCCGTCGACGCTCTTCGTGCTCGACACCAACGTGCTGATGCACGACCCGACCTCGCTGTTCCGCTTCGAAGAGCACGACATCTACCTGCCGATGATCACGCTCGAGGAGCTCGACGGCCACAAGCGCGGCATGACCGAAGTGGCGCGCAACGCCCGCCAGGTGAGCCGCGACCTCGATGCGCTGGCCGCCAACATGCCGACGCGCGACGTCACGGGCAAGAGCGAAGGCCTGGCGCTCGACAAGACCGGCCATCGCAGCGCCGGGGGCAAGCTCTTCTTCCAGACCGACCTGATCAACGTGACGCTGCCGGCCGGCCTGCCCCAGGGCAAGGCCGACAACCAGATCCTCGGCGTGGTGCAGGCCTTGCGCCAGCAGCAGCCCGGCCGCGACGTGGTGCTGGTCTCGAAAGACATCAACATGCGCATCAAGGCGCGCGCGCTCGGCCTGCCGGCCGAAGACTATTTCAACGACAAGACGCTCGAAGACGGCGACCTGCTCTACACCGGCGTGCTGCCGTTGCCGGCCGATTTCTGGGAGCGCCACGGCAAGACGGTCGAGAGCTGGCAGCAGGGCGGCCTCACGTACTACCGCATCAGCGGGCCGATGGTGCCGGTGCTGCTGATCAACCAGTTCGTCTACCTCGAAACGCCAGGCGAAGCATCGCTCTTCGCGAAGGTGATCGAGATCACCGGCAAGACCGCGGTGCTGCGAACGCTAAAGGACTACACCCACCAGAAGAACGCCGTGTGGGGCGTGATGGCGCGCAACCGCGAACAGAACTTCGCGCTCAACCTGTTGATGGATCCGGACTGCGACTTCATCACCCTCACCGGCACCGCCGGCTCGGGCAAGACACTGATGTCGCTCGCCGCCGGCCTTTCGCAAGTGATGGACGACCGTCGCTACACCGAGATCATCGTCACGCGCGTCACGGTGCCGGTCGGCGAGGACATCGGCTTCCTGCCGGGCACCGAAGAAGAGAAGATGAGCCCGTGGATGGGCGCTCTCGACGACAACCTCGAAGTGCTCGCGAAAACCGACAGCGGCGCCGGCGAATGGGGCCGCGCGGCCACCAACGACTTGGTGCGATCGCGCATCAAGATCAAGAGCCTCAACTTCATGCGCGGCCGCACCTTCCTGAACAAGTTCGTCATCATCGACGAGGCGCAGAACCTGACGCCCAAGCAGATGAAGACGCTGATCACCCGCGCCGGCCCCGGCACCAAGATCGTCTGCCTCGGCAACCTCGCGCAGATCGACACGCCCTACCTCACCGAAGGCAGCTCGGGCCTCACCTATGCGGTCGACCGCTTCAAGGGCTGGCCGCATTCTGGTCACGTCACGTTGGCCCGCGGCGAGCGTTCGCGCCTAGCCGACTTCGCGAGCGAGGTGCTGTAAGGCGCGCGTCTTGCGCGGCCGACGCAGCGGCTCCAGGGCCATGACGTACTCGGTCAAGGAAACCTTCTACACGCTGCAGGGCGAAGGTGCGCAGAGCGGCCGGCCGGCGGTGTTCTGTCGCTTTGCGGGCTGCAACCTGTGGAGTGGCCGCGAAGACGATCGGGCGAACGCCGTCTGCCGCTTCTGCGACACCGATTTCGTCGGCACCGACGGGCTCGGCGGCGGCCGGTTTGCCTCGGCCGACGCGCTGGCCATGCATGTCGACTCGTTCTGGCCGGCAGCCTGCAAAGGCGCGAAGTTCGTGGTGCTGACCGGTGGAGAGCCGATGCTGCAGATCGATGCGGCGTTCGTCGAAGCGCTGCACGTGCGCGGCTTCGAGATCGCGATCGAAACCAACGGCACGTTCGCGGTGCTGCCCGGCATCGACTGGATCTGCGTGAGTCCGAAAGCGGGCGCGCCGTGGGTGCAGCGGTCGGGCAGCGAGCTGAAGGTGATCTGGCCGCAGGAAGGCCTCGACCTCGACGAGCTGGAGCGCTCATCGTTCACGCACCGCTTCCTGCAACCGATGGACAACCGCGAGCAGACCTCCAACACCGAGCGATGCATCGAGCAGTGCCTGCGAAGGCCGCTCTGGAAGCTGAGCCTGCAGACGCACAAATGGATCGGCATCCGATGACGATGATCTTCGAACTCTCGCAGCGCTTCTACTTCGAAGCCGCGCACACGCTCGAGCGCCGGATCGACACCGAAACGAGTCGCCGCATCCACGGCCACACCTACCAGGCCGAGATCACGGTCGCCGGGCCGCGCGATCCGGTCACCGGCATGGTGGTCGATCTCGGTGTGCTGCGTGAGGCGATCGCGGGCGTGCGGAAATCACTCGACCACGCGTTCCTCGACGAGGTGCCCGACCTGCCGACACCCACCGTCGAGAACCTGTGCGCCTACATCGCGAAGCGCTTCGAGGGGCTGCATCCGCCGCTGTCGAGCGTGCGCGTCTGGCGCGAGGCGAGTGGAGATGCGTGCGTGCTGCACCTGCGCGCCGACGGCTGAAGAACGGGTGGTCGCGGCGCGTCAGAGCGCGCGCTTGATCGTCTCGAGAGTCGCCGCATCTTCGATCGTCGTCAGGTCTCCCGGGTCGCGCCCCTCGCAGACGGCCTGAATCGCGCGCCTCAGCAATTTGCCGGACCGGGTCTTCGGCAGCGCTCCGACGATGCGCACTCGCTCCGGCCGCGCCAGCGCGCCGAGCTTCCGGTCGACCGTCTTCATGATCTCGCCTTCGAGCGCTATCGCAGCCGTTGCGTCGCCTAGCGATGCCGCATCGCGCGCGACCACGAACGCCATCGCGACCTGCCCCTTCAACGCGTCGGCCACGCCCACCACCGCCACTTCTGCCACGTTCGGATGGCTCGAAATGCATTCCTCGATCTCGCGCGTGCCGAGCCGGTGGCCGGCAACGTTGATGACGTCGTCGGTGCGACCGAGGATGAAGAAATAGCCGTCTTCGTCACGGATGCCCCAGTCGAAGGTGCTGTACACGAAGCGGCCCGGAATGCTCTTCCAGTAGGTCTCGACGTAACGCGCGTCGTCGTGCCACACGGTCTGCATGAACCCCGGCGGCGTCGGCCCTTCGATGACGAGCACGCCTTTGCGATTCGGCTCCGAGATGTCGAGGCCGGTCGCCTCGTCGACGACCTTCACGTCGAAGCCAGGCATCGCTACGCCGGGGCTGCCGAGCTTGCCGGGTGCGGGCTCGATGCCGTTGGCAATCGAGATGATGGGCCAGCCGCTTTCGGTCTGCCAGTAGTTGTCGACGATCGTGACGCCGAGCGCATCGCCGATCCACGAGGCCGTGGGGCCGTCGAGCGGCTCGCCGGCGAGGAAGAGCGTGCGCAGCGACGACAGGTCGTGCTGCTTCATGTGGGCGACGTCGTGCTTCTTCAGCACGCGAATGGCGGTCGGCGAGCTGAACATCACGCTCACGCGATGCTTCTCGACGAGACGCCACCACACGCCGGCGTCGGGCCGGATCGGCAGTCCTTCGTAGAGCACGGTCGCCATGCCGGCGATCAACGGACCGTAGACGATGTATCCGTGGCCGACGACCCAGCCGATGTCACTCGTGCAGAAGAAGGTCTCGCCCGGTCGGCCGCAGAAGATGTCGCCCATGCTCGCCGCCAGCGCGACCGCGTAGCCGCCGGTGTCGCGTTGCACACCCTTCGGCTGGCCCGTGGTGCCGCTGGTGTACAGCGTGTAGCTCGGATGGGTGGCGTCGAGCCATGTGCAGGGCACCTTCGCGTCGAGGTATGCGTCGCGCATCGCTGCATACGAGACGTCGCGCCCGTCGACGGAACGGGTCGCCGCCAGCCCACGATCGACGAGCAGCACCTTCCTTGGCTGGTGCTGCGCGATGTCGATCGCCTCGTCCAGCAATGGCTTGTACGCGATGACCTTGCCACCGCGGCTGCCGGCATCGGCACTGACGATGACGGATGGCGACGCATCGTCGATGCGGGCCGCGAGGCTCGCGCTCGCGAAGCCACCGAACACCACCGAATGAATCGCGCCGATGCGTGCGCACGCCAGCATCGCGAACACGGCCTCCGGAATCATCGGCATGTAGACCAGAACTCGGTCGCCCTGGCTGACGCCGAGCGCAATCAGGATCGCCGACATGCGCTGCACTTCGGCATGCAGTTGCGCGAACGTGTAGGAGCGCTCCTGTCCGACCTCGGTCGAGGCCCAGATCAGCGCGTTCTGATCGGCACGATCGACGAGATGCCGGTCGACCGCGTTGTGACAGAGGTTGGTGAGGCCGCCCCGGAACCAGCGCGTGAACGGCGGGTTCGAGTCGTCGCACACCGAATCGAACGGGCGCTGCCAGTCGATGCGCGCGGCCTGCTCGCGCCAGAAGCCGTCGCGGTCGTCGAGCGAGCGTTGGTGCACGGCGTCGTAGGATGGGATGTTCGACATTGGGCGATCCCGTCGCGGTTGAGTCTCGTCGTCATTCTAGAAAGAGGCGAGCCGCGGCACGCTCGTCGTTTACGACATCGACAACTCGCGCGTCATGGGCAAGCCATCGACGCCGGTTGCGACGACGCCGAAGCCAACGACCGCGCAACGGCAACGAAGGCGCAATCTTCGGCAGGTTGTTCACGGCCTTCGGCCGGTTGCCCTACCCCACATGGCAGGACGATTGACGCCCGGCGCATGCCCGCCTATCCTGCGCGCCGATGCGAAGGCTTTACCTTTTCTCTCGCGGCGCGCTGCGCGGCATGGCGCCAGCGATGCTGGCGGCAGCGACCTCGGTGTATTCATCGACCGCCCACGCGGCGCCCGATCCGCTGCTCGACCCGGTGCTGCAATTGTTCGCGCAGCACGGTGCGAGAGCGCCCGCCGCAGAAATGCCCGTCGCTCGAGCCGACGGCACCGCGCCATCCATGGCCGATGCGGCCACCGGCCTCTTCGACCGCCTTCAGACGCGCGCGTCCGGCATGGTGATCACCGCGATGAACTTCGTCGGCGTGCGCTACAAACGTGGCGGATCGTCGGCCGAAGCGGGATTCGACTGCAGTGGGTTCACGCGCCACATCTACGAGATGAGCGTCGGCCTCGCGCTGCCGCACCGTGCCGAGCAGCAAGCCAAGGCGCCCGGCTTGATCGAGGTCGCACGCTCGGCGCTTCAGCCGGGCGACCTGGTGTTCTTCCACACGCTGAAGCACGCGTTTTCCCACGTCGGCATCTACGTTGGCGACAACCGATTCATCCATTCGCCCAGCGCGGGCGGCCAGGTACGCATCGAAGACATGGGCTTCGCGTATTGGCAGAGTCGCTTCGACGGCGCCCGCCGCGTTGAGAGGCAGACGCTTGCCGGCGAGCAGCCGCCGGGGCAAGGGGTTGCCGCGCCGCCGGCGCCAGCTCACGATCGGGAGTCGCTCTGACGCTTGTCGATCGGTGCGTGTAATCCACGCTCGGCGCCACCGCCCCGCGCGGCGACCGCTGAGTTGTTTTCACGACGGTTTTCGAGAGTGCGGCCAGGCTGCTCGCGCGTCGCTCTGGCAGGAAGACCGCGCCGGCAAGCACGACGGGTGCGGGGCACAATTGGCGCATGTTCGACAAAGTCATCCCGCTCGCGGACCATCGTTACCGCGCGACCCTGCCCCGCATTCCGCCCGAAGCCACCGCGCCCCGTGGCGAATTGCGCGACACGCTCGACCGACCGTTGCGTGACTTGCGAATCTCGGTCACCGACCGCTGCAACTTTCGCTGCAGCTATTGCATGCCGAAGGAGGTCTTCGATCGCGACTACGCGTTCTTGCCGCAGACGTCGCTGCTGACCTTCGAGGAGATCGTGCGGGGTGCCCGGCTCTTCGTCGCACATGGCGTCCAGAAGATCCGGCTTACCGGCGGTGAGCCGCTGCTGCGCCGGCATGTCGAACAGCTGGTCAACATGCTGACGGCCCTCAGAACACCCGCTCGCGGCGCACTCGACCTCACCCTCACCACCAACGGATCGCTGCTGGCAAAAAAGGCGCGTGTCTTGAAAGAGGCCGGTTTGGGCCGCGTCACGGTGAGCCTCGATGCCATCGACGACGCCGTTTTCCGCCGCATGAACGATGCCGACTTTCCGGTCTCGAGCGTGTTGAAGGGCATCGATGAGGCGATGCAAGCCGGGTTCAGCGAGATCAAGGTCAACATGGTCGTGAAGCGCGGCGTGAACGAATCGGAGATCGTGCCAATGGCGCGCCACTTCCGCGGCACGCCGGTCGCGCTGCGCTTCATCGAGTACATGGACGTCGGCGCCACCAACGGCTGGCGCATGGACGACGTGATGCCGAGCGATGAGGTGCGCGCGTTGATCGAGACCGAATGGCCGCTGGAAGCGGCACCGCGCCGAAGCGAAGGCGAAACCGCCGCGCGGTGGCGCTACCGCGACGGCGGCGGCGAGATCGGCTTCATCTCGAGCGTGACGAACGCGTTCTGCGGCGACTGCAACCGCGCGCGCCTGTCGACCGAAGGCAAGCTCTTCCTGTGCCTGTTCGCGAATCGTGGACACGACCTGCGCGCGTTGCTGCGCTCGAACGCGAGCGATGCCGACATCTCGGGCGCGATCGGGCTGATCTGGTCCGATCGCAACGACCGCTATTCCGAATTGCGCGGCGCCAATCTTCCGGTCGACACGTCTCGCGCGCCCGAGCATCGCGTCGAGATGCATTACATCGGCGGCTGAGCCGGATCGGGACGGCACGGTGAGCGGCGCTGTCGAGATCCGCCGGCTCGTGCCCGAAGAATTGCCGGCCTACAAATCCTTGCGTGACGCCATGCTGATCGCGTTCCCCGAAGCGTTCACGTCTGACGCCACCTCGGCGCGCGCGTTGCGCCCGGAGGACTATCGTCCTCGCCTCGGCGTGGAGCGCGACGAGGGCGGTCACTTTCTGCTCGGTGCCTGGTTCGGCAGGTCGCTCGTCGGGTCGATCGGATGCGAGCGCGACCACGGATCGAAGATCCATCACATCGGCAAGATCGTCGGCATGATGGTGCGCAGCGACGCGCAGCAGCAGGGCACCGGCAAAACGCTGCTGGGCGCCGCGATCGGGCTGGCACGCCACGCCAGGGGCCTCGAGATGCTGACGCTGACCGTGACCGCCGGCAACGCCTGCGCCATGCGCCTCTACGAGCGGTGCGGCTTCGAGCGCTGCGGCACGGTGCCCCGTGCGCTTAAGCTCGGTTCCGCGTACCACGACAAGCATCACATGGTCCTGATGCTCTAGCGCAGGATCAGGCCACCAAGGTCTTCCGCTTCGCGAGCAATTGCCACGCGTCGATGACCGTGTCGGGGTTGAGCGAGATCGACACGATCCCTTCGTCGGCGAGCCACTCGGCGAAGTCGGGATGGTCGCTCGGACCCTGGCCGCAGATGCCCACGTACTTCCCGACCGCACGGCACGCGACGATGGCGCGCGAGATCAGCGCCTTCACAGCGGGGTCGCGTTCGTCGAAATCGCGCGCCAGCAGTTCGAGGCCGGAGTCTCGATCGAGGCCGAGCGTGAGTTGCGTGAGGTCGTTCGAGCCGATCGACATGCCGTCGAAGTGCTCCAGGAACTGGTCCGCCAGGATCGCGTTGCTCGGCACCTCGCACATCATGATGATTCGCAGGCCATCAGCGCCGCCCGCCGCGGCGCGCCTCAGGCCGCGCGCGGCCAGCATCTCGACAACAGCGCTTGCCTGCTTCAGCGTGCGCACGAACGGCACCATCACCTCGACGTTGGTGAGACCCATCTCGTTGCGCACCCGCTTGAGCGCGTCGCACTCCATCGCGAACGCCTCATGGAAGGCTTCGCTCACGTAGCGCGAGGCGCCACGAAAGCCCAGCATCGGGTTCTCTTCTTCTGGCTCGTAGCGCGAGCCGCCGATGAGTTTGCGGTACTCGTTGCTCTTGAAGTCGGAAAGCCGCACGATCACCGGCTTCGGCCAGAACGCCGCGGCGATCGTCGCGATGCCCTCGGTGAGCTTGTCGACGTAGAAGGCGCGCGGTGAGGCATGGCCGCGCGCCACCGATTCCACCGCCTTCTTCAGATCGTTGTCGATGTTCGGATAGTCGAGGATCGCCTTCGGGTGAACACCGATGTTGTTGTTGATGATGAACTCGAGGCGCGCAAGGCCGACGCCGCTGTTGGGCATCTGGCAGAAGTCGAATGCGAGTTGCGGGTTGCCGACGTTCATCATGATCTTGATCGGGCAATACGGCAGCTCGATCCGCTTGACATCGCTGATCTCGGTGTCGAGAAGGCCGTCGTAGACGTGGCCGGTGTCGCCTTCGGAGCAGACCACGGTGACGAGGGCGCCTGGCTGAAGCACCTCGGTCGCATTGCCGCAGCCGACCACCGCCGGAATGCCAAGCTCGCGCGCGATGATCGCGGCGTGACACGTCCGGCCGCCGCGGTTGGTGACGACCGCGCTGGCGCGCTTCATCACCGGTTCCCAATTCGGGTCGGTCATGTCGGTGACGAGCACGTCGCCGGCTTGCACCTGGTCCATGTCGGTGATGTTGTGCACGATGCGGACCGGCCCGGTGCCGATCTTCTGGCCGATGGCACGCCCTTCGACGAGCACGGTGCCTGTTTCCTTCAGCTTGAAGCGCTGCTCGACCTTGCCGCCGGCGTTGCTCTTCACAGTCTCGGGTCGCGCCTGCAGGATGTAGAGCTTGCCGTCGACGCCGTCCTTGCCCCACTCGATGTCCATCGCGCGGCCGTAGTGCTGTTCGATCGTGAGCGCGTAGCCGGCGAGCTCGGTCACCTCGGCATCGGTGAGCGAG
Organism: Caldimonas sp.; assembly: GCA_965246805.1. Classification (GTDB taxonomy): domain Bacteria; phylum Pseudomonadota; class Gammaproteobacteria; order Burkholderiales; family Burkholderiaceae_C; genus Schlegelella_A. The sequence goes on along the minus strand of CBDFFO010000009.1, from coordinate 164,548 downwards.
TACCGGTTGCGCTGCTCTTGCGCAGTGTCGACCGTCTTCACGAGCGCCGCGTGGCCGCCGCTCGAGTCGCCGGGCTTCGCGAACTCCATGCGCACGAGCTTGGAGCCGAGGTTGCGGCGGATGATCGCGAGCTTGCCAGCCTTCAGTGCCGGCTTGTGCACGTAGAACTCGTCGGGGTTGACGGCGCCCTGCACCACCGTCTCGCCGAGGCCGTAGCTCGACGTGATGAAGACCACGTCGGTGAAGCCGCTCTCGGTGTCCATCGTGAACATCACGCCCGCGGAGCCGACGTCGGATCGCACCATGCGCTGGACCCCGGCCGAGAGCGCGACGTCGGCATGCGTGTAGCCCTTGTGCACGCGGTAGCTGATGGCACGGTCGTTGTAGAGGCTCGCGAAGACCTCTTTCATCTTCGCGAGCACGGCATCGATGCCGACGACGTTGAGGAAGGTTTCTTGCTGGCCCGCGAACGAGGCGTCGGGCATGTCTTCGGCGGTGGCCGACGATCGAACCGCGAACGACGCCTCGGGGGCGCCCTTCGTCAGGGACTCGAACGCAGAGTGGATCGCCGCTTCGAGCTCGGACGGAAAGGGCGTCGCTTCGATCCAGCCCCGGATCTGCGTGCCGGCCTCAGCAAGGGCACGCACATCCTCGGTATTAAGAGTCGTCAAGCGCTCGGCGATGCGGCCCGCCAGGCCTTCGTGCGCCAGGAACTGCCGGAACGCATGCGCGGTGGTGGCGAAGCCGCCCGGTACCCGCACCCCGCTCGCCGAGAGCTGACTGATCATTTCGCCGAGCGATGCGTTCTTGCCGCCGACCGCATCGACGTCGGTCATCCTCAATCGCTCGAGCGGGACGACCAGGGCGGTCGCCAGTGGATGGTTGGACATGGGAAAACTCCGTGATGACGAAAAACCATGGCGTCGCGAGCCGGAGGCTCCAGCGAGGTCTCTTGTGGGGTGCGCAAGCAATGCAGCATGAATTCGAGCAGGCAGTCCGCGCGCCCGCGCGGACGGGCATCGCGGGCGGCACCTGCTGCCGGCGATTCTAGTGAAGCTGCGGATCCTCGCACCTGCCTATGATCCGGTTCCAGCACAGGCCCGACCGCCATGCCCAATCGCACCGTGTTCTTCATTTCCGACGGCACCGGCATCACCGCCGAAACGTTCGGCAATTCGATCCTCTCGCAGTTCGCGGCCAAGCCCCGGCACGTCAGGCGGCCGTTCATCGACACGGCCGACAAGGCACACCAGGTCGTGCGCGAGATCGATCATGCGGCGAGCGTCGAAGGCAAAAAGCCCATCGTGTTCGCGACGCTCGTTAACGCCGAGATCCTGGGCATCGTGAAAAACGAGTCGAAGGGGTTGGTGCTGGACATGTTCAACACTTTCATCGAGCCGCTTGAGGCCGAGTTCGGCATGACGTCGAACCACCGCATAGGCCGTTTTTCCGACATCTCGAAGAGCCAGGAGTACAACGACCGCATCGAAGCGATCAACTTCTCCCTTGCGCACGACGACGGTCAATCGGCGCGCAACCTGGAGCAAGCCGACGTGATCCTGATCGGCGTGAGCCGCAGCGGCAAGACGCCGACCTCGCTCTACCTGGCGATGCAGCACGGTATCAAGGCGGCCAACTATCCGCTCATTCCGGAAGACTTCGAACGCGGCGCGTTCCCGGCCACGCTGGCGCCGTACAAGGCCAAGTGCTTTGGTCTCACGATCGACCCGGCGCGGCTCGCGCACGTGAGGAACGAGCGGCGGCCGAACAGCGTCTACGCGTCGATAGAAAACTGCCGCCACGAGGTGCGTGAAGGCGAAGCAATGATGCGACGCGAAGGCATCGGCTGGCTCTCGTCGACCCACAAGTCGATCGAGGAGATCGCGACCACCATCCTGCGCGATCTGCACCCCGACCGGTTGATGTATTGAAGCGCTAGCCGCGACTGCGACTCGACTCGTACATGCAGAGTGCCGCCGCCACCGCGGCGTTGAGCGACTCCTGCCCACCCGGCTGCGGAATGCGCAGCGCCGTCGCGCGTCGCAGCAGCGCGTCGCTCACGCCCTGGCCTTCGTTGCCGACGATCCACGCACAAGGCCATGGCAACGTCACCCGATGGATAGACGCGGCCGCGTGCGAGCTGGCGGCGAACCACGGCAGCGACATGGCATCGAGTGCCCCGTGATCGGCGGCCTCGACCAACTGCAAACTGAAGTGCGCGCCCATCGCGGCGCGCACGACCTTGCCGGACCACAGGGCCACCGTGCCTTCAAGCGCGATCACCTGGGTGAAGCCGAAGGCCGCCGCACTCCGCAACATGCTGCCCGCGTTGCCGGCATCCTGCACTCGGTCGAGCACGAGGCTGGGCTCGCCCGCGCGCGCACGGCCGGAGCCGAGCCAGGGCACCACGAACGCGATCGGCGGTACCGACTCGAGCATGCTCACGCCCGACATCAGCCACGGCGAGATCACGGCGATACGTTCGGCCCGCAGCGCGAGTGCACGCAACAGCGGCTCTTCCCATGCCGCGTGGGTGATGAGCGCCTGCAGTGGCTTATCCGCGCCGCTCCCGGCATACGCTTCGCACAAGTGTTCGCCGTCGAGCCACAGCTCGCGTTGCTTGCGGTAGGCGTCGTTCTCGCGCGCGAGCTTGCGCAGTCGAACCAGCAGCGGGTTGTGGCGTGAGGTGATGGCGATGACGGCGTTGCCGTCGTTACCGCGCTCGTTGTCACGCGCGGCCATCGTCAGCGTGCGTTGCGAACCGGTGCGAAGCTGCGCCGATGGTGCAGGCACGGCCCATGCGCGCGCAGCGCGGCAAGATGGCCCGGGGTCGAATAGCCCTTGTGGTCGTCGAAGCCGTACAGCGGATGCTCGTCGTGCAATTGCAGGCACAGCCGGTCGCGATAGACTTTCGCGATGATCGATGCCGCCGCGATCGCACGCACTTTCGCGTCGCCACCCACCACCGACCGCACTGGCATCGGCAACGACGGCTTCTGGTTGCCGTCGACCAGCACGATGTGCGGCTGCTGCGCGAGGCCCGCGACGGCCCGGACCATCGCCAGCAGCGCCGCCTGCAGGATGTTGATGGTGTCGATCTCGGTGACGCTCGCTTCGGCGACGAACCAGCAATGCGACTTGCCTCGAATTTCCTGGTCTAGGCGCTCGCGTTCGCGTGCCGTCAACAGCTTCGAATCGTTGAGGCCGCGGATCGAGCGACGCTCGTCGAGGATCACCGCCGCCGCGACCACCGGCCCCGCCAGCGGCCCACGGCCCACCTCGTCAACGCCCGCCATCCAGCCGTCGATGTCGACGATTGACCGCAGCTTCTCAGCGCGAAAGAATTTTTTCGATTGCATCGGTGGCGAGGCTCGCGGTGTCGCGGTGCAGAAGACGGTGCAAGGCCTCGAAGCGAGTCGCCAGACGCAGGCATGCGGCGGGATCGTCGAGCCACTTGAAAGCGGCCTCGGCGATCTTGCTAGGTGTCGCGTGCCCTTGCAGCAGCTCGGGCACCGCGAACTCGCGCAGCAGGATGTTCGGCAGCGCGATCCACGGTTGGTATTTCATGCGCTTGCTCATCTGCCACGTCAACGCGTGCATCGCGTAGACGACGACCATCGGCCGTTTGAAGAGCGCCGCCTCGAGCGTCGCGGTGCCGCTCGCGACGAGCGTCACGTCGCACGCGGCGAGCGCCTCGTGGGCCTGCCCGTCGAGCAACTCGAGCGGCACGTTCGGCGCATGGCGTTGCCGAAGCGGCTCGATCAGGTGGCGCAATCCCGGCACGACCGGCAACACGAAGCGCAGCTCCGGGCGGGCCCTGCTCATCTCGGCCGCGGCGCCGAACAGACGCGGCGCGATGTACTGGATCTCGGCGCGCCGACTGCCGGGCAACAGCGCGACGAGGGTCGCCTCGGCCGGCACCCTGAGCGTGGCGCGGGCCGCGTCGCGCGGCACGTCGCACGGAATCACCGAGGCGACCGGATGGCCGACGTACACCGCCGCGATGTTGCTCTTTTCGTAGATCTCCGGCTCGAACGGAAAGATGCAGAGCACCAGGTCGGTGGCCTTGCGAATCTTCTCGATGCGCTTGCCGCGCCAGGCCCAGATCGACGGGCTGATGAAGTGGATCGACTTTACGCCCTTCGCCTTCAGCGCCTGTTCGAGATCGAGGTTGAAGTCGGGCGCATCGACGCCGATGAACGCCTCGGGCAGGTTCGCCATGAGGCGCGTTGAAAGGGCCGCGCGGATGCCTGAGATCTCGCGGTAATGCGCGAGCACTTCGCCGTAGCCGCGCACCGCGAGCTTGTCGTACGGCCACCAGGTCTCGAAGCCCTCGGCGATCATCTTCGACCCGCCGATGCCGAACGCCTCGAGCGCGGGCCAGCGGCGGCGCAAGGCCTGCAGCAAGAGGCCCGCGAGCAGATCGCCCGAGGCTTCGCCGGCGACCATCGCTAGGCGCGGATCGGTCCGAGTCATGCGGTTGTGCTGGTGGGTTCGGGCACCAACGGTCAGCGCGCGATGCCGCGCGTGACCCGGGCGAGGAAGTCACTCATCGACGCCACGTCGACGGCGGCGTCGGGCATCGTCGTCGCGAGCTCGGCGATCTCGGCACGCGCCTGTTCGAGCGTGTGACCCGAGCGATACAGTAAGCGGTGCATCTGCTTCACCGCCGCCAGGCGCTGCGCGTCGAATCCGCGGCGCCGCAGGCCCTCGATGTTGAACCCTCGGACCGACAGCGGGTTGCCGTCGACGGTCATGAAAGGCGGCACGTCTTGCGAGACGGCGCTCGCGAAGCCGGCCATCGCATGGGCACCGATCTTCACGAACTGGTGCACGCCGGTGAGGCCGCCGATGAAGGCGAAGTCGCCGAGTTCGACGTGACCGGCGAGCGTGGTGTTGTTGGCGAGGATGGTGTCGTCGCCGACGAGACAGTCGTGCGCGATGTGCACGTACGCCATGATCCAGCCCCGATGGCCGATGCGCGTGACGCCGCCACCTTGCACGGTGCCGACGTTGAAGGTGCAGAACTCCCGAATGGTGTTCGCGTCGCCGATCCGGAGCTCGGTCGACTCGCCGGCGTACTTCTTGTCCTGCGGCTCCGCGCCAAGCGAGCAGAACTGGAAGATGCGGTTGTTCGATCCGATTGTGGTGCGGCCTTCGATCACGCAGTGCGGGCCGATCGACGTGCCTGCGCCGATGCGCACGCCGGAGCGCACGATCGTGTAGGGCCCCACCGTCACATCGTCGGCGATCATGGCTCCCGGCTCGACGATCGCCGTCGCGTGGATCGACGCGCCCACCGTCATCCCACCTTTCGAATCGTACACATGAGTTGCGCCTGGACCGCGAGTTCGGCGCCGACCCATGCGCGCGCGTCGAACTTGAACACGCCCGACTTCACGCGGTCGATCTCGACATCGAGGATCAGCTGGTCGCCCGGCTCCACAGGCCGCTTGAAACGGGCGTTGTCGATGCCGGCGAAGTAATAAATCGAATTGTCGTCGGGCGCTCCGCGCATGCTCTCGAACGACAGCAAACCCGCCGCTTGCGCCAGTGCTTCAAGCATCATCACGCCCGGCATCACGGGACGTTGCGGGAAGTGGCCCATGAAGAACGGCTCGTTGATGGACACGTTCTTGAGGGCCTTGATGCGCTTGCCCGATTCAAGCTCGAGCACGCGGTCGACCATCAGAAACGGGTAGCGATGCGGGAGTCGCTTCAGGATCTCATGGATGTCCAGGGCGGTCATGCGGCGGGCTCCGGCTTCTTCTTTTGCGCAACGGTTTTTTCGAGCGCCATCACGCGGCTGCGCAACGAATGCAAGCGGCGCAGCGCCGCGGCATTCTTTTCCCACGACACATGATCGTCCATTGGGAACGCGCCACTGTAGGCGCCCGGGCTGCGAATCGAATGCGTGACCGCGCTGGCGCCGGTGATGTGCACATGGTCGGCGATCGTCAGGTGCCCGGACAGACCGGCGCCACCCCCGATGGTGCAATGCGCACCGACGACCGTGCTGCCGGCGATGCCGACACATCCTGCGATCGCCGTGTGTTCGCCGATGCGCACGTTGTGTGCGATCTGGATCAGGTTGTCGAGCTTGACGCCGTCGGCGATGACGGTGTCGCCGAGCGCACCGCGATCGATGCATGTGTTGGCGCCGATCTCGACGTCGTCGCCAATCACGACGCTGCCGAGCTGTTCGATCTTTTCCCAGCGCCCGTCGTGCGGTGCGAAGCCGAAGCCGTCGCTGCCGATCACCGCGCCGCTGTGCACGATGGCGCGCGCGCCGACGGTGCAGCCCTCGCCGACGGTGACGTGGGGCGCCAGCCGGCTCGACGCACCGATGCGCGCGTCGTCGCCGATGGTGCAGTGCGCACCGATGACCGAGCCGTGCTCGATCACCGCACGCGCGCCGACCACCGCGAGCGCGCCTATCCTGACGCCTTCACCCAGCCGCGCCGTCGCATCGACCACCGCGCTCGCGTGCACGCCTGCGACCACGGGAAGCCGCGAGCGAGCCGCCCACCATTGCGTGAGCTTGGCGAAGTACAGGTACGGATCGGGCGTGACGATCGTCGTACCGCGCGCGACGGCGGCGTTGCGCAGCGTCGCGCCCACGATCACGCACGCCGCGTTCGAGGCCGCCAGTTGCGATTGATAGATCGGGTTCGACAGGAAGGAGATCGTCGACGCCGAGGCCCCGTCGAGCGGGCCGATGCGGTCGATCGGACCCGAGCCGTCGCCGATCAGTTCGCCGCCGAGCGCTGCGACGATGTCGTTGAGGGCAACCTCAGGCACCGCCAATCACTTGGCGGCGGACTGCGCATTGAGCGACTTGATCACCTTGTCGGTGATGTCGACGCGTGGGCTGGCGAAGACCACTTCCTGCACGATGATGTCGTACTTCTCGGCATCGAAGATTTGTTTGATGACCTTGTTCGCGCGCTCGACCATGGCGGCAAGCTCTTCGTTCTTGCGCTGCGTCAGGTCTTCCTGGAACTCGCGCTGCTTGCGCTGCAGCTCGCGGTCCTGATCGACGAGGTCGCGCTGGCGCCGGTTGCGTTCCAATTCGGAGAGGGTTGGCGCGTCTTTGTCGAGCTTGTCGCTCGCGCTTTTCCAGCGCGAGAGCAGATCGTTCAAGTCTTTCTGTCGCTTCGAAAACTCAGCTTCGAGCTTGGCCTGCGCAGCCTTCGCAGGCACCGCATCACGCAGCACGCGGTCGCTGTTGACGTAGCCGATCTTCAAATCGGCAAGAGGCTTGGCGTCCTGCGCGAACGCGCCCAGCGACGCCAGCAACAGCCCGCAGGCCAGCGCAACCCAACGACTTGCCAAGCTGTTCATCAAAACGCGGTCCCGACCTGAAACTGGAAGCGCTCGATTCTATCTTCTGGTTTTTTCCGCACCGGCGCGCCGTAGCTGATCTTCAGCGGGCCGATCGGCGAGACCCAGCTGATGCCCAGGCCGGCGGATGCCCGCAGGCTGCCGGCGGTGATCTTTTCGAACTCGCCCCACACATTGCCAGCGTCGAGATAAGCGAAGAAGCGCAACGTGCGATCGGAGCCTGCCCCCGGCACCGGAAGGTAGAGCTCGTTGTTGATGTTGAAGCGGCGGTTGCCGCCGATGAACGCACCCGTGACATCGACCGGGCCGAGCGAACCCTGTTCGAACCCGCGCACGGTGCCGAGGCCGCCGCCGTAGAAGTTCTTGAAGATCGGATACGGCCGGCTGAAGAGGCCCTTGCCATAACCGAATTCGGCGTTGACGCCGAACGTGAAGCGGCGCGTCAGCGGGACGTACTGCTGGATCTGGCCGTTGAGGCGCACGTATCGGGTATCGCCGGCGAACGCGTAGTCTGCATTGATGCGCGTGAAGCGGCCCGCGGTCGGCACCAGCGCGCTGTCGCGCAGATCGCGCGACCAGCCTAACGTGAGCGGGATCGAGAGGCTCGACGAGCCGAACTGCTCGCGATAGAGGAAGTAGTTGTTCGGCAGCGCTGTCGCGCCCTTGATGCGCGTGCTCTCGACACCAAGGCCGAAGAACACGGTGTCGAACTCACTGAACGGCACGCCGAAGCGCACCGCCGCGCCCGGCGTCACCAGTTCGTAGACCTCACCTTGGCTATTGAGCGGCTTCGACGTGCGGTAGTACAGGTCGAAGGCGCGTGAGATGCCGTCGATGGTGAAGTACGGGTCGATGGTGCTCACGACCAGCGTGCGCTGGAACTTGCTGGTGTTGAGTTCGATGCCGAGATAATTGCCCGAGCCAAAGATGTTCTCCTGCTTGATCGAGCCGGTGAGCGACAGCTTGTCGGCCGACGAGAAGCCGGCGCCGATCGCCAGATTCCCTGTCGGCTTTTCCTTGATCGCGATCGTCAGGTCGACCTGATCCTGCGAGCCGGCGACTTCGGTGCTGTCGACCGTCACTTCGCTGAAGTAGCCGAGGCGGTCGACCCGGTCGCGCGAGAGCTTGATCTTGGCGCCGTCGTACCAACTCGACTCGAACTGGCGGAACTCGCGCCGCACCACCTCGTCTCGCGTGCGCGTGTTGCCGGTGACGTTGATGCGCCTGACGTAGACGCGCCGCTGCGGTTCGGCGACCAGCGTCAGGTAGACCTGGGCTTTGGCCCGATCGATGTCGGGTCGGGCCTCGACTTTCGCAAACGCGTAGCCGAACGTGCCGAAACGGTCGACGAAGGCGCGCGACGTCTGCGCCACTTCCTCGGCGCGGTACGGACGGCCGGGCCTGATCGCGACCAGGGTCTTGAAGTCTTCTTCCTTGCCGAGGTACTCGCCTTCCAGCTTCACGCCGACCACGGTATAGACCTGCCCTTCTTTCACGTTGACCGTGATCGAGATGTTCTGCTTATCGGGCGAGATCGCGACCTGCGTCGACTCGACGTTGAACTCAAGGTAGCCTCGGTCGAGGTAGAACGCGCGCAAGGATTCGAGGTCGGCGTTCAGCTTGGCGCGCGAGTAGCGGTCGTTCTTCAGGTAGAAGTTGAGCCAGCTTCCGTCGTTGAGGTCGAAGAGCCCCTTCAGCGTGCCTTCTGAGAAGTCCTTGTTGCCGGTGATGCGGATCTCGCTGATCTTCGCAGCCGAACCCTCGGTGACCGTGAAGGTCACGTTGACGCGGTTGCGTTCCTGCGGCGTCACCGTCGTGACGACTTCGACCGCGTAGAGGCTGCGCGTCAGGTACTGGCGCTTCATCTCCTGCTCGGCGCGGTCGGCGAGCGCTTTGTCGAAAGGCAGGCCCTCGCCGATGCCGAAGTCTTTCAGCGCCTTGACGAGCGCGTCTTTCTCGAACTCGTGGAGCCCGACGAAGTCGAGGCTGCCGATCACCGAACGCTCGTCGACGATGACGACGGCGACGCCGTTCTCGATGTCGATGCGAACGTCCTTGAAGAGCCCGGTTGCGAACAAGGCGCGCAATGCGGCCGCGCCCTTCTCGTCGTTGTAGACATCACCGACGCGAAACGGCAGGGCTGCGAACACGGTGCCCGCATCGGTTCGCTGCAGTCCTTCGACGCGAATGTCCTTCAGCGTGAACGGTTCGACGGCGAAGGCCGTGCCAGCGTGGAAAGCCGCGGCAAGCGCGATGGGGGCGATGAATGAACGCAAACGGGTCGGGCGCGGGAGATGCATGCGGTCGGTCATTGCGGACCCAGGTGCCGGGCCATGTCGTTGTAGAGCGCCAGAGACATCATCATCAGCATGATGGCAACACCGCCGCGTTGCAGCCTGTCGAGCCAGAGCTCAGAGACAGGTCTCCCGGTCACAGCCTCGAACAAATAATACATCAGGTGCCCACCGTCCAAGACCGGTAGCGGCAGCAGGTTGAGCACACCCAGACTCACGCTGATGAGCGCCAGGTAGCCGAGGAAGACCGTGAGGCCGAGCTGCAGCGATGCGCCCGCGTATTCGGCGATCGTGATCGGGCCGCTGAGGTTCTTGAGCGAGGCCTTGCCGATCACCATCTTGCCGAGCGTCTTCAGGCTCATCGCGGCGGTCTGCCAGGTTTCCGACACGGCGCTAGTGAAGCCCTCGACGAAACCGTGGCGCACGAACACCGTCTCGGTGGTGCCCGGGTTCATGCCGAGCAAGCCGACGTGGCCCTTGCCTTCCGCCTCCACCTTGGCGGTGACGGTGAGGTCGAGGTCGCGGGCATCGCGCTGGATGTGCCAGTGCATCGGCACCGCCTGGCCGGTCTTGCCGCTCGCGCGGATCCGGTCGCGAACTTCGGACGCTTCGCCGATCGGCGCACCGTCGATGCCGACGATGCGGTCCTTCAGACGCAGCCCCGATGCCTCGGCCGCGCCGCCCGCCACGATCAACGAGACCACCGGCTCCCGATACGCGGTGCCGAGGCCGACGCGTTGCAGGAGCTTCGCGTCGATCTCGTTGTCGGCGAGCGCGTCGAGCGGCAAGGTGACGTGGCGGGCGTTACCGCCGTCGCGAGAGGTCACGCGGAGTTCGAGCGGCTTGCCCTGCATCAACGCCTGCGTCAGGTCCCAGCGCAGGCCGACGATCGATGCCAGCTCGTGCCACTCGTCGTTGCCGGTCGACGTCGCGTGGACCCAGTCGCCCGCGCGCATGCCGGCCTGTTCGGCGAGGCTGCCGGCCACAGGCGCCGTAAGCACGGCCTTGTCTTCGACGCTGCCGATCCAGTGCACGGCGGCGTACAGCAACACCGCCAGCAGCAGGTTCGCGATCGGTCCGGCCGAGACGATGGCCGCGCGTTTCGCGAGCGACTGGCGGTTGAACGCGTGGCCGAGTTCGCTCGGCGCGACTGCACCTTCGCGCTCGTCGAGCATGCGAACGTAGCCACCGAACGGCAGGGCGCAAAGGGTGAACTCGGTGCCATCCGGCTTCGGCTGTCGGCGCCACAGCACGCGTCCGAAACCGACCGAGAAGCGCAGCACCTTGACGCCGCAGGCCACCGCGACGCGGTAGTGGCCGTACTCGTGGATGACGATCAACACGCCGAGCGTGAGCACGAAGCCGAGAACCGAGAGACCGAACATCATGACGAGAGCGCTTTCACAAACTGCGTCGCGGCACGTCGCGCGCGCGCATCGAGGTCGAGGATCGCTTCGAGCGACGCTTCCGCGCCCGGCTCGGGCACCAGGCGTTCGATGGTCTTCATGTTGACGGTGTGAATCTCGTCGAAACGAATGGTTCCAGCCAGAAACGCCGCGACGCCTTCTTCGTTGGCCGCGTTGAGCACGGTGGTGCTGCCGGCGGGCGCCTTCAACGCGGTCCAGGCCAACGCGAGCCCTGGGTAGAGTTCGGGGTCGGGTGCCTCGAACGTGAGCGGCGCGAGTGCCGTGAAGTCAAGTGCACAGGCGCCCGACTCGATGCGTTCCGGATAGCTCAGGCCATAGGCCACCGGACCGCTCATGTCGGGCGTGCCGAGCTGCGCCAGCACCGAGCGATCGCGACAGACGACCATCGAATGCACGATGCTCTGCGGATGGATGACGACGCGGATCCGCTCCGGCTCGAGGTCGAACAGCCAACGCGCCTCGATGACCTCGAGCGCCTTGTTCATCATCGTCGCCGAATCGACCGAGATCTTGCGGCCCATGATCCAGTTGGGATGCGCGCAGGCTTGGTCGGGCGTGATGGCGGAAAGCGTCGACGGGTCGCGGCCGCGGAACGGACCGCCGGACGCGGTGAGCACGATGTGATCGATGCGCGACGGCCAGTCGGCCCGGCGCTCCGGCAGGCACTGGAAGATCGCCGAATGCTCGCTGTCGATCGGCAGCAGCGTCGCGCCGCCCTCGCGCACGGCATTCATGAAGAGCGAGCCGCCGACGACCAAGGCTTCCTTGTTGGCGAGCAACAGGCGCTTGCCGGCCTTCGCGGCAGCCAGGCACGGCGCGAGGCCGGCCGCGCCAACGATCGCGGCCATCACCGAGTCGACGTCGGGATGCGACGCCAGATCGCCCAGTGCCTCAGCCCCCGCGAGCACTTCGGTCGAGACGTTCGCGGCCCGCAGTGCCGCTCGCACGGTGGCTGCGGCCCCGCGCGTCGGCACCGCGGCGAATCGCGGCTTCCAGACGACGCACTGCGCGATCAGTGCATCGATGCGAGCGTGCGCGGTGAGCGCGAAGACCTCGAAGCGCTCCGGATGGCGCGCGATGACGGCGAGCGTCGTGCCGCCGACCGAACCCGTGGCGCCGAGAACGCACACGCGTTGCCGCGTTCGCGCGGCGGACGCGAGCGGCTTTGGGGCGGACTCGGCCTCGCTGGTTGGCTGCCGCGAAAACGTCGTCATCATCCCATCGAGACCAACGTCAGCGCGATCGGGAAGACCGGCAACAGACCATCGACGCGATCGAGCACCCCGCCGTGGCCTGGCAGCAATGCACTGCTGTCCTTGGCGCCGGCACTCCGCTTGACGAGCGATTCGATCAGGTCGCCGACCACGCTCATCGCCACCAGGAAGACCACCGAGAGGAGCATCGGCGCGAGGCCGAATCGGGCGCTCATGTGCGAGAAAAGGCTCGGCCCATCGACCGCGTCATGCTGATCGACCCACAACCACAGCAGCGCGACGCCAACGGCGCCGAGCATGCCGCTCCACACGCCTTCCCAACTCTTGCCAGGGCTGATCGCGAGCGCGAGCTTGCGTTTGCCGAACGCCCGGCCGCCGAAGTAGGCCGCGATGTCGGCAGCCCATACCAGCGAAAACACCGAGAGGATGAAGTTGAGGCCGATCGCTTTCGCGTTGACGAGCGCGAGCCAGGCGACGAAGAGCACCACCAGCCCGAATCCGACCCGCAACGTCCGCGGTGCCTTCGGCCACGCCGCGGGGCCGCCACGCAGCAACCAGGCGCCGCCCAGCACCCAGAGCGGCAGTGCGATCCACCACAGCGCCTGCGGCGCGTGCTCTGACCAACCCATCTGCCAGGCGGTGGCGCACGCCAGGCCGAGCAGCAGGCCGATCGCGACGGCGCCCTGCGCGGCGCCGTTCAAGCGGCCCCATTCCCATCCCGCCACGGCGAACCCGAGCAAGGTGAAGCAGGCAAATGGCCAGGTCTGGTGAACGACGAGGGCGGGCAGCAGGAACGCCATCAACACCAACGCGGTGATGACGCGCTGCTTCAGCACGCACTGTCCTCGATCAGCGATGGCGCGGCGCTCTCGACGGCACCGAAGCGCCTTTCGCGACACGCGTACTCGTTGAGTGCGGCATCGAGTTCGGGGGTGCCGAACTCGGGCCAAAGGCAGTCGGTGAAAACGAGTTCGGCATAGGCCGCCTGCCACAAGAGGAAGTTGCTGATGCGCACCTCGCCACCGGTGCGGATGAAAAGATCGGGGTCCGGGGCGTAGCCGAGCGCCATGAAGCCGTTGAGCGTGGCCTCGTCGAGCTGATCGGCCGGAACGCCGGCCGCGATCGCCTGTTGACAGGCTTGCACGATGTCCCAACGGCCGCCGTAGTTGAACGCCACCGAGAGCGTGATGCGCTGGTTGTGCGCGGTGCTCGATTCGGCCTGGGCCCATGCTGCGCGCAGCTTGTCGGAGACCTGGCTGCGGTCGCCGACGATGCGGATGCGAACCCCGTCGGCGGCGAGCTTGCCGAGGTATTTGGAAACCGCGACCAGCACCAGTGCCATCAGGCTCGAGACCTCTTCGGTCGGCCGCTTCCAGTTCTCGGACGAGAACGCGAACACGGTCAGGTATTCGATGCCGCGGTCGGCACACGCGAGCACGGTGCGCACGAGCGCGTCGACCCCTTGCTTGTGGCCGAAGAAGCGCGGCATGAAGCGCTTCTTGGCCCACCGGCCGTTGCCGTCCATCACGATCGCGACGTGGCGCGGAATGTTCGGCGCCAGGCTCAGCTGATCCGTCACGTGGGCCCACCGAAGCGAGGTGGTCGAATCGTCTCGAGACGCATCAGACCGCCATGATCTCGGTTTCCTTCGCCGTCGTCAGCCGATCGATCTCTGCGATGGTGCGATCGGTGAGCTTCTGCAGTTCTTCGAGCGAGCGCCGCTCCTCGTCTTCGGATATTTCCTTGTCCTTCGTGAGCCGCTTGGCATGGTCGTTCGCATCACGGCGGACGCTGCGGACCGCGATGCGAGCGTCTTCGCTGGCGGAGCGCACGACCTTTGTCAGGTCGCGCCGACGTTCTTCGGTGAGCGCCGGCATGGGCACCCGCAGCAAGTCGCCTTGCGCGGCCGGATTGAGGCCGAGGTCCGATTCGCGAATCGCCTTCTCGATCTTCGCGCCCATGCCCTTCTCCCAGGGCTGCACGCTGATCGTGCGAGCGTCCATCAGCGTGACGTTGGCAACCTGGCTGATCGGCACCATCGATCCGTAGTAATCGATGTGCACCTGATCGAGGATGCCGGGGTGCGCGCGACCGGTGCGAATCTTCTGCAGTTCGTTGCGGAACGATTCGAGCGACTTCGCCATCTTGGTATCGGCGGTCTTCTTGATGTCTTCGATGCTCATGAACTCTTCCTACACGTGCACCAGCGTGCCTTCGTCCTCACCCGTCACCACGCGTTTCAGCGCGCCGGGCTTCAGGATGCTGAACACGCGAATCGGCAGCTTCTGGTCACGGCAAAGCGCGAACGCGGTCGCGTCGAGAACCTGCAGGTTCTTCATGATCGCCTCGTCGAACGTGATCTTCGAGTAGCGCGTCGCCTCGGGGTCAATGCTCGGGTCGGCGCTGTACACGCCGTCGACCTTGGTCGCTTTCAGGACCAGTTCGGCACCGATTTCCGCACCGCGCAGCGCGGCGGCGGTGTCAGTGGTGAAGAACGGGTTGCCGGTACCGGCCGCGAAGACAACGACTTTGCCCTCTTCCAGATACTGCAGCGCTTTCGGCCGCACATAGGGCTCGACGATCTGATCGATCGCAATGGCCGACATCACGCGTGCCGTCATCCCTTCCTGGCGCATCGTGTCGGCGAGCGCCAGCGCGTTCATCACGGTGGCCAGCATGCCCATGTAATCGGCGGTGGCGCGGTCCATGCCGACCGCGCCGCCGGCGACACCCCGGAAGATGTTGCCGCCCCCGATGACCACCGCCACTTCGACGCCGAGCCGCGTCACTTCCTGCACCTCGCGCACCATGCGAACGATGGTCGCGCGGTTGATGCCATAGGCATCGTCGCCCATCAGGGCTTCGCCCGACAGCTTCAGCAGGATGCGCTTGTACGCGGCCATTCAGTCGACTCCGGTTGGTTTCTTCGCCGATCAGCCCCGAAGTCTAGCCGCGAGCGGCACGCACCCCGAGGTCGGCAGTCTCATGGACCGATCGATCGGCCGACGTCAGACCTTGTCGTTCTTCTGCGCCGCGGCGACCTGCGCGGCCACCTCGGCCGCGAAATCGTCGACCTTCTTGTTGATGCCCTCGCCCACCACGTAGAGAGTGAAGGATCGGATGTGGGTCTGGCGCTCTTTCAACATCTGCTCGACGGTCTGCTTGTCGTTCTTAACGAAAGCCTGGTTGTGCAGGCTCACCTCCTTGAGGTACTTGACCACCGATCCCTCGATGCGCTTCGCGACGATCTCGGCCGACTGCGGCGTCTTGCCGTCGGCCTTCGCCTTCTCGGCATCCTCGGCAGCCTTCTGCGTCGCGACGCGGCGCTCGATGTCGATCAGCGTGGCGGGCACCTCGGCCGCCGACAACGCCACCGGCTTCATCGCCGCCACGTGCATCGCCACGTCCTTGGCGGCGACCTCGTCGCCCTCGAATTCGATCGTCACGCCGATGCGTGTTCCGTGCAGGTACGTGGCGAGCTTCGCTCCCGCTGCATGATGCGTGAAGCGACGCACGGTCATGTTCTCGCCGATCTTGCCAATGAGGCCCTTGCGCACGTCTTCGAAGGTAGGGCCGAAGCCGTCCTGCGTGTGCGCGAGCGCACCGATCGCGGCGACATCGGCGGGGCTGTGCTCCGCTACCAACCGGGCGGCCGCGTTCGCAAACGCAAGGAACGAGTCGTTCTTGGTCACGAAGTCCGTCTCACAGTTCACTTCGACCATCGCCGATCCGGCCGCGGTGGTCGCAATCGCAACCACGCCTTCTGCCGTGACGCGCGACGAGGCCTTGCCGGCCTTGCTGCCGAGCTTCACACGCAACAACTCCTCGGCGCGTTCCATGTCGCCGTCGGCCTCGGTGAGCGCCTTCTTGCATTCCATCATCGGCGCATCGGTCTTGGCGCGCAGTGCGCCGACCATGCTGGCAGTGATCGTGGCCATGTTCTTCTCCAGTTCAGCGTCGCCCGAGCAGGCCGGCAGCGGCGCATCGAACGAATTTCAGATCAAAAAAGGGGCTGTCGACAGCCCCTTCGTGTGCCGGTGCGAGCGCCGGCTCTCGGGCTTCAGGCGGCTTCGCTGACCTCGACGAATTCGTCGCTCCGGGCGCCGGACTGCAACACTTCGTTGGTGGCGTTGGCCCGGCCCTCGAGCACCGCGTCGGCCACCGCCTTCGCATAGAGTGCGACCGCCTTCGACGAGTCGTCGTTCCCCGGGATGACGTAGTCGATGCCGATCGGCGAATGGTTCGAGTCGACGACCCCGATGATCGGGATGCCGAGCTTCTTGGCTTCCGCTACCGCGATCTTGTGGAAACCCACGTCGATCACGAACATCGCGTCGGGCAATGCATTCATGTCTTGAATGCCGCCGATGTCTTTCTCGAGCTTGACGAGCTCGCGCTGGAACATCAACGCTTCCTTCTTGATGCGGATCTCGGTGCCGGCTTCGATCTGCGCCTTCATGTCCTTCAGGCGCTTCAGCGAACCCTTCACGGTCTTGAAGTTCGTGAGCATGCCGCCGAGCCAGCGCTGATCGACATAAGGCATGCCGGCGCGTTTGGCTTCCAGCGCGATCACCTCGCGCGCCTGGCGTTTGGTGCCGATCATCAGGATGGTGCCGCGGCGGCTCGCCAGCTGGCGTATGAATTTCATCGCGTCGTTGAAGAGCGGCTGCGTCTTCTCAAGATTGATGATGTGGATCTTGTTCCGATGGCCGTAGATATACGGGGCCATTTTCGGATTCCAGAAGCGGGTTTGGTGTCCGAAATGGACGCCGGCTTCCAACATGTCTCGCATGGTGATCGTCATGATGTTTTCCAAAAGGTTGGTTCTAGAATCCGGCTGGAATTGGAAGACGAGCCCGCGGGTGCACATGCGCAACCTTCGGGATCGACACCAACACCTTGTGGCAGCCGGTTCGATGATTTGCTTCAGCCGAGCAAGAGACCTTGTTCGTTGCCTGCGAAACCCATCGATTCTAGCATTCCATGTCGTTCTGCCCGGGCTGCTACCCCGTGTTCACCGCGCGTTGAGTTGCGGATGCGTGTCGCCGTGATCGGTGCCGGTGTGGTCGGCGTGACGACCGCGTTCGAGCTCGCGGTCGACGGCCACGTCGTCACGGTGTTCGAACGGCGCCCGACCGTCGCCAGTGAAGGGAGCTTCGCCAACGCCGGTTTCATCGCACCGACCTGCGTCGCGCATTGGGCGGCGCCGAGCATGCCCGGCAAAGTCTTGAGGCACCTGCTCGGTCGGCATTCGCCGGTTCAAGTGGGGTGGCGGCTCAACCTGTCGACAGTTGCCTGGCTTGCCCAATGGCGAAAGGCCTGCCACGCCGAGCCCTATCGCGCGAATCGGGTCCGGATGCATCGGCTGGCGCGCTACAGCCTCGACCGGCTTCACGAGCTGACGCGCCGCTGCCACCTCGAGTACGAACGGAGCGACGGCGCGCTCGTCTTGTTGCGCGGGTCGAAGGATGTGGCGCTCGCCGAGGCGAACCTCGCCGCGCTCGCGGAGTTCGGTGTGGCGGTTACTCGGCTCGACGCCGCCGCGTGCCGTTCACGCGAACCTGGCTTGAACCCCGACACGCCGTTGCAGGCCGGACTCTTGACCGCCGATGACGAGGTCGCCAATTGCCGCCAGTTCACGCATTTGCTGAAGCGCGAAGCAAGCGCGCTCGGCGTGCAGTTCCGATTCGGTGCCGAGGTGCGCCGCATCGAATCGGGTGCCCCGCCGACAATCGCCTACGACACGGCCTCGAGCGATGGTGAAGAAGCGTTCGATGCCGTCGTGGTATGCGCGGCGCTGGGAAGCGCGGCGTTGTTGCGCCCGCTCGGCATCCGGTTGCCGCTGCAGGCCGTGTTCGGCTATTCGCTCACAGCCCCGCTTCGCCAGGACGATCCGCACCGGCCTCTCGAACCGCGCGCGGCTCTGATGGACGAGCGCTACAAGGTGGCGATCAGCCGCTTCGGCACTCGCGTTCGGGTCGCCGGCTGCGCTGAGATCGGCGGCGCCGCGAACATGATGAACCGCCGTGCGGCCGGCACCCTCGACAAGGTTTGCACGACTGGTTTCCGGGTGTCGCGCAGCTGGCCCGGGTCCAACTCTGGAAGGGCGCGCGCCCGATGTTTCCCGACGGGCCGCCGGTGCTCGGTGCGAGCGGCGCACCCGGCGTGTGGCTCAATCTCGGTCATGGCGGCAGCGGCTGGGCGCTGGCATGCGGCTCGGCCCGTGCGGTGGCCGATGCGGTCGGCGGCCGGTGCGCCGCGATCGACCTCGAAGGTCTGGGCATCGAAAGGCTGAAGCGATGACGACATCCTCGTTGCGACGCGTGTTGCGGGCCCTCGGACCGCACGCGCTCGTCGATCGTGCTGGCACGCGCGCGATCGAACTCGCCCTCGCAGCCCGGTTGCCGCCGCGCACGTTGATGCAGCGCGCAGGCTTCGAGGTCGCCCGACTGGCCTTGGCACTGGTGCCGCATGCGACCCGCGTCGTCGTGCTCGCCGGCCCCGGCAACAACGGCGGAGACGGCTTGCAAGCCGCCGCCTGGCTGCACGCATGGGGCCGTCCGGTTTCGGTCTGGATGCTGAACGCTGACAGCGACTTGCCCGCCGACGCCGCGGACGCGTGGCGCCATGCGCAGAGTGCCGGTGTGGCGATCGTCGATGCGAACGGCGTGGCAGCCTTGATCGGCGCACCGCGCCTCTCATCGCGGTCGACAGTGGGTTTGTGGATCGACGCCCTGCTCGGCATCGGTGGCTCGCGCGCGCCCGAAGGCTTGATGGCCGATGCGATCGAACACCTGATCGCGCAGCGCCATCGGGGGGCGCGCGTTCTCAGCATCGACACGCCCTCCGGCCTCGACGTCGACACCGGACAGCCCTTCGGCGACAGCGCGGTCGTGGCCGACGACACGCTGGCGCTGCTCACGCTCAAGCCCGGACTCTTCACCGCCCGGGGGCGCGATCTCGCAGGTGAGGTCTGGCTCGCCGATCTGCAGGACGATGCCGATCCGCCTGTTGACGCGGTGCCGCCCAGTGCATGGCTGGTCGGCACCGGCGACGGCGTGCCCCTCCAGTCGCGCCATCACGCGCAACACAAGGGCAGCTTCGGCGATGTCGCCGTGGTCGGTGGCGCCCCCGGCATGCTCGGCGCCGCGG
Organism: Caldimonas sp.; assembly: GCA_965246805.1. Lineage (GTDB taxonomy): Bacteria > Pseudomonadota > Gammaproteobacteria > Burkholderiales > Burkholderiaceae_C > Schlegelella_A. Next base: position 145,117 of record CBDFFO010000009.1, on the reverse strand, counting down.
TGCTCGCGGCGAGGGCGGCGCTGGCAGCCGGCGCTGGACGGGTCTACCTGAACGCGCTCGACCCATCGTTTCAACTTGATGCGACCCGGCCCGAACTGATGTGCCGTGGCGACTGGTGGCAGCAGGCGTCGCCCGCGTTGCTGTCGACGTCTACCGTGGTGTGCGGCTGTGGTGGCGGCGATGCCGTTCGCGCCGCGCTGCCGCGGCTGCTGAGCCTCGCCGGCCGCCTCGTGCTGGACGCCGATGCGTTGAATGCGGTGGCCCGCGACGCTGGCCTGCAGGCTTTGCTGAGAGCGCGCCAAGGCCGAGCGTGCTCGACGATCATCACGCCGCATCCGCTCGAAGCGGCACGCCTGCTCGACGCCGAGACGCCCGCGCTGCAACGCGATCGGATCGCCGCCGCCCGCCAGCTGGCCGAACGCTACCGATGCATCGTGGTGCTGAAGGGCTCGGGCAGCGTTGTCGCAGCGCCCGAAGAGGTGCCCCGCATCAACGCGACGGGCAACGCGTCGTTGGCGTCGGCCGGCACCGGGGACGTGCTCGCCGGCTGGATCGGCGGGCGATGGTCGGCGTGCGGCGACCGCGACGACGTGTCGATGATCGATCGGGTCGCAGAGGCGGTGGCCGAACACGGTCGTGCCGCCGAGCCGCTGCGGCCGGGGGGCCTTCGTGCCGCCGACCTCGTCGAACGGCTGTACGCGATCTCTCGCGGGCTCGCCTGCTGAGCGCCGCGCCCGGCCCTCGAACGCCGTTCAGCGCCGGCTGAGCCGGGTGCCGCCGGCGCGGCCTCCCGTGGCCTTGCGCGCGCCCGTCTTCGCGGGTCGCTGGATGCCGGCGGTGGCACTCGAGCGACCTCGCGCCTTGCCCTTCGTCGCTGCTTTCGTGGCGGCTTTGGCCGCGCGGTCGGCGCCCTTCACGCGCTCGACCTCGCTGCCTGCCGTGCTCGCCTTATCGCCGTTGCGCTCGCGCTTCGCACGCACCAGGGCGGCTTCCTCGGCGTCGTCGTGAACCATGCGGAAGTCGATCCTGCGGCCATCGAGGTCGACCCGGCTGACCTGCACGCGAACCCGGGTGCCGATCACATAGCGCAGGCCGCTGCGCTCGCCCCGCAACTCCTGGCGCAGCTCGTCGAAGCGGAAATACTCGCCACCGAGTTCGGTGATGTGTACGAGGCCTTCGACATACAGGCCGTCGAGGGTCACGAAGAGTCCGAAGCTCGTCACCGAACTCACGGTGCCGCCGAACTCTTCGCCGAGGTGCTCGCGCATGTAGCGGCACTTCAACCACGCTTCGACGTCGCGCGAGGCCTCGTCGGCACGGCGTTCGTTCGCGCTGCAGTGCGCGCCCGCGACTTCCCAGGGCTCGAGTTCGGGCCGCATGCCGGGTTTGGCCGAAGACGGCTTGGCCTCCCGCGCCTTCACGGCCCGATCTGAGAGTGCCGTTGTCGGCGCACCGAGCACGTAGCGCTTGCCGAGCAGCAGCGCCTTGATCACGCGGTGCACCAGCAGATCGGGATAACGCCGGATCGGGCTCGTGAAGTGGGTGTAGGCCTCGTAGGCCAGGCCGAAGTGGCCGCTGTTGACGCCGGTGTAGATCGCCTGCTGCATCGAGCGCAGCAACATCGAGTGGATCTGCGCCGCGTCGGGCCGGTCTTTGGTCGCTTGCGCGACCGCTTGGTATTCGCCCGGCTTCGGGTCATCGCCGATCGACAGGCCGAGTCCGAGCGCCTTCAGGTAGTTCTGCAGCAGCGTGCGCTTCTCGGGCGTCGGGCCCTCATGCACGCGGTAGAGCGACGGGTGCTTGGCCCTCGCGATGAAATCGGCAGAACAAACGTTCGCCGCGAGCATCGCCTCTTCGATCAGTCGATGCGCTTCGTTCCTCGTGCGCGGCACGATCTTGTCGATGCGGCCGTTCTCGTCGCAGACGATTTGCGTCTCGGTGGTCTCGAAGTCGACCGCGCCCCGCACCGCGCGCGACTTCAGCAGCGCGCGATAGACCTCGTGCAGGTCGAGCAGGTGCGGCACCAGCTCCTTTCGCTTCGACGCCTCCGGGCCCCGTGTGTTGCCGAGAACGGCCGCGACCTCGGTGTACGTGAAGCGCGCGTGCGAGTTGATGATCGCCGGGTAGAACTGGTATGCGTGCACGTCTCCGGTGGCGGTAATCAGCATGTCGCAGACCATCGCCAGTCGTTCGACGTTCGGGTTCAGCGAGCACAGGCCGTTCGAGAGTTTTTCGGGCAGCATCGGAATGACGCGGCGCGGAAAATAGACTGAGGTGGCGCGCTCGTAGGCGTCGATGTCGAGCGGCTCGCCCGACTTCACGTAATGGCTCACGTCAGCGATGGCGACGATGAGCCGCCAGCCATTCGCCGTTTTCACGCGGCCGATCTTCGCGGGTTCGCTGTAGACGGCGTCGTCGAAATCGCGCGCGTCTTCGCCGTCGATGGTGACCAGCGCGACGTCGGTCAGGTCGACCCGACCCTTGCGATCGGCGGCCGTGACCTTCTCGGCCAGCGCGGTGGCCTGTGCGAGCGTTGCCTCGGAGAACCGATGCGGCACTTCGTACTTGCGTACCGCGATCTCGATCTCCATGCCGGGGTCGTCGATCTCGCCCAGCACTTCGGTGACGCGGCCGACCGGCTGCGAGTGCATCGACGGCGGTTCGGTCAGCTCGATCGCCACCACCTGGCCAGCGACGGCGCTGGCCGTGGCGTTGCGCGGGATCAGGATGTCCTGCCCATAGCGCTTGTCTTCCGGCGCGACGAGCCAAACGCCGCCTTCTTGCAGCAGGCGGCCGATGATCGGCGCCTTCTTGCGTTCGAGAATCTCGAGCACGCGCCCTTCCGGCCTTCCCTTCTTGTCGTGGCGCACGATGCGCGCCTTCACGCGGTCGCGGTGCAACACGCCGCGCATTTCCTGTTGCGACAAATAAAGGTCGGCGGCGGTGCCTTCACGGACCACGAAACCGTGGCCGTCGCGGTGGCCCTGGACGATGCCTTCGACCTCGGTCGAGAGTTCGGTCGGGGCGGGATAGGTGTTCTTCAATGGGTGTGCTTTGATGCTAAAGTGCCGACCTTCCTGAATGGCCCGGGTGGCGGAATTGGTAGACGCATACGGTTCAGGTCCGTACGCCGCAAGGTGTGGGGGTTCGAGTCCCTTCCCGGGCACCAGGTTTTGATGAGCTCGCTTCGGCGGGCTTTTTCAATTCAGGGTCCCGTCGGCGCCGTTTTGTTGCTTGCGATCGCGCATGCGGCGCCGGATCTTCATGTTCAGATGACGAACTTCTTCGCGAGGCCATCGGGCCGAAGGTCGTCGTACTCTTCGAACGGCTGGTGGATCCATGGGCTCGAGGGCAGCAGTTCGACGTAATAGTCCGGCGTGTAGCTCGAAACGCCCTTGGTCCAGATCACCGCCGAGCGCAATTCGCTGATAGACGGCATGCCGCGCAAGCGATCGACGACCGCGCGCAACGTGACGCCGGAATCGGACAAATCGTCGACGAGCAGCACCCGGCCGGCAAGCTCGCCCCTCGGCATCGTGATGTACTTGGCCAGGTCGAGCCGGCCCTGGATGGTGCCGGCCTCCGCGCGGTAAGAGCTGGTCGACATGATCGCCAGTGGCTTGTCGAACACGCGAGAGATGACGTCGCCGGGCCGCATGCCCCCTCGAGCGAGGCACAGGATCTGATCGAACTGCCAGCCGGACGCATGGATCTTGAGCGCCAGGCGCTCGATCAGCATGTGGTACTCGTCCCAGGAGACGTAAAGGTGTTTGCCGTCGTCGGTCAACATGGGGGTTGCAGGTCCGGTCGATTCAGGGGGTGGCGCGCGCTTCGAACGGGTGGCGCAGCACGATGGTGTGGTCGCGGTCGGGGCCGGTCGACACCATGTCAATCGGCGCGCCGATGAAGCCTTGTACGCGCTCGAGGTAGCGCCGCGCGTTGCGCGGCAAGGCGCTCCAATCGGTGACGCCGAAGGTCGTGTCCTGCCATCCTTCGAAGGTGTCGTAGATGGGGACGCAAGCGGCGATGTCGTCGGCGTCGAGCGGCAAGATATTGACGCGCCGGCCGGCCAGCTCGTAGCCGACGCAGACCTTGATCTCGTCGAGACCGTCGAGCACGTCGAGTTTCGTGATGCAAAGGCCCGACACGCCGTTGATGATGATGGCGCGCTTCAGCGCCGCGGCGTCGAGCCAACCGCAGCGACGGGGTCGACCGGTCACGGTGCCGCGTTCCTGGCCCACGGTCGACAGGTGATGGCCGACGGTTCCCGGCACCTCCATCGGCAGTTCGGTCGGGAACGGGCCGCCACCGACGCGGGTGGTGTAGGCCTTGGTGATGCCGAGCACGTAGTGCAACGCATCGGGGCCGACGCCGGAGCCCGCCGACGCGTTGCCGGCCACGCAGTTGCTGGACGTGACATACGGATAGGTGCCGTGGTCGATGTCGAGCAGGGTGCCCTGCGCGCCTTCGAAGAGGATGTTCGCGCCCGCATGGTTGGCCTGGTGCAGCGCGTAACCCACGTCAGCCATGAGCGGCTTCAGCGCATCGGCGGCTTTCATGGCCAGCTCGTAGATCGGTTGGAACTCGAGTGCCTGGCCGTGAAGCACACCGGTCAACGCCGCGTTGTGCAGCTCCAGCAGTTCCCGCAGCTTGTTCGCGAAGCGTTCCGGATGCTTCAAGTCCTGCACGCGCAACGCGCGCCGCGCGACCTTGTCTTCGTAGGCCGGGCCGATGCCCTTGCCAGTGGTGCCGATCTTGCCGACGCCGCTGGTCTCGCGACGCATCTCGCGCGCCTTGTCGACCTCCACGTGGAACGGCAGGATCAGCGGGCATGACTCGCTCAAGAAAAGCCGCGAGCGCACATCGACGCCCATCGCTTCGAGCCGAGCGATCTCGGCGAGAAGATGGACCGGATCAACCACCACCCCGTTGCCGATGTAGCACGCGACGCCATCGCGCATCACACCCGACGGGATCAGTTGCAGGGCCGTCTTGACCCCCTTGATCACCAGCGTGTGGCCGGCGTTGTGGCCGCCCTGGAAGCGCACCACCGCCTGCGCGTGGTCTGTGAGCCAATCGACGACCTTGCCCTTCCCTTCATCACCCCACTGCGTGCCGACGACGACGACATTGCGGCCGGTCTTGCCGCGCGCGGGCAACGAGGTCAGAGGAAGGGCGATCGTGTTCATGCTGTCCACGGGTGGCGTCACATCGTTGTGCCGACGCGCGCAGAAGATGGCGTGGGCAGTGCCGCGAGCTGCTTCACATCGAGGCTGAAGCCGACGGCCGGCCGATTGCGACCGAAGACCGCACCGACTTCGTCGTAGCGACCACCGCGCGCGATCGCGTCGCTGGAGCCTTCGGCATACACCGCGAAACGGGCACCGCTGTAGTACGCGTAACCCGAAAGATCGGCGAGATCGAACCCCACCTCGACGCCGTCGTCACGCCGGGCGGCGTGGGCGGCAAGGCGTTCGAGGTCGTCGAGCGCCGCCCGGATGGTCGGGCGGGAAGGCAGTTCGCGTCGCGCCGCGGCAAGCACGTCGAGCCCGCCGTAGAGCGACACCAGCGAGAGCAGCCCGCTCCGCGCTGGCGCTGGAAAAGTTTTAGACACCTCCCGCAAGGTCGGCGCGTCCTTGCTTTCGAGCGCGGCATAGACCTGATCGAGCACCCCCAGATCGACCGGCACGCCGGCGAGGACACCGCGCACGATGCGCGCATCGGCGAAGTCAAACACCAGACGCCCGAGCTTGGCCGTGTACAGCGATTCGAGCGCAAGATCCATCACCTCGATGTCGGCCGCCAGGCCTGCTTCGCCGTAGATCTCGGCGCCGAACTGCAACGGCTCGCGTGTCGCGCTGATGCCCGAGACGCGCGCGTGCAACACCGGGCCGCAATAGCAGAGCCGTACGACGTCGTCGCGGTTCAACAAGTGCGCGTCGATGCGGGCGACTTGCGACGTGATGTCGGCGCGCAGGCCGAGCGTGCGTCCGCTCGACTGATCGACGAGCTTGAAGGTCTGCAGGTCGAGTGCATGACCCGCGCCCGACAACAACGATTCGATGTGCTCGAGCAGCGGCGGGATCACGAGCTCGAAGCCGTGATTCGCGGCCGTGTCGAGCAAGCCGCGGCGTAGCGCCTCGATGTGCCGTGCCGCCGATGGCAAGACATCGGCAATGTGCTCGGGCAAGAGCCAAGCAGATGACATTCGAAAGCGCGCTTAATTAAAACGGGAATTGTACGGGTCGCGTCGCGGCGCCCGGTTCGGGAAACGGGGCTCTCACGGCAGGAAGACCGCCATCATCACCAAGCCGGCCAGCATGCTCGCCAGACCGAGGATGCGCAATTGCGCGTCGGTAAGGCGCACCGCGTAGGCGAACACTCGGCGCCAGAACGGCGGGCTCGCGAAAGGCAACAGGCCCTCGACGATCAACAGCAAGCCGAGCGCGGCACCCGCGACTTCCCAGAACCCCGGACGCCCCAACGCGTTTACCTGCGCGGCGCTGCGGCGGCCGCCGGTGCAGCAATGGCGCCGCGCATCGCCTTGAAGAAGTCGTTGCTCGAGTCGATGACCATCACGTCAGACTTGTTGCGAAAGGTGCCGCGATACGCGTCGAGGCTCCGATAGAACTGTGCGAACTGCGGATCGCGGCCGAACGCGTCGGCAAAGATGGCAGAGGCCTTGGCGTCACCGTCGCCTTTCACCTTCTCGGCGTCTCGATAAGCCTCGGCGACGATCACCTGGCGCTGACGATCGGCATCGGCCTTGATCTTCTCGTTGTCGGCGCTGCCGGTCGCGCGCAGCTGGTTGGCCACCTGCTTGCGCTCGGCAACCATCCGGCTGTAGATCGACTCGCTGATGGCGGCGACGAAATCGACGCGCTTGATGCGCACGTCGAGGATCTCGATGCCGAACGATTTCGCGTCGTCGAGAAGGCGCCCGCGCACATCCGTGACGACCTTGTCTCGTCCGGTCGAGAGCACTTCGCCGATCGTGCGCTTCGTCACTTCGTCGTTGAATGCCGTCTGCACGACCGACGTGAGACGCAACTCGAGATTGGACTCTTTGGTGCCGATGTTGCGGATGAACTGCTTCGCGTCGACGATGCGCCACTTGACCAGCCAGTCGATGACCAGACTCTTCTTCTCGGCCGTGAAGATCGCCTTCGCCTCCTGACTGTCGAGCGTCTGGATGCGGCGGTCTAGGAACACCACGGTCTGCAAGGGCGTCGGGAGCTTGAATTTCAGGCCGGGCTCCTGCACCACGTCCTTGATCTCACCAAACGAGTAGACGACGGCCACCTTGCGCTGGTCGACGACGAAAAACATCGACGACGCCAGCATCAAGACCAGCAGCACGCCCACGATCGCGAATCCGAGCCGGTTCATTGTTTTCTTTCTGATCAGCGTTGTTCGCGCTCGCGGCTGCGCTGGTTGTCGCGCGAGCGAATGTCGACCGAGCCCGTGCTCGGTGATGCCGCATCGGGCGGCGTGGTCGGTGCCGGCGGGTTTGCGGAAGCGGCCGTCGCGGGCGCGCTTCCCGCGGACAGCTGCTGCATCAACTTGTCGAGCGGCAGGTTGAGCAAGGTGCTGTTGTTTCGCGCATCGATCATCACCTTGGTGACGTTGGAATACACCTGCCTCATCGTGTCGAGGTAGATGCGGTCGCGCGTCACGGCGGGCGCTTTCTGGTACTCGACCAGCACGCGGCTGAAGCGCTCCGCATCACCCGTCGCCTGGGCGACGACGGTGGCCTTGTACCCTTCGGCCTGTTCGCGAAGGCGTGCGGCTTCGCCCTGCGCCTTCGGAATGACATCGCTCGCGTAGGCCAGTCCTTCCTTCTTCAAGCGGTCGCCGTCCTGCCCGGCCTTCAGGGTGTCGTCGAAAGCCGCCTGAACCTGCTCGGGCGGATTGACGCTCTGCACATTGACATTGACGACAAGGATGCCCGCGTTGAGGCGGTCGAGTTGCGCCTGGATCGATTTCACCAGGCCGGGCGCGATCGCGTCACGCCCTTCATAGAGCACCGAATCGATCTTGGTCTTGCCGATGATCTCGCGCACCGCCGACTCGGCCGCGAGAATGACGGCCGGCTCCGGCAACTGGTTCTCGAACAGGAACGCCCTCAGGTCTTTCAGGCGGTACTGCACAGCGAAGCGGATGTCGACGATGTTCTCGTCTTGCGTGAGCATCGACGAATCTCGCAGACCGGTCGCGGGATTGACGGTGGACTTGCCGACTTCGACCGAGCGCAACTGCGTGACCTTCTCGGTCTCGTGCGCCTGGAACGGGTACGGCGCGCGGTAATTGACGCCGGCGTCGACGGTGCGGCTGTACTTGCCAAATGTCGTCACGACAGCCTGCTCGCCCTCCTGCACGATGAAAAGACCGCTGCCGATCCAGACCAGCACCAGCAAACCGGCGATCAACGCCGCACCCACGCCCGCGCTGCGCATATTGGGCTGGAAGTTGGGCCCGCCGCTGCCGCCGCCATCGGGCGCGGGTCGTCGCGACCCGCCCTTGCCGCCGAACAGGCCGCTCAGCTTGCGATTGAAGTCGCGCCACAACTCATCGAGATCGGGCGGGCCTTCATTTGCGAGCATCGGATCGGGCCGCCGAGAAGCTGCGCGCGACACGCCTGACACCAGCGCGAGCAGCAGGGCGATGCCCGCGCGCGACGCATCGCGGAGCAGATGGTCGCGGGCGTCGATCGGGTGGGGGAAGACGCGCATGGTCATGGGGTCGAATGGAAGGTGCCGGTACGGGGCACGGACAGAGCCGAGTCGTCGGCGGCGGCTGACAGCGGCAGGGCGGCGTCGGCGTCATGTGGGGTTGCCGCGGGCCAGTTCAAGCCGCGCGACTCGCGCGCGCCAGCCATCTCTGCCAGCAGCGCCTTCAGCCCGTCCAGGCCTTCGCCCGTTCTGGAGCTCATGAACACGCGCGGCACGCGGCGCGCGTCGCCGATCTCGATCTCGTCGCGGAGCGTGCGTGGGCGCGCAGCGTCGTCGAACAGATCGATCTTGTTGTAGACCAGAACCCGAGGCAGATCGGCCGCGCCGATCTCGGCGAGCACGCGCTCGACCTCGCTCATCTGGCCGAGCAGGTCGGGGTTGGCGGCATCGACCACGTGAAGCAGCACGTCGGCGTCGTTCGCTTCCTGCAAGGTCGCCTCGAACGCCTCGACAAGCTTGTGCGGCAGTTCGCGTATGAAGCCGACCGTGTCGGAGAGCGAGACCGATCTCGACACGCCGTCGAGATGCCATTGCCGCGTCGTGGTGTCGAGCGTGGCGAACAACTGATCGGCGGCGTACGTCTGGGCGTTGACAAGCCGGTTGAAGAGCGTCGACTTGCCCGAGTTGGTGTAGCCGACCAGCGACACGCTGAAGGTCTGGTTGCGCTCACGTGCGCGGCGCTGCGTTTGGCGCTGCTTCTTCACGCGCTCGAGCTGCTTCTTCGTGCTCTTGATGCGCTCGCCGATCATGCGCCGGTCGAGCTCGATCTGCGCTTCACCCGGGCCGCCGCGGTTGCCGATGCCGCCACGCTGTCGCTCGAGATGGCTCCAGCGCCGCACCAGCCTCGTCGACAGGTATTGCAGCCGGGCGAGCTCGACCTGCAACTTGCCCTCGTGGCTTTTCGCGCGTTCGCCGAAGATCTCGAGGATCAGCATCGTGCGATCGGCCACCGCGACGCCGAGGTGCTTCTCGAGGTTGCGTTGCTGCGCGGGCGACAGCGCCTGGTCGAAGAGCACCGCTTCAGCCTCGTGCGCCTTCACGAGCTCGAGGATCTCATTGGCCTTGCCCGAGCCGACGAAGAGCGCTGCGTCGGGTGCCTTGCGGCGCGCGATCACGCGCGCGACCGCGACGTCGCCGGCCGATTCCGCGAGCAATGCGAGTTCATCGAGCGACGCATCGAACGAGGCGTTGCGACCGAAGTCGACGCCGACGAGGATCGCGCGCGCCGGCGTGGCCGTGCCGACCCAAGAATGATCAGGCGCGCTCAATCGACACGCGGCCCGGCGGACACGGGCCGGCTCAAGCCTGCTCGGTCGGCTCGGAAGCCTGAAAGTTCACCGCCCTGCCCGGCACCACCGTCGAGATGGCGTGCTTGTAGACCATCTGCGTGACCGTGTTGCGGAGAAGCACCACGTACTGGTCGAACGATTCGATGTGACCTTGCAGCTTGATGCCGTTGACGAGGTAGATCGAAACCGGAACGTGCTCCTTGCGAAGGAGGTTCAGAAACGGGTCTTGTAGAAGTTGCCCTTTGTTGCTCACGTGAACTCCGTGACGTGGAGAAAGAAGCGGGAAACGTTAACACACGAGGTCGGCGCGACAAGGCGTGAGGGCATGTCATTCGCGGCGCTCGCTGAACGGGTTTTTCGACGAGCGCAACTCGATTCGCAACGGCGTGCCGGTGAGCTTGAAATGGGCGCGAAAACGCCCCTCGAGGAAGCGCTTGTACGAATCGGTCACGTGCTCGAGCGAGTTGCCATGGATGATGATGATGGGCGGGTTCATGCCGCCCTGGTGCGCATAACGCAGCTTTGGTCGGAAGGCGCCTGCCCGCTTCGGAGCCTGGTGTTCGACGGCTTCGACCAGCAGACGCGTCAGGACCGGTGTCGGCATCTTGCGCATCGCCGACGCATGCGCATCGGCGATCGCCATCCACACCGGGCCGAGGCCCTGGCGCTTCAGCGCGGAGATGTTCATGACCGGCGCATAGCGAAGAAACGGCAGTCGTTGCTCGATCGAGCGCTCCAGCGTCTGGCGCTGGTAAAGGTCGACCGCGTCCCACTTGTTGACGGCAAGCACCACCGCGCGACCGCTCTCCAGGATGTAGCCGGCGATGTGAGCGTCCTGGTCGGTCACGCCCTGCGTGGCGTCGAGCAGCAGCAGGACGACGTTGGCTTCGGTGATCGCCTGCAGTGTCTTGACGACCGAGAACTTCTCGACCGCCTCGAACACCTTGCCGCGCCGGCGCAGGCCCGCGGTGTCGATGAGTTCGAACTTCACGCCGCCGCGTTCGAACGGCACGCTGATGGCGTCGCGGGTGGTGCCGGGCTGATCGAACGCGATCAGACGCTCCTCGCCGAGCCAAGTGTTGATAAGCGTCGACTTGCCGACGTTGGGGCGGCCTGCGACTGCGAGCTTGATCGGGCCATCGGTCGTGTCCTGCGGCTCGCCGTCTTCGGGAAACACGAAGCCCTCGAGGGCGGCTTCGGTCAAACTCTTGATGCCCTGGCCATGCGCCGCAGAGACCGGGTTCGGTTCGCCGAGCCCGAGTTCGTAGAACTCCGCCACGAGCGGCGACTCGCTCATGCCTTCGGCCTTGTTGGCGGCGAGGATGATCTTCTTGCCGGAGACACGCAGGTAACGCGCGATGTCGTGGTCTTGCCCGGTGGGGCCGCTTCGCGTGTCGACGACGAAGATCACCGCGTCGGCCTCGGCCACTGCCTGCTGCGTCTGCTTCGCCATCTCCTTGACGATGCCGCCGGTGCTCGTCGGTTCGAAACCACCGGTGTCGACGACGATGAACTCGTGCTCGCCGCTCAGGCCGTCGCCGTAGTGGCGGTCGCGCGTGAGGCCGGCGAAGTCGGCAACGATCGCGTCGCGCGATTTCGTCATGCGGTTGAAGAGCGTCGACTTGCCGACGTTCGGTCGGCCGACGATCGCGATGACGGGTTTCATCGCAGGCTCACCTCGGCGCGCGGCTCAGGGCGTGCGGAACGCGTACACGTTGCCCGAGCGCGTCACGACGACCAGCGTCGTGCCGATCACGAGCGGCTTGATCTGAATCGGGCTGCCGTCGGTGTTGAGGCGCAGCTGCGAGATGCCGCGGTCGCGCGTGAACCAGTGCAGCGTGCCGTCGTTGTCGCCGTAGACGACCGAGCCCGCGGTGACAGCGGGAGCGCTCAACTGGCGGTATTGCAGCGCCTCGGAGGTCCAGACGACCTCTCCGGTCGCGGTGCGCCACGCCGACATGCGGTCGTTGGCGTCGGCCGCGAACACGGTCTGTGCATCGCCGGCGATGGCGTCGGTGCCGCCGACGGTCTTGGTCCACACGGCCACGCCACGCGACGCGTCGATGCAGCCGACCGCCGCCTGGAACGAACGTGCGCAGATGAAATCGCCGATGCGGGTTGCCGGACCGACGAGATCGGCGAGGCGTTCGAGTTCGTTGGCGCCACGCGGGCTGCCGATCACCACCTCCCAGCGCACGCTGCCGTTGTTCGGATCGAGCGCGGCCATGCGCGGGCCCTGGCCGACGATCAGCGAATCACGGTAAGCCCCCAGCACGCCGCCCTGCGCGAGTGTCAGCGCGTCACCCGGGCGCTGCGCGGTCCACAGCAGTCGCCCGGTCTCGGCGTCGAACGACTGCACGGTGCGATCAATGCCCAGCACGAAGATGCGCTCGCCCGCGACCAGCGGCGCTGTCGCGACGCGCCCGATCAGCATCTTCTTCCACTTGACCTTGCCGCCGGACGCGAGGGCGACCAGTTCGCCGTCGCGCGTAACCACGGCGGCGGTGTTGCCGTCGCTGCCCACGCCGGCGCTCAATTTCGCATCGACATGGCCGCGCCAGAGCTCCCGGCCGGTTTCGACGTCGATCGCGGCAACATCACCGCCCGTCGTCGCCAGCGTGATGGTGTTGCCGTTGACGGCCAGTGCGAGCGGAAACTGCACCGATCCAAAGCTCAGCTTCCACAGCTCCTTGGCCTCGATCTTCTGCGCCACGGGCGCAAGCGGCTGCGGCTTCGGACGGTCGGTGCCGCACCCCGAGATGCCGATCGCCCCGACGATCGCCGCGGCCACACATGCAAGGCGACGCATCGTCATCGGCTCTTCTCCACGCCGGAGGCGGCGGACGCCGGTGGCGCAGCGCCGAGGACGCCAAGCTTCGCTTCGATCAAGCGGCGATAGGTGATCTTCGGATCCATCGCCGTCCACGCTTTCAAGTAAGCCGCCTTCGCTTCGGGCAACTTGCCGGCGGCCTGGTAGATGTCGCCCCGACGATCGTCGACGAGCGCCACGAACTCTGGCGATGTGTGGCCGTCGAGAGCCTTCAGAGCATCGTCGAACTTCCTGTCGTCGAGCAAGATGCCGGCGAGGCGGAGCTTGGCCACCGTCCGGTACTCGGTTTCCGACGCGTTCTCGGCGACCCACGCCAGGTTTGCGCGCGCGAGGTCGAGCTGACCCTTCTCGAAAGCGACTTTGGCCGCCAGCAGGCCGCCCTGCGCGGTGTACGAGGTGCCCGCATAACGCGACTTCATGTCGTTGAACACCTGTGCGGCGCGCGCGGCATCGCCGGCCGCCGCCGACTTCTCGAGCTCGTCGTACATCGAGCCGGCCTTCACGCCTTGGTCGCGCTGCCAGTAGTTCCAACCGTTCCAACCCGCATAGGCCGCCAGCACGACGATCAGCAGCCAGGCGATCAGGTTGCCGTAGCGAGCCCAGAAAGCCTTGAGCTGGTCGAGCTGTTCTTGTTCTTCGAGGTCGAGATGGCTGGCCATGAAGGTCGGGAGTTGGAGACGGGCAGTCGGACCGGACGATGGCTCGGCGCGTCGAGCCCAATGGGCGAACCGTGCGAGCGGCGCGAAACCGCGGATTATGCGTCGATGACGGTGCGGCCCCAAGCGGCCACAGCGCTGAGCGCGATGCACTGCTGCGCAAGCGCGGCGTCTCGCAGCGGTTTCACTGAAACCTCGCCCCTGGCCAGTTCTTCCGCACCGAAGATCAGCGCGAAGGCCGCACCGCTCGAATCGGCACGCTTGAATTGCGCTTTCACGCTGCCCCAGCTCTCGGCGCCAGCCGCGTGCATCAGCACCGACACGCCCTCGGCTCGCAACGATTCGCAGGCCGTGACCGCGGCGCTCATCGCGTCGACGCTCGGAACGATCGCGTAGACCTGCGGCGCGCTCGCCGGTACGCCGATGCCGACGGCTTCGAGCATCAGCAGCATGCGCTCGACGCCCATGCCCCAGCCGACCGCCGGCGTGGGCTTGCCGCCGAGCTGCTCGAACAGGCCGTCGTAGCGGCCCCCGCCGCAGACCGTGCCTTGCGAGCCGAGCAGTTCGGTCGTCCACTCGAAGACCGTGAGGTTGTAGTAGTCCATGCCGCGCACCAGGCGCGGGTTGATGCGATAAGCGAGGCCGACCACATCGAGCGCGCTGCGCACGGCTTGCAGGTGCGCGAGCGAATCGGCGCCCAGGAAGTCCATCAACTGCGGCGCTGCCTCGACGATCACCTGCATCGCCGGGTTCTTGCTGTCGAGGATGCGCAACGGGTTGCTGTGCAGCCGTCGCCGGGCGTCGGCGTCCAGCGCATCGGCATGGCGTTCGAAGTGCGTGATCAACGCAGCGCGATGCGCCAACCGCTCCGCCGGTTGTCCGAGGCTGTTGAGCTCGAGGCGGACATGCAGGTCCGTGAGGCCCAGGTCACGCAGCAGCGCGCGGCACATCAGGATCTGTTCGGCATCGACGTCTGGCCCACGGAATCCGAGCGCCTCGACATCGATCTGATGAAACTGCCGATAGCGGCCTTTCTGCGGCCTCTCGTGGCGAAAGAGCGCCACGTTCGACCACACGCGAAGGGGGCCGTTGTAGAGCGTGTTGTGTTCGACCATCGCGCGCACGATGCCGGCGGTGGCTTCCGGACGCAGCGTCAGGCGGTCGCCGTTCATCGCGTCGTCGAAGGAATACATCTCTTTCTCGACGATGTCGGTCACCTCGCCGAGGCCGCGCACGAAGAGTGCGGTCGGTTCGACGATGGGCGTGCGCACGTTCTGGTATCCGTAGCGTGCCATCAAAGCGCGCACCTTGGCCTCGAACCACTCCCACCGCGCCGAGTCGGGCGGCAGGATGTCGTTCATGCCCTTGACCGCCTGGAGGGCGGCAGGCTGCGCTCGGTGCCGTGCGGTCACGCGATCACGATAGAAGCTCTGCCTCGTGCGAGGTCACACCGTCGCCGAAGCGGGTCTCGATATAGTTCTCGACCAACGCCTGGAATTCGCGCGCAATGTTCTCGCCGCGCAGCGTAAGCGCCTTCTGGCCATCGATAAAAACCGGTGCAGCGGGCGCTTCGCCGGTGCCCGGCAAGCTGATGCCGAGATCGGCGTGCTTGCTCTCGCCGGGCCCGTTGACGATGCATCCCATGACCGCGACCTTGAGGTTCTCGACACCCGGATAGCGTTTCCGCCACACCGGCATCTGTGCGCGCAGGAAATCGTCGATCTGCTTGGCCATTTCCTGGAACGTGGTGCTGGTCGTGCGGCCGCAGCCCGGGCACGCGGTGACGCTCGGGTTGAACGCCCTGAGGCCGAGTGCCTGCAGGATCTCGAGCGCGACCACGACCTCTTGCGTGCGTGCCTCGCCGGGTTGCGGCGTGAGCGAGACGCGGATCGTGTCGCCGATGCCTTCCTGGAGCAACACCGCGAGTGCAGCCGTCGATGCGACCGTGCCTTTGGTCCCCATGCCGGCCTCGGTGAGGCCGAGGTGGAGCGCGTAGTCGCAGCGTTTCGCGAGTGCCCGATAGACGCTGATCAGATCCTGCACGCCCGACATCTTGCACGACAGGATGATCCGGTCGCGCGCGAGGCCCACTTCCTCGGCGAGGCGCGCCGATTGCAACGCCGAGACGATGATTGCGCGGTACATGACCTGCTGCGGCGGCTGCGGCTCTGCCAGCGAGGCGTTCTCGTCCATCATCGACGTGAGGAGCTCCTGGTCGAGGCTGCCCCAGTTGACGCCGATGCGAACCGCCTTGTCGTGGCGCGCCGCGATCTCGACCATCTGCGCGAACTGTCGGTCGTGCTTGTCGCCCTTGCCAACGTTGCCCGGATTGATGCGGTACTTGCTAAGCGCGATCGCGCAGTCGGGGTGATCGGCAAGCAGGCGGTGGCCGTTGTAATGGAAGTCGCCGATCAACGGCACGTCGATGCCCATCCGGTCGAGCTGCTCGCGGATGTACGGCACCGCAGCGGCAGCCTCCGCCGTGTTGACGGTGATGCGCACCATTTCCGAGCCGGCGATCGCGAGTTCCTTCACCTGAATCGCCGTCCCAACGGCATCGACCGTGTCGGTGTTGGTCATCGACTGCACGCGCACCGGCGCGTCGCCGCCGACAGTCACCACGCGCGAGCCCCAGCGCACGGGCACCTGGATTGACCGGCGCGGCGCGGGTTTAGCGGGCTCGACGGCATCGTGCATCGAAGAGCGCATCAAGCCGGCTTCTGCACCATCGCGCCCTGCGTCGGCGTGGACGGTCATCGGAGTCGTGTCGTGGGTCATGGGCATGCTCACTTCAAATCGAGTCGAGCCACGTTGTCTCGGGTGTGTGACGCCAGTGACAGCGGTTGCCCGCGGAACGACAGTTCGGTTCCCGAGGCGTTGCCGATGCGCACCTTGAGCGGCGTCGCGCCATCGACAGCGATCGCTTCGCCCGGCTGCAGCAGGCGCGCGAGCAGCGACCGGCCGCGCGCGTCGGTGACCTCGACCCAGGAAGCCGCCGTGGTGCGAAGTTGCAGCAAACTGGCGGTGGCCAGCGCCGTCGATGCACTTGCGGGCCCGGGAATGCTGATCGGTGCAGGCGTCGAAGGCGGCGTGTCGGCAGCCTCGGTCGCGCTCGCGGAAACGCCCGCTGAAAGGACACTTGGCGCCGCCACAGGCAACGACCCGCCGCCGCCGGGCGCATCGGTCAACGGAGGCGTTGCGCTGCCGTTGCTAGCGTTGAACAAGGTCGGCGCCGGCGCGGCACCGGCACTTTCTCGCGCTGCACCGATGCCGGATGCCGAGCGTTCCAAAAGACCTGCCGGCGCCAGCCAGATCGCCAGCGCGAACAGGATCACGAGCAACGGTCCCCACACCGCGGGGCTGCGCAGCATGCTCCAGTCGTTGGGCACGATCTGGCCGGGTCGGTCGCGAAACGGCGTGTTCAAGCCTTCGCCGACGCTCTCCAGTCGGCGGTCACTGACAGAGGGCAACAACTTGAGGACCGGCGCCGGATCGATCTTCAGCGCGCGGCACACCGTTTGCGCCAGCGCGCGGGTGAACGCCGCATCGGGCAGCTCGTCGACACGATCGGACTCGAGCAACTCGAGCTTCTTCGGAGCGACCTTGATCGACGTGGCGAGCGCCGCGATGTGCAACCCCTGCGCCTGGCGTGCTTCACGCAGCAAGCGTCCGGCAGTGAGGTCGCCGGTCAGGCCGACGAAGCCGGTCGATGCGTCGGCGCTCTCAGTCATCGAATCGACCACGCGAATAGGCGGCCGCCTCGCGCGAGTCGGGGAACCGATTGCTCAGTTGGGTACCGAGCTCGGAAGCGCCCTGGCGGTTGCCGAGCTTCATTTCGATCCGGGCGGCCAGCCACAGCGTTTGCGCGGTGGAGGTCTCGCGTTGCGCATTGACGCGACGCACGTAGAAGCGCGCGCGCTCGAATTCTCCGCGCTCGTACAGGACCTGCGACAGGTTGACCGCGATGTTGATGTTGCTCGGGTCGTTCTCGAAAGCATGGCTGAGCGTCGCATCGGCTTCGGCCAGTTGGCCGGCGAACGATTGGCAAACGCCTTGCGTGAGCAAGGTGCGAGAGGCGTCCCGGTACTGAGGAACCGCCAGCGCCTGGTTGAAGAACACAGTCGCTTCGGGGTATCGCTTCTGCTGGCACAGGAACCAACCGTAGTTGTGCATCGCATCGGCATCGCGCGGCGCGATTTGCAGTGCGCGTTTGAAGCTTTCTTCTGCGAGCCCGATGTCGCCGAGGTTGGCATAGATCAGGCCGCGCAGGTTGAAAGCCTGCGCGTAGAGCGGATCGGCCGCGATGGCGATCTTGACCTGGTCGAGCGCAGTCGTCATCTGATTGCGGCTGAAGTAGGCGGTCGCGAGTTCCATGCGTGTCCGCGCGCGCCGCGTGGCATCGGATTCGTCGGACGCGGTGAGACGCTCCTTCGGGTCGTTGTTGACCTGGTTCGTGGTCGTCGTTGAACAGGCGACGAGACACAGCAAGAGCCCGCAACCGGCCGCACGGCGGGTTCGCGATGCCGTGAAGGCCCGGCGAACCGATGCCAGCCCGATCGTCGTCATGGGAGCCTTCCGGGTGCGGTCGATGGTCTTGCCGCCGCGCTGGTCGCGCCGGCGCCGCGATGGATGGTGATCGGTGCCGACGACTGACGTTCATGCAGCCTGGTGCGGTCTTGCACCTCGCCTGCGAGCTGCCCGCAAGCGGCCGCGATGTCGTCGCCCCGGGTGCGCCGCACGGTCGTGACGAGCCCGGCGTCCTGCAGGACTTGCGCAAATGCGGCCACACGAGCGGCAGGCGAGCGCAGCAGTCCGGACTCCGGAAACGGATTGAACGGGATCAGGTTGATCTTGCACGCGATCGCGTCGTGGCCATGCCGGCCTGAACCGCGCACCAATCGAACCAGTTCGTTCGCTAGTTCATCGCTGTCGTTCACGCCGTCGAGCATGCAGTATTCGAATGTCACGAAATCGCGCGGCGCCTTCTCGAGATATCGGTTGCAAGCAGCGATCAATTCAGCGATGGGGTACTTGCGGTTGAGCGGCACCAGGCGGTCGCGCAACGCGTCGTTCGGTGCATGCAACGAGACAGCGAGCGCCACCGGGCAATCATCCCGCAGGCGGTCGATCATCGGCACGACCCCGGATGTCGAGACGGTGACGCGGCGGCGCGACAGGCCGTAGCCGTTGTCGTCGAGCATCACGCGCAAGGCAGGCACGAGCGCAGCGTGGTTCTGCAACGGCTCGCCCATGCCCATCATCACCACGTTGGAGACCACCCGCTCGCCAGCCGGCGTGCCGAGCCGCGCACGCAGCGCAAATTCGGCATGCCAGAGCTGCGCCACGATTTCGGTGCTCGTGAGATTGCGGCTGAAGCCCTGGTGGCCGGTGGAGCAGAACGGACACCCGACGGCGCACCCCGCTTGAGACGAAAGGCACAAGGTGCCGCGTCCATCCTCGGGAATGAACACGGTCTCGACCGCGTCGCCGCCACCGACATCGAAAAGCCATTTGACGGTGCCGTCGCGCGCCACCTGCTCGCTCGACACCGGCAGGCCCCGGACCTGAGCAAGCCCGGCGAGCTTCTCGCGGAAGGGCCTGGCCAGGTCGGACATCGATGCGAAGTCGCTGGCGCCTTTCTGGTGGATCCAGCGGAACAGCTGCGTCGCCCGAAAGCGCTGCTCGCCGATCTGCTCGCACCAGGTGGATAGCCCTTCTCGATCGAATTGCAGCAGGTTCATCGGGCCTGGCCTTCCGCCGCGTTAGCGGCTGTGAATGCTCATGCCTGGGAAAAAGAACGCGATCTCGTTGGCCGCTGTTTCCGCAGCGTCGGAGCCGTGCACGGCGTTGGCATCGATGCTCTCGGCGAAGTCGGCCCGGATGGTGCCGGCGTCGGCCTTTTTGGGGTCGGTGGCGCCCATCAACTCACGATTCTTGGCGATTGCTCCCTCGCCTTCGAGCGCCTGGATCATCACCGGGCCAGAGATCATGAACGAGACCAGATCCTTGAAGAACGGTCGGGCCTTGTGCACCGCGTAGAACGCCTCGGCGTCGGCTTGCGACAGGTGCGCCATCTTGGCCGCGATGACGCGCAGACCAGCGGATTCGAAGCGCGCGTAGATCTGGCCGATGACATTTTTCGCGACCGCGTCGGGCTTGATGATCGAGAGGGTCCGCTCGAGGGCCATTGTGTTGTTCTCCGGGAAAGCGTTGGCAAAGCCATCAATTGTAGGGGCTGGGTCGCGCCGACATCCTCGACCCGGGTCGAATCGATGGACCTTCGGGAAGGTCGCGTCAGCGGCCGCGGCGGCCACCGGGGTTGTTGCCACCACCGCCCTTGTAGCCACCGCCGCTGCTGTTGCCACCGAACCCACCGCCACCGCCACCGCCACCACCGGAGCCACCGGCGCCACCGCCGCCTCCACGCGGCCCGCGATTTTTGTTCTTGCGATGAAAGGCGTCGGCACCGATGTACCCGACCGAGGTCTGCATCGGGTCCGGCTGTCGCGGGCCGGTGCCGCGGTTCGGGTCGGGCAGCGGCGCGCTGCCCCCGGCACCGAAACCACCGCCGCCGCGACCGAAGCCGCGACCGCCCGCCGGGCTCCGAGGGTTCGTGACGAAGCGCTTGTCGAAGGTCTGCTCCAACGGGTTGGGAATCGGACCGTGATCGTCGTCGTCGTCGTCGTCGCGATCGCCGCGCGGTTCCTGGTCGTCGTGGGACGCCATGGAGGGCCGGACGTCGTCGGGTCGCGGGTGTCCGCCGTTGCCTTGCGCTGGCCAGGGGCCGCTGTTCTGACCTTGCCCCCCTTGACGTTGCCGATCGTTCTTGTTGCGCGGACCGGGTTGGCGTGGCTGCGACTGCGAAGGGCCCTGGCGGTCGTCGCCGCGTGCGCTGTCGGTGCGCGTGCTGTCGTGGCCCTGGCGCGGGCCGCCCTGCGATGGACGCGGCTGGCCCTCGCCGCTCTCGCCGGCAGCGAGCCGACGAATCGCGCGGATGTCGGCCTCGTCGAGATCGACCCACGCACCCCGCTTCAGACCATGCGGCAGCACGACCGTGCCGTAGCGGATTCGAATCAACCGGCTCACTGTGAGTTCAACGGCATCGAAGAGCTTGCGCACCTCGCGGTTGCGCCCTTCGGTGATGACGCAGCGGTACCAATGGTTCGCGCCTTCGCCGCCGCCATCGGCGATGGAACGAAACTGCGCTTTCTGGCCGTCGACGTCGACGCCCTCGAGCAGCTGCGCACGATCGCTCTCCGACAGCGTGCCGAGAACGCGCACCGCGTACTCGCGCTCGACGCCGAAGCGTGGGTGCATCAGCTGGTTGGCGAGGCCACCCGAGGTCGTGAACAGCAGCAGGCCTTCGGTGTTGATGTCGAGCCGACCGACCGACTGCCACTTGCCCTGTTGCAGGCGCGGCAAGCGTCGGAACACCGTCGGGCGAGCCTGCGGGTCGTCGTGCGTGACGATCTCGCCCACAGGCTTGTGATACGCGATGATGCGCGGCGGCGGCGGCACGATGCGCAAGCGCACCGGCTTGCCCTTCACGTGCACCTGGTCCCCGAACGACACCCGCTGACCGGTGTGCGCCGGTTCGCCATTGACGGTGACGAAGCCGTCGGCGATCAGTTCTTCCATGTCGCGACGCGAGCCGATGCCGGATTGCGCGAGCACCTTGTGCAGCTTCGGCGCTTCGGGCTCGGGCGCGAGCACGCGCTTGGTGTCGGCGACCTCGGACTCGCCATCGGGCGCGTCGACCTCGGAATCGAACGCGCCGGACAGGACTTGATCGAACACCTCGGCGGCCTGTGGCGCCGGCGGCTTCGGCTGCAGTGGCCCGACGAACGCACCGGCTCTAGCGGCTTCGCCGTCACCGTCGACCCGAGCACCGCGCCGCTTGCGATCACGGCGGTTGCGGCGCCGACTGCGTGGCCCGTCGCCGCCTTCGGCGCTCTCTCCGCCCTCGTCGGCGTCGTCGCCGTCATGGCCGTCCTGAGAGTCGACCCTGCCGCCGTCGTTTTCGCGTTCGACGGGCTCGCCGTGGCTCGCCGGTACCGAGGGTGAACCAGGGTGATCGATGGCGCGCGCGGTCGGCATCGATGCGGGAACCGACGCGTCTTCGGCCTCGGCGCTCGCAACCTCGGTCGGCGCGTCTGCGGCGTCGGCGTCCACTCGCGGCGTGCTGCGTTTGCGGCGCGGCTTGGGAGCGACTTCCGCCTCGCTTACGTCGTCACCGGTGGGTGCGGTCGCCGCCGTGTCCGAGTCGTGGATGCTCGTCACGCCATCGCCCGCTTCGACCGCGACCGCACGCTTGCGACGCGCCGGCTTGGGGTTGGCTTCCCCGGTCGTCGATACAGGGTTGTCGGCGTCCGGTCCGGCTGCAGGATCCACGTGGTCGTTCATTCGCGAAGTTCCATTCAAGCCGATGGGCTCGGGTTAAGGTCGGGGGGGTCGTTGGCGCCGGGATCGAATGCGGTGGCGGCTTCGACGTCATGCGGGCCGCTTCCCGCAGGGTCGTCGTCTCCGGCGGCGGTCGAGGCCAGCGCACGCGTCGCTCCGAGGCTCTCGAACATGAGATCGGTCTGTTGCTCGAGCAGCAGGGGTGCGTTCGTGGCGTCGCCGTGCCCCAGGTCTTCGGCCACCAGCGGCGGCAACTGGTCGAGACCGGCAAGCCCGAGGTCGTCGAGGAACTGCCGGGTCGTCGCGAGCAACGCGGGTCGCCCCGCCGCCTCGCGATAACCGATGGCTTCGATCCAGCCGCGATCTTCTAACTGCTTGACGATTTGGCTTGACACGGCCACGCCGCGAATGTCTTCGATGTCGCCGCGTGTCACCGGTTGACGGTACGCGATGATCGCGAGCGTCTCCATCGCGGCGCGCGAATACTTCGGTGCCCGTTCCGGTCTCAGGCGAGCCAGGAGCTCGCGCATCTCGGGCCGCGTCTGGTAACGCCAGCCGTTGGCCAACGTGACGAGTTCGATGCCCCGACCTTCGCAATCGCGGCCGAGCTCGTCGAGCAGGCCACGCAACGTGTCGGGCGCCAGCTCGCCAGCAAACAGCACACCGAAGTCGCGGAGCGACATCGGTTCACCGGCGCAGATGAGCGCGGTTTCGAGGACGCGCTTGGCATCCAGGGTCTTCATGGCTTCACTTCATCCTCGTCCGCAGAAACGGATGGTTGGGTGCCGTCGACGGGGCCGCACGCGATCGAGGCGCGACAGCGGACCACACGAATCGATGTGGCGTACTTGGGGCTTAGCTTTCGCTGATGGCCGGTGGCGCCCGCGGGTGCCTCACGTCTCGGTGCGTTCGGGCGGTCGCCGGGTAACCCGTGCGTGGCCGCGCTGCGCGTCGAGCAGGAATAGCCGCATTGTAGCCAGGCCTTGGACCCCGGACCAAACGGCCCCGGTTCAGTCGCCGACGGCCTCGAGCACCTGTCGCCAGGCGGCGCCGAAATCGACCGGCGGCTCGGCATCGAATTGCATCGGTTCTCGGCTGGCCGGATGCAGGAAGGCGAGCCGGGCGGCATGCAGCGCCTGTCGCGTCATACCGAGCGCCGGTGCGCCGCCATAGAGTGCATCGCCGACGAGCGGGTGCCGGTGGGTCGCCAGGTGAACGCGAATCTGATGCGTGCGGCCGGTGTGCAGCGTGCAGCGCAACGCGCTGAAACCGCCGCCCTCTGCGAGGCAGGCGATGTCGGTGCGCGCCGGCTTGCCACCGCCGACCACCGCCATGCGGATCCGTGACCGCGGGTCTCGACCGATCGGCGCCTCGATGCGGTCGATTGCGTTGCCGAGGGAGCCGTGCACGATCGCAAGGTATTCCCGCTGCACGTCGTGCCGCGAGATCGCCTGCGACAGCGTCGTCACCGCGGCGAGCGTGCGCCCCACCACCATCAGGCCCGACGTGTCCTTGTCGAGCCGATGAACAATGCCCGCGCGCGGCAGGCTTGCCGAGGCGCGGTGTCGACCCAGCAGCGCGTTCAGCAACGTGCCCGACCAGTGGCCAGCCGCCGGATGCGTGACCATGCCGGCCGCCTTGTTCACGACCAGCAGGTGCTCGTCTTCGTAGACCACGTCGATAGCGATCGCTTCGGGCTGGAAGGCGCGGCTCTCGGCCGTCTCGACCAGCGTGAGGTCGAGACGCTGGCCCGCGCGGACCTTCTTCGCGGCACTGTCCGCCCGTGCGCCGTCGAGCAGCACGTGGCCGTCTTCGATCAGCGACTGCAGGTGATTGCGCGAGAACTCGCCCGCCATCGACACCACCGCCTTGTCGAGCCGCCAACCGTGTTGCGCCGCGCCGACCGTCGAGTGCCGTGTCTCGCGGGCCGGCGCGCCGTCGGCGCGCTCGTCGGCGAGATCGGCGTCGAGCGGCTCGGCGCCATCGATCGCTGGCTTGGCAGCTCCGTCTGTCGTCATGACCGCAACTCTATAATTCGAAGTCGATTGCACAAGGCTTCACACGGATGTCGAACCCCGCGCCACATCAGATAAACACCCGCAACCGCTTGTCACGCGCCGCCGCAGCAGTGTCGGTGATATCGGCATCGCTGATCGTGCTGTCGGGCTGCGAAAGCTATCGCGGCGACGACACGTCGCGCTGGTCGGCCGAGAAGCTCTACGCGGAAGCGCGCGAAGAATCCAACAACGGCAACTACGAACGCGCCGGCAAGCTCTACGAGCGACTCGAAGGCCGTGCTTCGGGCACGGTGCTCGCGCAACAGGCCGAACTGGAGCGCGCCTACATCAGCTGGAAGGTCGGTGAGAAAGCGCAGGCGACGACGATCCTCGAGCGCTTCGTGAAGCTGCACCCGACCAGCCCGGCGCTCGATTACGCGCTCTACCTTCAAGGCCTCGTCAACTTCAACGACAACCTCGGGCTGCTCGGGTCATACGCCGGTCAAGACCTGGCGGAGCGCGATCAGCAGGCTTCGCGCGATTCGTTCCAGTCGTTCAGGCAGTTGGTCGACCAGTTCCCTGGTTCGATCTATGCCGACGACGCGCGCCTACGTCTCGAGTACATCGTCAATGCACTGGCGGCCTATGAAGTCCACGTCGCGCGCTATTACTACCGGCGCGGCGCTTACGTGGCTGCGGCCAACCGAGCGCAGCAGACGATCCAGGAGTTCCAGCGGTCGCCTTCGACCGAAGAGGCGCTCTACATCCTCGTCGAGTCGTACGACAAGCTCGGGCTCGCCACCCTGCGCGACGATGCGGCCCGGGTGTTGCAGACGAGCTTCCCGAACAGCGAGTTCGGCGGCATCGGCCTCGCACCAAAGAAGCGTTCGTGGTGGCGACTGTGGTGACGCGGTTGGCCTGAAGCGGGCTGGCGAGGGCGTGTCGCGCGGGCGCACGCCCATGTCATCCGAGACCCGGTGACACCGCCACTGTTGCATCGGCCGCCGCTGGCGCATGTTGCGACGCCAGCGCCAGCAGCCAAGCCAGCGCCTCGCCTTCCGAGTCGAGCTTAGCCATCGGCGGCAGCGCCTGCTGCAGGCGTTTGCCATAAGACGGGCCCAGGGTGCGCGGGTCGCAGATCACGAGCAGGCCGCGATCGGTTTCGCTGCGGATCAGGCGACCCGCGCCTTGCTTCAACGAGACCGCGGCTTCGGCGACGAAGTAGTCGTTGAACGGGTTGCGGCCGTCGGATTCGAGTCGCTTCACTCGCGCTTCGACGAGCGGATCGTTGGGTGGAGGGAACGGCAGCTTGTCGATGATCACGCACTGCAGCGCATCGCCCGGCACGTCGACGCCTTCCCAGAAACTCTGCGACCCGACCAGCACCGAACGCGGGTTGCCGATGAACTGCTGCATCAGCTGGCGCTTCGGTGTCTGCCCCTGCACCAGCACCTGGATGCCGGCATCGGCCTCGTCGAAGGTTTCGCGCAA
This sequence comes from Caldimonas sp., assembly GCA_965246805.1. Lineage (GTDB taxonomy): Bacteria > Pseudomonadota > Gammaproteobacteria > Burkholderiales > Burkholderiaceae_C > Schlegelella_A. The sequence goes on along the minus strand of CBDFFO010000009.1, from coordinate 119,722 downwards.
GCGCTCGCCCACCACCTTCAACGCGCGCAGCGTCGTCGTCAGCACGAAGGTGCGGCCACCGAGGGCGCGTGCGAGGCGCGCCGCCAGGGCGGCGACCGCGCCCGGGTGGTCCGGCTCGCCCGGCTTCGCGAATGGTCGGGGCACGTAGAAGCGCGCGTGCGCCCCATAGTCGAACGGACTGCCAAGACGCAAGGTCGTCGCGGCTTCGAGGCCGGCCGGCTCGGTGAACCAGCTGAGTCGCGCATCGTCGCCGAGGGTGGCCGATGTGAAGATCCAGGCCTTCGCGCCGATGGCCATCTGCACCTGCAAGGCCGCCCGGATGTCGAGCGGAGACTCGACCAGGCGTGCCTGATGCGGCGACACATCGATCCAGCGGATCTGCCCGTTCGGCGGAGCTTCGAGGAAACGCGCAGAGCGTTCCGCCAGCGCGCGGCCACGCTCGGCGAGCCGCACGAAATCGGGCGCGAGTTCGGAGACCGTGTCGAGAGCTGCCGTGGCGGCCTCGCAGGCCAGGCTCACAGCCTCGAGTGCGGCTTCGAAATCGTGCTCGCCGGCGCGATCGCTCCAGCGCAGCTTCATCGCGAAGCGCGCGTCGCGTGCGGAGCCGGTCGTCGCGAGACGCAAGTCGCGAGCCGCTTGCTCGCATTGAGCCGCGAGCTCCTGCCACTTTGCCAGGCCACGCGCCATCTGCAATCCGGCGCCGAGCACGTCGCGCGAGAAATCGAGCAGCTGCGACGTGCCGATGGCCGTGCCGAGGAACGCAATGCCGGCCTCGGAGAGCTGGTGGGCCTCGTCGAAGATCGCGACATCGACCGACGGGAGCAGTTCGGCCACGCCCGTGTCGCGCAACTGCATGTCGGCAAAGAACAGGTGGTGATTCACGATGACGAGGTCGGCTGCCATCGCTTCGCGGCGTGCCTTCATCACATGGCAGGGGCGGTACGCGGGGCAGTCGCTGCCGAGGCAGTTGTCGCGAGTCGAGGTGACGAGGCCGAGCGCGCCGCTGCGTTCATCCAGCCCTTCGAGTTCGGCCAGATCGCCGCTCGTCGTCTTCGCCGACCACTGTTCGATCTTGCCGAGCGTGCGCAAGGTCCAGTGGTCGTTGCTCTCGACCGACTGGCGCGCTTGCCCCATTCGATGCAGGCAAAGATAGCTGCCGCGCCCTTTCAGCAGCGCGACGCTGATGGGCATGCGGAGCGCCGCACGCAGACGCGGCACGTCGCGCAGGAAGAGCTGGTCCTGCAGCGTCTTGGTCGCGGTGCTCAGCATGGCGCGGCAACCGCTCAGCAGGAGGGGGACCAGATACGCGAAGGTCTTGCCGACGCCGGTGCCGGCCTCTACCACCAAGGCCGATCGTTCGTCGATCGCGCCGGCGACCCCGAGCGCCATCTCGACCTGCACCGCCCGTTCCACATAATGTTCGTCGACGCTCGCGAGCGGACCGTCGCTCGCGAACGCCGCGCAGACGGCCTGCTGAAGCGGACTCACGGCTGCGTCGAACCGCGTCGGCTCGCCAAGCCAGGTGACTCGACGTGGGTCAAGCCGGCTCGCGCGGCTCGAGCTCGGCTTCGATGCGCGACATGCGGTCACGCAATTGCAGCCGACGCTTCTTCAGCCGGCGCAGCGTGAGGTCGTCATCGGGCACCAGGGTCACGGCTCGATCGATCAACGAGTCGAGATCGGCATGCTCGATCTGCATGTCGATCAATTGGCGGGGCAGCGAATGAAGGTTGATATCCATCGACTCGCGACTATGTCGCGGTTTTGGCCCCCCAACGAGGGCGGGAACGGCGCTGGACCGATTATAGTTTTGCGGTATGAGCAATGCGAGCCTGGGGTACCGCCTATCCGCCACCACCGGTATTCACAGGGGGGATCGGGCCTACCAACAAGACCAGGTGCAGATCGTTCCGCACAACCGCATACCCGGTTGCGTGCTGGGCGTGCTGGCCGATGGCATGGGTGGCAAGAGCGGTGGTCGCAAAGCCGCAGACCAAGTGATCCTCACCGCGCAGCAGCTCTTCGAGCGCTACGCGCCGAGCCGAGACGACCCGGGCGAGGCTCTGAAGCAACTGGTGCTCGAAGCGCACCTGATGATCAAGCTCACCGCGATCACCTCGGAAGAAGAGCCGCACAGCACCGTCGCCGCGTTCCTGATCAGTCCGAACCGCGATTGCGATTTCGTGCACGCCGGCGATTCGCGCCTCTACCACTTTCGTGCCGCGGAACTGGTGTCGCGCAGCATCGATCACTCGTATGTGCAACGCCTGATCGAAGAACGCCAGATCACCGAAGAAGAAGCCAACAACCACCCGCAGTCGAACCTGCTGACAGGTTGCCTCGGCACCTTCCAGGACCCGCCCCTCTCGCAGCAGCACATCGGCAAGCTCGAGATTGGCGACAGCGTACTCAGCTGTAGCGATGGCCTGTGGCACTACTTCACGCCGCGCGAGCTCGGCGCCATCGTACACGCGCTGCCCCCCCGCGAAGCAACCGAAATGCTGGTCGGCAAGGCGCGTCAGCGGGCGCGCGGGTCGGGTGACAACCTGTCGCTCGCGCTGGTCAGGGTCGAAGCGCTGGCCTGAGTGGCGGGCGGCGTTCAGGCCGGCCGTCGAACGGGCGGTCGCAGATCACGGCGATCGTGCGATGCCGGTGCCGGATGCCGCGGACGTAGCCAACGGCGCCGACGGCTTTCGCTTTTTTGCCTGTTCGGCGTTGCGCGCTTCGACATCGCGCCGATGTTCGGCCGCCGCGGCCTGTCGATCTGCATAGGCTGCACGGTGTCCCGCCTCGTCGCCGATGCGCGGCTCGAGCGGATGCGGCGTGACGGGCTTCGCGGGTGACGGTGGCGTCGCGGTTCGGACGGGTGCGGCGAACGGAAGGTCGGCTTTTGCCCCGCTCGCCGTCGAAGCGGCCGCTCGTCGACCTGCGCGCGACGACATCGAAACGCTGGGTTTCGCCCCGTCGTCTGCCGCCTTCTTCGCGATGCTCTCCTTGCGTTCGGCCGATGCACGCCTGCGGCGCGCGGTGTCGATATCGATCTGCCGTTCACGCAGCGGCAGCAACGAGGCACGACGTCCCCGCTTCGCGTCCTCGATGCACGGGCTCACGACAAAACGCTGACGGCATGCGAGCTCCTGCGCCGCGAAGCGTTGCTCCACGGCCGCGCGCTCGGTCTCGATCAGGCGTTGTTCGGCCTGCTCGGCTTTCTCGATCGCCCGGTCGGAGGCCTGTGCCGTCGCGCAGAGCGGCAACGCGGCGAACCACAGGCCGACGAGCCAAGAAAGGGTGCTGAGGAAACGCCGCCGCATGATCGAACGATAACGAATCGCTGGCGGGGTCACGTCAGTGCGGTGTCGACATCGCGGCGCGCACCGGCGAGGAATTCCGCAGAGCGCATCTCGTGCAGCCGCGAGACGGTGCGCGGGAACTCATGTGCCAGGGGGCCTTCGGTATAGAGCTCTTCGGGGGACACGGCAGCCGACATCACCAGCTTCACGCGTCGGTCGTAGAGCACATCGATCAGCCACGTGAAGCGCCGCGCTTCCGACGCCAGCCGGGGCGACATTTGCGGCACATTTGACAGCAGCAAGGTGTGGAACTGCGTCGCGAGCTCGAGATAATCGTTCTGCGACCGCGGTCCTCCGCACAGGGTCTTGAAGTCGAACCACACCACGCCGCCGGCACGTCGCTTCGCCAGGATGGCTCGATGCTCGATTCGCAACACCGGGTCTTCGTCGCGCGCTTCTGCAAGCCGCTGGAAGGTCGCCGACATGGCGGCTTCCGCCGCGCCGTCGGCGGGCGTCAGGTAGAGCTCGACTTGCGCGAGCGTCGACTGTCGATAGTCGGTGCCGTTGTCGACGCCGATGACCTCGAGCTTTTCTTTCAACAGCTCGATCGCCGGCAGCACGCGGTCGCGATGCAGCCCATTCGGGTAGAGGTCGTCGGGCTTGAAGTTCGATGTCGTGACGATGCTCGCGCGGTTTTCGAAGAGCGACGCCAGCAGACGATGGAGGATCATCGCGTCGGCGATGTCGGCGACGTGAAATTCGTCGAGGCAGATCAACCGGAAGCGCATCGCGATCCGCTTGCCGAGCTCGTGCAACGGGTTGACCACGCCATGCAGATCAGCGAGTTCGCGGTGCACCTCGCGCATGAACTCGTGATAGTGAAGGCGCGTCTTGCGCTGCAACGGCACGGCATTGAAGAAGCAATCCATCAGGAAGCTCTTGCCGCGACCGACCCCGCCATACATGTAGACGCCGCGCGGGATCAGCGGCCGCGCGATCAGCTTGGTGATGGCGTTGCTGCGGCGGCTCTTGTACGCGATCCACTCGTTCTCGCAGCGCTCGAGCGAATCGATCGCACGCAGCTGTGCCGGGTCGGGGTCGTAGCCGCGCTCGGCCAGCGTGGCGAGGTAGAGCGCGCGAACGCCGCCCACGGCGACATTCAGAAGTTGAGCGCGCGTTTGTCGACCGCGAGCGCCGCTTCCTTGGTCGCTTCGCTCAGGCTCGGGTGCGCATGGCAGATGCGTGCCAGATCTTCCGACGACGCGCGAAATTCCATCGCCATCACCGCTTCGGCGATGAGCTCCGAAGCCGCGTGGCCGATGATGTGGACGCCAAGGATCTCGTCGGTCTTCGCGTCGGCGAGCACCTTCACCATGCCGGTGGTGTCGCCGAGCGCGCGGGCCCGACCGTTCGCCATGTACGGAAACGTGCCGGCGCGGTAGGTGCGGCCCTCGGCCTTCAGCTGCTGTTCGTTCTGGCCCACCCACGCGATCTCCGGGCTCGTGTAGATCACCCACGGCACGGTGTTGAAATTGACGTGCCCATGCTGACCCGCGATGCGTTCAGCCACCGCTACCGCCTCTTCTTCGGCCTTGTGCGCGAGCATCGGGCCGCGCACCACGTCGCCGATCGCCCACACGCTCGGCAGGTTCGTCCTGCACTCGTCATCGACCTGGATGAAGCCACGCTCGTCGAGAACCAGGCCGACGCCCTCGCCGTTCAACCCTCCCGTGTTCGGCACGCGGCCGATCGAGACGATGAGCTTTTCGCAGTCGAGCACCTGCGGCGCGCCGGACGCATCGGCGTAACTCACGCTCACACCGGTGGGAGCGGACTTGACCTCGCTGATCTTGATACCGAGCTCGATCTTCAAACCCTGCTTGGTGAACGCCTTGTGGGCTTCGGCAGCAATCTGGTCATCGACGACGCCGAGGAAAGTGGGCAGTGCTTCGAGCACGGTCACGTCGGCGCCGAGCCGACGCCACACCGAGCCCATCTCGAGCCCGATGACGCCCGAACCGACGATGCCGAGCGTCTTCGGCACGGCGCCGATCCGCAAGGCGCCGTCGTTCGACAAGATCGACGCCTCGTCGAAGGCGGCCCCCGGCAGCGCACGCGCGCTGGAACCGGTGGCGATGATCACGTGCTTCGCGGTCAGCGTCTCGTTCTTCGCGCCGGAAACGGTCACCTCGTGTCCATCGGCGCCGGCCTTGGTGAGGGCGCCCTTGCCGTGGAAGAACGTGATCTTGTTCTTCTTGAAGAGGTACAGGATGCCGTCGTTGTTCTGCTTCACGACCGTGTCCTTGCGCGCGAGCATCTTCGCGACGTCGATCGACAGGCCTTCGATGCCGATGCCATGCGACGCGAAATGGTGTCCGGCGAGATCGAAGTTCTCCGACGATTGCAGCAAGGCCTTCGATGGGATGCAGCCGACGTTGGTGCACGTCCCGCCAGGCGCGGGGCCGCCCTTCGCGTTGACCCAGTCGTCGATGCACGCGGTCGAGAAGCCGAGCTGGGCCGCACGGATGGCAGCGGTGTAGCCGCCGGGGCCGCCGCCGATGACGACGACGTCGAATGACTGAGGCATGTGGCTTCTTTGCGTTAGAGCTCGGGCAAGATCGGCTCTGAAAAAATCAAATGTCGAACAGCAGACGCGCCGGGTCTTCGAGCGCTTCCTTCATGGCGACGAGGCCGAGCACGGCTTCGCGGCCATCGATGATGCGGTGGTCGTACGACATCGCGAGGTAGTTCATCGGGCGGATGACGATCTGCCCGTCCTCGACGACCGCACGGTCTTTCGTGGCATGCACGCCGAGGATCGCCGCCTGGGGAGGGTTGATGATCGGCGTCGACAACATCGAACCGAAAGTGCCGCCGTTCGAGATCGAGAACGTTCCGCCGGTCAGGTCGTCGAGCGAGATCTTGCCGTCTTTCGCTTTCGCGCCGAACTCGGCGATCTTTTTCTCGATGTCGGCGAAACTCATCTGGTCGGCGTTCCGCAAGATCGGCACCACGAGGCCGCGCGGCGTGCCGACAGCGATGCCGATGTCGAAGTACCCGTGATAGACGATGTCGTTGCCATCGACGGACGCGTTGATGACGGGATACTTCTTGAGCGCGTGCACCGCCGCCTTCACGAAGAAGCTCATGAAGCCGATCTTCACGCCGTGCTCCTTCTCGAACTTCTCCTGGAAGCGTTTCCTCATCTCGATCACCGGCGCCATGTTCACCTCGTTGAACGTGGTGAGGATGGCGTTGGTGGCTTGCGACTGCAGCAGGCGTTCGGCGATGCGTGCACGCAGGCGGCTCATCGGCACGCGTTGCTCGGGCCGATCGCCGAAGCTCGCGGCTGGCGGCGTTGCCACCGCTTGCAACGGCGCCCTGGCAGGCGGTGAAACCGGCGACGCCTTGGGTGCAGCGGCCGGCAATGCCGCAACGCCACCGCCGATCGCGTCGATGACATCGCCCTTCAACACGCGGCCGTCCTTGCCGGTGCCGGTGACCGAACCTGGCGCCAACGAGGCATCGGCCATCATCTTCTTGGCAGCCGGCATCGCGACACTCGCGCTGCCGGCTGGGGCCGCTGGCGACGGGGCCTTCGACGGTGCTGCGGTGGCAGGCGGCGCGTCCGGCATCGCCTTGATCTCGAGCGGACTCACGGCTTCCTTGCCTTCGGTGTCGATCTTCGCAATCACCTCCGACGAGACGCAGGAGTCGCCATCGTTCTTGATGATCTGCGCGAGAACGCCCTTGGCCGGTGCCGGCACTTCCAGCACCACCTTGTCGGTCTCGATCTCGACGAGGATTTCGTCCATCTCGACGGCTTCGCCCGCACGCTTCTTCCATTGAACGAGAGTAGCTTCCGCGACCGACTCCGAGAGTTCAGGCACCTTGATTTCGACGATGGGCATTGTTGTTATCTCTATTGTTTTTCGATTTGGGCAGCAGCCGCGATCACTTCGTGAGCACGAAGCCCTTCAACTTGCCGAAGGCCTGATCGAGCAACGCCTTCTGCTGTTCCTGGTGCAGATGCGCGTACCCCACGGCCGGAGATGCCGACGCCGGTCGACCTGCATAGCTGAGCCGCTGGCCGTCAACCATGTTCTCGTGCAGATAGTGCTGCACGAAGAACCACGCGCCCTGGTTCTGCGGCTCGTCCTGGCACCAGACGATCTCGGTGAGGTTCGGATACTTCTTCAACTCGGCCAGGAAAGCCTTGTGCGGGAACGGATACAGCTGCTCAACACGCACCAGCACGACGTCGAGGTTCTTGCGTTCGGTGCGCGTCTTGACGAGGTCGTAGTACACCTTGCCCGAACACACGACCATGCGCTTCACCTTGTCGGCCGCCTGCTCCGGGCTCACCTCGCCGATGACGGTCTTGAATTCACCCTTGGTGAAATCGGAGAGCGGCGAGGTCGCGTCCTTTGCGCGCAGCAGCGACTTCGGCGTCATGATGATCAGCGGCTTCCTGAACTGCCGCACCATCTGGCGCCGCAGCACGTGGAAGATCTGGCTCGCCGAAGTCGGCTGAACAACCTGCATGTTGTTGTCGGCCGAGAGCTGCATGAAGCGCTCGAGGCGCGCCGACGAATGCTCCGGGCCCTGCCCCTCGTAGCCGTGCGGGAGCATCAACGTGATGCCGTTCGCGCGGCCCCACTTCACTTCGCCCGACGCGATGAACTGGTCGATCACGACCTGCGCGCCGTTCACGAAATCGCCGAACTGGGCTTCCCAGATGACGAGGGTGTTGGGCTCCGCAGAGGCGTAGCCGTATTCAAAGCCGAGCACGGCTTCTTCCGACAGCAGGGAGTCGATCACGACGAAGGGCGCCTGGCCGTCGGCCACGTGTTGAAGCGGCGTGTAGGTGCCTTCGTCCCATTTCTCGCGGTTCTGGTCGTGAAGCACCGCATGGCGGTGCGTGAAGGTGCCTCGCCCCGAGTCCTCGCCCGAGAGACGTAGCGCATAGCCGCTCGCGACCAACGAGGCGAACGCAAGATGCTCCCCCATGCCCCAATCGACGCGGACCTCGCCACGACCCATCGCCGCGCGATCGGCCATCACCTTCTCGACAAGCGGGTGCACCTTGAAGTTCGGCGGCACGGTCGTGATACGTTCGGCGAGCCGCTTCACTTCTGCCAACGGCAGCGCGGTGTCGCTCGCATCCGTCCATTTCTTGCCGAGGAACGGCGCCCAGTCGACGGCGAACTTGCTCTTGTAATTGGTGAGCACCGGGTCGTAGCTGCTGCGCCCGGCGTCCATCGCGGCGCGCAGCGTCTTCACCATCGAGTCGGGCCCGTCGGCCGGCAACACACCCTGCGCGACCAGCTTGTCGCCGTAGAGCTTTCGAGTGCCTGGATGCGCCGCGATCTTCTTGTACATCAGCGGCTGCGTGAGGGCCGGCGTGTCCTGCTCGTTGTGGCCCAGCTTGCGGAAGCAGACGATGTCGACCACCACGTCCTTGTTGAACTCTTGGCGATAGTCGAGCGCGAGCTGCGAGCAGAGCACCACCGCCTCTGCATCGTCGCCATTCACATGAAGAACCGGCGCTTCGATCATCTTCACGACGTCGGTGCAATACAGCGTCGAGCGGCTGTCGCGCGGGTCGGAGGTCGTGAACCCGATCTGGTTGTTGATGACCACGTGCACCGTGCCGCCGGTGTAGTAGCCACGTGTCTGCGCGAGCGCGAGCGTCTCCATCACCACGCCCTGGCCGGCGAACGCCGCGTCGCCATGGACGATGATCGGCAGCACCGAATCGCCCTCCGTATCCCCGCGCCGATCGAGCCGCGCCTTGACCGACCCTTCGACGACCGGGTTGACGATTTCGAGGTGGGACGGGTTGAACGCCAGGCTCAGGTGGACCGGTCCGCCTTCGGTGGTGATATCGCTGGAGAAGCCCTGGTGGTACTTCACGTCGCCCGAAGGCAGGCTCTCTGGCGCCGTGTGGTCGAATTCGGCGAACAGGTCCTTCGGCATTTTGCCCAGTGTGTTCACGAGCACGTTCAGGCGGCCGCGATGCGCCATGCCGATCACGATTTCCTGCACGCCCGCGGTTCCCGCGCGCTGCACGATCTCGTCCATCGACGCGATGAAGCTCTCGCCGCCTTCGAGTGAAAAGCGCTTCTGGCCGACGTACTTGGTGTGCAGATAGCGCTCGAGCCCCTCGGCCGCGGTCAATCGCTCGAGGATGTGTTTCTTCTTGTCGGCGCCGAAGCTGGGATTGGAGCGGATGGGCTCGAGCCGCTGCTGCCACCAGCGCTTCTCGGTCGGTTCGGTGATGTGCATGTACTCAGGACCGATGGTCCCGCAATACGTTTCGCGCAGCGCCTGCACGATCTCGCGCAAGGTCGAGTGCTCGGCGGTCGTGAAGTACGTGTTGGTCGCGCTGAACGACATGTCCATGTCGGCTTCGGTCAGATCGTAGAAGGCCGGCTCGAGCTCGGGGATCTTCGGGCGCTCCTGGCGCTTCAGCGGATCGAGGTCGGCCCAACGCGCACCGAGCGTGCGGTAGGCCGCGATGAGCGACTGCACGTGCACTTGCTTTCGCGCGACGGCGAGGTCGTCAGATCCGCCGGACTTGTTGACGAAGGCGTTCGCCTTGGCCCGTTGCGCGAACGATTCGATGACCGGTGCATGCGCGATGTCGCGTGCGGCTGACCCATCGACGGCCGGCACGTTCTGCAACGCATCGAAGTAGTCGCGCCAGGTATCGGGCACCGACCCGGGGTTGTCGAGATAGGCTTCGTAGAGCTCTTCGACGTAGGGCGCGTTGCCCCCGAACAGGTACGAATTCGACCTGGATTCCTGCATCATGTCGCTCACCTTTCACGCTGGTTTCCAGCGTTGCAGTGGGTTGGAAAAACCTTCCGCGCGCCGGCTGCACCGGCCCTGCGGGCTAGCGTCCCGCCTCGCGCTGTTTCAGCGAGGACTGCGGGATGGATTCTCTGTGGCGCGCGACTGTAACACCGCGGTTTCGCCGTTTCGCGTGTGGGGCCCGATGTGCGTGACGAGTATCCGGATTTACAGGCTGGCCCTGGTCGATATCCCCAGCACGCGTTGTTTGGCGGCGTCGTACTCGCGGGACAGCCGAGCCACCAGCTCGGCCGTGGTCACCACCGACTTGACCGCGCCGACGCCCTGCCCGCTGCCCCAGATGTCCTTCCACGCCTTCTTCGAATCGCCGCCGAAGTTCATCGTGCTCGGGTCGCTGACGGGCAGGTTGTCGGGGTCGAGGCCGGCCACGCGGATCGACTCCCGCAGGTAGTTGCCATGCACGCCGGTGAAGAGGTTGCTGTAGACGATGTCGTCACTCGTGCTGTCGACGATGCACTGCTTGTACGCGTCGGGCGCACGCGCTTCGTCGGTCGCGATGAAGGCCGAACCGATGTAGGCGAAGTCGGCGCCCATCGCCTGCGCGGCGAGCACGCTGCCGCCGGTCGAGATGGCACCGCTCAACGCGACCGGACCGTCGAACCACTCGCGGATCTCGCTGATCAATGCGAACGGGCTCTTCACGCCCGCGTGCCCGCCCGCGCCAGCCGCGACGGCAATCAAGCCATCAGCGCCCTTCTCGATCGCCTTCTTCGCGAACATGTTGTTGATGATGTCGTGCATCACCACGCCACCCCACGCGTGCACCGCGTCGTTCAGGTCGACGCGCGCGCCGAGCGATGTGATGATGATCGGCACCTTGTATCGCGCGCACGCAGCGAGGTCGTGCTCGAGACGGTCGTTGCTCTTGTGCACGATCTGGTTCACTGCGAACGGGGCGGCCGGATGGCCAGGGTTGGCGCGGTCGTGCGCGGCGAGCGCTTCCGTGATCTCGGCGAGCCACTCGTCGAGTTGCGCCGCGGGTCGCGCGTTGAGTGCCGGCATCGAGCCCACCACGCCCGCCTCGCATTGCGCGATCACCAACTTCGGGTTGCTGATGATGAAGAGTGGCGCGCCGATGATGGGCAGCGGCAGGTGGCTGAGAGCGGCGGGCAAGGTCATGCGGGACTTTCGATTCGCGCGATCGCACGCGAAGAATGATGTGCGGTGGCCGAGCGCAGCGTCACGCCGCCGCTCAGTACGATTCCATCGCCATCGCGTTGACGCTCGCGCTGCCGTCGATGATCGCGTCGCGCAGGCCGGGAACACGGCTCAGCAGGTGATCGGCGAAGAAACGGGACGTGACCACCTTGGCGCGCATAAAGGCCTGGTCGCCAGTGCGATTGTCGATGTGGTCTTCGGCCGCCAGCAGCGAACGTGCCATCTGCCATCCGGCGACGACGTAACCGGCCAGCATCAGGTACGGCACCGATCCGGCGAACACGGCATTCGGATCGGTTCGCGTGCGATCGACGACGAAATCGACCACTGCTTCGAACGACTCGCGTGACGACTTCAATCGCTTCGCCATCGCTTTCGCGTCCGCGCTGCCGTGAACAGAAAGCGCCTTTTCGGTCGCGGCGATCTGAGCCGCGATGACCTTTGCCGTCCGGCCGCCATCGCGCGCCGTCTTGCGGCCCACGAGGTCGTTGGCCTGGATCGCGGTCGTTCCTTCGTAGATCGGCAGGATGCGCGCGTCGCGGTAGTACTGCGCGGCGCCCGTCTCCTCGATGAAGCCCATGCCGCCGTGCACCTGAACGCCGAGGCTGGTCACCTCGATGCTCATCTCGGTGCTGAAGCCCTTGACGAGCGGCACCATGAATTCGTAGAACGCCTGGGCCGTCCGGCGTGCATCGGCATCGGTCTCGTGATGCGACGCGTCGTACGCCGATGCCGCGACGAGCGCCATCGCCCGCGCGCCCTCGGTGAAGGCACGCATTGTCATCAGCATGCGGCGCACATCCGGGTGGTGGATGATGGTCGCGCTGCCGGCGACCGAGCCATCGACCGGACGCGACTGCACCCGATCGCGCGCGAACGCTGCCGCCTTCTGGTACGAGCGTTCGGCCACCGCGATGCCCTGCATGCCGACCGCGAAGCGCGCCGCGTTCATCATGATGAACATGTATTCGAGGCCACGGTTCTCGTCGCCGATCAGGTGGCCCACCGCGCCGGGCACGGCGCCGTTCACCGCCATCGTCGCCGTGCCGTCACCGAATTGCAGCACGGCCGTCGGGCTCGCCTTGATGCCCAACTTGTGCTCGATGCTCACGCACCATGCGTCGTTGCGTGCACCGAGCGAGCCATCGTCTCCCACGAGGAACTTCGGCACGATGAAGAGGCTGATGCCCTTCACGCCTTCCGGCGCACCCGCGACGCGCGCGAGCACGAGATGCACGATGTTCCGCGCCATGTCGTGCTCGCCGAACGTGATGTAGATCTTGGTGCCGAAGATGCGGAACGAGCCGTCGGGCTGCGGCTCGGCGCGGGTGCGCACCAGTGCCAGATCGGAGCCGGCCTGCGGCTCGGTGAGGTTCATCGTTCCGGTCCACTCGCCGGAGATCATCTTCGGGAGGTACAGGTCACGCTGAGCCTGGGTGCCGGCCGTCAGCAACGCTTCGATCGCGCCGTCTGTGAGCAACGGGCAAAGCGCGAAGCTGAGGTTCGCGCTGTTGAGCATCTCGATGCAGGCGGCGCCGATCGTCTTGGGCAGGTTCTGGCCGCCGTACTCCGACGGATGCTGCAAACCCTGCCAGCCCCCTTCACCGAATTGGCGGAATGCTTCCTTGAAACCCGGTGAGGTCGTGACGACACCGTCTTTCCAGCTCGAAGGCTCCACATCTCCGGGCCGGTTCAACGGTGCGACGACGCCCTCGTTGAACTTCGCGCATTCGCCGAGCACGGCCTCCGCCGTCTCGAGGCCGGCGTCCTCGAAGCCCGGCAAGGTCGCTATGCGCTCTAGATCGGCCAACTCCGCCATGCAAAACAGCATGTCGGTCACGGGTGCGCGATAGGTCATCGAAGATCCTTCGGTTCGTTCGGTTCGTTCGGTGCGTACGTCTTCGGCGAAAGCGCTCGCAGCGACGGTTCAAACCACCAAGGCGCGCGCCGAGCGGCAGATCAAAGCGCGGCCACGAGTTCCGGCACGGCGACGAACAAGTCGGCTTCGAGGCTGTAATCGGCCACGCTGAAGATCGGCGCTTCCGGGTCCTTGTTGATCGCGACGATGACCTTGCTGTCCTTCATGCCGGCCAGATGCTGAATGGCACCGCTGATGCCGGCCGCGATATAGAGCTGCGGCGCGACGATCTTGCCGGTCTGCCCGACCTGCCAGTCGTTCGGTGCGTAGCCCGCATCCACCGCCGCGCGGCTGGCGCCGAGCGCGGCACCCAGCTTGTCGGCAAGCGGCGTGAGCACGTCGTTGAACTTGTCGCTGCTGCCCATCGCGCGGCCGCCCGAAACGATGATCTTGGCCGACGTCAGCTCCGGACGATCGTTCTTCGCGATCTCAGCACTGACAAAAGTCGACAAGCCCGAGTCGGCCACCGGTGCGGTCACCTCGACGGCGGCACTGCCACCGGTCGCGGCTGCGGGATCGAAGCCGGTCGTGCGCACGGTGATCACGATCGTCTTGTCGGTCGCTTGGACCGTGGCGATCGCATTGCCGGCGTAGATCGGCCGCTCGAACGTGTCGGCGCTCACGACCTTGATGATGTCGGACACCTGGCCCACGTCGAGCTTGGCGGCCACACGGGGCGCGACGTTGCGGCCCGCCGCCGTCGACGGGAACAGGATGTGGCTGTAGCCGGGCGCGAGGCCGATCACCTGCGCCGCCAAGTTCTCGGCCAGACCATGCGCGAAGGCATCGCCATCGACGTGCAGCACCTTGCCGACGCCCGCCACCTGCGCCGCGGCTGCCGCAGCGGGTCCGGCTCCGCTGCCAGCGACCAGCACATGCACGTCGCCTCCGCATGCCACTGCCGCGGTCACGGCGTTCAGGGTCGCGATCTTGATCGACTTGTTGTCGTGTTCAGCAATGACGAGGCAGCTCATCAGATCACCTTTGCTTCGGTCTTCAGCTTCGCGACGAGCGTCGCCACATCGGCCACCTTGATGCCGGCGCGCCGCTTCGGCGGCTCGCTCACCTTCAGGGTCTTCACGTGAGAGGTCACGTCGACGCCGAGGTCGCTCGGCTTCAAGACGTCCATCGTCTTCTTCTTCGCCTTCATGATGTTCGGCAGCGTCACGTAGCGCGGTTCGTTGAGGCGAAGGTCGGTGGTGATGATCGCCGGCAGCTTGATCTTCAAGGTCTCGAGGCCGCCATCGACTTCACGCGTGACGTTCGCGAACCCATCGGCGACGTCGACCTTCGACGCGAAGGTCGCCTGCGGCAACCCGCAGAGCGCGGCGAGCATCTGCCCGGTCTGATTGCTGTCGTCGTCGATGGCCTGCTTGCCGAGAATCACCAATCCCGGCTGCTCCTTGTCGAACAGCGCCTTCAAGAGTTTGGCGACCGCGAGGGGCTCGAGTTCGCCGTCGTGCTGGACCAGGATCGCTCGATCGGCGCCGATCGCCATCGCGGTGCGCAGCGTCTCCTGGCATTGCTGAACGCCGCACGATACGGTGATCACCTCGGTGGCGACGCCCTTCTCTTTCAGCCTCACGGCTTCCTCGACGGCGATCTCGTCGAACGGGTTCATGCTCATCTTGACATTGGCGATGTCGACGCCGCTGCCATCTGACTTGACCCGTACCTTCACGTTGTAGTCGACAACGCGCTTCACCGGCACCAGAACCTTCATCGGAGCGTCTCCAGAAAGCTTGTTTTCCTTGCCCGCGATTCTAGTGGCGCGGTCGACGCTGGTGCCCGGGACGGGGCTCGAACCCGTATGCCCTCTTGCAAGAAGCGGCGGATTTTAAGTCCGCTGTGTATACCCGTTTCACCACCCGGGCGCAGAAGGAGGTGGCTGTGAGATGGAGGCGCGGCCCGGAGTCGAACCGGGCTGAACGGATTTGCAATCCGGTGCATAACCGCTTTGCTACCGCGCCGCTGTCTGCTTCACTCTGCAAGTCGCTGAACCCTGGCAGGTTTGAAAAAGGGAAGCGCGCTGGCTTCCCTTTCTTGTTTGGAGCGGGAGAAGAGTCTCGAACTCTCGACCTCAACCTTGGCAAGGTTGCGCTCTACCAACTGAGCTACTCCCGCATGTCGAACCGCCCCGGGGGCGCAATCGAGGGCACGATTATAAAACCAAAAAACACATGTTCCTAAGCGCGTTGCACGAACGCGCATTCGGAGTCCACCCTCAGTGCGTCAGCAAATCGCTGCTGGCGGCCGGCGGCGCGGCCGGGGCCACTTCGACGGGTTTGACCGGCTCTTCATCGGGCAGCGCTTGCGGCACCGTTTCGAGCGCTAGTTCCAGCACCTGATCGATCCAGCGCACAGGAACGATCTCGAGCTGGTTCTTCACGTTTTCGGGAATCTCCTGCAGATCCTTGACGTTCTCTTCCGGAATCAGCACCGTCGCGATGCCGCCGCGGCGCGCGGCCAGCAACTTCTCCTTCAAGCCACCGATCGCCGTCACTTCGCCCCGCAGCGTGATCTCGCCGGTCATCGCCACGTCGGCCTTCACCGGGATGCCGGTGAGCGCCGACACGAAGGCCGTCGTCATTGCAGCGCCGGCGCTCGGACCGTCCTTCGGCGTCGCACCGTCCGGCACGTGGATGTGGATGTCTCGCTTCTCGAAGTGTTCGTCCTTGATGCCCAGCCGACGCGACCGGCTGCGCACCACGGACCGTGCGGCCTCGACCGACTCTTTCATCACATCCCCCAGCTGCCCGGTGCGAATGATGTTGCCCTTGCCCGGCATCACCGCGGCCTCGATGGTCAGCAGATCGCCGCCCACCTCGGTCCACGCGAGTCCGACCACTTGGCCGACCTGGTTCTTTTTCTCAGCGCGACCGAAGTCGTACTTGCGCACGCCGAGGTAGTCGTTCAGGTTGTCTTCGGTGACGATGACCTTCTCGGTCACTTCCTTCAACTGCAACGCCTTCACGACCTTGCGACAGACCTTCGAGATCTCGCGTTCGAGCGACCGCACGCCCGCTTCCCGCGTGTAGTAGCGAACGATCGCACGCACGGCCGACTCGGTCAGTTCCATTTCTTCTGGCTTCACGCCGTTGTTCTTCGCCTGTTTCGGGCTCAGATAACGGATCGCGATGTTGACCTTCTCGTCTTCGGTGTAGCCCGACAGGCGGATCACTTCCATCCGATCGAGCAGCGCCGGCGGGATGTTCATCGAGTTCGACGTCGCGATGAACATCGTGTCGGACAGATCGAAGTCGACCTCGACGTAGTGGTCGCTGAACGTGTGGTTCTGTTCGGGATCGAGCACTTCCAGCAAGGCCGAAGACGGGTCACCGCGGAAGTCCATGCCGAGCTTGTCGATCTCGTCGAGCAGGAAGAGCGGGTTGCGGGTGCCGATCTTCGTCAGGCTCTGCAGCACCTTGCCCGGCATCGAGCCGATGTAGGTGCGGCGATGGCCACGGATCTCGGCTTCGTCGCGCACGCCGCCGAGCGCCATGCGCACGAACTTCCGACCGGTGGCGCGTGCCACGCTCTGGCCGAGCGAGGTCTTGCCGACGCCCGGGGGCCCGACCAGGCAAAGGATCGGCGACTTCACCTTGTCGACGCGCTGCTGCACCGCGAGGTACTCGAGGATGCGGTCCTTCACCTTGTCCAGGCCGTAGTGGTCCTGGTCGAGCACGTCCTTGGCGAATGCGAGGTCCTGCTTGATCTTCGTGCGCTTGGCCCACGGCAGGTTGACGAGGGTGTCGATGTAGTTGCGCACCACCGTCGCTTCGGCCGACATCGGCGACATCAGCTTCAACTTCTTGAATTCGGCGTCGACCTTCTTGCGCGCTTCCTTAGGCATCTTGGCCGCAATGATCTTTTTCTCGAGCTCTTCCATGTCGGCGCCTTCTTCGCCGTCACCGAGCTCCTTTTGGATCGCCTTCACCTGCTCATTCAGGTAGTACTCGCGCTGGCTTTTTTCCATCTGTCGCTTGACCCGGCCACGGATGCGCTTTTCCACCTGCAGGATGTCGACTTCGTGCTCGAGTTGCTCGAGCAGCTTCTCGAGTCGCTTGTCGACCGCGTAGAGGTCGAGCACCGACTGCTTGTTCTCGAGCTTCAGCGGCAGGTGAGCGGCGATGGTGTCGGCCAGGCGGCCAGCATCGTCGATGCCGGCGATCGAGGTCAGGATCTCCGGCGGAATCTTCTTGTTGAGCTTGACGTACTGGTCGAACTGCTGCGTCACCGCACGGCGCAGCGCCTCGACTTCCGACTTGGCGTCGGTCTCCGGCGGCACCGGCGTCACTTCGGCGACGAAGTACTCACCGTTGTCGACGATGCTGTGCGTGTCGGCGCGCTGCACGCCTTCGACCAACACCTTCACGGTGCCATCGGGCAGCTTCAGCATCTGCAGGATCGACGACACGCAGCCGACCTCGAACATATCGTCGGGCTTGGGCTCGTCCTTGCCGGCAGCCTTCTGCGCGACCAGCATGATCTGGCGACCGGCTTCCATCGCCACCTCAAGTGCCTTGATGGACTTGGGGCGGCCGACGAAAAGCGGAATCACCATGTGAGGGAACACGACGACATCGCGCAACGGCAACAGCGGCAGCGTGATTCGCTCGGCGGGTAAAACGGGGTGACCGGACATTCGAGGACCTCTCTTTCTCAAGCCGACGTGAGGGCTCGAGCATTCATTTCAAGGAACCGCCGGGAGCGGTGTCGGAATGGCCGTCGAACAAAGAGCGCGGGAATGCTTGACGCGCGCAATCTCATCAAGCGCTGAACTTGGCCTGCTCACGATAGACGAGCAACGGTTTGGCTTCGTCCTGGATCGTGTGCTCGTCGAGCACCACCTTGGCAACGCCATCGAGCGTGGGCAACTCGAACATCGTGTCGATGAGCGACTGCTCCATGATCGATCGCAACCCGCGCGCGCCGATCTTCCGGGCGAGCGCCTTCTTCGCGATCGCGGTCAGTGCTGAGGGCCGGATCTCGAGCTCGACGCCGTCCATCGCGAAGAGCTTCTGGTACTGCTTGACAAGCGCGTTCTTCGGCTCGGTGAGGATCCGCACCATCGCGTCTTCGGTCAACTCGCCGAGTGTCGCGACGACCGGCAGGCGACCGACCAGCTCGGGAATCAAGCCGAACTTGATCAGGTCTTCCGGCTCGACATCGCGAAACACTTCCGACGCGCGCTTCTCGCTCTTCGTGTGCACCGTCGCGCCGAAGCCGATGCCCGATTTCTCCGAGCGGTTCTGGATCACCTTCTCGAGGCCGTCGAACGCGCCACCGCAGATGAAAAGGATGTTGGTCGTGTCGATCTGCAGGAAGTCCTGGTTCGGGTGCTTGCGGCCACCTTGCGGCGGCACGCTCGCCATCGTTCCCTCGACCAGCTTCAGCAACGCCTGCTGCACACCCTCGCCCGACACGTCGCGCGTGATCGAGGGGTTGTCGGCCTTCCTGCTGATCTTGTCGATCTCGTCGATGTAAACGATGCCGCGCTGCGCCTTGTCGACGTCGTAGCCGCAGTTCTGCAGCAGCTTCTGGATGATGTTTTCGACGTCTTCGCCGACATAGCCGGCTTCAGTCAGCGTGGTCGCGTCGGCGATCACGAAAGGCACATTCAACAAGCGCGCGAGCGTTTGTGCGAGCAGCGTCTTGCCGGAGCCGGTCGGCCCGATCAGCAGGATATTGCTCTTCGCCAGCTCGATCTCGTCTTTCGTGCGGCTCATGTGCTTGAGCCGCTTGTAGTGGTTGTAGACCGCGACCGCGAGGGTGCGCTTCGCGACGTCCTGGCCGATCACATATTGATCGAGGCTGGTCTTGATCTCGCTCGGGATCGGCAGGTCGGTCTTGGTCGTCTTCGCATCGATCGCTTCGACAGGCACTTCGTCGCGAATGATGTCGTTGCACAGCTCGATGCACTCGTCGCAAATGAAGACACTCGGGCCGGCGATGAGCTTCTTCACCTCGTGCTGACTCTTGCCGCAGAACGAGCAGTACAGAACCTTCTCGCCCGTTGAACCTTTTTTATCCGCCATAGCGCTGAGGCCAATCCCTCGGTGGGTTGATGCGAACGATCATAGTGGAAAAGAAAACGGGGCCTTCCCCTCGAGAAAGGCCCCATTCGTGGCGTTGTTGCGCGCCGACGGGCGCACGTCTGAATCAGTCGGACGCCTTGTCGGGCGGCGTGCCGCGATGCAACAACACCTGGTCGATCAGGCCGTAAGCCTTCGACTCCTCCGGGTCCATGAAGAAGTCGCGTTCCATGTCGGAGCGGATTTTCTCGATCGGTTGGCCCGTGCGCTCGGCATAGATCTTGTTGAGTTGCTCGCGCGTCTTCAGGATCTCGCGCGCATGGATCTCGATGTCGGTCGCCTGCCCCTGAGCGCCGCCCGACGGTTGGTGGATCATCACGCGCGAATTCGGCAACGCGAAGCGCTTGCCCTTGGCGCCAGCCATCAGCAAGAAGGAGCCCATGCTTGCGGCGATCCCCATGCAGAGCGTGGAAACGTCTGGCTTGACGAACTGCATCGTGTCGAACACCGACAGGCCTGCGCTCACCGATCCGCCGGGCGAATTGATGTAGAGGTGGATGTCCTTGTCGGGGTTTTCGCTCTCGAGGAAGAGCATTTGCGCAACGACGAGGTTCGCGGTCTGGTCGGTAACCGGGCCGACGAGAAAGATCACGCGCTCGCGGAGCAACCGGCTGTAGATGTCGTACGCGCGTTCGCCACGGCCCGACGTTTCGATGACGATCGGCACCATGCCGAGGCCCTGGGTTTCAAGCGCGCTCATACTCGTCCTTCTGTTTTTCGAAGAGCCCAGTTGGGGCTGGTGCGCCGGTTATACAAGAGTGCGCCGCGCCATCAGCTCGCCATCAACTCGTCGAACGGGACGGGCTTGTCGGAGACCTTGGCGTTCGCGAGCACGTGCTCGGCCACGTTGTTCTCGACCACCACCGCTTCCACTTCGGCCATGCGATCGCGGTCGCTCAGGTACCAACGCATCACTTCGGAAGGCTTCTCGTAGCTTTGCGCCAGCTCCTGGATGTGCGCCTGCAGTTGGTCCGGTTTGGCCTGCAGGTTGTTCGCGCGCACCAACTCGCCGACGACCAAGCCCAGACGCACCCGCTTCTCGGCCTGCGACTGAAAGATTTCCGCAGGGATCGGTGCCGTCTCGGCGTCTTTCACGCCACGCTTCTTTAAATCGACGCGCGCCGCTTCGATCATGCGGTTCACCTCGCCGGCGACCAGCGACTTCGGCACTTCGAGTTCAGCTGTGCTCACCAGCGCGTCCATCGCGCTCGCCTTGTTGCGCGCCAGTACGCGGAACTTCACCTCGCGCTCGAGGTTCTTCCGCACGTCGGCACGCAGCGCGTCGACAGTGCCACCCGCGATGCCCAGCGCTTTCGCGAACGCTTCATCGATCGGCGGCAGGTGCTCGACCTCGATGCGCTTCACAGTCACCAGGAAGTCGGCTTCCTTGCCGGCGACATCCTTGCCTTGATAGTCGGCCGGAAACTGCAGCGGGAATGTCTTCGAATCCCCGGACTTCATGCCGCGCACGGCGGCGTCGAACTGCTCGAGCATCTGGCCTTCGCCGATCACGAACTGGAAACCTTCGGCACTGCCGCCGTCGAACGGCACGCCGTCGAGCTTGCCCTCAAAGTCGATGGTGACCCGGTCACCGGCGGTGGCGGGCTCATCGGCCGGACGCTGCGAGAATGTGCGGCGCTGCTTGCGCAGGATGTCGAGCGTCTTGTCGACGGCCGCATCGGTCACCTCGGCTGTCGTGCGTTCCACCTGCGCCCCACCGAGATCGCCGAGCTTCACGTCCGGATAGATCTCGAAGGTCGCGTCGAACGTCATCTGACCTTCAGGTGCGTCGGCCTTTTCGGTGATGCGAGGCGCTCCGGCGACGCGCAACTTCGCCTCTGTGACGGCGTCGTTGAAAACTTCGCCGACCTTGTCGTTCATCACTTCACTGTGCACCGAATAGCCGTAGCGCTGCGCGACCACACTCATCGGCACTTTGCCCGGTCGAAAGCCGTCGGCCTTCACGGTACGTGAGATGCGCTTCAGGCGCTGCTCAACTTCGGAGGCGATCGTCGCTTGCGGCAACGTCAGCGTGATGCGGCGCTCGAGCTTGTCGAGGGTTTCAACTTGGACTGACATAGAACGGTCTCTCGGTGTTGTGCTGGTGCGCGGGGCCGGACTCGAACCGGCACGCCGGTGAAGGCGTCAGGACCTAAACCTGGTGCGTCTACCAATTTCGCCACCCGCGCAAGGGTTGGACTGGAGTAGCCATCGGAGCCGCCGCCGGCTCCGCAGGGCGCTTTTGGCAGGGTCGCATAGTTTAGCGGCATGGCAACGCCCGCTCACTCAAGGGCGCAGTCCGGCCTCTCGAGCCGTAGGTCCAAGCCAGCGCGTGGACAATCGTCGGGGTGGGCGTGGATCACTACGAGAATTTTCCGGTCGCATCGTGGCTTTGCCCGCCGGTGCTGCGGCCGGCGGTGCGCGCGATCTATGCCTTCGCTCGCACTGCCGACGACATCGCCGACGAAGGCGACGCGACACCTGCGGCGCGCATCGCCGCGCTGCGCGCGTTTCGAAGCGATCTGCTGGCCATGGCGAATGGCACCTGCGTGTCAAGGCGCTGGCCCGGGGTCTTCGATCCGCTGGCATCGGTGGTTCAGCAATTCAACCTGCCGATCACGTTGCTGCTCGACCTGCTGAGCGCATTCGAACAGGACGTCACGGTGCATCGCTATGCCGACCGCGCCAGCGTGCTCGACTATTGCCGTCGTTCGGCCCATCCGATCGGTCGGCTGCTGCTGCATCTCTACCGCGTCGACGACGCCAAAGCCCTGCAACGTTCCGACCAGATCTGCACGGCGCTGCAACTCGCGAACTTCTGGCAGGACATCGGCATCGATGCGTCGCGTGGCCGCATCTATGCGCCCGAGGCCGACCAGCGCCGCAACGGTGTCACCGCGGCAGCGCTGCTCGCGCTGCAGGACAGCCCCGCCACCCGTGCCCTGGTGCTCGACGAAACACGCTGGACGCGGCAGATGATGCTCGACGGCGCACCGCTCGTGCACGCATTGCCGGGCCGGGCGGGCTGGGAACTGCGCTTTGTCGTGCAAGGCGGTTTGCGAATTCTCGATCGGATCGATGCGTTGCGAGGTGCCACGCTGACGGCTCGTCCGACACTGTCGTTCATCGACGCGCCGGTCATGGCGTGGCGCGCGTGGACGATGCGCCCCACGTCGAAAGCCAAGATGGCCTGGCCGACATGAACCGGCCGCGCACTCGGTGCAGCCGATGACGCCGGAACAATACGTGCAGGACAGGGCCGCAGCCAGCGGTTCCAGTTTCTATTACGCATTCCTGTTCCTGCCGCCGCCGCGCCGCGCGGCCATCACTGCGTTCTACGCCTTCTGTCGCGAAGTCGACGACGTCGTCGACGAGATCGGCGACCCCGGCGTGGCCGCCACCACCCTCGCGTGGTGGCGCAGTGAAGTCGCAGCAGCTTTCGGCGGCGCGCCGACCCACCCAACCTTGCGCGCGCTGATGCCGACGGCCGCCACGTACGGCATCGAGGCGTCGCACTTGCTCGCCGTCATCGACGGCTGCCAGCTCGATCTGGAGCAATCGCGCTATCTGGATTTCGCGGGCCTCGCGCGCTATTGCCACCTGGTGGCCGGCGTCGTCGGCGAGGTCGCGGCGAACATCTTCGGCCGCACCGAGGCGGCGACCCTTCAATACGCTCATCGGCTCGGTCTGGCGATGCAGCTCACCAACATCATCCGCGATGTCGGCGACGATGCGCGCCGCGGCCGCATCTACCTGCCGCTCAGCGAGATGAAGCAGTTCGATGTCAAGGCGCAGGAACTGCTCGACCGCCGATACAGCGAGCGCTTCACCGAGTTGATGCGTTTCCAGGCCGAACGCGCCGAGCGCACCTACGACGAAGCGTTCGCCTTCCTGCACGACGCCGACCGGCGCGCGCAAAGGCCCGGCATCATGATGGCGAACATCTATCGCAGCCTGCTGCGCGAAATCACGCGCGACGGTTTTCAGGTGCTGCATCAGCGCACATCGCTCACGCCGCTGCGCAAGCTCTGGATCGCGATGCGCACGAACTGGCGTGGGCACTGATGGCGGGGAGCCGCAGGACGGCCGTCGTCGGCGCCGGCTGGGCCGGACTCGCGGCTGCCGTCGAAGCGGCGAGCTTGGGCGAAGCCGTCACCGTCTTCGAAATGGCGCCGACGCTCGGCGGTCGGGCGCGCAGCGTCGAGCTCGCAGACTGCACGATCGACAACGGCCAGCACATCGCCATCGGCGCTTACCGCGACACCCTGTTCCTGATGGCACGGTTGGGCGTCGCCGAACGGGACGCCTTCGCGCGCCTGCCGCTCGCGTTGCTCGACACCGAAGGGCTCGGTCTGCGGTTGCGCGACGGTCCCCCGGGGTTCGCGTTCGCCCGTGCGGTGCTCGCGAACCGGCGCTGGCCATGGGCGGCGCGCTTCGCATTGCTGCGCATGGCGACGCGGTGGCTGCGCAACGGGTTCAACTGTTCGACGTCGCTCACCGTCGACGCGTTGACAAATTCGCTGCCCGCCATCGTGCGCGATCAACTCATCGACCCGCTTTGCGTTGCCGCGCTCAACACGCCCGCCTCCATGGCGAGTGCGCAGGTGTTTTTGCGCGTACTGCACGACGCGATCTTCAGTGGCCCCGGCGCTTCGGATCTGCTGTTGCCGCGACAGCCCCTGGGTGCCCTGCTGCCAGAACCCGCTGCCCGGTTTCTGCGCGAGAACGGCGCCACGTTGAAGCTCGGTGCTCGCGTCGATGCGTTGAAGCCAGATCGGGAAGGCGGCGGCTGGTGCGTCGACGGCGCCCCGTTCGACCGCGTGATCCTCGCCACCAGCAACACCGAAGCGGCGCGCCTCGCTGCACCATTCGCCGCCGCGTGGGCGGCCTGCGCGGCCGCCTTCCGGCACCAGGCCATCGTCACCATTTACCTGCACAGCTCGGGATGCGTGCTGCCGCATCCGATGGTGCTGCTGCCGAGCAGCGCCGTTGAGCCCGCGCAGTTCGTCTTCGACCGCGGTCAGCTCGGCGGACCGGAGGGGCTGCTGGCCTTCGTCGTCAGCGGCGCAAACGACTGGATCGGGCGCAACGTAGAGATTGAACGACTGGTGAGCGCACAAGCCGCTCGACAGCTGGCTGCGCATTTGGGATCACCGCTGCGAGGCGTGCAGGTCATCACCGAGAAACGCGCCACCTTCGCGTGCACGCCGGGCCTGGTCAGGCCGCATCGGAACGTCGCTCCCAACCTGATCGCTGCGGGTGACTACATCGACGGGCCGTATCCTGCGACGCTCGAAGGCGCCGTGCGCTCCGGCATCGCCGCCGCGCGCTCCGGCGCGGCGCGTGCAGCGAAGTCCTAACCCGCGGCCTTCGGGGTGCTTTGCAGCACCGCCGGCACCAGCGGCAATGAGGCGGCCCTGTCGGTGACCCAGCGACGCACCCGCTCGGCGTCGCCGATGCGCGAGTACTTGCCGGCAGAGTCGAGGAACACCATGATCAGTGAACGTCCGGCAAGCTTGGCCTGCATCACGAGGCAGCGGCCCGCTTCCGAGATGTAGCCGGTCTTTTGCAGGCCGATCTCCCATGCCGGGCTGCGCATCAGGCCATTGGTGTTGCGGAACTGGACCGGGCGGTTCGCCACTTCCACCTGGTACTCGAGCGATGTCGAGAGTTCGCGAATGATCTGGTGTTCATGCGCGGCCTTGACGAGAATCGCGAGATCGTGCGCGCTGGACTGGTTGCGGCTCGAGAGCCCTGTCGGCTCCACATATCGAGTGTCTCTCATGCCGAGCGCCTGCGCCTTGCGGTTCATCGACGCCACGAACACATCCAGCCCACCCGGGAAAGTGCGGCCGAGCGCATGCGCGGCCCGGTTCTCGGACGACATCAGCGCGAGATGAAGCATCTCTTCCCGGCTGAGCGTCGTGCCGACCTTCAGGCGCGAGTGACTGAATTTCTCGTTGTCGACGTCGTCGTCGGTCACCAACAGCATGTCGGTGAGGGGCAGATTCGCTTCGGTCACGACAAGCGCGGTCATCAGCTTGGTGAGCGACGCAATCGGCAGCACCGCCTGTGAGTTCTTACTGAAGAGCACCTCGTTGGTCTCCTGATCCATCACCAGCGCGACGCCCGACTTCAGCGCAAGGGTGTCGGCGATGTTGTGGAGCCCGGCGATCTGGCCGTACGACTGTGGCTCCACACGAGCGGCGACCACCTTCTTGCCGACGGCAAGTTTGCCCTTGAGGACCGCCACCGGGCGAGCACCGACGCTTGCGCCGGCCTTGGCCGCGGCACTGCTCTTGTGTTTCGTCGTCGATCTGCGCTGAACGTCTGCTTGCGCAGGGGCAGTCCAGATGGCGAAGGCCGAGGTCGCGATCAAGACCGCGGAAGCACGCTTTGGCATCAGAACCACACGGACTCCTTCAAACGACTGGCGGGAATGTATGCGAGTTGATAAATATCAGCAAGATCAAAAACTTATAACTTGTTTTTCAAGCGTCAGCTGATGTGACTTCGTAACACTTCGCGCGCCCTCAGCCTTGCGCCGCCACCCGTTCGATCTTGCTGTGCAGCTTGTTCAACGCGGCGAGATAGGCCTTCGCAGACGCCACCACGATATCCGGGTCGGCGCCAACCCCGTTCACCACGCGCCCGCCGTGCTGCAAACGCACGGTCACCTCGCCTTGCGATTCTGTGCTGCCCGACGTGATGGCATTCACCGAATAGAGCAGCATTTCGGCGCCACTCTTCACCTTCGACTCGATCGCCTTCAGGCTCGCATCGACAGGGCCGTTGCCATCGCTCTCCACGCGATACTCCGTTTCGCCCTCGGCGAATGCGACGCTGGCGTGTGGCGAGCCGCCCGTCCCGGAGTGCTGCGCGAGCGAAATGAACCGGTAGTGCTCGTGCTCGGCCTGCACCGACTCGTCCATCACCACCGAGATGATGTCCTCGTCGAAGATCTCGCTCTTGCGATCGGCGAGCTCCTTGAAACGCGCAAACGCGGAATTGATGTCTGCTTCCGATTCGAGTGCGATACCCAGCTCCGTCAAGCGCTGCTTGAACGCGTTGCGGCCCGACAGTTTGCCGAGCACGATGCGGTTGGTGCTCCAGCCGACGTCTTCGGCACGCATGATCTCGTACGTGTCGCGCGCTTTCAGCACGCCGTCCTGATGGATGCCCGACGCGTGTGCGAACGCGTTCGCACCGACCACCGCCTTGTTCGGCTGGACCACAAAACCGGTGGTCTGCGACACGAGCCGGGAGGCCGGCACGATCTGCGACGCGTCGATACCCACGTCGAGCTTGAAATGATCCCGGCGTGTCTTCACGGCCATCACCACCTCTTCCAGCGAACAGTTTCCCGCGCGCTCGCCGAGGCCGTTGATGGTGCACTCGATCTGACGCGCGCCGCCGATCATCACGCCGGCGAGCGAGTTCGCCACCGCCATGCCGAGGTCGTTGTGGCAGTGCACCGACCAGATCGCCTTGTCGGAATTCGGTATGCGTTCGCGAAGGTTGCGGATGAAATGCCCGTAGAGATCGGGCACGGCATATCCGACGGTGTCGGGGATGTTGATCGTGGTCGCGCCCTCGGCGATCGTCGCTTCGAGGACGCGACAAAGGAAGTCGGGGTCGGAGCGATAACCATCTTCAGGCGAGAATTCGACGTCGGCGGCCAGGCTGCGGGCGAAGCGCACCGAAAGCCGCGCCTGCTCAAAAACCTGGTCGGGCGTCATGCGCAGCTTCTTCTCCATGTGCAACGCGCTGGTCGCCAGGAAGAGGTGAATGCGCGTCGACTCGCCCCCCCGCAGGGCCTCGGCGGCACGCGACACATCGCGGTCGTTGGCACGCGCGAGAGAACACACCGTGCTGCCCCGAATCGCCTGCGCGATCGCCCTCACGGCCTCGAAGTCGCCGTTCGACGAGGCGGCGAAGCCGGCTTCGATCACATCGACCCGAAGGCGCTCGAGCTGGCGTGCGATCCGAAGTTTCTCGTCCTTGGTCATCGAGGCGCCGGGCGACTGTTCGCCGTCGCGCAACGTGGTGTCGAAAATGATCAGCTTGTCGGCCATCAAAGGTCTCCGGAAAGCAAAACGGCCCGCTGCGGTATGCAGGCGGGCCGGTAACGAATGCGTTTGGATGCGGTCGTTCAGCGAACCCGTCGGGGCGGGAGGATGAGAAGAAGAAAGGGGCTGGCACGGCGCATGGCGAAATCAATATAGCACGCAGGCCCTCGGTCTCAACGATGCAGGCCCTGCTCGTCGGGCTCGTCGGTCGAGGTCGCGATTACGCTTACCGGTCTTCCCTTCGCACGCCGCCACACGTAGACGGCATAGCCGGAAAGGCTGTAGGCCGTGAACAGCCCGAAGAGAAAGCCTGGCACATGGATGCTGATCATCGCGATCCCGAGCGCGATGGCAACGATCACCACGAAGGGCACCGAGCGCTTCTTCCCGATGTCCTTGAAGCTGTAGAAGGGCACGTTTGTGACCATGGTGAGACCGGCGAAGAGCGTGATGCAGAACGTCAGCCATTCGAGCCACGGACCTGCGAGAGCGCCGCGAAAGCCCTGGTTGTCCATCAACCATATGAAGCCCATCACGAGCGCCGCGGCGGCCGGACTCGGCAAGCCCTGGAAAAAGCGCTTATCAACGACACCGAGATTGGTGTTGAAGCGCGCGAGTCGCAGCGCAGCGCACGAACAGTAGACGAAAGCCGCGATCCAACCCGCCTTGCCCAGGCCCTTCAGCGACCACTCGTATGCGATGAGCGCGGGCGCGGCGCCGAACGACACCATGTCGGAGAGGCTGTCCATTTGCTCGCCGAACGTGCTCTGGGTGTTGGTCATGCGGGCGATGCGGCCGTCAAGACTGTCGAGCACCATGGCGCAGAACACGCCATACGCCGATTGCTCGAAGCGCCCGTTCATCGCCATCACCACCGCATAGAAGCCTCCGAAAAGCGCACCCAACGTGAAAAGGTTCGGCAGGATATAGATGCCCTTGCGACGACGCCGCAACGGTGGATCCAGGTCGTCGTGGGCGTGGGAGTCCTCGGCCAGCACGGCGCCCGCTCTCGCGTTCAAGGGGAATCGGCGGAGCTCAGTTCTTCGACGGGTCGACGAGCCGGTTCTTGCGGATCCAAGGCATCATCGCGCGCAGCTGCTCGCCGACGACCTCGATGGGATGCTCGGCCGTGAGGCGGCGACGCGACAGCAAGGTCGGCGCGCCCGCGCGGTTCTCGATGATGAAGTTCTTCGCGTACTCGCCGGTCTGGATGTCCCTGAGCGCCTGCTTCATCGCCTTCTTGGTCTCGTCGGTCACGATCTTCGGCCCGGTCACGTACTCGCCGTACTCGGCGTTGTTCGAGATCGAGTAGTTCATGTTGGCGATGCCGCCCTCGTAGATCAGGTCGACGATGAGCTTCAGCTCGTGCAGGCACTCGAAGTACGCCATCTCCGGCGCGTAGCCCGCCTCGGTCAGGGTCTCGAACCCGGCCTTGATGAGCTCGACCGCGCCGCCGCAAAGCACCGCCTGCTCCCCGAAGAGATCGGTTTCGGTCTCTTCGCGAAAGTTGGTCTCGATGACGCCGGCCTTGCCGCCGCCATTGGCCGCAGCGTAGCTGAGCGCGAGGTCGCGAGCCTTGCCCGACTTGTCGGCATGCACCGCGATCAGGTGCGGCACGCCGCCACCTTGCGTGTACGTGGAACGCACCGTGTGGCCAGGCGCTTTCGGCGCCACCATCCACACGTCGAGGTCGGCGCGAGGCACGACCTGGCCGTAGTGCACGTTGAAGCCGTGCGCGAAAGCGAGCGACGCGCCCTGCTTGATATTCGGCTCGACGTCGTTCTTGTAGACGGCTGCGATCTGCTCGTCGGGCAGCAGCAGCATCACGATGTCGGCGCTGCGCACCGCCTCGGCCACTTCGGCCACCTTGAGCCCGGCTTGCTCGACCTTGTTCCACGAGGCGCCGCCCTTGCGCAACCCCACCGTCACCTTGACGCCGCTGTCAGCGAGGTTTTGAGCGTGCGCATGGCCCTGCGAGCCGTAGCCGACGATCGTGACGTTCTTGCCCTTTACGAGACTCAGGTCAGCGTCTTTGTCGTAGTAAACCTTCATCGTTTTTCCCTGTTGTTCAACCGTTGCTGCGCGCCACCAAAGCGCGAAATGAAAGAGGCCGAAACGGCTAGATGCGCAGGATGCGTTCGCCCCGACCGATGCCGCTGGTGCCGGTGCGCACGGTCTCGAGGATCGCGCTGCGGTCGATGGCTTCGAGGAACGCGTCGAGCTTGCCGGCATCGCCGGTGAGCTCGACGGTGTAGCTCTTCTCGGTCACATCGATGATGCGACCGCGAAAGATCTCCGCCATTCGCATCATCTCGTCGCGCTCCTTGCCGACGGCGCGCACCTTGATGAGCATCAATTCGCGCTCGGTGTAGGCCGCCTCGGTGAGGTCGACCACTTTCACCACTTCGATCAACCGGTTCAGGTGCTTGGTGATCTGCTCGATAACTTCGTCGGAACCGGTCGTGACGATGGTCATGCGCGACAGCGAAGCGTCTTCGGTCGGCGCGACGGTGAGCGTCTCGATGTTGTACCCGCGTGCCGAGAACAGCCCAACCACCCTCGACAGCGCACCCGCCTCGTTCTCTATCAACACCGCGATGATGTGTTTCATGCGCGCCGCCTCAGAGGTCTTCCGAGCCGAGCAGCATCTCGGAGATGCCTTTGCCGGCCTGAACCATCGGCCAGACGTTCTCGGTCTGGTCGGTGCGCACGTCGAGAAACACCGTGCGGTCCTTCAGGCGGATCGCTTCGCGCAGCGCTGGCTCCACATCGGCCGGCTTGTCGACGCGAATGCCCACGTGGCCATACGCTTCAGCCAGCTTGACGAAATCGGGCAGGGCTTCCATGTAGCTGTGTGAGTAGCGCCCGCCGTAGTCGATCTGCTGCCACTGTCGCACCATGCCAAGGTAGCGGTTGTTGAGCGATACCACCTTTACGGCGGTGTTGTACTGCAGGCAGGTGGACAGTTCCTGGATGCACATCTGGATCGAGCCTTCACCGGTGACGCAGAACACGTCGGAATCCGGCTTCGCGAGCTTGATGCCCATCGCGTAGGGCAAGCCCACGCCCATCGTGCCGAGGCCACCGGAGTTGATCCAGCGGCGCGGCTCCTCGAAGCGGTAGTACTGCGCGGCCCACATCTGGTGCTGGCCCACGTCTGACGTGATGTACGCGTCACTGTCCTTGGTGAGCCTGCAAAGCGTCTCGATCACGTGCTGCGGCTTGATGAACTCGTCGCTCATCGCGTACTTCAGGCATTGACGCGCGCGCCAGACATCAACCTGCGACCACCAGGCCGCCAGCGCGCTTGCATCGATGCGCGTCTGCGCATCGCGCAGCTGCACCGTGAGCTCCTGCAGCACATCCTTGACGTCGCCGACGATCGGAATGTCGACCCGCACGCGCTTGGAGATCGACGACGGGTCGATGTCGATGTGGATAATCTTTCGCTCGACCGACGCGAAGTGCGCCGGATTGCCGATCACACGGTCGTCGAAGCGAGCACCGACCGCCAGCAACACGTCGCAGTTCTGCATCGCCATGTTGGCTTCGTAGGTGCCGTGCATGCCGAGCATGCCGAGAAAGCGCTGGTCGCTCGCGGCCACGGTGCCCAAACCCATCAACGTGCTGGTGCAGGGGACGCCGAGCAGATCGACCAGCGCTCTCACCTCGCCCGAAGCGTTTCCCAGTACCGCGCCGCCGCCGGTGTAGATGTACGGGCGCCTGGCGCTCAACAGCAGTTGCACAGCCTTGCGGATTTGCCCGGCGTGGCCGCGCTTGACCGGGTTGTACGAGCGCATCTCGATGGTGGCCGGGTAGTGGAACGGCGCGATCGCCTTCGACACGTCCTTCGGCACATCGACCACCACCGGTCCGGGCCGGCCGGTCCGTGCGATGTGAAACGCCTTCTTCATCGTCATCGCCAGGTCGCGCACGTCCTTCACGAGGAAGTTGTGCTTCACGATCGGCCTCGTGATGCCGACCGTGTCGCATTCCTGGAACGCGTCGAGGCCGATCGCGGGCGTCGGCACCTGGCCGGTCACGATGACCATCGGCGTCGAGTCCATGTAGGCCGTCGCGATTCCGGTGATCGCGTTGGTCACGCCAGGTCCGGAGGTGACCAATGCGACGCCGACCTCGCCGGTCGCCCTTGCATAGCCATCGGCCGCGTGCACAGCCGCCTGCTCGTGGCGCACCAGCACGTGTTGAATGCTCTCTTGCTTGTAGAGGGCGTCGTAGATGTAGAGCACCGCGCCGCCGGGGTAGCCCCATAGGAACTTGACCCCTTCTGCTTGCAAGCAGCGAACCAAGATCTCGGAGCCGTTGAGCTCGACGGGCGGTTCGGAACGCGAAGCGGGTGTCACGACACGTCGGGTGTCGGAGAAAAAAGTTTCCATATCGACCTTTGTGATTTTCTCTGACGAAAAACCATCGGTGCGTCTGGCCAGGTCCTCGTGAGACCGGTGCGACGCGTGAAATCGGAAACCGGACGCCGGGATGCGGCGCCAACTTTCGGATCCATGTGTTGTGCAAAACCAGATTATCGCATCGGCGCGTGGCAGCCCCGCGGGGCCCAGAACCTCGAAAAACCCGATGACATAATCGCCGCGACCTCGAGACCGCCCCTCCCCTTGGCCTCTGACAAAGAACTTTCCGACTTTCTGAAGAGCGTCGAGAAGCGCGCTTTCAAACGAGCGGTATATGCCGTTCGAAATGAAGATGCGGCGCTCGATATCGTGCAGGATTCGATGATTCGGTTGGCGCAAAGCTACACCGATCGACCGATCGCCGAATTGCCGCTGCTGTTCCAGCGCATCTTGTCGAATGCGACGATGGACTGGTTCCGGCGCCAGAAGGTCCGCAATGCGGTTGTAAAGAACTTCTCGGACTTTGAAAACCAGAACGAAGACGCTGACTTCGACATCCTCGAAACGCTTGCGTCGCTCGGTGCCTCGCCGGCGACGGAAAGTGCATCCGACTCGTTTTCGCGGGCTCAGATCCTGCAAACGATCGACGATGAGGTGGCCAAGTTGCCCACGCGTCAACGCGAAGCGTTTCTGCTGCGTTACTGGGAGGAACTCGATGTCGCCGAGACGGCCGCTTCCATGGGTTGCTCCGAGGGAAGCGTTAAAACCCACTGTTCGCGGGCAGTGCACGCATTGGCCAAGGCTCTGACGGCAAGGGGAATTTCGACATGAACGCAAAGACCATCCAAGCTGCGACCCGTGAAGCCGTTGAAGCGCGCGTCGCTTACCGCATTGTCGCGCGCCTGAACGACAGTGCCGCGAGCATCGGTCCCGACATCGCGGAACGCTTGCGCTTCTCGCGCGAGCGCGCGCTTGAGATGGCGCGCAGCGCGCGCACGGCGGAGAACGTCTCGGTGGTGGGCATGTCGGCCGGCGTCGGTGTGCTCGGATCCGGCAATCCGTGGTGGCTGCGTGCCGCATCGATTGCGCCGCTGCTGGCTCTGATCGGTGGCCTCGTCCTGATTCAGGAATTCCAGTCGAAAGCGCAAGTCTCGGTCGCAGCCGAAGTCGACACCCAGCTGCTGAGCGACGACCTTCCGCTAAACGCGTATCGCGACGCCGGTTTTGCCGAATTCCTGAAGACCCAGCCGCGCGAATGAGGCAGTCCGTGCATTCGCCAACGCTCCTGCGGTGCATCGCCGCGTTCGTCGTGACTTTGCTGGGCGCGGTTGCTGCGCACGCCGCTGAAGCCGGGAAGTTGACGGCCAGCTCGACCCGGTCGGGCACCGCCGCTTCGGAGGACGGTCCGCGCTGGCAGAGTCTGAAGCCCGCGCAGCGCGAAGCCCTTGCACCGCTCGAAGGAACATGGTCCGCCTTGGATGCGACCAGCAAGCAGCGTTGGCTCTCGATCGGCGGCCGCTTTGCGAGCATGGCGCCGACCGAACGCGCGCGCATCCAGGGCCAGATGACCGATTGGTCACGCCTCACGCCGGCGGAGCGCGGCCAGGTTCGCCTCCGCTTCCAAGAAGCGAAGCAGGTGCCGGTCACGGATCGGCGCAAAGGCTGGCAGGACTATCAGGCGTTGCCGGCTGAGCAGAAGCAGCAACTCGCGGCCCGTGCGCAGCGGTCTGCGAGCGGTGTCGACACCCGCGGTCTGGCTGCCGGCAAGAGCGGGATGGAAGGCCCTCAGGCCAAGTCGAACGTCGTGCCGAATCCGGCGTTGTCAGCGCCACCGCGGTCGATCGCGCCCGCTCTGGTGCAGGCGCGGCCCGGAGCCACCACCACGCTGCTCACCAAACGGGCGATGCCGCCCTCGCATCAGCAGACCGGCATGCCAAAAATCGCAGCCACGCCCGAGTTCATCGACAAGTCGACACTGCTGCCAAAGCGCGGCGCCCAGGCCGCTGGCGTCGGCGCGATCGCGCCCGAGCCGTCCGCCACGCCCCATTGACGCCCGACACGATCAACCTGCCTGCGCCTTCGCTGTCGCGCCGCATGGCCTGCTTCGTCTACGAAGCCTTGCTACTGTTCGGCCTGGGCCTGGTTCCCGGACTGGTCGGCGCACTCTTTTTCGCTCGCACCCGAGAGCAATACCCGGTGCAGACCGACTCGGCGTTGCGCGCGTTCGCGTTCATTTTCTACGGCATCTACTTCGTGTGGTTCTGGTCGAAGCGCGGGCAGACCCTCGCGATGCAGACCTGGCACATCCGGCTCGAAACGGCCGTGGGCGAGAAGCTGTCGCAGACCCGCGCCGCCCTGCGATACCTGGCGGCTTGCGCGTGGTTCGTTCCGGCCGCCGTCGTGTCGATGCTCTGGCATCTGTCTCCGATGCAAAGCCTGATCGGTTACGGCGTAGGAATCTCCGGGTATGCGCTGCTCTCGCTCACGCAACGGTACCGCCAGTTCTGGCACGACGTGGTGTGCGGCACCCGCTTGGTCGACTCCCGCGGCTACCCGATACCTCGTTGAGGGCGCGGCCGCCGTCAGCGGGCGCCTGCGCCGTTCAAACCGCGTCGTTGTCAGTCTCGCCGGTGCGAATGCGCACGACGCTCTCGATCGAGCTGACGAAGATTTTCCCGTCGCCGATCTTGCCGGTCTTGGCCGCCTTCACGATCGCGTCGATGCATCGCTCGGCATCGTCTTCCTTGACCACCACTTCGATCTTCACCTTCGGCAGGAAGTCGACCACGTACTCGGCGCCGCGGTAAAGCTCCGTGTGTCCTTTCTGGCGACCGAAGCCCTTGACCTCGGTGACCGTCAAACCCGTGACACCGACCAGGGCCAGCGCCTCACGGACCTCTTCGAGCTTGAAAGGTTTGACGATCGCGGTGATCTGTTTCATGGCCGGCGCCTTGGAGAGTTTCGGGCAAGTTTAGGCCACTGACCGGAGCTCGCTTGCGCCGACGATTCGCCCCGCCGATGCGCACGGGAAACGCGCCGCTGGTTCGCTCCCCCTAAGATGCCAGCACGCGCCAACGACAACCCAGCAGAACGCCCCGCATGACCGAGCCAGCCGCTGCGCCCTCCGCAGCCCCGCCCGACGGCGACGACTTTCTCGTGCGCGTGATCGACGATCCTACCGAGCTCGACGCAACGGCATGGAACGCGATCGTCGATGCGCAGCCATCGGCCAACCCGTTCATGCGTCACGAGTATTTCGCAGCGCTGCATCAGTCGGGTTGCGCCGCATCGAAGCACGGCTGGGTGCCGCAGTTCCTGGTCGTGACGCAGCGCGGTGTGCTTGTCGCCGCTTGCCCGCTGTATTTGAAGGACCATTCGTACGGCGAATATGTGTTCGACTGGGCCTGGGCCGATGCATATCAGCGCCACGGCCTGGCGTATTACCCGAAGCTGCTCGATGCTGTGCCGTTCACGCCGGTGCCCGGTCCGCGCCTGCTGGCCACGAGCGACGACGGTCGGCTCGCGTTGCTGCACGGCATGGAAACGCTGGCGCGGCGCGCCGGCTTGTCGTCGGCTCACGTGCTTTTCCTCGATGATGCCGATCAACGCGCTGCACGCCGCGCCGGTTGGATGATGCGAAGCACCGTGCAATTCCACTGGTCCAATCGACCAGACGTGCCGTACGTCGATTTCGCCGAATTTCTTGCCGGGCTGCATCGCGACAAACGGAAAAAGATTCAGCAGGAGCGACGGCGCGTCGTCGACGAGGGCGTGACCATCGACGAGCTGCGAGGCGCTGACATCACCGAAGCCGATTGGGATTTCTTCTACCGCTGCTACACGCTCACGTACCGCGCGCACCACTCCACGCCCTATCTTTCACGCAGTTTTTTCAAGCTCGTGTCCGCGAGCTTGCCTGACAACTGGCTGCTGTTCATCGCTTCGCGCGGAGGCC
The DNA here is from genome assembly GCA_965246805.1 of Caldimonas sp. GTDB lineage: Bacteria > Pseudomonadota > Gammaproteobacteria > Burkholderiales > Burkholderiaceae_C > Schlegelella_A. Next base: position 83,994 of record CBDFFO010000009.1, on the reverse strand, counting down.
AACGCGTCGCCGTCTCGCTGGTTGTGATCGACCCCGCCACGAAGGCGGCGTTCGGTCGTTACTGGGGTGCGACCGAGCACGTCAACTGCCTGCACTTCGAAGCTTGCTACTACCGCCCGCTCGCCTGGTGCATTGCCAACGGCTATCAGCGCTTCGAAGGCGGCGCTCAGGGCGAGCACAAGATGGCCAGGGGGTTGCTGCCGGTGCAGACGTGGTCTGCGCATTGGCTCGCCCATCCTCGCTTCGCCGATGCAATCGGCGATTTTCTGCTGCGCGAAGGCGAAGGCGTGGCCAACTACCTGGACGAGCTCAACGAGCGCCAACCCTACAAGGGCGCGCCACCGATCGACCCGCCTACTTGAAAGCCGCGATGCCGGCGCGTATCTCGTCGCGCGCCGCTTCCGGTCCCTCCCAGCCGAGTACCTTCACCCACTTTCCGGGTTCGAGATCCTTGTAGTGCTCGAAGAAATGCTGGATCTGGTGCAAGCGCAGATCGTTCATGTCTTCCGGCTTTTGCCAGTGCTTGTAGATAGGCAGGATCTTGTCGATGGGCACCGCCAGCAGCTTGGCATCGCCGCCGGCTTCGTCGTTCATCTTCAGCACGCCGATCGGGCGGCATGTGACCACCACGCCAGGCGCGAGCGGAAACGGCGTGATGACCAGCACGTCGACCGGGTCGCCATCGTCAGACAGTGTCTTCGGCACGTAGCCGTAATTGCACGGGTAGTGCATCGCCGTGCTCATGAAACGGTCGACGAACATCACGCCGCTTGCCTTGTCGACTTCGTACTTGATGGGGTCGGCGTTCATCGGGATTTCGATGATCACGTTGAATTCATCGGGGGCGTTGGTGCCGGGAGTGACGTCGTGAAGGCTCATGCGTGAGGTTGAATCGCTGGGCTGAAATGGATCAGCGATGTTAAGCGCCGGCCTCGGTCGACGCTCGACGGTCTGCCGGTGGCAGCAGCCGCCTGGGGTTGAACCGCGTTGTTTCGTCATATGCCATCCCTTAGGATCGGCCGGCCGCGCGAGTGCGAAATTGCACGCTTTGAGACGCGTAAGGCCCGCCACAGACCGCTTCCACCGAAGCATCGACAAGAAGGAAACCACTTGATCTCAACCACGATGGCGCTATACGCTGCGCTCGCCTGCGGGCTGGCCGCTGTTGCCTATGGCTTCGTCCAGCGCAGTTGGATCCTCAGCCAGGACGCCGGCAACGCACGCATGCAGGAAATCGCGTCGGCGATCCAGCAGGGTGCGGCGGCCTATCTGGCGCGCCAGTACAAGACCATCGCGATCGTCGGCGTGGTGCTCGCGGTTCTGATCTTCGTGTTTCTCGATCACCTCACGGCCGTGGGCTTCGTGCTCGGTGCGGTGCTTTCTGGCGCCTGTGGCTTCATCGGCATGAACGTCTCGGTGAAAGCAAACGTGCGCACCGCGCAGGCCGCCACCAAGGGCATCGGTCCTGCGCTCGCGGTCGCCTTCAAGGGCGGCGCCATCACCGGCATGCTCGTCGTGGGTCTGGGCCTGCTGGGTGTGGCGTTGTTCTTCATGTTCCTGACGAACAGCGGGACGGTGCCGGCGACTGGGCTCTCGGCTGCCCTGAAGCCCTTGCTCGGTTTTGCGTTCGGCGCCTCGTTGATCTCGATCTTCGCGCGCCTCGGCGGCGGCATCTTCACCAAGGGTGCCGATGTCGGCGCCGACTTGGTCGGCAAGGTCGAAGCCGGTATTCCGGAAGACGACCCGCGCAACCCCGCGGTGATCGCCGACAACGTCGGTGACAACGTCGGCGACTGCGCCGGCATGGCCGCCGACCTGTTCGAGACCTATGCGGTCACGTTGATCGCCACGATGTCGCTCGGCGCGCTGGTGGTCGTCAACGCGCCGCTGGCGGCGGTGGTGTATCCGTTGATGCTGGGGGCCGTCTCGATCATCGCGTCGATCATCGGCTGCGCGTTCGTGAAGGCGTCGCCCGGCATGAAGAACGTGATGCCCGCGCTCTACAAGGGCTTGGCGGTCGCCGGCGTGCTGTCACTCATCGCGTTCTGGTTCGTAACGGCCAGCGTGATCCCTACCGACGCGCTCGGCGCGAACACGCAGATGCGGCTCTTCGGCGCGTGCGCCGCCGGTCTCGTACTCACGGCGGCGCTGGTGTGGGTCACCGAGTACTACACCGGCACGCAATACAAGCCCGTGCAGCACATCGCGCAAGCCTCGACCACCGGCCACGGCACCAACATCATCGCCGGACTCGGCGTGTCGATGCGCTCGACGGCGTGGCCAGTGATCTTCGTCTGCCTCACGATCCTCGCGTCGTTCTCGATGGCCGGTCTCTACGGCATCGCGATCGCGGCGACCTCGATGCTGAGCATGGCGGGCATCGTGGTCGCGCTCGACGCCTACGGTCCGATCACCGACAACGCCGGCGGTATCGCCGAAATGTCCGGACTGCCCGAAAGCGTTCGCGACATCACAGATCCGCTCGACGCGGTCGGCAACACCACGAAGGCGGTGACCAAGGGCTACGCCATCGGCTCTGCCGGCCTTGCTGCGCTCGTGCTGTTCGCCGACTACACGCATTCGCTCGCGGGCCGTGGCATCAACGTGCGCTTCGATCTGAGCGATTCGAACGTGATCGTCGGTCTCTTCATCGGCGGACTGATCCCCTACCTGTTCGGCGCGATGGCGATGGAAGCGGTCGGCCGCGCGGCCGGTGCGGTGGTGGAGGAAGTACGGCGGCAGTTTCGCGACATCAAAGGCATCATGGAAGGCACGGGCAAGCCGGAGTACGGCCGCGCCGTCGACATGCTGACCACCGCAGCCATCAAGGAAATGATTGTCCCGAGCCTGCTGCCGGTGGTCGTTCCGGTCATCGTAGGGCTGGTTCTCGGGCCGGCGGCGCTCGGCGGCCTCTTGATGGGCACCATCGTGACCGGCCTCTTCGTCGCGATCTCGATGTGCACCGGTGGCGGCGCGTGGGACAACGCCAAGAAATACATCGAAGACGGCCACTTCGGTGGCAAGGGCAGCGAGGCGCACAAGGCAGCGGTGACCGGCGATACGGTGGGCGACCCCTATAAGGACACCGCCGGACCCGCGGTGAATCCGTTGATCAAGATCATTAACATCGTCGCCCTGCTGATCGTGCCGCTGCTGCCGATTTCCGCCTCGCCCGTGGCGACCAACGACGACGTGGTGCCGCTGGTGCAGTCGATGATCATGGCCAACCCGTCCGCAGCCACCGTCCCGATGGCGGCGGCGAGCAGCGTCGTCATGCCGGCAAAGCCTTGATCAAGGCTCGAGCGATACCGGCAACGCTATGAGGCATGCGAATTTGCATGCCCGATCGCGGCTCACTTTTTCATGTTGTCCGCGAGGAATTTTTCGAGTCGTTCGTAGAACGCTTGACGATTCTTGACCGCGTAGAAGCCGTGGCCCTCCTGATCGACATACATCCACTGCGGCGGGTTTCCGGCTTTGGTCAATGCCTCGCGCATCGTTTCGGCCTGCAATGGCGGGGTGCGTGTGTCACGGCTTCCGTGGACCAGTAGCACCGGCACCTTGATCTTGCTGGCCAGCTTGGTCGGAGAAAAGCTCGCCAGTTCGGCTGGATCCGTGCCGACGACCTTGACCCAGTAGTTGTAGGCCGACCGGCTCCGGCGGGTCTCGTCGTCCTCCAATTTCTGCGCCAGATCGTAAAGGCCCGAGTAGCCGACCGCGCACTTGAGCATGGTCGGTTCACGCGCAGCAATCATCATCGACGCGTAGGCGCCGAAGCTGCCGCCATAGGCGCAAATTCGGGATTCGTCGGCATTACCCTGTGCGACAGCCCAATGCACGCCATCGATCAGGTCGTCTTGTATCAAGCCGCCCCAACGTCGGTAGCCGGAGGTCTCAAACGCCGGGCCACGGCCTCGCGAACCGCGGAAATTGATTTGCAGGACGGCGTATCCGCGACTGGCCAGGAATTGCGAATCGGTGTCGAAGAACCAGTCGTCACTGACTCCGTGCGGGCCGCCGTGCGGGAGCAAAATCATTGGCATCGCACCGTCGCCGCGATTCGGCGGCAGCGTCAGATAGCCATAGATCTCCTTGCCGTCCCTGGCCTTGAACGAAATCGGCCGTCGGTCCGCCATCTTTTCCGGGTCGATCCATGGCCGGGCGGCGAACAGGAAGCTGGCGCGATTCGTGGACTTGTCGAAAAGATAGTAAGCCCCCGGATCCTTGTCACTCGCCACCGAGAACAGCAGCTTGCCGTCGTCCGAGTAATTGATAAAGTGCACGTAGCTGCCGGTGAACTGGGCACTGAGCGTCTTGTGGAGCTTGGCTTCTGCCGTCTCTTCGCCCACGTAAACAGGTTTGGGCACACCGACCTCGGTGGCGACCGCGAACGGCACCGATGGCCGCGGGCCCATCTCCACGATGTCGAAACTGCCGGTCTTGCTGGACGCCATGACGGTGCGCGATCCGTCAGCCAATGATTGCCGAACCACCTGGCGCGGGCCGCCGTCGATGGACAAGGTCGCGATAAGGTCCTTGTCGCCCGGCAAGATGGCCCACGGCCGGAACTCGCTTTTCTTGTCTTCGCCCGGAAGTTCACGCCAGCCACTCGTCGCGTCATCGAACCGATAGACCGCGTAATACGAACTTTCCTCGGTGCCGAACGCATAACGGGGCTTGCCATCGTTCTGCATCAGAAAATCAAAGCCGGGTTTGCCGATCTCCGTCACCAACGATCGGGCTGCTGTCCTGGCATTGATGTCGTACACGCGACTGGTCTTGGCGGTTTCACCGCGAAGGTGTTCCGTCATCAGGAAATGGCCGTTGTGCTCGACGGGAATGAACGCGACGGTGCCGAAACCCTCGTCGTCGGCCATCGTGATACCGCGACGCGATCGCGAATACATCGCGTGGCCGTAGAGGTACTCCTGATTGCCGCCGTCCAGATCCATCGCCAGGATTTCGCCGGTCAAATACGCGCGCTCCAGTGAACCGTATTCGCGACCGACCGCCACGGCCAGTCTGGAATTGGTGATCCAGTTGAACGTGACGGGTACTTCGAAGTACGGCAATCCGACGGTGCTGACAATCTTGAGATGGGTCAAGTCGTATACGACCATCACGCGGGTGTCCCGGCCATCTTTTTCAACCGCCTGATTCACGACCAGATGCAGGCCGTCTGGCGAAAGCTTTGGGCTCATGAACTGCGGACTCTTGACGAAATCCGCAACGGGGAGTTCGGCCGCCGCAAGGCCTTGGTTCGAGAGCGCGGCACAGCAGGCGAACAAACGGACGATCAAACGACCGAACTGCGACTTCTGAACTTGATGCATGCGTTGCCCGAAATCTGCGTGTATGCCGGCATGCTAATGGCAACCCGCACCCGGAGCGACGTTTCAAGCGGACGGCTGCGTGCGATTCATGACCGGTGTTGCGCAGCCTCGGTCGACAGCAACCGCTCAAGCTGGCTCAGTTCCGTCGCAATCGCGTCAATCCGATCGGTGTCCCAAGTCGGCGATTCATACGCCTGCACCAGCGCCTCCTTGAGCGCGAGATAGCGGCTTTCCCAATGCTCGAATCCCATCGACATTCCCCGAAGTGTGCGCAAGGAAGCCTAAAGCTCTCCGCACGTCGAACCGTAGGACACGCACCCGTCCGGTCGTCGGTACACGTAGAAACCCGCGCAACCGTCGGGGCCGCCGCAGCGCAACGGTACGGTCATCGAATCGACTTTTACCGGGCAGAAGGCGGCGCGGCGATCGTCTGCTGCCCGTCGCAACGCGCCCTGTGCGGTGGATGACGGCGCGCGGTCCAAAATCGAGCGATGTCCGTTTCTTCGCTCGCGCGCCCTGCCCTCCGCGCGTTCGCCCGGTCGGCCATCCTGGGTTCATGGATGGTTGCCGCGGCGTCGTCGCAGAACCTCCCCACAGCCGTCGCGTCGATCGTGATCGATCACGCGGTGGTCGTCGCGACCGATCACGACGGCAACCTGCGCGGTGACGTGCCTCGGACCGTGGCTTTGCCCGACCCCTGGAGCATGACTCGGCCCGGCTACAGCGGAGACGTCTGGTACAGGAGCACTTTTCGCTTGGATTCGACCACCGTTGCCGGCGACCTTCTGGCTGTCTATGTGGAGCGCGCCTGCAACAACCTCCAAGTCCATCTCAACCGACATCTCGTCTACAGCGGTGGTCGCATGGCCGAACCCGTGGCACGCAATTGCAGCGAACCGCAATTCATCACCTTGCCTCCCGCAATGCTGGTCGCCGGCGTGAACCTCCTGGATGTGCGCGTGATCGGTTACGCCCTGGAGCGGGTCGGATCGGTGCAGAGCGCGGGCGGTTTGTCTGCGATGGAAGTCGGTCCACGACGTGCGCTCGTTCGTGCCCACGCTAGACAATCGTTTTGGCGCGTCGCGTGGCCCAGGGCCACTGGATTCGGTCTCATCGGCATCGGCTTCGTGCTGCTGGCGGTCGGCTGGCTCAATCGCCACGAGGTCTATTTCATCTACCTCGGCTTGTTGTGCCTGGCCTGGGTCGCGGTTTCCATGTCGATGTCCGCGCATGAGTTGCCGTGGACCAACGACGTCACCGAATTCATGTTCGGATCGTCATGGGCGGTGTTGCTCGCGCTCGCGGTCCAGTTCTTCCTGAGCTTCGCGGGTGTGCGGTCGAGAACCATCGAATCGCTGGTGGCCGTTCAATGGGTGTTGGTTCCGCTGTCGCTCATCCTGGCCGGCCCCGATCGGCTGTTCGTGCTTTCGCGGTTATGGTTCTCGCTGTTCGCCGGCGAGCTCGTGGTGGCCATGGGCATCTACCTCGGCGTAGCCGGTCGACGGCGAGCATGGCACTTCGGTGGCGTGGCCACCCTGCTACTTGTGGGCACGATCATCTTGTGCTTCGAGCTGTCGGTGCAATGGCAACTCGTCCCCATGCCCGTCGTGTCTGCGGCGAACGTCTTCGCCCCCGTCTTGCTCGCCGCCCTCGGCGCCGCGCTTTTCTTTCTGTTCGCGAGCGCTTTTCGCGCGATTGCCGAGGACCGGAACAGGGTCCGCGAAGAACTGAACCGCATCAAACTGACACTGGAAAACCGGGTCGAGTCGTTGACGGCGCGTCGTGTCGGTCAATTCACCGAGTTGGAGCGGCGTCGCATCGCATCGGATCTGCACGATGACCTCGGCGCCAAGCTTCTGACCATCGTGCACACGGTAGACACCGAGCGCCTCCCGCATCTCGCGAGAGAAGCCCTAGAAGAAATGAGATTGTCCGTGCGGGGCCTTGCCGGCAAGGCCGTGCGTCTCGACGACGCGATCGCCGACTGGCGCGCCGAAATCGTGGCACGGCTCGAATTGGCCGGCATCGCGACCCGCTGGGACCCGGTGGAGACGGTCGACAGCCCCATCCTGTCGGCACGGTCGTTCATGCAATTGACGCGCATTCTGAGAGAGTCCGTTAGCAACGTCATCAAACACAGCGGAGCGAAGAATTGCCACATCTCTTGCACCGTCGTCGAGGATCGGCTGCAGATCAGCGTCGTGGATGACGGACGCGGGCTCGAGCACGACATGAACCGCGGTCATGGCATGGCAGGGATGAAACGTCGCGCGAAGCGGCTCAATGGCCAGTGCCTGGTCGAATCGAGCCGTGGCGCCGGGGTCGGCATTTGGCTCTCGGTTCCCATCTAAAACGTAACTTTTCGTTCCCGGAGACGCCCGGATGCAGAATGCGTACGTTTATTGCCTACCATGGTTCTGACAATTTCAAACCCTAGGTGTTTCACGGAGCCTTAACCGTTGCCAGGTCAACTCCGCAACGTAACGACGTGCTTCCGGAGCAAGACCACGCGGCGCTTTCGTTTGCTCTCTGCAATTCACGGCCCGCCCTTTTTCCGCGTGGGTGGAAGGAACCCTCGGAGGTTAGCAATGCCCAAAATACTTTTGCTCGAAGACATCGCCGAGGCCGGCGCGTGGCTCAAGGTGCAGATCGCTCAGGTGTTCCCCGACGTGACCTTTGTCGAGGCATCACGAGTCCACGAGGCGATGTCGTTGATCCGCGACGAGCAGTTCGACTTCGCGTTGATTGACCTCGGCCTGCCGGACGGCTCGGGCGTGGATGTCGTGGCCGGACTGCGAGAATTACAGCCCCTCGCCCAGTCGGTTGTCGTCACGATCCACGACGACGACGACCACCTGTTTCCCGCACTGCAGGCTGGCGCGTTCGGATACCTGCTGAAAGACCAGCCAGCACCCGTGCTCGTCGAACAGTTCCGTCGGATGAGCGAGGGCGAACCGCCGCTGTCGCCGGCCATCGCGCGCCGGGTGATGTCGCACTTCGCCTCGCGGGCGTCGCAACGCGAGCGGCCGGTCCATGCACCTGCGGTCGTTCTGACCGATCGGGAGAACGAAGTGCTATTGCGCGTGGCGAAAGGTTTTACGTTGCCGGAGATTGCTGCGCAGCTCCACCTTTCCCGGCATACGATTGCCGATTACGTGAAGCAGATCTATCGCAAGTTGAACGTGAGTTCGCGCGCCGAAGCCGCGCTCGAGGCGCAGCGTTTGGGCTTGTTCGGCCGCGGCAGGCGAGCGCAGCCGCAAGCGCTCTGAGCCGCCTCTCGCCTGGCGCGGCGTATCGGCCGCCTCGGAGGCCATCCCCCGATTCCCTGACTTCGCCTGATGTTCGACGACCCCAACAAGCGAACTTTTTTCAGCGCTCCGCAGTCGCTCGCCTCGCTGGTCGCCGCGCTTCTCGAACCCGGCATCAGTGTCCTCACGCTCGTCGGAGCCACGTTGGCTCTCGACGAAGCGATCGACCGTCCGACGATGACCCTCTGTCTGCTCGTCATCGCGCTCACCTTTCCCAGCAGCAATCGATTCCGTGACAACTTGCTGGGTGCGGCGGTCGACATCGCGTACTCGTGGGCGATGCTGCTCTCGATCCTGGCCCTGTGCGCCTACGCCACGCAGAGCCTCCGGCTTTTTGAGCACGACGTGCTGATGGTGTGGGCGTTGGGCACGCCGCTGCTGCTGTGGCTGGTGACCGCCGTGGGGCGCTTGATCCTGATCCGACACGCCCGGCTCGCGCGCGCCAAGCGGACCGTGGTGATCGTGGGCGCCGGTGCGCTCGGCGTCAAGGTCGCACGGGCGCTCGACATCGCTTCGGAAGCGAGCGAACTCCTTGGTTACTTCGACGACCGATCGGACGGGCGTCTCGATCTCGACGCACGGCAACGGGTGCTTGGTAATCTGCACCAGGTCGGTCGATACGTGGAGTCACACAGTATCCGCGAGGTCTACATCACGCTTCCTCTCGGGTCGCAACCGCGCATCGTCGAACTTCTTGACGACCTTCAAGGGACGACGGCTTCGCTATTCTTCGTCCCCGACGTCTTCGGCATCAGCATCATCCAGGGGCGCCTGCAGGACATGAACGGCGTTCCCGTCGTCGGGATCTGCGAGACGCCTTTCACCGGCACCAACCTGCTCGTCAAGCGAGTGAGCGACGTGGTTCTCGCCGCGATCATCACGGTGCTGATTTCGCCGGTGCTGCTGGCGATCGCGATCGGCGTGAAGCTGAGTTCGCCCGGGCCTGTCATCTTCAAGCAACGTCGCAACGGGCTGGACGGCGACGAAATCGTGGTTTACAAGTTTCGTTCGATGACGACCATGGACGACGGAGCCGTCGTTCAGCAAGCGACCCGTCATGACGCCCGAACCACGCGTTTCGGTGCCTTCCTCCGGTCGACGTCGCTCGATGAACTGCCGCAGTTCTTCAACGTGCTGATGGGGACGATGAGCATCGTCGGGCCCCGCCCTCACGCCGTCACGCATAACGATGCGTACCGGCAGATCATCAAGGCGTACATGGTGCGCCACAAGGTCAAACCGGGCATCACCGGGTGGGCACAAGTCAATGGCCTGCGTGGAGAGACCGACACCCTCGACAAGATGCGGGCTCGGGTCGAATACGACTTGGAATACCTGCGAAATTGGTCGCTGGGGCTGGACCTTCGGATCATTGCCGGGACGGTGCGCGTGCTGTTGTTCGACCGACACGCCTATTGAAGGCGGTGGGACCAATTCGGGCCGATCGTGACTCCGAAGGGCTGATGGCGTGACGATTGTCACGTCTGGCGGCTGTTTTCCTGGTTCCCCCGCGTTGCGGAAAACTAAATCCGTAGAACCCCTTGATCAGGGGGTTACTACCAACCTCCTCCGTGAGTACTCTCCGCCCCGAAGCGTAATCCGCTCATCCATAAAAGAGGAAAAATCATCATGAAACGTGTTCTCACAGCGCTAGCTCTTGGCGTCGTGGCCTTGGCCGCTAACGCCGAGCTGACATTCACCGGCGGCACGCCGATCGCGATCACCGGCTACAACCCCAGCGGTTCGACCGCGCCGCAAGTGGCCGGCCTGGATGATCCGACACTGTTCGCATCGACCGGCGGGGTGCTCAGCGCGACCTTCCTCGGCTTCGAGGCGCTCGATTCTGACTCGTTCACATTCGACGCGGGTGCATTCGGCACGTTGTACAACACCGACGCGTTGAACACCAGGATTTCGCGGACGGTCGCGCCCGGCATGCTCGATTTCAGCTTCATCGACAGCACGACCTCCCAGTTCGTCAGGAACGGGGTGCCGAACCTGAACTTCGCATCGTTCGCCATCCTCGGAAGCACGATCGGCGGCGTGTTCACGCCCTACACGGCAGGTGGCCTCTACACCTACGTGCTGGGTTTCAACGACGGTCTGCGCGTCGACGCCGACTACGACGACATGGTCGTTGGCTTGAACCTCGCGCCGGTCCCGGAGCCGGAAACCTATGCATTGATGCTGGCGGGCCTCGGCGCCATCGGCTTCATCGCCCGTCGCCGAAAGAAATTCACGCTCTGACGCTTTGGTTGCGTAGAACAGGCCGGCGCAAGCCGGCTTTCTTTTTTCGAAGCGGGCGTCCCGCGGGTCGGCCAGCCGTCGGGAGTGACACGCCGCCGAGCCATACGATGCGAGGCCTGCGGCACATGAAGCATGGACGGCCATACACTGCGCCAGCCAACGAGCCGTGGTGCAGCGTACGAGGAATGAAATGCCGTTGAAGTTGTCTAGGAAGACCGGGCCCATGCCCCGCGGGTCGAGCCCACGATTGGTGATGAGTGGCGTCGTCGTGCTAGCGTCCATCGCGATGGTTGGCTGTGGAAAGCACGAAAAGACGGCAACGCAAACGGCTGCCAAGGTCAACAAGGAAGAGATCACGGTTCACCAGATCAACTTCGTGCTCGCTCAGCAGGCCCGTGCGTTGCCGCCCGAGGCGTCGGCCTCCGCTTCGCGGCAGGTGCTCGAACGCTTGATCGATCAGGAGCTCTCGGTCCAGAAAGCGGAAGAAAAGAAAATCGACCGCGATCCTCGTGTCGTCCAGCAAATCGATGCGGCGAGGCGAGACATCATTTCGCGTGCCTATTTCGAGCGCATCGGCGAAGGCGCTTCCAAGCCGACGACAGCGGAGATCGCTGCATACTACGACGCGCACAGCGCGTTGTTTGCCGAACGCCGAATCTACAACTTCCAGGAAGTCAATGTCGAGGCAACGCCCGCGCAGCTCGACCCGTTGAAGAAGTCTCTCGCAGATTCGAAATCGCTCGCCGAGTTCATCGCTTACATCAAGTCGAACGACTTCCACTACACCGTGAACGAAGCGATCCGCGGGGCCGAGCAATTGCCGATCGCGGGCATCGATCAAATTGCGAAGATGAAGGACGGACAGAGCATGTTCAGCCTGCGTCCCGGTGGTATTCAGGTGATCTACCTTTCGGCGTCGCGCGTGCAGCCGCTCGACTTGCAGCGCGCCTCGCCGGCGATCGCCAAATTCCTCCTCAACGAGCGCAAGCGAAAACTCATCGCCGACGACGTTCAGGCACTTCGCTCGTCCTCGAAGATCGAATACGTCGGTGATTTCGCTGCCGACGCCGCGCGTTCACCGTACCAGCCACCGGCGTTGCCCGAGGCAGCGATCGCTGCGCCGACGGTGGCGCCTCTCGCACCCGCCGCGGTGGCCGCGCCGCAGGTCGACGTGGCGCATAGCGACGCTCCAGCGGCTTCTATGCCGAGCCAAACGACGATCGATCAGGGACTGAAGGGCTTGAAGTGACGATGGCTCGCATCTTTCGCGGGCTGAAGCCGCGCACTGTCATTCCGTGCGGTGGCAAGGTCGCGGGCCGATTCGCCTCGCGTCTTCTCGCCGTCGTGCTTCGTTCGTTGCTGCTGCTGGCCGCGGCAACGCAATTGGCGACGGCGCAGGTGGCTCCTCGGTCGGAACCCACACTTGGCGTGGGCGACGTCGTCAAGATTGCCGTTTTCCAGAATCCCGATCTCTCCGTCGACGCACGGGTCTCGGAGTTGGGGCAGATCAATTTTCCGCTGATCGGAAATGTCAGCGTCGGCGGTTTGACGGTCTCGGCCGCCGAACGGCGGATCGAGACGCTGCTTCGGGATGGCGGCTTCGTGCTCAAGCCGCAGGTGTCGATCCAGACCGTGCAGATCCGCAGCAGCCAAGTGTCGATCCTCGGTCAGGTCACGCGCCCCGGCCGCTTTCCGATCGAGGTTGTTGGCAGCAAGGTGTCCGAGATGATCGCCACCTCGGGCGGCGTGCTGCCGGGCGGAGCCGACGTGGTGACGCTGGTCGGCAATCGGGGTGGCAAGCCGATCAAGCTCGACATCGACCTGCCGGCCATCCTGCAGGCCGGCCGCGCGGAACTCGACATCGCCGTTGAGAACGGCGACATCATCTTCGTCGATCGAGCGCCGACGTTCTACATCTATGGCGAGGTCCAGCGCCCCGGCCAACTCCGTCTCGAACGTCAAATGACGCTGCTTCAGGCCCTTGCCGAAGCCGGCGGACTGAGCGCTCGCGGCACTGCGCGTGGCATCCGGCTGCATCGCAAGGATTCGAACGGCCAGGAACAGGTCTCCGAGATCAAGATGACCGACCCGGTGCAGCGGGACGACGTGATCTACGTGCGCGAATCGTTATTCTGAGGTGATGCCTTGGGACTGATGCAATACCTTCGGATCGCATGGGCACGGAAGTGGACTGCGCTGGCCCTGTTCGTCGTGATCGCGAGCGCGGGCGTCGGCTACACGCTGCTGCAGCCGCGCCAATATGTCGCCGAGACCTCGCTGCTCGTCGAGTTGCGGATCGATCCCGCGCTCGGCGCACTGGCCCCAAGCCTTGCCGCACCGAGCTACATGGCCACGCAGGTCGAGATCATCCGCAGCGAGCGTGTCGCGTCGCGCGCGGTCAAGATCCTCGGCGTCGAAAGATCCCCGGGCGCAGTGGCGCAGTGGCGCGAGGCCACCGGCGCCAAGTTGCCTCTCGAGCGGTATTTCGCCGGCATCCTGCAACGTGGGCTGTCGGTCGAACCGGCGCCGGGAAGCAACATCCTCAACATCGGCTTCTCGTCGGGTGATCCGGCTTTCGCGCAGTCCGCAGCGAACGCTTTTGCTCAGGCTTACATGGACGTGTCGGTCGACCTTCGCATCGCGCCGGCGCGTCAGTCTGCTGCCTTCCTCGAAGAGCAGGCGAAGTCGCTGCGAGCGAATCTTGAACAGGCGCAGGCAAAACTGTCGAAGTTCCAGCAGACCAAGGGCATCGTCGTGAGCGACGAGCGGGTGGACCAGGAAAACGCCCGCTACAACACGCTGATGGGTCAACTGGCCGTCGCCCAGGCGGAGATGCTCGACACGGCGTCGCGCCAGCGCGGCTCCGGTCGGGATTCTTCGCCCGATGTGCTGGCGAGCGGTGCCGTTCAAAGCCTCAAGGGACAGTTGACCGCCGCCCAGACGAAGCTCACGTCGATCAGCAGCATCGTCGGCAAGAACCATCCGTCCCGGCTCCAGCTCGAGGCGGAGATCGCCGAACTGAAACAGCAGATCAACGCCGAGACCCGTCGCGTCGCGGGTGGCACCGGCTCGACGAATCGCGAGGTCGCGCAGCGCGTCGGCGGACTGCAGGCGATGGTCGACGCCCAGAAGAAGCAGCTGCTGTCGCTCCGCTCGGATCGCGACGCGATCGCCGTCTATGTCCGCGACGTCGAGTCGTCGCAGAGGGCTTACGACGCCGTCGTTCAGCGCCTGGGGGTGATCAATCTCGAAGGCCAGAACAACCAGGCCAACACCCGGATCCTCAGTCCCGCGGTCGAACCGCTGACGCCGTCGCGGCCTCGCATCATTGCCGGTTTGGTCGCATCGATACTCGGCGCGCTCGCGGTGGGTTTGATCGCCGTGTTCGCGATCGAGCTGCTCGACCGACGCGTGCGCGCGCCGGAAGACCTGCTCGTGATTGCCGGCGTGCCCGTCATTGGCGTGCTGCGCACCGCGGGCAGTCGGCGTCCGGTGTTCCGCCGGATGTTGATGGTGAGTTCGATCCAGCCCGTTCGGCCGGCGCTCGCCGGCCCAGGGATGCGTGCATGAGGCGCGACGTGTCCATGCTGGGCGCGCCGCCACGCGCGAACCGCACGCTCGGCACGATCCTGATCGACAACGGCCAGCTCACGATGGAGGACGCAGAACGCGTTCTCGAATTCCAGAAGCGCGAAAAACTGCGTTTCGGCGAAGCGGCCGTCAAGCTTGGCCTGATCAGCGAGGCCGACATCCAGTTCGCGCTGTCGCGGCAATTCGCCTATGCCTATTTGCGCAAGAAGCCGGGCGACGCCCGACAGCTGAGCGACGAACTGATCGCCGCGTATCAGCCCTTCAGCCCGCGCGTCGAGCAGTTGCGCGCGGTTCGCAGCCAGCTGATGTTGCGCTGGTTCGATCGCGCCGAAGAACGCCAGGTGCTCACCGTCGTTGGTGCCGACCGTGGGGCCGGTCGAAGCTATCTGGCGGCCAACCTGGCGATCGTGTTTTCGCAGTTGGGCGAACGCACGTTGCTGATCGACGCCGACATGCGCGAACCGCGGCAACACTTTCTTTTCATGCTCGAGAACAAGCACGGCTTGTCGACATTGCTGGCTGGTCGCTCGAGTGAAGAAACGATCGTCCGCATCCCCGATCTTGGCGGGCTTTCGGTGCTGCCTGCGGGACCCACACCGCCCAACCCCCCGGAACTGCTGAACCGGGTCAACTTCGACGAGCTGCTGATCCAAGTCCGGGCCGCGTATGACGTCGTGATCATCGACACGCCGGCCATGGCCAGCGGCGAAGATGCCGCGATGATCGCCGTGCGCACGGGCGCGGCCGTCGCCGTGGCTCGCAGTGGCTCGACCCGCGTGTCGTCGTTCTCCGATGTCGTTCAGGGGCTGATGGACGTCGGCGTCGCCGTCGTCGGATCGGTCCTGAACGATGTGCCACTCGAAAAGAAGAAGCGGAAATGACGCCCGGCTTGATGTCGGCATCGCCGGGCGCAGGCGCCCCCGCGCGGACCTTGCCAGCGAGTTGGGTGATCGCCGGGCTCGGGCTGGCGGCGTTGTACCTGCCCGTGTACTGGGCCGCTGTCAACGGTGTGTGGCGGGACGAGGATCAATCACACGGGGCGCTGGTGCTCGCGGTGATGGTGTGGCTGTTCTGGGGTCTGCGCAGCGAGATCGCCCGTGTGGCCGCCAAGCCGTCGCCGGGCTGGGGCTGGCCGCTCTTCGCGATCGGGTCGCTGATCTATCTGGCCGGCCAGCTGTTCGGTATCTCGAGCCTCGCATTCGCCTCGCAACCGTTCATCTTCGCGAGCGTGTTGCTGATCCTGAAGGGACGGCCCGCGGTGCGCGTGGCCTGGTTCGCGCTGGCTTACTTCGTCTTCATGATTCCGTTGCCCGCGACGCTCGTCGACACGCTGACCGGCCCGTTGAAGCAATGGATCTCGTCGATCGTCGTCGAAGTGCTGTATCGGGTCGGCTACCCGATTTCTCGCAATGGCGTCGTGCTGAACATCGGCCAGTACCAGATGCTCGTGGCCGACGCGTGCTCCGGGTTGCATTCGATGTTCAGCCTGGCGGCGCTCGGCACCTTGTTCATGCACCTGATCGGCGGGCGAAGCCGACTTCACATCGCGATCATGCTGGCGAGCATCTTGCCCATCGCGTTCATCGCGAACATCGTCCGAGTGATGGTGCTGGTGCTTGTCACGTACCACTTCGGCGATGAAGCGGGCCAGGGCTTCCTTCACGGCGCGGCCGGCATCGTGTTGATGCTGGTGGCTCTCGCTTCCTTGTTCGCGCTCGACGCCGGATTGCGACGGTGGCTGGGTACGGTTTCGGCGCCGACGGAACGCCCGCGTCGCTTCACCACACCGGCCTGATCAACCGGGTTGCGGCAGGGTCGACGCAAGGCCGCTCAGCTGCCTGCGGACCTTCTCAGGCACCGCGGCCACCATGTCAGCAATGAACCTGTTCTGCATCGAGAAGGCCCGACCATCATCGACGTCAATGGAAGAAACTCGAAAGATGAGCCCATCCGGAATCTGCCCCGTCAAGCCAAGCCGGATTTCCGCCATCCGCTTTTCGAAGCGGCTCTTGATCACCTCGTTGCCGATGGTCAACCAGTACGTGACCGGCTCGTTGCGGGCGCCGAGCGAGGTGCTCAATCGGCGAGCATCGATGCTGCCGAACGACGTGGCCAACGCAACGTCCGCCACCTTGCCGAGCTGGAACCCTTGTGCCGGATAACAGATCTCGGGTCGATGGGCTTGCAGGCCGCCGCGCTGGTCGTCTCCATACGCGATCGACAGCATCACGCGGTACCCGGAGCTATGGCTGTAGGTACGCGTCAGCACCTGGCTGTAGATCCGGTCGAGGGTCTGCCGCGTTTGCGGGTTCACGACCAGCGTCGATTGATCGGGAAGCTCCGTCCACTCGCCGAACTCTCTCGGAACCACCTGTTCCAAAGACATCGATTTGCCCTTGTCGGCCGCCTTCAGACCCGGCCGACCCGCGATACCTGCGATGGCGACACCGCACATGAGGATGGCGAGCAGCCATGCGGACCGGGCTATTTTCATGAATCTGTCTGGATGAAGAGCCGTGCTTCAATTTGAATGTCGGAACCGCGAGAGAGGCAGCGGGCTCGGTCTCGTATTGTCGACCGTGGCATCGCCCGGGCGCGGCATTCATTCTCCGGGGCGCGTGCAACCGTTCATGGTTCTTGCTTCGAAAGCGCGCTCCGCGGTATCACCGACGACAATCGAACGATGCCATCGAACTCGATCGGTGGCGTTGGTATTTCCAGCAGGGTGGCTGAATTGAATCCGGTTCTTCCAATCGACTCTACCGATGGGTTGTCGCTTGACGCCGACATCGCGCGCACGATCGGCGAGGAGCTCGCAGCCGACTATTGCTTCGCCGAGCCGTTTCCGCATCTGGTGATAGACCATTTTTTGCCGGAACCTGTCGCGCGCCTCGCGCTGCAGCACTTTCCGGTCGCGGCACTGGCCTCGGACCGCGTTTTCGATATGGGCTATGCGGGTCTCCACAAGCGCCAGATCCTGCCCGACGAATGCGATGGGCAGGCGCGCCAGTTGTTCCAGTTCTTCAATTCGCGGCCTGTGCTGCAGTTTCTGGAAGGACTCACCGCGATCCCGGCGCTCATCCCGGATCCGTACTTCAACGGCGGCGGCTATCACGAGACGGGGCGCGGCGGGAAACTCGGCATCCATGCCGACTTCCGGCTCAACGAACAGTTGCACCTGCACCGCCGGCTGAACGTGATCGTCTACCTGAACGAGCAGTGGGACGACGCGTACGGCGGCCATCTCGAACTGTGGAGCCGAGACATGAAGGAGAAGCAGCGCGAGGTGGCGCCGCTCTTCAATCGCTGCGTGATCTTCAACACCGACGCGACTTCTTATCACGGACACCCGGACCCGCTGACGACCCCCGACGGCGTGTTCCGGCGTTCGATGGCGCTCTACTACTACACGGCGTCGCGCCAGATCTACAACGAAACGCCGAATACCTCGACGATGTACCAGGCTCGTCCCGGCGACAGCTCCGACAACCGCCGCGAGGCCCGTGGCCTGCGCTTCGAGCAGCACATTCGTCAATGGGTGCCGCCCGCCCTCCAGCGTTATGTGTTCGCTGCGCGGCGCCGGCTGAAGCGGGGCTGAGGGCTTGGCCGGTCAAGCAGTCACAGGCCTGCCAGGCGGTCGCGCGGACGCGTGCGACCGGCGCCGTGGCGCTTAAAGCAACGCCTTCCACATGTTCCAAGCTGTCAAGGACCTGGTGGTCATTCTGGGCATCGCCCTGGTGATCTTCAAGTTGGCGCGCCCGGCCTGTCTGCATTTCATGCGTGCAGAAGATTTCGAACGCAGGCGCGGGGTATGGCTCACGCTGACGGCCGTGGCTTTTCTCTGCCCGAATTTCTGGCTCTACGTCGTGTTCGCGGCCGTCCTTCTCATTTGGGCCGCGCGCCGTGACGCCCACCCCGCAGCGCTCTACCTGTTGGCCTATGGCGTCATCCCGCCGATCTATCTCTACGTCCCGGTGGTCGGCGTGAACCAGCTGTTCCCGATGACGCAAGGCCGCCTGCTCGCGCTGGTCGTGCTGCTGCCAGTGGCTCTGCAATTGTTCAGGCGAAACGACCAGGGCCTGTCCAGAAAATGGAATCTGTTCGACGTTGCGGTCGTGGCCTACCTCGGCCTGCAGATCGTGCTGGCGCTGCCGTACGAATCGTCGACCGCCACGATGCGTCGTGCGTTCCTCTCATCGCTCGACGTGCTGCTCGTGTTCTACGTGTTCAGTCGAGCGCTGGTCGAGCGCAACGCCCTTGTCGACGCGATGACCGTCTTCGTGCTTTGCGCGGCGATCTACGCGACGATCGGCGTCTTCGAATCCGTGAAGGGGTGGCTCCTTTACGAGCAGGTGGGGCCGCGCTGGGGCGCGCAAAACCTTGGCGCTTTCCTGCTGCGCGGCGACACCCTTCGCGCCCAGGCATCGGCGGGGCATTCGCTGACCTTCGGCTACGCGACCGCGATGGCCTTCGGGTTCTGGCTGCATCTGCGCGGCCAGATCGCGTCGCGCCCGATGCGGTGGGCGACCACGGCGGTTCTCTGCCTGGGCATCTATGCGAGCCACTCGAGGGGTCCCTGGCTGACAGCGCTGCTGGTCTATTTTTCCTATCTGCTGTTGTCGCCCGGCGGAGCCACCACTTTTCTGAAGGGACTGGCTGCGGTCGCGTTGCTCGGCGGCCTCGTCGCCATGACGCCTGTGGGCTCGAAAATCATCGATGTCCTGCCGTTCATCGGGTCGGCCGATCAAGCCAACGTGCTCTACCGACAGCAACTGGCGCAAGAGTCATTTCGTCTCATCCTGCAAAACCCGCTCCTCGGCGATCCGTTCGTGCTCGCGCACATGGAGGATCTCCGGCAAGGTCAGGGCATCATCGATTTGATGAACGCCTATGCGGCGGTGGCGCTCTTCTCCGGCCTGACCGGTCTCGCGTGCTTCGCGACGCTGCTCGCGGGCCCGATGATTCGCAGCATCGCTCGCCTGCGCGTCGCACGTTCGAGCGATCCCGATCTCTCATCGATCGGCGCGGCGCTCGTCGCCTGCATGATCGGAAGCCTCTTCTTCATGGCCACCGCGAGCGTCGACTGGGTGGAATACGTGCTTGCGGGCATGCTCTGCGCCTTCGCCAGTTTGGCGCGTGGGGCACGCGCGAACACGATCGCGACACGATCGCCCGCTGCACCCGGTACCGCGCGCGCGGCCTATCGCTGAAGCCCCTGAGCCCCTCCCCGGGCCTGGCGATGACGAATGAACCAACCCTTCGACCGTGACGCCGTGACCATCCCCGTATCCGCCATCTCCGAACCCTCACCACGCGAACTCGTCATCAGGCCGCGGCCAGGATGGATCGCCATCGACTGGCGCGAGCTGTGGGTGACGCGCGAGATCCTCGCGTTCCTGATCCTGCGCGACGTCAAGGTCCGCTACAAGCAGACCGTGCTCGGGGTGCTCTGGGCCGCGCTGCAGCCGTTGTTCACGATGGTGATCTTCACGATCGTCTTCGGCCAGCTGGCCAAGATTCCTTCCGAAGGTCTGCCCTACGCCGTGTTCGTATTCGCAGGACTCCTGCCGTGGACGTTCTTCTCCAATGCGGTCGGCCAGGCGAGCGGCAGCCTGATCAGCCAGCAAGCGCTGCTGACCAAGATCTATCTGCCGCGCCTGTTCGTACCGGGATCGGCGGTGGGTGGCGGGCTGATCGATCTCGGCATCTCGGGACTGGTGTTTCTCGGCATCATGGTGTTCTACGGCATGGCGCCCAACTGGGGCTTCCTCGCCGTCCCGCTGCTGGTCGTGCTGACGACGGCCGCCGCCCTCGGTGTCGGTCTGGCGCTGGCCGCACTCACGGTGACCTATCGGGACTTCAGATATGTCGTCCCGTTCATGATCCAGTCGTGGATGTACATCAGCCCGGTGATCTATCCGGTCAGTGCGGTGCCCGCCCGATACCAGTGGCTGCTCGCGCTGAATCCGATGGCCGGCATCATCGATGCCTTCCGCTCGGCACTCCTCGGACTGCCTTGGAACTTCACGACGCTGGCGGTGTCGAGCGCCTCGTCGCTGGTGCTGCTGGTGTTCGGCTTGTTCTACTTTCGAAAGACCGAGCGTCGTTTCGCCGACGTCGCCTGACGCCATGACCCAACCCGCGATCAGTGTCGAAGCCCTCGGCAAGCTCTACCGACTCGACCATGCCGGCACGCAGCACGATTCGTTCCGCGCCGCGCTGACGTCGGTGTTCGCGTCGCCGTTCAAACGGCTCCGGCAACTGCAGGGCACCGACGCGACGATGGAGGAGTTCTGGGCGCTGCGCAACGTCTCGTTCGACGTTCCCGAAGGCGAGGTGGTCGGCATCATCGGCCGCAATGGCGCGGGCAAGAGTACGTTGTTGAAAATCCTGTCGCGGATCGTCGAGCCGACCGAAGGGCGCGCGGTGATGCGCGGCCGCGTCGCGTCGCTGCTCGAGGTGGGAACGGGCTTTCATCCCGAATTGAGCGGCCGCGAGAACGTCTACCTCAACGGTTCCATCCTCGGCATGCGCCGTCGCGAGATCGACTCGAAGTTCGACGAGATCGTCGACTTCGCCGAGGTCGAAAAATTCCTCGACACGCCGGTCAAGCGGTACAGCAGCGGGATGTACGTCAGGCTCGCCTTCGCCGTCGCGGCTCACCTAGAGCCCGAAATCCTGATCGTCGACGAGGTGCTGGCCGTCGGCGACACGCAGTTCCAGCAGAAGTGCATCGGCAAGATGAAAGACATTGCCCGCTCAGGCCATCGCACCGTGGTCTTCGTGAGCCACAACATGGGCGCGGTGCGCGCGTTGTGCTCATCGTGCGTCTATCTTGTTCGCGGCGCGGTGGCCGCACAGGGCAACGTGAACGCCATCATCGCCGAATACCTGAAGCCGACGACGGACGGCAAACAGGGTGCCGTCGTCTCGCGTTACGGCATCGATGTCCTGGAAGCCGGCATCCACGATTCGGCCGATGGCGGGGCCACCTCGGTCGTGCACTTCCTTCAGCCGTGCCAGATCCGGGTCCGCATCGGCGCCAAGCAAGGCTTCGAGATGGCCGCCCTCGTGGTTCGCGTATACGACGAACTCGGCGCGCTGGTGTCGTCGCTGAACACATCGGAAGAAGGCATCGAGGCGTTTCACCTGGGAGACAGCCGAACGATCGTCTACCGCATCGCGCAAATGTCGCTCATGCCGGGCCGTTATTCGGTCAGCCTCTACGTGTACCGGCCGCACGACGGCACCAAGTACATGGAGGCCGACAGCTTCTTCGAGTTCGAGGTGCTGCCGGCGTTGGTGCCCGGTGGCCAGCTGCCCTACACCAGTGAACACGGGGTTGCGCGCTTCGTCGATGGATGCGAACTGGTCTGATGCACGTTGCTCTTTACGCACCGTCCTGGCCGCTGGGAACCTATCCGAACGGGATCGTGACCTACGTGCACTGGATGCGCGTGGCGCTGCGGGCGCAGGGTCATCGGGTGTCGATCTTCACCGGCACACTCGACGCGCCGGAGCCTGAAGTGCATCTCGTGACACCCGGAATCGGCTATCGCGCCCGAGCCTGGCTGCACGCGAGAATTGCCCCCTTGGAGTCTCCCGTTCTGCCGTGGGGCCGCGCCATTGCTGCAAAGGTCGGTGCCGTGCACGATGCCGATCCGATCGACGTGCTCGAGATGGAAGAGTCGTTTGGCTGGTTTGCAGACGTGGCCTCGAGGCTGCCGATTCCGGTCGTGGTGAAGTTGCACGGACCGGCGTTCCTGTCTCTCGTCGAAGAAGAGCTCTCGACCCCGCTGGCCGCCGCGAAGATCGCCGCCGAAGGCAAAGCGCTGCAGCGAGCGCAAGTGGTGACATCGCCGGCGAACGCGACGCTCGACGCCACGGTCGAGCGATACAGGATGGCGCCAGCGATCGCTCGACACATCGTCAACCCGCTGACGTTGCCGACGACGGCATGGACCTGGCAACTCGACCGGTGCGACCGCAAGAACCTGCTCTTCGTCGGCCGCTTCGACAAGCGCAAAGGCGGCGACATCGTCCTGTCGGCATTCGCCCGCCTGTTGCATGACGACCCGTCGCTGACGTTGACTTTCGCAGGGCCCGATGTGGGCATCGCCCACGACGATGGCACGATCGAGCGCGCCGATGCGTTTCGGGCGCGCTTGTTCACGGCGGACCAAGCGGCGCGCGTGACCTTCACCGGTCGACTCGCCGCTGAAGAGATCCACGTGCTGCGGGCGCGTGCGTTCGCGACCATCGTTGCCTCGCGCTGGGAAAACCAGAGCTACACGCTGGTGGAGGCGATGCTGCAGGGTTGCCCCGTCGTGTCGAGCGACACCGGCGGCCAGGGCGAACTCATCGAAGACGGGGTCACCGGCCTGCTCTGCGCGCCGGGCGACGCGGTGGATCTCGCTGCGAAGTTGGCTCAATTGCTTCAGAACCCGCCGCGCGCGACGACGATGGGCAGCGCGGCCAGGGTGCAAGCGCTGGACGTGCATTCGCCAACCAACGTCGCGACTCGGACGCTGGCCGTGTACGAAGCTGCCAAGTCACCTGCGTCTCGTCTGGCCGTGCAAGACCGGGGTAGCCCGGTCGACGCTCGATGAGCGATCAGCACACGGCGGACCAGGCTTTCGAATTCGATGTGTCCGTCATTCTCGTCAGCTACAACACGGCGGAGCTGCTCGAGCCGTGCATCGACCGCCTTCTGGCCGCGGCAACGGCGTGGCGCATCCAGGTTCTCATCGTCGAAAACGCGTCGCGAGACCGCTCAGCAGAAGTGCTGCGCCGCCATTACGCGCATTTCGAGATTGTCGAGAACCAAACCAACGTCGGCTTCGGACGCGCGAACAACCAGGTGCTGGAGCGGGTTCGCGGCCGCTACGTGCTGCTTCTCAACATCGACGCGATGCTGGAGTCGGATGCCCTCGACCGCACCATCCCCTACATGGGCGCACACCCGTCATGCGGCGTGCTCGGCGTTCGGCTTATCGGCACCGACGGCTTGCTGCAGCCTTCGTGCCGTTATTTCCCAACACCCTGGAACAAATTCCTGATGCAGACGGGCTGGCATCGATTCTTCCCGAGCACGCGGCTCGTCGACGACATGGGCTGGGATCACCGCAGCGAACGCGAGTGCGACTGGGTCCCAGGCTGCTTCTACCTGGTGCGGCGGGACGTCCTCGCGCGGGTCGGGCTGTTCGATCCGCGTTACTTCCTTTATTTCGAAGAGGTCGACCACTGCCGTGCGGTGAAGCGGGCCGGCTGGCAAGTGATGTACGTGCCGGTGACGACCGTCGTGCACATCGGCGGCGAGAGCGCGAAGTCGGAGACCGACCAGCTCGGCCACGGCAAGCAGATCTCCGCGCTGCAGACCGAGAGCGAGTTCCTGTTCTTTCGAAAGCATCACGGCGTCATCGGCGTGTGGGCCGCGCTGTTGCTCTCGTGGTGCGCCGAAGCGCTGCTCGGCATCCGCCGGGCGATCCGCTGGCCGCGAGGGGGCGACGCTGCCGCGGCGTGGCGCAACATCCGCACGAGCGGGGCCCTCTTCATCGCCACGCGTGCGGGCCGACGGCCCACCCGCTGAGCGCGATGCTCGACAACATCCGCGCCGACTTTCGCGCCCACGGCCGCCGCTGGGGCGCGCAAGGCTTCTGGGCGCTCGCGGTGTATCGCTTCGGGCGATGGCGGCTCGGCCTGCAGCCGCGCATCCTGCGGCAGGTGCTCTACCCGGTCTACCTGCTGCTGCAAAAATGCGTTGAGGTCGTCGCGGGCATCGAGCTTCCGTGCGAGGTCATCGTCGGCTCTGACTTCGTCATCGATCATTTCGGCGGCATCGTGATCAGCGGGTACGCGCGGTTCGGAAACGGCTGCCGCATCCGCACCGGGTGCGTGGTCGGCCTTGCGAGAATCGACGAACCCGGCGCGCCGGTGTGCGGTGACAACGTCGACATCGGTGCCGGCGCGAAGCTGCTCGGCCGCATCCGCATCGGCAACAACGTGAAGATCGGCGCCAATGCGGTCGTCGTCACCGACGTGCCCGACGATTGCATCGCCGTCGGCGTGCCAGCGGTCGTGAAGCCGCGTCGCGCGGATCGCGACGACGCCCATGCGCACTGATGTCGTCTATCTCGAAGGCCCCGGTGACATCGTCGCGGCTTTCGACAGCTGGGCCGCCGGCATCGATCATGCGAGCGAAACCAGCGTGACTTACTCCTCGCAGGTGTTCTCGTTTTGCCGCGAACGCCACTTCTCGCTACTGGCCATCTCGTACGGGCCCCGACGCGCACGTGCCGAAGGCGGGGGCATCGTGGCCGAGAACCTGCCACGCCACATGTGGCGGATCGCGAAGATCGGCTATCACCTGAGCCTCGGCTGGTATGCCTGCCGGATTTTCGCGCGCACGTTGCGACACCGCCCTCGCCTCATCCTGATCACCTCCGGGGTGCTGACATGGAGCATGGCGCGGCTCTTTCAATGGACCGGCGCCACCGTCGTCCCGGTGCTGCACAACGCGCTGTGGCCCGAGGGCTTCCCGCCAGACCGGCCGCGCGATACGGCATGGTGGCGCTCCGAGGCGCCGCCGACCACGCTCGTCGTCTCGGCCGCCATCGGACGGCAGCTCGGCCACTTGAATCCAAAGGCCGGAAGCCGCGTCATCGCATTCACGCCGTCGTTTCGGGCCGCGCACTTTGCGGCGGCCCAGCCGCAGCCGCACGGCCGCCGGCCGTTCCGAATCGTCTTCGCAGGCCGGCTCGAAATCGACAAGGGCGCGCTCGACCTGGTCGAGATCGCCGCCTCGCTCGAACACGCCGCGCCCGGCGTGTTCCATCTCGACGTGTGTGGCACGGGCTCGCAGTCGGCTGTGCTGGCCCAGCAAATCCGCGTTCGTGGACTGGAACATGTCGTGACGCTCTGGGGCCGGCTCGAGCGCGCCGCGCTGCTGCAGCGATACGGCGAAGCGCACGTCTGCGTCGTCCCCACGCGCAGCAGCTTCAGCGAGGGCTTTGCGCAGGTCGTGTCCGAATCGATCCTGTTGTTGCGGCCGGTCGTGACAAGCCCCGTCGTGCCGGCCAGCGAGACCTATCCAGGCGCAGTGTCGATGGCCGCGACGGACCAGGTACAGACGTACGTCGACGCGCTGCTCGCGCTGGCGCTCGACCCGGCACAGTACGCCCGCGCCACGGCGGCCTGCCTGGCAGCGAGGCCGGCGATCCTCGCCAACTCCACGTCGTTCGAGGCGGCGCTCGCCAGGGTCGCGGACCGAATCGCCGAAGAGTCGGGGGGCGCCTCGTGAACGCGCGGCTACCGGTCGACGTCCATTTCGTGGTTCGCCACGCCGACAAGTGGCGCCCATGGATCGACCGCGCCGACGCGACGTCCGATGTCGGCGTCGACAGCTTGCACGAGCACATCGTTTCGAACGAAGACTGCTGGATCGTGTCGACCTATCTGCAACTCCGCAGCCGCGTCGACAACGTCCGGCTGGTCGCGAAGCCGCCCGCAGGCGCGATGTGCGTCGTGAGCGGGCTCGACTTCGGCATCCGCGATTTCACGCTCGGCAGTTTCTTCATTGGCGCACGCTCCGACGGGCCGGATCCGGTGCTGTGCCAGCTGCGCGTCGTGCAGAACCCGTCGCAGGAACATTCCGGTGAAGGCGTCTGCATCCCGCACTGGCCGCAGCCGGCGCTGATGCCTCGCGATCCAGCGCGGGGCTCGCGCATCGACAACATGGTGTTCTACGGCAGCGAGAACAATCTCGATCCGCGCTTCAGAACGCCGGCGTTCGAAGCGTCGCTGCAACGCCTGGGCGTCACTTTCCGCCTGCACGGGCGCGACGGCCGCGAGACCGTGGCATGGAACGATTACCGCGAGGCCGACCTCGTGCTCGCGGCGCGCAACCTCACCGTTGCCGATGCACTCACCAAGCCGGCGAGCAAGCTGGTGAATGCCTGGCTTGCCGGGGTGCCGGCGCTCCTCGGCCCGGAGCCGGCATTTCGGGATCTGCGCCGTTCGCCGCTCGATTTTTTCGAGGTCCGCACGGCCGACGACGCGCTCCACGCCGTCGCCCACCTGAAGGCCGAGCCGGCGCTTTACCTGGCCGCCGTCCGCAACGGCATGTCACGCGCGATCGATCACACGCCCGAGCGCATCGCCACGCGCTGGATCGAATTCCTGACCGGGCCTGCGGTCGCTTCGTACGAGCGTTGGCAACGAACCGGCCGATGGCGGCGGCGCGCAACCTGGTTTTTGAAGGCGCCGTCCCACAAACGGGCGCGACAGCGGGCCGCGTGGTTGCGTGATCACGGGGCGCGCATCCTCGACCAACCCTTGCCACGCGCGCAGGCGCTGCAGCGACCGTGAGCGACACGCCGACTCCGGGGGTCAGCACAAGTGCAGCGACGCCGAGCGGCGACGTGGTGGTCGTGATCGGACGAAACGAAGGCGAGCGGCTGCGGCTCTGCCTGCGTTCGGTGCAGGTGCACGGCGTTGATGTGGTCTACGTCGATTCTGGATCGACCGACGGGTCGGTCGCGCTCGCGGAGGCGATGGGGGCCGACGTGGTCCGGCTCGACCTGTCGACGCCGTTCACCGCCGCTCGGGCACGCAATGCCGGGTTCGCCCGCTGCAGGCGGCTGGCGCCGCGCGCGACGCATGTCCAGTTCATCGATGGCGATTGCGAAGTAGCCGCCGGATGGCTCGCCGCGGCCGGCGCGTTCCTCGACGCCCGACCCGACGTGGCAGTGGTTTGCGGGCGACGCCGCGAGCGCCATCCGGAGCGATCGATCTACAACCGCCTCTGCGACGAGGAGTGGGACACGCCGATCGGCGAAGCGCTCGCTTGTGGTGGCGACGCCATGATGCGGATCGAAGCCTTCGAGGCGGCCGGTGGCTATCGCGATTCGCTGATCGCAGGAGAAGAGCCCGAGCTCTGCCTCCGCCTGCGCGGCCAGGGCTGGAAGATCTGGCGTCTCGAGGCGGAAATGACGCTTCACGACGCCGCGATCACGCGTCTCTCCCAATGGTGGCGACGCAGCGAACGAGCCGGCTTCGCGTTCGCCGAAGGCGCCTTTCTGCACGGTGCCGCACCGGTTCGACATTGGGTCCGGGAAACGCGCAGCGCGTGGTGGTGGGCGGCGCTGGTCCCGGCGTCGGTCGCGATCGGTGTCGTCGTGCTGGGCCCGTGGGCGCTGGCCGGGCTGCTGGTCTATCCATTGCAGCTGGCCCGGCTGATGGTGCGTGACCACGGGCCGCTCCCGATCCGCCTGGCACGCGCCGCTTTCCTCGTGCTCGGCAAATTCGCCGAGTTGCAAGGGCAATGCCGATTTCATGTGCGCCGCCTGAGCCGATCGGGCCCGCGCCTGATCGAATACAAATGAGTGCCGCGATGCAGCGCGATGCCGGCCGGCTCAAAGTGGCGTATCTCGTCAACCAGTATCCGTTGGTCAGCCACAGCTTCATCCGACGCGAGATCCTCGCGCTGGAGCGCCGCGGCATCGAGGTCCAGCGTTACGCGGTTCGCGGCTGGGATGCGATGACCCCCGATCCCGCCGACGCTGCCGAGCAGACTCGAACCCGCTACCTGCTGGCGCGCGGCGTCCTCAGCCTGCTGATGCCATGGCTGCGGGTGTTCGCGAGCGCGCCGCTCGTTTTCGTCAGCGCCTTCGCCACGGCGCGGCGCCTGTCCCGTCAGAGCGATCGGCCCCTGCGCTATCACCTGGTCTATCTGGCCGAGGCCTGCGTCCTGCGCGAATGGCTTCGCTCGTCTGGCGCGGTTCACCTGCATGCCCACTTCGGAACGAATGCCGCCGAGGTGGCGCTGCTGACCCGATCGCTCGGCGGCCCACCGTTCAGCTTCACGGTCCACGGCCCCGAGGAATTCGACGGTCCGACGGCGCTGCATCTGGGCGAGAAGGCGACCGCGGCGGCCTTCGTCGTGGCCATCAGCGCCTACGGTCGCAGCCAGCTCTATCGATGGATCGGCGCCGCCGAATGGCCGCGCATCGAGGTCGTTCACTGCGGTCTCGAGGACGGTTTTCTCGGCGACGAGCACGAGGCATCGACTCCCGATGCGGCGCGCCTCGTCTGCGTCGGTCGCCTTTGTGAACAGAAAGGGCAGCTGTTGTTGCTCGAAGCCGTGCACCGGCTCGTCACCGAAGGCGTGGCGATCGAACTGGTGCTGGCGGGTGACGGCGAAATGCGCGCGCAGATCGAGGCGGCGATTGACGCGCGCAACCTGCGACCGCACGTGCGCATCACCGGATGGATCGGCAGCGAGCAGGTGAAGCGCGAGATCCTCGGGTCTCGAGCGCTGGTGCTGGCGAGCTTAGCCGAGGGACTGCCGGTGGTGCTGATGGAGACGATGGCGCTCGGCCGTGCGGTGGTCACGACCTGGATCGCCGGGATCCCGGAACTCGTGCGCGACGGCGTCAACGGTTGGCTGGTCATGCCCGGCGATGTCGATGCACTGGCGCAGGCGATTCGCGCCTGCCTGGCGGCGCCGGTGGCGCGGCTCGATGCCATGGGCGCACGGGGGCGCGATGCTGTTCGCGAGCGACACGACATCGATCGCGAGGCCGCGAAGCTGGCGCTGCTGTTTGCGCGCTCGGCGGGTGCGGCGCGTGAAATCCGGAGCGAGCGATGAGCGCGCTGCACGTCGTCGACGCTGTGCTGGTGCTGCTCTCGATGCTCGCGCTCGTGCCGGCCGGTGTGCTTTTCGCCGAACTCGTCGCCGCGCGACCGACGGCCGGCGTGAATGCCGCGGCAACAGGCTCGCCGATGCGCGGGGCAACGCCCTCAACCGTCGTGCTGATGCCTGCACACGACGAGGCGGCGGGCATCGCGCTCGCCATAGCTGCCGTGTTGCCGCAACTCGACCGCGGGGACCGATTGCTGGTCGTCGCCGACAATTGCACCGATGCCACCGCGGACATCGCACGCGGGATGGGTGCCGAGGTGTTGGTTCGGACCGATCCTGTGCGCCGCGGCAAGGGATTCGCTCTCGATGCCGGGGTCCGTTCGCTCGAAGGCCAGCCCCCGGACGTCGTCGTCGTACTCGATGCCGACTGCCTCCTGGCCCGGACCGCACTGGCCCGTCTCGCATCGACCTGCCACTCGGCGTCGCGTCCGGTTCAGGCCCTGTACCTGATGCGCGCGCCAGCCGGTGCCGCGCTCGGCCGTCGGCTCGCCGAGTTCGCATGGATCGTGAAGAACCAGGCCCGGCCGACGGGCGCGGCAGCCCTCGGCTGGCCCTGCCAACTGATGGGCACCGGCATGGCATTCCCGTGGTCGCAGTTGCGCGATGCGCCGCTCGCCTCCGGCCATCTCGTCGAAGACATGCAGCTCGGTCTCGACCTCGCGGCCGCTGGCTCGGCGCCGCAGTTCTGCCCCGAAGCCCTGGTCGTGAGCGTCTTCCCGAGCGACCGCGAGGGCGTCTCGACGCAACGAACGCGTTGGGAGCACGGCCATCTGTCGGTGATCGCGACGGCCGCCCCGAAGCTCCTGGTCAAATCGCTCGTTACGGGCGATCGACCGCTGCTCGCCCTCGTGCTCGACCTCATGGTCCCACCGCTGGCCAGCTTCGTCATTGCGACGGGGTTGCTCGCGGTGCTGGGTGCGATCAGCTGGCTGTGGGGCGCGAGCGCGTGGCCGGTGGCGCTGTCGACGGCCGCGTTGGCCCTATCGACCTTCGGCATCGTGCTTGCATGGAGCCGCTTCGGTCGGCAAGTCGTTGCCATGCGAGAGCTCGCGGCACTGCCTTTCTACGTTCTCGCCAAGCTGCCGGTCTACGCCCGCCTCGTCACGCGGCGCCAGGTCGACTGGGTCCGCACCCGTCGCAACAAGCCATGAAGATCGGTTGCCCCATCCGACCACCCCGCCGGCGGTCCACCGGCGGCGACGAACGATGACGCCGCACGCCACGCCGTTTCCGGGTGTCGATTGCGTCTACGTGATCAACCTCGAGAGTCGCGCAGACCGGCGCCTCGAGATGTCGGCGCAGCTGGCCGGCATCGGCGCGTCGTTCTCGGCCGCGCCGGTGCGGCTCTTCACGGCGGTCCGGCCCGATGGGCCAGGTGCGTTCCCGAGCGCCGGCGCACGCGGATGCTTTCTCAGTCACCTCGCCGTGCTGAAAGACGCGGCAGCTGCCGGCCACCGCTGCATCGTCATCCTCGAAGACGACCTCAATTTCGCCGACGACTTTTCGCGATTCGGCCCTGCCGTGATCGGGCGCGCGGCGCGCGACGACCGCTGTTCGATGTTCTACGGTGGCTACGTGGTGTCGGCGGCTGCGCCGCTGCCGTCGCCGTTGGCCGTGATCAGCCCGGAGACCGAGGTGCAAACCACCCACTTCGTCGGCATCAAGCAGCCCACGATCGACGCGGCCATCGGCTACCTCGAAGCCATGCTGGCGCGGCCGCCGGGCGATCCGCAGGGAGGGCCGATGCACGTCGACGGCGCCTACTCGTGGTTTCGCCGCGCCCATCCGGCATTCACGACCTTGCTCTGCGCGCCGCAGCTGGGTTACCAGCGTGCGTCGCGCACCGACATCCACGCGCTCGCCTGGTACGACAAGCTGCCCATCGTCCGTCAATGGGTCGAACGCGTCCGCAGAGGGCGCAACCGGTGAACGACGTTACCGATCCTTCCGGCCAACCCGGCACCCCGCCGCTGCCCCAGGTTGCTGGAGCGCCACCGGACTTCACCCGCCTCGTCGTCCCGATACTCGGCCTGCCGTTCGACGCGATGACCTTGGCGCAGGCCACGGAGGCCATCCGAGCGGCCGCCGCATCGGGCAAGCGCTGCTTCCTTTCGACACCGAATCTGAACTTCACGATCGCGGCCCGAAGCGATCGCGATTTCCGAGACTCGGTGCTGCACAGCGACCTGAGTCTGGTCGACGGCATGCCGCTGGTCTGGATCGCGCGGCTGCTCGGCCTGCCGATCACCGAGCGCGTGTCGGGCGCCGATGTCTTCGATGCCTTGCAAACACACCCGGGTGCCGCGCTGTCCGTCTACCTGTTCGGCGCGCCGTCCGGTGCGGCCTCCCGCGCCAGCGAGCGCATCAATGCCCGGGGTGGCGGCCTGCGCTGCGTCGGCTTCGATGAAGGCGGCTTCGGTTCCATCGAGTCGCTGAGCAGCGACGCCCACATCGATCGCATCAACGCGAGTGGCGCCCGCTTCGTCGTCGTTTCGCTGGGAGCCCGCAAGGGGCAGGCCTGGATCGAGCGCAATGCGGCGCGGCTTCGCGCTCCCGTGCTGGCGCATTTGGGCGCCGTCGTCAACTTCGTCGCCGGTTCGGTAGCCCGTGCGCCGCGCTGGATGCAGGTCGGGGGGCTCGAATGGGCGTGGCGCATCAAGGAAGAGCCCGGGCTGTGGCGGCGCTATGCCAGCGACGCGCGCAGCGCCGGCTGGCTTCTGGCGACCCGCGTCGTTCCCGATGCGATCGGCGCCGCTCGGCGCCGTCGGCGCTTCGAGCCGGCGGTCGTGGATGTGGAGTCCGCGCCCGACTCGACCACTCTCGTGCTGCGCGGCTCGTGGGGCGGTACGCAGGTCGCCGACCTTCGAAGCGCCCTCACGCGTGCGGCCCAAGGCCACGGCCGGCTTGTCATCGACCTGCGTGCGGTCACCGCTGCCGGCGCGCCGCTCATCGGGCTGCTGTTGCTCGCCGACGGCTGGTTTCGCGGCGACCGCGCGATGACCCTCGTCGGCGCCAGCGGGTCGGTGACACGAGACTTCCACCGCCAGATGGCCGAAAGTCTGCTGTGAGACGACCGCCACCGCTGTGGGCACACACGCGATGACCGCGCCGCTGAAGGTCCTCATCGTGGCGGAGCACGCATCTGCCCGCTTCGGTGGCGAGGCGGCCCTGCCGCTGCACTATTTCCGCGTGCTGGAAAGGCGCGGCGTTCCGGTTTGGCTCGTGACCCACGCGCGCACTCGCGACGAGCTCACCGCTCTCTATCCGTCGAGCGACCGCATCTTCTACATCGAAGACACGGCATGGCACCGTGCCATGTGGCGGATCGGCGATCGGTTGCCCGCCTCGATCGCGTACATCACGACCGGCTTCCTGTCGCGCCTGTCGACGCAGCGGGCGCAGCGTCGGGTCGCAAAGCGCCTGGTGCGCATTTATGGCATCGACGTCATTCACCAGCCAATGCCGGTGTCGCCGCGCGAACCGTCGCTGCTGCACGGCTTCGGCGTGCCGGTCGTCATCGGGCCGATGAATGGCGGCATGGACTATCCGCCTGCTTTCGACAGCCAACGTGCCGGGATCTCGCAGTGGCTCGTCGGGTTAGGGCGTATGGCAGCGACGGCGATGAATGCCCTGATACCGGGCAAGCGACGGGCTGCGACGCTGCTCGTCGCGAACGCGCGGACACGGTCCGCCTTGCCCGCAAACCTGGGCGCGCACGTCGTCGAGCTGGTCGAGAACGGCGTCGACCTCGGCCTGTGGCGCGGTGCCGCCCGGGCCGGCGGCAGCCGTAACGACGACACCGTGTTCGCCTTCATGGGCCGACTGGTCGACTGGAAAGCGGTCGACATCTTGATCCACGCGTTCGCGATCGCGCGCACCCGGTCGCCGATGCGGCTTTGGGTGCTGGGCGACGGCCCGCAACGCGAAGCGCTCGAAGCGCTCGCGCGCCGGCTCGACGTGTCGGTCGGCGCGCCGGGCGATCGCTCGGCGGTTCACTTCGCGGGCTGGCTGCCCCAGCAAACCTGCGCGGCCCGGTTGTCAGCGGCCGATTGCCTCGTGTTGCCCAGCCTGCTCGAGTGTGGGGGCGCGGTGGTGCTCGAAGCCATGGCCTTGGGTCGGCCCGTCATCGCGACCGCCTGGGGGGGGCCGCTCGACTATCTCGATCCGAGCTGCGGTGTGCTGGTGCCGCCGCGGTCGCGCCAAGGCCTTATCGACGGCTTTGCCGAGGCGATGGCCACGCTGGCTCGCCACAGCGAAGAACGCGAGCAAATGGGCGCGCGTGCGCTGGCGAAGGTCGTTCGCGAATTCGATTGGGAACTCAAGGTGGACCGCATCATCGCCGTCTACCACGACGCGATCGCACGCTCGGCGAAGCAGGCGAAGGCGGCGATGGGACACTGAGGCGATGCGCGTCCTTCTTGTCACCGACACCAGCGGCCACATGCGCGGCGGCGTACCGGCTGAGACCCGGCGTTTGATCAACGGACTGATCGCGCGCGGACACTCGGTGGCCCTGTGCGGCGACGTTCCCGTTCCCGGGTCGGAAGGCGCGACTCATTTTCCGATCCGCATTCCCGTCGACGCTGGCATGGCGGCGCAAGTCGGGAACGCGCTGGGCGCTTTCAAACCCGACGTCGTCCACGTCGTCTCGATGAGCTCTCGTGGCATCCTTTTGCTGAGAAAGGCGCTCGCCCGCGTACCCTGGATCATGACCTGCCATTCGATCCCGCCGCATGAACGAAAGCTGGCCGGGCTGCACGCGAGCGAAGCCGCTCACTACGGCGCCCGCGCGATCCGCTTCCTGCCGAACGCCGCCGCCTGGTGGTGGCTGCTGCACCGCGGAGTCGTTCCTCGCGTTATCGTTCACTGCGAGTGGATGCGGTCGCTGCTGGCGTCGTACGGGCAGCCGGCAAGCAGCACCTCGCTCATCTTGCTCGGCTGCGACATCAAGGACGCCGTGCCTGCGACGGTCGAGCCGTCGCCGCGTGCGGTCGGACCCCGGGTCGTCACCATCGCGGGGCTCGCTCACACCAAGGGCTATCACGACGCGCTCCGGGCAGTGGCGATGCTGCGGGAGCGTTATGCGGACATCACTTATCAGATCATCGGCGAAGTCCGGGACGACAGCTACCTCCGCTACCTTCAATCGCTCATCGCCGCGCTCGACCTCGGGTCGTGCGTCCGCCTCACGCTGAACCTGCCCGACGATCAGAAGCAGCAGGCGCTGCAGTCCGCTGACTTGTACCTGCAGCCGTCGCACGAAGAGGGCTTCTGCCTGGCCTTCATCGAAGCTGCGCAATGCGTGCCGCGGCTGGTCGGCACCGACACGGGCGCGATCGGGCGCATCAGCGAAGGCGATGCCGGCGCCCGCGTCGTGCCGCCCAAAGATCCGCGCGCCATGGCGGCGGCCATGGCGGCGTTGCTGCAGGAGTCGCTGCAATCCGGCCTGATGCAAGAGCGCGCGGAACGCCTCGAGGCACGCTTCGGCTGGCGTCACCATCTGGACGCTCACGTCGCGACCTACCAATCGATGCTGGCAGCGGCCTGATGACCTCGTCGCCGCGTCCACTGCCACGCCGCGTCGCCTTCGACGCCTGCTGCTTCGTCGGCAACCCGACGGGGATCCCGAACTACGTCAGCGCGCTGTTGCGCGGCCTGTGTGCCGATCACCCCGACGTCACGTTCTACGCCTTCAGCAACGAAGTCGCCACGGTGCCCGCGGCGCCGAACATGGTGGAGCGGGTCAGCACGCCAAGACGGCGCGGGCCGATCTGGCAGAACACCCAGCTCATCGACATGATCCGCGCCGATGACATCGACGTGCTCTGGGGCACGAACGGCGTGATCCCGCTGCGCGGGCTCGGTCGAACCGCGACGGTGGTGACGATCCACGACCTCGCCCACCGCTTTGTCCCCGACACGCAGTTGCCGATGATCCGCTGGAAGCAGCGCGTCTTTCAGCCGCTCTGCACACGGGCGGCCGACCGAGTCGTCGCGGTTTCGCAAGCGACGGCCGCGGATGTCGCGGCGCACTACCAGCGTCGTCCCGACGCGGTCATCCATCCGCTCTGCGGCGCGGCCTTCGGGCACGTCGATGCGGCGGCTTCGGCAGCCACCATGCGCAGCCTATCGTTGCCGGGGCGCTTCGTCCTCAGCGTGGGCACGCTCGAGCCGAGGAAGAACATCGCGGCACTGATCGAAGCGTATTGGGCCTGTGTGCAAGCGGGCGTCGCGTTGCCGCAGCTGGTGCTGGTGGGAAGCCGCGGCTGGTTCGACGGCCCGCTCCAGACGCTGATCGACAAGGCGACGGCGGCCGGCGTCCTCCGCTACCTCGGCTATGTCGCGAACGACACGCTGGCGCACCTCTACGCGCGCTGCACGATGTTCGTGATGCCCTCGCTCTACGAAGGCTTCGGGATGCCGATCCTCGAGGCCCAAGCCAGCGGTGCGCCCGTGGTGCACGGGACGCACGCGTCGATGGTGGAGGCCGGCGGCCACCTCGGTCTCACGGTCGAAACGACCATCGCCGGGCTTCGCGACATGTTCAAGCGCCTGGCGCGCGAAGAGCTGCCATTGACCTGCCGCCGGCCGGACCCCGACATCGACAACGCGGCTCAGGCCGCGCAACGGATGTGGCGCGTGCTCGTCGATGCGTGGTCGACGAAACAGCGCACCCGATGAGCGGGCGAATGCCCGGCGTCGGTGGACCGGGCTTGCGCGGCATCAACGTCATCGGCCATCTGGGCTCGTCCGCGGGGCTCGGGGTGACGGCGCGAGTCTTCATCGAACTGCTGCGCAGCCGCGGCATGGCGGTGGCGGAATTTGATGTCGATGCGGGCAGTGGGCCGCCCGGCGAGGCGTCCGGGTACGTCATTCGGGAGATCGGCAAGCTGCCGTTCGACCACAACCTCGTCGTCGTGTCGCTGCATCGACTGCCGCAGTTCTGGCTTCGCCATGGCCGAGCGATCGTGGCACCGCGCTTTCGCAACGCGGGCCTGCTGTTCTGGGAGCTGCCGGTGATACCGCTCGCCTGGCGCCCTGCCCTTCGCATGTTCGACGTCGTGCTGACCTGCAGCCACTACGTTCGCCAAACCTTCGAAGCCGCCATCGACGACGTGCCGACCGTCTTTGCCGAGCATCCGCTGCCACGCCTGTCCGGCGGTGAAGCGGTGCTCGACCGGTCCGCCATGCGCAAGCGATACGGCATCCCGGAGGGCAGTCTGACCTTCTGCTGCAGCTTCGATCCTCGCTCGGGCATCGAGCGGAAAAATCCGATCGGAGCCATCAGCGCGTGGCTGACCGCGTTCCCTGCTCGTCAGGACGTGCGACTGGTCGTGAAGTCGAACGGGCCCCCCCTGCGCGACGACTCCCAGTTCGACAGCGTGCTGCACCGCGCCCGATCCGATCCGCGCATCGTGTGGGTCCCCGAGCATCTCGAGCACGGCGTCGTCATGGCCCTCTTCGCCTGTTGCGACATCTTCGTGTCGTTGCACCGCGCCGAAGGACTGGGGCTGGTGCCGATGGAAGCCATGTCGCTCGGCAAACTCGTCATCGCCACCGGGTATTCGGGCAACATGACCTTCATGACCGAGCAGAACTCGTTGCCGGTGTCGTACCGGCTCGTCGCGCCCGACGAGCCTCAGCACCTGCTGTCGAGAGACTTCGCCGGCGCCGATGCGTCCTGGGCCGAGCCGGACCTGGAACAGGCGGCGCGACTGATGCAGTTCGCGGCAGATCATCCGGCGTCGGCCCGACAACTGTCGGAACAGGCGCATGCCGACATCGCGAGGAGACAGGACACCGCATGGGCCGGTGGCTTTGTCGACGAGATGACGCTGCGCATGGGGACGTCGACGAGACATCGATCGCGTGCGCGCCTGATTCGCGCCATGTGGTGGCACGAGTTGAGCAACCCGCAGTTGCGCAGGAAGAACGTGGCGTCTGTCGTCGCGCGCTTGCGGGCGCGATACGCTCGTTAGGAACGTCCGCGAACGACGGCTTCAGCGCCCACGTGACGGGGCACCGGACCGCGCGCAAGCCGGATGCAATGCTTCTCGAGCAGGTGCCAGCTGAGCCAGGCACATCCGATCGACAAGGGCCAGCCCACAGCGAACAGCGCCAACGGCTGGAGCGGACCGCTCCAGAGCGCCGCGACGATCTGGAGCAGCGGAAACGAATAGAGGTAGATGCCGTAAGAGACGTCGCCACGCTCAGCGAATCGCGAGAGCCGTGGCATTGGCAAAAATGCGAACCAGAAGATGAGGTAGGCAGCGGCGGGCGGCAGCACGAACAGCAAACCATACGGCAGCTCGTTGGCCGCGACCAGTGCCCCACATGCCATCAGCGCGCCGACCGTCGTGCGCGGAATCTTTTCCCGGTAGACATAGAACGCCATGCCTGAAATGAAGAAGGGCAGCAGGCGGGCCCAGAACGGCGGATAGCCGAAGATCTGCCCGAGGATGCGGCCGCCCGGCGTGAGGTTTTTCCACTCGAACACGAAGGAGATACACAGTGCGACGACCAGCGCGCCCAGCACGGGACGTCGCCGTGAAGCCCATCCTGCGAGTCCCGTCACGAGAATGGCGATGTAGCACCAGAACTCGTAGCTGATGGACCACAGCGACCCATTGACCGTGCCGGCCGCTGGATTCGACGGGAAGGACGGGCCGGGTGTGAGCGGCAACAGCCGCAGCGCGTTCAGCACGAAACTGGCGTAGAAGTCCGACCCGATGGCGGCGTAGCCGGCTGTCGAAAACAGCGGCGTCACGACGAATGCGTCGAGCGCGGCGACCCAAAGGAACGCCGGATAGATCCGCAACGTGCGCTTGCGAAGGTATCGAAGCGGCTCGGGTTGCACGAGCCAGCTGTGGAGAATCAGGAAGCCGCTGATGATGAAGAAGCAATCAACCGCCAGCGCGCCGAAGGTGAGCTGCCCGTGCGTCGCGAGCGACAGCGGTTCGCGCGCTTCGCTGCCGGTGGCCAGCGGATAGCTGTGCGACAGGACCACCAGCGACGCGAAAAAAAACCGCAAGAAGTCGAAGTTGTTCCTGGCGAGCGACGTCGGTGGCGGCGGGCGGCGAGGGGTCATGAGGGAGCTTGGGTATGGCCACCTCATTCTCGTTCAGACATGCGGCCCGATCGCCGCACGGGGCGCTAGTACAGCGTTCGACCGTCGCCCAGCAGATAGGCGTGGCAGTCGAGCGACTTCTGCTCGCAGTTGGCGACCATCGTGCTCATGATCGCGGGGTCCCATCCGCTGAACCAGTCGCCATGACCGGAATAGCCGCCGGGCAGGCTGCTGGAATAGTTGTCGGACGCGAGACGCCACTTCGTCGGGGCGTCGGTCGACCTGATCGTGTAGTGGACCTCGAAAGAGATCAGCGGGACCGGCACCGGATGCGATGCCGGGCAGCTGCCGCCGACGGGATTGGCCATATGGCTGATGTGATCGGGCGAGTCGAGGTTGATGCCGTCCCAGCACTGGGGAAAAGCAACTTCCATCAGCATGTCGGATCCGACCATACAGTTCGGGATCGCCTGTCCGTACCAACCCGTGTCGGCGCCTCCGACGCAGCCATATCGGAACGGCCCCGATGGCGTGCTGTTGGACGCGCTACCCGCGATCATGCGCAGCCCTTGAGGCAGCGGCTGGACCGTCGACGCCCTGATCCCGTTGTAGCCTGTCTTGTAGTAGAAGATCGACGAGCTCGGCTTGATCGGCGCGCCGGTCCGCGTGTCGATCATCGCCGGGACCCAATAGGCCGATCGATTGAGCGTTCCGCCAGCGCAGGTCGAGTCGCCGCTGTTGGCCAGCGAGGCCGCCGTGGTCGCGGCTCCGGTATCGACGTTGCCGAAGAACGTGTGCAGGTGTGACCGTCCAGGCTGGCCCGGAAACACAATCGGATCGTCGAAGGACATGTGCGAGAAATTGCAGGGTTCACGAAACGCGCCGATGTCGGACGCATTCGGAACCTGCGATGGATCGGTGAGGTTCGCAGCGGTCACGCGTGGCGCGTTGAATCGCAAGGGATAGTTGCCCGCGCCTCGATCGCTGAGCTGCGTGGCGGCGGGAATGAGCGACGTGTTGACCGTGGGTGCAAGCGGCGCCGGGGCAACCGGTGCCGGCTGGGCAACAGGTGCCGGCTGGGCAACAGGCGCCGGCGGGGCAACAGGTGCCGGCGGGGCAACAGGTGCCGGCGGGGTGGCGGGTGCAGCCTGGTGCGGCGGCTTATCTATTGGCCGCGCCTCCACTGCCACGATCGGCGCCACGACCGGCGCTGGCTCGCTCGCCACTACCGGGTCCTTTGGCGGCGTGACCGCCGGGGTCGGAGCCGGCACCCCGATCGTCTGACCGGCCGGGTTCGCTGGAACCACTGCGTCGATCCCCGGCATCGTCGACACGTCGACAGTCGAGACCGGAAGCGTCGCGATCCTGGCCAGTCCATCGGCGGCGATTTCGGTCGCGGCCGTGCTTCCCACGCCACCGCCGCAACCGGAAACGACCGCAACCGTGATCAACACAACGCAATCCAGCATTCGACGATTGTCGTGGAGGCTTCGCATACGGTCCATTCCCATCTCTCGTTACGGCTTCTCTGGTCGCGAGACGGTCCGGCTTCCGGACGGTCGCGTGAAAGCCGTGCGAGAAACGCACGACTCGAAGCCATATCGGCAGCGGGTTTGGTGCGCTGAAGCTCAGGGTGGTGACGAGATGAAAGCAACCCAACAGCGAGTGAGTCCTGCAGAGTGATGCCTCGATGGGAACGGATCCATCGCCCGGATCCGGGAGCTCAGAATTGGGCCCCGGGGAGTCCGATGGCGTCAACGCAATGTCAGCTGCGTGGAGCACGTGGCTGTCGTGGCGCGGTAGGCGAAGGAGATGCCGCCGCCCACGTCGCGCCATTCGCTCGACAGGTCGCACCCGAGGTTCCAGGCACGGTTGATCGCGTAGGTCGCCCCGATCGACACCAGTTTGGAGGTGTCGGTCGTGTTGGCCGTTGACGAGCCGGCGGTCGTCAGCCCTGTTCCGGCCACGATGCGCGCGCGTGCGTAGCGGGCATTAGCACTGATCGCGATCTTGGCCGTCGTCGCATGCATGGCGCCCACGGCGATCGAGTCCGTCACACGGTTGTTCTCATACAGGGCCCCCGTCGGGGTCGTCGCGGACAATGGCGTGGGCGCGCCCGGCGCTGCGCCGCCGGATCCGAGGAGCGCGGGACGCGCATTGCCGAACACGCCCGCGCCGGCGCCCGCATCGCGCGATGCGTCGGCATGGAGGGCGGTCTTCGACGTGGGCCGCCAGTTGACAGAGAGCCCACCCGTCAATCCAGAGAACTTTTGCGCCGCGATGCCGGAGCTCGTCTGCTTCGTGTAGCTGACACGCCCGCTGGTCGTGACGAACCCGCTCACGTTGTAACCCACGAGAATGTCCAGGCTGCGGCTTTCGACCGTGTTCGACTGCAACAGCCCCTGCGCATCGACGACGGCATGGGGAGACTGCGTGCGGTTCAAGCGGCCGGCCAGGCCCAGCGTGAGAGGCCCGCCGGGGCTAACGTTGAGGCTGAGGCCCGCCCTCGACTGGCGCGAGTCGCCGGCATCCGACCCGACGCCGGAATAGTCGACGCTCGACCATCCGGCATTGGCTTCCAGCGTGAGCAGCGAAACGCCCCCCCAGCGGGCCGCGGCATCGACGTTACGCGTATCGGCGACATTGCGAACGGCGGCCAGGCCGGCAGCGCTGGCCGTCGGCGCCGACAGGTGACGAGCCATCGATGCATTCAAATCGCCCGACAGATGCCACACCGTCTCCCCGTTCGCTCCCGCGTTCAACGCATAGCTCGTGTTGTTGAGAGGGCTCGCGTCTTGGTATCGATTCAGGCTCGCGCTCGCGGCGCCGAACACGCGCTGCCGACTGAACGGTTGCGAGAAGCCGGCGCGCACGCTGGTGCTGGAGTAGTTGTCGCCCCGCCCGCCCGGTACCCGGTAGACGTTGGAATCGTGCGTGAGTGCTTCGCCCACGCCGACGTAGTAAGGATTCGGATCGTCCGGCTCGCCGAGGGAAGTCGAGCGCGTCGGTGGGCTGGCGCTCGGCGTCTGGGCATTCGCCAGTTGCGCCGCGCCGAACAACGCCGAGAGGCACATGGCCGCACGAGCCACTCTTGTCAACGCGCACAGCTGCGGCGTGGTCGGACGGGGTTCACGGAGGTCTCGGCGCATTGGAGTTTGTGTGATGACGGTTCGAGGTCTCTGGCGTTGCGGCACTGTACTTCGCTGACCGCATCGTCCACGTCGCCACCTCGACGCCGCGAACCTGGCGGTAGCGGTCAGGTTCGCCACCTGCCGCGCGAGACACGGGGTTATTGGGGCCGGCACGGCAGGGTCACGACGAACTGGCACCCGCCGGGATCAACGGTGTTCCTTGCCACGATCGAACCGCCGTGTGCCTGCGTCAGCTCCAGAGCCACGGCCAGACCGATGCCCAGCCCGACATCTTCTTGGTGAAGACTTGAGTCCAGCGCATAGAGCTCGAAAATCTGCTCGAGCGCGTCGCCCTTCAACATCGCACCGTTGTCCGAGACCTCGAATACCGCCCGCTCGCCATC
Organism: Caldimonas sp.; assembly: GCA_965246805.1. Classification (GTDB taxonomy): domain Bacteria; phylum Pseudomonadota; class Gammaproteobacteria; order Burkholderiales; family Burkholderiaceae_C; genus Schlegelella_A. The sequence continues at coordinate 42,212 of CBDFFO010000009.1, read as the reverse complement.
GGATGCTGCGGAGAGCCACACGTCGCCCCCCTCCGGAGCACGCCTCGAGGCATTCTTCAAGAGGCTCGAAAAGAGCTGCGTCAGTCGCATGGCGTCGCCGTGCACGCACACCGGTCTGGCCAGCCGGCGAATGTGCAGCGTCTGCCGCTTCGACTCCATGGCCTGGCGGCACGTGTCGACCGCAGCATCGAGAACGCTGTCGATCTGGAGATCCACGCAGTCCAGTTTGAATTCGCCCCCTCCCACCAGCGAACCGTCGAGCAGATCGTCGATCAGCCGGGCAAGCTGCCTGATCTGCTGCTCGAGGGTATCGATGCGCTCCGACGACGCGGAGCCGTCGTCGCGCTTCATCAGCGTGAGGTTCAGCCTGAGCGATGTCAGCGGCGTGCGCATCGCGTGCGCCGCCATGGCGACGAAGTTGATCTGACGCTGGTGCGCATGCTCGGCGTGGGCACGCATCTTCTGGTCGTTGCGGGCGGCCTCGAGCAATTCGTGGTTGGCGCCGCGAAGGGCGTGCAGGTGGGCCTCGTGCTCCGCGAAAACCGCCGGGGTTCTCCGCGCCACAACCAACGGCGGAAGTGCTTCCGTCGAGCGCGGCACGCCGGCTGGCGCTTCGCTGTGGAACTCGTAGTGTCCGCGACCGCGCTGCTTGCCACGGTACATCGCCGCATCGGCGTGGTTCAACAACGTCGCGGCGTCGTTGCCGTCTTCGGGAAACACGGCGATCCCCGCAGTGGCCGACATCCTCACGGTCTGGCCCGCCACCAGGGCCGGTTCGGCCAGCGCCGCCACGATCTTTTCAGCGAGCGGCGCCAGATCCGCGGCCCAAACGATTTCCGGGAATAGCAGGATAAATTCGTCGCCGCCATGTCGACTGACGGTGTCCGAATCCCGAACGACGGCCTGCAGGCGCGTCGTCGCCAGTTGCAGGATCTGGTCGCCGACCGCATGCCCGAGCGTGTCGTTGATGTTCTTGAAGTGATCGAGATCGAGGAAGACGACACCGACGCGGGTGCCGCGACGTCGCGCCATATTCATCGCGTTGTCAAGCCGATCGAGCAGCAGGCTGCGCGTGGGCAGGCCCGTCAGTTCGTCGAGCTGGCTGACGAGGTTGAGCTCGCCGAGGCTGCTAACGGCAAATTCGGCGACCGTATCGGCGTGCGCCGCGGCGACCACCAGCTCCTCGCTGGTCTGCGCGAGCGTGGTTGCCCGAAGCTTGCTGAACTCGTTTTTCGCTGCAGCCATCTCGGCTCGCAAATGGACCAGCTCGGCGCGTACCGAATCGGCCTGGTCGTTCAGCAACCTCAGCTGCTCCGCTGCGGCCGCGAGGCGGCCGTCGATCGCTTCCGAAGACACCGGGTTTCTTTCTTCAGGCTCGCGCTTGACGTGGTCCGGTATTCAAACCCGGCGCTGCCTCCCGGCCGCGTTAGAAGAGCCATGCGGCGTGATGGATGCACGGGTTCGGCCGCGCACCGACACCCCTCGGCGCCTGCGGCGGCGGTTCGCCTCGCAGGCGCACTGGGCCGTGATCAGACTCTCGAATCTGCATTCTTTCGTCCATTAACCACGCACGAGGTCACTTCATTCAATGCCTCGCCGTCTGCGCTCATGGAGAGCGATTCCCATGCAATGTGCTGCTGAGCTGGCCCCCGTTCCTAACCCGTCGACGTACCGTCCGGTGGACGCCGAAGTTCTCGACGTGCGCAGCCGCCAAGGCGATATCGCTGCAGATCTTGAGTTGAGCGTGACCTCGCGCGGCAACGGGGTCGACGTGTGCGTCAAGGACAACGGCATCGGCATTGCGACCAACCACCTGGAAGACGTTTTCCTGATGTTCACGCAAGCGAGCGAAGCCACGGCGCGGTCGCGTGACGGCGTGGGTATCGGCCCGCGACCGTCCCGTAGCCGACGACGCCACGAGGGGAACTGCTTGGCGTCTTGATCGTCGACGACCACCGGATCGGCGACGACGTGCTGTCCGATCGGTTGCTGCTTCTAAACCATCACGTCAATCGCGCATACGACAGAGTCCGCGCTGAGCAAGGTGGCCGGCGTCCGTCCGGACATGGTGCTGCTGGACATAGGGTCGCCCCAGGCAATGAACGTGGGTTGGCAGCTCACCACTGCCAACCCATCGATTCATTTCACTGGTCGGGACGGCGGGATTCGAACTCGCGACCCCTTGCACCCCATGCAAGTGCGCTACCAGGCTGCGCTACGCCCCGTTCCACAATAATTATAAGTGTCGGCCGACCTCAGAAGGCGAGCAGCCCGCGAATCGACAACAGTTCCTGACGGACCTGTGCAGCCGACCACACTAGTCCGAGACCATCGCTCGTCGACTCCGGCATCACTGACGCGACATCTTTTCGAGCGCTCTGCGCGTCGTCCCTCGCCAGCGCCATCGTCTCGGCGCCGACATCAACATCGGCCTCGTCGGCCTCGACCGCTGCGCTGCGAGAGAACGGGCCTTCGCTCAATCGGTTGCGTGCGCCGCTGATCGTGAAACCCTGGTCGTACAGCAACTCGCGAATGCGACGGATTAGCAGCACCTCGTGGTGCTGGTAATAGCGCCGGTTGCCGCGCCGCTTCATGGGTTTGAGCTGTGTGAACTCTTGCTCCCAATAGCGCAGCACGTACGGCTTCACACCACACAACTCGCTCACCTCACCGATCGTGAAATAGCGCTTCGCGGGAATGATCGGAAGGCTTTTCTCCATTAAAATCAATGCGATTTGGAGATAAACCTAGACTTTACTCGAACTCCCCCGCGGGGTCCGTGTCGCCTTGCACGATTGCCTTCAATTTGTGGCTCGCGTGAAATGTCACGACCTGGCGCGCCTTGATGGGTATCGATTCGCCGGTGCGAGGGTTGCGCCCGGGGCGCGGTGCCTTGAGCCGAATGTTGAAGTTACCGAAGCCAGACATCTTCACATCGTCGCCCGACAGCAGCGTCGTGTGGATCAGATCGAAGAAGGCCTCGACCATGTCCTTCGATTCGCGCTTGTTGAGGCCGAGACGCTCGAACAGCAGCTCCGCAAGCTCCGCCTTCGTGAGCGTCGGCGTCTCGAGGGTCGTGAGCGCCGTGATGCGCAACGGCGCCGGCTTGGGTGTGTCGTCGGTCGACACGGCTCAGTGCCGGAGTCTCGCGCCGTGGCGGGTCGCGAGTGCGCTCAACACGCCGCCGATCGCCGTTTCGATCGCCACATCGGTGAGCGTAACCTCGGGTCCGAGCAGTTCGACGCGCAGCGTGAGGCTGCGCTCGCCTTGCTGGATGTCACCGATCGGGGACTCGGGCTTGTAGATGTCGAAGACCTTCGCGGACCGAACCAGGCCACTTGGCTCGGCCATCACCGTTTCGATCAAGGCCTCGTAGATCACGTGCGTCCCGACGATGAGCGCCAGATCTCGAACCGAGGACTGCCGTTTCGGCGGCTTCGCATAGACGAGCGGCGCGCGCGCCAGCAACGCTTCGCCATCCAACTCGAACAAGACCGCCGGGGCGGGCAACTCATACGCCTGACGCCACCGCGGATGCAGTTCGCCGACGAAGCCGATCGAACGGCCATCGAGCTCGACCGACGCAGAGCGGCCTGGATGGAACGCCGGGTGCGCGCTTGCAACGAATCGCACGACGGCAGGCGCGAACAGGGCCTCGACATCCCCCTTCACGTCGAAGAAGTCGACATCCCGCTCCTTCTCGCCCCATTGCGTCGGTTCGACGGGCCCGTACGCGAGCCCGCCGACACGCAGGGGCTGGCGAATGCCGGCCACGGCCCGGTCGTGGTCGGGCGCGGTCGGGTCTCGCAGGAACACCTTGCCGATCTCGAACACCCGAACGCGCGAGGCCTTGCGCGCGAGATTGAACCGCAGCACCTGGACGAGGCTGCCGAGCAAGGTCGAACGCATCACGGCTTGTGTGCTGACGATCGGGTTCAGCACGCGGACCGGGTCGGGGTTGATGGCGAGCTCTTGTTCGAGCGACTCGGCGACGAAGCTGAAGCCGATCGTTTCCTGGTAGCCCAACGCGGCGATCTGGTGACGGAGTGTCCCGGCCTCGCGCAGCCTCCCCGACGTCACGCGCGACACGAGCGTCCCGCGTGGCGGGCCGCTCGGTAACGCGTCGTAGCCCACCAGGCGAATTACCTCTTCGATCAGATCCTCTTCCGCCGTCACGTCGAAGCGCCAGCTGGGTGGGGTGGCCTTGATCATTCCCGGGGTGCTCGCGAGCGTAAAGCCGAGCCGTCTAAGAATGTCTTCGCATCGGGCCTGCGTCACCGGCATGCCGATCACCTTGGCCGCGCGATCGATGCGCAGCATGACCGCGGTCGGGCTGGGGAGGTTGACGATGCGATCGTCGATCGGCCCGAACTCCGTCGTGTGGGTGCCGCAGATCTCGCACACCAGTTCGCTGATGCGCTCGATGCGCGCGACCGTCTGTAGCGGATCGACGCCGCGTTCGAATCGGTGGCCGGCCTCGGTCGTGAAGTGATATCGACGCGCGCGCCCGGCCACGGCGCTCGGCCACCAGAACGCGGCTTCCAGGTAGACGTCGGTGGTGTCCGTGCCGATCGCGGTGGCCGCGCCGCCCATGATGCCGGCGAGCGATTCGACAGCCTGCTGATCGGCGATCACACCGACATCGGCGGCGAGTTCGACCGTGCTGCCGTTCAGCAGCTCGATCGATTCGCCCGCCCTCGCCCACCGCACCGCGAGCGGAGCATGGATCTTCGCGAGATCGAACATGTGCGACGGCTGGCCCGATTCGAACATGACGTAGTTCGAGATGTCGACGAGCGGCGATACCGAGCGCTGCCCGCAACGTGCGAGGCGGTCGACCATCCACATGGGCGTGCGCGCGTGCGGGTCAACGTGGCGGATGATCCGGCCAGAGAAGCGACCACAGAGGTCGGGTGCGTCGATATCGACCGCCAATGCATCCTGATGCGAGACGGGCACACGCGTAACCGCGCGCTCGGTCAACGGTGCGCCGGTCAGTGCCGACAATTCACGCGCGACGCCGAGGATGCTCAAGTCGTGCGCCAGGTTCGGCGTGAGCTTAAGTGTGAAGAGCGTGTCGTCGAGCGCGAGGTGATCGCGCAGATCGGCACCCACCGGCGCATCGGCATCGAGGACCATCAGGCCCGCGTGATCGTCGGAAAGCTTCAGCTCGCGCGCGGAGCACAGCATGCCTTCGCTCTCGACGCCCCGCAGCGTGCTCGCCTCGATCTGGCAGGGTTTGCCATCGTCACCCGGCGGCAGCGAGGCGCCGACCAATGCGCACGGCACCTTGATGCCCGAAGCGACATTGGCCGCGCCACACACGATGTCGAGCGCGGCGCCCCGCCCGACATCGACCGAACAGACCTGCAGACGATCGGCGTTCGGATGCGGCGCGACCGATAACACACGCCCCACCACCACGCCGCTGAAGGCCGGCGCAGCCGGTCGCATGTCTTCGACCTCGAGGCCGGCCATCGTCAACACTTGGGCCAGGGCCTTCGTGTCGATCGGCGGATTGCAGAACTCGCGCAGCCAGGATTCGGGGAACTGCATGACGCTCAGCTGAACTGCGACAGGAAGCGAAGGTCGCTCTCGAAGAAGACGCGGAGATCGTCGATGCCGTATCGCAGCATCGCTAGGCGATCGACGCCGGAGCCGAAAGCGAAGCCAATGTAGCGCTCCGGGTCGATGCCCATGTTGCGCACGACCTGAGGATGCACTTGGCCCGAACCGGACACTTCGAGCCAGCGGCCTTGCAGCGGGCCGGTCTCGAACATCACGTCGATCTCGGCACTCGGTTCGGTGAAGGGGAAATAGCTGGGCCGAAAACGAAGCGCGAGCGCGGTCGTCTCGAAGAAGGCTTGAATGAAGTCGAGGTAGAGCGCCTTTAGATCTCGAAAGCTCACGCTCTGGCCAATCCACAGGCCCTCGACCTGGTGGAACATCGGCGAATGCGTCGCATCGCTGTCGACACGGTACGTGCGTCCCGGTGCGATCACGCGCACATCGGGCATCACGACGTCGCCGGCGTGTTCCCTGGCGTGCGCCTGGGCGTATCGAACCTGCATCGGGGAGGTGTGCGGGCGCAGGTTGAGCCAACGCCCTTCGGCGTCCTTGACATCGACGTAGAACGTGTCGGCCATCGAACGGGCCGGGTGGTTCTCGGGGTTGTTGAGGGCGGTGAAGCTGTACCAATCGGTCTCGATCTCGGGACCGTCGGCGACAGCAAAACCCATCGAGCCGAAGATCTGCGCGACCCGTTCCATCGCCAGGCTGATCGGGTGGAGGCTGCCGCTGCCGTGGCGCCGGCCGGGCAATGTCACGTCGAGCGCTTCGGCAGCAAGCTGCACATCGAGCGCGGCCTGCGCAAGCTCATCGCGACGCGCTCCAAGGGCCGCCTCGACGGCCTGCTTCCATGCGTTGATGCGCGCCCCCGCCGCCTTCTTCTCGTCGATCGGCAAGGCGCCGAGCGCTTTCATCCGATCGGTGATGCGCCCCGACTTGCCGAGGTAACGCGCCTTCGCATCTTCGAGCTGAGCCGGCGTCTTCGCGGCGGCGAAGTCGGCTCGAGCATCGTTGACCAGCGGATCGACGTCGTTCATTTGTGTGAAAGGAAACAGTCGAATGCCCAAGAAAGTCGGGCCGCTGATGATGCGGCCCGACTCGTCGAATCAAGTCACGCCGCGTCTCGCCACTGCGGGCCGACGCGGCGCGGCAACGGCGTCAGGCCAGGTGCGTCTTCACCTTGTCGACGATGCTGCCGAACGCGGCAGGATCGTTGACGGCCATGTCAGCCAGCACCTTGCGGTCCAGGTCGATCGCGGCTTTCTTGAGGCCGGCCATGAAGCGGCTGTAGGTTACGCCGTGGCTGCGGCTCGCGGCGTTGATGCGCGCGATCCATAGGTTGCGGAACACACGCTTCTTGGTGCGGCGGTCGCGGTAAGCGTACTGCCCTGCGCGCATGACCGCTTGCTTGGCGATGCGATAGACATTCTTGCGCCGGCCGCGATAGCCCTTGGCAAGGTCGAGAACTTTCTTGTGGCGAGCACGTGCGGTGACGCCGCGTTTGACGCGAGGCATGGTTTAACTCCTTGGAAGAACGATGGACGGATCGTGCACGATCAGAGGCCAGCGAATGGCAGCATCTGCGCCATGTGACCCATGTTCGTCTCGTGCACGGCAACAGAACCACGCAGGTGGCGTTTGTTCTTCGTCGACTTCTTCGTCAGGATGTGTCGCTTGAACGCCTGGCCCCGCTTGACGGTGCCGCCCGGACGCACGCGAAACCGCTTGGCCGCGCTCTTCTTGGTCTTCATCTTGGGCATTGCTGCTCCTTCTTTGATGGCCATCTGTCAGGCGCCGGCAAATCATTCACCGTCTTGTAGGCCTGCAGCAGCTTAGGCTCGACGCTCCAGATGACCAGAACGCCGATGAACACTTCAATTCTCTTTTCTGACTTTTCCCGTCAGTCCAATCAACGCTTCTTCGGGCCCAGCACCATGATCATCTGGCGCCCTTCAAGCTTCGGCATGTTCTCGACCACCGCCACATCGGCGAGCTCGTCGCGAATCCGCTCCAGCAATCGCATGCCGATGTCCTGGTGGGTGATTTCGCGCCCCCGATAACGCAGCGTCACTTTGCCCTTGTCGCCGTCTTCGGCGATGAAGCGGCGAAGGTTGCGCATCTTGATCGCGTAGTCGCCTTCGTCAGTGCCCGGGCGGAATTTCACTTCCTTGATCTCGATGACCTTCTGCTTCGATTTCGCTTCGGCCGCCTTCTTCTGTTCCTGGTACTTGAATTTGCCGTAGTCCATGAGCCGGCACACCGGCGGATCGGCTTGCGCCACGATCTCCACCAGATCGACGTCTTGCTCACCAGCCAACCGCAAGGCTTCGGTGATGCTCATGACGCCGAGCGGTTCATTCTCGGGGCCGTTCAAACGGACTTCAGGAGCCATGATTTCCCGGTTGAGCCGGTGCTTGCGCTCGGCATTCGGGGTACGGCGGTCAGCAAAAGTAGCGATAGTCAAAAACCTTTCAACAAACCCCGAGGCGGACGGGATTCACGGGAAATCGAAACGCGTCCGTGACCGAGCTTCGTTAAACTCGGCCTACAGGTTCACACTTTTTGGGTAACGTCTGATTCGAGCTTCGAAGCGAAGTCGCTGACTGACATCACTCCCAGGTCGTGATTACCCCGGGCGCGCACGGCGACAGTTCCGTTCGCCTTCTCCTTGTCACCCACGACGAGGATGTACGGAACCTTCTGCATCGTATGTTCGCGGATCTTATAGGTAATCTTGTCGTTCCGCAAATCGCTCACGATCCTAAGTCCTTGTTTTTGCAGCGTTTTGGCGACTTCGGTGGCGTAATCGGCCTGCCCCTCGGTGATCGTGAGGATGCTGGCCTGCGTCGGGGCGAGCCACGCGGGCATGTTGCCGGCGTGGTGCTCGATCAAGAGGCCGATGAAGCGCTCGAAGCTGCCGACGATCGCCCGATGCAGCATCACCGGGAACGCACGGCCACTGGTGTCGGTGACGTAGTCGCCGCCGAGGCGCTCGGCGGTGTTGTAGTCGACCTGCATGGTGCCGAGCTGCCAGGGCCGGCCGAGCGCGTCTTTCAGCGTGTATTCGATCTTCGGCCCGTAGAACGCGCCGTCGCCGGGCGCGACCACGAACTCGCAGCCCGAACGGCGAAGCGCCTCCATCAAGGCGTTTTCGGCCAGGTCCCAGAACGCATCGGAGCCGACGCGGTTCTCGGGCCGGGTCGCGACTTTGTAGATGATGTCGGTGAAACCGAAATCCTTGTAGACGGCCTGAAGCTGCGCCGTGTACGCGACACATTCCTCGAGGATCTGGTCCTCGGTGCAAAAGATGTGGCCGTCGTCCTGAGTGAAACCGCGCACGCGCATGATCCCGTGCATCGACCCGCTTGGCTCGTTGCGGTGGCACTGGCCGAACTCGCCGTAGCGCAGCGGCAGGTCTCGGTAGCTGCGCAGCTGCGACTTGAAAATCAGCACGTGCCCGGGGCAATTCATCGGCTTCAGCGCGTACTCGTGCTTCTCCGACTCGGTGGTGAACATATTGTCGCGATAGTTCTGCCAGTGGCCCGTCTTCTCCCAGAGGCTCTTGTCGAGGAGCTGCGGGCCCTTCACCTCCTGGTAGCCGGTGGTGCGGTAGATGTCGCGCATGTACTGCTCGATCACCTGCCAGATCGCCCAGCCCATGGGGTGCCAGAACACCACGCCCGGCGCCACCTCGTCGATGTGGAAGAGGTCGAGCTCCCGGCCCAATTTCCGGTGGTCGCGCTTCTCCGCTTCTTCGAGCATGTGCAGGTGTTGCTGCAGCTCCTCCTTGGTAGCCCAGGCGGTGCCGTAGATGCGTTGCAGCATCTCGTTCTTGTGGTCGCCGCGCCAATAGGCACCAGCCACTTTCATCAACTTGAAATGCTTTAACTTGCCCGTCGATGGCACGTGGGGCCCGCGGCACAGGTCTTCGAAATCGCCCTCGCGGTAGAGGGAGACGGACTCGTCGGACGGAATGCTCGCGATGATCTCGGCCTTGTAGTTTTCGCCGATGCTCCTGAAATGCGCGACGGCCTCGTCGCGCGGCAACACGCGGCGTTCGATCTTCTCGTCCTTCTTGGCGAGCTCCATCATCTTCGCTTCGATGGCCGCCAGGTCGTCGAGCGTGAACGGTCGCTTGTACGAGAAGTCGTAGAAGAAGCCGTTCTCGATGACCGGGCCGATCGTCACCTGCGCATCCGGGTAGAGCAGCTTCACGGCGTACGCGAGCAGGTGTGCGGTCGAATGGCGGATCACGTCAAGGCCGGCCGCATCGCTGCCGGTGACGATCGCGAGGTCGGTGTCGCGGTCGATCAAGAAACTCGTGTCGACAGTTCGCGCCGACGCGCCCTTGCCGATGCGACCGGCGAGCGCCGCCTTTGCCAGGCCCGCGCCGATCGACTCGGCGACCGCAGCCACGGTCAGCGGTGCGGGGAACTCACGCGAAGAACCGTCGGGCAATCGGATGGCGATCATGGAAAGTTGCACTCCGGAAAACGAAAAAGCGCGGATGAGACCGCGCTTCGGAAGACATCGGAAAGACGAAATCGGAACGCGCGGCGGCCTAAGCCTTCTGTGAGAAGGAAGTCGACGTTCGCGGTGTCATAACCAGCATGCCTTTCTCGTCCTTGAGGTGTTGAGCCGATCGAAGAGACGCGAGTGTAAATGAGGCGCGATTTCAGAGCGGCCAGAGCGAGAGACCGGAAACCCGCTCGATGAGCCAAAGTGCACCGATCACGATGGCCAGGCCGGAACCGCTGCGGATCACCGCGTTGGCGTAGCCCGCCCAGCGACGGATCGAGAACAGCAGTGCGATCACGCTGACCACGATCAGCAACTGGCCGAGTTCGAGACCGACGTTGAATTGCAGCAAGGCCCACGCGAACGCGCCCGTGGGCAAGTTCAGTTCGGCGAGCACGCCGGCAAAACCGAAGCCGTGGATCAGACCGAAGAAGAACGTGACGACGATGCGCCGCACCGGGAAGAACGGCCACACGTTGTCGAGCGCGGCGAGGATGATGGTGACGGCGATGGCCGGCTCGATGAACGCGGGAGACAGCGAGATCAGCTTGGTCGCGGCGAAACCGAGCGTGATCGAGTGCGCGACCGTGAACGCCGACACGATGCCGATCACCGGCAGCACCGCTTGCGAGAGCTTGTCGACGGGGCGCCACCCGCTCTTCGTGCGCGTCATCACCGCCGGCAACAACAGGCAAAGCAGGAAGAGCACGTGGTCGTACCCGGTCAGGATGTGACGCACGCCCTCGTGCATGAAGCCGAACGTCGAGTGACTGTCGTCTTCTGCGGGGTTCGCAGCACCCGCGGCGCTCGCGTTGCGCGATGTGGCCGAGGCGGGACCACCCGGTCCAGCGCGAACCTCGGGCGGGTGCGTCGGGTCGAGCACCTGCAAGGCGACGGGCTGCCCCACGCGCTCGACCTTGGCGATGCCACGATGGGTCGGGTCCACCTCGCGCAGCAACGTGTATGCGATGACCGGTGGATTCGGCAGCGTGCACGCCGAGGTGAGCTGCATCACCGCGTACGCGCCGTCGTTGCGGCGTTCGAGCGCGCGCCCGACCGGCACCAGCGCGCAACCTTCGATCTCGAGGTGCGGCGATGCATAGGCCTCGATGCGAGGCCACGCGGCCTTCACCTCGCCCCAGGTGATCTTGCCGTCTCCATCCGCGTCGATCGCGAGCGCGGCGTCGAGGTCGCGCAGCGCGATGTCCCAGCGCACCTCGAGTTGGCCCGACGCGGCCTTCAATTGCAGATACGAATCGCTCGCTTTGTGCGCATCGGCGTCGAAAGCGAACAGCGACGCCGCCAGTGCGAAAAACGCCGCCGCGGCATTTCGCCACCGCAACCCCGTCACCTCAGAGCAGCGCATCGACGCGTCGGTCGTGCAGTCCAATGGCTGCCACCAACCGCTTGGCATCGGCGATCGGTTGCGCGGCACCGACGGCCCGGGCCGCCTGCGCGAGCACGAGCAGATCAATGGCTTCGCGCTGCTGCGCCACGTTGCCGAGCGCGAGTTCGAGCGCCTTCTGCGGTTGCCGTTCGACCCAGAGCGCGAACATCGATTGTTCGCGGCCATGCAACACTTTCGCATCGGGCCTTTCATTGGCGAGTGCGATCCGGTCGCGCATCTCCTTCGCGTCGCGCACCGCGTTCGGCAACTGCCCGCGCGCGCCCGCGATCGCCAGGCGCAGCACCACGGCGTCGCTCCTGGTTTCGTCCTTCAGGATCGCGACCGCCTCGGCAAAGCGTTGTTGGTCGATCAGGAAATCGGCATAGGAGATCAGCGTGTAGGCATCGCGATCCACTCTCAGCACTGATTGAAAATCGGCGTCGGCACGTGAAGCCCGACCGTCGCGCTGCTCGAGTTCGGCGAGCGTCGTCCTCAACCAGGTCTGTGTGGCGACCGACAGCGCGGGACTCGCGAGCAGCGCCTCGAGGGAGGCCCGTGCCGCCACGGTCCGGCCTTGCAGCGCGGCGTTTTCGGCCAGGCAGGCCTTGGCATGCAGTTCGGCGCCACTCTGCATCACTTGGCGGCAACCCTCGTCCGATTCTGCGTAGCGCCCTTGCACCCGTCGCACCGTGGCGAGCGTGAGCCAGGCCTGAGCGCGACCGCTGGTGTAGCCCGGTCGCGCGAGCAACACCTTCAACGTGGCGACCGAGGCATCAAATTCATGCAGGTACTGCTGCAAGGTCGCCTTCATCATCAGCACGTCGTCGGGTGCCGTGGCATCGTCGGGCCAGCCTTGAATGGCGGCCATCGCGAGGCCGGCGAAGCGCGGGTCGCCGAGTTCGTGCGCTTGTGCCAGGTACCGTTTGGCCACCGCGAGTGCAAGCGTCGCGTTGCGCGGCTGACTCGCCAGCTGCGCGCGCAAGCGGCGTTCTTCTACCCGGTTGCCGTTAGCCGCCGGCAACACCTCAATGACCTCGTCGTCACGCGTGGGCGTGATCGGCGAGGCACTCGCGTGATGTGTCGGCGCTGCCGCCAGGATCGCTGCAGCACAAATGAAAAGACCGGTCGCCAGGGCGCCGGTCAGGGATTTCGGAAAAGTCATCACGTCATCGATCCGAATGCATCGTCGAGCACCATCGAGATGCTAGCCGGCATCGCTACGAAACGAGCCGTGCGAGGTCGACGCTGCTGCATCGGCCTCGCACTCTCGTCGTCGTCAGATCGGTGTCGGCGGCGCGGTGTCGTCAGTCGTCAGCGTGACGGCACTGACATCGACAGGCTTCAACGTGTCGTCCTGGATCGCAACCAGTGCCTGAAGGTACGTCACCAGTCCTGCCACCGAAGTGGTGGCGGAAATCGGCACCGCCACGGCAGGGCCTGGCGCGGGCGTCGGGCTTGGCGCGGGAGGGCTGGGGTCGTTGTTGCCGCCGCACGCGGCGAGCGCGATCGCGCCCGAGACCGCGGCGGCCGCGGCCACTGAGCGGCCGACGCGAGGATTGCTTTTCAAATTGCTCATGCTGTGTTTCCTTTGCGGCTGGTCGGATTACGGGTAGGTCGTGCCGGTCGCCGCGGTCGGGTTCAGGTTACCCGGCAATGGTGTCGTCAGGTACGGGAAGGTCGCGCCGAAGTTCGCCGATGTCTTTCGCACACCGTCGGTGAAGGCCAGGCCGCCGGCAGGCGCCGCGGTCGGCGTGCAGCCGACTTGCAGCGCATCGGTCGGACCGCTCAATACGCAGAGCGCGCCCATCACCACCCGCAACGAGATGTCGACGACGTCGTCACCAGGTCGACGACCGTTCGGATATCCCGCGTTGTCACCACCCGCAACACCCATCGCGTTCTGAGCCCCGAAGGCCGTGACAGCAATGCCGGTGTTCAGCCGAAGCATCTCGCTCGCCACCACGCCGGCCGGACGGTTCACGGTCGCCAGGCCCTTCAGGAACACGTTCTGCAGGTCGGTACGCGGGAAGTTCGTCGGGGCCGTGGCGGTCGGGTACAGCGTCTGAATCAACGCGGGCAGCGTCGGGTAGCCCACATAATCAGCGAAATTGGCACCGTCGTTGATCGGCGAGGACGCGTTGAACTTGTCCTTGTCGTCCACACCGATTACCAGCTCATTGACAAGCGGCATACCGAGGCGCGAGACCTGGGTCCATGCGCCACCATTGCGCGAGGCCTTGTTGAGGCCTGTTGCCGGCGAGCCGTCGAGCAGTCGGCCCTGGCGCAAACTCGCCGACGTGTAGCCGCCGATCACCGGTTCGGTGCCGTTGGTCAAACAGGCGATCGGCACTTCCAGCGCCAAGGTGCTGATGTTCTTGCCTTCGAGATCGTTGTTGTTGCCACCGACTTCGGCGCCGAGCGGATTCAGGTTGATCAGGTCGAAGGTCTTGCCAACGGCGATATAGAAGGGTTCCTTGCGCTGACCGACAAACACCTTGCCGGCCGTGGCACAGCCCGGAATCGTGACGTCGTAGATGTGCAGATTGGCGTAGGTGTTGTAGCCGGTGGTGCTGCCGAAGGTCTTGTCGCCGATGTTGTCGACCGGCTTGTCGAAGACGGCCGAGCCGCCCGCCGCGTTGGTGACCGCCGTCTTGACGCCGCCTCGGCGCGTGCCGCGCACCAAGTCGAGCGTGAAGGTTTCGCGCACGTTGAGCGAGGCCGGATTCACGCCGGTGATCCCGCCGCTCTGGATCAGGGGGATCTTCACCGACTTGCCCCCAACGGTGAGCGCGGTCGCCTTCGAGGTGCTGGTGAACTTGAACTGGAAGGTCAGGTCCTCGACGCCGTCACCATTGTTGTCGATGTGGATTTCGTACAGCGCGTTCGGGTTGAACTGGTAGAAATTGGGACCGCCTTGCGGATCCTGGAACGGAATGTAGTCGGCGAGAAGCGTCACGAAAGCCGAGCGGCCCGTCTCATAGCTGCGAAACATGTAGAAGTCGGTCGCGTCGACCGAAGGATTCATCGCGATGCTGGGTGCTTCGCGATGGCTCGATGCCGAAGCGATGGTGGCGGCCGCGGCAACAGTCAAGCCGACACCGAGACGAGCAAGTGCAAGCGCCTTGCTCAACGTGGAACGATTAAAGCTTTGCTTCATGGGTTTTCCTTGAGGACGAACGATTGAATATCGAGACCGGTCTGAGAGCCTTGGCAATCGGCAGGCCGCAATCACCTTCACGCCGAATGGACTGTCACGCGGGTACCGTTACGCCGCTCCGGTCCCGATGGATGCATCGGGACGAATGAATTCGTAAGGCCCCGCGGTGGCAGGCGACCAATACCCTGCACCGACCCCGCGTCGTTGCCGCATCGCAGCCCACTTGTTTCGAAGGTATGACGCCATGAAGACACGCTCCTTGCCCATCGCCGCCACCTGCATCGCAGGGTTTGCCCTCGTCGCCGCCCACAGCGCGCTCGCCGCAGAAACGTGCACCGCGAAAAGCGGCTCCGTGGTAACGCCGGTCGTCGAGCTCTACACGTCGGAGGGTTGCAATTCGTGCCCACCGGCCGACCGCTGGCTTTCGACTTTGAAATCGGACCCGGCCATCGTCGGCCTTGCCTTCCATGTCGACTACTGGGATCGATTGGGCTGGAAAGATCGATTCGCCGACCCGGCCTACACCGCTCGCCAGTCGAGCGAGCAGAAGCACAACGGCGCGCGGTTCAGCTACACGCCGCAAGTCGTGATCGACGGCGCCGATCGGCACGACTGGTCGCAAGCGAGCGTTCGTTCTCCCGCCCCCGGATCGAACGCGTCTCGCGTGGCGTTGACACTGCAACGCGAGGGCAGCCGCGTGCTCGCGACCGTGACGCCGCTGGCCAACGCACCGACCCGGCTCGCTGCGTACTGGGCCACCACCGAGCAAGGCCATGTGAGCGCGGTGCGGGCCGGCGAGAACCAGGGGGTGACGTTGAAGCACGACTTCGTGGTTCGCGACTACCAGCCGGTGGCCGCCTGGTCCGCCGCATCGGGCAAGGCGGAAACGCTGAGCTTCGACGCCTCCACGCCGGTCGACGGCGCGCATCCGCGCAGCGTCAACCTGGTGGTGGTAGACGCGGCTACCGGCAAGCCGTTGCAGGCGCTCAAGATCGGTTGTTAGTGGCTTCGCGGCCGCGCCGCCTCAGTCGTTGCGCAACGACGCCCGCAGTTCCGCGCCGACCTCGGGCCGCGCCTCGAACGGATCGCCCGGGTTGCGACCCTGCACCAGGGCATCGGTGCGCTGCGACACGATGCCCAGCGCACGCGGGTGGCTGAAGACGTAGAAGCGGCGCTCGGCCACCGCGTCGAAGACGAACTGCGCGACCTCGGCGGCGCTCACCTTGCCTTTGCCGACGGCCTTGTCGGTCATCGCCTGGCCGACGCGCTGTGCTTTCGTGAGCGGCGCGGCCTGCCCCTCCCCGGCCGGCCGGTTGCGCTCGCTACGGCTGATGCCGGTCGGCACGAAGTACGGGCACAGCACCGACGCGTGAACCTGCCCGCTGACGAGCGCGAGGTCTTGGTGCAGCGTCTCGCTGATCGCGACCACCGCGTGCTTGCTCGCGTTGTACACGCCCATCAACGGGTTGTTGACGAGGCCGGCCATGGACGCGGTGTTGACGATGTGGCCCTCGTAGGAAGCGTCCGCCCTGGCCGCGGCGAGCATCAACGGCGTGAAGACGCGAACGCCGTGCGCCACGCCCATCACGTTCACCCCCAACACCCACTCCCAGTCGCTCGCCGAGTGCTCCCAGACGAGCCCGCTGGCGCCCACCCCGGCGTTGTTGAAGACGAGGTGCGGCGCGCCGAAGCGGGCCACGGTCGCGGCGCCGAGCGCATCGACGTCGCCCGCTTTCGAGACATCGCACCGTTCGCGCAACGTCGCGGCGCCCATCGCCTCGATCTCCGACGCTGCGGCCGCCAGCGCATCGGCCTGCACATCGGCCATCACCACGTTCATGCCGAGCCGCGCGGCGATGCGCGCGAACTCGAGCCCGAAGCCGGATGCCGCTCCGGTGATGACGGCCGTGCGGCCCTCGAAGCGCGTCATGGCGTGGGCCTTGCCGGTGCCGGCGAGGCGGCGCGGCGATTCACTTGCACGCGAAAGCCGATGCGCGGAAAGTGGACGTGGACGCGACCCGCGCGCGCATCGTCGCGCGCGAGCACCACCTCGCGTCCGGTGATGGACACGAGCGCGCCACTCACCTCGTCGGCCGCGTAGTCGGTCGGCGTGACGATGACCTCGTCGCCGACCTCGAAGCCGGCGCCCACGCCGGCGTTCGACGCGAGCGGCGTCGACGCGCGCGCGAGTGCGATGGCGTCGTCGCTCGTCAACGGGGTGACGCTTCCATGCCCGATCGCCATCATGCGCACATGCCATTCGCCGAGCTTCACGTAGGGCGCGAGCTGCCTCGCGATGGGCGGTGCGCGGTGCATGAACCAGATCGATTGCACCACCGCGAAGTCGGCGATGCTCGGTGCGTTGCCGAACAGACAGGCGCGGCCATCGCTTAGCTGGGCCTCGAGCCGCGCGAGGTATTCGTGGAGTTGTGCGCCCTGGTCGGTGGTGGTGCCGCGACGCATGCCTGCAGTCATGGCGGCCCGATCGGCGCCGAACGCTTTCAGCTGCTCGGGCATTGCGCCCGCCATGATGTGCGGCAAGCCGGCGGGTTGCATCGTGAACGGGATGGCAGCCCAGAACAGCGCCGAATCGGCCCATTGCGCGAGCGTGTCAGCCAGGCCGACGGTCCCTTCGGGCACCAGGGGCGGCTCCGGCACCCGTTCATCGATCACGCGGCACACCAGGGCCGAATCGCAATACACGTCGGCGCCGATCTGCATGAACGGCGTGCGCCGATAACCGCCGGTGAGCGCGATCACGTCGGGCTTGGGCAGCAACGAGGGCACGATCACCGAGCGCCATGCCACACGCTTGTGACCGAGCACGAGGCGGACCTTCTCCGAGAACGGCGAGCTCTCGTAATGGTGGAGGAGGATATCGGTCATGGGACGCCGGCAGGGGTGTGGGAGGCTTGCGCGGCGGCGGCCATTCGCGGCCGGCGCGGCGCAAAGATCAGTCGCACGGTATCGCTCATGTCGCGCACCTCGGCGCCGTCGAGGGCACCCTTGTCGAGCAGCACGCGGTGCAGGCGCGGCAGGTGGTAGTGCGGCACGGCCGGATAAAGGTGGTGCTCGAGGTGGTAGTTCACATGATGCGGAAAGAGCAGCGTTCGCGCGACCCAATTGCGCAAGCTCCCCCAGGTGCGGTTGGTGCGCGCCGCGGTGAGCGGCGACGACAGGTCGACCACGGCGCCGTGCTCGCAGATCGCGCGCAGGCGAAGGATCGGCTGCAGCACGGTGACCAGCGGCAGCACCCACAGCACGGCGTATGTCGCGAGTCCGCGCCAGCCACCGAGCCCAATGCACACGACCGGCGCGCCGACCTGGAACGCCACCACCCACCACCGGTCGGCACGCGCGGTCGCGCGCAGTTGCGGCGACGTGTCGTCGAGGGGGCGGGATGCACGAGGCCCTCCACCGTTGATGGCGGGTGCTCCGAAGAAGTAGGCAAAGGTCTTCCACGCATTCCAACCGATCGCGTCCTGTGCGAGCTTCTTCCACAGATAGCCCGTCCCGCGCGGGTAGCCACCGTGGATCGCGGTGTCGGGGTCTTCTTCGGTGTAGAGGTTGTTGTGGTGTAGCCGGTGGATCACGCGATACGTGTGCATCGAGATCGCACCCAGCATGCCGATGGAACGGCCGATCGCATCGTTCATGCGGCGGTTCGAGAGCAGCCGGTAGTGCGCCGACTCATGCGCGAGGATGAAGAGCGCATGCTGTTGCACACCGATCACGAGCACGCTCAGCGCAACCCAGGGGCTCGGCCAGACCCAAAGGCCGAACGCGAGCGCGAGCGCGATCAGACCGAACGTCTGCGCCACGGCGACCAGCGAGCGCGCATCGCTCAGTTTTGTCAGCGGCACGAGCTCTTCGGACGTGAGCATGCGGCGCGCGGCGGCTTTGCCCGAGCCGGCGACGGCCGGCCGGCCGGACCGGTCACGCAGGTCGCTGCGGAACTCTTCGCCGTTCATCGTGCGACCGCTTGACTAATCGGAGGCGCCGACTCGCTGCACGCGACGGCCACCGACTGGCAAGCCGCGCATGTACTTGAAGGTGCCTGTCGCCTGCGCAACGACCTGGCCCTCGGCGTCGAACACCTGTGCCTCGCAGAAGGCGAGCGAGGTCGTGCGGTGGACGAGCTTGCCACGGGCGAGCAGTCGGCCGACACCCGGCCGCATGAAGCTCGTCTTCATCTCGATGGTGACCACGCTCGACGGCTGCTCCGCGGTTGCCGGTGCGCCCCGAGCAGGGCTGCGCGAGGCGTGCGCCATCACCACGTCGAGCAAAGTCATCGTCACGCCGCCGTGCAGCACGCCCCACGAGTTCGAGAGTTCGTCGCGAAAGTCGACGGCGATGTCGGCTTCGCCGTTTTCGAAGCGCAGCAATTGCAGGCCGCAGTATTTGCGAACGGGATCGAGCGTGCGAACGGCAGCACGACCGGCGCCGCCGCAGTGGCCGCTGGCACTGGACTCGGTGTCGCGTCATGCATCGGTGCGCGCAGGTCCGTCAGGCGGCGATGATCGCCGACACGCCGCCGTCGATCGGCAGGATCTGCCCGGTGATGTGCTTGCCGGCCTGCGACGCGAAGAGAACCGTCGCGCCTTTCAGGTCGTCGTCGTCGCCGATGCGCAGCAGGGGCGCATGGCTCGCCAGGTTCTCGATGCCGATGCGCTCCAGCGTGCCTTGAGTCATCTTGCTCGGAAACATGCCGGGGGCCAGCGCGTTGACGTTGATGTTGTACTTGCCCCATTCACCGGCAAGCGTGCGCGTGAAGTTCACCACCGCGGCCTTGCTCGTGTTGTAGGCGAGCATGGCCATGTCGGCGCTGTTGCCGGCCAAGCCCGCAATCGACGCGACGTTGATGATGCGGCCGCTCTTCCTCGGGATCATGCTGTGCTTGCCGATCGCCTGGCTCATCAGGAAGAGGCTGCGGACGTTGAGGTTCATCACCTTGTCCCAAGCGTCGAGCGGGTGGTCCTCGGCGGCTGCGCCCCAGGTGGCCCCGGCGTTGTTGACGAGGATGTCGACATGGCCGAACGCGGCCAGGGTCGCTTCGGCGATGCGCACCACCTCGCTCGGCTGGCTCGCATCGGCAGCGACCCACTCGGTCGCTATGCCTAGGCCACGCAAGCGCGCCGCCGCCTCGTCGAGATCGGCCGCCTTTCGCGATGTGAGCATCACGCGCGCACCCGCCTCGCCGAGCGCCTCGGCCATCTGCAGCCCAAGCCCGCGCGAGCCACCGGTGACGAGGGCGGTCTTGCCGGTCAAGTCGAACAGCTTTTGAAGTGGCGTTCCCATCGGTGAACCCTGTCGAAGGAGGTTGAAGGTTCAGGTCCGGCCGTCGGTCGGTTCACCCATGCGCGAGCGAACCCAGACCAGACCCACGCCGACCGCGATCGCCGCCCCGCCGATCACGACCAGGAACCAGCCGAGCGTCGACGCGTCGCCGCGTTGCAGCGCGAGGCCGAGCCCGACGGTGAACATGCCGATGAAGATCGACAGCCAGATCGCGGTATCGACGCGCGATGTCAGCGGCTTGCTCACCGCGAAAGCGGCCTGGTTTCCGACCAGCGCACGGCGAAGCTCACGTCACAGCACTTCGAACACGCCGGCCGCGCCCATGCCGCCGCCGATGCACATCGTGACCGCCACCTTCTTCGCGCCGCGCCGCTTGCCTTCGATGAGGGCGTGCCCCGTCAGGCGCTGGCCGCTCACTCCGTACGGGTGGCCGACCGCGATCGCGCCGCCGTTGACGTTGAGCCGGTCCATCGGAATGCCGAGCGTGTCGGCGCAGTAGAGCACCTGCACCGCGAACGCTTCGTTCAATTCCCAGAGATCGATGTCTTCGATGTGCAGGCCCAGGCGCTTCAACACCTTCGGCACCGCGAACACCGGGCCGATGCCCATCTCGTCGGGTTCGCAGCCAGCGACTGCGAAGCCGAGGAAGCGACCGAGCGGCTTCAGGTTGCGCCGCGTCGCGACCTCTTCGCTCACCACCATGCAGGCGCCGCCGCCGTCGCTGAACTGGCTCGCGTTGCCGGCCGAGATCACGCCGCCCGGGATGGCGGGCTTGATGTTCATGATGCCTTCGTAGGTGGTGCCGGCGCGGATGCCTTCATCGGCGCTGATGGTGACCTCCTTCGTGCGCAGGCCCATGACCGCGTCGGCGACACCCGCCGTCACGGTGCACGCGACCATCTCGTCGTTGAACTTGCCGGCCTCCTGCGCGGCGGCGGCCCGTTGCTGGCTCTGCGCACCGTAGCGATCCATGCGCTCGCGATCGATCTTGTAGCGCTTGGCGACCTGCTCGGCCGTCTGCAGCATGTTCCAGTAGATCTCCGGCTTGTGCGCCACGAGCCACGGGTCGGCGGCCATGTGGCGGTTCGCTTCGTTCTGCACGCAAGAGATGCTCTCGACCCCGCCGGCGACGACGATGTCGGACTCGCCCGCGATGATGCGCTGCGCTGCCATCGCGATGGTCTGCAGGCCGCTCGAACAAAAGCGGTTCACCGTGACGCCACCGGTCGTGACGGGCAGGCCGGCGCGCAGCGCGATCTGGCGCGCGATGTTGCCGCCGGTCGCGCCTTCGGGCGTGGCGCAGCCCATCATCACGTCGTCGACTTCCGAGCCGTCGAGGCCTGAACGCTCGACGCAGGCCTGCACGGCGAAGCCGCCGAGGGTCGCGCCGTGCGTCATGTTGAAAGCGCCCTTCCAGCTCTTCGCGAGCGGCGTGCGGGCGGTGGAAACGATCACGGCACGGGTCATGTCAATGCTCCTGGTTTCGGTCAGCTGAAGCTCTTGCCTTCGGCGGCGAGCTTCTCCAGCAATGGCGCGGGCTTCCAGGAGCCCGCGTCGTCGAGCGGGTTCTGCGCGAAGCGCTTCATTGTGTTCGCGACGTTGAAGAGGCCCACGGTATCGGCGTAGTTCATCGGCCCGCCGCGGTGGAGCGGGAAGCCGTAGCCGGTGAGGTAGACCATGTCGATGTCGGATGCACGCATCGCGGTGCCGTCCTCGACGATCTTCGCGCCTTCGTTGACGAGCGCATAGACGAGGCGCTGCACGATCTCTTCGTCGCTGATCTTGCGCGCCGTGATGCCGAGCTCGGCGCGGTGCCTTTCGATCATCTCGACCACCGCCGTGCTCGGGATCGCGTCGCGCTTGCCGGGCACATAGTCGTACCAGCCGGCACCGGTCTTCTGGCCATAGCGGCCCATCTCGCACAAGAGGTCGGCGGTCTTGCTGTAGCGCAGATCGGGTTTCTCGACGTAGCGGCGCTTGCGGATCGCCCAGCCGATGTCGTTGCCGGCCAGGTCGCCCATGCGAAACGGCCCCATCGCCATGCCGAACTTCTCGACCGCCCTGTCGACCTGCGCCGGCGTCGCGCCCTCCTCGAGCAGGAAGCCGGCCTGGCGCGAGTACTGCTCGATCATCCGGTTGCCGATGAAGCCGTCACACACGCCCGACACCACCGCGGTCTTCTTGATCTTCTTCGCGAGGCCCATCACGGTGGCAAGCACGTCTTTCGCGGTCGCCTTGCCGCGCACGACCTCGAGCAGCTTCATCACGTTGGCAGGGCTGAAGAAGTGCATGCCGACCACGTCCTCGGGCCGCTTCGTGAACGACGCGATCTGGTCGAGGTCGAGCGTCGAGGTGTTGCTCGCGAGGATCGCGCCGGGCTTCATCACCTCGTCGAGCGTCTTGAAGACCTGCTCCTTGACGTCCATGTCCTCGAAAACCGCTTCGATGACGAGATCGACGGCCTTCAGGTCGTCGTACTTCAGCGTGGTGGTGAGAAGGGCCATGCGCTCGTCGAGCTTCTCCTGGCTGAGCTTGCCTTTGGTCACCTGCGCCGCATAGTTCTTGCGGATCACGCCGACGCCCTTTTCCAGCGCCTCGGCCTTCATCTCGAGCATCGTGACGGGAATGCCGGCGTTCAGGAAGTTCATCGCGATGCCGCCGCCCATCGTGCCGGCGCCGATCACGCCGACCGTTTTCACCTCGCGCACCGGCGTGTCGGCCGGCACATCGGGGATCTTGGTGGTCGCGCGCTCGGCCATGAAGGCGTGGCGCAGTGCCTTGCACTCCGGCGTGAACATCAACGCGGTGAAGATCTCGCGCTCAAGCTTCATGCCGGCATCGAACGGCATCTTGATCGACGCGGTCACGGCGTCGATGCACTTCAACGGCGCCGGGAAATGCTTCGCCATCGCGCCGACGGTGTTGCGTGCGAACTGCAAATACGCGTCGGCGTTCGGGTAGTCGACCTTCAGGTCGCGCACGCGCGGCAGCGGGCGTTTCGACGCGATCTCTTTCGCGAAGCTCACCGCGGCAGCGACCACGTCGCCGTCGACGATGCGATCGAAGAGCCGCTGGCCCGGCAACTGGCCGAGCACCTCGCTCTTCACCGGCTCGCCGCTCACGATCATGTTGAGTGCCGTCTCGAGCCCGAGCGCGCGTGGCAAGCGCTGCGTACCGCCGGCGCCGGGGATCAAGCCGATCTTCACTTCGGGCAACGCGATCGCCGCGCCACGCGCGGCGATGCGGTAATGGCAACCGAGCGAAAGCTCAAGGCCGCCGCCCATCGCGACCGTGTGGATCGCGGCGATGGTGGGTTTCGTGCACGCTTCGAACGCGGCGATCAGCGTCAGCAGGTTCGGCTCGGCAGTCGCCTTCGGCGACCCGAACTCACGGATGTCGGCGCCCCCAGAGAACGCCTTGCCCGCCCCGGTGAGGACGATCGCGGTGATGTTCGCATCGGCCTCCGCTTCCTGCAGGCCCGACAACACCGCGACTCGCGTTTCGTGGCCGAGCCCGTTGACCGGCGGGTTGTTGAGCGTGATGACGGCAACCGGACCGTTGACTTGATAGTTGGCGCTCATGGCGAACCTCGGCAGATGCGCTTCGACGCGGGTCGAAACTGGGGGGAGATGCAGGCGGGCCTTCCCGGGCGGGAGGGTTGCAATTCTAGGTCGCGAGCGCGTCAGGGTTTTCGCTGGCCGGCTCGATGGACCGGCCAACGATTCAAACCTCGAGCCATTCCTTGCGCACGTCCGCATCGGCCTTCAGCGCGCTGGGCGTGCCCTCGAACACGATGCTGCCGTGACCCATCACGTAGCAGCGCTCCGAGATCTCGAGCGCGATCGTGAGCTTCTGTTCGACGAGCAGCACCGAGACGCCACGGTTGCGCAGCTGTTGCAGGTAGCCGGCCACGAGCTCCACGATCTTCGGCGCGAGGCCCTCGGTCGGTTCGTCGATCATGATGAGGTCGGGGTCGCCCATCAACGTGCGGCAAAGTGTGAGCATCTGCTGCTCGCCACCCGAAAGCACGCCGGCCTCGGTGTGCTCGCGTTCCTTCAGGCGCGGGAACATCGTGTACATGTCGTTCGCATTCCAGCGCGGCGTCTTCGCGCGGCCCGCCTTGCCGCGCTTCTCGCCGAGCAGCAGGTTCTGGTGCACGGTGAGCTTCGGAAACACGTCGCGGTTCTCGGGCACGTAGCCGATGCCACGGTGCGCGATGTCGAAGGCGGTCGACCCAAGGATCTCCTGCCCCTTGAAACCGATCGAGCCGCGGCCGTCGACCAGCCCCATGATCGTTCGCACCGTCGTCGACCGACCCGACCCGTTGCGGCCGAGAAGGCTAACGATCTCGCCTTCGCCGACCTTCATGTCGACGCCGTGCAGGATGTGGCTCTTGCCGTAGAAAGCGTGCAACTCGCGCAGCTCAAGCATGCTCGTGCACCTCGGCGAGCACCGAGCCCAGGTAGGCCTCCTGCACGCGCGCATTGGCGCGGACCGCCGCCGGCTCGTCGAAAGCCACCACTTCGCCGTACACCAGCACCGCGATCTTGTCGGCCAGCCCGAACACGACGCCCATGTCGTGCTCGACGGTCAGCAGCGTGCGGCCGACCGTCACCTCGCGAATCAGTTCGATGAAGCGCGTGGTTTCGCTTCTGCTCATGCCGGCGGTCGGCTCGTCGAGCAGGACCACGCTGGCGCCGCCCGCGATCGTGATGCCGATCTCGAGCGCGCGCTGCTCGGCATACGTGAGGTTCATCGCCAGCACGTCGCGCTTCTTCTCGAGCTTGATCATCGCGAGCAGTTCGGTCGCGCGTGCGTTCGCGTCGTCGAGTCGATCGAGGAACTTCCAGAACGAATACCGGTAGCCGAGCGTCCACAGCACGCCACAGCGCAGGTTCTCGAACACCGAGAGGCGACCGAAGATGTTGGTGATCTGGAAACTGCGCGAGAGGCCCATGCGGTTGATCTCGTAGGGCCGCCGGCCGTCGATGCGCTGCCCCGCGAGGACGATCTCGCCGCTGGTCGGTGCGAAGCGCCCGCTGATGAGGTTGAAGAGCGTCGACTTGCCGGCGCCATTCGGGCCGATGATCGCCACGCGCTCACCGGCAGCGACCGCGAGGTTGGCGCCGCGGATGATCTCCGTCTTGCCGAACGACTTGCAGAGGTTGACGAGTTCGAGAGCGGGTGCCACAGACACCGCGGCCGACGCGGTGCCGGGCGCCCTGGCGGCACTCCGGGGCGAGGCGACAGAGACTCCGGTCATGCCGCCTCCGACTGTCGCACCTGCGCTTCGATGGCGCCCTGCACCGTGCCCCAGCGGGCCACGAAACGACGTCGCAGCTGATCGAATACCGCGAGCGCGATCAGGGTCACGCCCACTGCCGAACCCCAGCTCGCGGCGCTCGAGGTGTCGAGCAGCACGCAGAGGAAGTAAAGGGTCGGGCCGCTGCCGTCGTCGAGTTGCAGGTGATAGGTCATCTCGATCACCGACGCCGCGCCGGCCACGAGCACCACCCCCACGACGAACATCGCCGCATACCACCCGAGCAGGCCGCGCAGCTTGCCGAACGCGGCGACGCGCACGTTCATCATCACCAGGCTGGCAATGCCACCCGGCGCGAACATCACCATGAAGAGGAACACGAGGCCGTAGTAGAGCTGCCAGGCTTTCGTGAACTCGGACAGCAGCGCATAAGAGAGCACGAGCAGCACGGCGCCGATGATCGGACCGAAGAAGAAGCCCGCGCCGCCGAGGAACGTGAACAGCAGGTAAGCCCCCGAGCGCCCCGCACCGACCACCTCGGCCGTCGCGATCTCGAAGTTGAGCGCATACATGCCGCCCGCGACACCCGCGAAGAACCCTGCGATCACGAACGAGAGGTAGCGCACGCGCTGCGTGCTGTAGCCGATGAATTCGACGCGCTCCGGGTTGTCGCGCACCGCGTTCAACATGCGACCGAGCGGCGTGCGCGTGAACGCGAACATCGCCGCGGTGCACACGAAGGTGTAGATCGCCAGCAGGTAGTAGACCTGCAGCGGCGGCCCGAACGTGATGCCCAGCACCGCCTTTCCGACCACGCGGTTCGCGGTGATGCCACCCTCGCCGCCGAAAAATTCCGGCACCATCGCCGTCATCGCATAGATGAGTTCGCCGATGCCGAGCGTGATCATCGCGAACGGCGTGCCCGCTTTCTTGGTGGTGACGAAGCCGAGCACGGTCGCGAAGAAAAGGCCGGCGATGCCGCCGATCATCGGCAACAGGCTCACCGGTACCGGCCAGCCGGCATGTCCGATCGACGACAGCACCTGGATCGCGACGAACGTGCCGAGCCCCGTGTACACCGCGTGCCCGAAACTCAGCATGCCGCCCTGCCCGAGCAGCATGTTGTACGAAAGGCAGGCGACGATCGCGATGCCGATCTGCGACAGCAGCGAGACCGAGAAGTCGCTTCTGAACAGCAGTGGCGCAAGGCCGAGCGCCAACGCATAGCCGGACCAGACCGCCCAACGACTCGTGTTCATCGCGCTCGCCATGTCAACCTTCGCGCGTGCCGAGCAGGCCCTTCGGCCGGAAGATCAGGATCAGCACGAGAAAAAGATACGGCAGGATCGGCGCCACTTGCGAGACCGTGAGCTTCAACAACGAATGGCTCGCCGCCGCATCGGTGAACGTGAAGCCGACGCCGCGCAGCACGCCGATGACCGAATAGTCGAGCGCGACAGCAAAGGTCTGGATCACGCCGATCAGCAACGACGCGACGAACGCGCCGGCGAGCGAGCCCATGCCGCCGACCACGACCACCACGAAGATCACCGAGCCCACCGTCGCGGCCATCGCCGGCTCGGTCACGAAGGTCGTGCCGCCGATCACACCGGCCAGACCGGCCAGACCCGCACCCGCGCCGAACACCAGCATGAAGACGCGCGGCACGTTGTGGCCTAGCGACTCGACCATCTCGGGATGCGTGAGTGCGCTCTGCACGACGAGACCGATGCGCGTCTTCGTGAGCAAGACCCAGAGCGCGAGCAGCATCACGAGCGCGACCACCATCATGAAGCCGCGCGTCGCCGGAAACGGCGAACAGACGATGCGCACCGCCGCATCGGCACTGCTGCACATCGCCGCCGGAGCGGCGCCCCACAGGAGGTGCAGGCCATCGACCGACGAGTTGACGATCGTGAACATCGGGCCCCGCAGCGCGACCGGCGGCGGGAATTCGACGCCGGCGCGGCCCCAGATCAGCAGCACCAGCTCGATCAGCACGAATGAGAGACCGAACGTGATGAGCAACTCCGGCACGTGGCCGAACCTGTGCACGCGACGCAGAAAGAAACGCTCGAACATCGCGCCGATCACCGCCACCACGATCGGCGCGATGAAGAGCGCCGGCCAGAACCCGACGACCCTTGAGATCGAATACGCGATGAACGCGCCGACCATGTAGAAGCTCGCGTGCGCGAAGTTGAGCACGCCCATCATGCTGAAGATCAGCGTGAGGCCGGAGCTGAGCATGAACAGCAGCAAGCCGTAGCTCAAGCCGTTCAACATCGAGATGGTGAAGAACTCCATCGGGCATCGTCATCATGAAAAATGGCTCGAGCGGGACGGTCCGGTCGAGCCATGATCGAAACGCGCCGCCGTCAGGCCGGGCGCTTTCGCGTTCAGGTCTGGCCCGGCATCTTCATCTGGCAGCTGGTCGGCGTGCTCGAAACGTACGGCGCGTACTCGGCCACCGGCGCGAGCGTCATGCCGGTGTTCTCGGGCGAATACGGGTACTTCGTGTCGGCCTTTTGCCACACCGTCATGTAGAGCGGCTGCTGCAACTGGTGATCGGTCTTGCGCATCTCGACGTCGCCGCCGAAGACACTCTTCAGCTTCATGCCGCCCATCGCGGTGGCGACCTTGACCGGATCGGTCGACTTGGTCTCGTACATCGCTTCGCCGAGAAACTCGAAGATGCGAAGTTGCGCGCCAGTATAGAAGTCGTCGTTGTACTTGGCCTTGTAGTCGCGCATCCACTCGCCGAGCTGCCCGCCCATGTTGTAGTGCAGGTAGCCGATCTGGTAAACCTTGCCGGCGCCGCCGGTGCCGAGCGCGGTCGGCGTGCCGGTGACGCCGGTGTAGTACGTGAAGAACTTGCCGGTGTAGCCGCCCTCGTTCGCCGCCTTCACCAGCAGCGAGAGATCCGAACCCCAGTTCCCCGTGATGACCGAGTCAGCGCCCGACGCCTTGATCTTCGCGATGTACGGCGAGAAGTCGCGCACCTGGGCGAGCGGGTGCAGGTCTTCACCGACAATCTCGATGTCGGGCCGCTTCCTCTTCAGGTACTCCTTGGAGTACTTCACGATCTGCTGGCCGTGCGAGTAGTTCTGGTTCAGCAGATAGACCTTCTTGACGTCTTTCTGCTCCTTGATGAAGCTCGTCATGGCTTCGAGCTTCATCGTGGTGTCGCCGTCGAAGCGGAAGTGCCAGAAGCTGCACTTGCTGTTGGTGAGATCCGGGTCGACCGCGGCTTCGTTAAGGAAGACGACTTCCTTGCCCGGGTTGCGCTCGTTGTGCTTGTTGATCGCATCGACGAGCGCGAGAGCCACCGACGAGCCGTTGCCCTGAATGATGTAGTGCACGTCTTGGTCGATCGCCGACTTCAGTGCGTTCAGGCTCTCGGTCGGGCTCAGCTTGTTGTCGATGCCCATGACCTCGAACTTCACGCCTGCCGGGTTGCTCGCGCTGTACTTTTCGGCGAAGAAGCGCAGGCTGTTCATCTGGTTGTTGCCGACCGGCCCCATCAGACCAGAGAGCGCATCGATCCACGCGATCTTCACGACCTGGCCCGCGAGCGGTTTGGCGGCCGCCGACTTGCCCGCAGTCGCGTTTTTCGCAGGCGCGGTCTGCGCGGGCGCGGCACCCGCCAGTGCGAGCAGGCCGATGCCCAAGCACGCGTTGACGACGGCATTGGCGAGCGGGGTGCGGTTGACTTGCATGGAAATTCCTCGGCCAGTGAGACTCGTTGAGACCGGCCGAAAGGTACCGGAACGCCATGCGCATCCGTTACAGGGACTACCCCCGGAACGGGACCGCTGGCCGCCGCACGCACTCCCGCACGGACGACCCCGCCTCCGCGGACCCACGCCACGTCGAAAAGCCTTGCGGCACGGCGCCGGGATGGCGGTCGCTAGACTTTCGATATGACGTCGGCCGCTGCGCTCACCACGGCCATCGGCGCGCCCATCGAAACGATCACCTGCGACGGCCCGTGCGGCTGGTCGAACGCCTTTCTCGAGCTTGGCGATCGATACTTCACGCGGCTCGCACCGACCCCGATGCCGCACCCCCATTGGGTCGCGACCAGCGATGCATGCGCGGGTTGGCTCGGTTTTCCGGACGACTGGGCGACGCGCTCCGACTGGAACTCGCTGCAGGTGTTGAGCGGCAACGCGACATGGCGAGGATCAGCGCCCCTGGCGAGCGTCTACAGCGGTCATCAGTTCGGCGTCTGGGCCGGCCAGCTGGGTGATGGTCGAGCGCTCTGGCTCGGCGGGCTCGACACGCCGCACGGCGCTCTCGAGCTGCAATTGAAAGGCGCCGGCATGACGCCGTACTCGCGCATGGGCGACGGCCGCGCCGTGTTGCGCTCGTCGATCCGCGAGTTCCTTTGCTCCGAAGCGATGCATGCGCTCGGCATCCCGACCACTCGTGCACTCTGCATCACCGGCTCGACACTGCCGGTGCGACGTGAGAGCGTGGAGACCGCGGCCGTCGTGACGCGTGCGGCCGAGAGCTTCATCCGCTTCGGGCACGTCGAGCATTTCGGCAACAACGGCGACCTTCGAGCATTGCGAGCGCTCGCCGATTTCGTCATCGACCATCACGTGCCAACTTGTCGCGGCGAGGCGCAGCCGTACGCTGCGTTGCTGCAGCACGTGATCAATGTCACCGCCGGCCTGATCGCGCAGTGGCAGGCCGTGGGCTTCTGTCACGGCGTGATGAACACCGACAACATGTCGATCCTCGGCCTGACGATCGACTACGGCCCGTTCGGGTTCCTCGATGGCTTCGATCCGATGCACATCGTCAACCACTCCGACAGCGGCGGGCGCTACGTGTGGGCGCGGCAACCACAGGTCGGTGGCTGGAACCTGCGTGCACTGGCGCAGGGCCTGTTGCCTTTGCTCGACGACAGCGAGCAAGCCGTGCGAGCGCTCGAATCGTACGGCCCGCGCTTCTCGACGCAACTGCTCGCGCGATTCCGTGCCAAGCTCGGTCTGGTCGACGCGATCGACACGATCGATCAGCCGCTCATCGATGATTTGCTGCGCCTGATGGCCGGCTCGCGTGCCGACTTCACGATCACGTTTCGCCGCCTCTGCGACTTTGACGCCGCGGCTGGCGCCCGCAACGACGCCTTGCGCGATCTCTTCATCGACCGCGATGCTTTCGACGCCTGGGCCACGCGCTACGGCGAGCGCCTGCGGGCAGAAAAGGCGCCGCCCGCGCAATCGCTTCCTCGCCGCGACCGCATGCGCGGCGTGAACCCCGCCGTCGTGCTGCGCAACCATCTGGCAGAAACCGCGATCCGCGCGGCACGGGTGGGCGACTTCGGCGCGGTGCACCGGCTGCACGCCGCGTTGCAGCGGCCGTTCGACGAGCCACCGCCGTCGACCCGCTATGCCGAACTGCCGCCCGAATGGGCCAGCGATCTCGAGGTGTCGTGCTCGTCATGACCGGCGGCCGCGCAGACCGGCCGGGACAGGCCATACTTCTGCCCGCATGAAATTCCTGTTCGACCTGCTGCCGCTGGTCTTTTTCTTCGGCACATTCAAGCTCGCCGATGCCAACGCCTCTGCCGCCGCCGCGTTCGCGAACGAGCACTTCGGGCTGCTGATTTCAGGCGGTGCGGTCGGCGCGACAGAAGCGCCGGTGCTGCTCGCGACGCTCGTCGTCATCGCTGCGACGCTCGTGCAGATCGTGCTCACCTACCTCATCAAGCGGAAGGTCGACAAGATGCTCTGGGTGACCTTCGTGCTCGTCGCCGGCCTCGGCGGCGCGACCGTGTGGTTTCATGATCCGACCTTCATCAAGTGGAAGCCGAGCGTTCTTTACTGGACGATGGCGGCGGCGCTGTGGGTGAGCCAGGCCTTCTTCGACAAGAACATGCTGCAGGCGATCGTCGGCGATCAGATCACGATGCCGAAGCCCGTGTGGGCGCGTGTCAACACGGCGTGGGCCCTGTTCTTCGCTGCCATGGGCGTGCTCAACCTCTACGTCGCCTACAACTACTCGACCTCGGCGTGGGCCACCTTCAAGGTGTTCGGCATCACTGGCTTGATCTTCGTGTTCATCATCGTGCAGGGCTTCGTCGTCGCGCGGCATGTCGAGCCGATGGGCGATACCGAGGTGCCGCCCGTGCCGGGCGAGACGAAAGCGACACGCCGATGAGCGAGCTGCTCGACGCGTCCCGGATCGAAGCCGAGCTGCGCGTCGCGCTCGGTGCGTCGATGGTGCTTGTCGACGACGACAGCCACCGTCACGCCGGCCACGCCGGCGCTCGCGAAGGCAGGCACTTCAGCGTGAAGATCGTCAGCCGACGCTTCGAAGGGTTGAGCCGGGTGGCCCGACATCGCCTCGTATATGATGCGCTCGGCTCGCTGATGGCGCGCGGCGTTCATGCCCTCGCCATCGATGCCCGAGCCCCAGGAGACGCCTGAACGCGCTCGGCCATCCGAACGCAGCGCGCTTCCACTCCCCTGCTCCGCCAGATCTGGTTGCTCCAGCCCCCTCACGTCCGAAAGCTGAACCCATGAAGAAGACTTTGCTCGCCACCTGCGTGTCCCTCGCTGCGCTGTCGGCTGCCGTGCTCGCCCCGCAAGCGGCCTTTGCGCAGAACATCGCGATCGTCAACGGCAAGGCGGTGCCGAAATCGCGTGCCGATGCGCTGCTCGCGCAGGTGACCAAGCAAGCTGCCGCGCGTGGCCAGCAACTCCCGCCCGAGATCGATTCGTTGATCAAGGACCAATTGGTGCAGAACGAGATCTTTGCGCAGGAAGCCGAGAAGCGCGGCCTGGCGGCAAGCGCCGACTACAAGACGCAGATGGAATTGGCGCGCCAGAACATCTTGGTCACGCTGCTGGTCGCAGACCTGGAGAAGAAGAATCCAGTCACCGACGCCGACGTGCAAGCCGAGTACGACCGCTACAAGGCGCAGGCGAGCGGCAACGAATACCGTGCCGAGCACATCCTCGTCGACAAGGAAGACGATGCGAAAGCGCTGATCGCGCAGATCAAGGCCGGCGCCAAGTTCGAAGACCTGGCCAAGAAGAATTCGAAGGACACCGGTTCGGCCGAAAAGGGCGGCGACCTCGACTTCGCGCCGCCGAACGCCTACGTGCCCGAATTTTCTCAAGCCATGGTGAAGCTCCAGAAGGGTGAGATGACCGACACGCCGGTGAAGAGCCAGTTCGGCTATCACATCATCAAGTTGGTAGACACCCGCGCCGCGCAGGTGCCGCCGCTCGCCGACGTGAAGCCGCAGATCCAGCAGCGCCTTTCGCAAGTGAAGGCCGAACAGTTCCGCGACGACATCCGAAGCAAGGCGAAGACCGACTACAAGTTCAGCCGCTGAGCCGCAGAGACACGCCGTTCACGGCGCCCGGTGCCCGATGCCCACGCCTGTGGGCATCGTCGTTTATGGCCCGGCATGTCGCGAACGCCATCGTTCTCATCGGCCGGGCGGCGCCGCTTTAAACCAACGCGAGCCGACCGGCTTCGATGCGCAACTGCCGGTCGCAGCGTTTTGCGATGCCGATGTCGTGCGTGACGAGCACGAGCGTGGTGCCGGTTTCGCGGTTGAGTTCGAACATCAGCGCCATCACGGTGTCGCCGGTCGCGAAATCGAGGCTGCCCGTCGGTTCGTCGGCCAGCAGCAACGCCGGCTCGACCACAAAGGCACGCGCGAGCGCCACGCGCTGCTGCTCGCCGCCCGACAGCACCTTCGGATAGTGGCGCAGGCGCTCGCCGAGACCGACGCGCTTCAGCATATCGGTCGCGAGCACGCGCGCATCGCTCTTGCCTTGCAACTCGAGCGGCAGCATCACGTTCTCGAGTGCGTTCAGATTGCCGAGCAGCTGGAAACTCTGGAACACGAAGCCGAGCTTCGCGGCTCTGAGGCCGGCGCGCGCATCTTCATCGAGCTTGAACATGTCGACGCCGGCCAGATGCACGGTGCCTTCGCTCGGCGTGTCGAGCCCAGCCATGATGGATAGCAAGGTGCTCTTGCCCGAGCCCGACGCGCCGACGATGGCGACCGACTCACAGGGCTGCAGGGTGAAATCGATGTCGTGGAGAATCGTCAGCGCACCGGTCGAGTCTTCGACCTTCTTGGTCAGGTGTTCGACGCGAATGATGGGTTCAGGCATGGGTAAAAGCGAGCAGGCGCCGAGGAAATCGCGAGTGGACGACAGCATGAACGGCGCCCGGCGCTCATGGCTCGCGCAATGTACCGCGCTGGTCGTGGCCGGCGTCTTCGCCGGGTCTTCGTCCATCGCCTCGCAGACGCGCACGCTGCTCGTCGTCGGCGACAGCCTGTCGGCCGAATACGGCTTGCAGCGAGGCAGTGGCTGGGTCGCGCTGCTCGAGCGCAAGCTCGTGGCCGAAGCACCGGGCTGGCGCGTCGTCAACGCGAGCATCAGCGGCGATACCACGGCGGGCGGCACGTCACGACTGCCGGCGCTCCTGAAGCAGCACCGGCCGGCACTCGTGATCATCGAGCTCGGCGGCAACGACGCGTTGCGTGGACTGGATCTTGAGTCGACGCGTGCGAACCTCATCACGATGTCCGATGCGGTGAAGGCCAGTGGCGCGAAACTGTTGATCGCCGGCATTCAACTGCCGCCCAACTACGGGCACAAATACGGCGACCAGTTCGCCGCGTTGTTCGCCGAGGTCGCGACGCATGAACGCGCGGCACTGGTCCCTTTCATCTTGAAGGGCGTGGCCGATGTGCCTGACGCGGAGCGCTTGTTTCAGCCCGACCGCATCCACCCGCTCGCGAGCGCGCACCCTACGATCCTCGCCAACGTGTGGCCGGTGGTGCGGCCGTTGCTGCGATAGCGGCGACGATCGAGGCCGGTCGTTCGTAACCTGCCGAACGCGTGAGGTGCGGTGCGATCAGCGCGCCGGCTCGCGTTTCTCATCCCGTCGTTCCTCGCGTCGCTCCTCTCGTCGCTCTTCGCGTGGCGTCGGCGCGGTACGCGGCGCCTCCGGGGGTCTTGCCGCCGGAGCCACCGGCGCAGCGCGCACCACCGTTGCCGGTGGCGGTGGCGGTGCCACTGCGGCTGGCGCGGCGCGCGGGGGCTCCGCTGCACGTGGCCCAGGCCCTTGGCCCGGCTCACCCCGCTCGCGTCGCTCGCCGCGTTCGGCACGAGCCGCGGCACGTGGGTCCGCCGCCGACCCGGCCGGCTGGAGTGATTGTGGTTGTGGTTGTGGTTGCGCCTGGATTTGCACCGAAGGCCCTGCCGGCGGCGGCGCGGGTTGGGTTGGCGGCGGCATGCGTTCGCTCGGCGTCGCCGGCCGCTGGAATCGCTCGCGCGGTGGCGGCAGATTCGGCGGCGGCAAGGCGTCCGGGCGCATCACCGGGGCGACGGGTGCCGGCGTCGCGGCCGGCGCGACCGTGGGCGCGTTCGACGCGGGCAGGTTCACCGCCGGGCCGTTCGACGGCGGTTGCCGCCGATCGCCGAAGCGGTCACGCATGCCCGGTGGCTCGCCACGCCCCGATGGGTCCGCGCGACCGGCGGGCTGTATGGCAGCAGGCGGCGCGTTCACCGGCGGTGCAAGCACGGTCGGCGAGTTGGGTAGCGGCGCGGGTGCGACGACGACGGGCGCCAGCCCACGCGTCGACCCCGGTGACAGCGCACCGGCGGGCGCGGGAATCTGGCCGGGCAGAACCGTCGCCGCCGCTGTCGGGGGCGGCCGGTTGAAGCCGCCGCGATCGTTGCGCGGATCGCCACCGCGATCGGTTCGCTCGGGTCGGTCGCCACGCGGCGTGGCGGCGAAGCCCGGTGGGCGCAGACGCGCCTCGCCGCCGTCGACGACGCGCGGCGGCGCAGCCGGGGGTGCGGCGATCGGCGCGATCGTCGAGACCGGGCTGGCAGCCTGGTCCTTCAACGCGCGCATCGCCGGCGAATCACCGAAGCGAGACGCGTTCGCGCGCACCGGCTCGCGGTTCACGAGCACATTCGCGGACACCACGGTGAGCGCGTGCGGCTGCTCGCGGTTGACGAAGGTGCGCCGATCGGCCGCGCCGTTTCGGTTCTCGACCACGTTGGTGATGTTGACGACGTTGGTCACGTGCACGACGTTGATGTTGCGAACATAGGTCGGGCTGTAACGATAGCTCGGCACGAAAACCTCGCGAGGTCCGAGCGGGAACCAGCCGATCGGTGCATCGCCGCGGCCACCCCCGATCGAGACCGACACGCTCGCGCGCGGGCCCCCGACCCAGGCCACCAGCGCGGGCGCGTAGATCGGGCGTGCCACATAGGTGCCCGGCGTCCAGCACCACACGTTGCGACGGTTGACCCAGCGCCCGTAGTGGAACGGCGCAAAGCCCCATGGCGCATCGTCGACCCAGGTCCACCCCCACGGCTGCACCGAGGCCCAATGACCGGTGCTGTACGGCGCCCAGTCGACCGGCACGTCGCGCGGGATCCAGATCGAGCCGTATTCGGGGTCCTGCTGCCACACGCCGTAGCGTTCGAGGTCTTGCGCACCCGTCATCTCCGGCGAGACATAACGGCTCGGGATCGCCGCGTAGCGGTCTTCGCTGCGATCGCGCTCGTCGTTCCAGGCCGCGAACGCGTCGCGATCGGCGGGCACCATGTTGTATTGGGCGGCACCTGCGGCGTCGAGCCAGAACTCGACGTGCTGCCCCGGGCGCACGGGCAACGCGCTGTTGCGACCTTCGTAGACGGCCTGACCGCCGTACACCGTCACATCGCTGGAACGCGTGTCGCGGTCGAAGCGATAGCGGCCCGGTTCCAGCACGCGAAAGCGGCCTTCGTCGGTGTCGAGTTCGAACTCGGCCAGCGATTGCGGGTTGCGAAAACGCGCCGCGACCGAGCCGGTGAAGAGCTGCACCGCGAACCGTGCGTCGTCGAGTTGCGCCACTTCGAGCTCAGTGCCTTGCGCGAGGCGCAGCGTGGTCGAGCCCAGTGTCACTTCAGCCTTGCCGCCCTTGTCGACGGCCAGTCGGTCGCCGGTGGTGAGAGGCCGGTTGCGCTCGGCAGTGATCCACTCGGGCGAGTCGAGGCTGCTGAGCCAGACCTGGCCCGACGCATCGGAGAGCCGTGCGACCCGGCCCGGCGGGTCGCCGCCGGGCCGCAACGGCGACGGCTGAGCCGACGGGTATGGTTGCGGCGCCTCCGCATTCACGGAAAAAACCACCACGCCGAGCGCGAGCATCGTCAACGCGAGCGCCGCGCGGCGCCACCACGAGGGCTGGCTTTGAACAGAGGTCGGCATGGTCGGCTTTCACGAAAGATGAAGGGTAACGAAACCTGCAACGCACCGAGCCCCGGATGCGCTGACGCGGCCCTGACGCAGACACGTTCCTTTACGGGGCAGCGCCTTGGCCAACCGCGGCTCCGCGGGGCGGCGCGTGCGCTCAATCGTCGGCGTTGTCCGCCAGCTCGGGGAACAGCACGCTGGTAAACCCGAAGTGGCTGAAATCGCGAATGCGCATTGGATAAAGCTTGCCGATCAGGTGATCACATTCATGTTGCACGACGCGCGCATGAAACCCTTCGGCGACCCGATCGATGGCCGCGCCTGTCGCATCGAAACCGGTGTAACGGATGCGGCTCCAGCGCGGCACC
Organism: Caldimonas sp.; assembly: GCA_965246805.1. Classification (GTDB taxonomy): domain Bacteria; phylum Pseudomonadota; class Gammaproteobacteria; order Burkholderiales; family Burkholderiaceae_C; genus Schlegelella_A. The sequence continues at coordinate 5,415 of CBDFFO010000009.1, read as the reverse complement.
CTGCCGCGCATGCCGGGCACCGAGAGGCAGCCTTCCCAGCCCTCTTCCTCTTGCGTGTCGAGCGGCGTCAGGATCGGATTGATGAGCACCGTCTCGGGCACCGCCGGCGCCTCGGGGTAGCGCAGATTCGCACGAAAGCCGAAGATCACCAGCGCGAGGTCGACGCCGATCTGCGGCGCGGCCAGCCCCGCGCCCTGCACCGAGCGCATCGTCTCGAAAAGGTCCGCGATGAGCGCGTGCAGCGCGGGCGTGTCGAACGCAGCGACCGGCGCCGCAACCCGCAGCAAGCGCGGGTCGCCCATCTTCAGGATCTCGTGAACGGCCATCAGGTTCCTTCGTGAGAAAGTGCCTCGATCACGTCGTGCGGCGCCTGCACGAGTTCGATCAGCACACCTTCACCGGCGAACGGAAAGGCATCGTTCGCCTTCGGATGCACGAAGCAGATGTCGTGGCCGCCCGCGCCCGCGCGGATACCACCCGGTGCGAACCGCAGTCCCTGCGCGGCCAGCCATTCGACTGCCGCCGGCAGGTCGTCGATCCACAAGCCGATGTGGTTGAGCGGCGTGGTGTGTACGGCGGGCTTGGCGTTCGCGTCGATCGGCTCCATCAGGTCGATCTCGACGCGATGCGCACCCGCGCCGACCGCGCAGATGTCTTCGTCGACATTCTCGCGCGCCGACCGGAAGCTGCCTTCGAGGGGCAGGCCCAGCAGGTCGACCCACAGCGCGCGCAATCGAGCCTTGCTGGTGCCACCGATGGCGATCTGCTGCACGCCGAGGACGCGGAACGGCCGCGTCTGCATCCCGATTCGGTTCTCGTTCATTCGAACTCCAGAATGATCTGATCGACCGCGAGCGTGGTGCCCTTGTCGGCCCGAACCGCGCTCACCTTGCCCGCGTGCGATGCGACGAGGGTGTTCTCCATCTTCATCGCCTCGATGACCGCGAGCTTTTCGCCGGCACGCACGCTCTGGCCGACGCGCACCGCCACATCGACGAGCAAGCCAGGCATCGGCGAGAGCAGGAACTTCGACAGATCCGGCGGTGCCTTGAAGGGCATCCACGCGTTCAGTTCGGCCGCGCGTGGCGAGAGCACGCGCACCGTCGCCTGGGCCCCGTCGTGGGTGACGCGGTACGCCAGACCCGCGCGATCGACCTGGGCGTGGAACGGCACCTCGTCGACGGTGCCGCGCACCGCCACATCGCGCAACGCGCTCTGGAAGGCGAAGCGGCGAACGCGGCCGTCGAGGGTCACGTCGAAGAGCGTCGCCGCGTCGGCACGCCGATGGCCGACGGCTTCGGCCGGATGGCAATGCACGGTCGCCGGCGTGTGGCGGCGCTGGCCCTCGGCGTCGGTCTCGACGATGATGACGTCGTTACCGATGCGCAGCTCATGGCCCTCGAGCTGCCCGCGGATACCGGCCGTGCGCGCGAGCACGCGGCGATTGACCGCTGCCGCGAGCGCGAGCATGAACCGGCGAGCATCGCCACCCGCGGCTTGCACCGCAAAGCCTCGCGGGTACTCCTCGGCGATGAACCCGGTGTCGAAATCGCCCGACTGGAAGCGGGGGTGCGCCAGCAGCGCCGCCTGGAACGGGATGTTGGTCGACACGCCGCGCACGACGAACGCGTTCAACGCTTCGCGCATGCCCGCGATCGCGCCCGCGCGGTCGTTCGCGTGCACGATGAGTTTGCAGATCATCGAGTCGTAATGGATCGAAATCTCGCCGCCCTCGCCCACGCCGGTGTCGACGCGCACCATCACGCCGTCGGCCACAGGCGGCTCGAACGCGACGAGCCGGCCTGTGCTCGGCAAGAAGCCGCGGTACGGATCCTCGGCGTTGATGCGGCACTCGATCGACCACCCTCGGCGCGCGATCTGGCCTTGCGTGAATGCGAGTTTTTCACCGGCCGCGATCCGGATCATCTGCTCGACCAGATCGAGCCCGGTGATGCCTTCGGTGACCGGATGCTCGACCTGCAATCGCGTGTTCATCTCGAGAAAGAAGAACGACTTGTCCTTGCCGACGACAAATTCGACCGTGCCGGCCGACTGGTAGTCGACCGCCCTGGCCAGCGCGACGGCTTGCTCGCCCATCGCCAGGCGCAGCGCCTCGTCGACGAACGGGCTCGGCGCTTCCTCGATCACCTTCTGGTGCCGGCGCTGGATCGAGCACTCTCGTTCCCACAGATAAACGCAGTGGCCGTGAGCATCGCCGAGCACCTGGATCTCGATGTGGCGCGGTTCCTCGACGAACTTCTCGATGAAGATGCGGTCATCGCCGAAGCTCGCGAGCGCTTCGTGGCGGCACGACGTGAAGCCGTCGAACGCGGCGGCGTCGTCGTAGGCCACGCGCAGGCCCTTGCCGCCGCCGCCGGCTGAGGCCTTGATCATCACCGGGTAGCCGACGACGCGCGCGATCTCGACGGCCCGCTCTGCCGACGGGATCGCCTCGTTGTGACCGGGAATGGTGTTCACGCCCGCGGCCAGCGCGAGCTTCTTCGATGCGATTTTGTCGCCCATCGCCGCGATCGCCGCGTGCTTCGGGCCGATGAAGACGATGCCCGCTTCCTCGACGCGTCTCGCGAAGGACGCGTTCTCGGAGAGGAAGCCGTAGCCCGGGTGCACGGCTTGGGCGCCGCTTTCCTTGCAGGCCGCGATCACCTTGTCGATGTCGAGATACGACTCGCGGCTCGGCGCCGGCCCGATGCAGATCGATTCGTCGGCGAGCTCGCGGTGCAGCGCGTCGCGGTCGGCCAGCGAATACACCGCGACCGTCTTGATGCCCATTCGGCGTGCCGTCTTGATGACACGGCATGCGATCTCGCCCCGGTTGGCAATCAGGATCTTCTTGAACATCGGCATGCGGTGGGCGGGATCGGTGCGGTCGGGGTGCAGCCGCGACGTGCGGCGCCATCTCGAAGTATGCCCATCACCAAACCCACCATTCAGCGCGGTGCCACGGTACCGACCTCGCGCGCGATCGCGTCGCGTGCGCCCGGCGCTATGACGTCGCCGAGCATCGTAAGCTGCGCCGCACCACTATCGATGCCGACGAGGGAGGCGATGCTCCACGCCGGTTGATCGAGCCGCGCGGTGGCCCTCACCCAGCCCTCTCCAAAGAGCGGGAGAGGGGCAGGAGCGACGCGACTGGAGGCTCCATGCACCGACCGGGGGCTCTATAGCGGGATGTTGCCGTGCTTGCGCCAGGGGTCGTCGACCTTCTTGTTCGCAAGCATGTTGAGCGACCGACAGATGCGGCGCCGCGTCTCGTGCGGCTGGATCACGTCGTCGATGTAGCCGCGGGCGCCGGCGATGAACGGGTTCGCGAACTTCGCTTTGTATTCGGCTTCGCGCGCCGCGAGCTTCTCGGGGTCGCCCTTCTCGTCGCGGAAGATGATCTCGACCGCACCCTTCGCGCCCATCACCGCGATCTCGGCGTTCGGCCACGCGAAGTTGACGTCGCCGCGCAGGTGCTTGGAACTCATCACGTCGTAGGCGCCGCCGTAGGCCTTCCTCGTGATGACGGTGATCTTGGGCACGGTGCATTCGGCATACGCATAGAGCAGCTTGGCGCCGTGCTTGATGATGCCGCCGTACTCCTGCGCAGTGCCCGGCATGAAACCCGGCACGTCCACGAACGTGACGACCGGGATGCTGAACGCGTCGCAGAATCGCACGAAGCGCGCCGCTTTGATGGAGCTCTTGATGTCGAGGCAGCCTGCGAGCACCAACGGCTGGTTCGCGACGATGCCCACCACCTGGGAGTCCATCCGGCCGAAGCCGATCACGATGTTCTTCGCGTGCTCGGGCTGCAGCTCGAAGAAGTCGCCGTCGTCGACGACCTTCGAGATCAGCTCCTTGATGTCGTAGGGCTGGTTGGCGCTGTCGGGCACCAGTGAGTCGAGCGAGCGGTCGATGCGATCGGCCGGGTCGTCGGAAGGCCTGGACGGCGCTTTCTCGCGGTTGTTGAGCGGCATGTAGTTGAAGAAGCGTCGCACCATCGCGAGCGCATCGACGTCGTTCTCGAACGCGAGATCGGCGACGCCGCTCTTGGTGGTGTGCGTGGTCGCGCCCCCTAAGTCTTCCGCGCTCACCTCCTCGTGCGTGACCGTCTTCACCACGTCGGGGCCGGTCACGAACATGTACGAACTGTCTCTCACCATGAAGATGAAGTCGGTCATCGCCGGCGAATAGACCGCGCCGCCCGCGCACGGGCCCATGACGAGGCTGATCTGCGGCACCACGCCCGATGCGATCACGTTTCGCTGGAACACCTCGGCATAGCCGCCGAGCGAGGCCACGCCTTCCTGAATCCGCGCGCCGCCCGAATCGTTCAAGCCGATCACAGGCGCGCCGACCTTCATGGCCTGGTCCATCACCTTGCAGATCTTCTCGGCATGCGCTTCCGAGAGCGCACCGCCGAAGACCGTGAAGTCCTGGCTGTAGACGAAGACCAGGCGGCCGTTGATCATGCCGTAGCCCGTCACCACGCCGTCTCCTGGAGGTCGGTTCGCGGCCATGCCGAAATCGTGGCTGCGGTGCTCGACGAACATGTCCCACTCTTCGAAGCTGTCTTCGTCGAGCAGCAGATCGAGGCGCTCGCGCGCGGTGAGCTTGCCCTTGGCGTGCTGCGCGGCGATGCGCTTCGCGCCGCCGCCAAGACGGGCCTGGGCGCGGCGCTCGTTCAGTTGTTGGGTGATGTCGTGCATGCGTCTCTTTCCAGACCTTTTCCTGGTGATCAGGGAGTGTGCCTCGTCTGTTCGAAGCCGAGCGCGCAGACGGCACCTAGCGCCTGCCGGTCGCGTTCAACGCCGCGCCACTTGGCGCGGATGCGCGAGGTCGGCTGCGGTCATCGCGCCTCGTCGCGATCGTCGCGAGCGCCTTGTTTTGAAGCGACCAAGCCCGCCCGTTGCAACAGCGCCGTCACTGCCGCGGGAACCGTCAGTCGGTTCTGCGCCAGTGCGGCCCACGTCGCCGGCATCGCTTCGCGCACGTCGGCCCTTGCCTGGAACGCGTGAAGCACTTCCGACTGCAGCCGCTCGTCGAACCATGCTCGCATCTGCGCCCGACGCCGTTCATCGAAGGCGCCGCTCGCACGCTGGCTCGATCGAAACGCATCGAGCTCGGCCCAGAAGCGGACGATGTCGTCGGCGTTCAACGCGCTCAGCTGCATCACCTTCGTCTGCCACGTGCCCTCGGAGGCACCCTCGTTCGCCCGTCGCGTTGAGAGACCGAACGCCGACGCGATCTGCAGCCGCGGCGCGCGCGATTCGCCGCCCCGGCATCGAGATCGGCCTTGTTGATGACGACCAGGTCGGCGAGCTCCATGACGCCCTTCTTGATCGCTTGCAGGTCATCGCCCGCGTTCGGCAACTGCAGCAGCACGAAGCCATCGGTCATCGCCGCGACCAT